>NZ_LMFD01000003.1:0-144091 GCF_001427165.1 Caulobacter sp. Root487D2Y
TCGCTCCAGATAGAGCGCCGTCATGTCCGCGTTGTCCGGATTGTCGAACCAGGCGCGCGAACGAAGGGCGCGGGGCGGAACGGCGGCAGAGCTCATGATGGTCCTTGATAGGCGGCCCCTGATGGACAAGGGGGGCCTTGGGTCGGCGGCGGCAGGAGGGCCCAGCGGGAGATGATGAGCATTGTCCGCCATCTAGGCGGAGCGATCGACATCCCGTTGGCTTCGCCCTTGTTTATTTGTCTGACTATACCGCTCAAGAGGCGGCGTCAATGTGAGAGCCGCACCGCTCGACAAGCCCGGCAAGCCGTGTTTTCCAATTGAACGCAAAAGAAAATCATTCGCCTTTAGTTGTCGGACGATAGGTCGCGCGGGAGGCGCTGATGGACTCGAAAAAGCCGCTCGGAACGGCGGAATTCCGCGCCCTTCGCCGGGGCGTTCTGGCCGCATGCGTCGCCGCGCCGTGGATTCCGGGCGCCGCCATGACCGCCGACGGGACGACCGATTCCCTCGCCTTTCGCCGCCTGGCGCCGACCCCGCCGATGGGCTGGAACAGCTGGGACAGCTTCGCCACCACCCTGACCGAGGACCAGGCGATCGACAACGCCAAGGTCATGGCCAAGGTGCTGCTGCCGCACGGCTACGACGTCTTCACGGTCGACATCCAGTGGTACGAGCCGGGCGCGACCGGCTTCGACTATCGCAAGGACGCTCATCTCGAGCTTGACCCCTGGGGCCGCCTGCTGCCGGCGATCAATCGCTTCCCGTCCTCGGCGGACGGCGCGGGGTTCAAGCCGCTGGGCGATCGGCTGCACGCCCTGGGCCTGAAGTTCGGCATCCACCTGATGCGCGGCGTGCCCCGCCAGGCGGCCGACCGCAACCTGCCGGTGCTGGGGACGAACGTCCGCTGCGGCGACATCGCCGACCGGGGCAGCCTGTGCCCCTGGAACCCCGACATGTACGGCGTCGACATGAAGCGGCCCGGCGCCCAGGCCTATTACGACAGCGTGTTCAAGCTGCTGGCCGCCTGGGGCGTCGACTACGTCAAGGTCGACGACATGAGCCGGCCCTATCACGACCACGCGCCCGAGATCGAAGCCGTGCGCAAGGCCATCGACGCCAGCGGCCGGCCGATGGTGCTGAGCCTGTCGCCCGGCGAGACGCCGCTGGACGCCGCCGATCACGTCCAGCGCAACGCCAACCTCTGGCGGATCAGCGACGACTTCTGGGACCAGTGGCCGCTGCTGCTGGAGCAGTTCGGCCGGCTGGAGCGCTGGAACCCCCACCGCATTCCCGGCTGCTGGCCCGACGCCGACATGCTGCCGCTGGGCGTTCTGGACCTGGGCAAGCGCACGACGCGGTTCACGCCCGACGAGCAGCGCACCATGATGTCCCTGTGGGCGATCGCCCGCTCGCCGCTGATCATGGGCGGGGACCTGCGGAAGCTGGATCCGGCGACGACCGCCCTGCTGACCAATGACGAGGTGCTGGCGGTGAACCAGCACAGCACGGGGAACAAGCCGGTGATCAATGCCGGCGGAAGCGTCGTCTGGGCGGCCGAGGTTCCGGGCTCGAAGGCGCGCTATGTGGCGCTATTCAACACCGCCGACCAGGAGATGGTGGTGGGCGCGGACCTTGGGAAGCTGGGACTGACGGGCCGCGCGGCGGTGCGGGACTTGTGGGCGCGCAAGGCCGACGGGACGGCCGAGAGGCGACTGGAAAGGACGCTGCCTGCGCACGGCGCGGGACTCTATCGGCTGGGATGATGCTTAGCTGCTGAACCGTCGTGCGTCGTTCGAGGCCCGCTAGCACGGGCGCCTCAGGATGAGGGACATCTTGCTGATTTCCTCATCCTGAGTGCGAGGCGCAGCCGAGCCTCGAAGGACGCACCGCGTTCAGTCCCTCGGGTCGATCGCCGCGCGGGTGTCTTCCAGCGCCAAGCCCACCAGCCGTTCCATCGCCTGCCGCGCCTGATCCGGCCTTCCGGCGGCGATGGCGTCGAACACCTTCCAGTGGTCGGGCATGGGGT
Source organism: Caulobacter sp. Root487D2Y (assembly GCF_001427165.1). Taxonomy (NCBI): domain Bacteria; kingdom Pseudomonadati; phylum Pseudomonadota; class Alphaproteobacteria; order Caulobacterales; family Caulobacteraceae; genus Caulobacter; species Caulobacter sp. Root487D2Y. The sequence goes on from NZ_LMFD01000003.1 coordinate 2,027, forward strand.
CGCGCGGCAGCTCGCGCTTGCGCTGCTTGAAGATCGTGGTCCAGCGCACGGCCGCGCCGATGCTGCTGCTGAGCGTGAACAGCGGCGCGTTGGCGGTGGCCTCCAGCACGGTGTCGTGGAAGTCGCGGTCGGCGGCCTGGCCGGCCTCGGTGGCCAGGGTCTGGCTCTCCATCTGGATCAGCGCCTTGCGCATGCGCTCCAGCTGGCCGTCGTCGCGGCGTTCGGCGGCCAGGGCCGCGGCGGCCGGCTCGACGATCATCCGCAGTTCGTACAGGCCCTTGAGGAACTCCTCGCTGGGCTCGGATTCGAAGAACCAGGCCAGGACCTCGGGGTCCAGCAGGCTCCAGCGATTGCGCTCGGTGACCCGGGTGCCGGTCTTCGGCCGGCTCTCGACCAGCCCCTTGGCGGCCAGGATGCGGATGGCCTCGCGATAGGCGCTGCGCGAGACCTGCAGCTGCTCGCTGGAATCGATCTCGTTGTTGAGGATGTCGCCCGGCTGATACTGGCCCGAGACGATGGCCACGCCCAGGTTGCGGGCGATCGATCCGTGAATCCGGCTGGTGGCCGCCAGGCTGTCCCGCGCGAAATCGCCGTCCCCGGCCTTGTCTTTCTTCTTCCGCACGCGCGCTTCGCCTCCCTGTCCAGTCGTGGACGAAAGCTCCGTCCGTCCGCCGATCTCGACGCCGCGCGACACTAGCGAGACAGTTTGTGCGCCGACAAGGGATTTCGCAGCGCCGGCGCCGAAGACGAAACGTCGATTTGCGCGCTGAAAAGTATGATGATTGCCAAACGCCGACGCCGCGCGGGTTTGCGCCGGTTCTCGTGTTTCCACAGCGCCCGGCCGCGCCCGGACACCCGCTCGCGGCCCGTCGATCCGGGTTTGACACCGCACCGCAGTTCGCTATTTGTCTGACTAAATAGCCAAATCCGCTGGGAGGTAGGGACGGCCATGGTGCTGCGCTTCGTGCAACTGAAGGAACAGGGCGGGACGCGACTCCTCGCGGCGGTCAACGACGCGGGCCTGGCCCGCAGGGTCGAGGTGGCCGACACCCTGCTGGCCCTGGCCCAGGCGGCGCTGGCGGCCGGGGCCACCCTGGCCGAGGCCGCCCAGGCCCACCCGCTCGGCGCCGAGATCGACATCCCCGCCGCCCTGGCGCAGGGCCGGGTGCTGGCCCCGATCGACCATCCCGATCCCGCCCACCTGATCCTGACCGGCACCGGCCTGACGCACCTGGGCTCGGCCGAGGGTCGCGACAAGATGCACAAGGCCGCGCAGGCGGGCGAGCAGCTCACCGACTCCATGCGGATGTTCCTGATGGGCGTCGAGGGCGGCAGGCCCGCCGCCGGCGCGGTCGGGGCCCAGCCGGAATGGTTCTACAAGGGCGACGGCTCGCACGTGGTCGGTCACGGCGCGCCCCTGACCTCGCCCGCCTTCGCCCAGGACGGCGGCGAGGAGCCCGAGATCGCCGGCGTCTACATCATCGGTCCGGACGGATCGCCCTACCGCCTGGGCTTCTGCCTGGCCAACGAGTTCTCGGACCACGTCATCGAGCGCGGCAACTATCTGTGGCTGGCCCACTCCAAGCTGCGTCAGGCGGCCCTGGGCCCCGAGCTGCTGACCGGCGAGCTGCCGGCCGACGTGCGCGGCGCCAGCAAGATCCTGCGAGGCGGCCAGGTGGTCTGGGAAAAGCCCTTCCTGTCGGGCGAGGCCAACATGTCCCACACCATCGCCAACCTCGAGCACCACCACTTCAAGTACGACCTGTTCCGCAAGCCGGGCGACATCCACGTGCACTTCTTCGGCACGGCCACCCTGTCGTTCTCGGAAGGCTTCCAGACCCAGGTCGGCGACGTGTTCGAGATCGGCGCCGCGCCGTTCCTCTACCCCGTCAGCAATCCCTTGGCCCAGGCGCCAAAGGGAATTGGGGACAAGCCGGTGACGGTGCGCAGCCTATGAGCAAGATCCGCCTGGCTCTCGTCGGCCTGGGCAAGATCGCCCGCGACCAACACTTGCCCGCCATCGCCGCCGACGACCGCTTCGAGCTGGTCGCCATCGTCAGCCGCAACGCCGACCTCGACGGCGTCGCCCACTTCACGACCCTGGCCGAACTCCTGGCCAGCGACGTGGCGGTCGACGCGGTGTCTCTGTGCACCCCGCCCCAGCCGCGCCACGCCCTGGCCCACCTGGCCCTGGCGGCCGGCAAGCACGTGATGCTGGAAAAGCCGCCCGGCGCGACGCTGAGCGAGGTCGAGGACCTGCGGCTGACCGCCGCCGAGCGCGGCCTGACCCTGCAGACCACCTGGCACTCGCGCTACGCCCAGGGCGTGGCGCCGGCGCGCGAATGGCTGGCCGACAAGACCGTCAAGTCCGTGCGCATCGACTGGCGCGAGGATGTCCGCGTCTGGCATCCGGGCCAGACCTGGATCTGGGAGGCCGGCGGCCTGGGCGTCTTCGACCCGGGCATCAACGCCCTGTCGATCGCCACGGCCATCCTGCCCCGGCCGTTCTTCCTGACCGGCGCGGCGCTGCACGTGCCCGAGAACCGCCAGTCGCCGATCCAGGCCGAGCTGGATTTCGTCGACGCCGCCGGCGCGCCGATCCGCGCCGAGTTCGATTTCCTGCAGACCGGTCCGCAAAGCTGGGACATCGCTGTCGAGACCGAGGACGAAGATACCGGTAACAACGTGTTGAAGCTGTCGCACGGCGGCGCCAAGTTGTGGATCAACGACGTGCTGCTTCGCGAGGGGCCGGACGCCGAATATGCCGGCCTCTACGACGCCTTCGCGCGCCTGGCGGCCGACAGAACCAGCGATGTCGACGTCAGCCCGCTGCGTCACGTCGCCGACGCCTTCCTGCTGGGCCGACGGATCGTCGCTCCGGCGTTCATCGAATAGAGAAAGACCGCCATGGCCGAAGCCGCGCTACGGGCCCTAAACCCCGCCACCAACGAACACTTCGGCCCCAGCTTCCCGGAACCCAGCGCCGAGCAGATCGAAGCGACTTGCGCCGCCGCGGCCGCCGCCTTCGACACCTATCGCGAGACCGATCTGGAAACCCGCGCCGCCTTCATCGAGGCGATCGCCGCCGAGATCGAGGCCCTGGGCGACGAGCTGATCCAGACCGCCATGGCCGAGACCGGCCTGCCCCAGGCCCGCATCACCGGCGAGCGCGGCCGCACCTGCGGTCAGCTTCGGCTGTTCGCCCAGGTCGTGCGGCGCGGGGACTGGATCGGCGCGCGGATCGATCCGGCCATGCCCGAGCGCACGCCCCTGCCCCGCGCCGACCTGCGCCAGCGCTTCATCCCGCTGGGCCCGGTGGCGGTGTTCGGAGCCAGCAACTTCCCCCTGGCCTTCTCGACGGCGGGCGGCGACACCGCCTCGGCCCTGGCGGCCGGCTGCCCAGTGATCGTCAAGGGTCACTCGGCCCACCCCAACACCGGCGCCATGGTCGGCGGCGCGATCACCAAGGCGGTCAAGGCCGCGGGCCTGCCCGCCGGGGTCTTCGCCATGCTGATCGGCCAACAGCGCACGCTGGGCGCCGGCCTGGTCGCCGATCCGCGCATCAAGGCCGTGGGCTTCACCGGCTCGCGGGCCGGCGGCACCGCCTTCATGCGGATCGCCGCCAGTCGGCCCGAGCCGATCCCGGTCTTCGCCGAGATGAGCAGCGTCAATCCGGTGCTGCCGCTGCCCGCCGCCCTGGCCGCCCGGGCCGAGGCGCTGGGCGCGGCCTTTGTCGGTTCGCTGACGATGGGCGCGGGCCAGTTCTGCACCAACCCCGGCCTGGTCTTCGCCCTGGCCGGACCCGACCTCGAGCGCTTCGAGGCCGCCGCCGTCGCCGCCCTGAGCGCCGCCCAGCCGCACGTCATGCTGACCCCGGGCATCTTCGGCGCCTACGAACAGGGCGTGGATCGTCTGGCCGGCCGCGCGGGCGTCGAACTGCTGGCGCGCGGCTGCGTCGGCGACGGCGTCAACCAGGCGGTCGGCGCGCTGTTCGCGGTCGACGCCGACACCTTCCTTCGCGACCCCGAACTGAGCCACGAGGTGTTCGGCTCGTCGTCGCTGATCGTGCGCTTCTCGGACGTCGTCCAGGTGGCCGCCGTGCTGGAGGGGCTGGAGGGCCAGCTCACCGCCACCCTGCACATGGACCCGGCCGACGCCGAGGCCGCGCGCGCCCTGATGCCGATCCTGGAGCGCAAGGCCGGCCGCATCCTGGCCAACGGCTGGCCGACCGGGGTCGAGGTCTCGCACGCCATGGTCCACGGCGGCCCGTTCCCGGCCACCTCCGACCCGCGCGGCACCTCGGTGGGCACGCGGGCGATCGAGCGTTTCCTGCGGCCGGTCTGCTACCAGGACATCCCCGACGCCCTGCTACCGCCCGCGCTGAAGGCGGACAATCCGCTGGGCGTGCGGCGAGCCGTGGACGGCGTGCTTTAGGCTTCCTCACCGCCCAGGCCTATAGTCCGACAATTACCAACGCCCTGCCGTGCATACCGCGCGGCAGGGCGTTTTGATTCCTCCAGCATCCCACTTTTCGCCTTGCGCCTCGGTGAAATCATCGTTATCCCGCTTTTGTCTGAGTAAATAACTCAGACAATAACCAGCCCCAATCAAAGGCGGGCGGAAACAAGAGCGCTCTGGCGCCGTGATTGGGAGGAGACGACGGCTTCACGCCACCCTTCCGTCACGCGCAGCGAGCCGATTGGGGAGTGGACCGTGGCGCGTGTGCGGCTTAACCATCTGAGCAAGAACTTCGGTTCCGTCGCCGTGCTCGACGACATTTGCCTCGACATCGCGTCCGGCGAGTTCATCGCCTTCCTCGGACCCTCGGGCTGCGGCAAGTCCACCCTGCTGCGGATGATCGCCGGGCTGGAGACCGTCGAGACGGGCGAGATCCATATCGGCGAGCGCCGGGTCGACGCCCTGGCGCCGGGCGACCGGGGCGTGGCGATGGTGTTCCAGCACTACGCCCTCTACCCGCACATGACGATCTTCGAGAATATGGCGTTCGGCCTGCGCAACGCGAAGGTCCCGAAAGCCGAGATCGAGGCGCGCGTGGCCGAGGCGGCCCGCATCCTGGAGATCGAGCGCTTCCTGCCGTCCAAGCCCGGCCAGCTGTCGGGCGGCCAGCGTCAGCGCGTCGCCATCGGCCGGGCCATCGTCAAGAAGCCGGACCTGTTCCTGTTCGACGAGCCGCTGTCGAACCTCGACGCCGCCCTGCGCATGCGCACCCGGCTGGAGCTGGCCCAGCTGCGCCGCCGGGTCCAGGCGACGATGATCCTGGTCACCCACGACCAGGTCGAGGCCATGACCCTGGCCGACCGCATCGTGGTGATGAGCGACCGCCGCATCCAGCAGGTCGGCACGCCGATGGAGATCTACGCCCGCCCCGCCAACCGCTTCGTGGCCACTTTCGTCGGCTCGCCGCCGATGAGCTTCCTGGACGTGACGCTGGGCGAGGGTCCGGGCGGCCTGGCGCGAGCGGCCTTGCCGGGCGGCGCGAGCGTCGACACCGAGGTCCCCCTCGCCGCCCTGCCCGTCAGCGCCGCCTGGCGCCTGGGCCTTCGCGCCGAGGCCGTCAAGGTCGTCGCGCCGGGCGGCGGCCTGGTCGACGCCAAGGTCGAGTTCGTCGAGCGCCTGGGCGACCGCACCCTGGTCTATCTGCGCCTGGCCGACGGCGCGGCGATCATCGCCGAGGATGTCGGGACCAGCCGCGCGGCCATGGGCGACACGGTCGGCCTGGCCCTGGACGGCGCCGTGCACCTGTTCGACGCCGACGACCGCGCCCACTACGCTCCGGCTGCCGCATGACCGCCGCCTCGCCCCGCAAGAGCAGCTGGGTCAACGGCCTGTTCGTCACGCCGTACCTGGTCGTCTACCTGGCCCTGCTGCTCTACCCGCTGCTGGCCGGGGTGTGGCTGAGCCTGCACAAGGCCGACCTGTTCGGCGGCGAGGCGTTCGTCGGGCTCGAGAACTTCGGCCGGCTGCTGCGCGACACCGTCTTCCTGCAGGCGGTGCGCAACACCTTCTGGTTCGTGTTGCTGACCGTGCCGCCGCTGGCGATCATCGCCCTGGCCCTGGCCATCGCCCTGAACCGCCCGACCCGCGCGGCGGCCTTCTTCCGGGGCGTGTTCTTCAGCTCGTCGGTGCTGTCGGTGACCATCGTCACCCTGATCTGGCGGCTGGTGCTGATCCCCGACGGCGGACTGATCGCCAACATCCTGCACGCGGCCGGCAGGCCGCCGATCCCGCTGCTCAGCCATCCCGACCTGGTGCTGCCGGCCATCGCCCTGACCACGGTCTGGTGGTGCCTGGGCCTTCCGATGATGCTGTACCTGGCCGCCCTGCAGCAGGTTCCGGCCGAGCTCTACGAAGCCGCCGCCCTGGACCGGGCCAGCCCGTGGAAGGCCCTGACCCGCATCACCCTGCCCTCGATCCGCCGGACCGTGGTGCTGGTGGTGATCATCCAGTGCGTGCTGCAGTTCCAGTTGTTCGGCCAGGCCCAGCTGCTGACCCAGGGCGGTCCCAACGGCGCCTCGCGGCCGATCGTGCTGTTCATCTACGAGGTCGGCTTCCGGCGCTGGGACATCGGCTACGCGGCCGCCGCTTCGGAAATCCTGTTCGGCCTGATCCTGGTCGCCACGGTGCTGCAGTACGTGACGACGCGCGAAAAGGAGGCGGTCCGATGAGCGCGCTGGACCGCGCCGCCGGGCGCAATCCCTGGATCAACCGCCTGGGCTGGGCCGCCCTGACCCTGGCGGCCGTGGTCATGGTCATGCCCTTGCTGTGGACCGTGGGCCTGTCGCTGAAGTCGAACGGCGAGCTGCTGCGCGACACCGCCTCGGTGTTCCGCGGACCCTACACCCTGGAGAACTACGGCTCGATCCTGGCCCGGGCGGCGGTGTTCCGCTGGCTGTGCAACAGCCTGCTGGTGTCTCTGTGCACCACCGCCGGCGTGCTGGCCCTGTCGTCCCTTGCCGGCTACGGCTTCGCGCGGCTGGAGTTCCCGGGCCGCAAGTGGCTGTTCGCCCTGGTGCTGTTCGGCCTGGCCGTGCCCGAGCAGTCGGTGATCATCACCCGCCACCAGCTGTTTTCCGCCCTGCACCTGCACAACACCTATCCCGGCCTGATCCTGCCCGGCCTGGCCGCGCCGTTCGGGGTGTTCCTGATGACCCAGTACTTCAAAGCCATTCCGGTCGAGCTGGACGAGGCGGCGATGCTGGACGGAGCCTCGCGCCGCCAGGTGTTCTGGAAGGTGCTGCTGCCCCTGACCCTGCCCGCCCAGGCGACCCTTGGGATCTTCACCTTCCTGTCGTCGTGGAACGACTACTGGTGGCCGCTGATCTCGGCGACGCGCAGCGAGATGTTCACCCTGACGGTCGGCGTGGCCAGCTCGCAGATCAACTTCGCCCAGACCAGCGGCCTGGGCTTCCTGATGGCCCAGGCGGTGTTCGCCAGCGCGCCGATCCTGGTGGTCTACGTGTTCTTCCAGAAGTACATCGTGCGGGCGGTGTCGGGAGCGGCGGTGCGATGAAGACCCTCGCCCGCCTCGCCCTCGCGGCCGTCGCGACCCTGTCGCTGTTCGGCTGCGCCAAGCGCGACGACGTCACCCAGATCACCGTCCAGCGGATCTTCGGCGAATGCCGCTCGGCCGGAGCCGGGGCGCGCAATCCCGACGGCGAGTGCGAGATCATCACCGGCCTGCTGGACCAGTTCCAGCGCGAGAACCCGGACATCCGGCTGAAGGTCAACATCGCCGCCTGGCCCGGCTACGACCAGTTGTCGGCCCAGTTCGCGGCGGGCGATCCGCCCGACCTGGTGACCATGCACATGTCGGCGATCTCGGACTACCAGTCGCGCGGCCTGATCGAACCGATGGGGCCGGGCCTGGAAAGCGTCGGCGTCGATCCCGCCGCCTTCACCCGCGCCGCCCGCGAGGGGGTGACCAAGAACGGCCAGGTCTGGGGCCTGCCCTTCGACAACTGGGCGCCGCTCTGGCACATCAACATGGGCCAGTTCCGCCGGGCGGGCCTGGTCAAGGACGGCCAGCCGATCCTGCCGACCAGCGCCGACGAACTGCTGACCCAGGCCCGCCAGTTCAAGGCCGCCACCGGCAAGCCCTATCTGGTCCAGGCCATGGCCAACGAGACGGCCAGCTACACCCGCAACCTCTACACCTACCTGATGACCCAGGACGCGGTGTTCTTCACCGATCCCAAGCACATCAAGCTGACGACGCCGGAGGCCCACCGGATCGTCGCCCTGTTCAAGACCCTGCACGACGAGAACCTGTCGACCCGCGACCAGGACTATCCGGCCGCCACCAGCGGCTTCATGAACGGCGACGGCGGGGTCTATCTGGTCGGCACCTGGATGATCGGCACGTTCGAGGCGGAGTCGCACACGCCCGGCCGGCCGCTCGCCGATGGTTACGCGGTCGTCCCCTATCCCCGGATCTTCGGAACCAAGGACGCCGCCTATGTCGACGGCCACGCCTGGGTCGTGCCGCACCGCGCGCGAACGCCGGCCCAGCGCGCCGCGGTCTATCGGCTGGTCAGGTTCCTGGCCGACCACGACTACGACTGGTCGCGCACCGGCCACCTGCCGTCGATGCAGGCGGTGATCGACAGCCCGCGCTTCAAGGCCCTGCCCCACCGCCAGGCCATCGCCCCGCTGGCCACCATCGGCCAGACCCTGCCGCCGCGGGTGCAGCGCCAGTTCGCGATCCAGGACATCATCGGCGACGAGATGGCCAGCGCCATCACCGGCCGCAAGCCGATCGACACCGCCCTCGCCGACGCCGAGCGTCGGGTCAACGACCTGCTGTTCCACCTTCTCTAGACCCGCGAGCTTTCCATGCTGACCGCCAAGATCATCGCCGACGCCGACTTCGTGGTGGCCCCGCTGGACCGCCGGATCTTCGGCACCTTCGTCGAGCACATGGGCCGCTGCGTCTATGGCGGCATCTACGAGCCCGGCCACCCCACCGCCACGCCCGAAGGTTTCCGCCAGGACGTGCTGGACCTGACCCGCGAGCTGGGCGTCACCATCGTCCGCTATCCGGGCGGCAACTTCCTGTCGGGCTACAACTGGGAGGACGGCGTCGGTCCCAAGGAGAACCGCCCGGTCCGCCTGGACCTGGCCTGGCACTCGACCGAGACCAACCAGTTCGGGACCAATGAGTTCATCACCTGGTGCCGCAAGGCGGACCTCGAGCCGATGTTCGCGGTCAATGTCGGCACACGCGGCGCGGACGAGGCCCGCCACTTCCTGGAGTACTGCAACCACCCGGGCGGCACCTACTATTCGGACCTGCGTCGCGCGCACGGCTACGAGCAGCCGCACGGGATCAAGTTCTGGTGCATCGGCAACGAGATGGACGGCCCCTGGCAGATCTGCGCCAAGACCTCGGCCGAATACGGCCGCATCGCCCAGGAGACCGGCAAGGTGATGAAGTGGGTCGATCCCACCATCGAGCTGACCGCTTGCGGCTCGTCGCAACGCGCCATGCCCACCTACGCCAAGTGGGAATACGAGGTGCTGGACCAGTGCTTCGACCAGGTCGACTACATCTCGCTGCACCACTATTGCCGCAACGACGCCGACGACATCCACGAGTTCCTGGCCACCGTCGACGACCTGGACCACTTCATCCGCGAGGTCGCGTCGATCGCCGACGCCGTGGCGGCCAAGCGGCGTTCGAAGAAGCGGATCATGCTGTCGCTGGACGAATGGAACGTCTGGTACAAGGCCAGCGGTCCGGACGACCTGAAGAAGCCCGGCTGGCCCGAAGCGCCGCCGCTGATCGAGGAAGTCTACAATCACGAGGACGCCCTGGTGGTGGGCGGCTGCCTGATCGTGATGATGAACAACGCCGACCGGGTGAAGGCCGGGTGCCTGGCCCAGCTGGTCAACGTGATCGGCCCGATCATGACCGAGACCGGCGGTCCGGCCTGGCGCCAGACCATCTTCCATCCGTTCGCCGACTGCACGCGCCACGGCCGCGGCGAGGTGCTGAAGCTGAAGGTCGAGACCGGCACGTTTCCGACCAAGGCCCACGGCGAGGTTCCCAACCTGCTGGCCACGATCGTGCGCGATCCGCAGACCGGCGCGACGACCCTGTTCGCGCTGAATCGCAGCGTCACCGACGACCTGGCGCTGTCGGTCGATCTGCGCGGCGTCGCCGAGAACCTGGTGATCCAGACCTCGACGCAGTTGCACGATGCGGACCTGAAGAAGACCAACACCAAGACCGCGCCCGACGCCGTCTCGCCCGTCGCCAACCCGACCGCCAGGCTGGAGAGCGGCCGCCTGACCGCGACGCTGAAGCGCCAGTCCTGGAATGTCGTCAGCCTCGCGCGCGGCTGATCATCGACGATGACGACAAAGGGGACGGCGACGCGTGATCGTCGCCGTCCCCGTCGTCCACCCCAAAGGGTGGTCATACGAATCTCTCATATTTGTCTGACCAAGATTCGAGCCCGACAGGCGTTGGACCCGCATCGGCGGACGAGCCTATCCCGCGTTGCGCGTCGGTAGGCGGCAAGCTCCATAATTCACTGAATTTATTCAATCTATTACGAAGTCTATCGCCTCGCCCGTCGCGCCCGCCGAGGCGCGCCGCGCCGCAGGCGCGGACGAACGCCGTTCACATTTCCATGGCCACATTAGTAATACCCTTGCGAATGGATTATTTGTCAGACAAGATAACTCACCATCGAGAAGCTTCCCGCGCAGACGGGGAGACGGTGAGACTTGGGAGGGAAATCCATGACCAACGGCGTCAACATGCCGATCCGATCCGCCGCGCGCGCCGCGCGCCGGGCCCTGCTGATTTCGGCCGCCTCGGCCATGACCTTGCTGGCCGCCGCGCCGGCTCTGGCCCAGACCGCCGCGACCAAGGACGACGAGACGGTCGCCGAGATCGTCGTCACCGGCCAGCGCCAGGCCGCCCAGAGCGCCCAGCAGATCAAGAAGAACAACGACCTGGTGGTCGACTCCATCGTCGCCGAAGACGTGGGCAAGCTGCCCGACAACAACGTCGCCGACGCCCTGGCGCGGGTCACCGGCATCCAGGTCCGCCGCGACTCCGGCGAGGCCAATTCGGTGCTGATCCGCGGCCTGCCCAATCTGGTGACCTTGCTGAACGGCCGCGAGGTGTTCACCACCACCGGCCGCTACATCGCCCTGGCCGACGTGCCGGCCAACATGCTGCAACGGGTCGACGTCTATAAAAGCGCCGCGGCCGATCAGATCGAAGGCGGCATCGCCGGCGCGATCGACATCCGCACCCGCCGGCCGTTCGACTTCTCCGGCGCCCAGTTCAACGCCTTCGGCCACGCCGCCTATTCGGACAAGGCCAAGGAATGGAACCCGGACTTCGGGGCCACCGCCTCGAACCGCTGGGACACCAATGTCGGCGAGTTCGGCGCGCTGGTCGGCGTGTCGTTCGTCGATCGCGACTTCCACGAAGAGCGCGCGTTCAACGTGCGCTCCGACGACCACACCGGTTCGTTCGGCCCGGCCCACCCGCTGCCGCCCGGCATCACCTCGATCAACGGCCCGTTCGTGATGGGCTACATCCCGATCGCCGGCGAACGTAAGCGCAGGGCGGCCAACTTCTCCCTGCAATGGCGGCCGGACGACACCAGCGAGCTCTACTTCGAGGGCTTCGGCACCGACTACAAGAACGTGTTCGAACTGGACTTCCTGGTCGGCCTGCCCTGGCTGGGCGACGGCAACCTGTCGGCCACCGTGTTCCCGGGCACCAACCAGCTGAAGACGCTGACCAACCACAACGTCTTCACGATCATGTCGACCCAGGCCAACGACCAGCACTCCAACACCAACCAGTTCTCGGCCGGCGGCTACAAGGAGTGGGGCTCGTTCAAGGCATCGACCGATCTGTCGGTCACCAACTCGTTCTTCAAGTACGAGAACCCGATCCTCGACAGCTCGACGATCGTGCCCCTCGTGCAGGTCGACACCAGCCACGACGGCACCGCCCAGCTGAACTATCTGAGCAGCGGCTACGACATCAAGAACCCGGCCGCCTACAATATCGAGAACTGGTTCGACAACTACGGCAAGCAGACCGGGAACTCGGTCGATTGGCGCGCCGACGTCGTCTACACCGCGCCGTCGGACGAGTTCATCCGCGAGATCAGCGCGGGCGTCCGCTATGCCGACCGCAGCGCCGAGTCCAACCAGTCCTACGGCGGCGCGGCCTATCCCTTCACCCACACGCCGGTCAGCAGCCTGGCGGGCCTGAACGGCCTGTCCGAGCCCATGGCCGACGGCGGACCCGACTACATCACCACCCAGTGGTACACGCCCAGCGCCTCGTACCTGCTGAACAACACCGACAAGGTGCGGGCGCAGACGGCGTTGCTCTATGACCGCAACGCCACCAGCGCCGCCGTCTTCGCCCTGCGCAACGATCCGGTCACCGGCAAGCGCCGGATCGACCCGGGCATGTTCTTCTCCGATGTCGAGAAGACCTATGCCGGCTACGTCCAGTCCAAGATCGGCGGCGACATGGGCAGCGTGCCCTGGAGCGGCGTCGTGGGCCTGCGCCTGGTCCGCACCGAACAAACCCTGGGCGGCAACAATGTCGACACCGCCACCTCGGTGCTGGTCTACACGCCGACCGAGAAGAAGAACTCGTCGGTCGACCTGCTGCCCAGCGCGAACCTGAGGTTCAATCTGCGGCCGGACCTGGTGGCGCGCCTGTCGCTGGGCCGCACCGTCACCCGCCCCGACTTCGCCCAGCTCAATCCGGGCGTCTCGCTGTCGACCGTGGCCTCCAACACCACCTTCCTGTCGGGCTCGGGCGGCAATCCGAACCTCAAGCCGGTGACGTCCGACAGCCTCGACGCGTCGCTGGAATGGTACTTCGCGGCCGACGGCTTCCTGACGGCGGCCTACTTCCACCGCAACATCGACGGTTATGTGGAAACCACCTCGGCCAATGAGGTGATCAACGGCACCACCTACATCATGACCCGCCCCAGCAACTCCGGGAAGGACAAGCTGGACGGCCTCGAACTGGGCTACCAGCAGTTCTACGACTTCCTGCCGGGCGTGTTCAGCGGCCTGGGCCTGCAGGCCAATGTCACCCTGATGGACGGCTCGATGAAGAACGGCGTCACAGGCGTGAAGACCGACTTCCGAGGCCTGTCGAAGTGGTCCTACAACGTCGCGGTGCTCTACGAGAAAGGTCCGCTGTCCGGTCGCCTGGCCTACAACTGGCGCCAACACTTCCTGGACACGCCGAACTTCGAGAACAGCGGCTTCGACCTGATCGCCGACGACACCGCCCAGATGGACGGCAGTCTGTCCTACAAGGTCGGCGACAAGCTGACCCTGACCCTGGAAGGCGTCAATCTGCTCGACACCGAGTTCAAGGACTACTTCACCGACAAGCACCTGTATCCGCGCGACACCCGTCGCTACGACCGTCAGGTCCTGATCGGCTTCCGCTGGAAGATGTAAGACCCGCGCGCTCGACTCCTCTGGAGTCGGGCGCGTTCGCCTTCGCGTCGGAGTTCGTGATGCTGACCCGCAGACATGCCCTGGCCGGGGCCCTGAGCGCGGCCGTTCCGACGGCCGCTCAAGCCGCCACGCCCAGCCTCAACGATCGGATGACCGGCGACCTGTCGCCCGTTCACGACCCCTGCATCATCAAGCAGGGCGCGACCTATCACCTGTTCTGCACCAGCCAGGCCAACCAGAAGCCCGGCCTGATCCATTGGCGCACCTCGCCGGACTTGGTCGCCTGGACCCTGGTCGGCGCCGTCATGCCCGTCCTGCCCGACTGGGCTGGGAAGGAAGTGCCCGGCACGCGCGGCGCCTGGGCCCCGGACATCAGCCTGATCGACGGCCGCTACCACCTCTATTACGCGCTCTCGACCTTCGGGAAGAACCGCTCGGTCATCGCCCTGCAGACCACCGCGACCCTGGACCGGTCCGACCCGGCCTTCGGCTGGCGCGACGAGGGCGTGGTGCTGGGGTCCAAGCCCGGCGACGATTTCAACGCCATCGACCCCAACATCGTCGCCACCCCGGACGGCCGCGTGTGGATGAGCTTCGGCAGCTTCTGGTCGGGCCTGAAACTGGTCGAGATCGACCCGGGGACTGGCAAGCCCCCCCTCAACAAGAATGGGCCCGGCGCCCCGCTGACGGCCATCGCCGCCCGGCCCCATCCCGACGCCATCGAGGCGCCGTACATCATCGAGCGGGATGGCTGGTTCTACCTGTTCGCCTCGTTCGACTTCTGCTGCCGAGGCGCCGACAGCACCTACTACACGGTGGTGGGCCGCGCGAAGGCGGTGACCGGGCCCTATGTCGACCGTAACGGCAAGGCGATGCTGATGAAGGACGGCGGCCTGATCGTGCTGCACGCCGACCTGGATCCCACCAAGCGCTTCAGGGGTCCCGGCCACGTGGCCGTGCTGCGCGACGCGGGCCGCGACTACATCGTCTACCACGCCTACGACGCCAAGAAGGGCGGCGTCCCGACCCTGCGCATCCAGCCCCTGGCCTGGAGCGCCGACGGGTGGCCCGTGGCCGTCTGAACCCCTTTCCCTGCCTGAGGTCGACCCCGCCTGCGCCGTTCCGGATCGCTCCGGAACGGCGACTTTCTTTCCGCCTAAGCTCGATTGCACCGGCTCAATTTGTCGGACTATATGGACGCCAAGCCGCCCCTAGAGCCGCTTCGACCGTTGGAACGAGGAACCTCATGAAGACTTCAGGCCGCAAACTGACCGGCGCCCTTCTGGCCGCCACCGCCATCGCCCTTCCGGCGGGAGCCTTCGCGGCCGACTACGCCCGGGCCCCGTTCGGCAAGACGCCCGACGGCGTCGAGGTCGAGGCCATAACCCTGACCAATGGCAAGGGCGTCAGCGCCACGGTGATCACCTACGGCGCCACCCTGCAGTCGCTGATCGCGCCCGGCCGCGACGGGACCAAGGCCGACATCGCCCTGGGCTTCAAGGACGCCGAGTCCTACGTCAAGAACGCCAGCTATTTCGGGGCCTCGGTCGGCCGCTTCGCCAACCGCATCGGCAAGGGCCGCTTCGTCCTGGACGGCAAGACCTACCAGCTGGCGCTGAACAACAACGGCGTCGCCGCCCTGCACGGCGGGGTCAAGGGCTTCGACAAGCGGGTCTGGAAGGTCGCCGACGTCAAGCGCGGCCCGGTCGCCTCGGTCACCTTCACCCATGTCAGCCCCGACGGCGAGGAAGGCTATCCCGGCACGCTCACCGCCACGGCGACCTACGCCCTGGACGAGGCCAACAACCTGACGATCACCTACGGCGCGACGACCGACAAGCCGACCATCGTCAACCTGACCAACCACGCCCTGTTCAACGTGGCCGGCGAGGGTTCGGCCGAGGGCGCGATGGGCAACGTCCTGACCCTGGCCTCCGACGGCTACACCCCGGTCGACGCCGAGCTGATCCCGACCGGCGAGATCACCCCGGTGGCCGGCACGCCGTTCGACTTCCGCAAGCCGACCGTGGTGGGCGAGCGCATCCGCGACGCCCGCGATCCGCAGATCGTCGTCGGCCGCGGCTACGACCACAACATGGTGCTGACCGGCAAGGCGGGCGGCGCCCCGCGCCTGGCCGCGCGGCTGGCCGACCCCAAGAGCGGCCGCGTGCTGGAGATCCTCAGCGACCAGCCGGGCATCCAGTTCTACACCGGCAACTTCATCGACGGCACGATGGTGGGCAAGAGCGGCAAGATTTATCGCCAGGGCGACGGCATCGCCCTGGAGCCGCAGCACTTCCCCGACGCGCCCAACAAGCCGGCCTTCGCGCCGGTGCGGCTGGATCCGGGCCAGAAGTACAGCAACACCATGGTGTTCAGGCTGACGACGGACGGGAAGTAGAAACCGTCTCCAACCGACAGAGCATGACCTTGGAGGGCATTGCGGGCGGCCGTGGGATTCTGTTCCCTCACGGGATGCCCGCCGCCTTCTCCATCCGCGCCGTCCGCACCCCCGACGACCTGGCGGCGGTCGTGGCGCTGTTCGAGGACTATGTCGCCTCCCTGACCGTCGACCTGGGCTACCAGGACTTCAGCGGCGAACTGGCCGGCCTGCCCGGCAAGTACGCCCCGCCGAAGGGCGAGCTGCTGCTGGCCCGGGACGCGGCGGACCGGCCGCTGGGCTGCGTGGGACTGCGTCCCCTCGCCCCCGACGGCTGCTGCGAGATGAAGCGCCTCTTCCTGCTGCCGGCCGCTCGGGGTCTGGGCCTGGGCAAGGCGATGGCCGAGGCGGTGATCCGGACGGCTCGAGACCTCGGTTATGACGAACTGCGGCTCGACACCCTGCCCAGCATGACCACCGCCATGAAGCTGTACGACGCCATGGGCTTCGAGCGCATCGGCCCCTACTACGCGCCGACCCCGGACGGCACGGTGTTCATGCGGCTGAAGCTCCAGCCAAAAAAGACGCTGGACTGACCCAAGGGCGCCGGCGCTCAGATCGGTTCAAACAACCGTTCTTGGGAGGAACGCCGCCATGCCCGAAGCCCTGATCATCGACGCCTGCCGCACGCCCCGTGGCATCGGCAAGGTCGGCAAGGGCGCCCTGGCCGACTTCCACCCCCAGCACCTGGCCGCCACGGTGCTGAAGGCCCTGGCCGAGCGCAACAACCTCAACACCGCCGAAGTCGACGACATCATCTGGGGCACCAGCACCCAGCGCGGCAAGCAGGGCGGCGACCTGGGCCGGATGGCGGCCTTGGACGCCGGCTATGACACCAAGGCCAGCGGCATGACCCTGGACCGGTTCTGCGGCTCGGGCATCACCACGGTGAACCTGGCCGCGGCCTCGATCATGTCGGGCATGGAGGACCTGGTCATCGCCGGCGGGACCGAGATGATGTCCTACACGGCCGCCACCGCCGACCGCACCTCGCCCGGCCTGCTGGACAGCGGCAACCTGCGCCTGCGCGCCAGGCATCCGCAGAGCCACCAGGGCGTCTGCGCCGACGCCATCGCCACCCTGGAAGGCATTTCGCGCCAGGCGCTGGACGAACTGGCCCTGGTCAGCCAGCGGCGCGCCGACCAGGCGATCCGCGAAGGCCGCTTCGACCGCGCCCTGGTCCCGGTCTATCGCGACGACGGCTCGATCGCGCTGGACCGCGAGGAGTTCCCCCGCCCCGAGACCACCCTGGAAGGCCTGGCGGGCCTGAAGGCTTCGTTCGGCGCCATCGCCGGCGTACCGATCGACGAGGCGGGCACCACGCTGGGCGGGCTGATCAACCAGGTCTATCCGGACCTGAAGATCGAGCACGTGCACCACGCCGGCAACTCGTCGGGCGTGGTCGACGGCGCGGCGGCGGTGCTGCTGGCCTCTCCGGCCTACGCCGCCAGGCACGGCCTCAAGCCCCGCGCCCGCGTCGTGGCCATGGCCAACATGGGCGACAGCCCGACCCTGATGCTCAACGCCCCCGTCCCCGCCGCCCGCAAGGTGCTGGCCAAGGCCGGGCTGACCGTCGACGACATCGACCTGTGGGAGATCAACGAAGCCTTCGCCGTGGTGGCCGAGAAGTTCATCCGCGACCTGGGCCTCGACCGCGACAAGGTCAATGTCAACGGCGGCGCCATGGCCCTGGGCCACCCGATCGGCGCCACCGGCTCGATCCTGATCGGCACGATCCTGGACGAGCTGGAGCGCCGCGACCTCAAGCGCGGCCTGGTGACCATGTGCGCGGCCGGCGGCATGGCCCCGGCGGTGATCATCGAGCGGGTGTAACTCTAGAAACTCCGCTCATCCCGGCGAATGCCGGGACCCAGATGGAATGGCTCCGGAGCTGACGCCATGAGCGCTGAGCCCCTCCAGTCATCCACTCCGCTAAGGGATCTGGGTCCCGGCTTTCGCCGGGATGAGCGGATTGGAAAGGCAGCGGCTCTAAGCGCGCTTCTTCGCCGCCTTCGGCTTCGAGGCGTTCAGCGCCGCGGCGGCGCGGAACAGCGCCTTGAACGCCGCCTCGTCGATCGCCTCGCCCTGGCGGAAATCGATGGCCCGCCGGGTGGCGCCTTCGAGGCTGGAGTTGAACAGGCCTTGGGGATCCTCGACGGACGCGCCCTTGGCGAAGGTCGTCTTCACGGCGGCCTTGTAGGTTTCGCCGGTGCAGACGATCCCGTCGTGCGACCACACCGGGATGCCCCATTTCCACTCCTCGACCACGTCGGGGTCGGCCTCGTGGATCAGCTTGCGGATCTTGGCCAGCGTCTCGCCGCGCCAGTCTTCCAGCGCCTCGATCGCCTTGTCGATCAGCTCGGAAGGCGGTCCCTCCAGCGGGCCGCCCATCTTCTTCTTCATGGTCGTCTCACCTCGTACTGGCGGCTCACATGCGCTCGCCGGGCAATTGGCTGGCCTGTTTCACCCAATCGATGAACTGGGCCTCGTCGAACGGTTCGTCCTCGTGGATGTGGAAATAGCGCACATCCTTCTGCTTGGAGCCGACCGGCGGCGGGGGATCGAGCGCCGCGCCGCGGAAGAAGGCCACCTTGATGTATTTGGCGAAGGCATGGAGGCTGAGGAACCAGGTCGTTTCCTCGACGCCATAGAACGGCGAGTTCCACTTCACCGCCTTGCGCACGCCGGGAACGGCGCCCTCGATCAGCGCGTCGAGCTTGCGCCCGACCTCGCTCTGCCAGCCCAGCATGGCCGCGATATAGGCCTGGACCGGCGCGTCGCCGTCGCCCTTGGCGATCTGGGGGTTGCCGCCCGACAGCCGTTTCGGCTCGGCCATGGCTCTTGCTCCCTATGCGCTCGCGCGCCGCCTGCTCCGCCCTTTGGCGACATAGGGCAGCACGAACATGTACAGCCCAGTGACCAGAAGCAAGATCAGCGGGACCAGCGCGAACAGGCCGACCCACGCCGGGGGCTGCCCCTTGGTCATGACGATCATGTAGCCGATGACGCCCGCCGTGAAGGCGATGGACAGCCACCGATGGATTTGTCGGATCAGGGCGTTCATGGGGGAATCTCCTCTGAGAATGAGCCGGGGCGAAGGGCGCGGCGGCCCTAGTCCAAGCGCTCCAGCAGTTGATCCAGGTTGCCGAGGAACGACTTCCAACCGGCATGGGCGCCGCCGTAGGCCTGCTTCTGATCCGGGTTGAAGCCGGCCTGCTCGACGCGCAGATGCGTGCCCGTGCTGGTCGGGGTCAGGGTAAAGGTCACCACGCTCTGCAGGTTGTAGGCGGCGTCCTCGTGCGCGTAGTTCCAGGTGTAGGACAGGGTCTTGTTCGGCTCGACGGCCAGGACCTGGCAGTCCAGCACCCCGCCCCATTCGCCGCGCAGGTTGAAGCTGTGGCCCACCTGGGGCTTGAAGTCGTTCTTCATCAGCCACTCCTCCATCAGGTGCGGCTGGGTCAGCGCCCGCCAGAGCTTTTCGGGGGGATGAGCGATCTCCCGTTCGATGACGACGGAACGCGTTTGCGTCGCGGTGCTGGTCATTGGTCCATCCTGTTGAGCAGGTCCTCGAGATTGTCGAACCGGGTCTCCCAGAACCCGGCCATGCGGCTTGTCCAGTCGACCAACGGGGCCAGGGCGTTCAGCTGGGCGCTGTAGTGCGTCTGTCGGCCTTCGTGGCGATCGCTCACCAGCCCGGCCGACTTCAGCACGCCCAGGTGCTTGGAGACGGCCGGCTGCGAGACTCCCGCCAGGGCCGTCAGGGCCCCGACCGTCTGCTCGCCGTCGCGGCACAGCCGCTCGAAGATCCCCCGTCGGGTGGGATCGGCGAGCGTCCTGAAGAGCACGTCGTGAGCGTCGGTCATGGGAACTGATAACCCGTTGGCTATGGGTTACTCATAACTGGCGAGTTATGGGTTCGTCAAGAGGGGTGCTGCGGACATCTTGAAAGGCCCAGCGCCTCACCTCCAGAGCCGTCATCCTCGGACTTGTTCCGAGGACCCCTGCCTCCGCCGCGAAGGCCGTGGGGTGGCGCGCCAGCGCGCCATTGCGCCGACACCTCAGCTGGACGAGGGATCCTCGGAACAAGTCCGAGGACGACGGGAATTTGGGGGACGTGGCCGCGTCGGTCCTTGGAACATCCGGGACGGAATGGCGCGAAATCAATACCTTGAACTTTCTCGACCAATCTTGTCCTCGGCGCTCGGGCCGCCCCCATACTTGTCCCTGCCCTGTCGTAGGGGAGGACGTCCGGCCGGCGACCTCGACGTGCGGCGGGGGCGGTCGAGCGGGAAGCGTTCGTCGGTGGTCTTGAGTGACGCTTCGGGCGTCCCGGGCAGGTTCCCTGAAACATCGGGACGAAGCCCGGGCGGCGAAGGATCGGCGAACGCGCCAGGCGCGGGCTGAAATCGCCCGCGCGGTCCGGACGGGGTTGCCATCCCTCCGCCCGGCCCCCCCTTAGAGCAAAGAATGGGGCCTCCATCGGAGCGGGTTAAAAATCCGCGATCCGAAGGCTCTCGAGCACAGGCCGCGCGGAGCGCCCGTGACGTGTCGAAACGGTACTCTCCCTCTACCTCTTCCGGGCGCGCCCCGGACGTTCCGCCGCCTCCCCAGCCCGCCGGCTTTCCTGGCGGGGACATGAACGCGTGCGCGCGCCCGCTTGCTTCCCGTGAACAGTCAAAGTATGACAACGTTATCAATTTTCCACAGAGTTACATATTTAGTTGAAGCGCGCGTCCAATTTGCCGTGAATAGCTAAATCCAAACGCCTTCTGGCAAAATTGATCAAAGAACGTTGCGCACATAGCCAAGACGTCACTGGGAGGAAAAGAATGAAGCGACAGCAGATGCGCGGCCTGGTGATGGCCCTGATGCTGACCACCGCGCTGCCGGCGGCCGCCGCTCACGCCCAGGCCGCCCCGAGCGCATCGAAACCTTGGATGAACACCAAGCTGAGCGCCGATCAGCGCGCCGACCTGATCGTTGCGCGGATGACGCCTGACGAGAAATTGACCCTGGTGTTCGGCTATTTCGGCTCGAACCAGCAGAAACCCAAGTTCACGCCGCACGCCGAGGCCCGCATGGGTTCGGCCGGCTACATCCCCGGAATCCCCCGCCTGGGCGTGCCCCCGCAGTGGGAAACCGACGCCGGCGTCGGCGTCGCCACCCAGCGTGAGTCGAGCGATCCCTATCTGGAGCGCACCTCCCTGCCCTCGGGCATCGCCACCGCCGCGACCTGGAACCCGGACCTGGCCTTCAAGGGCGGCGCGATGATCGGCTCGGAGGCCCGCGCCTCGGGCTTCAACGTCCAGCTGGCCGGCGGCGCCAACCTGGCCCGCGACCCGCGCAACGGCCGCAACTTCGAATATGGCGGCGAGGATCCGCTGCTGGCCGGCGTGATGGTCGGGGCCCAGATCAGGGGCATCCAGTCCAACAACATCATCTCGACCATCAAGCACTGGGCGCTGAACGGCCAGGAGACGAACCGCATGACGGTCAGCTCCAACATCGGCGACGCCGCCGCGCGCCAGTCCGACCTCCTGGCGTTCGAGTTCGCCATCGAGAAGGCCAGCCCCGGCGCGGTGATGTGCGCCTACAACCGCATCAACAGCATCTACGCCTGCGAGAGCGACTACCTGCTGAACGAGGTGCTCAAGAAAGACTGGGGCTATACGGGCTATGTGATGTCGGACTGGGGCGGCACGCACTCGACCGCCAAGGCGGCCAATGCGGGCCTGGACCAGGAGTCGGCCTACACCTTCGACAAGCAGCCCTTCTTCGGCGCGCCGCTGAAGGCCGCCCTGGCCGACGGTTCGGTGTCGCAGGCGCGCCTCGACGACATGGTCCGCCGCATCACCCGCTCGATGTTCGCCCACGGCCTGTTCGACCACCCGGTGGTCAAGGGTCCGATCGACTTCGCCGCCCACGCCAAGGTCACCCAGGCCGACGCGGAAGAAGCCATCGTCCTGCTGAAGAACGACGGCGGCCTTCTCCCGATCGCCAAAAGCGCCAGGAAGATCGTCGTCATCGGCTCGCATTCCGACGTCGGCGTGCTGTCGGGCGGCGGCTCCTCGCAGGTCTTCCCGGTCGGCGGCATGGCGGTGAAGGGCCTGGGCCCCAAGGGCTTCCCCGGCCCAATCGTCTATCACCCCTCCTCGCCGCTGAAGGCGCTGCAGGCCAGGAACCCCGCCGCGCGGTTCGCCTATGACGACGGCTCCGATCCGGCCGCCGCCGCCAAGGCCGCCGCCGGCGCCGATCTGGTGATCGTCTTCGCCCATCAGTGGGCCGCCGAATCCCAGGACTATTCGCTGACCCTGGCCGACGATCAGGACGCCTTGATCGACGCCGTCGCCGCCGCCAATTCTAAGACCGCGGTGGTCCTGGAAACCGGCGGCCCGGTTCTGATGCCGTGGCTGCCCAAGGTCGGCGCCGTGGTCGAGGCCTGGTACGCCGGGACCAACGGCGGCGAGGCGATCGCCCGGGTGCTGACCGGCGAGGTCAACCCGTCCGGCCGCCTGCCGATCACCTTCCCGCGGAGCGCCGACCAACTGCCGCGCCCGGTGATCGATGGGGACCACTCCAAGCCCGAGCTGATGGTCGACGCCAACTACGACATCGAGGGCGCGGCGGTCGGCTACAAGTGGTTCGACAAGAAGGGCCACCAGCCGCTGTTCGCCTTCGGCCACGGCCTGTCCTACTCGACCTTCGGCTACAGCGACCTGAAGACCTCGGCGGCCGGCGACACGCTGACCGTCAGCTTCAAGGTGACCAATACGGGCAAGACCGCCGGCAAGGACGTGCCCCAGGTCTATGTCGGGCCCAAGGGCGCCCCCTTGGATGGAAGAAGTGGCTGGGAGGCGCCGCGTCGCCTGGGCGGCTTCAAGAAGGTCGAGCTCGCCCCCGGCGCCAGCACGACCGTCGCCGTCACCGTCGACCCGCGCCTGCTGGCCACCTTCGACGCCAAGGCCAAGGCCTGGACCATCGCCGCCGGCGCCTATGAGGTGTCGCTGGGCGCCTCGTCCCGCGACCTGGGCGCCAAGGCCGAGGTGACCCTGGCGGCCAAGACGCTGCCGGTGACGTACGACGGCAAGTAGTTGCGGCCGGGGACAGGCGCATGCGCCTGTCCCCGATCCCGCTATTTGGGCGCCGGCCCCGTCGAGGCTCGCACCATCAGCTCGAACGGCACCAGGGTGTTGCCGGCGATCCGCTTCTCGCCCGCCGCGCTGGCGCAAATCAGCATGTCGGCGGCCTTCTCGGCCATCTTGGCCACCGGCTGGCGCACCGCCGTCAGGGACGGCGTGCTCAGCCGCACCCCGATCGTGTCGTCATAGCTGAGGATCGACAGATCGCCCGGCACGGCCAGGCCGCGCGCCTGGGCGACGCTGACCACGCCCAGCGCCATCTGGTCGTTGGAGGCCATGATCGCGGTCGGCGGCTCGAGCAGGTCCAGCAACGCCTCGGCTCCCGCCACCCCGGCCTCGAACGTGAAGTCGCCCTTGTAGATCCGTGCGTCCGGCACGGGCAGCCCCGCCGCCGCCATGGTCGCCTGGAAGGTCTCGACCCGCAGGATCGAGGACGAGAACCTGTAATCGCCGGCGATCATGCCGATGCGCTTGTGGCCCAGGCCCAGCAGGTGCTTGGTCGCCTGTCGGGCGGCGGCGCGGTCGTCCATGTAGACCCGCGGCCCCTGCCCGCGCACCGGAGTGTTCAGGCGGACGAACGGGATGCTTCGCTTTTTCAGGGCGCCCAGCACCGCCGGGTTCTCGCAGTTGGGCGGCGTCAGGATCACGCCGTCGGGCTGCAGCGACGACAGCACCGCCGTGATCTGCCGCTCCAACTGGTCCGACTCGCGGTCGACCAGCTCGAACATCAGGTGGTAGCCCGACTGCTCGCAGCGCAGCATGGCGCCGTACAGCATCTGGTCGATCCACTCGTTGCCGCGCTCGCTGCGCCAGTTGTCCAGAGTCAGGCGGCGATCGTTGAAGGCGACCAGCAGGTAGGAACGCGAGCCGGCCATGGTCCGCGCGGCCTTGCTGGGACTGTAGCCAAGCTTCTCGACCGCCGCGAGCACCCGCGCCTTCAGGTCCGGCGTGACATTGGGCTCGTCGTTGAGCACCCGCGACACCGTCTTGACCGACACGCGCGCCTTTTCGGCGACATGGATGATCGTGGCCGGCCGCTTCGCCATTCAGAATCCTGCTTCCCCCCGGTTCGAACGACCGTAACCGGCGTGAAACATTCTGTCTGCCCCCAACGCCTTGACGACAATGGGAGCGGTATCATTTAAGACCCGAACCGAATTCGAACCACCCCTTCCGAACCACGAGGAACGCGCCTTTGTCCATTACCGGTGAACTTCTGATCGACGGCGGCGCCCGCCCCGGAGCCGGCGGCTCGATCCTCGCGGTCGATCCCAGCACGGGCGGCGCGCTGGACGTCCCCTTCGGCGGCGCGACGAAAGCAGACCTCGACGATGCCTGCGCCCTGGCGGCGGCGGCTTTCGGCCCCTACCGCGCCACCTTGCCCGAACAGCGCGCCGTGTTCCTGGAAACCATCGCCGCCAAGATCGAGGCGATCGGCGACGCCCTGATCGTCCGCGCCATGGCCGAGACCGGCCTGCCCCGGGCCCGCCTGGAAGGCGAGCGCGGCCGGACCATGGGCCAGCTGAAGATGTTCGCCGGCGTGCTGCGCGACGGCGGCTGGCTGGAAGCCCGCATCGATCCGGCCCAGCCGGACCGCGCGCCCCTGCCGCGTCCGGACCTTCGCCTGCGCAACGTGCCGCTGGGCCCGGTGGCCGTGTTCGGCGCCAGCAACTTCCCGCTGGCGTTCTCGGTGGCCGGCGGCGACACCGCCTCGGCCCTCGCGGCCGGCTGCCCGGTGGTGGTCAAGGCCCACCCCGCCCACCCCGGCACCTCGGAACTGGTCGGTCGCGCCGTCCAGGACGCCGTCAAGGCGTGCGGCCTGCCGTCGGGCGTCTTCGCCCTGCTGCACGACGCCGGCATCGAGATCTCGCAAGGCCTGGTCGCCGACAACCGCATCAAGGCCGCCGGCTTCACCGGTTCGCGCCGCGCGGGTCTGGCCCTGCTGGCCATCGCTCAGGGCCGTCCCGAGCCGATCCCGTTCTACGCCGAGATGAGCAGCATCAACCCGGTCCTGCTCCTGCCCAACGCCCTGAAGGCGCGCGGCGCGGCCATCGCGCCGGACTTCGTCGCCGCCCTGACCCAGGGCGCGGGCCAGTTCTGCACCAATCCCGGCCTGATCCTGGGCATCGACGGTCCCGAGCTGGACGCCTTCCTGGCGGCCACCGCCGAGGTCATCGCCAAGGCCCCGGCCGGTCAGATGCTGACCCCCGGCATCTGCAAGGCCTACACCGGCGGCGTGAAGGCGCTGGCCGAGACCTCGGGCGTCACCGAAGTGGCCCACGGCCTGGACGGCGGCCACGGCCAAGGCCGTGCGACGCTGTTCTCGGTCGACGCCGCGACCTTCCTGACGACCCCGCATCTGCAGGACGAAGTGTTCGGCGCCGCCTCGCTGGTGGTCCGCGCCAAGGACCTGGCCCAGCTGATCCAGGTTCTGGCCGCCCTGGAAGGCCAACTGACCATCGCCGTGCACATGGACGAGGCCGACACCGACCTGGCCCGCGCCCTGCTGCCGACCCTGGAGCTGAAGGCCGGCCGCGTGCTGGTCAACGGCTTCGGCACCGGTGTCGAGGTCGGCCACGCCATGGTCCACGGCGGTCCGTTCCCGTCGACCTCGGACAGCCGCTCGACCTCGGTCGGCTCGCTGGCCATCTTCCGCTTCCTGCGCCCGGTCTCGTACCAGAACTTGCCGGCGGCCCTGCTGCCCGTGGAACTGCAGGACGGCAACCCGCTGGGCATCGCCCGCCGGGTGGACGGCAAGATCGTGCTGGGCTAGCCGTTCGTACTTAGGCCCTCCCCCTGTGGGGGAGGTGTCGGCGAAGCCGACGGTAGGGGGAGTGATCGGCCGTCGGCCGCACCCCGGATCGACGATCTCAAAAACGCCCCCCACCGGCCTTCGGCCGCCTCCCCCACAGGGGGAGGACCTAGCTAGGCGGCCCGTAGCCCCCGCCGCCCGGCGTCTCGATCACGATCGCATCCCCCGCCGCGACCTCGACCGCGTCGGTCGCGCCCAGCGCCAACACCGAACCGTCCGCCCGCTCGACCCGCGCCTTGCCGAGCGCGCCAGCCTCACCGCCGGCCAGCCCGAACGGCGCCACGCGCCGTCGGTTGGACAGCAGCGTCGCCGTCATCGGCTCGAGGAAGCCGATCTTCCGCACGACGCCGTCGCCACCGCGATGCGCGCCCGTCCCGCCCGAGCCGCGCCGGATCGAGAAGGCCTCGACCAGCACTGGATAACGGCTCTCCAGCACCTCCGGATCGGTCAGGCGGCTGTTGGTCATGTGGGTTTGGACCGCGTCGGCGCCGTCGAAATCGGGCCCCGCCCCCGCGCCGCCGCAGATGGTCTCGTAGTACTGCCGCCGCTCGTCGCCGAAGGTGAAGTTATTCATCGTCCCCTGGGCCGCGGCCATCACGCCCAGCGCGCCGTAGAGGGCGTCGACCACCACCTGGCTGGTCTCGACATTGCCGGCCACCACCGCCGCCGGATAACGCGGCCGCAGCATCGAGCCCTCGGGGATCACCAGCTCGACCGGCCGCAGACAGCCGTCGTTCATCGGAATCTCGTCGTCGACCAGGGTGCGGAACACGTACAGCGCCGCCGCCCGGCAGATCGAGGCCGGAGCGTTGAAATTGGTCGGGACCTGGTCGCTGGTGCCGGTGAAGTCGACCCGCGCCGTGCGGGCCGCGCGATCGACGGTGATCGCCACCTTCACCACCGAGCCGTCGTCCAGTTCATAGGCGAAGTCGCCGTCCGACAGGGTCGCCAGCACCCGCCGCACGGCCTCCTCGGCGTTGTCCTGCACGTGGGCCATATAGGCCTCGACCACCTCCTGCCCGAACTCGGCGACCAGTCCGGTCAGGCTCTCGGCTCCACGTGCGCAAGCCGCCACCTGGGCCTTGAGGTCGCCGATGTTCTGGTCGGGATTGCGGGCTGGCCATTCGCCCGAGGCAAGCAGGGTTCGGACCTCGGCTTCCAGGAACCGCCCGCCCTCGACCAGCAGGAAGTTCTCGATCAGCACCCCCTCCTCCTCGACCGTGCGGCTGTTGGGCGGCATCGAACCTGGGGTAATGCCCCCGATGTCCCCCTGGTGGCCGCGCGCTGCGACGTAGAAGGCCAGCACGCCGGCCGCGTCGAACACCGGCATGACCACCGTCACGTCCGGCAGGTGGGTGCCGCCGTTGTAGGGGGCGTTGAGCATGTAGACGTCGCCGGGCTTCAGACCCCGGCCGTCGTGCAGCCGTCCGTCGCGGATCGCCCGCACGCTGTCGCCCATCGAGCCCAGGTGCACCGGCATGTGCGGGGCGTTGGCGATCAGGTTCCCGTCGCGGTCGAACAGGGCGCAGGAGAAGTCCAGCCGCTCCTTGATATTGACCGAGTAGGCGGTGTTCTGCAGGGCGAAGCCCATCTCCTCGGCCACGGCCATGAACAGGTTGTTGAACACCTCCAGCATCACCGGATCGGCCTTGGTCCCAGCCGCCTGACGCGGGGCCAGGGCCGCGACGCGGTCGATGATCAGGTTCAGATGGCGGTCGACCGTGGCGCGCCAACCAGGCTCGATCACCGTGGTGCCGGTGTCCTCGCGCACGATGGCCGGCCCGGCCACCTCGCCGCCGATCGGCAGGGCGGCGCGGTCGAAGACCGGCGTGGCGTGCTCGGCGCCGGCCATGCGCACGGTCAGGGTCGCCAGGGGTTCGGGCTTGGAGTCCGCGCCGAAGCCCAGGTCCGGCGCCTCACCCGCGTAGGCATGGCCGATGGCCTCCACGGCCAGGGCCTCGACGACCAAGGCGGTGCTCGGCGAGACGAAGCCGAACCGCCGTTGGTGCAGGGTTTCGAACCCCTCGCGCACGGCTTCGACGTCGCCGAGCGGCACGCGCAGCGGCGTGTCGGTTCCGGCGTACTTGACCAGCAAGCTGGCGATCGTCTCGACACGGATCAACGGCACATTCTGGCCGCGCAAAGCCGCTTCCGCCTCGCCGGTCAGGACCTCCGCGCGGGCGGCCAGGTCGGCGGCGGCGTCGTTGAGCGGCTGCTCGACTGTCGCCTCGCGCAGCGTCCGCAAATCAGCCAGACCCATGCCGTAGGCGCTGAGCACCCCGGCGAACGGGTGGATCATCACCTCGGTCATGCCCAGAGCGTCGGCCACCAGGCAGGCGTGCTGGCCGCCCGCCCCGCCGAAACAGGCCAGGACGTACTTGGTGACGTCATAGCCGCGCTGGATCGAGATCTGCCGCACGGCCTTGGCCATGTTCTCCACGGCGATGGTCACGAAGCCCTCGGCGATCTGGACCGGCGTCATGGCCTTGCCGGTGGCCGCCAGGATCTCGGCGGCCAGGGTCTCGAACTTGGCCGCGACCACGTCGCGATCCAGCGGTTGGTCGGCGTTGGGTCCGAACACCGCCGGGAAAAAGTCCGGCGACAGTTTGCCCAGCATGACGTTGCAGTCGGTCACCGTCAGCGGCCCGCCGCGCCGGTAACAGGCCGGACCGGGATTGGCGCCGGCCGAAGCCGGGCCGACGCGGAACCGTGCTCCGTCGAACGAACAGATCGAGCCGCCGCCGGCCGCCACGGTGTGGATGTTCATCATCGGGGCGCGCATTCGAACGCCCGCCACCACCGTCTCGTAGGCGCGCTCGTACTCGCCGGCGAAGTGGCAGACGTCGGTCGAGGTGCCGCCCATGTCGAAGCCGATCACCCGCTCGAACCCGGCCTGGGCGGCGGTCTTGGCCATGCCGACCACTCCGCCGGCCGGGCCGGACAGGATCGCGTCCTTGCCCCGGAAGGCATGGGCGTCGGTCAGACCGCCGTTCGACTGCATGAACAGCAGCCGGGTTTCGCGCCCCCCATCTTTCGCTTCAAGAGCGTCGGCGACCTTGTCGACATAGCGTCGCAGGATCGGCGACAGGTAGGCGTCGACCACCGTGGTGTCGCCACGTCCGACCAGCTTCATCAGCGGGCTGACCTCGTGGCTGACCGACACCTGGGCGAAGCCGACCTCGCGGGCGATCGCCGCCACCCGCGCCTCGTGGTCGGTGAAGCGGAAGCCGTGCAGCAGCACGATGGCCACGGCGCGGAAGCCGGCGTCGAAGGCGGCTTGCAGACCGGCGCGGGCGGCCCCCTCGTTCAGCGAACGCAGCACCGCGCCCTCGACGCTGATCCGCTCGTCGATCTCGACCACGCGCGTGTAGAGGGCCTCGGGCTTGACGATATGGCGGTCGAACAGCTTAGGCCGCGCCTGGTAGCCGATCCGCAGGGCGTCGGCGTGGCCCTGGGTGATCACCAGGACGGTGGGTTCGCCCTGGCGTTCGAGCAGGGCGTTGGTGGCGACGGTGGTGCCCATCTTGACCGCGTCGATGGCGCTCTGGCCGTCGAGCAGGGTCCGTACGCCGGCCACGGCGGCGTCTTCGTATTGTTCGGGATTCTCGGAGAGCAGTTTGTGGGTCAGCAGGGTCCCGTCGGGACGCCGCGCGACGATGTCGGTGAAGGTGCCGCCGCGATCGATCCAGAACTCCCAGCCGCGCTCGGTCATCAAGGTTCCCTTCGTGCAGGACCCTTGTGGCGCTGAGGCCCGTCCGCATCAAGAGCGGGCGGGCCTCGTCGGGTCAAAGCACGTGGAACAGGTACAGCAACAGGATGATCGGCAGCGGGATGCCCAGCAGCCAGAGGAAAACACCTTTCATCGGAACCTCCTAGATGCTGGTGACCACGACGCGGGCGCGCCGGAACCAGACGGGGTGGCGGGCGCCGAGGCGGCCGCCGGCGACGGCGCCGATCGCGCCCAGGACCATGGTCGCCACGCCCCACCAAGCCAGGCTGGCGGTGGCGTCGCCAGCCTGCTCGGCCGCGGCCTTGGCGTCGGCGTCGCTGATCCGATCGTCCGGACCCGAGGCTTCGTCGGCGGCCGTGGCGTAGGCCTCGACCGCCGCGTCGCCGCCGTGCAGGATGCCGCCGACGCTGCTGCCCAGGCCCGCGAAGGCCAGGACGAAGGCGACGCCCCAGACCGCCAGGCCCTGGAACAGGCCCCGGTGATGATCGGGATATTTGGCGGCGCGGGCGGCGATGTAGGCGCCGACCTGCAGAGCCACGGCGTTGGAGAACGCCACCCACAGGCCGCCGCCGATCGTCAGGGCCTTGGCGTCGCCGCTGTCCATGGTCCAAGGGTTGGCGGCGGTCGCGCCGATGGCCAGGCCCAGCATGTTGAGCAAGGCTCCCAACGCGATGGCCACCGCCACGCCCGCGATCACCGCGCCCCATGAGATCAGCGGGTGCGCGTAGACGTCTTCATGAAATTCCGATGGCGATAGGTCGCTCATCTTCCGTCCTCCCACAGTTCAGATGCGGGAGAACGGAGAGAGCGGGATTTCGGTTGCGTCAGGTGCGGAAGGCCTCGAGACCGGCCCAGACCCCAAGACCCAGGAAGATCAGCGCCGCGCCCAGGCGGACGTATTTCAGCGGCACGATCCTGGTCGCCGCCTCGCCCAGGTACACGGCCGGGATGTTGGCCGCCATCATGCCCAGGGTGGTGCCGGCCGCGACCCAGAGCACGTCGTGGAAGCGCGCGCCCAAAGCCACCGTGGCGATCTGGGTCTTGTCGCCCATCTCGACCAGGAAGAAGGCGATGGTGGTGGTCAGGAACACGCCGTAGCGGCCCCTGCCGCCGGGCATGTCATCGTCGGCCTTGTCGGGGATCAGGGCCCAGGCGGCCATGGCGATGAACGAAATGGCGATCGCCCACTTGAACCAGACGCCGCCGAAGAAGCCCGAGGCCAGCGAGCCGGCCAGGGCCGCCAGGGCGTGGTTGGCCAGGGTGGCGACCAAGATGCCCAGGATGATCGGCACGGGCTTCTTGAAGCGGGTGGCCAGGATGATGGCCAGCAGCTGGGTCTTGTCGCCGATCTCGGCGATGGCCACCACGAGGGCCGAAACGAGCAGGGATTCCATGATCTAAAAACACCGTCCGGGCCGAGCGCGCGCCAATAGCATCGGAGACCCCGCCCAGCCCGGAACGGAAACCGACGCCATTGGTCTCGCCGCGGAAGCTGGTGGCTTCCTTCACCCGCGCCATGCCCCTTCCACTCAAGAAAGAAAGGCAAGTGTGTTGACGACGGGCCCCGCTGACAGGCGCGGGCGGCTACTCCCCAAAGGTGGCGGCTGAGTAGCGGCATGCGCGGGTGGGGTCAACCGCCATGCCGCCACTGCGACGAAAAGGGATCAGACGGCCGCCGGCGGGTCGAACCTCATGACCTGGATCGACACGCGCACCTTGCCGCCGGTGAAGCTCCCGCCGGCCGCGGTGATCACCACCGGCGTGTCGGCGTAGTAGGCCGTCGGTCCGACCACCCCGACATTGCTGGCGTTCTTGGCCACGCCCAGCGACGCGCCGAACTTGCCCGTGTCGCCGGCCACGCCGCAGCTGTACGAGGTCGCCCCGGTGATCGCCACGCTGGTGCGGGTCGACACGCCCAGCACGACGGCGCGGCTGGGGATCGCCACGCTGGTGGCGACCGACGCGCCCGACAACGTCACCTCCTGTTCGAGGATCTCGAACCGGATGGCGGCGAAGAACGGCGAACGGGCGGCCGTCAGGTTCTTGAAGGTGGAGGACAGCGGGGTCCAGTTCTCGCCGTCGTGGATCAGGGCCAGGCCCTCGTCGATGATCCAGGCCAGCCAGCCGGCCGAGGGCGTCAGGGTCTCCCAGACCCCGTCGACATGGCGGGCCAACAGGCCGGCGGCCTTGTCGAACCACGCGGCGCCGGTCGCGCCGGCGGGCAGGATATGCATCGCCCCATCGACGGGCGAGGCCGGCTGGGCGGCGACCGTGCGGCTATGGACAGCCAGTTGGACGAGGCCGTCCAGCTTGCCGAGGGCCTCGTTGACGGTGATGTGCTTCTGGGCCTGGCCGGCGGCCACGAAGGGCAGCGACAGGCGGGGCGTGACGTCGTTGGACATGGGAGCTCCTGGAGGGTTTCAACGCCTCCAGTTTCGCCCCGCCGGGAGTCCCGGAGGACCGACGGCCGTCGGTCCCCTGCCCGTCCCCGTCTACTGGGCCGCGAAAGCCAGGCGGTGTCCGGAAGTCAGCGCGGTCTTGGCCGCCAGCTCCGCCTTGGCGTCCTCGTACTGCTCCGCGAACTTGGCCACCAGTTCGCCGGCCGACAGCACCGCGTCGATGGCGCCGACGCCCTGGCCCGAGCCCCAGATGTCGCGCCAGGCCTTGGCCTCCTGGTTGCCGCCCGAGCCGAAGTTCATGGCCGAAGGATCGCTGACCGGCAGGTTCTCGGGATCCAGGCCCGCCCGGACGATCGACTGGCGCAGATAGTTGCCGTGCACGCCGGTGAACAGGTTCGAATAGACGATGTCGTTGGCCGAGGCCTCGACGATGGTGTCCTTGTAGCCCTGGGGCGCGTTGGCTTCCTTCGTGGCGATGAAGGCCGAGCCGACATAGGCCAGGTCCGCGCCCATGGCCTGGGCGGCCAGGATCGAGCGGCCGCAGGCGATCGAGCCCGACAGCGCCACCGGCCCGTCGAACCAGGCGCGGATCTCCTGGACCAGAGCGAACGGGGACAGGGTGCCGGCGTGGCCGCCGGCGCCGGCCGCGACCGGGATCAGGCCGTCGGCGCCCTTCTCGATGGCCTTGTGGGCGTGCTTGTCGTTGATCACGTCGTGCAGGGTGATCCCGCCGTAGCTGTGGATCGCGCCGTTCAGATCCTCGCGAGCGCCCAGCGAGGTGATCACCACCGGGACCTTGTGCTTGACGCACATGGCGATGTCTTCCTCGAGCCGGTTGTTGCTCCGGTGGACGATCTGGTTGACCGCGAACGGCGCCGAGGGGGCGTCGGGATTGGCCTTGTCGTAAGCCGCCAGCTCCTCGGTGATCCGCGCCAGCCACTCGTCCAGCTGCGAGATCGGCCGCGCGTTCAGGGCCGGGAACGACCCGACGACGCCGGCCTTGCACTGGGCGATCACCAGGTCGGGGTTGCTGATGATGAACAGCGGAGACGCGATGACGGGCAGGCGCAGGCGGTCGCGCAGGATCGGCGGCAAGGCCATGGGGGACGTCTCCTTTGTGGCGGCCGCTCCGGGCCGCTCATGTAAACGGCGTTAGCTTAAACGGTCGTTCGCACCGCGCGCAAGCGCTTGACCTACCCTAGGGCACAGGCGCATCTGCTGACCAAAACAAGAAAATGCTGCAGTGCAGGAGAGAGACGCCGTGACTCAGGCGATCACGCCGCTGGCGGAAGATTTCGGTCCCCCGGACCAGGCCAAGGCCCAGGCCAGGTGGATGGCCCTGGTCGAGAGGACCCTGAAGGGCCAGGCGTTCGACGACGCGCTCGTCACCAAGACTCCCGATGGGATCGCCATCCGGCCGCTCTACACGGCGGAAGACGGCGTGGCCGTGGCGCGCGATCTGCGGGCCCGCGACGCCGACCGGCCCTGGGACCTGCGCATGCGCGCCGCCCACCCCGATCCCCGCCAGGCCGCCGCCGAGATCATGAAGGACCTGGAGGGCGGCGCGGCTTCGGCGCTGCTGGCCCTCGATCCCACCGGCGTCAACGGCGTCGCCGTCGGTTCGCTGCAGGACCTGGCCCAAGCGCTGAACGGCGTGCTGTTGGACCTCGCCCCCATCGCCCTGGACGCCGGCTTCCTGGGCCCCAAGGCCGCCGACTGGCTGGGCGGCCTGGCCAAGGCCGCGCCCAATGCGCCCCTGGCCTTCCACATGGATCCGCTGACCGCCTTCGCCCAGGCCGGCGTCAGCCCCGGTCCGATCGAGGGCCACCTGATCTCGGCGGCGACCGTCGGCGCGCGGTTGTCCCAGACCTACGCCAAGGCCAGCCTGATGCTGGCCACCGGCCGCGCGGCGCACGAGGCCGGCGGCTCCAACACCGAGGAGCTGGCGGTGATGGCCGCCAGCGCCCTGGCCTACGCCAAGGCCCTGGTCCGCGCGGGCCTGTCGATGGAAGAGGCCTTCTCGCGCATCACCCTGGGCGTCAGTCTCGACGCGGAGTACTTCACCGGCATCGCCAAGCTCAGGGCCGCCCGGGCCCTGTGGGCGCGGATCACCCAGGCTTGCGGCGTCGAGGTTCCCGCCGTCATCGAGGCCCGCTCCTCGCACCGCATGCTGACCCGGGCCGACGCCTGGACCAACCTGCTGCGCCTGACCTCCGCGGGCTTCGCCGGCGCGGTCGGCGGGGCCGACGCCGTCGTGCTGGGCGCCTTCACCGACGCGATCGGCCTGCCCACGGCCTTCGCGCGCCGCCAGGCTCGCAACACCCAGCTGGTGCTGATGGAGGAGAGTCATCTGGGCCGCGTCGCCGACCCGGCCGGCGGCGCCTGGTACCTGGACAGCCTGACCGACCAGCTGGCCCGCGCCGCCTGGGGCGGCTTCCAGGCCATCGAAGCGGCCGGCGGAATCGTCAAGGCGCTGGAGAGCGGCCTGATCAGCGACATCGTCGGCGCCACCCGCGCGGCGCAGGAAGCCGCCTTCGCCGACAAGAGCCGCAAGATCCTGGGCGTCACCGCCTTCCCCAACGCCGACGACAAGCCGGTGGAGGTCGCCACGCCCAAGGCCGCCGACTTCGCCGCCGACCCACCCAGCGTGCGTGTGCCCGGACCGGATTCCCGCTGCCCGCCCCTGACGCCCATCCGGTTCTCGGCCGCCTTCGAGGGAGCGCAAGCATGAGCCAGTTCCCCGACTTCAAGGACGTCGCCTTCGCGGCGGGAACGACGACCGCCGCCCCCGACGGCGCGGTCTGGACGACGCCCGAAGGCGTCGACGTGCCTCCGGCCTTCACCGCCGACGACACGGCCGGCCTGGACTTCACCGACGGCTATCCCGGCGTCGCGCCCTATCTGCGCGGCCCCTATCCGACCATGTACGTGACCAACCCGTGGACGGTGCGGCAGTACGCGGGCTTCTCGACCGCCGAGGACAGCAACGCCTTTTACAGACGCAACCTGGCCGCCGGCCAGATGGGCCTGTCCGTGGCCTTCGACCTGGCCACCCACCGCGGCTATGACAGCGACCACGAGCGGGTGAAGGGCGACGTCGGCATGGCCGGCGTGGCCATCGACTCGATCCTCGACATGCGCACGCTGTTTTCCGGCATCCCGCTCGACAAGATGAGCGTGTCGATGACCATGAACGGCGCGGTGCTGCCGATCCTGGCGCTCTACATCGTCGCCGCCGAGGAGCAGGGCGTCAGCCCCGACAAGCTGTCCGGGACCATCCAGAACGACATCCTCAAGGAGTTCATGGTCCGCAATACGTATATCTATCCGCCCGGCCCCTCGATGCGGATCATCTCGGACATCTTCGCCTACACCTCGGCCAACATGCCGAAGTTCAACTCGATCTCGATCAGCGGCTACCACATGCAGGAGGCCGGGGCCTCGGCCGACCTGGAGCTGGCCTACACCCTGGCCGACGGCGTGGAGTACGCCCGGGCCGGCGTGGCGGCGGGCATGAGCATCGACACCTTCGCCCCGCGTCTGTCGTTCTTCTGGGCGATCGGCATGAACTACTTCATGGAAGTCGCGAAAATGCGCGCGGCCCGCCTGCTGTGGGCGCGGTTGATGAAGCGCGAGTTCGATCCCAAGGACGACCGCTCGCTGTCCCTGCGCACCCACAGCCAGACCTCGGGCTGGTCGCTGGCGGCGCAGGACGTGTTCAAC
Source organism: Caulobacter sp. Root487D2Y (assembly GCF_001427165.1). Lineage (NCBI taxonomy): Bacteria > Pseudomonadati > Pseudomonadota > Alphaproteobacteria > Caulobacterales > Caulobacteraceae > Caulobacter > Caulobacter sp. Root487D2Y. The sequence continues at coordinate 37,761 of NZ_LMFD01000003.1, forward strand.
AACGTCGCCCGCACCTGCGTCGAGGCGATGGCGGCCGTGAACGGCCAGACCCAGAGCCTGCACACCAACAGCCTGGACGAGGCCCTGGCCCTGCCCACCGACTTCTCGGCCCGGATCAGCCGCAACACCCAGCTGTTCCTGCAGATGGAGAGCGGCACCACCCGCGTCGCCGACCCCTGGGGCGGCAGCTACTACGTCGAGAAGCTGACCCACGACCTGGCGGTCCGGGCCCTGGCCCATATCGAGGAGGTCGAGGCCCTGGGCGGCATGGCCAAGGCCATCGAGCAGGGCCTGCCCAAGCTGCGCATCGAGGAGGCCGCCGCCAAGACCCAGGCCCGCATCGACAGCGGCAAGCAGAGCGTGGTCGGCGTCAACCGCTACAAGCCCGAGATCGTCGACGACATCCCGATGCTGAAGGTCGACAACAGCTCCGTGCGCAATCAGCAACTCGAGAAGCTGGCCCGCCTGAAGGCCGAGCGCGATCCGGCCAGGACCGCCGCGGCGCTGAAGGCGCTGGAGGACGGCGCGCGGGGGACCGGCAACCTGCTGGCCCTGGCCGTCGACGCGGCCCGCGCCCACGCCACGGTCGGCGAGATCAGCCTGGCCATGGAGAACGTCTTCGGCCGCCACCGCGCCACCATCCAGTCGATCCAGGGGGTCTACATGAAGGAAGCCGGCAGCGACCCGGCCGCCGCCCGGGCCAAGGCCATGGTCGAGGCGTTCGAACAGGCCGACGGCCGCCGCCCCCGCATCCTGGTCGCCAAGATGGGCCAGGACGGCCACGACCGCGGCCAGAAGGTGATCGCCACCGCCTTCGCCGACCTCGGCTTCGACGTCGACATCGGCCCGCTGTTCCAGACCCCGGCCGAGGCCGCCAAGCAGGCGGTCGAGAACGACGTCCACATCGTCGGGGCCTCGTCCCTGGCGGCGGGCCACCTGACCCTGGCTCCCGAGCTGAAGGCCGAACTGGCCCGGCAGGGTCGCCCCGACATCATGATGGTGGTCGGCGGCGTGATCCCGCCCCAGGACTTCCAGGCCCTGCGCGACGCCGGCGCCGCGGCGATCTTCCCGCCGGGCACGGTGATCGCCGAGGCGGTGATCGAGCTGCTGGACAAGCTGAACAAGCAGCTGGGCTATACCCAGGGCGAGGCGGCGTAGCAGCGCAAGCCCACGGGTTAGGTCCTCCCCCTGTGGGGGAGGCGATCGCGCAGCGATCGGTGGGGGGAGTCATCGGATCGTCGATCCGGGTTCTGACCTTCTGCCGATCACTCCCCCCACCGTCGCCCTTTGGGCGACACCTCCCCCACGGGGGGAGGACCTTGGAGGCGCGGCTTCGCCGCCTCACGCGGAAGCCCGCTGTTTCGACGAAGTCAGGCGCTTCGCGTGGAACCGTTATCCGGAAGCCTTCGGATCGCGGATTTTTAACCCGCTCCGATGGAGGCCCCCGACGGGCGGAAGGTTGACGACCCTTCCGGACCGCCTGGGCGATTTCAGCCCAGGCCTGCCGCGCCCGCCGATCCTTCGCCGCCTGGGCTTCGTCCTGCGTTGCAAGGAACCTGCCCAGGACCGTCGCGAAGGCGTCCACCGAAGGACCACCGACGAACGCTTCCCGCTCGACCACTCCCGAAAGCCGCATCGGTCGCCGTACGTGCGCCCTCCCCGTGCCTTCAGGTGGGATCATTATGGGGGAGGTTTGGAGGGTGAGGACCAAATCGGGTCGAGAAAGTTCAGGGCGTTGAAATCGCGGGAGTTTGTTGGCTATGCACCGAGCATAGATCCCTTTTTTCACCGTCATCCTCGGACTTGTTCCGAGGACCCCGCGTTCAGTCGAGCTGTCGGTTCAATGGCGGGCCGGCCCGCCACCCCACGGCCTTCGCGGCGGAGGCAGGGGTCCTCGGAACAAGTCCGAGGATGACGGACGTGGGGGGTGTTGAAAGCCCGCCCGCAGCGGCGAGGCCGCGCCTTGAAACCTTGATGGCGAGCCTGCTCTGTCGTCTGGCCGGGTCAATGACCGGCCTCCGGCCGGCCGCCCCGCGGCGGCCCTTCGGGCCGTCATTGACACGGCCAGACGACAGAGCTCCGATCCACCAAGGCTTTAAGGCGTGGCCCCATCCGGGGCGGATACTTACAGCCAGCGGTGGTCGCAACGTCCGACTAGGGTCGATTTGAACCCATCATCTCCCTGCCGAAAGCGGACATGGCATGATTTAGGGTCGACCCCAATCGCCCCCTCCAAACCCTGCACCGTCTCTTGATCACATCTCCCAAGAGACCCCGCCAAGGGACACACGGCGACGGCGCGTGATGAGGCCTCCCGACCTCAGCCGCCAAGGCCCCGCCCATGCTCCCGCCGCTCGCCCGCGAGACGACCACCTTCTCCCGCATCGTCGCCGCGATCGTCTTCGCCTTCGCCTTTCCCGCCCTGGTCCTGTCGCAGGCGATGATCTGGACCGACGACGCCACCGCCTTCGCCCAGCGCGCCGCCACCGCCGCCTCGGCGGCGATCACCGCCCTGCCGTTCGGCGCGGTGCTGGGGTGGCCCTACGTGTTCTGCGCCGCCTGCGCCTGGGCCTGCCTGCATCAGTTCGGGCGGCATCACCGAAGCCTGGCCGCCATAATCGGCGCGGCGACGGGCGTCGCGGTCGCCATCAAGCTGATCGGCCTGCAAGCGGCCGACGTCGCGCTGCTGTGGCCGCTGAGCGCCGTGCTGGGCCTGCTCACCGGCCTTGGCGTCTGGCAGATCGCCTATGGCCGCCGCCAGCGTTCGTCCGCGCCGCGCAAGGCCTCGCTGGCATGACGGCGCTTCCCCGGGTCGGCCTGGCCGCCGCCTGCGTCGCCGGCCTGCTCGCGACGACGTGGTGGGTCAGCCGGGAGCTCGAGGCCGACGCCTGCCTCGACGGAGGACACGTCTTCGACTGGCGTCACGGTCGATGCGATCTCGTGGCCCAGCGGCTTCAGGACCCTGCCCGGTGGTACGATCGCCTGTTCTGAGCGCGCCTACCGCCGCCCCTGCTTCACCTTCCGCTTCTTGCGGGTCTTGGCGTCGATCTCGTCGGGCAGGCCGTGCCTGGACTCGATGTCCTTCTGCAGGGCCTTGGCGGCCATCAGGTGGCCGGGGAACAGGGTGTCGACGGCCCAGCCCAGCACCGGCACGGTGTCGGACAGGTTGTCGGCGGCCAGATAGGCGGCCATCCGCGCCAGGGTCGCTCCGGAGGCCCCGGCCTGCATGGCGTGGTACAGCAGCACCCCGCCGGCCCCCAGGCCATAGGCCAGGCCCACGCCCGGCACCCAGGCCAGCACGCCGTCCAGACCGATGCCGAACGGCCCTATGCCGATCAGCCGGTCGGAGAGCCGCTTGATGGTCTCGGCGTGGCGCCAGGCCTGGTGCGCCTTGTGGCGATGGCTGGAATGCCCTTCGTCGACGACGTAGCCCTCGACGGTCTGCGCGGTGCGTTCGGTCATGCCAGGGTCAACGCGCCTCCGCCCCAATGGTTGTCTTCAGCCTTACGTCGGTTGTTTCGATAACCGGCCGCCGTTCTTCGGGACAACGCCTAGCCCAGAAAGACGACCCGCCGCTTTTCCTTGCCGGCCCGGATGCGCTCCAGCAGGTCGCGGTACTCGGCGGTGCCCTGCACCTCCTTGCGCGTGCCCTCGAAATAGATCGTGTCGTCCATGTGGTTGGTCAGCATGTCGGCCGACCACTTGTGGCCGGTGAACAGCATGTCGGCCACCTTGCCCACGCCCGGCACGGCGCCGGCCACGGTGTCGACCAAGATGATGGCCATGATCTGCACGACGATCATCGGCGCCGAGCGCGCGCGGACGGCGTCCCAGACGATCAGCCCGCCGGCCCCCAGGCTGTAGAGCTCGCCCGCCCCCGGAATCCAGGTCAACAGGCCGTCCAGACCGATGCCCAGCGGACCCACGCCGACCACGTTGTCCGACAGCTTCTTCACCCGCGCGACGTTGTTGCGGATGTTGTGCAAGTCGAGATGCGATTTGGCGAAGATCACCCGGCGGCCCCCAGAAACGGTACGGCTTCAATCTGCCTTAACCATGGGCGCGCAGGAAGTGGCTACGGCGCAGTTTCGCGTGTTACGCGAAAGCGGTCCGCAAATCGCTCGCGCCTTGAGGGAGCCCCTCGCGAAGACGGCCGTTTGTGCTTAAGTTAATGGCCGGCGCCGACATGGCGAAGGCTGGCGCGGCTGACGAGGACCTGTCGATGCTGATCTCGACCACCCCCTTCATCGAAGGACGGCCGGTCCAGGACTACAAGGGCGCGATCTACGCCCAGTCGATCCTTGGCGCGAACGTGGTCCTCGACCTGATGGCCGCCATCCGCGACTTCATCGGCGGCCACTCCAAGTCCTACGAACGGGTCCTGGCCCGGGCCCGCGAGGACGCGATGAAGAACCTGGTCAAGGAAGCCGAGAAGCTGGGCGCCAACGCGATCGTGGCGGTCGATCTCGACTACAACACCGTGGGCCCGCACGGCTCGATGATGATGGTTTCGGTTTCCGGGACCGCGGTCGTCCTCTAGAGCCGAAATCCTCGTCCCCCAAACGTCTTTGGCGACAAGCTCAGGATGAGGATTTCTACTGAAGGGCCTTGCCAACAGCCCTCATCCTGAGCTTGTCGAAGGACGAGGGCGGCCCCACGGTCGTCACCCCTGTTTCGGCAACGCCTTGAATTCACCGATCGACATCGCCGACCTCGAAACCCGCCTGGTCGCCGGCGACCGCGCCGCCCTGGCCCGCGCCATCACCCTGGTCGAGAGCCGTCGCCGCGATCACCAGAAGGCCGCCCGCGCCCTGTTGGAGCGGCTGATGCCGCGCACCGGCGGCGCTCAGCGGATCGGGATCACCGGCGTGCCGGGGGCCGGCAAGTCGACCACCATCGAAGCCTTCGGCACGATGCTGACCGCCGCCGGCCATCGCGTGGCGGTGCTGGCGGTCGATCCGTCCTCGGGCCGCCACGGCGGCTCGATCCTCGGCGACAAGACCCGCATGGAGCGGCTCAGCGTCGATCCCAACGCCTATATCCGCCCCTCGCCGTCGGGCGGGGTGCTGGGCGGGGTGGCCCGCAAGACCCGCGAGGCCATGCTGCTGTGCGAGGCGGCCGGCTTCGACGTGATCATCGTCGAGACCGTGGGGGTGGGCCAGTCCGAGACCGTGGTGTCGGACATGGTCGACATCTTCCTGGCCCTGCTGATCCCGGGCGGCGGCGACGAGCTGCAGGGCATCAAGAAGGGGTTGATCGAGCTGGCCGACCTGCTGGTGATCAACAAGGCCGACGCCGATCCGGCCAAGGCCGAGCGCTCGGCCCGCGACTACCGCAACGCCCTGCACATCCTGACCCCCGCCTCGCCCGACTGGACGCCGCCGGTGCTGACCGCCTCGGGCCTGACCGGAGCCGGTCTCGACGGGCTGTGGACCCAGATCCGGCGTCACCGCGAGATCATGACCGCCAACGGCGCCCGCGCGGCGCGCCGCGCCGACCAGGACAGCCGCTGGATGTGGGCCATGGTTCAGGACCGGCTGGCCGAGGCCTTCCGCGAAGCGCCGGCCGTGGCGGCTATCACGACGGAGGTCGAACGCGCGGTGCGGGCCGGAGAACTGCCGGCTTCAGCGGCGGCCGACCGGCTGCTGGCGGCCTTCGGGCTTGAGTGACGCAGTGCGTCCTTCGAGGCCCGCTGCGCGGGCTCCTCAGGATGAGGAATTCAGAGCCAGCTCACTTCCCTCATCCTGAGGTGCGTAGCGAAGCGAAGCCTCGAAGGACGCACGGCCTCGCCGCCGGGTGATCTACGCGCCCGCCAGCCGCTTGGCCTGGGCGACCCAGGCGTCCCGCTCGGCGCGCCCCTTGAGGTTCAGCTTGGCGTCGAAGTCCGCCAGGTCTTGCGGTCCCCAGGCGGCGATCTCGGAAAAGCGGGTGACGCCCAGGTCGGCCAGCGAGGCGGCCAGCTTGGGGCCGATGCCGACCAGCTGGGTCAGGTCGTCGCCGACGGACTTGACCTGTTCGACGGCGGCTTCGACCACGGGTTCGGCCGCCGCCTTGACGGTTTCGGCTGTCTCGGTCGCCACGGTTTCGGCGGTGTCGAGCGTCTCGTGCACGGCCTCGGCGACGGTTTCGGTCACCGCGGTCGCGGCCGCCGTGACGGGCTCGGGCGTCTCCAGCTCGATCGGCGCCAGGATCAGGGCCTCGGTGACAGGATCGATCACCGCCTCGATGGCAGGTTCTGGGGCGGGTTCGGAGACGGGTTCCGGGGCGAGTTCGACGGGCGCGACGGGCTCCGACGTGGGCAAGGTCTTGGCCAGGGCCGGCGCCATCAGCGCCTCGACGTTGATCGCCTCGCGCCAGCGCGCCGACCACCACCACCAGGTCGCCCCGGCCATGGCCGCGCCGCCGAACATCAGCCACAACGGCGAAGCCGCGCCGGCCATCAGGTTCGGGCCCTTTTCGACGTCGATCTTGGGCATTTCGGGAAGGAACGACAGGGTCATGGTGGCCGAGCTCCAACAACCGTTTGTTGCAGTGCAGCATAACACGGTTTTCGACTTCGCGAGTCGCAAAATCGTGCGTTGGGCTCAAATCAGTCCGGTCGCGCCCAGCGCCAGGCCGGCGGCGACCACGACGCCCACCACCGCCAGGACCGGCGCGCGCAGGGCGAACACCAGGCCGCACGCCAGGGCGGTCAAGCAGGCCGCCGGCAGGTTGGCGCTGGCGAGGTCCGGCAGCTCGGCCCGCAGCGGTCCGCAGGCGTGGACCGCCCCGGCCCGGAACAGCAGGTGGATGGTGAACCACACGGCCAGATTGGCGATCACCCCGACGGCGGCGGCCGCCACCAGGGCCAGGGCGCGGGCCGGGCGGGGGCGCGACCGCAGACGCTCGAAGAACGGTCCGCCGGCGAAGATCCACAGGAACGACGGCGCGAAGGTGGTCCAGGCGGCCATCAGCCCTCCCGCCAGGGCGGCGGCCCAAGCCCACTCCGGCGGCGCGCTCTGATAGGCGCCGACGAAGCCGACGAAGACCAGAACCAGCACCAGCGGTCCCGGGGTGGTCTCGGCCAGGCCCAGCCCGTCCAGCATCTGGCCCGGCGCCAGCCAGCCCAACGTGCTCGCCGCCTGGCCGACATAGGCCAGGGCCGCATAGGCGCCGCCGAAGCTGACCACCGCCAGGACGCTGAACACCCCGCCCATCCTGGCCAGGGTCGATCCCGGCGAGACGGCCAGGGCCAGCAGCACCGGCGCCAGCCAGACGGCGAGGCAGACCAGGGCCGGGCGCCAGGGGGTCCGCGCGCTCGCCTCGGGCGGTTGAGCGGCGACCACGCCGCCGCCCAGCGCCCAGCCGACCGCGCCGGCCGCCAGGATGATCAGCGGAAACGGCAACACGGTGAAGGTCAGGGCGGCGAAGGCCAAGCCGGCGGCCCACCAGCCGGCCACGCCCTTGATCGCCCGACCGCCCATGCGGAGCAGGGCCTGCAGCACCAGGGCGACCACCGCCGCCTTCAAGCCCAGCAGGGCCGGCCCCGCCCAGGCCGCGCGGCCGTGCGCGACGTACAGCGCCGACAGTCCCAGCATCACCGCCAGGCCCGGCAGCACGAACAGCAGCCCCGCCGCGATCCCGCCCCGCACGCCGTGCAGCCGCCAGCCCAGCCAGGTGGCCAGCTGCTGAGCCTCCGGGCCCGGCAGCAGCATGCAGAAGCTCAGGGCGTGGGCGAAGCGCTCCTCGTCGATCCAGGCGCGCCGTTCGACCACCTCGCGGTGCAGCAGGGCGATCTGACCGGCCGGACCGCCGAAGCCCAGGCATCCGACCTTGAGCCAGACCCAGAACGCCTCTCGGAAGCTGGGCCGGCCCACGGTCACGCGCGCCAGATCCGCGCCTTGGCTCCGGTCTCGCCGAGATGGTCGGCCAGCCAGGTGGTGATTTCGGCGATCGCGCCTTCGGCGGACTTGGGCGCCCCGACCATGACCATCGCGCAGCCGTTCATCTTCATCGGATCCGTCAGCGGCCTCAGGCGCAGTTCCGCAGCTAGCGCATCGTTCGTGACGGTTTCCATCGCCCGCATGAAGGCGTCGAAGGTTTCCAGGTCCTTCAGCGGCATCCAGGCGGCGATGACCGCGTCCTTGTCCCTGGCCAGCACCGCCTTGGTCGTGGCGACGATCTGGGCGTAGTCGTCGCTGCGCTCGAACGGCGGGTCGATCAGCACGAACGTCCGCCCCCCCTTCCCCGCCCGCGCGGTGGCCGTGGCGTAGCCGTCGTCCTTGATCACCTGGGCGAAGGCGTAGGGCGCCAGCGTCCTGCGCAGACTGTCGAAGTCGTCGGGCCGCAGTTCGCAGGCGGTGTAGCGGTCGGTCTTGCGCAGATGCCCGGCGATCAGCAGCGGCGAACCCGGATACAGCGAGCCCGCGCCGCCGCCGTTCAAGGCCCTCACCGCCGTGACCAGGGGCGCGAACACCGCTGGAACGTCGGTCATTTCCAGCAGCCGCCCGATCCCCGCCGCCGCCTCGCCCGAGCGCTGGGCCATGTCGCCGCCCAGGTCGTAGGCCCCGGCGCCGGCATGGGTGTCGATCACCGACAGCGGCGTCTCGTCGGCCGTCAGGGCCTTCAGCAAAGCCAGCAGGATCGCGTGCTTCTGCAGGTCGGCGAAGTTGCCGGCGTGGAAGGCGTGTCGGTAGTTCATGTCTGGCGCGTCGCTCCCGGAACCGGCGCTCCGTCTATCACGTTGCCAGAGAAACTTGGGGCGCAGATTAGGGTTGGGAGCGAGCAATGGCCCAGGAATACCCGGCAAGCGACCGCCGCCGCCTCGTCGAGCGGTGATCGCCATGCCCCGCGACACGCTGCAAACCACATCCGCCGAACGGACGCTGCTGGCCTATGTCAACGACCAGGAGCAAGGCATCCGCCGCCTGCGTCACGGCAAGGGCTTCTCCTATGTCGACGAGGACGGCCGCCCGGTGAAGGACGAGTCGACTCTCGCGCGCATCAAGGCCCTGGTCATTCCGCCGGCCTGGACCTGCGTCTGGATCTGCCCCGATCCCAACGGCCACATCCAGGCGGTCGGCCGCGACCAGAAGAACCGCAAGCAGTATCGCTACCACCCCGACTGGCGCGCCGATCGCGACGCGCGCAAGTACGACCGCATGGCCGCGTTCGGCCGCGCCCTGCCCCGGCTGCGCCGGCGCGTGGCCGCCGATCTGTCGCGCCGGGGCCTGCCGCGCGAGAAGGTTCTGGCCGCCGTGGTCAGCCTGCTGGAGCTGACCCTGATCCGGGTCGGCAACGACGAATACGCCAAGACCAACAAGAGCTTCGGCCTGACGACCCTGCAAAAGCGCCACCTGAAGCTGGCCGGCGGCGGGGCGGTGTTCGAGTTCAAGGGCAAGAGCGGCAAGATGCACAGGACCGGCTTTCGCGACCGTCGCCTGGCCCGAATCGTCGCCGCCTGCCAGGACCTGCGCGGCCAGCGCCTGTTCCAGTACCTCGACGAGGACGGCCAGCGGCGCGCCGTCGAGAGCAGCGACGTCAACGACTACATCCGCGCGGCCTGCGGCGACGACTTCTCGGCCAAGGATTTCCGCACCTGGTACGGCTCGCTGGCGGCGCTGGAAGCCCTCAGCATGAGCCCCAAGCCGGAGACAAAGACCGAGGCCCGGCGCACGCTGAACACCTGCGTCAAGGCGGTGGCCGGCCTGTTGGGCAACACCCCCGCCGTCTGCCGCGCGGCCTATATCCATCCCAAGGTGCTGGAGGCCTTCGAGACCAGCCGACTGCCCAGGCGGCGAGCTTCGTCGCCCAGGGCCAGGGAGCTGGCCCTGCTGAAGCTGGTGGCGGCCTAGGGCTGATCGGCATTCGGCTTCGGAAGCGAAACCTCGTCCTTCGACAGGCTCAGGATGAGGTTTCCTACTGCTACCGCCTGCTCTTGGTCCTCATCCTGAGCTTGTCGAAGGACGAGGACCACGCACCGCGCTTGGATGTCGATCAGACCTTGGATCCTTCCGCCAAGCGGGCGGCCTTTTCCAGAAGATAGCGCTGCTCGGGCGCGCTGGCCGTCAGCGCGGCGGCCGCCCGATAGGCCGCGATTGCCTCGTCCCTGTCCCCGGCCATCTCCAGCAGATGGGCCCGCACCGCCGCCAGCCGGTGATGGCCGACCAGGCGCTTGTCGCCTTCGAGCTCGGCCAGTCGGCGCAGGCCGACACGGGGCCCTTGCGCCATGGCCAGGGCCACGGCGTGGTTCAGCCGAACCATCGGATTGTCGGCCATCCGCTCCAGCAGGCCATACAGCGCCAGGATCTGCGGCCAGTCGGTGTCCTCGGCCCGGGCGGCCTCGTCGTGGACCGCGGCGATGGCCGCCTGCAGTTGGTAGGGCCCGACCGCGCCGCGAGCCAGACTGGCCTCGACCAGGGCCACGCCCTCCGCGATCGCCGCCGCGTCCCAAAGCCCGCGATCCTGGGCGGCGAGCGGGATCAGCTCGCCGTCCGGACCGGTCCGCGCCGGTCGCCGGGCGTCGGTCAGCAGCATCAGGGCCAGCAGGCCCGCCACCTCGCCGTCGTCCGGCAGCAGGGCCCGGACGGCGCGCGCCAGCCGGATCGCCTCGAGCGCCAGGTCGGCGCGCTGCAGATCCGGACCGGCGCTGGCGGCGTAGCCTTCGTTGAAGATCAGATACAGCACGTGCAGCACCGAGCGCAGCCGATCGGCCCGCTCGGCGGCGTCGGGGGCCTCGAACGGCACGCCCGAGCCCCGGATGCTCTGCTTGGCCCGGCTGATCCGCTGGCCCATCGTCGCCTCGGGCACGAGAAAGGCGTTGGCGATCTCGGCCGTGGTCAGGCCGCCGACGGCCCGCAGGGTCAGGGCGATGGCCGATGACGAGGTCAGGGCCGGATGGCAGCACATGAACAGCAGGTTCAGCGTGTCGTCGCGCCCGGCCAGGGCGTCCAGGTCGTCGGCCGGCGGGAAGACGACCGCAATGTCGTCCTCGGCCGCCACCGTCTCGCGTCGCCGCCGGGCGACCTCGCGGCGGATCTGGTCGATCATCCGGCGCGAGGCGACCTGGACCAGCCAGCCGCCAGGATTGCTCGGCACGCCGCTCTCGGGCCATTGGCGGGCGGCGGCCAGCAAGGCCTCCTGCACCGCGTCCTCGCCGGCGGCGAAGTCGCGGTGGCGCCGGACCACGGCCGACAGAACCCGCGGCGCCAGGTCGCGCAACAGGTCCGTCGTCTGACGATCCAGCGCCGTCGTGGTCACATCTCCTCGCCGCTGGGCGACATCACCCGCCGCACCTCGACCGGGAAGTTCAGCGGCTTGCCGCCAGGCCCGGGGCCTTCCGACCAGCGCGAGGCGATGTAGTAGGCGCGTTCAGGCGTCTCGACGTCCACGATCACGTAGCCGGCCAGGAACTCCTTGGTCTCCGGAAACGGACCGTCGGTCACCTCGGGTTCCTCGCCCTGACGGGCCCGCACGAACCGCGCGTCCTCGGGAGGCAGCAGGCCGTGGGTCACGACCATCTCGCCCGAGGTGATGAATTCCTCGCGGAATTTGCGCAGGTGCTCCATGTGAACCTGGATGTCCTGGGCGGGCCAGTTGCTGATCATGTCGGTCCTCCACTCGGACAGGGGAAACTGCATCATCAGGATGTACTTCATCATCGGTCCCTTCGGTTGGAGCGCCGTCCTCCCGGCGCTTTCGAGGGCAAGTCGGAGCCGTCCGGCCATTCTCGACATGGCCTCGCGGACTTTTCGAGCCCCGTCGTTTCCGAGCCGCTTCCCGCCGGATTTCAGGTCCGACCGGCCTCGTGCGCCTTCAAAGCCGTTCGCAACTCCTCGACCATCATCTCGCGCAGGCCCGGCGGCGAGACGATCTCGACCGCGTCGCCCCAGGTGAACAGGTGCCAGGACAGCTCCAGCATGCCGCTGGCCCGGAAGGTCACGGTCACCGAGCCGTCCGGTTCCTGGGTCACGGTCTGGTTGGGATGGAAGCGCCAGCGCAGGGCGTCGTCGGCGCGCGCCGGTCCGACGCGCAGCACCACGTCCTCGATCGGGCCGTGATAGATGCCGAAGCTCTCGTCGGCGAAGGCCTGCAGCGAGAAGTTCTCCGGCGGCGGAGCCGGCTCGTCCAGCGCCGTGACGGCCTGCATGCGATCCAGGCGGAAGGTGCGCGGGCGAGGGTCCTTGCCTTCGGTCGCCACCAGGTAATTGCTGTGGCCGAACAGGATGCCCAGGGGCGTCACCTTGCGGGTCCGGCCCGGCGCGCTGCCGCCCTCGTAGCGGAACGACAGGGCCTGCAGCCCCTTCACGGCCGTGCGGATGGCCGTCAGCACCTGTTCGCTCTCGAACGGACGGGGACCGGGATGGACCGCGATGGTCTCGGCCTGGACCAGGGCCTCGACGTCCGGCGCCACCTTGCGCCGCGCCGCGCCGCGCAGGGCCGACAGCAGCTTGCGCTCCAGGGCGTACAGCGCCGCCGCCCGGCCCTCGGCCCCGCCGGCGGCATAGTTGTCGGCCGCGGTGCGCAGGGCCGCCAGTTCCTCGGCGGTCGGGGTCTGGAACAGGCTGTCCAGGCCGGAAGGGATGCGGAAGCGCTTGGTCGGCGGATCCTCGATCGCCTCCATCTGCGGGAACGCGGCCCAGACCGCGTCGCGCATCCGCTCGGCCGTGCGCCGGCCCACCTCCATGGCGCGGGCCATCTCGTCCAGCGTCATGCCCTCGGACGATCCGGCCAGCATCCGGGCCAGATCCAGCAGTCGGGTCGCCTTGTCGTGTCGCATGGCGAACCTATACGACCGTTTTTGACGCAGTACACCCGCAAAAGGGAGCCTGAAGAAACCCGCCGGGCAGAAGGCCCGATCTGGAGCCCTCGCATGAACCGCCTTCTCGCCCAGGCCCATCTTCCCGCCAAGGATTGGCATGCCGCCCCCGTCAACGCCGCCATGATCTCGGCCGTGCTCGACTTCGCCGACATTCACCGCGATCTCGGCGGCGGGCGCACCCTGCTGCGGCTGAGCCCGGAGCGGGTGCTGCGGGCCGACATCATCCTGCTGCTCGGCCGCGACGCCGAACGCGCCGCCGACATCGGCCTGGTCTGGAACGACCGCGAGGATCAGATCGTCCGGATCATCGACGACGCGGCCTTGCGCGCCTCCCGGCAGGCGGCCTGGGAAGAGGCTTTCGACCTTTTCGACGCCGACGACCGCGACGTGGCGCCGCACCGTCTGTGCGCCTGACGACGGAAGCCGGACATTTGGTCGCGGGCGCGATCGGCCCCGCCAGGCGGGGCGGCGACTTCTCCCCCTGTATTTACAAGCTTTCGGAAGATACTGCGTCAGATCGACGCACCATGGCAACGCCGACAACATGACGCAGCATAATTTGCCTACCTCATAGCTTTGACCGCGAACAATATTCCTGATTCATCCATTTTTTACGCCGCGACGACACCCTGGTGACGAGCAAAACGCTCCCGGCAGTCAAAATGACGTCGGACACCTTGAATAGGAACACGTCGGATGCCGCTGAATAGCGTCAACACCAACGCGGGCGCGATGATCGCCCTGCAAAACCTGAACTCGACCAACAGCGAACTTCAGGTCACGCAACAACGCATCAACACCGGCAAGAAGGTCGCCAACTCCAAGGACAACGGCGCGATCTGGGCGATGGCCAAGGTCCAATCGACCACCGCCGGCTCGCTGAACGCCGTGAAGGACTCGCTGCAACGCGGCCAGTCGACCATCGACGTGGCCCTGGCCGCCGGCGACACCGTCACCGACCTGCTGGGCAAGATGAAGGAAAAGGCTCTGGCCGCTTCCGACACCTCGCTGAACACCGCCTCGTTCAACGCCCTGGTTTCGGACTTCACCTCGCTGCGCGACCAGATCACCAAGGCCGTCACCAACGCCAAGTTCAACGGCGTCTCGATCGCCGACGGCTCGACCACCAAGCTGGCCTTCCTGGCCAACTCGGACGGNCGACCAGATCACCAAGGCCGTCACCAACGCCAAGTTCAACGGCGTCTCGATCGCCGACGGCTCGACCACCAAGCTGGCCTTCCTGGCCAACTCGGACGGYTCGCAGTTCACCGTCAGCGCCAAGACCATCTCGCTGGTCGGCCTGGGCCTGACCGCCACGTCGTCGTTCACCGACGCGTCCACGGCCAAGACGATGATCGGCACGATCGACAAGGCCATGGGCACGGCGACCAACAAGCTGGCCTCGCTGGGCACCAGCTCGACCGGCCTGGACACCCACCTGACCTTCGTCGGCAAGCTGCAAGACAGCCTCGACGCCGGCGTGGGCAACCTGGTCGACGCCNTCGCTGGGCACCAGCTCGACCGGCCTGGACACCCACCTGACCTTCGTCGGCAAGCTGCAAGACAGCCTCGACGCCGGCGTGGGCAACCTGGTCGACGCCGACCTGGCCAAGGAAAGCGCCAAGCTGCAGTCGCTGCAAACCAAGCAGCAGCTGGGCGTGCAGGCGCTGTCGATCGCCAACCAGTCGACCCAGTCGGTCCTCAGCCTGTTCCGCTAAACGGTTTGGTCTGCAAGTTCAGCACCTTGAAGGGCGGGTCTTCGGACCCGCCCTTTTTCTTTGTGCGCTCGGCCCGACTAGACTCGCCCCACGACGGACCGCCCTCCACCAGATGTTGTATTTCAAGGACCAGTCGGCCAGGCAACAGAGTCAACGACAGATTAAGATCCGGCCGTGGGACTCTCGATCAAAAGAACTCGATTCAGGACCGATGACTTCTCCGAATCGAGATGCTTAACGCGGCGTTGTCTATGCTGCGAAAATAACTGTGACACTTTCACATTATCGAAAGCACGACCGTGGACACTGGCGATGAGCAAAATGCTCCCGACCGTCAAAATGACGTCGGCCACCTTGAATGGGAACTCGCCGAAATGGCTCTGAACAGCATCAATACGAACTCGGGCGCGATGATCGCCCTGCAAAACCTGAACTCGACCAACAGCGAGCTTCAAGTCACGCAGCAACGCATCAACACCGGCAAGAAGGTCGGCAACGCCAAGGACAACGGCGCGATCTGGGCGATGGCCAAGAACCAGTCGTCGACCGCCAGCTCGCTGAACTCGGTGAAGGACTCGCTGCAACGCGGTCAGTCGACCATCGACGTGGCCCTGGCCGCCGGCGACACCGTCACCGACCTGCTGGGCAAGATGAAGGAAAAGGCCCTCGCCGCTTCCGACACCTCGCTGAACACCGCTTCGTTCAACGCCCTGAAGTCCGACTTCGACAGCCTGCGCGACCAGATCACCAAGGCCGTCACCAACGCCAAGTTCAACGGCGTCTCGATCGCCGACGGCTCGACCACCAAGCTGGCCTTCCTGGCCAACTCGGACGGTTCGCTTCGCTGGGCACCAGCTCGACCGGCCTGGACACCCACCTGACCTTCGTCGGCAAGCTGCAAGACAGCCTCGACGCCGGCGTGGGCAACCTGGTCGACGCCGACCTGGCCAAGGAAAGCGCCAAGCTGCAGTCGCTGCAAACCAAGCAGCAACTGGGCATCCAGGCGCTCTCGATCGCCAACCAGTCGACCGGTTCGATCCTGAGCCTGTTCCGTTAATCGGACCAAGCCAAGTTCAGTAGCGTTAGTAGCGTAAGAAGGGCGGGTCCTCGGACCCGCCCTTTTCTATTGGGGAGCCGCGCCCGGCAGGGCCTTGCCCATTCGCACCAGCGGCACCTCGACCCCGCTGGAGGTCGGGGCGGTGAACCGCTCGATCTCATGATAACCGCAGGCCCGGTACAGCGGCTCGCCCGCCAGGGTCCCCGCCAGCTCGCAGCGCGTGAACCCCTCCCCGGCGGCCGCGGCCTCGCAGGCGTCCAGGATCATCCGACCGACGCCCTTCCGGACGTGATCGGGGTGGGTGTACATCGCCCGCACCCTGGCCGCGTCGCGGGCCGGATCCAGCAGGGCCGCGTCGCGCCCGGCCGAATGGTCGCCGCCGAACAGGGTGGCCCGCCGGCTCCAGCCGCCGCAGCCGGCCACCGCGCCATCGTCCTCCACGACGAAATAGGTGCCGTCGACGATCAGCTGGCTGTCCAGTCCCATGATGTCGAAGGAGGCCGCCACCGCGTCCAGGGGCAGGAACGGCTTGAGCAGCTCGCCGATCGACGCGTTCATCAGGTCGCGCAGGACGGGCAGATCCTCGGGAACGGCGAGGCGAAGGGTCAAACTCACGGGCGGCTCCTTCCGGGCGCTCGGAGTTTGGCGGCCCGCCCCGCCCTCGCCAAGGCCGTCGGCCTAAGGAAACCAAGGTTTTCAGCGGCGCGCGAAAAATATCCATGACAACGTTGTCACGAACAGGCGGTTGCGCTATAGAGATCCCAGCCCTTCTGGGCGTTTCCTCCTATGCGACTTTCGGCCGTCTTCTCCTCCTGTAGAAGGCGGCCTTTTTTCTTTTGTCGCTAGGTCCGGCGGCCGATCCGGGCGAACGCCCCCACCGCCTCCGCCGCGAACATGCCGCTGCGCCAGGCGCTCTCGCGATCGGGGGCCTCGCCCTGGGCGGCGACGCGGGCGTCGAAATCCATCACCTGCCAGGTCCACTCGTCATTGCCGGCGTGGATCACCACGGCGTAGTCGCGCACCTGGATCTGGTCGAAAGGCATCGCTCGGCTCCCTGCTCTGCCGAACAGGTCTAGGCAGGCGCGGTCGCCGCATCGTGGCGGAGGTTTCCACGGGCGGCGGACGGACCGTGGAGTTTTCGTGCAGACCTCAGGCCGTGACGATCCGCCCCTCCTCGACCCGGACCGGCCAGGGCGACAGCCGCGCCCCGACGCACGGGCCGCCGACGCTGACTCCGGTCTCGGGTTCGAACAGCGCCCCATGCCAGGAGCAGGCGATCAGACTCCCGTCGTCGGTCAGGTAGCGGTCCAGCACCTGGGCCAGCGGCAGGCCGGCGTGCGGGCAGCGGTCGACATAGCCGAACACCGCCTCGCCCCGTCGCACCACGAAGCCGTGGAAGCGCTTGTCGCCGATCTGCAGCACGTAGTTCCGCGCCCCGGGATCGGCGATCTGATCGACCGGACCCAGCTTGACGCCCGCCGGCGTGGTCCAGGCCCGGCCGGCGGGCGCCGCTTCTGGCGCGACTTCCGGCGCGGCGTCTTCGCTCAAATGCGCTCGACCGTCTGCTCGATGGCGCCGAAGATCGAGTGGCCCTTGGCGTCATGCATCTCGATGCGGACCGTGTCGTCGCCCAGCAGGAACGGCGTCTTGGGATGGCCGGTCAGCAGGGTCTCGACCGTGCGGACCTCGGCCAGGCAGGAATAGCCGAGACCGCCGTCGGCCACCGGCTTGCCCGGGCCGCCGTCGGCGCCGCGGTTGCTGACCGTGCCCGACCCCACGATGGTGCCCGCCGACAGGGCGCGGGTCTTGGCGGCGTGGGCCACCAGGGTCCCGAAGTCGAAGGTCATGTCGACGCCGGCGTCGGCCTTGCCGAAATCCTCGCCGTTCAGGGTGACCAGCAGCGCGCCGTGCAGCTTGCCGTCCTTCCAGGCGTCGCCCAGCTGGGCCGGCGTCACGGCCACGGGCGAGAAGGCGCTGGCCGGTTTGGACTGGACGAAGCCGAAGCCCTTGGCCAGTTCCGCCGGGATCAGGCTGCGCAAGGAAACGTCGTTGCACAGCATGACCAGGCAGATGGCGGCCAAGGCCTCCTCGCGGGTCGCGCCCAGCGGCACGTCGCTGACGATCACGGCGACCTCGCCCTCCAGGTCGCAGCCCCAGGCGGAGTTGGCCAGCGGAATGGTGTCGCGCGGCCCCAGGAAGCCGTCCGAAGCGCCCTGGTACATCAACGGATCGGTCCAGAAGCTTTCGGGCATCTCGGCGCCGCGCGCCTGCCGAACCAGCTGCACGTGGTTCACATAGGCGCTGCCGTCGATCCACTGATAGGCGCGGGGCAAGGGACTGGCGGCCTCGTGCTCGTGGAAGCGTTCCTGGGGCACGCCGCCGTGCTCGAGGCTCTCGGCCAAGGCCCGCAGCATCGGTTCGCAGCGTTCCCAATCGTCGAGGGCGGCTTGCAGGGTCGGGGCGATCGTTCCGGCGTCGGTGAACCAGGCCAAGTCGTTGGAGACCACCACCAGCCGGCCGTCGCGGCCGCCCTTCAGAGACGCGAGCTTCATGGGCGCTTCCTCTTTGCTTCGTTGTTCTCAGGGCAGGCTTGCTTTGCCTAAGGCAGTTTGGCCTTGGGAAAGCCCGTCCAGCATGCGTCATAGTCGGCCTGAAGCGCCGAAGTCTCCAGAGCGTATTTCGTAGGGCGGATCACCCAGCGGCTCTCGAACATGAAGGCCATGGTTCCGTCGATCTTGTGGGGCTTCAACTCGACCCGCGTCGCCGCCTCGTGGCTGGCGACGTCGGGGCCGTGGTCGCTCATGGCGTTGTGCAGACTGGCCCCGCCGGGGCTGAAGCCGCCGGCCTTGGCGTCGTAGGCGCCGCGCACCAGTCCCATGAACTCGCTCATCACGTTGCGATGGAACCAGGGCGGGCGGAACGTGTGCTCGGCCACCATCCAGCGCGGCGGGAAGATCACGAAGTCGACATTGGCCGTGCCGGGGATCTCGCTGGGAGCGGTGAGCACGGTGAAGATCGACGGGTCGGGATGGTCGAAGCTGACCGTGTTGATCGTATTGAACCGCGCCAGGTCGTACTTGTAGGGCGCCAGGTTCCCGTGCCAGGCGACGACGTCCAGCGGGCTATGACCCCAGGTCCCCATCCACAGGCCGCCCTGGAACTTCTGGATCACCTGCGTCGGACACGCCAGGTCCTCGAAGGCGGCGACGGGCGAGAGGAAGTCGCGGCTGTTGGCCAGGCCGTTCGAGCCGATGGGCCCCAGGTCCGGCAGGCGGAAGGCCGCGCCGTAGCTTTCGCAGACATAGCCGCGCGCCGGGCCGGCGACCTCGACCCGGAAACGGACGCCGCGGGGGATCACGACGATCTCGCCCGGGGCGACGTCCAGGCGGCCGAACTCGGTGACCAGATGCAGGTCGCCCTGCTGGGGCACGATCAACAGCTCGCCGTCGGCGTTCTGGAACACCCGGTCGATCATCGAACGGTTGGCCAGATAAAGGTGGGCGGCCATGCCGGCCTGGGTCGCCACGTCGCCGTTGCCCCCCAGGGTGACCAGGCCGTCGACGAAGTCGGTGGGCTCGGCCGGGATTTCCAGCGGGTCCCAGCGCAGGCGGTTGGGCGTCGGGGCCGCGGCGTCGAACGGACCGCTCTTCAGGCGATCCTGGGCGTAGGGCGCATAGGGCCCATGGCCGGCGCTGGGCCGCAGACGGTAGAGCCAGCTTCTGCGGTTCTCGTGGCGCGGCGCGGTGAAGGCCGTGCCCGACAGCTGCTCGGCATAGAGGCCGAACGGCGGCGTCTGCGGCGAGTTCTGGCCCACCGGCAGGGCGCCGGGGACCGCCTCGCTGGAGAAGTGGTTGCCGAAGCCGGATTGGTGCTGGAGGTCCATGGTTGGGTCCCTGGCTCGTTCTCTCGGAAGCACCCTAACGCTGTCATCCCGGACAAGCGAAGCCCGATCCGGGACCGCCGGAAGCGCGGCGCTCGGGCGTCGGTCCCGGATCGGCGCGCTACGCGCTTGTCCGGGATGACAATCGTTATGGGATCAGGCCTCGACCGTGATCACGCCGCGACGGATCTGGTCCAGCTCGATGCTCTCGAATAGGGCCTGGAAGTTGCCGTTGCCGAAGCCTTCATTGCCCTTGCGCTGGATGATCTCGAAGAAGATCGGCCCGAACAGGTTCTCGGTGAAGATCTGCAGCAGCAGGCCTTCCTCGCCGACATTGCCGTCCAGCAGGATGCGGTTCTTGCGCAGCCGCTCGGTGTCCTCGCCGTGGCCGGGCACGCGCTTGTCGACCAGCTCGTAATAGGTCTCGATGGTGTCCTGCAGCTTGACGCCACGGGCCCGCAGCTTCTCGACGGTGTCGTAGATGTCGGGCGTGGTCAGGGCCAGGTGCTGGATGCCCTCGCCGTTGTACTGGCGGATGAACTCCTCGATCTGGCTCTGGTCGTCCTGGCTCTCGTTGAGCGGGATGCGGATGGCCTTGTCGGGGGCGATCATCGCCTGGCTGAACAGGCCGGTCGCCTGGCCCTTGATGTCGAAGTACTTCTGCTCCTCGAAGCCGAAGACGTCGCGATAGAAGGTCGACCAGGTGCGCATCTGGCCGCGTTTGACGTTGTGGGTCAGGTGGTCCAGCAGGTCGAGGCCGACGTTGTTGGCGGCTTCCGCCTCGGCCGCGCCGGGGACCGGGGCCCAGTCGGCGAACACCGCGTCGGGGCCGGCGACCAGGTACAGCATCGAACCGCCGATGCCTTCCAGCACCCGGGCGCCCTGGCCCAGCAGGGTCTTGGACGCGTCGGCCGCCACAGCCCCGCGCTTCAGCGCCTCGGCATAGGCCTGTTCCACATTCTCCACGGTGAAAGCCATGCCGTTGGCCGAGGGGCCGTGGGCGGCGCGGAACTCGGCGACCTGGCCGGTCGGCTCATCATTGACCAGCAGGTTGATGCGGCCCTGCTTGAAGCGGGTCACGGCCTTGGTCGGATGGGTCGAGGCGGCGACGAAGCCCAGTTGCTCGAACAGGGCCTTCATGGCGGCCGGTTCGGGGCTGGTGAACTCGACGAAGGCGAAGCCGTCGAGGCCCAGGGGGTTTTGAGCGTTGGTGGTCATGGGATGGCTCCAGCGAAGCGATCGTAGTGGAAAGGTGGTGCGCCCTCGTCCTTCGACAAGCTCAGGATGAGGTCGAATGTGACGGCGGGAGGAGCGGGCAAGACCCGCGACGGCTTGCAAGAACCCTCATCCCGAGCTTGTCGAAGGACGAGGTTTCCGGCACGGCCGACCTCCCTCACACGGCAAGAGCGGCCGGCAGGGCGGCGATCAGGCGGTCGTTGTCGGCGGGACGGCCGATGGTGATCCGGACCCAGCCGCCGGGCACCGGCGTGGGGCGCACGATAAGCCCATCCTGCAGCAAACGCATGGCGGTCGCTTCGGCGCCGGCCGGGCTGCGCAGGAAGACGAAGTTGGCGGCGCTGGCGGTGTGCTCCACGCCCATGGAGTCCAGCATGGCCTCGACCCGGCCGCGTTCGGCGATCGTCAGGGCGACGGTGCGCTCCAGATGCTCCACGTCGTTCCACGCCGCCAGGGCGGCGGCCTGGCTGATGGCGGTGACGTTGAACGGCGGACGGATGCGGTCCAGATAGCCGACCAGCTCGGCCGACGAGCAGATCCCGTAGCCCACCCGCATGCCGGCCAGGCCGTAGGCCTTGGAGAAGGTGCGGCCCGAAACCCAGGTCCCGCCCCAGGCCTTCAGCAGGTCGAAGGTGTCGAAATCCTCGTGATATTCGCGATAGGCCTCGTCGACGAAGACCACGGTCGAACGCGGGGTGACGGCCAGGATCTCGCCGATGTCGACGCCGCTCAGGGCGTTGCCGGTCGGGTTGTTGGGGGTGCACAGGACCAGCAGCTTGGGGCCCTTGGCCGCCTCGGCCTTGAAGGCCTCGACGTCCAGGCCGAAGCCGGGAAGACGCGGCACGTCGATGAAGGTCGCCTCGGCGCAGCGGCCGAAGATCTCGTAGGTCGGGAAGGTCGGCGAGCTCAGCAGGATGCTGTCGCCCGGGTGCAGCACGGCGCGGAACAGGTAGTCGATCAGGGCCTCGGAGCCCGGGGTCATGACGATGCGGGCCGGGTCAACCTTCAGCCGCTCGCCGATCGCGGCGCGCAGGGTCTCGCAATAGGGGTCGGGATAGATCTCGGGGCTGGCGAGCGCCGCCTGCACCGCTTCGGCGACCTTGGGGCTGCAGCCCAGCAGGTTCTCGTTGCTGGCCAGCTTGGACAGGTCGGCGCGGCCGGCCAGGCGACCGGCCTGCGCCAGGGTCATGCCGGCCTTGTAGGCGGTGACGCCTTCCAGGGCCGGGCGCACCGGCGAGACCACGGCGGGCGACAGGGACTTTTGATCGACAACCAGCATGCGCCGCGCTCCGGGAAGTGGGTACGCGCGGCAGGATAGGGCGTTGTCGGCGGTGGATCGTGGCGATGATGACCGAAGATTATCCACAAACGGTCATTTTCTGCCGCTTTGGATCATTTCATTGGATCTTTGAGACCGCTTCGCCGGGCCATGCCCTTGAACATGTCCCCAACGGACGAGGCCCCCGATCTGGACCACGCGAGCGCATGTCCCCGTCCGGATCACGCCGGCGGGCTGGGGAGGCGCGGAGCGGTCCGGGCCCAGCCCGGATGACCGTGGGTGTTGTGTATGCGTTTCGGCTAGACTTGACCGCTCCGCCGAACCGTT
This sequence comes from Caulobacter sp. Root487D2Y, assembly GCF_001427165.1. Classification (NCBI taxonomy): domain Bacteria; kingdom Pseudomonadati; phylum Pseudomonadota; class Alphaproteobacteria; order Caulobacterales; family Caulobacteraceae; genus Caulobacter; species Caulobacter sp. Root487D2Y. The sequence continues at coordinate 60,057 of NZ_LMFD01000003.1, forward strand.
TTGACCAAGGGACGTCGATTGAGGGCCTGTTTCATCCCGATCGACGTTCCCCCTCGGACGGGCAGGATCAGGTCGCCGAACTCCCGGCCCCGTCGACCCCGGCTGTCTTGCGTTCGTCCATCCCGGGCCTTGGATCCTTCTGAGACCCGCCTCCCGACACGATCCGCCCGCCAGGCCAGCCCGGCCCCGCTCGGTTCGATCTCCATCGCCTGCTTGGGCCGGTACCAAGAGCCCTCCCCCGCGATGGGGACGGGTTTATTGTGCAGCGAGTTTGAGCACTGGCGGATCGGTGACGCTGATTATTTTGCAGAGCGTTGAAGTTGCTGGCGTTCTTCTAGCGGCTGACGGGGATGAACGCCGCTCGATCCCCCTAAACCACCGTCATCCCGGGCCTTGTGCCCGGGACCCCTGGTTCAGCTGACGGTGAAGCGAAATGGCGCGCCGGCGCGCCACACCTCCGCACCTGCGGCGGACAGAGGGGTCCCGGGCACAAGGCCCGGGATGACGGTTCCAAAAGGGGAAGGCCCTACCCCTTTAAACCTCCGCCCGCAGCGGCGAGGCCGCGCCTTGAAACCTTGGAGGCGAGCCTGCTCTGGCGTCTGGCCGTGTCAAGGACTGGCCTCCGGCCAGCCGCGTCGCGGCGGCGCGACGCGCCGTCCTTGACACGGCCAGACGCCAGAGCTCCGATCCACCAAGGCTTTAAGGCGCGGCCCCATCCGGGGCGGATGGGCGGTCGACCGGCGGCCCAACCCAAGGGGGGACGATGAAGGCCTATCTCGTGCTCGACCTGGAGGTCCACGACTTCGCCAGCTTCAGCCCGTACATCGCGGCGATCCCCGCGTACATCGCCCGGCACGGGGGGCGATACATCGTCCAAGGCGCCGAGCCGACCTACATCGAGGGCGACTGGAAGCCCCAGCGTCTGGTGATCATTGAGTTTCCCGACCGCGCGAACGCCGAGGCGTTTCTGGGCGATCCCGGCATCCAGGATCTGTTCAAGGTTCGACACGACACGACGACCAGCAAGCTCGTGCTCGCCGACGGATGCTCGTAGCCCGCCCCCCCTACTCCAGATAGTCCAGCGGCAACGCCGTCGCGTCCTTGATGGTCTCCAGCACGAAGCTGGAGCGGATGTCCTTCACGGCCGGCATCTTCAGCAGGCGCTTCATCGTGAAGTCGGCATAGGCGTCGAGATTGGGGGCCACCACCCGCAACAGGTAGTCGTAGCCGCCGGTCATGGCGTGGCAGCCCACCACCATCGGCTCGCGCCGCACGGCCTCGGCGAAGGCCTCGGCGGCGGTCTCGCTGTGGCGGTCGACCTGCACCTCGACATAGGCCAGAAGGTCCAGCCGCGCCTTGCGCCGGTCGAGCAGGGCGACGTAGCCGCAGATCAGGCCCGAGGCCTCCAACTGCTTGACCCGCCGCAGGCAGGGGCTGGGCGACAGGCCCACGCGCTCGGCCAGCTCGACGTTCGTGACCGAGCTGTCCTGCTGGAGGATCTCAAGGATCTTGCGATCGGCGCGGGTGAGCTTCATCGTGACCCAATCTTCGAGCGGCTTGGCATATCGTGCCAAGACTAGCGTGATTGATCGCTCCAGGACACCGCCGGGCGTTCGAGCGGAGCCTTAGGCCGGACTGAGGCGTTGGAGCCCGCGAGGACGATCAACGTCCCGCCCCACGGAGAACCCCATGCGCACCGCCCTGTTGATTTCCGCCTCGATCGCCAGCCTGTCGCTGATGGCCTGCTCGCAGAAGACCGAGGACCACACGGCCGCCGCCGCCGACCAGGCCGGCGCCGCCGCCTCGTCGGCCGCCCAGGACACCGCCAACAACGCCAATACGGCCGCCGCCAACACCGCCGCGGCGACGGACAAGGCGGCCGACAACACGTCCGACGCCGTCGGCGCCGCCGAGCGCAAGACCGACGCCGCCGCCGACGCGGCCGCCAAGACCCACTAGATCATCCGCAAAGCAAAACCCCCGGAGCTCTCGCTCCGGGGGTCTCGGTTACGCTTACTGGTACGCCACTAAACTTATCGGGACTTTCAGTTGGCCAGGCGGCGCAGGAAGGACGGAATCTCCAGATCCTCGCCTTCGTCGGCCGCCGGCTGGTCCAGCGGCTGCAGCTGCGGGCGGGCCGAACCCGTCTGGCGCGGCTGCTGGGCCGTGGGTTGCTCGTAGCGCTGCTGGCGGCCGCCGCCGAACAGGCTCATCCAGCCGCCCGACTTCTGGGCCCGGCGGTCCTCGTAGGTTTCGCTGTAGAGCGGCTCGTCCTCGACCTCGGCGCCGTCGGCGACCAGCGGGTCGACGATGCGGGTGACGCGCGGCGCCGGGGCGGCGATGCGCGGCTCGGCTTCCATCACCGGCTCTTCGAAGTGCAGGTCTTCCTGGGCTTCGACGACCGGGGCGGGTTCTTCATAGGCCGGTTCCGGCGCGTAGGACGCGGTCGCGGCCGGACGCTCGATCGGGCGCGGCTCGTAGCGCATGCCCGGACGGCCGGCCTCGGCGGTGACCGGGGCGGGCGCGGGCTGCGGCGCGGCGGGACGGGTCTCGGCGATCAGCGGCTGGGCCGTGGTGTTGCGCGAGACCGGCTTGGGTTCGATCTGGGCGATGGAGGCGCCGTCCATGCCGGTGGCGACCACCGACACGCGGATCACGCCGTCCAGCGACGGGTCGAAGGCGGCGCCGAAGATGATGTTGGCTTCCGGGTCGACCTGGTCGGAGATCGCGTTCGCCGCTTCGTCGACTTCGAGAAGCGTCATGTCCATGCCGCCGGTCACGTTGACCAGCACGGCCTTGGCGCCCTTCAGCGAGACTTCGTCCAGCAGCGGGTTGGCGATGGCGTTCTGGGCGGCCATCAGGGCGCGGTCTTCGCCGGTGCCCTCGCCGGTGCCCATCATCGCCTTGCCCATTTCGGTCATGACCGTGCGGACGTCGGCGAAATCGAGGTTGATCAGGCCCGGCAGGACCATCAGGTCGGTGATCGAGCGGACGCCCGAGTGCAGCACCTGGTCGGCCATGCCGAAGGCTTCGGCGAAGGTCGTGCGCTCGTTGGCGACGCGGAACAGGTTCTGGTTCGGAATGACGATCAGGGTGTCGACATAGCGCTGCAGCTCACCGATGCCGGCGTCGGCCAGGCGCATGCGGTGGCGGCCTTCGAAGTGGAAGGGCTTGGTGACCACGCCGACGGTCAGGATGCCGCGCTCGCGGGCGCACTTGGCGATGATCGGGGCGGCGCCGGTGCCGGTGCCGCCGCCCATGCCGGCGGTGATGAACACCATGTGCGCGCCGTCCAGGTGCTCGCCGATCTCGGGGAAGCTCTCCTCGGCGGCGCTCATGCCGACTTCGGGGTGAGCGCCCGCGCCCAGGCCCTGGGTCACTTGCACGCCGAGCTGGATGCGACGGTCGGTCTTGGCGAACTGAAGCTGCTGCGCGTCGGTGTTGGCCACCACGAACTCAACACCCTCGAGGCCGGCCTCGATCATGTTGTTGACGGCATTGCCACCGGCGCCGCCGACCCCGAACACCACGATACGCGGCTTCAGTTCAGTGGTGCGCGGCGCGGAAAGAGAAATAGCCATGGGAGCCTCGCGTCTTAAACGCCGAATTCGTCAACTGCCGAACAGATCACCGTCGGGAGTCATCTCGACGATCCGGTTAACAGAACAACCACCAACCTTAATCGGTGGTTAACTCCATAAAGTGAGTCGGCTCCCGGTCGACCCCGAACGGGTCGAAAAAATCCAGTTATCCAAAGGAATCACAGGGGATTCCGCAGGTTCCCCAGGGTACCCCGAAGGGCCATGCGGCGGAACGCCGCTGACCGGAAAAGCCTTGGAAAACCCCGTTTTCGGAGCCTTGAAAACTAGGCTGTTAGGTGTTTCCGACACTTAGATCGTAAACGCTTATGCTTAAGTTCTGTTAAGACTTGGCCGTTGTTCTTGGCGTCTGACGCCAAGACGAAAAAATTCCCGTCGACGGGGAATTTTACAGTCGCGCTCCGACGGGCGCGACTCAGCCAAGCTTGCGTCGCGCGGGCGCGCGTCCCGCGACTGCTCTATCAGAGATTGTCGCGCAGCCAGGCGGCGGCCTTGGCCACGGGACTGGCGTTGGGGTCCATCGGACGCTTGCGGATCGCCGCGCCGGCCAGGGCCTTGGGCGAGACCACCTCGCGCGGGCCGAACGCCGTGCGGTGCAGGACGCCGGCGGCGGCGCAGAAGGCCGGACCCGACGCGGCGTCGGCCAGGTGCGGCACCCGACGCGGACGGCCCAGGCGGACCGGACGATCGAAGACGCGCACGGCCACTTCGCGCACGCCGGCCAGCTGGCTGGCGCCGCCGGTCAGGACGATGCCCGCGCCCGGCTCGACCGGGGCGCCCGAGGCCTTCAGGCGCTCGCGCAGTAGCTCCAGCGTCTCCTCGACGCGCGGCTGGATGATGCCTTTCAGCAGGCTGCGGGGCGCGATCACCGGACCGGCGCCCGGATCGTCGCCGCGCGGCGGGGCCTCGATCATCTCGCGGTCCTCGTTGGCCGAGGCGATGGCCGATCCGTGCAGGGTCTTGATGCGCTCGGCGCCGGCGACCGAGGTCTGCAGGCCGCGGGCGATGTCCTGCGTCACGTGCCCGCCGCCGACGGCCAGGCTGTCGACGTGGCACAGGGCGCCGTTGTTGAACACCGCCACCGAGGTCGAACCGCCGCCCATGTCGATGCAGACGGCGCCCAGGTCCATCTCGTCCTCTTCCAGGGCCGCCAGGGCCGAGGCGAAGGGCGCGGCGACCACGCCCTCGAACGACAGGTGGGCCCGCTCGACGCAGTGGGCCAGGGTGTGGAAGATGTTCTCGTTGATCGAGACGACCAGCAGCTCCAGACCCAGGGCGCGGCCGAACATGGCGCGCGGATCGCGGATGCCGCGCTGGCCGTCGACCGACCAGGCGATCGGCAGCAGGTGGATCGGCTTGCGGCCGGGAATGCGGACTTGCGCCAGGGCCGAGGCGATGGCGCGCGACAGGTCGCCGTCGCCGATCGGGCGGGCGCCCAGCGACACCTGGGTCTGGACGCGGTGGCTGGCCAGCTGGCCGCCGGCCGTGCAGACGCTGACGCCCTGGACGTTGACGCCGGCCACGGTCTCGGCGCGCTCGACGGCCTGGGCGATGGCTTGCGCCGCCTCGTCCAGATTGACGATCGCCCCGCCGCGCACGCCGCGCGACTGCACATAGCCGACGCCGGCCGTGGTCAGGGTGCGGTTGTCGCGATGGATCCCATCGGCCTTCATGATGAAGCAGGTGACCTTGGACGCGCCAAGATCGACGGCCGCGACCGCCGGCTGACGCACGAGCGTCGCCTTCAGGCCTTCGCGGGCCTGTTTCCGGTCATCCAGTCGCGACATCGCTACAGTCACCTCACACACAAGTTCATGTTCAAGCCCCGCCGGCGACGGGCTGCCCGGGCAGCGCCGCGTCACGAGGCCTCACGGCCACCATCTCGGGATCGCGCAGATCGATGCGCGCGAAGCCGAGATCGAGGATTCGTTGTCGTTGATCGAGCTGATCCAATTGAATCAGCGCGGACTCTTCGTCAATGGCCGGAAGCTGGATCAGCGAACCATCTTTCAGGCGCAGGTCCCAGCGGCGGTCGTCGACGCGCACCAGGGCCTCCAGACGGTCGCGCAGGCGCGGCCGGGCGTTGACGGCCGGCAGGATGGCGCCGGCGGCCTGGTCGGCGCCCTGCCCCACCACCAGCGGCAGCTGCGGGAAGCGCGCGGCGTCGGCCTCGCGGATGATCCGGCCCTCGCCGTCGATCACCCGCATGGCGCCGGAATGCTGCCAGACGGCCAGGGCCGGGCGCTCCTCGACGGAGATGAACACGGTGTCGGGCAGCAGGCGCACGACCTTGGCGGACTTGACCCAGCCCACGGCCTCGACCCGCGTGCGCAGGGCGGCCAGGTCCAGGCCCAGGGTCGGCTGGTCCTGGTACAGGGCCGCGGCGTTCATGATGTCGGCCTTCGCCATCGGCGAGGCGCCCTCGATGTGCACGGTCTTCAGCTTGAAGCCCATGTCGGCGAACTCGCCGTCGACGCCGCGCATCAGGGCCTGGCCCAGGCGCTCGATCCGGTGGCCGGTGGCCAGGGTGGCGACCAGGGCGACGACCAGCGCGCCGCCGGCCACGGTCAGGGCCAGGCGGGGCGACACGCCCACGCCGCCGCGCGCGGCTTGCAGTTTCCCGGCCGGCGGCGCGGCGGTGCGCGCGGCCGATCGGGCCTTCGGACTTGCGGGCGCTTCGGCCCGGGGGCGCGTTGGCTTACGCGATCCCCCCCGCAAACCTGCGGGCATAAGCGTCCTCCACAATCCAGAACACTAAACGATCAAACGAAACACCGGCGTGGTCCGCCTGCTCGGGGGCGAGCGAAGTGGGTGTCATGCCGGGCTGCGTATTGACCTCTAGAAGGACCAGAAGGTCGTTAATGTCGTCATAACGGAAGTCGACCCGAGTCACACCTCGGCAACCAAGACTTGCATGGCCAAGCTCGGCGGCGCGCAGGGCCCGATCCCTTACGGCGTCGGGAATCGGGGCCGGCAGGAGGTGAATCGAGCCGCCTTGCGAGTACTTGGCGTCGTAGTCATAGAAACCTGTGGATGAGCGAATTTCGGTGACCGCCAGGGCCCTGGGACGATTTGACTCACCCACCACCGCGACGGCCAGCTCCAGTCCGGGGACATACGGCTCGACCATCACCGTTTCGCCGTAGGCCCAGCCCGGCGCGGCCAGTTCGGTCGGCGGGGCGTTGGCGCCCTCGGGCACGATGAACACCCCGACCGACGATCCCTCGGCGTTGGGCTTCACCACATAGGGCGGCGGCATCACATGGTCGCGGGCGACATCGTGGCGGTCGAACAGGCCGCCGCCCGGCACGGCGATCCCCGCCGCCGCCAGCACCGCCTTTGACCTGGCCTTGTCCATCGCCAGGGCCGAGGCCAGGACGCCGGAGTGGGTGTAGGCCAGGCCCAGGGTCTCCAGCACGCCCTGCACGCAGCCGTCCTCGCCCCAGCGGCCGTGCAGGCCGTTGAAGACGAGGTCGGGCCGCAGGGCGGTCAGGACCTGGGCGATGTCGGGGCCGGGATCCACGCGCGTGACCCGCGCCCCCAGCCGCTCGAGCGCGGCGGCGTAGGCCGCGCCTGTGGCCAGGCTGACCTCGCGCTCGGCCGACGGGCCGCCGAGCAGGACGACGATGTGCTGGTTGGCGAGGGGCTGGGTCATGGACCGCAGCGGTAGCGGGGCGATGTGGAGCTGGGAGGGAGAGAGAGTGGAGCTTTGATGCGCCCTCTCCTACCCCAGCTCGTCATCCGGGCCTTGTGCCCGGGAACCCTGGTTCAGCTGACGGTGAAGCGCCGTGGCGCGCCGGCGCGCCAAACCTCTGCCCTTGCGATGGACAAAGGGGTCCCGGGCACAAGGCCCGGGATGACGGCTGAAAGGTGGATGGACGAGCTAGTGACCCGCCGGCGTCGCCGCCTTCGCCGCCGTCAGCGCCCGGAAGTCGATGTCGCTGTCGGCCGCGAAGTACAGCAGCGACGCCCAGGCGGCGACGTTCTGAGCCAGGTTCTCTGGCTTGACCTTGTCCAGGGTGTCGTCGGCGCTGTGGTGCAGGTCGAAGTAGCGGCTGGCGTCCTGGGTCAAGCCGAAGGCCGGCACGCCGGCTTCCTGCAGGCCCTCGACGTCCGAGCCGGCGTGGCCGACCGGCTCGCGGGCCAGGAAGATCTTCAGCGGCAGCAGGGTGTTGACCGCCGCCTTCATGGCCGGATGGTCGGCCGAGCCGGCGGGCAGGCGGACCTCGAAGATCCGGTCGCCGCCGACGTCGCTCTCGCCGGTGAACACCGTGCGGGCGACCTCGTCCTTGTGGGCGGCCATGTAGGCGTCGCTGGAGCCGCCGGTCTCTTCCGAGCCGAACATCACCACGCGGATGGTGCGCTTGGGATGCTTGGGCAGGTCGCCGATCAGCTTGGCGGCGGCCGTGGTGATGGCGATGCCCGCGCCGTCGTCGATCGCGCCCTCGCCCGGATCCCAGGCGTCCAGGTGGCCGCCGATCACGATCAGTTCCTCGGGCTTGGCCGAGCCGGGGATCTCGCCGATCACGTTCCAGGCCATGGCCTTCTCGTCGACGTGCGACTGCAGGTTCAGCTTGATCTTCACGGATTTGCCACGCGAAGCCAGACGCTGAAGGAGGTCGGCGTCCGGCACGCCCAGGGCGCCGGCCGGCACCTTGGGGCCGTCGCCGACATAGGCCATGGCCCCGGTGTGGGCCTGGCGGCTGTCGCTGGTCGAGACCGAGCGCGTCAGGTAGGCGACCGCGCCCTTCTTGCCGGCCAGGGCCGGACCGGTGTAGCGGACCATGGTGCCCGCGCCGTAGCCCGAGCCGTCCTGGGTGCGGGTCATCGGCTGGTTGATGACCACGATCTTGCCCTTCACGGCGCTGTCGGGCGCGGCGGCCAGGTCGGCCAGGGTGGTGAACACCACGATCTCGGCCTCGACGCCGCCCGCCGGGGTGGGGACCGAGTTGCCCAGGCCCAGGATCGACAGCTTCATCTCGTAGGGCGCGGTGATGGAGGCCGACTCCTCGCCGCGGATCCACGACGGCTTGGCGAACGGTTCGGCGCGGACGTTCTGGAAGCCCAGGGCCTTGAAGGTGGCCAGGCCCCAGTCCTTGGCGCGGATCGCGCCGGGCGAGCCGACGTTGCGCGGACCGATGTCGGTGGTCAGGGCTTCCAGGATGGTCCAGCCGGTCTTGTCGGTCAGGGCCTTGTCGCGCAGGGCCGCGCCCGTGGCGGCGTCCTGGGCGAAAGCGGCGCCGGCCATCAGGGCGGACACGGCGGCGGCGGTCAGCAGAGTGCGAAACAGGCGCATGGAGACTCCCTCGTTTGGGACATTCTCATAGCACCGCTCTGACCGGCGGATAGGCAACAGTCGGATGAACTATCGGTAACCTTTGGGATGCTCAACCTTGAGTCGCCGCGAACGAAGATGGGGACACACACTCGCGGCAAGACCTTGGCCACCTCGGCCGAAGCGGTGGGGCGAGTGTGTGTCCCCACCTCTGTCCCGGGCCTACTCCGCGACCCGACCAATCCGCTTGATTTCCCAGTCCAGCTGCACGCCGGTCTTGGCCAGCACGTCGGCGCGGACCGTGTCGCCCAGGCCTTCCAGGTCGGCGGCGGTGGCCTCGCCGGTGTTGATCAGGAAGTTGCTGTGCAGGGGCGAGAACATCGCCCCGCCGTACAGCCGCCCACGCCAGCCGGCCTCGTCGACCAGCTTCCAGGACGAATGGCCCGGCGGGTTCTTGAACGTCGAGCCGCCGGTCTTCTCGCGGATCGGCTGGGTTTTCTCGCGGCGCTCGGTGATGGCGCGCATGCGGGACTTGATCTCGGACGGCTCGTCGGCCGCGCCTTCGAAGACGGCGTCCAGCACGATCGCGGTCTCGCCGTCCTGCAGGGCGCTGTGGCGATAGGTGTAGTGCAGGTCCTCGACCGCCAGTTCGCGCACCTGGCCGGCGCGATCCATCAGCCGGACGGACTTCACGACATTGACGGTCTCCGACCCGTAGCACCCGGCGTTCATGATCACCGCGCCGCCGATCGTGCCGGGGATGCCGGCGTAGAACTCCAGCCCCGCGATGCCGGCGTCGGCCGCCTTGCGGGCCAGGATCGCGTCGGGCACGGCCGAGCCGGCCTTGATGCGGTTGTCGCCCAGCGCCTCGACCGTGTTGAAGCCCTTGCCCAGCCGGATCACCACGCCCTCGACGCCGCAGTCGCGGACCAGCAGGTTGGAGCCCACGCCGATGGCCAGCACCGGTACGGCCGGGTCCAGGGCCTTGAGGAAGTCGGCCAGGTCCTGCTCGTCGGCCGGCAGGAACACCACGTCGGCCGGACCGCCGACCCGGAACCAGGTGAACGGCGCCAGGGCCTCGTCGACCAGCAGCTTGCCGCGAACGGCGGGGAGTTGGGTTTTCCAGGTCACTTGCAGGTCTCGGCGATACGATCGGCGTTGGCGTGGAAGCCGCCGGCTTCGGTAGTGATCAGCGCGTAGAAGGGATCGTCCAGAGAATCCAGAGGACAGTCGCCACGTGAACCGCTGAAATCGCACCGTAGGGCCGCGAGCACGGCGCGGCGCTCATTGAGCTCCCGCTTGTAGGGCGCGCCAAGCCTCGCGATCGCTCGATCGATCAGCGCGGCGGTCTCGGTCATGCCCAGCAGGCGGAACGCCGCAGCGGCCTCGGGCCCAAGCACTCCGGCCGAATTGAAGAAAAACTGCGCGAAACCGCCGTTGCAGACTTCGCTTTGGAGCCACCAAGCGGCGAACAGATCCCGCGCAGGCGTTGGCGTTTGAGCGAAGTCAGCGAGCGCGACCTCGGCCGACTCCAATATTCTGATCGCGTCCCAGTACGGCTCTATCGCCGCCCAGGCGAGATCGCCCTCGCTCACTTCGCCAGCGCTTCCAACTGCCCCGGCAGCGCATAGGCCCAGGACGTGATGTCGCCGGCTCCCAGCAGCACCACCAGGTCGCCCGACTGCGCCTCGGCGGCGATCAGGGCCGGCAGGGCGGCGGGGCTTTCCAGCGACAGGGCGCGGCGGTGGCCGAACTTCTTGAGACCTTCGACCAAGTGGTCGCGGTCGACGCCCTCGATCGGCTGCTCGCCGGCCGTGTAGACGTCGGCGACGATCACGGTGTCGGCGTCGTTGAAGCAGCTGCTGAACTCGGTCATCAGGTCGCGCAGGCGGGTGAAGCGGTGCGGCTGGACCACGGCGATCACCTTGCCGGTCGAGACCGCGCGGGCGGCCTTCAGCACGGCGGCGATCTCGACCGGGTGGTGGCCGTAGTCGTCGACGATGCGGATGCCGTTGGCCACGCCCGTGGTGGTGAAGCGGCGCTTGACCCCGCCGAAGCCGGCCAGGCCGGCGCGGATGGCGTCGGCGTTCACGCCGAGCTCGCGAGCCACGGCCACGGCGGCGGTGGCGTTGAGCACGTTATGGTGGCCGGCCATCGGCATCTTCAGGCCCTCATAGAGGACCAGGTCGCCCGACAGCGGCGAGATCAGGATGTCGAACTTCGCGCCCTCGGGGCCCATCTCGATGTTGGAGACGCGGACCTCGGCCTGGGGATTGGTCCCGTAGGTCACCAGGCGGCGGTTCTCGATCCGCGAGGTCAGGGCCTGGACTTCCGGGTGGTCGGTGCAGACCGCCGCGAAGCCGTAGAACGGGATGTTCTCGATGAAGTCCTGGAAGCCCTTCTTGACGGCGTCGAAGTCGCCCCAGTGGTCCAGGTGCTCGGCGTCGATGTTGGTGACGATGGCCACGGTGGACTTCAGCTTCAGGAAGCTGCCATCGCTCTCGTCGGCCTCGACCACGATCCAGTCGCCCTCGCCGACCTTGGCGTTGGTGCCGTAGGCGTTGATGATCCCGCCGTTGACCACGGTCGGATCCAGGGCGCCGGCGTCCAGCAGGGCCGCGACCATCGAGGTGGTGGTGGTCTTGCCATGGGTGCCGCCCACGGCCACGGAAAACTGCAGGCGCATCAGCTCGGCCAGCATCTCGGCGCGGCGGACCAGCGGCAGGCGCTTGTCGCGGCCGGCGGCCATCTCGACGTTGTCGGCCTTGATCGCCGTCGAATAGACGATGGCCGAGGCGCCTTCGACATTGGCCGCGTCCTGGCCGATGAAGATGCGCGCGCCCAGCTTTTCCAGCCGCTCGGTGTTGGCGCTGGCCTTGGCGTCGCTGCCCTGCACGGTGTAGCCGATGCGGATCATGATCTCGGCGATGCCGGACATGCCGATGCCGCCGATGCCGATGAAGTGCACGGGGCCGAGTTCGAAGGGGACGGGTCGTCGACGCTGGATCATCTGGCTCGATTAGACGATTTGTCAGCGGGGTGAAACGGGATGTTTGGTGCAGATCGTGTGGATTCCTCTCTCCTCCCCCGTTTCGCCGCGCTGCTCGGGGGAGGAGTCATCGCCCTCGCCTCCCCCGCCTTTGCGCAGACGCCGGCCCCGGCCCCGGCCCCGCTGGAGTTGCGCCTGGCCGACGTTGGCCGCTTCGCCGTCTTCGTTGACATGGGCGGGATCGCCTGGACCGGCCGCACCGCTCGGCTGCGCGTGCTGCAGGTGGCCGAGGAGGGCTTCCTCGCCGGGACCGAGGCGTTCTGGGGCGGTTGGCGCCACGCGGTGCTCGACTGCGACGCCCGCACCATCGCCCACGCCGGTTTCTCCAGCGTGAGGGTCGGCGGCAAGGAGGGCCCGATCAGCGGCGACCAGCGGCCCGCCGAGCCGATCCCAACGGGCGGCGCGGACGACGCGGTGGCCAAGGTGGTCTGCGACGGCCGGCGGCCCTATGCGGGCGTCGCGGTGGCGACGAGCGTGGAAGACGCCGTCAAGCTTGGTCGAGGGTTGATCGCGACCGGCGCGGAACCCTGATCGCTCTTTCGGAAGCGGCGCGGGGCGCGGCCTCGCGCTCCATTGACCCGCCCTTTCAGGTCACGACGGCTTCAGGTCCTCGCCATGGCGTCGACGCCAGAGGCGCGACCTGAGCCGAGGACCAATCACCACGGCGATCGGCAACGCGATGACGAAGGTCGCGGCGATCATGACTGGAAACAGGCTGGAGGGCGCGCCGAAGACCAGCAAGCCAAGTATGCCCAGTCCGAAAACCACGGCCTGCACCATGGGATAGATCAGGGCGATGATGGCGATGTTCGTGCGCATGAGTGTTCTCCCGAACACGGAACCAGGTCTGAGGAACGCGCGAACGGGTTCGCTGATCCTTCGCCGGCGGGCGGCTTCGATTTTCGCAATCGCCCCCAAGCGCGACACAGGAGGAGCGCTATCCTGGGCGACAAATCTCCGTAGGCCCCCAGAAAGGTCGTCATGACAGCGAGTCCCCCGTTCCAGACCCGCCGCGGCGCGATCGCCGCCGGCCTGATCATCAGCGCCCTGACCGGGGCGGGCGCCGAGGCCCGCCCCTCGGGCGAGGATCCGAGTCAGGGGATCACCGGCGGCCCCGACGACTGGGCGTTCCTGGTCGGGCGCTGGAAGGTCCAGCATCGCCGCTTGAAGGAACGGCTGGTCGGCAGCACGCAGTGGGAGGATTTCGCCGGCACCTGCGTCAACTGGCCCCTGCTGGATGGCCAGGGCAATGTCGACGACAACGTGCTGGAGCTGCCGGGCGGGACCTATCGCGGCGTCGGCGTCCGGGCCTTCAACAGCCAGACGCGCCAATGGTCGATCTGGTGGATCGACTCACGCCTCGCGACGATCGACCCGCCGGTGCGGGGCGGCTTCAAGGACGGCGTCGGGACCTTCCTGGGCGACGACGTCCATAAGGGCCAGCCCGTCACGGTGCGCTTCCGCTGGTCGGAGCTCACCGCCAAGACGGCGAAATGGGACCAGGCCTTCTCGACCGACGGCGGCAAGACCTGGGAGACCAACTGGCTGATGTGGTTCACCCGGGCGCCCGCCTGAGGCGCTCGCGGCGGCCAGCTACCGCGCCGTCTTCTCCACCAGGTCCGCCAGCTGCTCGGCCGCGTCGGGCGTGGCCACTTTCCGCGCCCCCGCCGCCATGCGGCCCAGGCGTTCGGGGTCCTTGAGCAGGGCGTTCAGCGCCCCGGCCATGGCGTCGACGGTCAGTTCGTCTTCCAGGCACACGGCGGCGGCGCCGGCCTCTTCCAACTGGCGGGCGTTGAAGCGCTGGTGGTCGTCGGCGGCGATCTTCAGCGGGATCAGGATCGACGGGCGGCCGGCGACCGCCAGCTCGCAGCAGGTCGAGGCGCCGGCCCGGCCGATCACCAGGTGGGCCTGGCGCAGATAGCCGGCCATGTCGCGGAAGAACGGCGCGACCTCGCACTCGACCATGGCGTTGCGATAGATCTTGCGGGCGCCTTCCATGCTCTCGGCGCGGGCCTGCTGGAACACCTTCAGGCGGCCGCGCAGGTCCTCGGGCAGCTTGGCGACGGCCTCCGGGATCAGCTCGGACAGCAGGCGCGCGCCCTGGCTGCCGCCGGTGACCAGGATGCGCAGCTGCACCTCGGGCGGCAGGTAGGGCACGTCGTAGAGGGCCCGGATCGCCGGCCGCACGGGATTGCCGACCACGTGGGCGCGGGCCTTCACGGCCGGCTTGGCCAGCTCCAGGGTCGGGAACGCGCAAGCGACTTCGTTGACCTTGGGGGCGAGATAGCGGTTCACGCGGCCCAGCACCGCGTTCTGCTCATGGATCACGGTCGGGCGCTTCTGGCCCACGGCGGCCAGCAGGGCCGGCAGGGCCGGATAGCCGCCGAAGCCGACGACCACGGCCGGGTCCAGCCGCTTGAAGGCGGCCTTGGCCTGGCCGACGCCCTGCATGACCACGATCCCGGCCTTGAGCATGCCGATCGGGTCGCCGGACTTGGCGGTGGCGGCCGACAGCGCCAGGCGCTCCTCGGCGGGGAACTTGTCGGCGTAGAGCGCGCCGCGCTCGTCGGTGGCCAGCACGATGCGCCAGCCGCGCGCGGCCAGGGTCTCGGCCAGGGCCTGGGCGGGGAACAGGTGCCCGCCGGTGCCCCCGGCGGCGACGACTGCCAGCTTGTTCATTTAACTGCGGCTCCGATACGCGAGCGGTTCATGGGCGAGAGGCCCTCAACAAGAATGGCTGCGACAAGACGGGCCTCCTCGAAAGAGCTCAGTCCAGGCCCCCCGCCTGATCGAACTCTCCCGCTCCGCCATAGGCCCCCGGACGCTTGCGCGTCAACGCCAGGGCCATGCCCAGGGTCAGGCCCATGGCCAGCATCGACGAGCCGCCATACGAGATGAAGGGCAAGGTCATGCCCTTGGTCGGGATCATGTTGAGGTTCACGGCCACGTTGATGAAGGCCTGCTGGCCCACCAGCACGAACAGGCCCGAGGCGGCCACCTGCTCGAAGGTGTCGGAAAGCTTCATCGCCTTGTAGAGCCCGCGCACCACGATGAAGGCGAACAGGGTGATCAGGGCCAGGGAGAACACCAGGCCGTATTCCTCGGCCGCGACCGAATAGATGAAGTCGGTGTGCAGGTCGGGCACGTGGCGCTTCATGACGCCTTCGCCCGGGCCGCGCCCGAACAGGCCGCCGGCGTGGATGGCCTCGGCGGCGCGGGTGATCTGGTGGGTGTCGGCCTGGTCGGGGCTGAGGAACTTCTGCACCCGGGCATGGACGTGGTCGAACAGGAAATAGGTCGACATCAGCCCGCCGACCGCCACGGCGCCCAGGCCCATGATCCACGAGATCGGCACCCCGGCCATCCAGAAGGCGGCCCCGAAAGCGATGGTGATCAGCACGGTCTGGCCGACGTCGGGCTGGATCAGCAGCAGGGCCACGGCGACGAAATACAGGAAGAAGGCGATCGAGACGCCCGGCACCCCCTCGCCCTTCTGGCCCTCGGCGAACATCCAGGAGACCAGCACGATCAGGGCCGGCTTCATGAATTCCGACGGCTGGAACGTGAAGCCGCCGATCAGCAGCCAGCGGGCCGCGCCCTTGGCGCTGTGGCCGATGAACGGCAGGGCCGCCATCACCCCGATGGCCAGGAGGTAGATGAAGAAGGCCGAGCGCCGGATGCCCTTGGGGCTGAGCATCGACACCGACAGCACGATGAACGCCGCGCCCAGGCCGAACACGCACTGGCGCACGGCGAAGTGGAACTGGTCGTCCAGGCCGATCCGCGCGGCCGCGGCCGGGCTGGAGGCGAACGACAGCAGCACGCCCACGGTGACCAGGATCGCGGTGGCGCCCAGCAGCCAGCGATCGGTCGTCCACCACCAGACGCCGAGCCGCGAACGGTCGGTGCGGGCGAAGGCGTGGGTGGTCTGGAACGTCATGGCCGGAGGGTCGGAGTTTAGGGTTAAGCGAGTGTTGTTGTTGAGCTTGGAAGCCGTGTGGCGAATGGACTCAAACTTGCCCCACCTGGCGGCTACGCCACCTGTCCGCCCCCATGGGGGCGGAGGAGCCGCGCTCGTGAACCTCTTCCCCCTCTGGGGGAAGACGGTCGCGCAGCGACCCGTAGGGGGCAAGTGTCAGCCGCCGAAAACTAGGCCCTTTTCGCCGAAGCCGGAGCCTTGCCCAGCCCATTCACCGCCGCGCGGAACGCCTCGCCCCGCTGCTCGAAGTCGGCGAACTGGTCGAACGAGGCGCAGGCGGGCGAGAGCAGGACGATGGCCTCCTCGCCGCTGGCGGCCGCGTCGGCGTAGGCGGCGGCCACGGCGGTCTCGATGTCGCCGCACTGGCGCACCGGGGCCTTGCCCTCCAAGGTCTTGCCGAAGTCCTCGGCCGCCTGGCCGACCAGATAGGCGGTGGCGACGCGCGGGAACAGGTCGACCAGATCGTCGATGCCGCCGGCCTTGGCCACGCCGCCGGCGATCCAGTAGAACTTGGGATAGCTGGACATCGCCTGGCGAGCGGCGTCGGCGTTGGTGGCCTTGCTGTCGTTGACGAAGCGGACCTTGCCGATCTTGCCGACCGTCTCCATCCGATGGGCCAGGCCCGGGAAGCTCATCAGGCCGTCGACGGCCTGGTGCGGCGGGATGCCCAGGGCGCGGGCGGCGGCGTAGGCGGCCGCGGCGTTCTGCCAGTTGTGGCGGCCCGGCAGGCTTCTGGCGCGAAGAAGATCGGCCATCTCGGTGACCCGCTCGCCGGTGGCGTCGTACAGCACGCCCTGCAGGGCGTAGACGCCGCGGCCCATGGCCTTGCCGGCGCTGATCGGCCAGATGGTCCGGCGGTTGGCGGCGGTGATCTCGGTGCAGATCTGCTGGCACCAGGGATCGTCGACGCCGATGATCGCCGTGTCGCCCTTGCCTTGGTTCAGGAAGATCCGGCGCTTGGCGGCGATATAGCCGTCCATGCCGCCATGGCGGTCCAGGTGGTCGGGCGAGATGTTCAGCAGCACCACGGCGTCGGGCTTGAGGCTGGAGGTCAGGTCCAGCTGGTACGACGACAGCTCCAGCACGTAGACCGCGCCGCCGTGCATGTCCTCCAGGCCAAGCACGCCCTCGCCGATATTGCCGCCCACCCGGGTGTCGCGCCCGGCCTGGCGGCACAGGTGGCCGATCAGGGCGGTGGTGGTCGACTTACCGTTGGTGCCGGTGATGGCGACGATCTTGGGCTTCTTGTGCTCGGGCGCGGCGTTGACCGTGCGGGCGAACAGCTCGATGTCGCCCAGGATCTCGACCCCGGCGGCCTTGGCCTTGCCGACCGTCCAGTGCGGCTTGGGATGGGTCAGCGGCACGCCCGGCGACAGCATCAGGGCGGCGAACTGGCCCCAGTCGGCGGTGGTCAGGTCGACGACGTTCAGGCCCTCGGCCACGGCGGCCTGGCGGCTCTCGGGCTTCTCGTCCCACAGCGCCACCTTGGCCCCGCCGGCGATCAGCGCGCGCGCGGCCGTCAGCCCCGTCCGGCCCAGGCCGAACACGGCGACGGTCTTGCCCTCGAAACCGCGGACCGGGATCATGGCGCGCCCTCTCCTATCTCAGCTTCAGGGTGGCGAGGCCGACGAAGCTGAGCATCATCGCCACGATCCAGAAGCGGACCACGACGGTGCTCTCGGCCCAGCCGAGCTTCTCGAAATGGTGGTGGATCGGCGCCATCAGGAAGATGCGCTTCTTGGTCTTCTTGAAGTAGGCGACCTGGATCATCACGCTCAGCGCCTCGGCGACGAACAGGCCGCCGACGATGCCCAGGACCAGCTCGTGTTTGGCGCAGACCGCGATCGAGCCCAGGGCCCCGCCCAGGGCCAGGGACCCGGTGTCGCCCATGAAGATCTTGGCCGGCGGAGCGTTGTACCAGAGGAAGCCCATGCCCCCGCCGATGATCGCGCCGCAGACCACGGCCAGCTCGCCGACGCTGGGCACGAAGTGCAGGTTCAGATAGCCGGCGAACTTGTAGTTGCCCACCAGGTAGGCGATCAGGCCGAAGGTCGAGGCGGCGAACATCACCGGCACGATGGCCAGGCCGTCCAGGCCGTCGGTCAGGTTCACGGCGTTGGAGAAGCCGGCGATCGTGACCGCGGCGAAGGCCACGTAGAACCAGCCCATGTTGATCACCAGGTTCTTCAGGATCGGGAAGACCAGCGAGGTCTCCAGGCCCGGGGTCATCTGGGACTTGGGCGCGAACAGGATCAGCGCCACGGCCGCCAGGATCGAGATGATGAACTGGGCGATCAGCTTCTGGCCGCTGGAGAGCCCGGCGGTCGTCTGCTTGGTGACCTTGGCGTAGTCGTCCATGAAGCCCAGCACGCCGAAGGCGGCGGTGATGCCCAGCACCACCCAGACGTGGACGTTGCGCAGGTCGGCGAACAGCAGCGAGCCGACGAACAGGCCGGCCAGGATCATGAAGCCGCCCATGGTGGGCGTGCCGGCCTTCTCGGTGACGTGGCGGGCGATGCCGTCGGTGCGGATCGGCTGGCCCTTGCCCTGCTTGGCCTTCATCCAGCGGATGAAGCGCGAGCCCATGGCCACGGCCACGACATAGGCCGTCAGCATCGACATGCCGGTTCGGAAGGTCAGGTATTTCAGCAGGTTGAGGACCGGAACGTGCTCGTGCCCGCCCTGCGAGAGCCAATTATAGAGGAAATACAGCATCAGCCCTGTCCCTGGAGGTCGAGCGCGCCCAAGGCGGCGGCCACGGCCCCGGCCTTCGACCCATTCGATCCCTTCACCATCACCACGTCCCCCGCCCGCATCGCCGAAACGACCTGGGGCACGAGTTCGGCGGCGCTCTGGGCGTACCCGCCTCGCCGAGTCGGCGGAAGCGCTTCCCATAAAGATTTCATTAACGGTCCGCCGCAGAACACCAGATCGATGTCGGCGGCGGCGATCGGCGCGGCCAGGTCGCCATGGAAGCGGGCGCTCTGCGGGCCCAGCTCCAGCATGTCGGTCAGAACCACGATCCGGCGACCGGCCACCTTGCGGGCGCCCAGGGTGGCCAGGGCGGCCTGCATCGAGACGGGATTGGCGTTGTAGCTCTCGTCGACCAGGGTGAAGGTCCCGCCGGGCAGGTGGACCAGACGCTCGGCGCCGCGGCCCTCGATCGGCTCGAACTCGGCCAGGGCCGCCAGGGCGGTCTCGCGGTCGACGTCCAGGGCCTCGAGCATCAGCAGCACGCACAGGCTATTGAGGCCCCAGTGCACGCCGGTCTGCAGGATAGGGAAGCTGAGGGTCTCGCCGCGCACGACGGCGGTGATGGTCGCGCCGTTCGGGCCGGCGGCGAAGCCGGTCAACTGGGCGGTGACGCCCTCGCCCGCGCCGAAGCTCCAGACCTGGGCGCCGGCCTTCTCGGCCTCGGCCTTCAGCAGCGGGAACCACGGGTTGTCTGCGTTCAGCACCGCGACGCCGTTGGGCTCCATGCCGGCGAAGATCTCGGCCTTGGCGCGGGCGACGCCCTCCTCGCCGTCGGCGAAGTTCTCCAGGTGGACCGGGCCCACGGTGGTGATGGCGACCGCATGGGGCCGGATGAAGTCCGACAGCGGCGTGATCTCGTCGGCGTGGTTCATGCCGACCTCGAACACCGCCCGCTGGGTGTCGCGCGGCATGCGCGCCAGGGTCAGCGGCACGCCGATGTGGTTGTTGTACGACTTGACCGAGGCGTGGGCCTTGCCCGCCCGGCGCAGGCCGGCCTCGACGGCGCGGGTGACGCTGGTCTTGCCGACCGAGCCGGTGACCGCGCCGCGCCGGGCCTGGGGCGCGCGCTCGCGGGCGGCGACGCCCAGGCGCTCCAGGCCCCGGAAGGTGTCTTCGACCAGCACCGCGGGAATGGCGACGGGCTTGGAGACCAGCGCCCCGGCCGCGCCCTTGTCGGCGGTCTGGACCACGAACTCATGGCCGTCGCGCGCGCCCGACAGGGCCACGAACAGGTCGCCCGGCTCGATGCTGCGGCTGTCGATCGACACGCCGGTGGCTTCGAAGTCGGCCAGCACCCGCCCCTGGGTCGCGGCGGCGATCTCGTGGGCGGTCCACAGGGGAACGATCTTGGCGGCGTCAGGCATGGACGGCCTCCAGCGCCTTGGCGGTTTCGGTCACGTCGTCGAACGGATGGTTCACGCCGGCCACCAACTGGCCCTGCTCGTGGCCCTTGCCGGCCACCACCAGCACGTCGCCGTCGGCCAGCAGCGACGCGCCGGCCCGGATGGCTTCGCGACGGTCGCCATATTCCTTCGCGCCCGGCGCGGCGGCCAGGATGGCGGCGCGGATCGAGGCGGGCTCCTCGGAGCGGGGATTGTCGTCGGTGACGATGGCCACGTCGGCCAGACGGGCGGCGATCTCGCCCATCAAGGGTCGTTTGCCGCGGTCGCGGTCGCCGCCGGCCCCGAACACCACGATCAGCTTGCCGCGGGTGTGGGGACGCAGGGCGGCCAGCACCGTCTCAAGCCCGTCGGGGGTGTGGGCGTAGTCGACATAGGCCTCGCCGCCGCGCGCGCCGGTTCCGACCCGCTGCAGCCGGCCGGCCGCGCCTTCGAGGGTGGCCAGGGCGGCGATGGTCGCGTCGAGGTCCTCGCCGGTGGCCAGGACCAGGCCCGCGGCGACCAGGACGTTGGAGGCCTGGAAGTCGCCGGCCAGCGGCAGCAGCACGTCGAACTCGCGGCCCTGGGCGGCGATCTTCAGGCGCTGGCCTTGCGGCACGGGGGTGCGCGAGACCAGCGTCAGCCCCTGCCCTTCATGACCGACCGACAGGACGGTCTGGCCCGAGGTGACGGCGGCCGAGGCGAAGGCCGGGAAGGCGTCGCTGTCGGCGTTCAGAACGGCGGTGCGGGCGCGGGGCAGCAGGGTCTCGAACAGCCGCAGCTTGGCCGCCCGGTAGCAGCCCATGGTGCCGTGATAGTCCAGGTGGTCCTGGGTGAAGTTGGTGAAGCCGGCGGCGGCCAGGCGCACGCCGTCCAGGCGGCGCTGGTCGATGCCGTGCGACGAGGCCTCGACGGCCAGATGAGTCACGCCCATCGCCGCCAGCTTGGCCATCATTTCCGCGACGTCGGCCGCGTCCGGCGTGGTCAGGCCCGGCGGAGTCAGTTGCTGGTCCGGCGCGCCCGGCGCGCTGACCACGACGCCCAGGGTGCCCATGCTCGCCGCCTTATGACCGAGCCGGGCATAGATCTGGCGGCAGAAGCCGGCGACCGAGGTCTTGCCGTTGGTGCCGGTCACCGCCACGCAGGTCGCCGGCTGCTCGGCCCAGAACTGGGCGGCCGCCAGGGCGTAGGCGCGGCGCAGGTCGCCGGCGTGGACGACGGGAACCGACAGGCCCTCGACGTCGTCCGGGGCCAGCACGGCCGCCGCGCCGGAGGCGATCGCGCCGGGGATGAAGCTGCGACCGTCGGCCTTGCTGCCCGGCAGGGCCGCGAACAGGAATCCTTCACGCACCTTGCGGCTGTCGGCGGTGACCCCGGTGATCACGGGATCGACCTCGCACGGCCGGTTCAGAATCTGCGAAAGGGTCTTGCTCAAAGTCCCGCCTCCGAAGCGGCTTGCGGCGACTGGGCCACGGTGAAGATGTCGCTCTGCCGGCGGACGCCGAGGAACGGAGCGATGCGGTCGATAACACGGCCGGCGGCCGGCGCGGCCACCCAGCCGCCGGTCGAGAAGCCGGCGGTCCTGGCGTTGCCCTTGGGCTCGTCCAGCAGCACCAGCACGAAGTAGCGGTCGGCCTCGACCGGCCCCTCGGTCGGGAACACCGCGGCGAACGACGAGACCTGGCGCTGGTGGTTATAGCCCCGGATCGCCGGGTCGTACTTCTCGCCGGTGCCGGTCTTGCCGCCCACCGACAGGCCTGGGATGTTGGCCGACTTGCCGCTGCCGCCGGTGACGTTGGCGCGCATGATCCGCAGCATCTGCTGGGAGGTCTCTTCCGAGACGGCGCGCGGGGCTTCCGGACGCACGCCCTGGGCCAGCTTGTGGATGGTCAGCGGCTGCAGCGTGCCGCCGTTCAGCACCGCGCCCATCGCCTGGGCCAGCGCCAGAGGCGAGACGTTGATGCCGTGGCCGAACGAGGTCGAGGCCACCGCGTCGTCGTCCCACTTCTTCGGGGTCAGCGGGCGGGCCGACTCCAGCAGCTCGACCTTGGCCGGCTTGGTCAGGCCCAGGGCCGTGAAGTAGCGGCTCAGGCGCTCGCCGCCGATGCGCTCGGCCAGCATGGCGGTGCCGATGTTGGACGAGTGCTGGAACACCTCGACCAGGGTCAGGATCTTCCGCGCGGCGTGGAAGTCATGGATCGTCCGGTAGCCCAGCTTGAAGGGCTCGCGGGCGTCGAAGGTCGAGGCCGTGGTCGCCACGCCGGTGTCCAGGCCGATGGCCACGGTGAAGGCCTTGAAAGTCGAGCCCATCTCATAGACCGAGGCGGCTGCGTGATTGGTCATCTGCTCGGCGGACGCCTGGTCCAGCCGGTTGGGGTCGTAGTCCGGGAAGCTGGTCATGCCGAGGATCTCCCCGGTATGGACATTGGTCACGATGCCGACGGCGCCCTTGGCCTGGAACTCGATCGCGGCCTTGCGGACCTCGTCCTCCAGGGCGGCCTGGACGCGCAGGTCGATCGACAGCGGGATCGCGCCGTCCGGTCCCTTGGCGGCGGCCTCGCGCACCGACTTGTCCAGAGCCTTCTCGACGCCGGACAGGCCCTTGCCGCCCTTGTCGACGAAGCCGATGAAGTGGGCGGCGCTGGAGCCCAGCGGATAGACCCGGGCGGCCTGTTCCTCGAACTCGACGCCGGGCAGGCCCAGGTCGAAGATCGCGTCCTTCTCGGCCGGGGTCATGCCGCCGACCACGAAGCTGCGGCGGTCGGAGAGCACAGCCTGGTCCAGGCGCTTGGCCGGAACCGCCGGCAGGGCCTTGCCCAGGGCCCGGCGCGTGGCCTTGGCGTCCCAGACGTCCTTGGGATTGATGTAGAGGGCGTAGTGGGTCAGGTCGACGGCCAGCAGCTGGCCGTTGCGGTCGACCAGGTCGCCCCGCGCCCCGTCGGTGGAGGCCAGATAGCCGTTGCCGCCCACCTTGGAGAACACCGCCGCCCAGGTCGCGCCCAGGGCCAGCACGGTGAAGGCCAGGCCGAAGATGGCCATGACGAAGAAGATGCGGATGCGGGTGTCGTCCTGCGGCCGGGCGGCGGCGCGCGAGCGCTCGAAGGCGTGCTCCAGCCGCCAGACCCGTTCGATCAGCCAGCGCCAGGCCGCGGGCGCGCCGCCGGGAGCGAGGTTGGCCAGGCTCATCGCGGAGCCTCCCCAGAGGGCGCCTGGCCGGTCGCAGGCTGGGGCGGCGGATAGTCGTCCGGCGTCGCCTCGGGCGCCTCCGCCGAGGCCGCCTCGTTGTTCGCCGCCGCCGTCGGCGAGGCCGGGGCGTGGGCGGCGGGCGCGTGGCGCGCCACGTCGATCAGGGCGTCCTCGGTCGTCTCGTGTTCGGGGCTGATCGGCGCCAGCTGCAGCTGCTGAGCCAGTTGCTCGATGCGGCGCGGCTGCTCCAGGTAGGCGACCTCGGCCTTGAGCAGGCGGACGCGGGCCTTCTCCTGGACGATCTGCTCCTCGACCGAGGCGATCTGGGCCCGCTCGCGGCCGGCGAAGGTCTTGGCCATATAGACGCCCAGGACCAGGATCAGCAGGATGGTCAGGCAGACCAGCTCGACGACCCGGAAGCCCCGCACGCGGCGGTCGAAGATGCTCGACAGGCTCATGCGGCGCTCCAGACGGGAGCTTGGGTGCGCACGGCGGCGCGCAGCTTGGACGACCGGGCGCGCGGATTGACCGCCAGCTCGGCCTCGCCCGGCGCGATGGCCTTAGACGAGATCAGCTGGAAGCTGGGCGGGGCGCCGGCTTCGACCGGCGGCGCGTGGCGCGACCCGCCGGGCGTGCGGCCGGCGCGCTCGGCCAGGAAATTCTTGACGATACGGTCTTCCAGCGAGTGGAAGGTGACCACCGCCAGGCGGCCGCCCGGCTTCAGCACGCGCTCGGCGGCCACGAGGCCGGCCTCCAGCTCTTCCAGCTCGGCGTTGACGGCGATCCGCAGGCCTTGGAACGAGCGGGTGGCGGGGTGGACCTTGGCGCCCTTGCGGCCGCCCAGGGCGCGCTCGATCACGTGGGCCAGGTCCAGGGTGCGGGTGAACGGACGCTCGGCCCGGCGCTTGACGATGAAGCTGGCGATGCGGCGCGAGGCGTGCTCCTCGCCATAGACGTAGAGGATGCGGGCCAGCTCGACCTGATCCAGCTCGTTGACCAGATCGGCGGCGGTGGGGCCGTCGGCGCCCATGCGCATGTCCAGAGGACCGTCGCGCATGAAAGAGAAACCGCGCTCAGCCTCGTCGAGCTGCATGGAGGAAACGCCAAGATCCAGGGTGACGCCGTCGACCGACGCATCCTCCAGATACTCGGTGATTTGCGAAAAGCGGTCCTGAATCAACCGAAAGCGACTATCCGTCGCGGAAGAATTGGCCGTCGCGGCGAACTCGGCGGCGAAGCGAGCGACGCTGGGATCGCGGTCAAAGGCGATGACCGAGGCACCCGTCGCCAGGATGGCGCGGGTGTAGCCGCCGGCCCCGAAGGTGCCGTCGACGACCACGTCGCCGGGCCCCGAGGCCAAAGCGCCGACCACCTCGTCGAGCAGCACCGAGACGTGCGGCGCGCCGGGCTCCCGGACGGTTTCCTGGTCGCTCATGCCGCGCCCCCGATCCGGGCGGTGCGCTGCTGGGCGCGCATGGCGGCCAGGCCGTCGCGGGCCAGTTCGCGCTGGGCGGCGCGGTGGGCCTGGAAGGCCTCGCGCGACCAGATCTGGAACCGCTCGCCCAGACCGACCACGGCGACCCAGTCGGTCAGGCCGAACATCTCGCACAGGGTGTCGGGAAGCGTGATGCGGCCGGCGGTGTCGAACGACAGCCGCGCCATGCCGCCCAGGACGCTGGTCTCCAGGGCCGAGCGCAGGGGATCGCCGAACGGCAGCTCGTCGATCACGTCCTGGTAACGGTCGAACAGGCTTTTTCCGCCAGCTTCCAGGCAGTCGGCCTCGATGGAGGGGAAGCAGAAGATCCCGTCGAACGGACCCGAGAGCGCGGCGCGGAAGTCCTGCGGCACGACGATGCGCCGCTTGCTGTCCAGCTGCTTCTCGAACGTCGAGAGAAACACCTCGCCTACCCCTGTTTAAGCCCGCCGCCGGACGCCCTGCCACGATCGCTCCGGCAGAAGTGGGTTAACATGGGATTGATTGGGACACAATGACACCAACGGCCGTTTAGCCGTCAAAACAAAGGTGTCGCGGCGCTCTTTCACAGAGCGCTAGAATCTATCCACAGAACATACATGGAACTTGTTAAGACTTGCGGCGCGCTAGACTCTGCGCGAGTCCCTTGCGGATAAGGGAACCCACGGCCGCGCTGTCGACGTCTTGGGGAGAAGTGGGGCTGAAACCCACTTTTTCGTGGCCCCGATGCGGGGCGAATGGACCAGATGGTCTGTAAGCCGGGTTCTGTCTGACGCCCGCCCCTCCCGAAAGAAAGACGACCGCGAGACGGCCATTCCTCTGGACCGCCCATCGCTGGACGGTTCTCGCGACCTACCCGGACCCTCTCAGCCAGTGACGGCCTATCCGACGCGAGGCCGGCGCGGGGTCCCTATTCGGTCTTGCTCCAGGCGGGGCTTGCCATGCCGTCCCTGTTGCCAGGTCCGCGGTGGGCTCTTACCCCACCCTTTCACCCTTCCCGCCCCGGAGGGAGGAGGTTTGCTTTCTGTGGCGCTATCCCTGGGATCGCTCCCGGCGGGCGTTACCCGCCGCCTTGTCACCGTGGAGCCCGGACTTTCCTCGACATCCGAAGATGCCGCGGCCGCCCGACCATCTGGTCCGGGGGTTGTGTGACGGTTGGGAGCGTTGGGGTCAAGCCGTGGCGCGAATTCCTCGTCCTTCGACAAGCTCAGGATGAGGAATTCGAATGTCGGCTTCGCGAAGTCGTCCTCATCCTGAGCCTGTCGAAGGACCAGGGCGGGCCCGCAGGCATCGCTCAACGAGACCTAGAGATCCCGCATCAACCCCGCGATCGGATGATCGCCCAGCGCCGCGACCACGCCGGCCCGCTCGGCGGCGGTCCTGTTCTGCGACAGCTTCCAGGTCCCTTCCAGGCGCTCGACGCTGAGCCGGCAGCCGATGACGCCGCGCATCATGGTCTCGAAGCGGCCGGGGCTCATCTTGGCGCGGGTCCAGGGCGTCTTGGGCAGGAGCCGCGCCTCCTCCTGGGCCGAGAGGTCGTCGAGCAAGGCCACGAACTCGGCGTCGCTGAGCGGCGCGACCAGGCCCTCGGCCTCGGCCGAGACGTAGTTCCAGGTCGGCACGTGGTCCTCCGTGCCGTACCAGTCGGGACTGACATAGGCGTCCGGTCCGGTCGCCAGGGCCACGGCGCGGAAGCCCTGGACCACGTATGGCGCCAGGGCGTTGCCGCGCGACAGGTGAAAGTCCAGCGCCACCTCGCCGAAGTCCAGTTCGCGGACCACCACCGGCGCCTGGGCGGTGAATGGCCGCCCGCCCACCGCCGCCGCGATCGTCACGAACGGACGCGCGCGGAAGAAGCCGAGCAACGTCTCGCGGTCGTCGACGTGGAACGGCTTGGCAGGATGCATCAGCCGGCGGCCCGCAGCAGGGCCACCAGCCGGGCCCGGGTCTCGCCGTCGGCGACGCCGTCGAAGCGGGTCTGCAGCCAGTGGCGCTGGAAGGCGGCGACCACGGTCTCGGTCCACTCATCGTACTGGCCGGACGGCGGACAGTTGTAGCCCAGGCGGGTCAGGCCGGCCTGCAGGGCGAAGACGCCGGTCCCCTCCTCGCCCTGGCCCAGCGGCGCGCCGGGCGACGGCGGCGGCTCGACCCACAGGCCGTGGCCGGCCTCGGCCAGACGCTTCCAGGGGAACAGCTCGCCCGGATCGATCTTGCGGCCGGGGGCGATGTCGGAGTGGCCGATGATCATGTCGTCGTCGATCATCCAGCGCGAGCGGATGTCGGCCAGCAGGTTGATCACCGCGGCGATCTGAGCGTCGGGGAACGGGCGATAGCCGAACTCGTGGCCGGGATTGACGATCTCGACGCCGATCGAGGCCGAGTTGATGTCCTTGACGCCCTTCCAGAAGGCGGCCCCGGCGTGCCAGGCGCGGCGCTCCTCGGGCACCAGGCGGAAGATCCGGCCATCCTCCTCGACCAGATAGTGGGCCGAGACCTTGGCTTCGGGGTCGCACAGCCGCGCCAGGGCGGCCGGGCCGGTCTCCATGCCGGTGTAGTGCAGGACGACGCAGTCGGGCACGGCCTTGCGCGCGTCGAAGTTCGGCGACGGGGCGTCGATCAACGTCATTGAGAGCGGTTCCTCGTCAGCATCAGCAGCGGCATCACCTGGTTCTTGCGCAGGGCGATGATCAGCACCCCCACTAGCGCGAGCAGCGTGCCGATTCCCATGCGGGCGTCGAAATGATCGTGCGTGATCAGAACGCCCAGGCCAATGGTCATCAGCGGGGTCATCAGGGTCAGCGGCGCGACCAGATTGGCGTCGTGGCGTTGGATCAGGCCGTAATAGGCGGTGTGGGCCAGGACCGAGACGATCAGGGCCGAGAACAGCAGCGCCGCCAGGAACGGCCAGCCGGCCTTCAGGGCCAGGTCCAGGCCGCCGGGTTCGGTCGCCAGGCTCAGCAGGGCCAGGGGCGCGACCGAGGTGGCGCCGACCCAGGCCTGGAACTGCAGCGGTTTCACGCCCTCGATCTGCTTCATCATCACCGCGCCCAGCGAACCGGTGAACGCCGAGGCGACGATGAACCACAGGCCCGGCGACAGCTGCAGGCCGTGCGGGTTCCACATCACCACCACCGCGCCCGCCAGGGTCAGGGCGATGCCCAGGCCGCGCTTCCAGCGCACCTTCTCGCCCAGCATCAGCATCGACAGGAGCGTCGTGAACGGCACGCCCAGCTGGATCACCACCGCCGAGGCCGACGGCGAGGCGGTCTTGAAGCCCATGAACAGCAGGGCGAAGTTGCCCGCCCCCATCAGCAGACCCACGGTCACGATCCGCCAGGTCGGGCGCGGCGCGGGCAGCAGCCACGGCAGGGTCACCGCCGCGACGATGGCGAAACGCACCGCCGCATAGAACAGCGGCGGCACGCCCCAGTGGGCGACCACGATCTTGGAAATGATGTTGTTGCAGGCCCAGACCAGACAGACCAGGACCAGCAAACCAAAGTCGCGCAAAGACATGGGAATGACCGATACGCGCCGCTGACGAGGGTTTGCAATCAAAACCGATGACCGCCGACATCGTCTTGCGCGACGCCGCGGTTGACGGATGGGCTAAACGGTCGTTTGCTGGTGAACAATGTTCACATACGCGAGCGCCCGGACCACCGGGCCGGGTGAACTTCAGGGCGGAGGCACGATGGCCATCGAGCATTTCGACGTATTGATCGTGGGCGCGGGCCTGTCGGGCATCGGCGCGGCCTACCATCTTCAACGCGACTGTCCGAAGAAGACCTACGCCATCCTCGAGGCGCGGGCGGCGATGGGCGGCACCTGGGACCTGTTCCGCTATCCGGGCATCCGGTCCGACAGCGACATGTACACCCTGGGCTACGCCTTCAAGCCGTGGCGCGAGGCGAAAGCCATCGCCGACGGCCCGTCGATCCTGAACTATGTCCACGAGACCGCCGCCGAGAACGGCATCGACCGCCACATCCGCTACGGCCACAAGGTCAAGCGGGCCAGCTGGTCCTCGGAGACCGCCACCTGGACCGTCGAGGCCGAGCACGACGGCAAGACGGTGAAGGTGACCTGCAATTTCCTGTCGATGTGCAGCGGCTACTACAACTACGACGCCGGCTACACGCCTGACTTCCCCGGGGTCGAACGTTTCCAGGGCCGCGTCGTCCACCCGCAGCACTGGCCCGAGGACCTGGACTACGCCGGCAAGCAAGTCGTGGTCATCGGCAGCGGCGCCACGGCCGTCACCCTGGTCCCGGAAATGGCCAAGACCGCCGGCCACGTGACCATGCTGCAGCGCTCGCCGACCTATGTGGTCTCGCGCCCGGCCGAGGACGGGATCGCCAACTGGCTGCGCGCCAAGCTGCCGGCCATGACCGCCTACGGCATCACGCGCTGGAAGAACGTGCTGATGCAGCTGCTGTTCTTCAACATCGCCCGCAAGAAGCCGGAGAAGACCAAGGAGCGGCTTCTGGGCCTGGTGCGCGAGCACCTGGGTCCCGACTACGACATCGCGACCCACTTCACGCCGCGCTACAATCCCTGGGACCAGCGGCTGTGCCTGGTGCCGGACGCCGACCTGTTCGACTCCCTGAAGGCCGGGACCTCGTCGGTGGTCACCGACCAGATCGAGACCTTCACCGAAACCGGCCTGAAGCTGAAATCGGGCGCGAGCCTGAACGCCGACATCATCGTCACCGCCACCGGCCTGCGCATGCAGCTGCTGGGCGAGATGGAGGTGGTGGTCGACGGCCGGAAGATCGCGCCGCACGAGACCACCAGCTACAAGGGCATGATGTTCAGCGACGTGCCGAACCTGGCCTCGACCTTCGGCTACACCAACGCCAGCTGGACCCTGAAGGCCGACCTGACGGCCGAATATGTCTGCCGCCTGCTCAACCACATGGACCGGACGGGGGCCCAGATCTGCACCCCGCGCCTGCCCGAGGGCCAGATGGAGATCGAGCCCTGGCTGGACTTCTCGTCGGGCTACGTCCAGCGCGCCCTGAAGATCCTGCCCAAGCAGGGCGCCAAGACGCCGTGGAAGGTGCACCAGAACTACGCGCTGGACCTGGTGACCTTGCGCTACGGCAAGGTGGACGACGGAACGATGGAGTTCTCGAAGGCCAGGGCCCCGGCCAAGGAGAAGGTCGCGGCGTAAGGTCCTCCCCCTGTGGGGGAGGCGATCGCGCAGCGATCGGTGGGGGGATTCTTTGGGCGATCGATCCGGGATGCGGAAAGAGCCGATCGCTCCCCCCTCCGTCGGCTTCGCCGACACCTCCCCCACAGGGGGAGGGCCGCTCATCTATTTCGGCTTCTTCGTCGACACGTTGGCGGTCTTGAAGCTCTTGAGAAGCTTGAGGGCGTAGTCGGCGCGGGTCTTGACCTCGGGCCTGGGATCGCGCTCGAGCGCGGCCTGGTACCACAGCTCGACCACCTCGATGTCCTTGAGCGGCACGCCGCCCTTGAACGCATAGGTCCCTGGGCCAGGCTTGCGGCCGCCCGTCATCTCCGAAAACAGCTGGTCGGCCATCAGGATGCAGGCCGCCTGATCGCCCGCCTTCTCGGCGGCGCCCCACAGTTCGAGCGCCTTCTTGGTGTCGCGCCTGCCGCCCTCGCCGCTGGCGTACAGATCGCCCAGCTTGCGCGCGGCCATCAGGGGGTTCTCCTTGACGGCCATCTCGTACCATTTGCGCGCCTCGCGCGGATCGCGGGCCACGGGCTTGCCGGCCAGATAGGCCGAGCCCAGGGCCAGCTGCGCCTCGTTGTCGCTGGCGCGGGCGGCTTCCTTGCATAGCGCCAGGCCGCGGTCGACCGAGGCCGGCTCGGCCATCAGCATCTGGCCCAGGGCGCACTTGGACTGCGGATAGCCCATCTGCATGGCGCGGGTGTAGGCGGCCTTGGCGCCCTCGACGTCGGGCTTGCCGCCCGCCAGGCCGTACTGCAGGCACCGCGCGCGCAGGTGCATGGCGTCGGCGCGCTCGTCCGCCGCCTTGGCGGCGTAGGCGCAGCCGCGCGGCGGGTTCGGCGCGATCTTGCCCCGCCCCATGACGAACAGCAGCCCGGCATAGGCCTGGGCGTCGGCCCTGCCGCTGTCGGCCAGGGCCGTCAGGGTCTCGGGCGAGCCCGTGGCCGCCTTGTCCAGCGCGGCCTGGAGATCGGCGGCCGGCGGCGGCGGCGTCCAGGTCTTGGCCGCGGTTTGGGAGCTGGTCTGGGCCGAAACCGGCGGGCCGCTCGGCAGGACGCTCAGGCTCGCGGCGAGGAAGAGACAGCAGGTCGCGAAGGGCGTCGTGGCGACGCGGAAGATCATCGCGGAGGCGCGGGGCGCGGTCATCGGTTGAACCCTGGACAGACGCGCCAGCCTAGCCGCCGACGCGGGCCGCCCCCATCAGGTGGATCACGCGCGCGCCGCGGGCCGAGACCCGATGGGAACGAGCCGCGCCTCAGTCCTCGTCGAACCCCTGATCCTCGTCTTCAACCGGCGCGGGCTTCACCGCCGCCCCGCCCTTGCGCCTGACGAACCGCAGCGCCGTATGGGTCTTGGAGAAGGCGCAGACCTTGGTGTCGACCAGGCCCTGCTCGCGCGCGGCGGTCAGGATCTCGACGTCCTTCAGCGGCGCGCCCTTGCCCTTCTGCGCGACGATCCAGATCGCGCCCTTGGGCCCGAGCCCGCCGACCAGGTCTTCCAGCTGGTCGAAATCGGCCAGATCCTCGACGCCCAGGAACAGCAGGTCGATGTCCTCATAGGCCTCGACCGGCTCGACGCGGGTCGACAGCTCGTCCAGGAACTCGCCGTCGTCTATGGCCTGGACCACCACCGTCTGGCCGGCCTTGACGCCCAGCTTGTCCAGCCGCCCGGGCGGATTATGGATGGCGTGCAGCCACTTGTCGGCCTGGCCTGGCTCCAGGGTGAAGCGCGTACCGTCGGTCAGCACCAGGTCATCGCCCTCGACCCGCAGGTCGCGCAGGGCGTGCCCCTGGAAGATGCCGCGCACCGCGCCGCGGAAGATCAGCTTGGGCGGCTCCCAGACCAGCTTGCCGTCGCTCTCGCCGTCGGAGAGCTGGCCCCAGACGCCCTTGGCCTCCTTGCCCATCACGAACCCCGGAAGTTGGGCTGGCGCTTCTCGAGGATGGCGTCGACGCCCTCCATGTGGTCGTCGGTGTGGTGGGCGATGGCCTGGGCGGCGGCGCTCATCTCCATCAGGGTGTCGTAGCTGGCGGTCTGGCCGTGCTTGAGCAGGCTCTTGGCCATGCGCAGGGCGTGGGGCGGCTGCTGCGCGATCCGCGTGGCCAGGGCCATGGCCTCGTC
Source organism: Caulobacter sp. Root487D2Y (assembly GCF_001427165.1). NCBI lineage: Bacteria > Pseudomonadati > Pseudomonadota > Alphaproteobacteria > Caulobacterales > Caulobacteraceae > Caulobacter > Caulobacter sp. Root487D2Y. The sequence goes on from NZ_LMFD01000003.1 coordinate 92,076, forward strand.
CATCAGCGTCTCGGCCGGCACGGCCTTGCTGATCAGGCCCCAGGCCTCGGCCTTGGCCGCATCGATGACGTCGCCGGTGAACAGCAGTTCGGCCGCGCGGCTCATGCCGATCGTGCGCGGCATCAGCCAGGCGCCGCCGTCGCCGGGGATCAGGCCCAGCTTCAGGAAGGTCACCCCGAACTTGGCGGTGTCGGCGGCTATGCGGATGTCGGTCATGCAGGCCACGTCGCAGCCCAGGCCGATGGCCGCGCCGTTGACCGCGGCGATCGACGGAACCTCCAGGCCGTAGATGGCCCGCACAACGCGGTGGATGTTCTTGCGGTAGCCGTCGCGGATCTTGACGCCGTTGCCCCCGAACGCCCCTTCCCGCGCCTTCATCGCCTTGACGTCGCCGCCGGCCGAGAAGGCCCGGCCCGCGCCGGTCAGGATCACGCAGCGGATGTCCTGGTCGTCGTTGATCGCCTCGCAGGCCGCCGCCACCTGGTCGCCGTCGCCGGGCGCGCCCAGGGCGTTCATGGCGTCGGGTCGGTTGAGCGTCAGGATCGCGACGTGGCCGCGTTTCTCGGTGAGGATCAGCGGCGGAAGGGTGGAAGGGGTGTCTTGCGACATGGCGAGGGCGCTCCTGCGGGGTTTCTGGCCTGGGCCATTTTTGATCTGCATAGCGCAAATCGGCGAGGGAGAGGCAAGAGACCAACGCTCGGCGGGCTTTGTTTTACAAACTAAGGTAAATCCCGGACTTCGACCGAGATGGACAAGACCCAGCGCTTCTTTTTGTGATCACACACAACACCTGGAAGAACTTGCGAGCTGCGAACCAGACGCAACAACGGCCCAGCGGCTTTTTAGACAAGCTGAGCCGTAAAAAGCGTTGGCGCGGAAGGGAATCATAGGCTTCTACTAACTGCAGGGACGATTTTAAGAAGCGGTGGCGTGCAGTGCACATGTCCCAGAGACATGCTTTGATCATCGAGGATGAAATCCTCATCGCGATGGAGGTCGAGGCTTTGCTCAGCGAGCAAGGGTTCGACACCTTCGATATCGCGGAAAGCCCCCAGGCGGCGCTCGATTGCGCCCTAAGGCGCCCGCCGGATCTGATCACGGCCGACTATCGCATCATCGGCGGCACCGGCGTGGAGGCGGTCACCGCGATCCTCGCCCGGCTGGGGCCGATTCCCGTGGTCTATGTGACCGGCAACGCCGACCAGCTGTCCCCTCGCACGCGCGCCGTGGTCGACAAGCCGATCTCGCCCCACCGCCTGGCCGAGGCCTGCGCCATGGTCCAGAACGCCAGCGTCTAGGCGCGCCGCCGAGACACCCGCTATGCTGGCGGCCCTTGAGGGGAGCCGCCCATGATCATCGACGACCTCGAAACGCTCGAAGCCCTCTACGCGCCGGCCCCGGTCCCGGCCTCGATCGTCAAGGTCGCCGACCGCATCACCCCGCACTATCGCGCCCTGATCGAGGCCTCGCCGTTCCTGGCCCTGGCCACCGTCGGCCCCGAGGGCCTGGACTGCAGCCCGCGCGGCGACCAGGCCGGCTTCGTCCGCATCCAGGACGAGCGGACCCTGATCCTGCCCGACCGTCGCGGCAACAACCGCATCGACAGCCTGCGCAACGTGGTCCGCGATCCGCGCGTGGCGCTGATGTTCCTGATCCCCGGCTCGGGCACGACCTTCCGGGTCAACGGCCGCGCCGTGGTCAGCGCCGATCCCGACCTGCTGCGGAGCTTCGCCGTCGACGGCAAGGCGCCGCGCACCTGCCTGGTGGTGACCGTGGTCGAGGCCTATTTCCAGTGCGCCCGCGCCATCGTCCGCTCGGGCCTGTGGAAGGCCGAAAGCCAGGTCGATCCCCGCGACCTGCCCTCGCCCGGCGCCATGCTGGCGGCGATGAGCGAGGACGCGGTCGGGGGCGATGACTACGACAAGGCCTGGCCCGAGCGGGCGGCGGCGAGCCTGTGGTGAGCCGCTAGCCCGCCACGTACCGATCCACCACCTCGGCCAGCACGGTCAGCGGCACGCCGCCGGTCGAGACCACGGCGTCGTTGAAGTCGCGCAGGTCGAACTTTCCGCCCATCTTGGCCTTGGCCATTTCGCGCAGGCGGACGATCTCGGTGTGGCCCACCTTGTAGCCGCAGGCCTGGCCGGGGTTGGCGCAGTACCGGTCGACCTCGCTGGTCATGGCCGGTCGCGCCCGGCCGGTGGTGGTGACCAGGTAGTCGATGGCCTGCTCGCGGGTCCAGCGCTTGTGGTGCAGGCCGGTGTCGACCACCAGCCGCGCGGCGCGGAACTGCTGGGCCTGCAGATAGCCCAGCTGGCCCAGCGGATCGCCGTCATAGAAGCCGCCCTCGTCGGCCAGCTGCTCGGCATAGAGCGCCCAGCCCTCGATGAAGGCGTTGAAGCCCATCAGCGAGGCGATCAGCGGGATCTGGCTGGACCGTTCGGCTAGGTAGGCGCCCTGCCAGGCGTGGCCGGGGATGGCCTCGTGGGTGGTCAGGGTCGGCAGGGTGAACTTCGGCCAGTTCCCGATGTCCTTGAGGTTGATGTAGTAGATCGCCGGCCGCGAGCCATCGAGGGCGGCGAAGTTCATGTAGCCCTGCGGCGCGCCGGCCTCGATCTCCTTGGGCACGGCCTTGACCCGGACCTCAGCCTTCAGCCCCAGGCGCGACAGCTTGGGCATCATCAGCCGGGTGGCGGCGATGCGGTCCTCCAGATAGGCCAGCAGCTGGGCCCGGCCGGCGTCGCTGTCGGGGTACAGATAGCGGGGATCCTTGGTCAGGGCGGTGACCCGCTCGCCGACGCCGCCCTGGGTCAGGCCCTGGGCCTTGAGGATCGGGTCCATGCGGGCGGCGATGGCCGCGCCCTGCTCCAGGCCCATCGCATGGATTTGGTCGGCCGACATCGTGGTGGTCGTGCCCACGCGCAGGGCCCAGGCATAGTATTCGTCGCCCTTGGGCAGCTTCCAGACGCCGGCGTCGGCCGTGGCCTTGGCGCGCGCCGCCTTCAGGGCGGCCAGCTGCCGGTCGAGCGCCGGGAACACCTCGTCGGCGACGATCTTCGTTTCGGCCGCCGAGGGATCGGCCAGCCCCTTGGCCTTGGCCCGCTCGGCCAGGGAGGCGACCAGCTGGGTGCTTCCGGCCGCCTGGCCGCGCAGTTCGGTCAGCTGGGCGATGGCGGTGTCGAGGATGAAGGCCGGGGCGATCACCCCGGCGCCGGCGTCCTCGCCGATCCGGGCGGTCTCCTGGTCCAGCACCTTGGCGAAGGCGTGGGTGCGGGCCAGGTAGGCGTCGACGTCCGCCGCGGTGTTGACGGCGTGCTGCGAGTTGAGGAACTCGGGAACGCCGGAGACCGCGCCGCTCTGCTGGGTCACCACATAGGGGTTGGCGTAGTCGACGCCGTACGAGAAGGCCCCGCCCTCGACAGTCAGGGTCTGGGCGGCCAGCACGGTGTCGCGGATCGTCAGGTCGTGGGGGTTCAGGCTCTTGGGGTCGATGGCCGACAGTCGCTTGACCCGGTCGGCGGCGGCGGCCACCTGGGCGCGGCGATCGGCGGTCGAGGCGCCCGACAGCCGCGATTTCAGCCCGGCCCGCGCGCCCTTGTCGAGGCCCAGCGAGGTGGCGGTTTCCGGCGAGTCGGTCAGCATCTGCTCGACGAACCTGTCCAGCAGGGCGGCCAGCTTGGCGTCGGCGACGGGTCCCGCGGCCGGCGAGCCGGCCTGCGCGGCGAAGGCGGCGGCGAAGGGCGCGAGGCTCGCGGCCGCCGTGCTGGTCGCCAGGAGATGGCGACGCGTCATGGTCATGATGAAATTCCCCGGTCGCCGCGGCCCTTCCGGGGCGAAGACTTCAGCAAATCACCTCAGTCCGACCATGGAAACACCCGAAACGAAAACGGCCCCGCCGTGGGGCGGGGCCGCTCGAAAACACATCCAGTCGAGGTCGGTGACCTCAGTCGTCGCGGTGAACCCGTTCCCGACGTTCGTGACGCTCCTGGGCTTCCAGGCTGAGCGTCGCGGTGGGCCGCGCGTCCAGTCGAGCCAAACCGATCGGCTCGCCGGTTTCCTCGCAATAGCCGTAGGAACCGTCCTCGACTCGGCGCAACGCCTGGTCGATTTTCGAGATAAGTTTTCTCTGACGATCCCGGGTGCGAAGTTCCAGCGCCCGATCAGTTTCCGACGACGCGCGATCGGCGAGGTCGGCATGGTTTTCAGTCTCAGCTTGCAGATGGGAGACCGTCTCGCGAGATTCGCGGAGGATCTCTTCTTTCCATGCCAGGAGCTTCTGCTTGAAATACTCAAGCTGACGCTCGTTCATGAAAGGCTCGTCATCCGACGGACGATACGAGTCTGGTACCTTAAGAACAGTGGCCGTTTGCATTAACGCCTCACGCCCCGATGAACTCCGCCCAGGTCAGGCCGGGTGCTTATACCAAAACGATAGCCCGGTTCAATGAACGTCGCGTGAGCGGCGTGTTCACCGCCGTGCACGAATGCCGCGTTTCTGGGGATATTCAGAGAACCGTGTTTCTTAAGATACGGTTTCATCAGCGTTTTCAGCCCAGTCGCATCTGTTCGAGCTTGGCCGCCTCGACGGCCGCGCGGGTCTCGATTTCATTGAGAATGGCTTCGAGCTTGGGATCGTCGGTCGCCTCGCGATGCTCGCGCACGGCGCTCTTGAGTCGCGACAGCGTGCCGGTGGAAACCTCGCCGTCCAGGGTGGCCAGCTTCAGCGCGTCCAACAGGTCCAGCAGGCCGCCGGCCCGCTTCACCGCCCGGCGCTTGCGCTCGGTGGGGTCCATGTCGGCCTGCAGGGCCAGGAGCGCGTCGAGCGATCCGATCCCGGCCACGCCGCCCGTCTGGGCGACTCCGGAAGCGGCGCCGGCGCCGCCGACCGAAGGTAGGGAAAACCCCGATCCGCCGCCCACCGGTTTGGCCCGCGATGCGCCAACCGCGCCCGCGCCTCCCGTGCTGGAAACCTTCATGACGAAATCCTGTTCCGACTGCCGATCAAGGGAGTCACCCCCTCCCCGTTAACCACATCTTGCTGGGCGCCGCTTGCGGTATGGTTAATGCCGGGCAGAATCTGCCGAACCAGAATGTCGCAGGCAGAAAATCGCCGCCTTTCGACTGATTTCATTGAACTTTTCAACACATTCAGACTGGCCCGGTTCTGGCATGGGACGGCGCGGGGATGCCACCCCGCCGCAGGATCGCCATGTCTCGTTCATTCTTTGCTTCCGTTCTGGGGCTCGCCCTCGCCGCCGTCGCCCTGGTTTCGACCCCGGCCGACGCCAAGTCGCGCATCAAGGACATCGTCGCCTTCGAGGGCGTGCGCGACAACCAGCTGGTCGGCTACGGCATCGTCGTGGGCCTGAACGGTTCGGGCGACAGCCTGCGCAACGCGCCGATGACCAAGCAGAGCCTGGAAGCGATGCTCGAGCGCCAGGGCGTCAACGTCCGCGACGGCAACCTCAACACCAAGAACACCGCCGCCGTCATGGTCACGGCCAACCTGCCGCCGTTCTCGGCGGCCGGCGCGCGCATGGACGTCACGGTCTCGACCCTCGGCGACGCCAAGAGTCTGCTGGGCGGCACCCTGCTGGTCACCTCGCTGCAAGGCGCCGACGGCCAGACCTACGCGGTGGCCCAGGGCTCGGTGCAGACCGGCGCGGTCTCGGCCGGCGGGGCCTCGGGCAGTTCTGTCACGAAAGGTGTTCCGACCGCGGGCCGGATCGCCGCCGGCGGCATCATCGAAAAGGAGACCGGCTTCCAGATGGTGAGCATGGACGTGCTGCGCATGACCCTGCGCAATCCGGACTTCACCACCTCGCGTCGCATCGCCGACGCCATCAACGGCCGCTTCCCCAACTGCGCCCAGGCCCAGAACCCGACGATCGTCGCGGTCCGTCCGCCCGCCGGCATGGACATGATCAGCTTCGTCACCGCCATCGAGAACCTGGAGGTCGAACCCGACGCCCCGGCCAAGGTGATCATCGACGAGGTGGCCGGCGTGATCGTCATGGGCGACGACGTCCGCATCAGCCAGGTGGCGATCGCCCAGGGCAACCTGACCATCTCGGTCCAGGAGACTCCGGCCGTCAGCCAGCCGGCCCCGTTCAGCCAGGGCCAGACCAAGGTCGTCCCGCAGTCGACCGTCAGCGTCAACGAAGAGACCGGCCGGCAATTGCTGACCCTGGGCGGCGGCGCCTCGCTCAAGAGCCTGGTCGGCGGCCTCAACGCCCTGGGCGTCACCCCGCGCGACATGATCTCGATCCTGCAGGCCATCAAGGCCTCGGGCGCCCTGCAAGCCGAAATCGAGGTGATGTGATGAACCTCTCCACGATCGCGACCCCGCCCATGACTTCTGGCGTCGACATCGTCGGCCCGACCGCCGCCTCCACCGCCGAACTGCTCAAGCGCGGCAAGATCCGCGAGACGGCCCAGAAGTTCGAGGCCTCGTTCCTGTCGGTGATGATGCAGTCGATGACGGCCGGCATGAAGACGCCGGACATCGGCGGCGGCGGGGCCGGCGAGGACATGTTCAAGTCCCTTCTGGCCGAGGAGATGGCCAAGCAGGTCTCCAAGGCCGGCGGCATCGGCGTCGCCGCCGCCGTGCAGAAGGAAATGCTGAAGATGCAAGGTCTGAAGGAGTAGCCCATGGCCCTCACCGCCCTCGATTGCGACGACCGCGTCGAACAGCTGATCATCCTGACCGAGCGCCTGACCGACCTGATCGCCCGGCAGTCGGCCGCCTTCGAGGCTCGTCGTCCGCACGAGGCGGCGCAGTACGTCGACGAAGTGGCCAAGCTGGCCAACCTCTATCGCCACGAGTCGACCCGGGTCCGCGGCAACGTCGCCCTGGTGTCGGGCGCCTCGCTCCAGCGCCGCCAACGCCTGGTGCGCGCCACCGAGGCCTTCGACTCCGTCCTGGCCCGCCAGGGCCGCGCTGTCACCGCCGCCAAGACCGTCACCGAAGGCCTGGTTCGCGCCATCGCCCAGGAAGTCGCCGAACAACGCCCCACCGCCTCCGGCTACGGCCCCGGCGCCCAGGGCGCGGCCTATCGCCAGAACGGCACGGCGATCACGCTGAACCAACGGGCCTAAGGCTCGCCGGGGGCGATATCCGCTCGTCGGACCGAGGCGCGACGCCCCGCTTCACATCGCCAAAGACCACCTCGCCCCGCCCCCGCTTCATCGCGGGGGCGGGGCGATGCGCATGGGCTCCACGACCGTGACCGCCGTCACGCGTGGGCTTCGGCGGATGATGGGACGCTGCGTCGTCCGGGCCGTCGCCAGCCGCTCCGGACGCCATCAGTTCCACCCAGCGAAGGGGCCTGGTCCGCGCGGCCGGCCGCCCGCGCCGAACGGAGAGACACGCATGTCCAGCGAACACGGGCGGCTCCTTCGCGGATTGCCGCCAACCGGGGTCGAGGTCCAGGACCTGGTCCGATCAGAGTCAGGCTTCGGACGGTTCGGCCGGATGTTTCCGGACCTTCCCGTCGCCGTCTATGGCGCGGACACCCAGACCACCTTCCCCGGTTCGCTGGAGGCGCTGATCGCGCTGGCCGGCAGCATGCTCAAGGCCGATCCCGGCGCCCCGATCACCGAGGCAGAGCCCGAGGACGAGAACCCGGAGATCACCGCCGGCTACACCTATTTCGGCCAGTTCATCGACCACGACCTGACCTTCGACACCGCGTCCAGCCTGGACCGGGTGAACGATCCCCGCGCCGTGCAGGACTTCCGGACCTCGCGCTTCGACCTCGACAGCCTCTACGGCAAGGGCCCCTCGGATCAGCCCTATCTCTACAGGGCCGCCGACGGGTTCTGCAGCCTGCACCAGGGCGGCGACAAGGCGCCGACGGGCCTGCCGCCGCGCTTTGACCTGGCCCGCAACGCCGACGGCCGGGCCATGACGGGCGATCCCCGCAACGACGAGAACAAGCTGGTCTCGCAGTTCCACGCCCTGTTCACCGACTTCCACAACATCCTGATCGGCTTGACGCCCCAGGGAACGCCCGATCGCTTTCTCAAGGTCCAGCAGCAGGTGCGCTTCCACTACCAGTGGCTGGTGGTGAACGACTTCCTGAAGACGATCCTCGACCGGAACGTCTGGGCGACCTATTTCAGCCAGGGTCTGCCCGCCTTGCGCTTCTATCGCAAGGAGCCGGAAACCTACCCCTTCATCCCGGTGGAATTCGCGGTGGCGGCCTATCGCTTCGGCCACTCGATGATCCGGCCCAGCTATTCGCTCAACAATCCGGTGCTGACCGACATCGACGCAAAGCACCCGCGCATCCCCGTGTTCTCGGGCGATCCGGAACCCCGCAACAATCTGAACGGCTTTGGCCCCCTTCCCGATTTCTGGGGGATCGACTGGAGCTTCTTCTTCGCCGGAGTGGCCGCCACGAGCGCCCTCGACGGTCAGATCGTTCCGCAGCCCAGCTACCGGATCGACTCCCTGCTGGTCGGCCAGCTCGCCGAGCTTCCCGAGATGCAGGGCCAGACGCCCGACTGGCGCCGCTCGCTGGCGGCCCGCAACCTGGTGCGGGGACGCGCGCTCGGCCTGCCCTCCGGCCAGCGCGTCGCCCTGGCGATCGGCGAGACGCCCCTGAGCGACGACGCGCTGTGGCGCGACCCCGGCAACCTCGATGCGGCGACCGCCGCCAAGCGCCTGGCCGTGTACGACCAGTTCCATGGGTTCAAGATGAACGCCCCGCTCTGGTACTACGTGCTGCGCGAGGCCGAGATCACCCAGAAGGACGGCGGATCGCTTGGCGGTCACCGGCTGGGCGTGGTGGGCAGCACGATCGTGGCGGAGACCTTCGCGGCGCTGCTGCTCAACGACCAGTTCTCCTATCTGAGCGTCTTTCCGGCCTTCCAGCCGGATCTGGAGGGCGAGGATCCGGCAAGCTTCACCATCGCGTCGCTGATCAACTTCGTGGACCGGCATCACTGACGATCCGCCGCTCCACCCCCACGGCGTCGAGGAAGTCCTGGTCGTGACTGGCGATCAGCAGGGCGCCGTCATAGCCCGCCAGGGCGCTCTCCACCGCCTGGACCGAGTCGAGGTCCAGGTGGTTGGTCGGCTCGTCCAGGATCAGCAGCTGGGGCGGCTCGGCGGCCATCAGCACGCAGGCCAGGGCGGCCCGCAAACGCTCGCCGCCGCTGAGCGTGGCCACCGTCTGGTGGGCGGCGACGTTGCGGAACAGGAACCGCGCCAGGGCGGCGTGGGCCTCGTTCTGGCCGGCGGCCGGGTTCAGGCGACGGAAGTTCTCCAGGATGGTCTGGGTCTCGTCCAGCACCGCCGCCCGCTGGTCCAGCAGGGCCGCCGGAACGCCGCGGGTCACGGCGCCGGCGGTGGGCGCGAGGCCGCCGGTCGCCAGCCGGATCAGGGTCGACTTGCCCGTCCCATTGGCGCCGACCAATCCCACGCGCTCGGGACCGGTCAGACGGAAGCTCAGGTTCGACAGCACCGGCGGCCCCTCCGGATAGGCGAGGCCGACGGCGTCGAAATCCAGCACCAGCCGCCCGGCGGGCAGGCCGCAGGACGGCAGGTCGAAGGCCAGGCGGCGCAGACGCTCGACCCGGGCGTCGGCGGCCTCGCGGGCCTGTGCGGCGTCGTGGGCGGCGCGATCGGCCAGCCGTCCATCGCGCGCGCCGCTCAACTCGGCCCGCTCGGCCTGGGCGCCCAGCAGGATCTTCGGCTCGCTGCCCTTGGCGGCGAACCTGCGGCCGGCGGCGTCGCGGCGCGCCTTGCGCTCACGGGCGACCTGGGCCTCGCGGGCCGCCTGGCGCACCTGGCGCTCGGCGGCCTCCAGGCCGTGCTCGGCGGCGGCCACGGCCTGGGCCTTGCGTTCGGCGTAGAGGTCGTAGCCGCCGCCGTAGCTGGTCGCGCCCAGGCTGCTCAGCTCGACGATGCGGTCCATGCCGCGCAGCAGGGCCCGGTCATGGCTGACCACCACCGCCCCGCCCTTCCAGCGCCGCAACACGTCGGCCAGCAGGCTGCGGGCGGCGGCGTCGAGATTGTTGGTCGGCTCGTCCAGCAGGACGACGTCGGGAGCGGCGATCAGCAGCCCGGCCAAGGCCGCGCGGGTCATCTGGCCGCCGCTGAGCTCGGCCGCCGGAAGCGAGGCGTCCCAGCGCGACAGCCCGATCTCGGCCAGGGCGGCGGCGACGCGGCCCGGCAAGGTCCAGTCGGCCTCGACGAGGTCCTCCTGCGTCCCCTCCTCCGCCTCGATGCGGCACAGCCGGTCCCAGGCGGGTCCGACGCCCAGCAGGTCGGCCAGGCGCGCGCCCGGCGGCGGGGCGTGCAGCTGCGGCAGCACCCCGACGACGCCGGCGCGATTGATCGTCCCCGAGGTCGGCGCGCGGGCCCCGGCGATCAGCAACAGCAGCGTGGACTTGCCCACGCCGTTGCGGCCCACCAGGCCGATGCGCTCGGCCCCGATGGTCAGGTTCAGATGGTCGAAGAGGACGCGGCCGTCAGGGGCGGCGGCGCTGACGGAATCCAGGGTGATGAAGGCGGGCATGGGAAACCACGGTCAGGTCAGTGGGAAGGGCGAAACGGTCGTCCATCGCAATGTCCATGGTTGCCTCCATCGGTCGGCCCGGGGTTTCGAGCACGACTTTCTAAGCGATCGACCGGCGTTCGGCAAGTTTCGGCCGACCGCAAGGATCGGGTGTCGGCCTGGTCCGGCCGACGTCAGGATCAGGCTCCGATCTCAGGAGCCCGCCATGTCCTTCACCGTTTCCAGCTTGCCGATCGAGCCGTTCGCGCCGCTGTTCGCCCTCGACGACGCGACCCTGGCCGAGCGCGGCATGCTGCGCGTCGTCGCCGACGCGCCGTTCGCCTTTCCGTGCCGCGTGACCTTGGAGGACGCCGCGCCGGGCGAGACCCTGATCCTGCTGAACCACGAGCATCAGGCCGCCGACACGCCGTTCCGCTCGCGCCACGCCATCTATGTCCGTGAAGCCGCCCGGGCCCCGGCCTCGACCAACGACGCCCTGCCCCCGGCCCTGCGCCGCCGATTGCTGTCCCTGCGCGGATTCGACGCGGCCGGCATGCTGCGCGACGCCGACGTGATCGAGGGCGCCGTCGCCGTCCCGGTGATCGAGAGAATGCTGGAAAATCCCGACGTGGCCTACCTGCACGCCCATTACGCCAAGCCCGGTTGCTACGCTGCAAGGATCGACCGCGCGACCTAGACTTCGTCCGCGAACGGTAGCGGTCTCAATTGCAACTTAACCCCGATCTCCTAGGGTGCCGCTCAAGCCAGAAGGCAGAAAGGGCGCGCAGCTCATGAGGCGTACGATCGGCAGGCTCGAGCCCATACCGACGCAGGAAATCGTCGGGTCGTACCTGCCGATTCTGCGTGGCTATCTGGTGGCCGCCGCGACCTATTACTGCGTGATCAGCCTGTCGCACCCCTTCTATGAAAAGGGCGCGGCCCTGGTCGTGCTGGAGGGGCTGGCGGTGGTCGCCGCCGCGGCCGGATTCTGGCTGTGGCGCCGGCTGAAGACCAACCCGCCCCGGATGCCAGCGCTGGAAGCCGCCGCCGTGGCGATGAACGCGCTCTTCATGGCCAATGTCGCGGCCTACCAGTCCTTCCACTTCGAACCGGCCAAGCTGGTCTATTTCGTGCTGATGGCCCTGGTGTTCGCCACCTCGGCCCCGACCCGGCGCGTGGCCCTGGCCAGCGTCGGCGCGGCGACCGTCGGCCTTGTGCTGATGGCCCGCAACGCGCCGGGCGACCTGGTCAGCCAGTACGGCTTCATCGGCGTGGCCGGCGCCTTCGCCGCCCTGGGCATGTCGACCCTGATGCGCGGCGCGGTGATGCGCGAACTGCGGGCCCGCCTGGCGTCCGACGCCCTCAACCGCAAGCTCGAGTCCGAGCTCGAGGAGAACCGCCGCCTGCGGACCGAGGCCCAGGAGCTGGCCGTCGTCGCCCAGACCGCCAGCCGGGTGAAGACCGAATTCCTCGAGACCATGAGCCACGAGATCCGCACGCCCCTGAACGGCGTGCTGGGCATGGCCCAGGCCATGGAGCGGGACACGCTGTCGGCCGCCCAGCGCGCCCGTCTGGCCATGATCCACGACTCCGGCGCCACCCTGCTGGACGTGATCAACGCGGTGCTCGACATCTCGCGGATCGAGGCGGGCAAGATGGAGATCGTCCGGGCGCCGTTCGACCTGGACGCCCTGACCCACACCCTGGGCCAACTCTATGGCGGCCTGGCCCACGACAAGGGTCTGGCGTTCACCCTCGAGGTCGCGCCCGGAGCCGGCGGCTGGCGCGACGGCGACGTCGCGCGGCTGCGCCAGGTGCTCAGCAACCTGATCTCCAACGCCATCAAGTTCACCGACTCGGGCCACGTGGCCGTGCGCATCGGCGGCGACGCCTCGACCCTGACCTGCGCCGTGACCGACACCGGCCTGGGCGTGCCCGAGGCCCGCCGCGCCCAGATCTTCGAGAAGTTCGTCCAGGTCGACGGATCGAGCACGCGCCGCACGGGCGGCAGCGGGCTGGGCCTGGCCATCTGCCGCGAGCTGATGACGCTGATGGGCGGCCAGATCAGCTTCGAAAGCCCGGCCCAGGGCGGCGCCTGCTTCACCTTCGAGGCGCCCTGCCCGGCCCTGGCGCCGCTGGCCCCGCCGGCGCCCGCGCAAGCGGCGCACGACGAACCGGCGATGGACGGCGAATTGAAGATGCTGGTCGTCGACGACAACGCCACCAACCGCACCGTCCTCCAGGCCATGCTGAGCCATATGGGCGTCGCCTGCGGCGTGGCGCGGGACGGTCACGAGGCGGTGGCGATGTGGGAGGCGGCCCCCTGGGACGCCATCCTGATGGACATCCACATGCCGGGCATGGACGGGCTGGAGGCCGGTCGGGTCATCCGCGCGCGCGAGGTGGTCGAGGGCCGGAGCCGCACGCCGATCCTGGCGGTCACCGCCAGCGTCCTGACCCACGAGACCGACCGCTATCTCGCCGCCGGCATGGACGGCTTCGTGGCCAAGCCGATCGCGGCCCAACGCCTGGTGGCGGCCTTGGACGCGGCCTTGAGCGGTCCACCGAAAGGCGCGGCCGCGGCGGTGCTGGGGTAACTGCTCCAGCTACATCCTAGAGCTGTCATCCCGGACGTAGCGCAGCGATGATCCGGGACCGCCGGAAGCGCCGAGTTCACGCGTCGGTCCCGGATCGGCGCTGCGCTACGTCCGGGATGACAGCGTCTTTGACGGCTGAAAGATCGGGCGACGCCGATCGAGCCGCCTAGAAGCTCAGCGCGCCCAGGTCGACGATGATCTTGAGGGCCCAGATCGTGCAGGCGACGCAGACCACCAGGGTGATGATGTCGTCGATCTCGGACCGCTGGCGAGCGACCTTGGCGGCCTTGCCGCCCTTGCCCTTGCCCTTGGCCGGAGCTTCCGAGGCCGCGGGGGTCGCCGGCTTCGCATCCATTTTCGCCGCCGCCTTGGCCACGCTGGTCGTCCTCGAACGGCGCGCTCGATGCGCGGCCTTGCTTCGTTAGACACCGGCGGTGCTGAAGGTTGCGCTTCCAAAGGCGGTTTATTGTTCGTGAACGCTGTAACCTTGACCCGCCCCGCCGCGAACTGATCCTCGACGGTCAACAGGGACGCGCGCCATGACACGAACGACGATGCGGAAGACGGCCTGGGCCAGCCTGGCGGCCGGCGGCGTCCTGGCGGCGGCCGTCGGGGCCTGGGCCCTGTCGGCCCCGGGGGCGGCCGCCGGCGGCTCGGCCCAACGCCCGGTGGTGCTGGAGCTGTTCCAGAGCCAGGGCTGTTCGTCCTGCCCGCCGGCCAACGCCAATCTCAACGCCGTCGCCGACCGGCCCGATGTCCTGGCGCTCAGCTTCGGGGTCACCTATTGGGACCAGCTGGGCTGGAAGGACACCTTCGCCAAGCCGGCCTTCACCGACCGGCAGAAGGCCTATGCCCGCGGCCTGGGCGCCCAGTTGGGCACGCCGCAGATGGTGGTCGAGGGCCGCGAAGACCTGATCGGCGTGAACGCCCGCGAGCTTGACGCCGCCCTGCGCCGCGCCCGGCCGGCCGTGGACGCCAGCGTCGCCCTGTCGCGCGGCCGGGTCGAGATCGGAGCGGGCCAAGCGCCCAAGGCCGGCGCCGATGTCTGGCTGGTGCGCTACGATCCGCGCGTCCAGCAAGTGGCCATCCAGCGCGGCGAGAACAACGGCAAGACCCTGCCCCACCGCGACGTGGTCCGTGAACTGACCCGGCTGGGCGGCTGGAACGGCGCGCCCGTCGCGTTCGCCACCCTGCCGCCCGCGGATCCGGCCCTGCGCACGGCGGTGCTGGTCCAGGCCAAGAACGGCGGCCCGATCCTGGCGGCGGCGCGGCTCTAGTTCAGAAGCGTGACGGACGCCGAAACCGGCATCCACTTTCGGCTGTCACGCTCTAGCCGCCGTAACGCTTCTTCACGTCGTCGGTCAGGACGTTGCAGAGCTTCATCTGGTCCTTAAGGAAGGCCTTGTCGACCTCGCCGGCCTTGTGGAACCGCGGGATCAGCGTCGAGGCGAATTGGAAGCGCGCCTCGACCACCTCCTCACGCTTGACCTGGCCGACCAGCACCAAGGTGTCGAGCGCGTCGTTCAGCGAGGGCGTGTAGAGCGTCTTTTCCGGGATGAAGAGCGGCTTGTAGAGAATGCCCCCGCCTGGCGCGATGATCGTGCCGGCCTCCAGGTCGGGATTCGACAGGAAGAACCGGGTCATGTCGCAGGCGGCCAGGGCGTCCGCCCATCCCTGCGCCTTGTTGATGTCCAGCGACGCGAACACCGACGGCTCGGCGGCGTGGCCGGGCGCGGCCACGAGCAGGGCGGCGAACGAAGCGGCGGCGGCGAGAATCTGGCGAACCCTGTTCATGCGACAACCTTAGGAACCTTCGCCGGACTTAGACAAGGGGCGAGCTTGACCACACAGCGAGCCTCCTGCTGACACCTACTGTCAGCAGCTGGAGCAAGCACGCACCCGCGACATTTGTTCGCATCTTGTTCTTGTGTTAATTCCCGTCCCGCGCCCTACATATAGCCGTCGCGCCGCGGCTCCCCCCACGGCCCCCACGCGTTCCGGAAAACATGGCTGAACAACTGAACTTCATCCGCGTGCGCGGCGCGCGGGAGCACAATCTCAAGAACGTCAGCGTCGACATCCCGCGGGGAGAGCTCGTCGTGCTGACCGGCTTGTCGGGCTCGGGCAAGAGCTCGCTGGCGTTCGACACCATCTACGCCGAGGGGCAGCGCCGCTATGTCGAGAGCCTCTCGGCCTACGCCCGCCAGTTCCTGGAGCTGATGAGCAAGCCGGACGTCGACCTGATCGAGGGCCTGTCGCCGGCCATCTCGATCGAGCAGAAGACCACCTCGCGCAACCCGCGCTCGACGGTGGGCACGGTCACCGAGATCCACGACTACATGCGCCTGCTGTGGGCGCGGGTCGGCGTTCCCTATTCGCCGGCCACCGGCCTGCCGATCGAGAGCCAGACCATCAGCCAGATGGTCGACAAGATCACCGCCCTGCCCGAAGGCACCCGTCTCTACCTGCTGGCCCCGGTCGTCCGCGACCGCAAGGGCGAATATCGGAAAGAGATCGCCGAGTGGCAGAAGGCCGGCTTCCAGCGGCTGAAGATCGACGGCGAGTTCTATCCGATCGAGGACGCCCCGATCCTCGACAAGAAGTTCAAGCACGACATCGACGTGGTCGTGGACCGCATCGTCACCAAGCCGGGCATGGAGCAGCGTCTAGCTGACTCGATGGAGCAGGCGCTCCGTCTCGCCGATGGCCTGGCGGTCGCCGAGTGGGCTAATGTCGAGGAAGGCGAGAAGGAGCCGCGCCGGCTGCTGTTCTCCGAACGCTTCGCTTGCCCGGTCAGCGGCTTCACGATCGCCGAGATCGAGCCGCGGCTGTTCTCGTTCAACAACCCGGCGGGCGCCTGTCCGGCCTGCGACGGCCTGGGGGCCAAGCTGGCCTTCGACGCCGACCTGGTCATTCCCGACAAGGACAAGAGCCTGCACAAGGGCGCCGTCTCGCCCTGGGCGAAAGGGCCTTCGCCGCTCTACACCCAGACCCTGCAGGCCCTGGCCCGCCACTACGGCTTCTCGATGGACGAGCCCTGGCACAAGCTGCCGGAAAGCGCCCGCCAGATCGTGCTGCAAGGCTCCAAGGGCGAGAAGATCAAGTTCGTCTACGACGACAACGCCCGCAAATACGAAGTGGCCAAGCCCTTCGAGGGCGTGCTGCCGAACCTCGAGCGCCGCTGGCGCGAGACCGACTCCAGCTGGGTGCGCGAGGAGCTGGGCCGCTACCAGTCCGACACCCCCTGCGAGGTCTGCCACGGCAAGCGCCTGAAGCCCGAAGCCCTGGCCGTGAAGATCCATGGCCTGGACATCGCCGCCGTCTCGAACCTGGCCATCCGCCCGGCCCGCGACTGGTTCACGGCGCTGGAAGGCCACCTCTCCGACAAGCAGATGGAGATCGCCCGGCGGATCCTGAAGGAGATCAACGACCGCCTGCGGTTCCTGGTCGACGTGGGCCTGGACTATCTGAACCTGTCGCGCGGCTCGGGCACCCTGTCGGGCGGCGAGAGCCAGCGCATCCGCCTGGCCAGCCAGATCGGCAGCGGCCTGACCGGCGTGCTCTACGTGCTGGACGAGCCGTCGATCGGCTTGCACCAGCGCGACAACACCCGCCTGCTGCAGTCGCTGCAGGGCCTGCGCGACCTGGGCAACTCGGTGCTGGTGGTCGAGCACGACGAGGAAGCCATCCTCACCGCCGACTATGTGATCGACATGGGTCCGGCGGCGGGCGTGCACGGCGGCGAGATCGTCGCCGAGGGCAAGCCGGCCGACATCATGGCCAATCCCAACAGCATCACCGGCCAGTATCTGACCGGCGTGCGCGAGATCGAGGTGCCCGAACAGCGCCGGCCGATCAACAAGAAGAAGATGCTGCGGGTCGTCGGGGCCAGGGGCAACAATCTGAAGGACGTCACCGGCGAGATCCCGGTCGGCGCCTTCACCTGCATCACCGGCGTGTCGGGCGGCGGCAAGTCGACCTTCACGATCGAGACCCTGTACAAGGCCGCCGCGCGCCGCCTGAACAACGCCAGCGACGCCCCGGCCTCGCACGAGCGGATCGAGGGGCTGGAGAACTTCGACAAGGTCATCGACATCGACCAGTCGCCGATCGGCCGGACCCCGCGCTCGAACCCGGCCACCTACACCGGCGCCTTCGGCCCGATCCGCGACTGGTTCGCCCAGCTGCCGGAAAGCAAGGCGCGCGGCTACGGCCCCGGCCGCTTCAGCTTCAACGTCAAGGGCGGCCGCTGCGAGGCCTGCCAGGGCGACGGCCTGATCAAGATCGAGATGCACTTCCTGCCCGACGTCTACGTCACCTGCGACGTCTGCCGGGGCCAGCGCTACAACCGCGAAACCCTGGACATTCTGTTCAAGGGCAAGACCATCGCCGACGTCCTGGACATGACGGTCGAGGAGGCCGCCGACTTCTTCAAGGCCGTGCCGCCGATCCGCGACAAGATGGAGACCCTCAAGCGCGTGGGCCTCAGCTACATCAAGGTCGGCCAGCAGGCGACGACCCTGTCGGGCGGCGAGGCCCAGCGGGTGAAGCTGTCCAAGGAGCTCAGCAAGCGCGCCACCGGCCGCACGCTGTACATCCTCGACGAGCCGACCACCGGCCTGCACTTCGAGGACACCAAGAAGCTGCTGGAAGTGCTGCACGAGCTGGTCGACCAGGGCAACACCGTGGTCGTCATCGAGCATAACCTGGACGTCGTGAAGACCGCCGACTGGCTGGTGGACTTCGGTCCCGAAGGCGGCGACGGAGGCGGCGAGATCGTCGCCGTGGGCTCGCCCCAGGACGTGGCCAAGGTCGAGACCAGCTGGACCGGCCGCTATCTGAAGGACGTCCTGGCCCGCCACGAGGAGCGGCGGCTGGAGCGCGTCGCGGCCCTGAAGGCGGCCAAGCGGGCCTAGGGCTCGGCGGCGATCCGGTCAACCGGGTCGCCCGCCAGCTCGCGGCAGACATGGGCCAGCGGGGCGACCTGGATCGCCGTCGCCAGGGCGTTGGTGACGCCCGACATCAGCCGGAGCGGCAGCTGGCCGAGCGGGAACGCGGCCTCTAGGGCTTCTGAGAGGGACGGAGAGCCCAGCAGGCCTGGCGGTCGGTTGGCCTGCAGCAGGTTGGCGACCACGTCGCGCGCGAACTGGCTGAACACACTGATCAAGCCGGCTATGACCATGACCGTGACCAGGATCCCGGCCAGCTGAAGATGGCGCCCCCGGGTCAGGGCGACGGACTCGCGCACCGTCAGACGCCGTCGGGCGATGGTCAGCGGCGCGGCGAGGGCGAGCCGGGCGCCCAGGATCGCCAGCATGACCATGGTCCCGGTCATGCCCAGGGCGCCGAACGAGCGCGGGCCCAGCCCCAGGAATCCGATGGCCAAGCCGATCAGGATTCCCGTGACCAAAATCCCGATCACCTGCACTGGAGCCGCGAGCAAGAGCAGTCGAAGCTCATCGCCTCCGAACCGCGGCCAGGCGCCGCGGTCGCCCGGGCGGATCACCGCGCGCATCACCGCCGCCCCGACGATGGCGAAGGCCAGCAGATCGACGACCGCCGCGAAGATCCCGGTCGCGACCGCCAGGCGTCCGACACTTCCCCCGGCCGCGACGCCCTGCGCGAAAGCCAGTTTGGATCCCCTGACCGCCAGGCTTTCCACGGTGAATAACAGAGCCCAGCAAGCCGCCGCCGCCGGCCTACGGGCGACGAGCCGGAAACCGGACAGGACAGCGTCGCGCCAGGGCAGGGTCTTGGAGGTCATGGCCCGCCCCCTAGCTGAACACTTCGGCCTGGTTTTCCGGACGGGTTTCGGCGATGTCGCGATAGACGGCGGCGGCGGGCGCGTAGGTCACGGCGGTCAGCACGCCGCCGACCGCCCCGCCGAACACCAGATAGGCGATGCGGGCGGGGCTGAAATAGGCCGCCAGGGTGGTCATGTCGGGCTGGAAGACCTCGCTCGCGGCCCGGCTGAAGTCGCCGCCGGCGAAGGCTACGCTGACGCCGAAATAGAGCGTCGTCATCACCAGGTAGATCGGGATCATCAGCGCCACGGCCAAACCATAGGCGCCCAGCAGCGGCCAGAACCGTCCCTTGGTCAGCCGCCACGACTCGAACACCCGCAGCCGGCGCTCGGCGAAGGTCATCACCCCGGCCAGGGACAGGCGGACCGCGAAATAGACCAGGCCGATCAGGACGAGCAGATAGCCCAGCAGCGTCACCAGGACCACGCCGGCCGTCGCGCCGACCGACTCGCCGTGGCCAAAGCCGCTCCCGATCGCAACCCCGAGAATGGCCACGGGAATGAACAGCGCGAGGGACAGCACGGCGAACAACAGGCTCACGATCACCGACAGCAGGATCAGCCGCAGTTCGTCGCCGCCGAACCGAAGCCGGGTCAGCGGCGCCTCGGTCGGTCGCAGGATCGCGCGGTAGACGGCCGCTCCCATGATCGAGGCGATCAGAATCGTACCGACGATCGCCACGCCTTCGCCGATCAGGAATCCGACCATGATCTCGGGAGACATCGTCCCGGCTTTCGACTCGCCCATGAAACGACCGAAGCCCGACTGGATCATCGCCGCCGTCAGCGCCATGCCGGCCGCCAGGTTGAAGACCGCCCAGATCGCGATCGTCCTGGGCTCGCGCCGGATCAGGCGAAAGCCCGCGAACGCGGCTTCCGTCATTTTGAATTGCACTTTGAACACCCCCGAAACTGGCGGGCATCCTCGCGTCGCGCTTGGCGGATGGCAAGCGCCCTGGCCGCGGCCGGGAAGGCGACCGCCTAATCGAACAGGCGGCTTGCCTGGCCATCGCGGGTCAGTAGGTCAATCGAAGGCCGCGGCCTGCTCGCGGGCCCGGTCGCCGGCTAGGGCCTGATAAATCGCCGCGCCGGGCGCCGCCTGCAGGATCACGGCCAAGCCGAACAGCAGGCCCTGCAGCAGAAGGAAAGCCAGTTGGACGGGCGCGAAGCCCGACTTCAGCACGGCGCTCCAGGCGCCATAGGAACGCCAGGTGAAGAGCGGAAGGTCTTGCGTCACTCGATTGAGCACGATGTTGGCGCCGACGCCCACCAGCAGGGCGGCGGCCATCGCCGCCACATAGACCCCGTACACCTTCCAGGGATGCGGCGCCGTCAAGCGCCAGGCCCGCCGAAGACCGATCCGGCCGTCGCGCACCACCATCGCGCCCGCGGGCCATAGGCGGCTGACCGGCCCGAACACGCCCAGGGCGCCGATCGCCATCGCGCTCCACATCAGGACGTTCAGCTTGGGGCCGGCGGCATGGATCGCGGCGCCGATCCCCGCGCCCACGAACATGACCACGAGCACCATCAGCAGAGCCGGCACGATCAACAGCCAAAGGACGAACAGCCTGGCCTCGTCGCCGCCCAGCCTGACTAGGCCGCCGCCGGTCGCGTCCGCCCCGATCGCGCGGGCGACGGCCGCCCCCACGATCGAGACCACCACGCCCGTCGCCAGCAAGGCGCCCAGGCCGGCCAGCAGCGGCGTGGCTAGCGGCGGCCCACCGCCGAAGAGCGCGAAATGGTTGGCGACGATGCTCGCCAGCCGGCCGGCGAGGCTGATCAGCACGCCCGTCAGCGCCAGGCCGACGGTCGCCAAGGGCCGACGACGCAACAGCGCCAACGGCGCCAGGGCGGCCTGGCCGAACGCGAAGTCCGCCATCCGCCGCGCCTAGCCGAAGGTCTCCGAGACGTCGCGGCCCCTGAGTTGGGCGTAGATGGTCGGGGCCGGGGCGAAGACGATCAGCAGGACCAGGATCGACAGCGTCCCCGAGAACAGCGTCCGCACGATGCCGGCCGGGGTGAAGAACGTGGCCAGCGAGCTCATGTCGGGATTGAAGGCGTCGGCCATGGCCGAGATCCCGCCGCCCAGGGTGGCCCCGATCACGGCGATGATCACCAGCAGCAGCGCATAGACGACGAACGCCAGGACCATCGCGACGAAGTACGAGCCCAACAGCGGCCAGAACCGGCCCTTGGTCAGGGCCCAGGAGTCGCGGATGCTGACCTTGCCGGTGTCGAACGTCAGGGCGCCGGCGAACGACAGCCGCACGGCCAGGAAGATCATCGCCGCCAGCACGCCCAGCCCCAACAGCAGGCCCAGAAGCACGCCGGCCGCGCTGCCGCCGACGGCGACGGCGATGCCGATGCCGACGCCCGCCACGATCACCAGGCCGAAATAGGCGGCCAGCAGGATCAGGTTGACCAGGACCAGCACGGCGGCCTGCCGCAGTTCGTCGGCGCCGAGGCGCAGATGGGCGCCGGCGCTGTCGTGGGGCCGCAGCACCAGGCGATTAACGCCGGCCAGCAGGATCGAATAGATCACCAGGCTGTAGAGGGCCGAAAACAGGAACAGCGGCCCCATGCCCTCCATGGCCTTGAGCGTGGCCTGAGGGTCGGTGCTCGGCTCGGCGCTGAGCTCCATCATCGCCGCCATCTGCGGTCCGGCCAGCTTGATCGTGGCGATGCTGACGATCAGCGAGGCGATCGTCATCAGCACCGCCCATACACCCACCGTCTTCAGGTGCTCGCGCACCAGACGAAAGCCCGACAGCGCCGCGTCGGTGGCCGAGAATTGTTGTTGCATGACCTGTTTCGCCCCTCAAAGCCCCTCACGCCTAACAAGGTTCGCGGCCGCGCGACAGCCCCGCGGGGCGGTTTGCCCTGTGCAAACGCTTCGGCCAATTCTAACGTTCGTTTGAAGTGGTCGGAACAGACCGCGGGAGGACGACGATCATGAAGCTCTATGGCGAAGCCAATCCGGCCCCCAATCCGCGTCGGGTGCGCATTTTCGCGGCGGAGAAGGGGCTGGAACTGCCCGAGATCCGGATCGGCATGCGCCAGGGCGGCAACAAGTCGCCCGAGCATAAGGCCCGCAACTCCCTGGGCCAGGTGCCGGTTCTGGAGCTGGACGACGGCGAGATGATCAGCGAGAGCGTCGCCATCTGCCGCTATCTGGAGGCCCTGCATCCGACGCCGCCGATGTTCGGAACCTGCGCCCTGTCGCAGGCGCGCACCGAGATGTGGGTGCGGCGGATCGAGTTCCAGATCCTGATCCCGGTCGGCATGTACTGGCGCCACGCCCACCCGCTGACCGCGTCGCTTCTGGTCCAGAACCGCGAGTTCGGCGAATCCAACAAGCCGATCGCGGCCAAGGCCATGGGCTGGCTGGACCGCGAACTGGCCGACGGCCGCGAATGGATCGCCGGCGACGCCTACGGCATGGCCGACATCGTGGCCCTGACGACGATCGACTTCGCCGGCTTCATCGGCCTGGACGTCCCCGAAGACGCCGAGCGGTTGAAGGCCTGGCGCGAACGGGCGAGCGCGCGGCCCAGCGCGAGCGCCTAGAGCGCAACCACATTCAAGCACCGTGCGTGGTCCTCGTCCTTCGACAAGCTCAGGATGAGGACCATTGTAGAGGCGGCGGCATTGGAAAACCTCATCCTGAGCTTGTCGAAGGACGAGGTTTTCGCTTCCTAAGCCGTCGCCGGCGCCAGCTCGCTTTCGTGCAGGTCGTAATAGGCCCGGGCCGGGGCGGCGGTCAGGATCACCATCTGCACCGTGAAGAAGAACGGCGCCAGCAGCAGGTTGGCGAAGCCTGTCAGGGCCAGCATCACCAGGTTCGTCGCCCCGCCCGACAGGCTGAGGATCAGGCCCGCCACGATGGTCTGGGCCACGCTGACCAGGAAGGTGATCACGAAGGCCAGGGCGTACATGCCCAGCAGGTGCCAGAAGTGGTGGTCGGTCAGGGTCCAGGTCCGCCGCAGGTCCAGCTTGCCCTCGGCGAAGGTGGTGATCGACAGCAGCGACAGGCGGATGCCGGCCCAGATCGACAGGCCGGCCACGGCGATGGCCCCCAGCACCTCGACCCAGCGATTGGTCTCGACCGCGCCCAGGCTGATCAGGCCCGCGCCGATCAGCACCAGCACGGCGCTGGGCAGGGCCGTGACGACCAGGGCCACGACCCAGCCGACCAGGGCGACGACGAACTGCCGCGCCTCCTCGGGGCCGACCCGCAGATAGGCCAGGCGCCGTTCCTGCGGCCGCACCACCGCCCGCATGATCGCCACGCTGATCACCGACTGCAGGGCGACGGCGAAGGCGATCAACGGCAGCAGCGTCCCCTTGCGGCGGGCGACGATGTCGATCAGCTCGCGCAAGTCGTTGGTCCGCGACAGCAGCGCCAGGTCGGCCCGCACCGTGCCGCCGAACGCGAAGGCGACCACCAGCCCCAGCGCGACCAGCATGGCGAAATAGCAGGCGGCCCAGGCCAGCACGACCAGCGGCTTGCGGCGCGTCATGCGGACGCCTTCGAGAGCGGCTTGGACGGGCGAGAAGGTGGTCATGTCCGGAGGGTTCCAGGGGGCGGGGCGGGCTGCAGCCGATAGACGTCGACCAGGGCCGCGGCCCAGACCGGGATGAGGTAGAAGAAGACCAGCGCGACGCTGACCAGCTCGGGGATCAGCGCGCCTTCCGAGAAGCCGGCGATCGCCCGCAGATAGCCGATGACGACCACTAGGATCACGGCCGGCGCGGCCAGGACCGCCCCGGCCGCCGCCAGGACCAGAACCACCCCGCGCGTGCGCCCAAAGGCGCTGAGCACCTGGATCCTGTCCAGGTCGATCGTGGCGGCCGGCGCCAGGGACAGACGCAGGAACAGCCAGAGCATGATCACCATCGACAGCAGCGGCGGCAGGCCGGCGACCAGGGCGCCGGGGCCGTCCAGCGCGCCGCGCCAGGCGTCCACCGAGGTGATGTCCAGGCCCGGCGCGTTGCTCTTGGCCACGCCCACCACCACCGCCCCGACCAGCACCGCCAGCACCGCCATGACGACGGTCAGAATGAGGGTGACCAGGGCCTGGACGGCCAGCAGCCGCCACTCCTGGACGCCCCAACGCAAGCCCTTCCAGCCGGCGGGGCCGCCGAACGCGGCGCGGTACAGGGCGCCATAGGCCAGGGTCGTGGCGGCCAGTTCGAGCGGCAGGCCGAGGAAGGCCAGGCTGGGCGGCAGGACGCGCGGCGCCAGGCCGAGCGTCGCGCCCACGACGAGCGCGGCCCAGCAGGTCCGCACCCCTGGCGTCCACCCCGCCATTCCGGCGCGAACGGTCCGCCCGATCGCCGCCGATCCCTCGCCCATGTAGCCCTCACTCGTCCGTCGCCGCGCGAACCCCTCAATCCCAAGAGTCATAAGCGGTTCACCCCCCGCTTGGCGACGAGTCGCGACGGGTGTCACGCTGAATTTCGCGGGACGTGGCCGTGGCGCCGCGTGGACGATCAGGACGCCTTGGCGCCGGAGGCCGCCAGCTCCTGATAGGCCTTGGCCCAGGGCGCGCAGATCAGGGCCATGGCGAACGCGGCCAGGAACGACAGCACGACAGCCCCGATCGCCGCGATCTTCCAGAACGCGTGCAGCCAGGCTTGCGGCGGCTGGTCGCGCAAGGTCTCGACCATGGCCGCGATGCCGCTCCACGATCCGAAGACCGCCACCCCGACGACCGCATAGACCACCAGCTCCAGCGCCATCAGGATCAGCGCCAGCAACACGGCCATGCCCAGCAACCGGCCGCTTTGGCCGCGCGTGAAGGTCCAGGATTCGAACAGCAGGAACTTGCCCTCGGCGAAGCTCATCGGCCCGGCCATCGACAGGCGCAGGACGCCCCAGAGCAGGACCCCGATCGCCGCCAGGATCACCAGGCCGATCAGCAGGCCGGCGACCAGCTTGCCGCCGTCTCCCGCCGCCGAACCGGCCATGTAGACGATCATGCCGAGGATGAAGCCGATAATCAGCACGGCGAAATAGGCCATCATGAACAGTACGGTCTGGACCAGGGTCACCAGGGCCAGCCACAGCTCCGACTTGCCCAAGCGCAGATAGGCCCAGCGCTTCTGGTCGGGCTGTAGCACCGCGCGGAACACAGCCCCGGCCACCACCGCCTTGATCGCCGTCCCGCCCACCAGGCTGATCGCGTTCAGGCCCATCATGCTGGTCTGCAACTGCATCATCCGCGCGAACATGGCCGGATCGGTCGCCGGCGAGGAGGTCGAGGCCGGATCGGGCACTGCTTTGAAGATCTCGATGAACTGCGGGATCAGCATCCACATCAGGCCCATCATCGGCCCGATCAGGGTCACCAGCATCACCAGCCCCCAGGCCAGCACCGCCAGCGGCGCGCGGACGATCACACCGAAACCGGCCGTTGCCGCGCCCGAAACCGAAAACCTCGCCATCGCCGCCCCCCGACGCGCTCCACGTTAGGTCCCAGCCTACACACAGGTTTCGCCGCGTGGCCAGCAGGGGTATGAGGGCGCCCATGAGCACTCCCCCTAATTCCGCCCGTCCCGTTCACGTCATCGGCGGCGGCCTGGCCGGGTCCGAGGCCGCCTGGCAGATCGCCCAGGCCGGCGTCCCGGTCGTCCTGCACGAAATGCGTCCTGTGCGCGGTACGGACGCCCACCAGACCGACGGCCTGGCCGAGATGGTCTGCTCCAACTCGTTCCGCTCCGACGACTGGCAGTTCAACGCCGTGGGCCTGCTGCACGCCGAGATGCGCAAGCTGGACTCGCTGATCATGTCGGCCGCCGACCAGCATCAGGTCCCGGCCGGCGGCGCCCTGGCCGTCGACCGCGACGGCTTCTCGGCCGAGGTCACGCGCCGCATCGAGGCCCATCCGCTGATCACCATCGCCCGCGAGGAGGTGGCCGGCCTGCCACCGGAAGACTGGGACAGCGTGGTGGTGGCCACCGGCCCCCTCACCTCGCCCGCCCTGGCCGACGCGATCCTCGATCTCAGCGGCGAGGGCCAGCTCAGCTTCTTCGACGCCATCGCCCCGATCATCCACGTCGAGTCGATCGACATGGACATCGCCTGGCGCCAGTCGCGCTACGACAAGGAAGGCCCCGGCGGCGACGCGGCCGCCTATATCAACTGCCCGATGAACAAGGCCGAATACGAGGCCTTCATCGACGCCCTGCTCGAGGGCCCCAAGGCCGAGTTCAAGGACTGGGAGCACGTGCCCTATTTCGACGGCTGCCTGCCGATCGAGGTGATGGCCGAGCGCGGCCGCGAGACCCTGCGCCACGGGCCGATGAAGCCGGTCGGCCTGACCAATCCGCGCGACCCGCTGGTCAAGGCCCACGCCATCGTCCAACTGCGCCAGGACAACGCCCTGGGCACGCTGTGGAACATGGTCGGCTTCCAGACCAAGCTGAAGCACGGCGCCCAGGCCGAGGTGTTCCGGATGATCCCGGGCCTGGCGAACGCCCAGTTCGCCCGGCTGGGCGGCCTGCACCGCAACACCTTCATCAACAGCCCGCGCCTGCTGGACCGGTCCCTGCGGATGAAGGTCGCCCCGCGTCTGCGCTTCGCCGGCCAGATGACCGGGGTCGAGGGCTATGTCGAGAGCGCCGCCACCGGCCTGCTGGCCGGCCGCTTCGCCGCCGCCGAGCGCCTGGGCAAGACGCTGGACGCTCCGCCGCCGACCACCGCGCTCGGAGCCCTGGTCGACCATGTCACCGGCGGCCACATCGAGGGAGCCGAAGTCGGCAAGACCTCATTCCAGCCAATGAACATCAACTACGGCCTGCTGCCGCCGATGGAGACCCCCAAGATCGGCGACGACGGGGTCAAGATTCCGCTGAAGGAACGCGGTCGCGCCAAGAAGCGGTTGATGAGCGTGCGCGCCCTGGCGGACCTGGACGGGTGGATGGCCGGCTGACGCCGGCCGTCCAGGGTCGTTCTATTTGCCCCAGCGCTTGAGGAGCTCGCTCTTCCCGCCCGAGGTCCTGCCGGCATAGACGCTGACGCGATCGATGTTCGACGTCACGAAGCACTGGTTGTCCGACAGGAAGTTGAGCTTGTCGCCGGTGACGTTCTCGGCCGAGAGCAAGCCGCGGAACTTGCCGCAGATCAGCGGACCGCCGTTGGCCAGGGGGACGACCTCGCCCTCCACGACGACGACCATGCCGTCGACCGCCTGCCTGACGCCGATCGGATCCATGTTGACCCGCGAGATCATCAGCGGCTTGAAGCCCGAGGGCAGGCCCGCCGCGTCCGTCTGCGGATAGGGCGTGGCCAGGCCGTAGCTGACGCCGAGCGAGCGGATCCCGGCTTCGCTGGCCACGCCGACGGCGCCCATCCCAGCGCCGCCCGGCACGACCCGCTTCTCGAAATTGGTCTGAACCTTGCGTTCCTCGACGTGGAAATAGGTCGTCTGGAGGTCCGGCAGCACCGACAGCCCCTGCTCGTCGAATTGGTCGTAGTTCTGCGACGAAATCTGGCCCAGGCCGACGGTGACCTCCAGCTCGCGCTTTTTGCGATCGTAGCGCCAGCGGGCCGGGCTCTTGTAGGTCTTCAGGTTCTGGCGATCGCCGTAGACCACCGGCAGAATAATCTTGAACCGCCGCCCCGCGAGGGCCTGACCATGATCGTCCGGTGTCTCGCGCGCCTCCTGGATGGCCGTGGTCAGGCCCGCGTTGTCCAGAACCTGCGGGGCCGACCCCGCGAGAAGTAGAGAAACGGCCAAGATGGAAACGATCATTGCATCTCTCCAGATTTACCTGAGGTTGTCCCCCTTGCCGCATGCCGGTCAAGACCTCGCGTAACGCGGCCCCCCCGCCGATCCCCGCGTTGAGCGACATGTCCGCGCGAGCAGATGATGGCCCTCTCGCGTGACCAGGTCCCATAGCCTTGCTCCGGCGCCGGCCGGAGATGTCTGACGCTAGGGCGTGAGTTCGGGCGGCGGGCGAATGCGGCGGTAGCGCGCCTCGACCAGGCCGAACAGCCCGAAGGCGATCAGGCCTGTCGCGACCAGGCCCAGAGCCCAGCTTCCGAAGGGCTGGCGTTCGACCGCCTGCAGCGCGCCGCCCCAGCCGCGGGCCTCGGCGGCCCGAGCCTGCAGCCCCGCCATCACCAGGAAGACGCCCAGCGGCAGGCTGGCCAGGCCCCGCGCCCCGTAGCCGACCTTGGCCAGGGGCACGACCCGCCGACAAATCCTGTCGTCGCAGTCCAGCCGCTTGCTGAAATCCTGGACGAGGCCCTGGATGACGTTGCCGATCCCGAACGCCACGACCGCCAGGCCGGCGGCGATCAGCAAGGTGTCGCCGTAGGGCAGGCCCAGAACAGCGCCGGCGGTATGATGGACGGTCTGCTCCTCGTCGACCTCCCGGACATCCTCCAGCTCGTCCAACAGCTCGAAGGCCGACAGCGCCAGTCCACCGTAGATCAGGCCGCTGACCGCCTGGCCGATCCGCACCGCCCAGGCCTTGGGCGAGCGCCCATGCCGGTCGGCGTCGAACACCGCCTGCAGAAACCGCCAGGCCGCGAAGCCCGCCAGGCCGACGCCGATCCCGCCGATCAGCGCCCAGCCCAGCGGCCACTCGGCCCAGGCGCGCAGCATGCCCTTGGCGCCCTTGGCGCGCGGCGTCAGGTCCAGCGCGGCCAGCAGGACGATGGACCCCAGGCCCAGATAGACCAGCCCCCGCGCCGCGTAGCCGAGGCGCGAGGCCAGCTCGATCGCCTTGGCGACGGTCGTTCGCTGGACGCGCTTGACGAGTTTGCGCGGCAGGGCGATCGGTGATGTCGACATGGTTCGTGCCCGGACAGCCCAACTCGGGTGACCAACGGCGGGCTCGGCGCTGGCGTTCCCCGACCTCGTCGAGGGTCAGCCCTGTCATTCGCTAAGTAAGTGATTTATGACTTAGCTTCAGGCGCCGGCCGTTCGGTCTGGCGCTGGTCGAGGCAGATGCGCGGGAAGCCGTACCGCGTCGCCGATCATCGCGCGCTTTGCAGCTCGCCGATGTTAGGCAAAGCATGTCACGGATGGCGTGTACGGCAAAGGGGAGCCCGGCAGGGTGGCGGAAGCCTACGAGATCGGTGTTCGGGCCAAGACCCGCTGCGACCTGATGGGCGTGGAGCCCTACAGCGAGGTCGACGGCATGCTGGTGCGCCGTTTCCTCACGCCGGCCCACGATGAAGCGCTCAAGACCCTGGCCTTCTGGATGGAAGAGGCCGGCATGACCGCCCGCCGCGACCACGCCGGCAATCTGGTCGGCCGCTACGAGGGCGAGACGCCGAACGCCCCGGCCCTGCTGATCGGCTCGCACATCGACAGCGTCCGCAACGGCGGACGGTATGACGGCGCTCTGGGCGTGATGCTGGGGGTCGACGTGGTCGAGGCCCTGGCCCGCGCCGGCCGCCGCCTGCCCTTCGCGGTCGAGGTGATCGCGTTCGGCGACGAGGAAGGCTCGCGCTTCCCCGCCTCGATGACCTGCAGCCGCGCCGTGGCCGGGACCGTCAAGCCCAGCGTCATGGAGATGACCGACGGTGACGGCGTCAGCCTGGCCGAGGCTTTCGCGGCCTTCGCCCTGGACCCCACCCGCCTGGAGGAAGCCGCGCGCAAGCCGGGCGAGATCTTCGCCTTCCTGGAGGCCCATATCGAACAGGGTCCGGTGCTCGAGGCCGAGGGCCTGGCCCTGGGCGTGGTCACCGCCATCGCCGCCCAGAAGCGGCTGATGGTGCGGTTCACCGGCACGGCCGGCCACGCCGGCACCACGCCGATGAACCTGCGCAAGGATCCCGGCCCGGCCGCCGCCGAGGCGATCCTGGCGTTGGAGCGGATCTGCTCGGGAGGTCAGGACGGCCTGGTCGGCACCGTGGGCCGGATCACCGCCCTGCCCGGCGCCTTCAACGTCATTCCCGGCGCGGTCGACTATTCGATGGACGTCCGGGCCGAGGTCGCCGCCATCCGCGACGCCGCCGTCGAGGCCGTCACCGCCGAGATCCAGGCCATCGCCGCCCGGCGCGGTCTGGAGGTCTCGATCACCCTGATGCAGGACCTGGCCGCCAGCCCCTGCGATCCGGGCCTGACCGCCCTGCTGGAGAAGGCCGTCGCCGCGACGGGCCAGGCCCCTCGCCGCCTGCCCAGCGGGGCCGGCCACGACGCCATGGTCATCGCCGACCTCTGCCCCACCGCCATGCTGTTCATCCGCTGCGAGGGCGGGATCAGCCACAATCCGCGCGAGGCCGTGACCGAGGCGGACTGCGCCCTGGCGGCGAAGGTTATGCTGGATTTTGTCGAGCGGCTGGCGGCGCAAAACTCTCGTCCTTCGACAAGCTCAGGATGAGGGTTTTGAATGCGATCGCAGCCTGACCCACGACGTTCCCGTAGCCCTCGTCCTGAGCTTGTCGAAGGACGAGGGCGGCCCCTCGACCGCCCTATGAAGACCACCGCATGACCCAGACTTTCGGCGAACTCGACCACCCCGCCCGCCTGCTGATGGGACCCGGCCCGATCAACGTGCATCCGCGCGTGCTGCGGGCCATGTCGGTGCAGTTGCTGGGCCAGTTCGACCCGGAGTTCACCGGCTACATGAACGAGACCATGGCTCTGTACCGCCAGGTGTTCCAGACCCAGAACCGATGGACGTTCCTGATCGACGGCACCTCGCGCGCCGCGATCGAAGCGGCCCTGGTCTCGGTGCTGGCGCCGGGCGACGACGTGGTGGTGGTCAACGCCGGGCGCTTCGGCCTGCTGCTGTCGGAGATCGCCGAGCGCTGCGACGCCAAGGTCACCCTGGTCGAGGGCGAGTGGGGCAAGGTCGTCGATCCGCAGGCGGTGGAGGACGCGGTCAAGCGCGTGCGCCCGCGCCTGGTGGCCTGCGTGCACGGCGACACCTCCACCACCATGGCCCAGCCCATCGAGGCGATCGGCGAGATCTGCCGGCGTCATGACGCCCTGCTCTATGTCGACGCCACGGCGACGATCGGCGGCATGAGAGTGCCGGTCGACGCCTGGCAGGCCGACATCGTCACCGGCGGCCTGCAGAAGTGCCTGGGCGGTCCCTCGGGCTCGGGCCCGATCACGATCTCCGACCGCGCCGCCGCGCACATCAACGGCCGCAAGCACGTCGAGGCCGGCATCGCGACGGCGGGCGTCGTCAGCGGCGCCGGCCGCCGCATCGCCTCCAACTATTTCGACCTGGCGATGATCATGGACTATTGGTCCGACAAGCGCCTGAACCACCACACCGAGGCCGCCTCGATGCTGTACGCGGCCCGCGAATGCGCCCGGGTGGTGCTGGAGGAAGGACTGGAGGCCCGCTTCGCCCGCCACGCCCAGGCTGGGGCGGCGGTTGTCGCCGGGGTCGAGGCGATGGGCCTGAGCGTCTACGGCGACAAGGCCCACAAGATGACCAATGTCACCGCCGTGCTGATCCCGCCCGGCGTCGATGGCGACCGGGTGCGCTCGCGCATGCGCACCGACTTCGAGATCGAGATCGGCACGGCGTTCGGACCGCTGGCGGGCAAGGTCTGGCGGATCGGGGCCATGGGCGTGAACGCGAAGAAGCACGCGGTGCTGACCACGCTGGCGGCGCTGGAGGCGGTGCTGCGCGGCGAGGGCTACGGCTTCACGGCCGGGGCCGGGGTGGACGCAGCGCTGGGGGTGTTCGCATGAGCGACTACCCCCGCGACCTGATCGGCTACGGCGAGAACCCGCCCCACGCCCGGTGGCCCAACGGCGCCCGCGTGGCGGTGCAGTTTGTCCTGAACTACGAGGAAGGCGCCGAGCGCAGCGTGCTGCACGGCGACCCGCAGGCCGAGCACTTCCTGTCGGAGATGGTCGGCGCCCAGCCGATCCCCGACGCCCGGCACATGTCGATGGAGAGCCTCTACGAATACGGTTCGCGGGCCGGCTTCTGGCGCATCCGACGATTGTTCGAGGAATTCGGCCTGCCGCTGACCGTCTTTGGCGTGGCCCAGGCCATGGCGCGCAACCCTGACGCCGTCGAGGCCATGCTCAAGTCCGGCTGGGAGATCGCCACCCACGGCTATCGCTGGATCGACTACCAGCACTTCCCCGAGGCGCTGGAGCGCGAGCACATCGCCCAGGCCATCGAGATCCACGAGGCCCTGACCGGCGAGCGGCCGCTGGGCTGGTACCAGGGCCGCACCAGTCCCAACACCGCCCGGCTGATCGCCCAGGAAGGCGGCTTCGTCTACGACGCCGACAGCTACGCCGACGACCTGCCCTATTGGGACGACCAGCACGGCCGGCCGCAGTTGATCGCGCCCTACACCCTGGACGCCAACGACATGCGCTTCGCCGCGCCCCAGGGCTTCAACAGCGGCGACCAGTTCTTCGCCTATCTGCGCGACAGCTTCGACGCCCTCTATCTGGAGGGCGAGACCGCCCCGAAGATGATGAGCGTCGGCCTGCACTGCCGGATCGTCGGCAAGCCGGGCCGGATCATGGCCCTGCGGCGCTTCCTCAACCACATCACCGCCCGCGACAAGGTCTGGGTCGCCAAGCGCATCGACATCGCGCGGCACTGGATCGCGACCCACCCTTACAAGGCAGCGAACACATGAGCGCCCCGCCCCTGACCCTGGCCGACCTGAACCGGATGAACCGCACCGGTTTCGCCACCACCCTGGGCTTCGCGTTCGAGCTGTCGCCGTGGGTGGTGCAGCGCGCCTATGACGCCGCGCCGTTCGACAGCGTCGAGGCCCTGCATGCCGCGACCATGACCGTTCTGGAGGCCGCCTCGGAGGACCAGCGCCTGGCCCTGATCCGCGCCCACCCGGAACTGGCCAGCAAGGCGGCGATCGACAAGACGTTGACCGCCGAGAGCAACGCCGAACAGGCCAGCGCGGGCCTGGACCGCCTGACCCAGGAAGAGTTCGACCGCTTCCACGCCCTGAACACCGCCTATCGCGAGCGCTTCGGCTTTCCGTTCATCGTCGCGGTGCGGCTGAACAACAAGACCTCGATCCTGGCCGCCATGCAGGCGCGCCTGGAGAACGACAAGGCCGCCGAGGTCGCCGAAGCGATCAGGCAGATCGGCCTGATCTCGAAACTTCGACTGCAAGACGCGGTGACCGGCTGAGATGGACTACGACGTCACGACCTGGCTGAACCTTTCCCTGCGCTGGCTGCACGTGATCGCCGGCGTCGCCTGGATCGGCGCCTCGTTCTACTTCGTCTGGCTGGACAACAATCTGCGCGCTCCCGTTCCCGAAAAGGACGGCGTGAAGGGCGAGCTGTGGGCCGTGCACGGCGGCGGCTTCTACCATTCGCAGAAGTATATGACGGCCCCGGCCCACATGCCCGACCATCTGCACTGGTTCAAATGGGAGGCCTACACCACCTGGCTGTCGGGTTTCGCGCTGCTGATCGTGCTCTACTACGTCGGCGCGCCGGTCTATCTGATCGACGCCTCCAAGCATGCTTTCAGCCAGGCCGGCGCCGTCGCCACGGGCCTGGCGTTCATCCTGGGCGGGCTGCTGGTCTACGAGGGTCTGTGCCGCTCGCCGCTGGGCCAGAGACCGCGCCTGTTCGGCGTCGTCTGGTTCCTGGCCCTGACGGCCGCGACCTGGGCCCTGACCCAGCTCTTCACCGACCGCGGAGCCTTCATCCACGTCGGCGCGATCATCGGCACGTGCATGGTCGGCAACGTGTTCCTGATCATCATCCCCAACCAGCGCAAGATCGTCGCCGACATGCTGGCCGGACGTCCCGTCGATCCGCGCCTGGGCGCGATGGGCAAGCAGCGCTCGGTCCACAACACCCACATGACCCTCCCGGTCATCTTCATCATGATCAGCAACCACTATCCGGTGGTGACGGGCCATCACCTGGCCTGGCTGCTGCTGGCGATGATCAGCCTGGGCGGGGTGTCGATCCGCTACTTCTTCATTCTGCGCCACCACGGGATCATCAGGCCGGGCTTCATCTTCGCCGGGGTGATGATGGTGTTCTTCGTCAGCGTGATCGCCAGCCAGAAGCCCAAGGCCGAAACGGTCTCGGACGTGCCTTTCCCCGTCGCCCAGGCGATCGTCGAAAAGCACTGCGTGGCCTGTCACGGCGCCGTTCCGACCCACAAGGGCTTCACCGCCCCGCCCAACGGCGCGGCCTTCGACACGCCGGCGGGCATGGCGCGTTATGCGGGCAAGATCCGCGAACGCGCGGTGGACTCGACCAGCATGCCCCTTGGAAACGAGACTCATATTACCGATCACGAGCGGGCCCAGTTGGGCGCCTGGATCGAGGCAGGAGCAAAGACGCAGTGACCACCTTGGCAGAGACGCCTTCGGCCGCACCGACCGACGACGCCGCTCCGGCGCCCCGCAAGCGCAACGCCGAGCGGACGCGCAAGGCGATCCTGACCGCGGCGCTGCGGGAGTTCTCCCAGGCGGGCTACGCCGGCGCGCGGATCGAGAAGATCGTCAAGGCCGCCAAGTGCAATATCCGCATGCTCTACCACTACTTCGGCGACAAGAAGGGCCTGTACCTGGCGGTGCTGGAGGCCGCCTACGAGGACCTGCGCGGCCGCGAGGCCGAGCTGGAGATCGACTTCGACCGGCCGCTGGAAGGCTTTCTGGCCCTGCAGCGGTTCACCTTCGAGTATTTCGAGAAGAACCCGCGCATCGACGGCCTGCTGCGCAACGAGAACCTGATCCAGGGCAAGTTCGTCTCCCAGTCGCGCAAGGTCACCGAGACCGCGTTCCCGCTGCGCCGGACCATCGAGCGGCTGATCGACAGCGGCCAGAAGCAGGGGATCTTCCGCGACGGCTTGGACTGGGCCCAGATCTACGTGACCATCGCGGCCATGAGCCGGTTCCACCTGGCCAACGGCTATTCGCTGTCGGTGACGCTGGACACCGACATGAGCAAGCCGGAGTGGCGGCGGGCGCGGCTGACGCATGCGCTGGAGCTGCTGGAAGGCTATCTGCGGAAGTAGGGGCCCAAGTCCTCCCCCTGTGGGGGAGGTGGTCGCGTAGCGACCGGAGGGGGGAGTTTTCCGGCGGTCGATCCGGGATGCGGCCGCCGCCCAAACTCCCCTCCCCGTCGGCTTCGCCGACACCCCTCCCACAGGGAGGGGGCTAGAACAGAACCCCCTTCTCCAGCATCCCATGCACCCCCTTCTCGCCGTTGACCGTCTGGGTCACGCGGAAGTCCACCGCCAGCGAACAGAACTGGTAAGCCTGCACCCGGCTCAGCGACGAGCGCGAGACGATCAGGTCGATCATTCCCCGCAGGGCCTGTTTCATCGCCAGGTCCAGGTCCTCGTTGAAGCCCAGCGTCAGGTAGTGGGTCGGGCTCTCGGCGCTCGGCCAGGTGCGGACCCCGACGTGGGCGGCCTTGTGCAGCACGAAGGTGAAGGTCCCGGTCAGGCCCATTTCCAGGGCGTTGACGCAAACCTCGCCGTCGCCCTGGCGGCCATGGCCGTCGCCGGCGCTGAAGTTCGCGCCCGGAACCCAGACCGGCAGGAACAGGGTCGAGCCCGCGACCAGCTCCTTGCAGTCCATGTTGCCGCCGTGCTCGCGCGGCTCGCGGCTGGACAGGCGGCCGTAGCGGGCCGGTGGGGCGACGCCGGTGGTGCCGAAGAACGGCCGCAGCGGCAGGGTCGGCCCCCAGGCCGGCTTGCAGGTTCCCGCCGCGGCGTCGACGGCGATGTGGCTGACATAGCGCTCGGGAAACTCGTCCGGCAGGGTCCCGGCCAACGGCCGGACAGCGCAATAGCCCCAAGTGTTGTTGGGCTCGATGGCCTCGATCCGCACCTCCAGGGTGTCGCCCGGCTCCGCGCCGGCGATCGCCACCGGGCCGGTCAGGATGTGCGGCCCGATGCGCTCGAGCCGGGCGTCGTGGATCGCCCGCAGGGCGGGCGGGATGGCCAGTCCCGCGTCCGGGCCCGGCATGACCTCGGGGCCGCCAGACACGCAGTCGATCACCACGGTGTCGCCGGGCGCGACCGTCAGCACCGGGTCGAAGGCGGCGTCGAAGATCCCGAAGCGCACCGTGTCCGGGGCCGAGGCCAGGTGATGCCGCATGAAGTAAGCCCTCTATTACCAGGGCTCAGTTGGCGCGCGGCGGCCGCCCCACCCTAGTCTCGACCGCCGCGCGGCGGGGCGAAGCGCGCCGGCGCCCATCCGACGGGCAGAGCGGCCGCCGGGATGGCGCGGACGTGGGCGTCGGCGCGTTCGAGGCCTATGGTGCTGGCGGCGACCGCACATCCCGGTTATGAAGAAATTTCTTACTTGTGGAGCTCGTTCGCATGGCGACCGATCCGGCGCTCGCAGCGTTCCTGGCCCTCGACGACGACACGGTCGCCGCCTATGCGGACGCCCGGGCCGAAGCGCTGGGCCTGGCCCTGCCGCCGGAGACCCGGGCCGGCGTTGTCGAGAACCTGGCCCTGCTGCGCCGCCAGGCCGCGACGTTCATGGCCGCCCTCGACGACACCGCCCCGCCGGCGCCCGAAGTGTTCGAGCCATGAGCGCCGCCGATTTCCGCTCGGCCCTGGCGGTCGTCGGCGACATCCAGCGCGGCAAGACCACCGCCCGTTCCGAAACCGAAGCCGCGCTCGCCCGCGCGAAGAGCGACCCGTTCAACGCCTACACCGCCGTCTTCGCCGAGCGCGCCCTGGTTCAGGCCGAGGCCATCGACGCCGACCTCGCCGCCGACCGTCCGGTCGGTCCGCTGGCCGGCGTCCCCTTCGCCGTGAAGAACCTGTTCGACGTCGAGGGCGTGACCACCATCGCCGGGTCCAGGATCCGCCGCGACGCGCCCCCCGCCGCCCACGACGCCACCGCCGTCCAGCGCCTGACCGCCGCCGGGGCGGTGCTGATCGGCGCGCTGAACATGGACGAGTTCGCCTACGGCTTCGTCACCGAGAACGCCCACGACGGTCCGACCCGCAATCCGCACGACCCGACCCGCATCGCCGGCGGCTCATCCGGCGGTTCAGCCGCGGCGGTCGGCGGCGGCCTGGTCCCCCTGGCCCTGGGCTCGGACACCAACGGCTCGATCCGCATCCCAGCCAGCCTGTGCGGGGTGTTCGGTCTGAAGCCCACCCTGGGCCGCCTGTCGCGCCAGGGCGCCTTTCCCTTTGTCGAGAGCCTGGACCATGTGGGGCCGTTCGCCCGCTCGGTCGCCGACCTGGCCCTCGCCTACGACCTGATGCAGGGCCCGGATCCCTTGGATCCGCTCTGCCGTCGGCCCGTCGAACCAGCCGCCCCTCGCCTGCAAGCCATCGCCGACGGTCCTCTCCGCGTCGGCGTGCTGGGCGGCTGGTTCGCGCAGGGCGCCTTTCCCGAGGTGTTGGAGGCGCTGGAGATCGTCGCCGACGCCCTGCAGGCTAGGCGCGGCGTCGAACTGCCGGGCGCCGAGCTGGCCCGCGCCGCCGCCTTCTGTCTGACCCCGATCGAAGCCGCCCATCTGCACTGGCCCGACCTGAAGACCCGGCCGCTGGACTACGATCCCGCCGTCCGCGACCGTCTGCTGGCCGGCGCGCTGACGCCTGACGCCGTCGCCGAAGCGGCCCGCCGCTATCGCCCGGTGTTCCGAGACGCCGTGCGCGGCGTGTTCGAGGATTTCGACGTGCTGCTGGCCCCGGCCTCGGTCTGCCCCGCGCCGGGCATCGGCCAGACGACCATGGAGATGGACGGCCAGCAGGTCTCGGTGCGCAAGAACCTCGGCGCCTACACCCAGCCCATCAGCTACATCGGCCTGCCGGTTGTCGCCGCGCCGGTCAACCGGCCAGGCAAGCCGCCGATCGGGGTGCAGATCATCGCCCCGGCCTGGCGCGAGGACCTGGCCCTGGCCGCCGCCCTGCGCCTGGAGCGGGCCGGCCTCGTCGCCGCCCACAGGCCTCCGGAGGCGCATGCATGATCGTCAACGAACCCGACGTGCTGGCCGAGGTGACCGCCGCGGTCGACGCCTACGAGACCGCGCTGATGACCAATGACGTCGAGGCGCTGGACGGCTTCTTCCGCGACGCGCCCGAAACCGTGCGCTACGGCGTGGCCGAGAACCTCTACGGATTCGAGGCGATCGCGGCCTTTCGAATCGGCCGCTCGGGCGGCTCGCCGCCGAGGTCGCGCCTAAGGACGGAAATCACCACGTTTGGGCGGGATTTCGCGATCGCCAACGTCGAATTCCTCCGCGAAGGGGCAAAACGTCCCGGCCGCCAAAGCCAGGTTTGGATCCGCACCGAAACCGGTTGGAAAGTCGTCTCGGCCCACGTCTCGTTCCTGCAGGACGGCGCCGATCAACGCCTTGCGCCGTAAGCGATCGACCGTCCGCGCCATGACAATAAGTAATAAATCCCTGACTTATGATCTGCTTTTGAGCAGTCCCGTCGCGGCGTGGTCAAATAGTAACATCCAGAGCAAAAACTTCACCCAACGGCGGTCGATACGTCATCAAACCTTTGGATTCGCCTCGTTCATTGTGCATTGCACCCTTAAGCGTCGGGCCGCCGACGCATGAAGGGGATACTTCAATGACCACCGCCACCAAGCTGCGCAGCCGCCTCCATCGCGGCGCCGCCCTCACCGCCCTGGCCCTCGCCGTCGGCGTCGGCGTCCCGGCCTTCGCCCAGGAAACGCCCACCGCGCTCGGCGATGTGATCGTCACCGCCCAGAAGCGCTCGGAAAACATCCAGGAAGTGCCGGTCTCGGTCGCCACCATGGGCGGCGAGAAGCTGGACGCCCTGTTCGCCGGCGGCGAGGACGTGCTGGCCCTGTCGAGCCGCGTGCCCGGCCTGTTCGTCGAAAGCTCCAACGGCCGCGCCGCGCCGCGCTTCTACATCCGCGGCCTGGGCAACACCGACTTCGACCTGGCCGCCTCGCAGCCGGTCTCGGTGATCATGGACGACGTGGTCATGGAAAACGTCGTGCTGAAGAGCACGCCGATCTTCGACGTCGAGCAGGTTGAAGTGCTGCGCGGCCCGCAAGGCACGCTGTTCGGCCGCAACACCACCGCCGGCATCGTCAAGTTCGACAGCGTCAAGCCGAGCCAGACCTTCAAGGCCAACGGCACGGTGACCTACGGCTCGTACGGTTCGTGGACCGCCGAAGGCGGCGTCGGCGGCCCGCTGGTCGAAGGCAAGCTGGCCGGCCGGATCGCCGTTCTGGGCCAGCACCGCGACAACTACATCGACAACACCTTCACCCACGAGAAGGACGCGATGGGGGGCTACGACGAGTACGCCATCCGCGGCCAACTGCTGTGGACCCCGACCGAGGACCTCAGCGTCCTGCTGAACGCCCACAACCGCTCGCTGGTCGGCACCGCCGCGATCTTCCGCGCCAACATCCTCACGGCCGGCAGCAACAAGATCAACAGCAACTTCGACCGGGATTCCGTCTTCTACAACGGGGGCGCCAACAACCCGCAGAAGTACGACGGCAACGGCGAGTCCATTAAGGTCGACTACGACTTCGGCGGCGTGACCCTGACCTCGATCAGCGCCTACGAAACCACCAACGGCTACAGCCGCGGCGACATCGACGGCGGCGTGGCCGGCACGGGCCCGGGCTTCATCCCGTTCGACTCCGACACCCGGGACGGCATCGACGACCTGGACCAGTACACCCAGGAACTGCGCCTGGCCTCGGACACCGAAGGTCCGTTCAGCTGGCAAGTCGGCGGCTACTACTTCAAATCGGACTTCCTGGTGACCACCGACGCCGGCTTCAACAAGGCGACGCTGAATCACAAGAACACCGCCTGGGCCGCGTTCGGTCAGGCCGCCTATCAGGTCAACGACAAGCTGAAGGTGACCGGCGGCCTGCGCTACACCGACGACGACAAGAGCATGACGGTCGTCGGCTCGACCGCGCCGAAAGTCTCGGTGCAGGACAGCAAGGTCTCGTGGGATCTGTCGGCGTTCTATGACGTGGCCGACGATTTCAGCCTGTACGCCCGCGCCGCCCACGGCTTCCGCGGCCCGACCATCCAGGGCCGCGACATCGTGTTCTTCAGCCCCGCTTCGGTGGCGCAGTCGGAGACGATCCAGTCGTACGAAATCGGCTTCAAGAGCGAACTGCTGGACCGCCGCGTCCGCTTCAACGGCGCGGCCTTCACCTATGAAGAAAAGAACCCGCAGTTCAGCGCCATCGGCGGGGCCACCAACGGCACCCTGCTGATCAACGCCGACAAGGGCGAAGCCTACGGCGTCGAGTTCGACGGCGAGTTCCAGGTCACCGAGAACCTGCTGCTGACCGCCGGCTACAGCTACAACCACACCAAGATCAAGGACAAGAACCTGGCCGTGGCGGTCTGCGCCCAGTGCACGGTCACCGACCCCAAGAACGCCTCGGGTCAGGCCCTGGTCAACGGCAACCCGTTCCCGAACGCCCCGGAATACGTGCTGAACTTCACGGGTCGCTACAGCTACCCGATCGGCGACGGCGAACTG
Source organism: Caulobacter sp. Root487D2Y (assembly GCF_001427165.1). Lineage (NCBI taxonomy): Bacteria > Pseudomonadati > Pseudomonadota > Alphaproteobacteria > Caulobacterales > Caulobacteraceae > Caulobacter > Caulobacter sp. Root487D2Y. The sequence continues at coordinate 132,398 of NZ_LMFD01000003.1, forward strand.
TTCGCCTACACCGACTGGTTCACCCAGGGCTACACGAACATCTTCCTCTATCAGAGCAAGGAGTTCTACTCGAAGGGCGACTTCGAAGGCGGTCTGAAGCTCGGCTACGCCAAGCAGGACGGCGCTTTCGAAATCGCCGCGTTCGCCCGCAACATCACCAACGAGGTGAACCTGCGCGGCGGCATCGACTTCAACAACCTGACCGGTTTCGTCAACGAGCCTCGGATCGTCGGCATCTCGATCAGCGCCAAGCGGTAATCTGAAACGACCCCGCCCGGCCTCACCGCCGGGCGGAACTCACGAAGGATTGCCATCGTCCCGCCATGCTCCCGGTTCGCGCCGGGAGCATGGTTCGTTTCGGAGGGCCTCCCCCTCCATCACACGATGAGTTAAATCCCTCGGATGACGACCTCCAAAATCATCTTCGACACCGATCCCGGCATCGACGACGCCATGGCGCTTCTGTTCATCGAGGCCAGCCCCGCGCTCGACCTGGTGGCCGTGACCACGGTCTACGGCAACGCCGACATCGACATCACCACCCGCAACGCCCTCTACCTGAAGGACCGCTTCGGCCTGACGGCCCCGGTCTTCAAGGGCACGGACAAGCCGCTGACCCGGCCGCGCAATCCCTCGCCCACCTTCGTGCACGGCGAGAACGGCCTGGGCGACGTCGCGCTGACGGGCCTGGTCCCCGCCCGGCCGGAGGCCAAGCCGGCTCACCAGGCGATCATCGACCTGGCGCGCGAGAACCCCGGCGAGATCACCCTGGTCGCGGTCGGCCCGCTGACCAACCTGGCCCTGGCCCTGCGGGCCGATCCGGAAGTCGCCGCCCTGCTCAAGGCCGTGGTGATCATGGGCGGCGCGTTCGGCGTGGCCGGCAAGCCGGGCAACGTCACGCCGGTGGCCGAGGCCAATATCTGGAACGATCCCGAGGCCGCCGACCTGGTGTTCACCGCCCCCTGGCATGTGACCGCCGTCAGCCTGGACGTCACCACCCAGGTGGTGATGACTCCCGCCTACATGGAAGCCCTGGAAGCCTCGGCCGGTCCGGCCGGCGCGTTCCTCAACGCCATTTCCAAGCCCTATGCGGCGTTCTACGGCGGCCGCGACGGCATCGTCGGCTGCTGCGTGCACGACGCCGCGGCGGTGGCGTTCGTGATCGACCCGTCGCTGTTCGAGGTTCGCCCCGGCTCGATCCGGGTGGTCACCGACGGCATCGCCCTGGGCCAGACCTGCCAGAAGGTCGAGGGCGAGCTGTTCGGGCCGTCGGCCTGGGACGACCAGCCCATCCAGGCGATCACCGTGGGGGTGAAGGCCGAGGGGTTGTTGAAGTTGTACGCGGAGACGATGGGGGCTTAAGGCAAAGGCCCTCCCCCTATGGGGGAGGCGATCGCGAAGCGATCGGTGGGGGGAGTTTCAGGACCGAATTTCCAAGACGCCGCCGCCTGCCGATCACTCCCCCCTCCGTCGGCTTCGCCGCCACCTCCCCCACAGGGGGGGGACCTAAGAGGGCTCAGCGCCGATACCGCTCCACCCCGGCCACGTACGTCCGCTCCACCACGCGGTCGTCCCCCAGCACCGTCAGCGCGAACAGCCGGTCCTCGAGGCTCCGCGCCGCCGGCATCCGCCGGGCCAGCAGCGGGGTCGCCGCCAGGTCCAGCACCAGGAAGTCGGCGATCTTGCCGCGCTCCAGACTGCCGATCTCGTCCTCCAGCCCCAGGGCCCGCGCCCCGCCCAGCGTCGCCAGGTACAGGGCGTGGAACGGGTCCAGCGCCTCGCCGCGCAGCTGGCCCACCTTGTAGGCCTCGCCCAGGGTGTGGAGGATCGAGAACGTCGTCCCCGCCCCGACGTCCGTGCCGATCCCCACCTTCACGCCGTGGGCGCAGGCGGTCTCCAGCGGAAACAGGCCCGAGCCCAGGAACAGGTTGGAGGTCGGGCAGAAGGCGATGGCCGAACCGGCATTGGCCAGCCGCTGGAACGCTTCACCCTGCAGGTGGACGCAGTGGGCGAAGACCGAGCGCTTCCCGACCAGGCCGAAGCGGTCATAGACGTCCAGATAGTCCTTCGCCTCGGGGAACAGCTTGGCGGTGTCGACGATCTCGCGGATGTTCTCCGACAGGTGGGTCTGCATCCACACCGTCGGATGCTCGGCCAGCACCTCGCCCGCCATGGTCAGCTGTTCGTCGCTGCAGCTGATCGCGAAGCGCGGGGTGACCGCATAGCCCAGCCGACCCTTGCCGTGCCAGTCGGCGATCAGGCTTTGCATGTCGGCGCGGCTGCTCTCGACCGTGTCGGTCAGGCCGGGCGGGGCGTTGCGGTCCATCAACGACTTGCCGGCGATCACCCGCATGTCGCGCTTCAGGGCCGCGGCGAACAGCGCCTCGACCGAGACCTTGTGCACCGAGCCGAACACCAGGGCGCTGGTCGTGCCGTTGCGCAGCAGCTCCTCGACGAAGAACTCGGCGGTCTCCTCGGCGTGGCCCTTGTCGGCGAACGCCGCCTCGGCCGGGAAGGTGTGGCGCTCCAGCCAGTCCAGCAGCTGCTCGCCGTGGGCGGCGATGATGTCGACCTGCGGGAAATGGATGTGGGTGTCGACGAAGCCGGGGACGATCAGCTTGCCGCGCAGGTCTTCGATGGGCGTATCGCCCAGTTCGTCGGCCAGCTTGGCGTAGTCGCCGCAGGCGATGACCCGACCGTCCTCGACCAGCAGCAGGCCATCCTCGTGGAAGGCGTGCGCCTCCCCGTCCGTGGTGTTCGGGTCGTCCTCCAGGTGGAGGATCGACGCCCTATAGGCTTGCAAGCTGGAGATCCTTCGTACGTTCGCGGCGGGCGGCCTCGAGCCGCATCAGCAGGTCGGCGGCCACCGAGACGGCGATCACCTCGGGAGCCTTGTTCTTCAGGTGCGGCAGGCCGATCGGGCAGGTGACGCGGGACACCGTCCCGTCGCCGAAGCCGTCCTTGCGCAGCCGGCTCAGGAACCGTGCCTTCTTGGTGTCCGATCCGATCAGGCCCAGATAGCCGAACGCTCCGCCGGCCAGGGCCGACGAGGTCAGGGCGTAGTCCAGATTATGGTCGTGGGTCATGACCAGGATATAGGCGTCGGGCCCCGCGCCCATGGCGGCGGCGGCCAGCTCGGCGGCCGTCCCGACCGTCACGCCGGGAAATTCGGCGGTCTCGGGGCGGGTGTCGTACCAGGCCAGGCGGAACGGCAGCGGCTCCAGGGCCCGGGCCACGGCCTGGCCCACATGGCCGGCCCCGAACAGCAGCACCGGCGGGCGCGGCAGGTCCTGCGGCTCGACCAGCACGTCGCCCAGCGTCGGCCGCGCCCCGCGCGTCGTCGCCGGCTCGCCCGCCAGGGTGATCGTCGCCCCCTCGGGACTAGACGCCGCGACCGGAGCGACGGTCTTGGTCAGGGCGCCGGGGTTGAAGCGGGTGCGGACCTCGAAGGGCTGGTCGGCGTCCAGGCGGCGCGCGGCGTCGGTCAGCCAGTCGACGGCGGTCTTGTCCAGGCGCTCGATCAGCAGCCGCACGCGGCCGCCGCAGCATTGAGCCAGCAGCGGGCCCAGCGGATAGTCCTGCAGGGCGAAGTGGACCTCCGTCAGCAGCATGCGCCGCGCCTGGTCGGCGACCTGGTGCTCCAGATTGCCGCCGCCGATCGTGCCGGCCTGACCGTCGGCCCAGACCACCATCTTGGTCCCGGCGTCGCGCGGCGCCGAGCCCTCGGTGGCGAGGATCGTGACCAGGGCGACGGGCTGATCCTCGGCCAGACGCGCGAGGGATTGGCGGGCCCAGTTCATGCGCCCTCTCCCATTGGGAGAGGGAGGATGTAGGTCGCCGCCCTAACCAAGACCGCCCCTCCGCTTGACGTCCTCGACCGCCATCAGGATCCGCTCGGGCGTCGCCGGCGCGTCCAGGTTCGGGAACACCTTGTGGTCGGCCACCGAGGCCACCGCCCGGTTCACCGCCGACAGCACCGACAAGGCCAGCATCAGCGGCGGCTCGCCCACGGCCTTGGAGCGATGGACCGTCTCCTCGACGTTGCGACCCGGCTCCCACAGGGCGATGTTCATCACCGCCGGCCGGTCGCCGCAGGTGGGAATCTTGTAGGTCGAGGGGGCGTGGGTCAGCAGGCGGCCGTCGGCGCTGAACACCAGCTCCTCGGTGGTCAGCCAGCCCATGCCCTGGATGAAACCGCCCTCGATCTGGCCCAGGTCGATGGCGGGGTTCAGCGAGCGGCCGGCGTCGTGCAGGATGTCGGCCCGGGTGACCTTCATCTCGCCGGTCAGGGTGTCGATCAGCACCTCGCTGCAGGCCGCGCCGTAGGCGAAATAGTAGAACGGCCGGCCGGTGTGGGTGGCGCGGTCGTAGTGAATCTTGGGCGTGGCGTAGAAGCCGGTGGACGACAGCGACACCCGGGCCAGGTGCGCCTGGCGGCACAGGACCTCGAACGGGATCAGCGTCTCCCCGGCCCGCAGGCCTTGCGGCGTGAATTCGACGGCGCTCTTCAGGCAGCCCCATTTCATGGCCGCGAACTCGACCAGCCGCGTCTTGATCGTGTTGGCCGCCTTCAGCGCCGCCATCCCGTTCAGGTCCGTGCCCGACGAGGCCGCCGTGGCCGAGGTGTTGGGCACCTTGTCGGTGACGGTCGAGGTCACCTTCACGCGCGACACATCGACCTTGAAGGCCTCGGCGACGATCTGGGCGACCTTGACGAACAGCCCCTGGCCCATCTCGGTGCCGCCGTGGTTCAGCAGGATCGAGCCGTCGGCATAGAGATGGATCAACGCCCCGGCCTGGTTCAGGTGGGTGGTCGTGAACGAGATGCCGAACTTCACCGGCGTCAGGGCCAGGCCCTTCTTCAGCACGGGGCTCCTGGCGTTGTAGGCGTCGATCTGGCGCTGGCGGGCCTCGTAGTCGCAGGACGCCGCCAGTTCGGCCAGCAGTTGGGGCGCGACATTGTCCTCGACCGTCTGGTGATAGGGCGTCAGGTTGCGCCCCTCGCCGCCATAGAGATTTCGCCGGCGCACCTCCAGCGGATCCAGCCCCGCGGCCTGGGCGACCGCGTCCATCACCCGCTCGATCGCCGCCATGCCCTGCGGACCGCCGAACCCCCGGAACGCGGTGTTCGACACCGTGTGGGTCTTGAAGCGGTGCGAGACGATCTCGACGGCCGGCAGGAAGTAGCAGTTGTCGACGTGGAACATCGCCCGGTCGTTGATGGCCATCGACAGGTCGGTGGTGGAACCGCAGCGCGAGGCCAGCTCGAGCGCCAGCCCCGTCAGCCGGCCCTCGTCGTCGAAGCCGACGTCGTAGGCGATCTCGAAGTCATGCCGCTTGCCGGTCATGACCATGTCTTCGTCGCGGTCGGGCCGGGCCTTGGCCGGGCGGCCGGTCTTGACCGCCACGAGGGCCGCGGCGGCGGCGAACAGCGAGGCCTGGGTCTCCTTGCCGCCGAACCCGCCGCCCATCCGGCGGACCTCGACGGTCACCGAGGTGTGCGGCACGTCCAGCACCCGGGCGACCAGGTGCTGGACCTCGCTGGGATGCTGGGTCGACGACCAGATGTGGACGTCGCCGCCCTCGCCCGGCGTGGCCAGGGCGACCTGGCCCTCGAGATAGAAATGGTCCTGACCGCCGATGGCGAACACGCCCCGCAGCCGCCGGGGCGAGGCGGCCAGGGCGGCGGCAGCGTCGCCGCGCGCCATGCGCTGGCTGGCCTCGATCTTCAGATCGGCGTCACGGGCCTGGGCGATGGTGATCGCGGCGGGCAGATCCTCGTACTCGACCACGGCCTTGGCGGCGGCGGCGCGGGCGGCGGCGATCGAGGTGGCGGCCACCGCGAACAGGCTCTGGCCGACGCAGATCACCTCGCCGTCGGCGAACAACCTGTCGTCGTGGATCACCGGGCTGACGTCGTTCTCGCCGGGAATGTCCTGGGCGGTCAGCACCGTGACCACGCCGGGCGAGGCGCGCACGGCCGCCAGGTCCATCGACACGATCCGGGCGTGGGCCCGCGTGCTCATGCCCAGGTGGACGTGGAGCATGCCGACCGGTTCGGGAATGTCATCGACATAGATCGCCGCGCCCGAGACGTGGCGCAGGGCGCTGTCGTGCGGCAGCGCGGCGTGAACGCCCTGGAAGACGACCGGTTCGACCAGCTTGGCGCCGGAATCAGCCATGGGCCGCCCCCAAGGCGTACGTCTGCACGCGGGTTTCGAGATCCGGCCGGGCGGACTCGATGAACACCTTGCGCAGCATGTTGCCGGCCGTCAGGGCGCGATAGGCGGCCGAGGCGCGGGCGTCGGTCAGGGGCCTGAAGTCGCCGGTCAGGGCCTCGACGGCGGCGTGGATCGTGGCCCGGTCCCACGGCTGGCCGACCAGGGCGGCCTCGCAGGCGACGGCCCGCTTCGGCGTGCCGGCCATGCCGCCATAGGCGATGCGGGCGCTGGTCACGACCTCATCCTGGATCTGGATGTTGAACGCCCCGCAGACCGCCGAAATGTCCTGGTCGAAGCGCTTGGACAGTTTGAAGACCTTGAACATCGCGCCGGGTCGCGGATCGGGAACCCGCACCGCTTCGACGAATTCACCCGGCCGGCGGTCCTGCTTGCCATAGACGATGAAGAAGTCCTCCAGCGGCAGGGTTCGCCGCTCGTTCCAGTGGTGCAGCACCAGCTCCGCGCCCAGCGCGATCAGGGCCGGCGGCATGTCGCCGATCGGCGAGCCGTTGGCGATGTTGCCGCCGATCGTGCCGCTGTTGCGCACCTGGGTCGAACCCAGCCGGCGCATCATCGCGCCCAGGTCGGGATAGAGTTCGCCCAGCGTTTCCAGGGCGTCGGCATAGCGCACGCCGGCGCCGATGCGCAGCCCACCGTCCTCGCGGGCGACGGTCTTGAGTTCCTCCACCCGACCGATGTCGATCAGGGTCTTGAGCGGCTTGCGAAGCTTGGTGACCCACAGGCCGATGTCGGTGGCCCCGGCCACGACCACGGCGTCCGGATAGGCCGCGTAGGTCTTGGCCAGCTCGTCCACGCTCAAAGGCGCGAACCAGCGCCGGGTCAGGCCGGCGATCGGGTCGGCGTAGTCCAGGCTCAGGGCCTCGTCGCGCTTCAATCCCGCCAGCTTGTCGGCCACGTCCGGAGCCGCCTCGGGAATGATGGTCTCGGCCGCCGCGATGATCGGGCCATAGCCGGTGCAGCGGCACAGGTTGCCCGCCAGCACCTCGTCGACCGGCGCGTCGGCGCCCTTGGCCGCGACCGCCCGTCCGTACAGCGACATGACGATGCCCGGCGTGCAGAAGCCGCATTGCGAGCCGTGGTGCTCGACCATCGCCGCCTGCACCGGATGCGGCTCGTCCTTGGCGCCATTCTTTCTGGCGACGCCCTCGACGGTGATCACCGCCTTGCCATCCAGCATCGGCACGAACTGGATGCAGCTGTTGACCGCCCGCCAGGAAACTTTCCGATCGGCCGTCTCGCCCTCCAGTTCGCCGACCAGCACCGTGCAAGAGCCGCAGTCGCCCTCGGCGCAGCCTTCCTTGGCGCCGGTGCGCCGCAGGTCGCCGCGCAGATGCTCCAGCAGCGTGCGGGTGGGGTCGACGCCCTCGGCCTCGACCACCTCGCCGTTCAGCAGGAAGCGCACCGCCATCTCAGCTGCCCCGGTAGGTGGAATAGCCGAACGGCGAGACCAGCAGCGGGACGTGGTGGTGCTGGGTCGGATCGGCCACCGCGAAATCGATCACCACCACGTCCAGGAACGGCGGATCGCTGACGACCGCGCCCGAAGTCTTGAAATAGTCGGCCACCGCGAACTCCAGGCGATAGCCGCCGACCGCCAGATCCTCGCCCGCGACCAGCCGCGCCCGGCCGTCGGCGTCGGTGCGGGTTTCGCTCAGCAGGCTGACCTCTCCCCCGCGCCGGGCGAAAACCCGCACGGCGACCTCCGCCGCCGGGCGGCCGGCCGCCGTGTCGAGGATGTGGGTGGTCAGGCCGCTCATGCGTTCGTGGTTCCTTGCTCGCCGTCGCCGTGCGCCATTCTAGACTCCCGGGCCTTTCGAGCGATGCTGAAACCGCCTCGTCCGCAAGTCCAGCCCGGATGCTCTCCCGCCTCGCCAGGACGGCGAACCGCCTTGCGTGACGGCGTCGGGCGCCCGCCGGATGGGCGTTATATAAGTCTTTTATTACTTAGCGAGCCACCCGCGATCGCTCGCGCGGCGACCCGAACCGTAAAAAACATGCTTTGACCCTGGGTAAGGTTGGAAAAGCCGCGCCAACACCGGTAGCTAGGCCCTGACGGATCGCGACACCGGGCGCCCAGGGGCCCGCACCAGACGATCCGCGCCGCCTTACCTTGCGCAGTCACCGAGGAACGACCGATGGACGAGGATTTCCGTAAAGCCGCCCTGGACTACCACCGTCTGCCGCGGCCCGGAAAACTGGCGATCGAGGCCACCAAGCGCATGGCCACCCAGCGCGACCTCGGCCTGGCCTACTCCCCCGGCGTCGCCGCGCCCTGCGAGGCCATCGCCGCCGACCCCGACTGCGCCCGCGACTACACCGCCCGCGGCAATCTGGTCGCCGTGATCTCCAACGGCACCGCCGTGCTGGGCCTGGGCAATATCGGCCCGCTGGCCTCCAAGCCGGTGATGGAGGGCAAGGCGGTCCTGTTCAAGAAATTCGCCGGCATCGACGTCTTCGACCTGGAGGTCGACGCCGAGGATCCCGACCGCTTCATCGAGGTGGTCGCGGCCCTGGAGCCCACCTTCGGCGGCATCAATCTGGAGGACATCAAGGCTCCGGAATGCTTCGTCATCGAGCGCAAGCTGCGCGAACGGATGAAGATCCCGGTCTTCCACGACGACCAGCACGGCACCGCCATCGTCTGCGCCGCCGCCGTCCGCAACGCCCTGGTCGTGCAGGGCAAGACCCTCAAGGACGTCAAGCTGGTCACCTCGGGCGCCGGCGCGGCGGCCCTGGCCTGCGTGGACCTGCTGGTCTCGATGGGCCTGCCCGTCGAGAACGTCACCCTGACCGACATCAAGGGCGTGGTCCATGCCGGCCGCGAGCCCGACATGCCCGACAACATGGCCCGCTACGCCCGGCCGACCGACGCGCGGTCGCTGCCCGACGTGCTGCCCGGCGCCGATATCTTCCTGGGCCTGTCGGCGCCCCGCGTGTTCAAGGCCGAATGGCTGCCGCTGCTGGCGCCCAATCCGCTGATCCTGGCCATGGCCAATCCCGAGCCGGAGATCCTGCCCGAGCTCGTCGCCGCCCAGCGCCCCGACGCCATCATGGCCACGGGCCGCAGCGACTATCCCAACCAGGTCAACAACGTCCTGTGCTTCCCGTTCATCTTCCGCGGCGCGCTCGACGTCGGCGCCTCGGAGATCAACGAGGCCATGAAGGTGGCGGCCGTCGAGGCGATCGCCGAACTGGCCCGGGCCGAGGCCTCGGAAGTCGTGACCAGCGCCTATGGCGGCGTCGCCCCGATGTTCGGCGCCAGCTACATCATCCCCAAGCCGTTCGACCCGCGCCTGATCCTGCAGATCGCGCCCGCCGTGGCCCGGGCGGCCATGGACAGCGGCGTCGCCACCCGGCCGATCGCCGACTTCGACGCCTATCGCGCCGAGCTGGAGTTGTTCGTCTATCGCTCCGGCCAACTGATGCGGCCGGTGTTCGAGCGGGCCCGCAAGGCCACCAAGACTTCGACGATCCGCGTGGCTTATGCCGAGGGCGAGGACGAACGGGTGCTGCGCGCCGTCCAGACCGTGCTGGACGAGGGTCTCTGCAAGCCCGTGCTGATCGGCAAGCGCGAGACGATCATCGCCAAGGCCGCCGAGATGGGCCTGCGCCTGGACTTCGACGGTCGCGTCGAGATTCTCGATCCGTCGGCCGACAAGGCGCTGTTCGCCCCGCTGGTTGAGCGCTACCAGGGCCTGGTCAGCCGTCGGGGCGTGCCGCCCCTGGCCGCCGAGCGCCGGGTGACCAACCGCCGGACCGTCTCGGCCTCGATGCTGCTGCAGGCCGGCCACGTCGACGCCGCCCTGGTGGGCGGGGCCGGCGACTGGTGGCAGCACATGACCTATGTCCTGCCGATCATCCCCAAAAGCGAGAACGTCGGCCGTGTCTACGCCCTGTCGGCCCTGATCATCGACAACGGCACGCTGTTCTTCTGCGACACCCACGTGAACGTCGACCCGACCGCCGAGCAGGTGGCCGAGATGACCCTGCTGGCCGCCGAATCCGTGCGGCGTTTCGGCCTGACGCCCAAGGCGGCCCTGCTGTCGCACTCCAGTTTCGGGGCGTCGAACTCGCCGACCGCCCGGAAGATGCGCGAGGCCCTGGCCCTGGTCCGGGAGCGCGCGCCGGAGCTTGAGGTCGACGGCGAGATGCACGCCGACGCCGCCCTCTCCCAGGCCCTGCGCGACCGCCTGGTGCACGACAGCGCCCTGAAGGGCTCGGCCAACCTGCTGGTCATGCCCACCCTGGACGCGGCCAACATCGCCCTGACCCTGCTCAGCGCCGCCACCGAGGGCCTGCTGGTCGGGCCGGTGCTGTTGGGCATGAGCCGGCCGCTGCACGTGCTGACGCCCAGCGTCACCGCGCGCGGCATCGCCAACATGACCGCCCTGGCGGTGAATCAGGCGGCCGCCGAGCGCGAGCTTCGGGGGGCCTAGAAGCCCCTTCATCGGCCCGGTCGCGGACACGAAAAAAGCCCCGCAGACGCCCTTCCACCGTCTCAGCGACGGGGAAAGGCTCCAGCGGGGCCTAATTCGGGGGTCGAAAGATCGGCCGAACGCTCCGCGTCCGGCCTGATTCCGATCCTTAGAGGATGCGCAGGTTGCCGGCCGAGGTCTTGCCCGAGCGGCGGTCCTGTTCCAGTTCGTAACCGACTTGCTGGCCTTCGTTCAGGCCGCGCAGGCCGGCGCGTTCAACGGCCGAGATGTGCACGAAGATGTCGCCGCCGCCATTGTCCGGTTGGATGAAGCCGAAGCCCTTGGTGGTGTTGAACCACTTCACAACGCCCGTGCCGGCTTCGCCCGAGCCGCCGCCGCCGCCGCCGTAGCCGCCGCCACGAGGCGCGTCATAGCCGCCGCCGCGCGGGGCGCCGAAATCGCGGGCCGGACGGCGGGGAGCCGACGGCGCCGCGCCTTGGCCGGTCACGCGCAGATTGCCGGCCGAGGTCTTGCCCGAGCGACGATCTTCTTCCAGCTCGTAGGCCACCTGATCACCTTCGTTCAGGCCCGACAGACCCGAACGTTCAACCGCGGCGATGTGGACGAACACGTCCTGGCCGCCGTCCTCGGGCTGAATGAAACCAAAGCCCTTGGCCGGGTTGAACCACTTAACGACACCGTTCGCCATCTTATCCTCAAAACCTCATTCAGCGGGCCAGTTACCGACCCGCGTCCTTCCATCCTGCTCTCATGACGCAAATTCCAGGAACGCGCTACGGGGTTTGATCGCAGAATCTCAAGCCGAGGCCGGTCCAGGCGATAAATTTTCGCGTGACACGGGTCGATCGCGACCGAAACGCCACCGGAAGTGGCACGAGGGCCACACATCGAATGACGTCGGGAAGCTTGACTATAAGGCTTGGGTGCGGGGACAGGATTTGAACCTGTGACCTTCAGGTTATGAGCCTGACGAGCTACCGGGCTGCTCCACCCCGCGGCGAAGAGGGTAGTGATTT
>NZ_LMFD01000004.1:0-75137 GCF_001427165.1 Caulobacter sp. Root487D2Y
GCCATGGACGAACGCGCCGTCCGACTGCTCCAGATCAAGCTCCCCCTTCCGAGAGATGTAATCTAGGTGCGCGCCAAGGTGCTCGCCGTCCTTGGTCTTGCCGGTGATCTTGACCATCACCTCCGGCGCCTTCTGAACGACGCGGGCGAGCTTGGCCTTCGCGTCGGCCTCCCCTCCCCCACTCGTCGGCCCGCCCAATACGCTGCCCTTGGCGATGATCTTTCGACCGCCTGCCGGCGCGCGCCAGACTTGGTCGAACCCTCCCACATCGCGAAAGTCGCTCATGCCTCGTCCTCCCAGTAGGCAAGGTTCCCCTTGAAGGCTTCGGAGAGGCCGCGGACATGCTCGCGGATCTCGCTGCGAAACGCCTCGATCGACGACATCTCAGCATCCAGCACTGAGCCTGGCATCACCGCCGTGTTCATGGCCCGCGCGATCTGGTTCACGTTGACGCCGATCCGCCGCAGCTCCTCCTGCACGGCGTAGAAGGCCAGCTCCTCACGACGGCTAAAGCGCGGCCGCCCGAACAGCCGCCGGCGCAAGAGCGCCAGGACCCACTCGGTACGACGAAGGCCGTCGGAGCCGGACACGTCGTCTAGAGCGACCTGGTCGTCGGGCTTCAGGCGAAGGGTCAGTTTGGTCGACTGGCCGCGTGGCGCGACGCCAGAGCCGGAGGCGCTCTCACCGACCGCTTGGGCGACCATGTCTCGAAGCTTCTTGGACCGGCCCGACGATGCCAGCGCGTCGAACTTGGCGGCGAGGTCGTCCGGGAGCTGGAACGCGAACATGGCCATCAGCGGAGCGTAATTTATAAAAACGCCGGCGCAAAGCCTATCCTGCCCTCAACCCCATCTGACATACGCTCCTCACAACGTTCCCACGATTCTTCGCATCTACGGCCAAGATTCGCGCCGTGTACTGCAGATCTACTTTCGCCTCAAAGTTGCCTTTGAGGCTCCCTATCAAGAAAGAGCTAAGGGGCTTTGCCCCTCGCGCGCGGGGCGTGAAGTCTCCGCTTCGCTGCGACCGGCCGGGGGGCTTCCCCCACCTTCCCTCGCTGCGCTCAGTGCAGGTCGGGTGATCCCCCTCCCCCCGGCCGCACCCCACTTGCTACCCCCGCCTCGCCGGCGGGCAGGGGTTCAGGCGGGCCTACACCCTGCCGACAACGAAACCGTGCCTAACCGGCCAAGTGCGTACCGGAGACCGTCCCTTGCAAATTCGAGATCTTGCCCGCCTCGCTCAACTCACCCCCCGTCAACTGCGCCGCTACGAACGCGAGGGCCTCATCCGCCCCGCCACGATCGCCCAAGGCCAACCCAGATACGCCGCCCAGACCGCCCCGCTCGCCCGGCGCATCAACGTCCTGGTCGACCTCGGCTTCACGACCGGAGAAATCCGTACCTTCCTCGACCGCATCGACGATCAGCCGTCCGAACACTGCGCGCCGATCAGCGATCTGCAGGGCCGCCGCATCGCCAAGATCGACGCGGTGATCGCCAAGCTCAAGGCCACCCGCGCCGAACTGGTCGGACTGCTGGTGACCGACGAGGCGCTAGACGTCCAGGATCAGGCGACGGCCATCCGGCGTCAGTAGGCCAAGCAAGGTGTCGTACTTCCAACTGGCCAGCGCGGCCAGGAACACCGAAGCGCCTTGGTAGGCGTAAGCGTACCAAGGTAGCCCGCCCCGAAAGACCGCAAATCCGATGAAGGCCAGGGCACCCAGCACCACGTAGCCGCGCAGCACAAACTGCACGACGCCCCGGCAATAGAGCATCACGAAGAACGCCGCGTATCGCAGCCCCGTCACCATCGCGCGCAGAGCCGCGCGGCCTATGCCGTGAAGATCCAACTACGCGCTCCGTGCCCTCACCAGCCGAATGTCGGCCACGGCGGTCGGCTCGGTGGTGCCGCCATCGAAAGCCACCAGCGCCGTCTCCGGATTGGGGCCGGGCTCCAAGAGCAGCCGCCCCGTGCGCCTGCCGACCTTCACGTCAAACCCGGCGAGCTTGCCTCTAGCACCGGACTTGGGCGCAATGCCGTCGGCCGGTGTTTCGGTTTGCACGTGCAAACTCCCTTCCCCTGCCCCGGCTTTCCCTGCTGCCTTGCCCTTAACCGACGCGGCGGCGGGGGTATCCTTCCCGCCCTTGGGCGCGGGCTTCAGCTCGGCCGCCAAGGCCACCGCCTCGCGCGTGGTGATCGTATCGCCGCGCTCACTCACGAGCGCCAGGGTGCAGGCAGCGTCGCGCTTCCAGGCGATGGACAGCTCGTAGAGCGTCCGCGCGCCCAGCTTCGACGCCAGGGCCTTCAGCTCGGGCGGCAGGTCCCGAAGCGCCGCATAGATGGAGATGGCCTCCTTCGACCGACCAAGCTTTTCGCCGACCTGCTGCTGATTGAGCCCCAGGCCCATCAGACGGGCGACTGCCGTGGTCATCTCCTCGGTATTGAGCGGCTCACGCTGGTCGTTCTCGATGACCTGGGCGGCCAGGATATCGACCTCGCTGGCGTTGCTGGTGGTGATCACCGCCGGGATCGTCGCAAGCCCGGCCAGCTGCGCGGCTCGGAAGCGGCGCGCGCCAAACCGGATCATGTAACCGGTCTCGTCCTTGGGGCGCACGGTGATGGGCTGAAGCACCGTGTGCTCGCGCATCGAGGCGGCGAGGTCGGCGAGTTGCCCGTCGTCGAAACCGGTGCGCGGATTGTTGGGGTCCTCGTAGATTTCCGACAGCGGCAGTTCTTTCAGGCGCGAGCCGTCCGGCTCTCCGCTGTCCTCGACCAGGCCGCCCACGAGCGCCGCGAAATTGGTGGTCATGGCGATGATCCTCTACGCGGCGACAGCGGCCGACAGGCGGCCCTTGATGGTCCCGAGCACGCCGCGAATTTCCTTTGCGGCGTCTTGGGCGGCCTTCTTCTTGATCGTCCAGACCGGAGCCTTCAGGCTGACGGCCTCGGCGTAGCCCTGGCGCTGGGTGAGCACGCCGTCGAACATCAGCGAGGTGCCGCCCTGGGTCAGGAGGGTCTTGAGGTTCTCGCGTTGGCGCGGCGAGGTGCTGACGAACCGCGAAGGCAGCAGGCCCAGGAAATCGATGCGTCGGCCGCCGCGCGCTTGGTCCTCGACCAGCTTGATTTGCTTGCGAAGCTTGCCGATGCCCAACAGCGAATAGTCTTCCAGATCGATGGGCGAGATCACCAGATCGGTGACCAGGAGGGCCGCGAAATTGCGACCGCCCCAGGTGGGCGGCGTATCGATCACGCAGTAATCAAACTGGTCCTTCAGCGCGGCGAACCGCTTGGCCATCGCCGGGATGGCCTCGTTCAACAGCCCATCGACATTGTGCAGCTTGTCGTCTGCGCGCAGCACCGTCACGCCCGGCAGGCCTTTGAGCGTCAGGTCAGGACCGAAAAAGAGGGCGCTGCTTAAGCCCCCCTGACGCTCGGCGGCCAGGGTGTGGCTGGCGTTGGCCTGGGGGTCTAGGTCAACGAACAGAATGCGGGTCGCCGCTTCCTCGGCCAGGAACCACGCCAGATGGATCGCCAACATGGTCTTACCCACGCCGCCCTTCTGGTTGTTCACGACGATGGTTTTCATGCGCTTTTCTTCCTGCCCGAACGCTCGGGGCGCCGATCAGCCAGCTCGTGGTCGTTGACGGTGAAGCCTGCCGCCTTCAGGGCCCTAAGCACGATCACACGCAGGGTCACGCCCTGTTCGGCGGCCTGCCTCTTCAGCTCGTCGCGAAGCGCCGTTGGGACCTTCATGTTCAACATGGACTCGCCAGCCTCGTCGCTCACTTCCATGCCTTGCTAAACCCCCAAGACCGCGCCGCCGAAGGCGGCCGAGTCGTTGTGATTCAGCATAGTCAAAAGATAAAGAGGTTTCAGCCGTCATCGCGGCGGTCCTCCTGATTTTCTCGCCAGAGCAGCCAAGCGCCCTGGTCATCGGGCGGGCGGGAAACCCGCCCGACCAGGGCCAGGGCAATGAACACCATTAGGGCGACAAGCATTTGTCGATCCTCCAGCAAGGGCGGCCGCCTAAGCGGCCGCCTCCTGAGCGCTGGCGCCATCAGCATCGGCTAGGGCCGCGCCGGGTTGGTAGCTCTCCAACAGATCGACGGCGCGCTGGGCATGGCCTGCGGCTGTGAAGATGAACCGCTTGTCGTCCTTCAGCACCTTGAGCCACGAGCCGATATAGGCCGCATGGTCTTCGATGTGGGAGGGGCGAAGGCCCAGGATCGCGCCGACGAACGCCGCGCCGAGTTCCGCGCAACATTCCTCCTTGGCGTACCCCTCATCGCCGAACGCCTTGCGGCCAAAGTCACGGTCCAGGCGGGACGGATGGCGTGTCCAATGAACAAGCTCATGGGCCAGGGTCGCCGCATGAAGCTCGGCGTCGTTGAAAAGCTCGAGCGGTGGCATGTGGATGTCGTCCGTGCTGATCCGGTAGAAAGCCCCGTCCCCGCCGTTGATGACCTTGGCCGGAATGTTGGCGAAGAACGCATCGGCCGCCGCGAGCCGCTCGGGAAGGGGACCGGGCAGGGCCTCTTTGACGGCGAAGCGCTCGGGCAGGCCATCGATCTGCTCGCTGTTGAATACGGTGTAGGCCTTCAGCCATCGGCGAACGGTTGCGCCGTCTTCCCCGTCGCCTTGGTGCGGCGCATCCTGGTCGCCGAATACGCTCTGTCCGGCTTTCACGACCTTGCTGCCGCGCTCGCCCTTGCGGACCGATCCGCCCAGTTCCAGCGCCTGCTGAAAGGTCATCCAGTAGGGGGATACAAAACCGCGCTCTTGGCTGGCGCCCCACAGCATCACGACATTGATCCCGCGATAGGGCTCGCCGTTAAACCGCAGGGGGCGAATCGGCCCGCCCGCTGAGCGCCAGGGCTGCTCCCACGGCTTGGTCCCGACCTCTAGCGCCTTGATGATCTGGTCGGTGACGTGTTGATGGATGTCGAAGCGCTCGGCCGCCGCGGCCTTGGCGGCGACGGTCTTGCGGCTCTTGGAGGTGGGGGCTTTGGTCATTTCCGGGCTCCGTCTCTAAGGCTCAAGAATACATCTTTATGTTTTCTACAGCTAGAAGATAAAGATGTTTTCTTCCCCTTTGTCGGCTTGGGTTGGCTCGCTTCTTTCGCGATCCAACCGGCTAGGCCGGCGCCAATGAGCCGGGGGTAGCAAAGGGGCGACCGGGGAGGGGGAGGGGGATCGCCCGACCTGCACGACCAACGGGAGGAAGGTTGGGGACACCCTCGCCCCGGGTCGAAGACTTTACCGCCCCGCGCGAGGGGCAAGGCCCCTTAGCCAGACGAATGCAAGGAGTGCGGGCCGCAGGCCCGCGCCGCTTCGCGCGGGTTTGCACGTGCAAACTTGTGCCCGACATCCAGAAAGCAGAGAGCCGGTTTGCACGTACAAACCGGCTCCAGGAGAAGGGCGCCGGGGCACCAAGCCCCGGCGTTAGAGACTATTCGGCCGCCATCGGGACCTCGCCTTCATCCCACGGCGCGCTTTCGTCCAGATCGCCTTCGCCCTCGGCGTCAAAGGCCTCGTCTTCCAAGACGTCCTCGTCCTGGACGATGTCACGCGGACGCAAGAGGGTCGGCAGCCAGCCCTTGCCGTCCAGACGTCGCTCGGCTTCAGCCGCCAGCTCCTGCTTCTTCAGGTTGGCGATGTTCTCAGCCGCCTGGGCGGTCGTCGCCTCCTCCACCGCCGCGACGATCAGCGACTTGGACACCCGGCCAAAATAGCCTTGCGCCGTCGGGGCCCACCATTGGGTCATGTCCAGACCCAGAGCCTTGGCCAGATGATCGGAGGCTACCTGACGAGCGCTGTTCTCGCGATCGAACGGCTGCTTGACCGCATCGACCATCTGAGACGCCGCGTAGGCGACAAGCTCCATGAGCTGATCGGGCTCGCGCGCCATGAGGAACGACCACAGGTCCGCGTGGCTGGTCGGCAGCAGCAGCATCATCCGACCTTGAACGTGCTTGAGCGCCTCACCCGCCTTGCTGGCCTCGAACCCCTGGGCATGTTTGCGCGGATGATTGGCCGACAGATCGGCCCGAAGCTCGATGGTCGAGGCGGGCGCCGAGCGATGCCCCGCGCCATAGTGGGTCAGCAGCAGTAGGGAATGGACGACGGCGACGAAGGCCACGTCATGACGCTCGATCAAGGCCGCGCGCAACGCCGCCGTCCGGTGGGCGGTAAGGTCCAGCACCAGCTTGTCGGGCAGGGCGCCAGCGGGCTTCTTGGCCCGTTCGCGAGTGATGGACGAACCGCCCTGCGTCGCCTTGCCGTCCAGTTTGCGCAGCGCCTTGGTATCGGCGCCCGGCTTGGCGCAACCCCGCTCGATCCGAAGCGAGCCGTCGTCGGCAATGGTCACGATGGCGCCGGTGATCGCCCTGACCTCGGGCGCATACACCTCCTCGCCGGAGCTTTCCAAGGCGTATAGGCGATCTTCAATCGCGCTCACGCGCTCCATGGTCTGGTCGGTCTGGGGGTCCACCGCCTCCAATATCTGCATTTCGCTCGTCAGCAGCCCGATCTCGCCGAGCGCCTCGGGCGTCAAGGGCGCCACCGTAGGGTAGGCCCGGCCGTAGCTCTGCGATTGGCTGTAGTCGAAGCTCAAGGTGGTTTCGACCCATGCCCAGCCTTCCGGCCGCAATGCCTTTGCCTCGGCTTCTAGCGCCTCGCTCGCCAGCTTTTCCAGCAGCGTCAGGTCGGTGATGTACCCAGCGTCATCGGCTTGGGCGAAGAGGTCCTGACTGACCTCGCCCCCGGCCGCGCGATAGGCATCCAGACCCACGAACTTGGCTGTGGCGTTGTTCTGACTGTTGACCCGCCCGCCGACCAGACGCTGCTTGACGCGGTAGGCCTGACGGTCGTGTTCGGGGAAGTCGAAATAGGCCGCTTCCTGGGCCGCCTGATCGTCGGTCAGGGTAAAGGCCGCCATGTGATCCAGATTGATCTCATCGGCGCGAAACAGCGTCATGAGGCGCGGCGAGACCGTGGCCAGCTTCAACCGACGCTCGACGATCCGAGGCGCGATCGAATAGCGCTCTGCGATCTCCGAGACGGTCTTTCCAGTTTGGCTGAGGGCATGGAAGGCGGCGAACTGGTCAGCCGGGTGCGGAGCCAGCCGCACGGCGTTCTCGGCGATGCTTTCCTCCAACGCAGCCGTCTCGTCAGCGCAGACCACGCAAAGAACCGGGAACGAGCGAGGGATGTCCTTGCGCTGGGCCAAGACGTTCAACGCCCGCAGACGCCGCCCGCCGACATGAACCTCGAACTTGCCCGTGGCCTTGCCGTTCTGCTGCTGGGCGGTGACTCGCAGGTTTTGCAGCACGGTCTTGGTAGCGCCGATGTCGGCTACTAGATCGCCGATCTCCACCTCGCCTTGGCGCATGTTGTTGGGCGACAGGACCAGCTTGGAGAGTTGGATTTCACGAACGGTCATCGGTTGAACTCCGTCTTGGGGTTGGGGTCGATGCTTTGCGCATCTACCCCTGCCCGCCGGCGAGGCTGGGGGTAGCAACTGGGGGGCGGACGGGGGGAGGGGGATCACCCGGCCTGCACTGAGCGCAGCGAGGGAAGGTTGGGGACACCCCCCGTCCGGTCGGAGCGCAGCGCAGACTTTACCCCCCGGGCGCGAGGGGCGACCGCCCCTTAGCAACACGCCACGCCGCGTGGTCAGCGTTCGATCAGTCTCGCCAAGCGAGACGCAAAGCCGACTACCGCAAGGAATCCGCCACGCCCCGCGCCCGCCAGGGGCTTGGAACGCAAGCGTCGCCGTGGCATTCTTGGCTTGATCGCACCGAGTGGCTCTGAGGGCTCCGCCGACCAATGCGTGACGACGCCTACACCTTCCTTGAAAACTCCACGGCCGGCGCGACGCTCTTCATGGACGTCGCCGCCTTCGGAAGTGACGACCAGGCGCGAAGGCATGCCCTAGCCCTGTTGGGCCAGCACGACAGCGCCGACATCGTCGAGGTTTGGCGCGCCGCGAACCTAATCGGCCAGATCCCTCGCCCAGACCCGGCGGGGCCTGCCGCCGTAGGCGGCTAGCAAGCTCCAGGCTTGCAGGCGCTCCGCGCCGCCCCGCATCCCAAAGTTTGCACGTGCAAACTCAGCGCGACCTAAACGGCCACAACTCCACCGCGCGCGGCGGCAGCTTAAGTCGCTGCCGCCTTGGCGGTCTTCGCTTGCTCTGTGGGGGAGCCGCTCAGCCCGCCATCCCCGTGGATTTCTGGCCCAGGCGGAGTCTAGCGGTCTTTGTCGGAAGGGGAGGGGGCCTGGTCCTGCGAGGCGTTGCGCCACGCCTGCTCCTTGCTGACCTCGACAATGGCGCGTCCGGCTCGCAAATGCTCGGCCACCTGGTGGCGGGCCTTGTCCAGCAAACGAGCCTGCGCATCAGTGTCATGGGCCATGGCGCTGCCGACGACGGCGGCGATCTTGTCCAGGTTCGCCCACGCCGCCTGAAAACTTCCATCGCCGCTGGCCAAGGCCGCCTCACGGCTCATCGCTAGAAACTGCGCGGCCCGTTCAGGGCCGCGACCGCTTTCGACCAGCTGTAAGGTCTGGATCCGCGCCAGGATCAATTCGGCCATCGGGGCGGTGTTGGCGGCCTCGAACCCGATGCGCGAAGCCTCATACCAAGCCGCCTGGTCCTCGGGCCGGATCTTGAATTCAAAGCCGGCCCGTTCGGCCACCCCGCCCAGCCACACACGCTGGGCGCGGCCATTGCCTTCGATGAAGGGGTGGGCGGCATTGATCTCGGTGATGAACTCGGCTGCCTGCGTCGCGAAGGCCTCCGCGCCTAGTCCCTTCAACTCGCCGGCCGCACGGAAGGCCGCGAACTGCTTTTCCATCCAGGGGCCGATCTGCTCGGGCGGCGCGAACGGGGTGGGGCCGCGACCCGTCGTATAGGTTCGCTCCTGCCCGGCCCACGCATAGAGGTCCTGAAAGAGATGGTGGTGGATCGCCTTGAACCCGGCATAGGTCGGCTCGGCTGCCGCAGCAGGCATGCCTTCTTCGATCCGCGTATCGGTGAAAAGGCGCTCAGCCGCATCGAGCGAGGCCGCGTCGCGCAGGCCAAGCTCGTTTACGAGAACGCGGCTGTCTGGGTAGAAAACCCGCTCGAACGCGGCGCGCTCGGCCGCCTTTCGGTCGCTCACTAAGCCTTCTGGGCGAAGTAGCCGCGCAGGGCGTCACGCTTTTGGGCAGGGGTTTTGCCCTCGGCGTCCAGGCGCGCCATCAGCTGGTCGGCCTGCGGATCGCGGCGCACGCCCTCGATGTCGTTGTTGGCGCTCATCTGCTCGCGGCGCCAAGCCACGTCTGCGGGGTCGGATGAGGACCAACGGCCCATGGCGAAACTCCTTCGAACGCCCTCAATATAGCATCGGGAAGGGGAGGGGGCCAGTCCAGGAGACTGGCCCGCCCGGTCAATACTCGCTGGCCAGCATGATGGTCAGAACGCGGCGCGTCAGCTCGGCGCTCCACTTGACAGGTGAGTGCTCATCACGGTCGGGATGATAGTAGTCGATCTTCCAAAACAGCTGCTCGCCCCAAAGCTCGAACGCCCCGAAATCGCGCTCGCCGTAAGGATCGTCGTCGGCGTCGAACTGGGAAAACCCGGCCAGAGCGCGCGCCAGGGTGATCTGGGCGTTGGGCGCCTCGGCGATCAACGCGGCGACCCCGCTGGTGGCCAACCACACGGCGTTGACGCTCTTGGGGGCGGCGCGGGCCAGATCATTGAGCCGCGCCGTCTCGGCGGTGCGTTCGGCCTGGCTGGCGAAGAGGGGATTGTCGGTCATGGTCGATCCTTCCGTCCGGGTTCGATGCCTTGCGCATCAACCCCTGCCCGCCGGCGAGGCGGGGGTAGCAAGCGGATGACCGGGGGAGGGGAGGGGGATCGCCCGACCTGCACGCCCACGGCGGAAGGTTGGGGAAACCCCAAGGCCGGTCTTCCGCGCGCGAGGGGCGAGGCCCCTTAGCCAACGGGGCGTTGCGGGGTGTCCCCGCAGAGGGGGTAGATTGAGCCCCATGGCTCAAGCTCAGGGGGAGACCTCCCCCCTTTTTGGTTCAGCCCCCAACCGGATCGGGCCCATTGCGATCCAGGCGTCAATTGAAGACAGGGGCACTGTGAGACCACCATCGGCGTAGTCGACTCGTGAATTTTCCGCAGGCAAGGCCTATGCTGCCAAGGTGCAAGACCATCTCGACCTCCCCGGCGCCTCAGGCGCGATCTACCGCTTCAGGCTCATAGAAGATCCTGCGCAGCTGCCTTCAACGGCGGGCAACTTCGTCTACGTGCGCTGGCGTGCGACAACCCCGCAGGTGATGTGCTGCGGAGCCGTGGGCAGTCTCCTGGACGCCCGCCAGCAATGGGACGCTGCGGTGCGATCTCACAGCGCCCAGGGACTCTACATCCGCCTCAATGTTGCTCGCTCGACCCGGGGAGAGGAGCACCTTGATCTGGTCTCACGGTGGCGCCCGCCAATCCCTGCGCTCGACGAATAGGCCGCAGCGACTTACCTACGAACAGTCCCGCTATCCCTATCGAGCCAAGACCAACAAAATGAAGAAGCTTGTGCCCCAAGGCGCCAATAGCGCGCAGCCCCACCATGTCGATCTACATGTGGGCTCCTTGATCAGGACGCGGCGCAAGGCTTTGGGAATTTCACAGTCTGAGCTTGCGGACTCGCTGGGCCTGACCTTTCAGCAGGTCCAGAAGTATGAGCGGGGGTCTAACCGCGTAAGTTCATCCAAGCTCTATGAGATCGCCTTGAAGCTGGAGACGCCGCTGGCGTCCTTCTTCGAAGGCTTGGAAACGCCAGTCGGCGGTGGCCCCATTGCCGGCGGCCTGACCGATTTCCTAAATCAGCGCGGCGCCCACGAATTGGTGGCGGCTTTCGCAGTGATGTCGCCCGCTTTACGTCGGCAGTTGGTCAGCCTGGCCATGGCCATGGCCGAAACCGACGACTAAGCGTCCAAGCCGGGTCCGTCTGGCCCTGAGTGCGCTAGATTTCTGGTCACGCGATCTTGCCTTCGCGCCGCGTGATGACACGATGGGGACGCAGCTTAGGTGACCCAGCTGGCCGGTCGAACATGATGAGTTGCTGGGGGTCTCGGCGCG
Source organism: Caulobacter sp. Root487D2Y (assembly GCF_001427165.1). Taxonomy (NCBI): domain Bacteria; kingdom Pseudomonadati; phylum Pseudomonadota; class Alphaproteobacteria; order Caulobacterales; family Caulobacteraceae; genus Caulobacter; species Caulobacter sp. Root487D2Y. The sequence goes on from NZ_LMFD01000004.1 coordinate 11,120, forward strand.
CTACATCGTCGCTTCGCCCTTGGCGTTGCTCAGCGTACAAATGTCGCGCTGCCCTCAAAGATCGGCGCCGCGCAGCAACGAAAAGTGCGACGCGCACTGCAGTTCGACATAGGGCGCGGTCACGCGAAGATCCCTCTGATGAATCAGCGCTGGGTGCCCGTCGCTGGATCCTCGCCATCCCCATCGCGATAGAGCCAGAAGCGCTCTCCAGCGTCTGCAGTCGCCAGCGCGTACTTTGTGGCCCCGGCTTTAGGTGTCGGGTAGGTAACGCGTCGTCACCGGCACGGTAGCTCTGTCGTCTCTCCTGCGGGGCCTTGGCGTGACAAGCTTCCGAGTCAGCGCATTCGGAACGCGGCACGGGATGGCCTTCGAGATTGCGGAATCTCACAGCTGTCGTAGAGCGAAATAAGCGCGACTGATTTTCGGCGCAAACCCTTGTTTTCTAACAGGCGGCCCGTTCGAACTAGACGCGAATTATCGAATAGTCGCGGGTGAAGATGCGGACGTGTCCCTCTGGCGTACGTTCGCGTTAATTTCGATCCTGCGCATCCGCATCGACTCAGGCATTCTTTTGGTGAACCTGCGCTTGCGAGGACGATCGCCAATGGCCGCTGGCCCGGATCTACCTCTAACAGGAGCGGCCGAGCAGCGCTGGCGCAAGGCGCTTGGACGCCAGCCCGAACTACGAAAACTAATCGAGGCGCCAAGGCGCAGCCGAGCCGACATGGAGCAGGCTGCTAGCCGGCTCGGACTGCATATCTCGACACTCTATACGCTGCTGCGCCGCTTCGCGGCGGATCAAACTGCGGAATCGATCACGGGTGAAGCGCGCGGTTGGCGCCCAGGACGCAGCCGCGTCCCGGCCTCGATCGAGACCGTGATCGACGCGGCGATCCAAGACTTTTTCCTTACCAAGCAGGCTCCGTCTGCAGCGGCCTTGCATCGGGAGATTGCACAGCGCTGCCGGGCGACTGGACTGGCGACGCCGGCAATTTCGACCGTCCACCGGCGACTGCGCAAGCTCAGCCGCAAGACGGTCGCGGGCCGTCGTGAGGGGAGGGGAGCGGCGGAAGCCCAGACCATGCGCCCTGGGGCCTTGATCGTCGATCGGCCGAACGCCCTCTGGCAAATCGACCATTCTCCGGTGGACGTGGTGATCGTGGACGTTGAGACGCGCCGCCCGATCGGGCGGCCGTGGGTCACACTGGTGATCGACGTCGCGTCACGCGTCATCACCGGCCTGCATGTGTCGCTGGAAGATCCATCGGTCGTATCCGTCGGCCTAGCGCTACGTCACGCCATTCTGGATAAGGCCGGCGTCCTGAGGGAACGGGATGTGGCTGCGGACTGGCCAGCCTTCGGTTTGCCGGATGGTGTCCACAGCGACAACGGCTCCGATTTTCGAAGCGCGACGTTCCAGCGGGCTTGCGCCAACCTCGGTATCGAGATCGACTATCGGCCCCTGGGCGCGCCGCGCTATGGCGGTCATATTGAGCGCTTGATCGGGACCGCGCAGCAGGAGATGCACCTGCTGCCGGGTACAACCTTTTCCAATGTCGCGCAGCGCCGTGACTATGACAGTGACGGGTCGGCCGCGCTCACGCTGGACGAGCTTGAGACCTGGCTCTGGCGGTTCATCGCCAGCGACTACAATATGCGGATCCATTCCGTCACGGGGCGGCCGCCGCTGGTGGCCTGGCGCCGCGGCGCCGATGGCCAGGGCTTTGTTCCGCGGACGCCGAGCGATCCGGAGCGCCTGGCCTTCGAATTTCTGCCGTCGGTTTCGCGCGCCATCACCCGCCAAGGCGTTGTCTTCAACCGCATCCATTATTACGAGCCGTTCCTGGAGCCGCTGTTCGACACTGGGGATCGCAAGTTGATCGTCCGCTACGATCCGCGCGACCTATCCCGTCTTTACGTGCCCACGGCGCAGGGCGTTCAATCCATTCGCTACCGCAACCTCGCCCGGCCACCCATGAGTTTGTGGGAACTCCAGGCGGCCAGGCGATGCCTCGCCGCCGAGGGCGCGGCCCACGTCAATGAAGACGCACTGTTCGAAGCGAGGCGACGCAATGTCGAGCTGGTCGGGCGGGCCAAGAGCGAGACCCGCCGTCAGCGCCGTGACGCCGAACGCCGCGACCGCGGCTATGCGGCGGCGTTGGCTCCTGACCCGCCACAGCCCGATCCGGAGCCGGTCGCGGCGCTGGGGCCCATCAGCGGTCGGATCGGGGAGATTGAGCAATGGTGAGCGGAGCCGACGCCGACGACGAGACGCGAGTCGCCAAGATCCTGGCCGACCGCTGGGTTCACTATCCACAGGGCGAAGCGGCGCTGACCCGGATGGCCGAATTGCTGCGCGGCGCACGCCGCACCCGCATGCCTTCGCTGCTGGTCGTCGGTGAACCCGACGTCGGCAAGACCACGATCCTAAAGAAATTCATGCGCGCCCACGCGCCGATCTTTGACTCAGAGACCGGCCGGACCTCAAGCGAGGTCGTGGCGATGGAGGCCCCGCCGGAAGCCGACGAAGCGCGGCTCTATTCCGCGATCCTGCAGGCCATTGGCGCGCCCGAGGGTGGACGCCTCATTGATATGGAGCGGATCGTACACCTGCAGCTCAAGCGCCTTGGCGCCCGCCTGCTGATTATCGACGAGACCAACAACCTGGTGATCGGCACGGGGTCAGCGCAGCGCAAGACCTTGGCGGCGCTCCGCCGGCTCTCAAACCGGCTGGAGCTGTCGCTCGCCTGTTTCGGCACCATGGAAGCTCTCCACGCCCTGACCTCCGATCCCCAGGTGGAAGGCCGGGTGCAGCCTTTTCAGCTGACGCGGCTTCGCAACGATGCCGACTACGCGACGATCGTGCGGTCGGTGATCGCCTTCTTCCCGCTGCGCCGGACTTCGCAGGTCGATCAACCACTTGTCGACGGCGTTCACGACCTGACTGCCGGCAGTCCTGGCAAGACCTTCCGCCTGCTCAACGCGGCCGCCGTGCACGCCATAGACACGGGCGAGGAACAGATCACATTGAAGACTCTGCGACTTGACGATGTCACCCGCCATGTCCGCACCGCCGCCGCCATGCGGCGCCGGGTGAGGGCTGCGGCAGGCTAAGGATGCCGTCGTTGCCGTTCGCGCCCCGGCCAATGGCCGGCGAGGGTCTATCGTCGTGGGTGGCGCGTCTGGCGGCCCACAATTTCGTCACCGCGGCTGACTTCTGGTCCGGGCTGGGTTGCGACGATCCTCAAGACCTTGCGCCACCCGACGGCCTGTTCGACCAGCTGTCGGAGAGCACGCGCCTGAATGCGAACGAGCTGCGCCGTTTCTTCGCGCCGGACCCGGCGACGATCGCGGCTCCGCTCGCGCTCAGCCGGCCTGCCTTCATTCGTGGCGCGGCTTGCCCGGCCTGTTGCCGTGACGCTGCGGACAGGGTTGGCGATCACTTCGTTTCGGCGTCGAGCGCCAGCTCGTGGCGTTTCAGTTGTCCAAAGCACCGAGTCCGCTTGGCCGGCCTCGACGGCTACGGGCTTGTCCTACAGGACGGCGCCGCGCGCTTCGTTCATGAAGGCTCGCGTACCAGCATCGGCGCAACACACTTCGCCGGCCGACCCGCTGAATTCACTCTGGCGTTCGAAGACGCCCTCATGCGAGCCCTGAGCGGGCAACCGCCTGGCCCCCAGTGGCTACCGCGCACACCCGCGACCTTCCTCGTCAGCGCGACTGCGCTGATCGAGGTCGTACTCTGGCGTCCGGGAAGTACGACCACGTTCGCTCACCAGTTCGACGAGATCCGCAACGGCAGCGCGACGTTTTCCATCGGCGCCAGCGACCGGCGGCACGGCGTTGCTTGCCGATCAAGGTCCGCGCGATCGCATGAATGTCTACGCCGCCGTGGCGACTTTGCTGGCCTGGCCCCAAGCACGGAGCCATCCGTTCTCAACCGTCATGCGATGGAACGACCCGCATAGCCCCGGCCCGTTTGTCTACGCCTTCGACGAATTGGACGATCGGCTGCGTGCGATCCTCACGGACCGCCTGCAGGCCTGGCCCGGCTGCATCGCGACACCGGCCCGCCGAGCGCTGCAGAGACCTCGCTGAGTCGTTGGAGTCTCGGCCCGTCCGAAATCGTTCGGTTTCGGACGGGTGGGCCCGCTATGTCCGAAAATTAGCTTGGAGCAATTCCGGACGCGCGTTATATTCCGGACATCCTTTTCGGACAAAACCGGCCATGCCACGCACCTTTGCCTATGTTCGCGTCTCCACGGTCGGGCAGACAACCGAAAATCAGGTGCTGGAGATTCAGGCTGCCGGCTTCAAGGTCGAACCGCGGCGGGTCATCTCCGAAACCATTTCCGGAAGCGTCGCCACCAGCCAGCGCAGCGGCTTCAATCGTCTCATGGACCGGCTCGAACCCGACGACGTGCTGGTTGTCACCAAGCTCGATCGGCTCGGCCGCAATTCCATGGACGTGGCCGGCACCGTGTCGAAGCTCGCCGAGATCGGCGTGCGGGTGCATTGCCTCGCGCTTGGCGGCGTTGATCTGGCCAGCTCGACGGGCAAGCTGACGATGAACGTCATCAACGCCGTTGCTGAGTTCGAGCGTGACCAGCTGATCGAGCGCACCCAGGCCGGGCTTAGCCGCGCCAAGGCCGAAGGCAAGATCCTCGGCAGGCCGCCGAGTCTGACGCCCGATGGCCGCGCAGATATCCAGCGGCGCCTCACCAACGGCGACAGCGTTTCGGCGCTCGCGCGCGAGTACAGAACCAGTCGTCAGTCGATTTTAAGGGTCAAGGCTGCTATGGTTCCCGCATGATCCGGTCAGTCGCGTCTATTTCGCGCGAAATATCGAATAGTCGCGTGAATTTGGGTCGAAAATCCCAAACCACAGCGCCAGTCGCGTCTATTTCGATATGTGACAGTTGTCCCGGAGCGACAATCCGCTATTGCTGATAATGCTTATTATGCGTTTTTCATATGTAGCCGGGCGGATTCTATTTTGAAGTGCGATTTGTGAGGGTTTTTATGGACTTAGGTCCACGGAGATTTTCACATGGGATCGCGTTACGATCATATCACGCTTGAAGAACGCCACCTGATCTGTCGCTGGCGTGACGCCAAGGTGCCTGTCCGGGTCATCTCCGAGCGACTTGGCCGCCACCCGTCGACCATCCATCGCGAGATCCGGCGCAATTGGTTCGATGATGGCCCATGGCTGCGCGGCTACTTCGCCATCGCCGCCGACGAGCGTGCCTCGTCGCGACGCAGGCGTGTCGGAAAGCTGCATCGTGATCCAGAACTAGCCCGCTTTGTCACGGAGCGTCTGCGAGAGACCTGGTCGCCAGAACAGATCGCCGGCCATCTCAAAGCGACCCGCCAGCTCCAAGCCTACGCCTGCCACGAGACCATCTATCGCTACGTCTATGGGCCAGATGGCCGGGCCGCAGAGCTCTACAAGTTGTTGCCCAGGATGCGCCGGCGCCGTCGTGTGCGCTATGCCCGACAGCCACGCGGCCCAGCAGACCTTCCGAACGGAAGCCATGAATCAGGCCCGATCCTGAGCCGGCAGCGTCATGGCTCCGCCCAAAGCGGCTGCTTTGGTCCAGGCCAAGAGACAGCTGACTCTATAGGCCATGAGAATCTCCGTCGCAGATTTAGGAGTCAGGACCCGCATCGATTGGAGTCAATCGCAACATTTGGAGTCTGATCGCCCCCGCGCCCCCGCGCCCCCTAAGGGATTTAGATTCTCAAGGTTTAGAGTCTTTGACAATCATATCACGCTTGAAGAAATGAACAGCAGGCCCCGATCCACGAAGTTCAGGATGTAGATGACCAGTAACGTCGTCAGCACATAGCTGCGGTAGGGCTTTGTGCGAAGCCCCCAGATGTGGCCGTCAGAGTTCGCGTTGTCATGCGCTTCATTCATGACGGGTCGATCTCCACGAGGATGGCGCGGAAGTCATTGACGTTGGTGCGGGTGGGTCCGGTTGTGACGAGATCGCCCAGTGCTTGAAAGAGACTGTAGCTGTCGTTTTCGAAGAGGAACTCTTGCGGATCTAGCCCGAGTTCGGCTGCGCGGCGCAGCGAGCTCGGGTCCATTACTGCCCCGGCATTGTCCTCCGAGCCATCGATCCCATCCGTGTCGCAGGCGATAGCCGAAATGCCTGGCGTCGATCCTAGCGCGATTGTCAGGGCAAGAAGGAATTCGCTATTGCGACCGCCGCGACCCGGCGCGCGAACAGTCACTGTGGTCTCGCCGCCGGACAGGAAGACCCGGCGCGAGGACCGACCGCCGGGACTCCGAACATGGTCCAGGGTCATTCGCGCCATCGACGCGGCGACCTCCCGAGCCTCCCCCTGAATGTCGTCACCAAGGATTATCGGTTCAGCGCCTAAGGCCCGCGCAGCCGCCGCCGCCGCATCGAGCGACATCTGAGGATGGGCGACGATGGCGCAGCGGCTAGCAAGGGCGTCCAGCGTGCATGGCGAGACGAGCGCGCCCGTAAGATGCCTACGCACCGATTCCGGAACGTTCAGGCGGTATCGATCAACGATGGCCAGGGCCTGGGTCGAGGTGGTCGTGTCGCCCAGGGTCGGTCCTGACGCCACCATGGACGGATCGTCGCCCGGAACGTCCGAGATCACGAAGGTGAGAACCTTCGCGGGCGCGGCGGCGAGCGCAAGACGTCCGCCCTTGATGCCCGAAAGGTGCTTGCGGACGCAGTTCAGCTCCTGGATGGTCGCGCCGCAGGCCAGCAGCTGCCGTGTGACCTCGCGCTTGTCGTCCAGACTTAACCCGGGCGCCGGCTTGACCAGGAGCGACGACCCCCCCCCGGAGATCAGCGCCAGAACCAGATCGTCGGGACCAGCCGCTCTGGCTAGTTCCAGCATCCGCTCCGCGGCTCGCTGGCCTTGCGCATCCGGCACGGGATGGCCCGCCTCGACGACCTCGATGCGCTCACAGGCAGCGCCGTGTCCGTAGCGGGTAACGACTAGGCCGGACATCTCAACACTGGGCCAAGCGCGCTCGACCGCCGCCGCCATGGCCGCGCTCGCCTTGCCTGCACCCAACACAAGGACCCGGCCGGTTGGCGCGGAAGGCAGGTGCGCGACGATGTTTTCCGGGGCCGCAGCGCGCACCGCCGCGTGGAACATCGCCAACAGAACATCTTTCGGCGCGGGCGGATTTTCAGCAGAAAGCTTCATGGCGGGCCTTGCAGATCGCTAGAACCTCGTTCGGATCCCGGGCCCACCAGTCGGTGGAGAGGATCTCCATTTCTAGGCGTCCGGCATAACCGGCGGCTTGTACCTGGTGACGCAGCGCGGCGATGTCGATCACCCCGTCCCCGGGCATGGCGCGGTCAAACACCAGGTCGCGGGTCGGAACGCGCCAGTCGCAGGTGTGGAACGCAAAAATGCGGTCGCCGGCGCGGGCAATCTGCGCGCTGACCTGGGGGTCCCACCATACGTGGTAAACATCGATCGCGACACCAAGGCCGGGTCCGAGCTCATCGCAGAGGTCAAGGGCTTGACCCAACGTCGATAGCACCGAGCGATCGGCGCAGGTCATGGGATGTAAGGGTTCGAGCGCGATGCGCACGCCCGCCGCCCGCGCATGATCCAGGATCGACGCCAGACCGTCCCGAACCATGTCCCTGGCCTGGGGCAGATCTCGCGACCCCGCAGGCAGGCCGCCGCAGACCATCACCAGGCAGGCCGCGCCGATGCTGGCCGCCTCATCGATGGCGCGGAGATTGTCATCGACCGCCGCGCGGCGGCCCTGAGCCTCCTGCGCCGGAAACATGCCCCCCCGACAGAGACCGCTGACGTCCAACCCCGCACCGCGGATCGCGCGAGCCGCGCGCTCGACGCCCATTTCCTGCAGCCTATCGCGCCAAGGCGCGATGGCGGTGACGCCGTGGCGCTGGCAACCCTCGATGCATTGCTCGAGGGTCCAGGCGTCGCGCACCGTAGCGGTGTTGAGCGACAGAAGGTCTAGCGCCGCCACTACAGCACGCCAGCGAGCGCGAGGACGCGCCGCATTCGGTCGGCGGCGACATCTTTGTCCGTCAGAAGGTTCGCAGCGTCCGCAAGGCGGAAGAGTTCGCTCAAATGCTGGATCGAGCGCGCCGACTGCTGCCCGCCGACCATGGTGAAATGGTCCTGGTGTCCGTTCAGATAGGCCATAAACACCACCCCGGTCTTGTACCACCGGGTTGGCGCTCGGAAGATGTGCCGCGAAAGGGGAACAGTCGGTTCGAGGATCGCCCTGAAGCCCGCCTCATCGCCTGCGGCCAGGCAGGACAGGCCCGCGCTGGCGGCGGGCGCGATTGCGTCGAAGATACCCAGAAGGGCGTCGGACTGGGCCTGGTGCGGCGCGCCGAACCCGTCACCGACAATCAGATCGACATAGTTGAAATCATCGCCGGTATACATCCGAACACCCGCTGGCAGCCGGCGGCGCATGACGACTTCTTTTTCCTTGTCGAGCAGAGAGATCTTAATGCCGTCCACCTTGGCGACATTGGCTTCGATGACCTCAAGCGCCACTTCCATGGCTTGCGAGTGATCAGTTGCGCCCCAGTAACCCTCGAGTGCCGGGTCGAACATCGCGCCAAGCCAATGAAGGATCACGGGCGCCTTCACGGCCGATAGAACCCGTCCATAGACATAAGCGTAGTCGGCCGGGCGGCGCGCGGCGCGTACAAGGGCGCGAGATGCCATAAGGATAATGCGGCCGCCGCGCGCCTCAACGAATTCGGCCTGCTCTTCGTAGGCGCGCACGACGTCGTCGATGGTAGTGTCGTCGTCGGCGTCGAGATGGTCGGTGCCGACCCCGCAGGCGATCAGAGCGCCGGGGGTCTGGGTCGCGTCGCTCAATGACCGCGCGATCAATTCCTGCGACAGGGTCCAGTTGAGGCCCATGCCGCGCTGGGCGGTATCCATCGCCTCGGCGACCCCCAGGCCCAGCGACCAGAGGTGATGGCGAAAGCCCAGGGTGCGATCCCAGTCTATCGCAGGGGTCGACCAGGGGTCGCCCGTCGCGAACGGATCGGCGACAACATGGGCGGCCGAGAAGGCCACGCGGTTGAATGTCGTCGGGGGCGGCGCGTCGAAGGCGCGCGGCGCGCACAGATCGTAGCGCTCAAGGCCATTGGCCGTCGGCAGAGTGAGGTGGGCCATGTCAGACCTCAAGCGCCGGCACGTCGATCACCCGACGATCATCCCAGCTCTTCTGCGCCAGCTCGGCCAGCTGGACGCCCTTGGCGCTTTCGACCAGATCGTACTTCCAAGGCGCGTCCTCGACGACGTGGCGGATATAGTCCTCCCACTGCGACTTGAATCCGTTGTCGTAAACGGCGTTGTCCGGCACCTCTTCCCACTGAGCTTCGAAGGCCATGCTCTGGGGCTGGTCGGGGTTCCAGACCGGGCGCGGCGTGTTAACTCGGTGCTGGGTGTGGCAGCGGGTCAGGCCCGCGACGGCCGATCCCAAGGTTCCATCGACATGGAAGGTCACCAGGTCTTCGCGTCGGACGCGGGTCGCCCAAGAGGAGTTAATCTGGGCGATCGCGCCGTCCTCGAGTTCGAGGGTCACATAGGCGGCATCCTCGGCGTCGGCTTCATAAGCTTGGCCATGCTCATCGACGCGGCGCGGGATATGGACCCGGCCCACGCAGCTGACCGACTGGATTTGTCCGAACAGGTTGTCGACCACGTAGCGCCAGTGGGGCAGCATATCGAGGATCATGCCGCCGCCGTCGGCCTTGCGGTAGTTCCAGCTGGGGCGCTGGGCGGCCTGCCAGTCGCCCTCGAAGACCCAGTAGCCAAACTCGATGCGCACCGAGAGGATCCGGCCGAAGAACCCGGAGTCCCGCAGCATGCGCATCTTGCGTAGGCCCGGCAGGTAGAGCTTGTCCTGAACGGCACCGTTCTTCAAGCCCTTAGCTCGCGCGAGGCGCGCGATGCTCAAGGCCTCGTCCAGCGACTCGGCCACCGGCTTTTCACTGTAGATGTGCTTGCCCGCCTCGAGTGCGCGTCGCAACAGGTCCATCCGCATTTGGGTCGAACCGGCATCGAAAAAGACCGTGTCCTCCGTATTGGCCAGAGCAGCGTCCAGGTCGGTCGCTACCCGCTCGATGCCGTACTGGGCGGCGATGGCGCGCACCTTTTCCAGGTTGCGGCCAATCAGGATCGGGTCGGGCATGACCCGGTCGCCGTTCGACAAGGTCACCCCGCCCTGCGCACGGATGGCGCAAATGGACCGGATGAGATGCTGATTGAGACCCATGCGGCCGGTGATGCCGTGCATGATGATGCCGAGCCGCTGCTGAGCCATTTTCTTATTCCTTCCACCTTGCTGTAACCAGTTGGTTACTCGGCATCGACGAGCTTTGTCAATCGCGCCGAGCACCAGTTGTGATGATTTTAGCGCTGTTAGAGCAGCGGCCGGCCATCGCCCAGAGTCGGCGAGAACCCGGACGCAAAGCCCGGCTTGTCGAGGCTGGCGAAGCTGAGACGGCCGTCTTCGATCCGCAGTTGGACGCGATCGCCCTTGCGTTCGTAAGGATCGGGATGGGCGCGCAGCAGGCCTTCCTCCTCCTCGGTGGAGGCGGCGGGTATGCCTGCGATATAGTGGTGGCCGTTGCGTTCGACATGGCCGGCCCCGACCAAAGCGGCCAGCCCCAGGTCCTGCTGGACGGGCAGGTCCGACGGATAGGTGAGATCTTCGGCGGACATGAAATAGGCCGCCCGCCCCTCATGGCTCCAGTCCGCGCACCGCGCCGCGTTCAACAAACGAAGCCTCGGCGCATCAATCACGGTATTCGGCGCCCCGGGTTTCAGGCGCACGCCACGCGGCCAGGATGCCGATCAGGAAGATCGAACACATCAGCATGGCGGAATAGCGCAGGGCGTCAGGACCTTCGATGTGACCGAAGACCCGCGTCGTCAGGAAGGCCGAGCCGAAGCCGCCCGCCGCCGCGGCGAAGCGGCCCAGATTATAGGCCACCGAGACCCCCGTGCCCCGCACCCGCCCGCCGAACAGTTCGGGCAAGTAGATCGAGAACCCGGCGAAGACGCCAAGCTGGAAGGCGCCCATCAACGGCATCATCCAGTAGGCGTCGAGGGGCGTCTGAAGCTTCCAATAGACCATCACCGTGACGACGAAGGCCCCGGCGAAGGCGATGATGAAGGCGGGGCGCCGGCCGATGCGGTTGGCCGCGTAGCCAAAGACCATCATGCCCAGCGCGCCGCCGACCATCTGCAGGAAATAGGCCCAATTCTTGGCGTCGGCCACCAGAGCGCGCACCGCCTGGGCCGGGTGATTTTTCTGGAAATGAAGCGTGAAGACGGCGTCCTGCAGATCGACGGCGAACTCGCCGATGGCCCACAAACCCACAACGCCCGCGATCGACAGCAGCGAGCCGATCACCAAGTTGCGGCGGTCCTCCCGAGACCGGAACAGCTCGATAAAGGCGCCCAACGCCCCCTTCGGCAGTTGGCCCGCGACCTGCAGCCGTCGCCACGGCTCAGGCTCGCGCAGGCGCCAAGCCCCGACGACGCAGATCAGGATCGGCAAGGCGCCGATGAAGAATAGCACCCGCCACACATCGTCCTGCGCCAGATGACCGTTCGCCACTAAGTGGTCGGCAGCCATTTTAAGCACGGCGGCCAGGATGTTTCCCACCGTCGAAAGCACCTGGAGCAGGGCAAGCATGGCCACGCGCGCCTGTCCCGATACCACCTCAGATAGGATTGTCACGGCCAGGCCGAAAACCCCGCCGATGCCGATGCCCGTCAGCAACCGAAGCGCAGCGAACGCGTCGGCCGTAGTGACCATCGCCGTGGCTCCGCTGCAGACCGAATAGAGGGCCACCGAGGCCAGGAGCAGACGCGAACGGCCAAAGCGGTCGCCGAGCGCTCCGATCACCAGGCCGCCGACCCCCCAGCCGATAAGAAAGATGGCCGTCGCGCTCTTGGCCATGGCCTGGACCGCCAGGTCCGTGCCCGGCGCGCCCATCAAATTCGACAGGGCCGCAATGCGCGACAAAGAGAAGATGCGCTGATCCAGGGTGTCGAACAGCCAGGCCCCCGAGACGATCGCGAAGACGAACCACTGGTAACGGGTCACCTCGCACCACCAGGCCCGGGCGTCGGAACCGAGCGCCCTCACCCCTCAGCTCCGTTTCGGAACCCGATGTCAGCACGCGAAATACAATGCTGGCCCATGCGCCCTCCCCCGCCAGCCCTGCGGCCGGTCAACTCCGCAGATCAGGCTACGGTAACCAACTAGTTACGCAGAGGGAGAGGTGTGTCAACGACTAAGGCGCAGGTGATCCATGACAACCTCGATCACATGCTCTTCGCGCTGCAGCATCTCGCGAGGCGATCCGAAATCGCGATCGAAGATCGTCGAGAGGGTGTAGCGGTTCGAGCAGTAGAAATAGCTCAACGCGGCGATCGAGATGTAGACTTGGACGGGGTCCAGGCCGGTCTTGAACAATCCTGCGGCGGCACCCCGGCCGAGAAGGTCCTGGATCGTGTGGATCAAGGGCGAATACATCCCCGGCACCCGTGCCGACCGCGCCAGGTTCTTGGCGTGTTGTCGGTTTTCCTCATTGAGCATCGCCAGAAATTCCGGGTGCTCAGCATGGAATCGGAAGTTGAACCGGACCAAGAGCCGCATGCCCTGTTCAGGGTCGACCGCCTCGAGCTTGAGGGCCTGTTCGCCCTTGCGCATGTCCAAATAGACCCGCTCAAGGACCGCGAGCCACAAGGCTTCCTTGTTCCCGACATACTCATAAAGGAAGCGCTTGTTGATACCCGATCGCTCGGCGATCGTGTTGACCCTCGCCCCTCCAAGTCCGTTGGTGGCGAACTCCGCGAGCGCCGCTTCGAGAATGCGTTCGCGAACATCGAAGGCGCGTTTAGCCCCTGCGTCGAGCACCTCGGAATTCACGCCGCCCAGTCCAGTTTTCATGAGGTCGTGTATAGCGTGCTTGAGCATCGCGGACAGCTGGATTTCAGCCCCGACCAAGGCGGATCGAGACAGTTCAACCCACCTTGCCGAAGGACCCGGCGATGAAGCGGGCGGCCTGGGTCACCGAGGGGCGACTGGATGCGCAGCCATGACGAATACGAGGACGCCGCGCCGGGCAAGGCCTGCCACGGCGAAGCGGTCCCTGCCTAGACGTCCGCCATGCTGTGCGAGCGGCGGCCGGATCGCGGGCTTTGAGGGCGTCCAGGATCTCCTGGCGGTCGTTGACCAGAGCCCGCGCCCTCACCCGCCCCGCGCGCTGCCAGCAGCTCGCGGCAGGCGGGCTGTCGCAGGTCCCAGAGGTTCTCGACCATGGCCACCCAACAGCTTTCCGTTCAGCCAGACCTTGGCGGTGTAGTTGACCGAGCCGAAGCGCAGGTGGATGCGCTGGCCGGCCCAGCCCTTGTCGACGCGAAAGTCGGTCTCGTACCAGGCCGAGCCGACATAGTTGCGCACGTCGTCGAAGATGTCGTTCCAGCTGGCCGGCACCGGGATCAGGCGGAAGTCCTTGAGGCCCTTCTGCCAGCCCTCGGCCTCGCCGACGTCCTTGGGATCGGGGCGGAAGCGCCAGGTGGCGGCCAGGCTCTTGGTGGACCGCGTCGGGCTCTCATGCGGATAGAGGATGCTGGGGACGCCGGAGGCGGGGCCGGGTTTAGCAGCCTGGGCCTGGGCCCGGCTCGCGCCGACCGCCACGCCGGCCAGGACCATGCCGCCGGTGGCGCCGACCGCGCCTCTGCGGGTGACCAGACCACGCCGGGTTTCACCATCGTTCCGCGAATTATCCGACATCGTACGCCTCTGTTTGAAGACGCGTTTGGTGCAGCCTAGCGGGGAACTTCGCCGCCGTGACCACAAAGAAAGGCGGCGGGCCGAAGCCCGCCGCCCAAGGGCTTGGGAGGACGCCCTAGTAGGAAACCGAGAGGCGCACGCCCGCATAGCGGTGGAAGTCGCGCGCCGGCTGGAGCTCGGTGACCAACTGGTTGCCGAAATTGCCGTACTGGCTGGCGCCGTTCACCGCGTAGCTCTTGTCGAAAACGTTGTTGACGAAGATCACCGCCTGGTAGCCGCCGCCGGGCTTGCGCAAGCCGCCCGACACGTTGAGCACGCCATAGGCCTTCTGCACCGTTCCAGGGTCCGTGTTCAGCGAGAAGTTGACCTTGGTCTGATAGGCGTAGACGCCTGAGAAGATCATCTCGTAGTCGCCTACCGGCTGGGAGAAATCCAGGCCGAGGTTCATCTTCCATTTGGGCGCGTTGGGCAGGGTCTCGCCCTTCAGGTCCTGGAACGACGGCGAGCCGGCGACGCAGCCTTGGGCCGCGGTCTGCCCCGGCCAACAGGCCGCCTTGGGGAACGAGGTGATCTTGGCGTCGACATAGGCGATCGAACCGTTGAGGCGCAGGTCCTTGGTCAGGATCGCGTTGGCCTCGACCTCCACGCCCTTGGTCAGCACCTTGCCGACATTGGTCAGGCGGAAGTTCTGGGTGCCGCCGACCAGGTCGATCCCCTGGGCCTGATAATCGTCGTACTTCACATGGAAGATCGTGCCGTTCAGTTGGATGCGGTGATCCAGGAATTGGCTCTTGATCCCCGCCTCCAACGAGTCCGAGGTCTCCGGCTTGATCGGGCCGACATCGGCCCGCGCCTGGTTGAAGCCCGTGGTCAGGTCGTAGGTCTGGCCCTTGTGACCGGTGGCGAACGAGCCGAACACCATGACGTCGTCGTTGACCTGCTGCCGCAGGCCCAGCCGATAGGTCGCCGAGCTGTCCGAAGCGCCGCCCGAGAACTTGGCGTTGCCGTTCCGGATGTCGTTGAAATAGTAGCCGATGTCTTCCTTCTGGTAGCGTAGGCCGACGATCGCCGTGGTCTTCGGCAGGAAGGTCCATTCCCCCTGGCCGAAGGCCGCCTTGTTCTCTGAGGTGGCCATGGCGTACCACTGGGCCTGCGAGAAGACCGGGCCGCGCCTGAAGCTGCGCTGAAGGTCGTTGTCGCCATAGAACAGACCCAAGGTGTAGCGGAACACTCCGTCGCCGGGCGACAGCAGGCGCAGTTCCTGGGTATTGGCCTTGGCCTTGAAGTAGCCGCCGTACGAGTTCTTGATGCCGGCATAGGACGTCCGGTCGGAGTCCGATTGGTCGTCCAGTCGGAACTGGTCGTGCGAACTGATCGAGACCAGGGTGAAGTCCTTGGGCAGCTCGTACTCGATCTTCAGCGACTGACCGAAACCGTCGCTCTTGGCATAAGGCGGCGTGTCGTTGCTGACGGTCAGGTTCTCCTCGCCCGGCACGACGCCGGGCATGGTCACGTTCGCCGTCAGGCCGGGCGTGCCGCGCAGGGTCGCGCCCGGGGTATAGACGCGCATCGTGGCGTCGGGCGTCGCCGTGCCCTCGATGTAGCTGGCGCCCAGCGTGACCTTCAGCTCGTCCATCGGCCGCCACTGCAGCTTGCCGCGGATGGACGTCTCGTCGCGACCGTTGATCTTGGTGTGGTCGTAAAGGTTGGTGACGTTGCCGTCGTATTCGCTGCGGCTGGCGCTCAGGCGGTAGCCCAGGGTCTCGCCGATCGGGCCCGACAGGCTGACCGCTCCCCGGTACTCGTGATCGTCAGTGGCCAGAGCGTTGGCCAGCACGCTGAACTTGGCGCTGGGGTCGCGGGTGGTGATGTTGACCAGGCCGGCCGAGGCGCTCTTGCCGTAGAGGGTGCTCTGCGGCCCGCGCAGGACTTCGATGCGCTCGACGTCGGTCAGGTCGGAGAAGGCCCGAGCCTGGAACGAGATCGGCACGTCGTCGATCTGCACCGCGACGCTGGGCTCGACGCCGATCCCGTAGGCGAAGGTGCCGATGCCGCGCAGCGCCACCGAGGCGTTGATGGGCTGGTCGGCCTGGCGGATGGTCAGGGACGGCGCGACGCGCGAGACGTCAGTGAATTCCTTGATGCCGGCGCTTTCCAGCTGCCGCGCGGTGACCACTGAAACCGCCAGGGGCACGTTCTGGACGTTCTCGGCGCGCTTTTGCGCGGTGACGACCACCTCGTCGAGCGCGATGGCGTCGGGCGCGGCTTGGGCGAAAGCGGACGTGGCCATCGCCAACAGGAGCGCGGGCGTGGACGCGCAGTAGAGCAACCGGTTCATGGATTTTTCCCTTCTTGTTTGTTCGACTTGTTTGCGACTTTGGGAGGCCGCGCCGATGGCCCGGGCGTCGGAACCGAGCGCCCTCACCCCTCGGCTCCGTTTCGGAACCCGATGTCAGCACGCGAAATATAACGCTGGCCCATGCGCCCTCCCCCGCCAGCCCTGCGGCCGGTCAACTCCGCAGATCAGGCCACGGTAACCAACTAGTTACGCAAAGGGAGAGGTGTGTCAATGATCTCCCCCCGAGTGTCCGCCGTCAGCGCCCATGAGACAGATTGAGGGTTCCGTTTAGAGGAGGGTTTTGGTCTCGTCGTAGTGACGAAGGAACGAAGATGAGACCAAAACCCTTGGCCGCGAAGGCGATGACCTGCCTCTGATTTTTCATCCAGCGCGGACCAGAGTCTCGGCAGGGTATTGTCAGCCATCACTGCCTCGTTCTAGGTCTCGAAAAGAAAAATGGCGGGCTCCATGGAGCCCGCCAAAGCGCACGGGGGGAGACGCAGCAAAGCAGGCGGTTCATGGTTCTTCCCCTCTTCGACTTGTTTTGGGCCATGAGGGCCCTTCGTCGTTAGGACGGAACCTAACAAGTGGCCTGGCCAATTTCAAGTTATTCCCCTGACCTCTCGCCAAAAATCGGTGACGCCGGTTACCGTTGTTTTGTGAAAATCCTCAATGTCTTATGGACATTTTGGTCCGACAGCTCCGCGACAGAGGCTCGGATTGGCCAGGGCACGCTTGACAGAGCCTGGTGAACTAACGCAATTGGCCAGGCCACTTTGACGAGCGACGCC
This sequence comes from Caulobacter sp. Root487D2Y, assembly GCF_001427165.1. Classification (NCBI taxonomy): domain Bacteria; kingdom Pseudomonadati; phylum Pseudomonadota; class Alphaproteobacteria; order Caulobacterales; family Caulobacteraceae; genus Caulobacter; species Caulobacter sp. Root487D2Y. The sequence goes on from NZ_LMFD01000004.1 coordinate 28,071, forward strand.
AGAAAGGCCAGACACGGCCTCGACGTCGCCAGAGACACTCGCGGAAGACTCAAATGCCCAAGATCACCGACGCCAAGGTCATCGTGACCTGCCCTGGCCGGAACTTCGTCACCCTGAAGATCACCACCGAAGACGGGACCTACGGCATTGGCGACGCCACGCTGAACGGCCGCGAACTGGCGGTCGTCGCCTATCTGCAGGAGCACGTCGCTCCCTGCCTGATCGGCCGCGACGCTCACGGCATCGAGGACATCTGGCAGTTTCTCTACAAGGGCGCCTACTGGCGCCGGGGCCCGGTGACCATGTCGGCGATCGCCGCGGTCGACATGGCGCTGTGGGACATCAAGGCCAAGCTGGCGGGCATGCCGCTATACCAACTACTGGGCGGCGCCAGCCGCACGGGGGTGATGGTGTATGGCCACGCCAACGGGGCCGATATCGACGAGACCATCGCCGAGGCCATCAAGTACAAGGCCATGGGCTACAAGGCCATCCGCCTGCAGACCGGCGTGCCCGGCCTGGCCAGCACCTACGGCGTCTCCGGCGACAAGTTGTTCTATGAGCCGGCCGACGCGGCCCTGCCGACCGAGAACGTCTGGTCGACCTCCCGCTATCTGCCCACCGTGCCCAAGCTGTTCGAGGCTGCCCGCGAGGCCCTGGGCTGGGACGTCCACCTGCTGCACGACAGCCACCACCGCCTGACCCCCATCGAAGCCGGGCGTCTGGGCAAGGACCTCGAGCCCTATCGCCCCTTCTGGCTGGAGGACGTCACCCCCGCCGAGAACCAGGCCAGCTTCCGCTTGATCCGCCAGCACACCACGACCCCGCTGGCCGTCGGCGAGGTGTTCAACACCATCTGGGACTGCAAGCAGCTGATCGAAGAACAGCTGATCGACTACATCCGCACCACCATCGTCCATGGCGGCGGCATCTCGCACCTGAAGAAGATCGCCGGCCTGGCCGAGATCAACAACGTCAAGACCGGCTTCCACGGCGCCACCGACCTGTCGCCGGTGTGCATGGGCGCGGCCCTGCACTTCGACCTGTGGGTGCCCAATTTCGGCATCCAGGAATATATGCGCCACACGCCCGAAACCGACGCGGTGTTCCCCCACGCCTACACCTTCAAGAACGGCGATCTGCATCCGGGCGAAGCGCCGGGCCACGGCGTCGATATCGACGAAGCCCTGGCGGCCAAGTACCCCTATCGCCCCGCCCAACTGCCGGTGAACCGCCTGGAGGATGGCACGCTGTTCAACTGGTGAGGACCGCCCAAATGCCCGCACGCCGGACCATCAAACACCTGCGCTGCGACCATCACGCCAACAGCGCCCCTGCCTGAAACCCTCACAGATGACAAAGGCCGACCGCATGCGCCTCGCCAGCCTTACCCTCTTCCTCGTTGCGACCTGCGCCGCCGGCGCCCAGGCGGCTGAACAGCCGGCCGTCGCGGCCAGGGCCAAGCCGGTGCTCTCCATCGGCGGTCTTAAGTTCAAGGATCTGAACGGCGACGGCAGGCTACAGCCCTATGAGGATTGGCGACTGACCCCGCAGACCCGCGCCCGCGACCTGGTCGGCCGCATGACCCTGGCGGAGAAGGCCGGGACGATGCTGATCGCCACCAACAACCCAGAGTGCGATGGCGGCATCTCGGCGCGCGGCGCCGACCTGATCGACACCCAGAAGATGACCCGCTTCATCCTGCGGGCCAAGGTGACGGCGACGGGGGCGGACTGCAGCCACAAGCCGACGGGTCCCGCCCCGCGCGGCGGCTACGCCCAGAGCCCGTTCCAGATGGCCCGGTTCACCAATGCGGTGCAAGAAAGGCTGGAGGCCGCCCGCCTCGGCATCCCGGGGCTGTTCAAGGACAATGCCCGCAACCACGTCGAGACCAACGCCCTGTTCGGCATCGCCGCTGGAGCGGGCGTCTTCACCGAGTTCCCCAAGGAGGCGGGCCTGGCGGCCGCCGCCCTCGGCGCAGGCGCGCCGACGACAAAGGATGGCGCCGCACCCGCCGGGCTGAAGGGGGACATGTCGGTCATCCGGCAGTTCACCGGGGTGATGGGCGAAGAGTGGCGGGCTATCGGCCTACGCGGCATGTACGGCTACATGGCGGACCTGACGACAGAGCCGCGATGGACCCGCGCCCACGAAACCTTCACCGAAGACGCGGATCTCATGAGCGACATCATGAGGGAACTGTTGCGCGGGCTGCAGGGCCCCGTGCGCGCGGATGGCACGTCGCTGTCGCCGACATCCGCAGTGGCCATGACGGTGAAGCACTTCCCCGGCGGAGGGCCGCAGGAGATGGGCCTCGACCCGCACTACACCTTCGGCAAGAACCAGCTCTACCTGGACAAGACCGGCCGCTACGGCTTCGCCTATCACCTCAGGCCCTTCCAGGCGGCCATCGCGGCGGGCGCTTCCTCCATCATGCCCTACTACGGGGTTCCCGTCGGCTTGACCTACGAGGGCGTGCGCTATGAGGAGCAGGGCATGGCGTTCTCTAAGCAGATCGTCACCGACCTGCTGCGCGCCCGTCTGGGCTTCAAGGGCTATGTCAATTCCGACAGTGGCGTCATCGAGACGCGCGGCTGGGGCCTTGAGAGCTACCGTGTCAATCCGGCGACCGACAGGCCCTACACCCCCGCCGACCGCACAGCGATCGCTATCAAGAGCGGCTCGGACGTCCTGTCCGAATTCAGCTCCGCCAGCACCATCACCGGCCTGGTGAGCCAAGGTCTGCTCAACGAGCACGCCGACATCGACCCGGCGGTGATCCGTCTCCTGACCGAGCAGTTCCAGCTAGGCCTGTTTGAGAACCCCTATGTCGATGCCGAGGCCGCCTCCGGCCATATCGGCAGGCTAGAGAACCGCGCCGCTGGCCTGAACATCCAGCACCGGTCGGTCGTGCTGTTACAGAACCGCGACGCCCTGCTGCCCCTCAAAGTGGGCGCGCGGGTCTATGTCATGGGGTTCCAGGCGGAAGAAGCCGCGCGGTACGGCTTTTCCGTCACCGACGGCAACGCCAAGAACCGTCCACCGGTCCCCGCTGGGACCGACGCTGTCCTGGTCAAGGTGCTGATCGATAACAGCCGCGCCGCAAGATACGCCTCGGACGATCCGGCGACCGGCGGCCGCCGTCTCCCCGCCGACTTCTCCCTGGTTGATCCGCGTACCGGAAAGCGGCAGGCGACCTGGGGCGCGCAGGACCCCTGCGTCTATGAGCCGGAGGTCAAGCCGCCGCCAGGGCAAGAGACCTGCCTCGACAGCCGCCTCATTTTCGGCGGCCCCTTCCCCTGGGAAATCAACATGCTGGCGCTCAGCGACATCGCCGAGGCGCAGAGCTGGACCATGACGCCGTCCCTGGCCGAGATTCAGGCTGCCGCGCGAGAGGCGGGCGGCTCCGGCAAGTTGGTCATCTCGATCTATTTCCGCAGCCCCTTCGTGATCGACGACGCCAGCCGCGTGAAGGATGCCGGGGCCTTGATCGCCACCTTCGGCGTCAGCGACCAGGCGCAACTGGACGTCATCAGTGGCCGCGCCGCTCCTAGAGGCCGCCTACCCTTCGCCCTGCCTCGTACGACTAGGGCCGTGCTGGAACAGAACCCCGACGCCCCCGGATACGCCGAGACGGCCGACGGAGCGCTCTACCCTTACGGCTTTGGCCTTAGCTACTGACCAAGCGCCTAGGCCTGCGTCAGTTGAACGACAGCGCGCCCAGTTGAGGGCAGCGCGACATTTGTTAGCTGAACAACGCCAAGGGCGAACGTAATGCGAACTCCCAGCCAGTAGTGGGCCGCTTGTAGTGGAGCCCCCTGCCCTGCCGCGGTTGCTCGCCCATTTACGTCGTTCTCCCCGCGTTGCTCTATAGCCATGAAACGGTGCCGGAGGCGATCATGGGGCGGCGAGACCTGCTCAGTGCCGAGGAGCGGCGCCAGCTTTTCGGGGTTCCTGTCGATCGCGACGCATTGGCGCGCCTCTACACCTTTGAGCCAGCGGATCTTGGTTTGATCGAAGCTCGGCGCGAAGATCGCAACCGCTTGGGGTTTGCGGTTCAGCTCGCCCTGATCCGCCATCCAGGATTGACCCTGGCTCAAGTCACCGAGCAGCCCGGCGTGGACCTGGAGCCGCTTGTCAGCTTCATCGCCAGCCAACTGCAGCTGCCGACGGCGGCTCTGGCCGACTATGCGACTCGCGAGCAGACCATGACCGATCATGCTCGCGAACTCGGCGACGCGCTCGGAATGCGCTCGCCCACACGGGCGGACCTGAGCCTGATGATCGACGCCGCGGCTTCGGCCGCCTGGTCGACGGACAAGGGCGCGTTGATTGCCGGCGCGGTCGTCGCCGCGCTTCGCGGCAAGGCGATCATGCTGCCGGCGATAGCTACGATCGAGCGCGCCGGCATCACCGGCCGGGCCACAGCGCGCAAGCGCGTCCACGACGCCCTGCTTGCCGGCCTGGACCCGGAGCAGTTGGCGGCCTTGGATGAAATGTTGAGCCTCGATCCGGAGACGGGCTTCACACGCCTGACGTCGCTGAGGACAATTCCGACCAGCCCCAAGCCTGACCATGTCCGCGAGATCCTCGACAAACTCAGCGCCGTTCGATCCCTCGATATCGCCCGCAACGCCGGGGACCGCATCCATCCAGATCGGCTGCGCCGCCTGGTGCGCGAGGGCCGCCTGTCACCGACGTATCTCATTGACCGCTACACTCTCGCCCGCCGGCGCGCGACCGTGGTCGCGCTGTTGGTCGATCTCGAAGCACGCCTCACCGACGCGGCGATTGAAATGGCCGATCGACTGATCGGCGCGGCTTTCACCCGCGGGAAGAACGCCCAGGAGCGCCAGTACAACTCTACCGCCAAGGACGTCGCCCGGCTGATGCGTCTGTTCCTTGGCACGATTGATGCGCTGGCCACGGCGGCCGAAACCGACGCTGATCCGATGACGGCCCTCGATGAGGCCGTAGGTTGGAGCAAGCTGCTGCGGGTCCGGGATCAGGTGGCCCAGATCGCCGATACTGCGGACGTCGATCCACTCGTCCGTGCCGCCGATCGATATGCCAGCCTACGAAAATTCGCGCCTGCCTTGCTCAATGCGCTGGAGTTCAAGGCCGCGCGCGGGAGCGAGAAGACGCTCGCTGCGATCGAGGTGCTTCGGCAGTTGCACAGGTCCGGGCGGCGCGCGGCGCCGTCCGACGCGCCGATGCCCTTCAAGAAGGAATGGCGTGCCCTCGTTGTCGATGGCCATGGACGTGTAGACCGGCGCTTGTACGAGACCGCCACCCTGGCCCACCTGCGCAACAAGCTCCGATCAGGGGACGTCTGGGTCGAGCGGTCGACGGCCTATCGCCAGTTCGACAGCTACATGCTGCCCCCGACCCAAGCCCAACCGATCACGTCCGGGCTTGGCCTGCCAGCGACCGCTGAGGCCTGGCTCGATGGCCGCAGCCGGGAGTTGGACTGGCGGCTCAAGCGCTTCGCACATCGTCTCCAACGCGGCCGGCTGGAAGGCGTGGAGATGCGGGACGGTCGGCTGCACATCAGTCCGGTACGGCTCGCGACGCCGCCTGAAGCCGACGTTCTCGCGGACCGGATCGACGCCATGCTGCCGAAAATCCGCGTGACTGAACTCATGCACGAGGTCGCGCGGACACCGGCTTCCTCGGTGCCTTCACCAACCTGCGCACCGGCGAGCCCTGTTCAAACGAGAATGCGCTCCTGGCGGCCATTCTCGCCGACGCCACCAATCTGGGCCTGGCGCGCATGGCCCAGGCCAGCCAGGGCGTGACCCGCGACCAACTGGTCTGGACGGCGGACGCCTTCATTCGAGACGACACTTATAAAGCGGCGCTAGCGCGCATCATCGACGCCCATCATGCCCTGCCGCTCTCAGCAGTCTGGGGCGAGGGCGTGACGTCCAGTTCCGATGGGCAGTTCTTCCGGTCGGGCAAGCGCGGGGGCAGTGCCGGCGAGGTAAACGCCCGCTATGGCGTCGATCCAGGCTTCAGTTTCTACACCCACGTCTCCGACCAGCACGCGCCTTACCATGCGCGCGTCATCTCGGCGGCCGCGCACGAAGCGCCCTATGTTCTGGATGGGCTACTCCACCACGGTACAAGCCTACAGATCGCGGAACACTACACAGACACCGGCGGTGCGACCGACCACGTCTTCGCGCTCTGCACGCTGCTAGGCTTTCGGTTTTGCCCGCGGCTGCGCGATTTTCAAGATCGGCGGCTAGTCTCGATCGGCCCGCCATCGGCCTATCCCGGCTTGGCCCCAATCATGGGGAGGAAGGTGCGGGCCGATGTCATCAAGGAGCACTGGGGCGAGATCCTGCGCCTGGTCGCCTCGCTCAAGGCTGGCCACGCCGCCCCCTCGGCCATGTTGCGCAAACTCGCAGCCTATGAGCGACAAAATCAGCTTGCCGTCGCCCTCCAGGAGGTCGGGAAGATCGAGCGGACCTTGTTCATGCTCGACTGGCTCGAGAACCCGGCGCTTCGGCGACGTTGCCAGGCGGGTCTCAACAAAGGCGAGCAGCGCCATGCGCTGACGCAGGCCATCTGCACATTCCGCCAGGGCCGTATCTCCGAGCGGAGCCGTGACGCTCAACAGTATCGCGCTTCTGGTCTGAACCTGGTGATCGCCGCCATCGTCTGGTGGAACTCGACCTACATGGCAGATGCAATCGATCACTTGCGGGCTGCTGGCGAGCCCGCCCCTGACGATCTGCTCGCCCACACCTCGCCGGTTGGATGGGAGCACATCGCGTTCTCGGGCGACTTCCTCTGGGACCAAGCTGCAGCGCTGACAACGGGGCGCAGGCAGCTGACCCTGGGTCGCCGAAAGCGCGGAGCGGCCTCAGCTTGACGCGTTCGGCTTCCGTTCGCCCTTAGCGTTGCTGAGCTAACAAATGCCGCGCTGCCCTCTGAAGGGCAGGAACATGTAGCCCGTAGGCGCGCCGGTCAGGGCGTCACGCGCCGCCGCCAGGCATACAAGGTCTCGGGTCGTGACGTCGGCGTCCTCGACCGCGCCGAAACGGCCGCCATCCCACGCCGCGCGCCAGTCGATGCCGCTGCCAACGAACCGTTCCTTGAGGAGATAGTAGATCCCCCACCATCCGGCCGTCGGCATCGGGCCATCCAAAAACCCAGCGCCACCGCCGGCAGACGGCTCGGGTTCAATCGCCGCTAGTTCCTCGGCGGGCGGCATGCCCTCCACGGGACCACCATGGGGCTGAAGGCTCGTCACGCCCTCCGGCGTGATCTTGCAAACCCGCCCAGCAAAACCTCCATCGTCCTCGCCCGCGATCAAGACTCTAAGGGCTTCGGCGTGGGTGCTAGCAAATCGCATGACGTCACTTTGGTCCCCCTCGAACATCAGCAAGGTGATATCGCCCGCACCCTTGTCGCCAAACAACTTGAACTGCAAATCCGCGGCGAGCTTCTGCAACTCCCGGGCGTCGAGGCGGGTGGCGCGGGGGTCGGCCAGGACAAAGGAGAACGGCGCCACCAATCCATGGCGACGCGGCCAGGTCCAAGTGGTTTCCAGATAGGCGCCCGCCACCTTGGCCACCAGCCCGGCTATGGCCTCTGAATCGGCGAACCGTAATTCCTCGCCGACAAAGATCTTAAGGCAGGCGATGGCGGTCATGATTTTTCTCTATCGTTGTGATAGATAGACTAGCTTGCAGGTATGCCGGATGAGCTGCGGTACAGTGCCGCGCTCAACTCAGCATCCAGAGCCTAAAAGTGCGCCCAGACCTCAGAGGGACTTGCACGCTCGCCCCAAACCGCCCAACTACGGCACCGCTATTGAACGATAGCAACCAACTATCAGTTCACACCAAACAACGCCTTATACAACTCCACCCAAACAACCCTTACTTCGGATCGCTTTCACCAACATTGCATAAAGATCTTCAACCACGATCGGCTTTGCAATGTGGCCATCAAAGCCAATGGACGCATACTCGGCAACCTGATGGTTCATCGCATTGGCGGTCAGCGCCACGACCATCCCGCAGGACGTTCCATTGTGTCGCTCCAGAGCGCGAATCTCCCGCAACGCCGCAACCCCGTCCAACTCCGGCATCTGAATGTCCATCAGCACCAGGTCGAATGCGTTGGCCTTCCAGGCATCCACAGCTTGCCGGCCATCCTCGACCAGGACCGGCGACACACCGAGGGCGTTCAGAATGGCGGTCAGGACACGGCGATTGGTCTCGTTGTCATCTGCGGCCAAAACGCGGAGCGCGGACAAATCGATCTTCTCTCCCTGATCGCCACCATCGTCGCCTTCCCGCCTCGCGCTCGGCCCCGTCCAATCCAGGGGCAAGGTAACTTCGAACGACGTGCCACTACCGAGTTGGCTGCGCACGTCGATCACTCCGCCCATGAGTTCAACGATCTGTCGACAGATCGTCAGGCCCAGTCCCGTTCCGCCAAACCGACGCATGATGCTGCTGTCGGCCTGGACGAACCGCTCGAAGAGTTGTGGAAGAGCTTCGGCCGCTATGCCGATCCCTGTGTCATCGACTCGGATAGCGAGAACCCGTCCATCCTGGGCGTCTGGGGCGTCAACGCGAATTCTCACTTCGCCCCTGGACGTGAACTTGAGGGCGTTGGACACGAGATTATAGATCAACTGGCGAACCCGCAGAGCGTCGCCGATCCAAACACCCTCGGCGCGATCATCGATGTCGAGCACGAAGTTCACGCCTTTGCTCCTTGCGACCTCCTCGAAGACCGCGCAGGCGCCGACAACCACTTCATGTAACTCGAACGGGGCGTGCTCAAGCTCGAAATGGCCCGCTTCGATCTTCGAGAGGTCCAGGATATTGTTGAGGATCGCCAGAAGATTTACGCCTGACTTTTGAATCAATCCGAGGCGGTCGCGCTGAACGCCGGTCAGGCGCTCCATATTCATGACCTGGACCATGCCCAGAATCCCATTGAGCGGCGTTCTGATTTCGTGACTCATGTTCGCGAGGAACTGTGACTTTAGGACGTTGGCCTCTTGGGCCACGTTACGCGCCTCGATCAGTTCCCTCAGACTGTGCTGCAGTCGGTCATCGTAACCTTGCAAATCAGCGAGCAAGGCATTGAAGCTCTCGGTCAAGCCACCCAGCTCGTCGTCGGCGCCAATCAGGACGCGTTGGGCGAAATCACGCGAGCACCGAACTGCCGCGATGGCCCCTTCAAGCTTATGCAAGGGGCGTAGAGTCTGACGCGCGAGGGCATAGGCCATCGCCGCCGAAGCCGCTGTAGCCAGCCCTGCCAAAGCCAGCACAGTGAGACAGCGCCGCAGAAAGTCACCGCTTATTTCTTCCGTGTCGGCGCGCAGCAGGAGTTTGCCGTCGACCTTGCCGTGCGAAAGGTGTGGTGTCACCACGGTGAGGCCGTGCGCGGTGAATTCCGAAAAGCGCGCGAGGCGCGACGACGGAGGCTGCAAATCCCACTCGCCCCCCTCGGACTTCAAGATGACTTTTTCACCTGTGGCGGGGTACCAGATCGCATCCTTGATATGCCGGTTTCCACGCACCATCGCCTCGGCAGCCAGGAATGGAGCCGAGTCTCCGGCGCTTTTGGCGCTCAGAATTTCCGGAACGAGATTCAAGCTGAACTCGGAATATTCGTCCACGAGCGCAGCGCGTTGATGCTGCCAGTCCCGCAAGAGGAAGATCGACAATGTCAGGGATAGAGCCGTGATGGTCGCGCCGACGCAAATACTTATGATCTTCAACTCGATTGATCGACGTCCCCAACTGGCCGCAAGCGTAGCCCAGAGCCGCGGCTTTCTTGGCGACGACGGTGGCGAGCCGGACCTGGAGGTGTGGTGGCTCAACACCGGAAGGTCACAGGACGGGCAACTTTCGCCATTTTCTAAATAGGCCTTCTCGCGAGGCGATTGATATCGGTCTTCTGGCTCGCCTCGCTCGCGCTTGAGGCCATCAACCCATGACCTTGAGAACCGTGACCATGTGCGAGCGGATGCGAATGCGTACTCGCCCGCGACCCGCATATATTTGACATTGTAGGGCGCGTTCATTGGCTTCCCCCCCCCCTTTCGCTGAAACGCGAACGAGGGGGAGAGGCTAACGCTTCCCACGTCCCTGTATATTGACGAGATGGCCAGCACGACGACCTAAGACTGCCGATCGAGTGAGCTATGCCGTTTGGCTAGTGCGTTTGGCCGATTCGCTGTGTCGAGGAGCCGGCGCTATAGTGAGACCGTTCGTTTCGCTGCCCCCGGCGGCGATGGAGTCCTTTGTGAACGCAGGCCCCGGTCACTTGATCATTGTATTGGAAAATGACCCCCGCACCGCCACCGCCTTAACCATGTTCCTTACTGACCGAGGCTATCGCGCGGTTCATGGCCGCGACGTCGTCAGCGTCGTCACGGCCTTGGACGGGCGCGCCGGAGAGGTGAAGGCGGTCTTGGCGGACTACAATCTGGATCACGGCCTGACCGGCGTGGATGCCCTAGCGCAATTGCGCGCGCTAGGGGTCAAGGCCCCCGCCCTACTCCTGACAGGGTCGCTGCGGCGGGGCGCAAAGCACCGACAGTTGACCGAGCTTTACCCCGTCCTCGAAAAGCCAGTCCGACCGGAGCGCCTGGACGCCTGGCTGCGAGATTTTGCAGGCACAGAAAACGATTGACGTAATTTGAGTTTGGGTCTTCACCGTTCCTTTGACGGTTCGTTTTGAGATCCGAATGTGGCCAAGTTTAAGATTGTGTCGCCGACTCTGGCGCAAGCAATAGGCTTTATGCTGACCGTCACGATTTTGGTGACACTGGTCATCCTAGGCGCCCAACAATATCTTGCGGGATCTCAATCTGAAACCGAGGCATTGGCGGACGGCCTAAACGCACAGCGCATCTTGGCCGACAGCCTCAAGGTTCAGCAGGGCCTGATGGACCTTGAACAGTGGCAGCGCGCCCTACTGTTGAGCGGATCGTCTGCGCCGTCTCTTGGAACTCGCTCCCTGGAAGAGGCGCGGACCCGTATCGCAACATCCCTGAAAGTGGTGCGCGCGGCTTCGCGGGACGACCCGCAGGCCATACCCCATATAGACCGCCTCGAAGCGCTGGCGCGGGAAAGGCTTAGACTGATTGATACGGCAAGCCGCGCGCGCGAGGCCGGCCGCCGCGACAAGGCCATTGAGATCTTAACCTCTGCGGAGAACAGAGATCTCCTGCGACGAACCCGCCTTGAAACCAGTTCGATCATCAACGCCACACGAGACGCTCAGACCCGGTCCTACGCTCTGCAGATCACGCAAGGCCGCAAGCTCGGGGCCTATGGTGTGGGTATCGCTGTTGTCGCGATTGTCGCGCTATTGGTGACAGCCCTGTCCGTGGCCCTGGAGAGATTGGCCACATATCGCAGCACCGTTATCCAGAGACTGATGAATGAGGAGCTCGCCGTCGCGCGTAGCGCGGCCGAGAGCGCGGCCCAGGGGAAATCCCGCTTTCTGGCGGCCGCCAGTCATGACATGCGCCAGCCGCTTCACGCACTGGCCCTCTACTTGGCCGCACTAGAGCGCCGTGTGGAAACCACTGAAGCGAAAGAAATCCTCACAAACATGGATAGCGCTGTTCGCGTGATGACCAGGTTGTTTTCCGCCTTGCTTGATTTGGCAAGGCTAGAGGCCGGCGTTTTGCGCCCCGAGGTCAGCGCGTTTGAGATCGGGGGGCTTTTGCAGGATGTCGCCGCAGTTTCGAGTGAGCTGAACACGAGCTACGAATCCAGGATCACGGTTGTACCGACCAACCTCAAGGTTGTTAGCGACGCGGACCTTTTGGAGATCGTTGTCCGGAACCTGGCCTCCAACGCGATCAAATATTCAAACGGCGGTCGGGTTTTGATCGGCTGCCGTCGCGCCGGCGACTGGGTCAGGGTCGAGGTTCACGACGATGGCCCGGGCATACCCAGCGAACGCCTCAAGGACATGTTTACCGAGTTTGTCCGGGGAGAAGACGTCGGCGCCACCGAAGGCGTGGGTTTGGGTTTGTCGATTGTCCAGCGTCTGACGGACATGCTTGGGCACGAATTGACTGTTCGCTCACGGGAGGGAAGCGGCTCGGTCTTCGCGATCACGCTGCCTATGGCGACGTCGAGCCCGCAGCCGGCTTCCACGCCTAAGGGCCACCTGCCCGGCGTGCAAATTTTGCTCGGCGATGATGAACCTCTGGCGCTGAGCGCCATGCGAATGTCACTCGAAGATGCCGGCGCCATTGTTCAGACGGCGAGTTCGAGAGCGCGGCTGATCGAGCTGAGCCGGCAGCCATTTGATCTGCTGGTTCTTGATCTTCGCTTCGGCGAAGCCGACGGCCTGACACTTCTCGAAGATCTTGAAGTCCTTTTGGGCCGGCCCTTGCCCTGCTTGATCGTGACGGGTTCAACATCGTCCGATGTACTGGATCGACTTCGACGCTCAAACCGCCGGTGGGTGATTAAGCCTGTATCCGCCGAGCAATTGGCGAGCGCGGCCGCTACGGAGTTACAGAGGCGGCCGTTCAAGACCGTGAAGCCAGTTTCGCGATAGCTTCCGAGCGGCTCCTCACCCCAAGCGCGCGGTAGATCGCGGCAAGGTGAATCTTGACCGTGCCCTCGACGACATTGAGCGCTCGGGCGATCTCCTTGGAGGTCTTGGCCAACAGGAGTTCGCCAAGGACCTCGCGCTGCCGCGGCGTCAGGTGCTCCATTCCGACGATTTCACGCCTCGCCCGGCTTGGTGGATCCACCGCCACCCCTCGTCGAAGGATGTTTCTCGGAACAAACATCTGTCCGCTCAGGACCGACTCGATAGCGGCGACAATCTCGACCACCGACAGGGATTTTGGAATATAGCCGTCAACGCCTGCGGCGAGGCATCCGACGATGTCGTCGCGAGACTCCGAACCTGAAATCACGACAATTCTAGCGTCAGGGAACGCTTCGACGAGCGCTGGCAAAGCCTCCGGCCCCGAAGCGCCTGGCATATGCAGATCGATCGCGATGAGGTCGACAATGGGTAGTTGCGCCAACAGATCCAGCGCGCCTTCCAGGTCCGCTGCTTCAAGGACGTTTTCGAAGTGGCAACGATCGAGCAGCACGCGCCGCAAGCCGTCCCGGACGAGGTCGTGATCGTCAACGACGACGGCGAAACGTCGCTGCACCGGCATGTTGAGGGACTGTGACAGGATATGCTCGCTTCCGGCGATAGTCATCGCCTGTTCCGTAATCGAATGCCGTGTGGGTTCACTCGGAGCCGCGTCAGCCATCGGGCAACCGGTTTATGTCGATAGAACGACGCTGGCCTCGTTCAGGCCCGTCGCACGATCTGGTGGTTTAGCAAACTCGATGACGATGCCTCGCCGGTTCAGGTCGGCTCACTTGGGACCTCGACGCGGGCTCTGCAGAGGGGCGCAAAGATCCAAATCGTCCCTCGGAAAAAAGAGGCGCACCAAGGCTTCGCGGTCCAGAACCTCTCGGAGCGGCTCGCTTGCCGGCGGCATGGCAACCAGTCGGATTGGCGTTGGCGCACCGCCCTGGACCGCGTCGATGACAATCCGCGCGACCGCCGGGTCGAACTTCGCCGCCATCGCACCATCCACGGTGATGGCTGTATTCAAGCCGCCCGCGTCAATCAGCCGCAACCTGCCCTGATCGGCGATCCCGGCGGCAGGCCGGCCACCAATCAGGATAGGTTCGCAAAGGCCCTCGACCTGAACGCCTGCCGCAGTTTCCCCTCCCATCGCTATCCATCTCTTTGCCTGCCCCAACGGAAATTACAGCGTTCTGCGAGCAACCGAAACCCACCTAACGGATAGTACGTCGGAGATACCAGCCACCGAACAGTCCGCAGCCATCGCTGCGTATACCGACGGATCTATACCGAAAGGCATAGATGAATCCTTGTTCTCAGCAGGACTTTCGGATCGAATTCCGGATTCCTTCGAGGTCAAAGCTCATTTCCGACCAGTGATGTTAGGCATTAATGTACTTTTAACTATGTACAAACAATTCTCCGTTCAAATCGCGACTAACAGTAGAAAGTCGTGTTCATCTATTTGCTGCGGAGATCCAGACGGTGTCAGGCCTGGCGGGCATACCGATCTCTTTCGTCGGTGATGTGAACATTTCAAATATAGATGCAGCTCACACAGACCTGGGCGCGGCCCTGCGGCAGGGTTCTGCGGTCCTTGTCGATATCAGCGGCGTCACCGAAGTGGACCTGACCTTCGTGCAACTCATCGAGGCCGCACGCCAGGCGAGTGATGAGGCCGGCCATTGCTTTGAGTTGCGTTATCCTGCCGCAGGGGCGGTGCTTGAGGTTCTGCAGCGCGGCGGCTTCCTCGACGACGAAGGTTCCGACCGCGCCAAATTCTGGCTGCAAGGGCCCAAGCAATGACCTCGATCCTGACCGTGGACGATTCCGCCAGCATTCGGCAGGCCATCAAGATCGCGCTGAGCGGCGAAGGCTATGCCGTCACCGAGGCCGTCAATGGCCAGGACGGGCTGGACAAGGGCAGCGCGGGCGGCTTTGACCTGATCGTCACCGACCTCAACATGCCGGTCATGGACGGGCTGGCGATGATCCGCGAGCTGCGCAAGCGCCCAGCGGGCGCGGGCGTGCCGATCCTGTTCCTGACCACCGAGTCCGACGCCGAGATCAAGGCCCAGGCCAAGGCCGCCGGCGCTACCGGTTGGCTGACCAAGCCGTTCGATCCCGAGCAACTGGTGCGGGTCGTCAAGAAGGTCCTGGCCAAGTGAGCGGCCTCGATCCCGTCGAGACCTTCCGCCAGGAAGCCCAGGAGCTGCTCGAGGAGATCGAACAAGGTCTTCTCGACCTGGCGCATCGTCCCGGGGATCGCGAGCTGGTCGATGCGGTGTTCCGCGGCCTGCACACCCTGAAGGGTTCGGGCGCCATGTTCGGCTTCGACGCCCTGGCGGCCTTCACCCACCACTGCGAAACCGCCTTCGACCGCGTCCGCAAGGGCGAGGTCGCCGCCACCTCCGAGCTGGTCGGCGCCGTCCTGGCCTGCCAGGACCATATGCGCGCCCTGGCCGAGGGCCGCCCGGCTTCGGAAGCCACTGGCGAGACCCTGCTGGCCGAGCTGCACCGCGTCGTCGAGAGCGCCGACGCATCCTCCGTGCCCGCCGAAGCGCCCGCCGCTCCGGCCCTCAACACCTGGCGCGTGAAGTTCAGCCTGCCAGCCGACGCCCTGGTCAACGGCACCCGCCCCCTGCCCCTGCTCGACGAGCTGCGCGAGCTGGGCGACTGCAAGGTCGTCGCGATCACCGACGCCGTTCCGGCTTTCGACGAGCTGGTTCCGACCGAATGCCACCTGGCCTGGGATGTCACCCTGACCACCAAGCATGGTCGCGACGCGATCGAGGATGTCTTCATTTTCGTGATCGACGACATGACCCTCGACATCCAGGATCTCACCGCCCCGGCGGCTGAAGTTGCAGACGTTGCGGAGACGGTCGCTGCCAAGGCCGTCGGCGCCAATGACGAGGCGCCCGCCATCGGCGACGGGCGAACCGCCAAGTCCAGCGACACCGTCCGCGTCCCGGCCGAGCGGCTGGACGAGCTGATGGACCGGGTCGGCGAGCTGGTCATCGCCCAATCGCGCCTCAAGCAGCTGGCCAACTCCAGCACCGACATGGCCCTGCGGTCCGTCGCCGAAGAGATCGAGCGGCTGGCGTCCGAGATGCGCGACACCATGATGGTCGTGCGCATGGTGCCGATCGCTCAGCTGTTCGGCCGCTTCCGCCGCCTGATCCACGACCTGGCTCGCGACACCGGCAAGACCATCGAGCTGTCGACCGAAGGCGAGACCACCGAGCTGGACAAGACGGTGATCGAGCGCCTGGCTGATCCCTTGATCCACCTGATCCGCAACGCCGCCGACCACGGCCTGGAAACGCCCGAACAGCGCCTCGCCGCCGGTAAGCCGGAGACCGGCCACGTCGTGCTGGCCGCCCGTCAGTCGGGCGCCGAGGTGGTGATCACCATCACCGACGACGGTCGCGGCGTCGATCGGGCCCGCGTCCGCGCCAAGGCCGAGGAAAACGGCCTGATCCAACCTGGCCAGGTGCTGAGCGACAACGAACTGCTTCAGCTGATCTTCGCGCCCGGCTTCTCGACCGCGGCGGCGATCACCAACCTGTCGGGCCGCGGCGTCGGCATGGACGTGGTCAAGCGCACCATCGAAGGCCTGCGCGGCTCTATCGAGCTGACCAGCACGCCGGGCGAGGGCTCGGTGGTCTCGCTGCGCATCCCGCTGACCCTGGCGATCATCGACGGCCTGCTGGTGCGGGTCGGAACCGGTCTCTACGTCATTCCGCTGCCCGCGGTCGAGGAATGCGTCGAGCTGTCGGTCGAGCAGGACATCCGCTCAACGGGCCGCAGCCTGATCACCCTGCGCGATCAGCTGGTGCCCTTCATCCGCCTACGGCAGATGTTCTCCACCGGCCAAGCGCCCGATCCTCATCAGAAGATCGTGGTCGTCCAGGCCGGTCAGGACCGCGTGGGCCTGGTCGTCGACCAGATCCTCGGCGACCACCAGACCGTCATCAAGGCGCTGTCGGGTTTCCACGCCGAGGTCGGCGCGTTCTCGGGCGCGACGATCCTGGGCGATGGCGGCGTCGCCCTGATCCTCGACATCGGCCACTTGGTCGCGGCCGGCCAACGGGCCGACACGCAGATGCGGACGGCTAGTTGATGGGAGCGCCAGCCATGACCCCTGAACCGTCCGACGACCTGATCGAGGCGCTGACCTTCGACCTGCAAGGCGAGACCTTCGCCCTGGAGGCCGGTCTGGTGCGCGAAGTCCTGGACATGCTGCCGGAGACCGACGTCCCCGGAGCGCCGCCCTTCGTCGGGGCCGTGATCAATTTCCGCGGCCGGGTGATCCCGCTTGTCGATCTGCGCCTGGCCTTCGACATGACGGCCGGAGCGCCCACCATCGACAGCCGCATCGTGGTCATCGAGTACAATCTCGACGGGGAGCCCACCCTGATCGGCTTGCGCGCCGACAAGGTGCACGAGGTCACCTCGATCACGCGCGACGTCACCGAACAGGCCCCACGCGTGGGCATGAGCTGGCGCGCCGATTTCATTCGCCTGCTGGCTCGGCGCGATGGCGACCTGATCGTCATTCCCGATCTTGGCCAGATCTTCGCCGCGCGGGGTCGATCGACCACAACCGTCACACCCATCAACGCGCTTCAATCCTAACACTGCGGGGCTTTTCCATGCGCTTCACCATAAAATTGCAGCTTGGCCTGGCGTTTGGCCTGCTTGTTGTCCTGCTGTTGACCGCGACCCTGTTCGGGATCAACAGCCTGGCGGAAACCAACCGCGACATGAACGCGATGATCTCTGGACCGGCTACCCGGCTTGAGGCCGCCCAGCAGCTCAATATCCACATGCTGAACGTGGTCAGGGCCGAAAAGAACATGGTCCTGGTCGATACCGCCGACGAGGTGAAGGCCTACGAGGTCTCCATCGACAAGGAAAAGCGCGCCTTCGAAACCTTGCTCGCCAAGGCCGAGAGCCTGGCGACGGCCGAGGGAAAGCCGAAGTGGCAGGCCCTGGGCGCGGCCTGGGAACGATTGAACGAGGTGCACGCCCGTGTTCGCGACCACGCCATGGCCGGTCGAGACGCCGAGGCCGCGGCCCTGTCGATGGGAGAAGGCCGTAAGGTCGTGACCGAGGCCGGCGCTCAGGTTCAAGAACTGGTCGAGCTGTCGCAAGCGCAAATGCAAAGCGCCAAGGAACAGGCCGACAAGGACTACTCGTCGATCCGGGCGCTGCTGATCGGGATGGCGGCGGTCTCGCTGTTGATCGCCGCAGCTGCGGCCTTCTACATCTCGATGGTGGTCAGCAAGGGGCTCACCCGCGCCGCGGACGCCGTGCGCGCTGTGGCCGATGGCGACCTGACCAAGACGGTCGAGATCACCACCAAGGACGAGATCGGCGACCTGCTGGGCCACGTGAACGTCATGATCGAGCGCCTGCGCGGCGTGGTGTCCGACGCTATCTCGGCCTCGGAGAACGTCTCGGCGGGCTCACAGGAGCTTTCGGCGGCGTCGGAGCAGGTTTCGCAAGGCGCCACTGAGCAAGCCTCTTCGGCCGAAGAGGCCTCGGCCTCGATGGAGCAGATGGCCGCCAACATCAAGCAGAACGCCGACAATGCCACCCAGACCGAGAAGATCGCTCGCCAGTCGGCCAAGGACGCCGAGGTTTCGGGCGAAGCGGTCAATCGCGCCGTCGAGGCCATGCGCACGATCGCCGAGAAGATCACCATCGTTCAGGAGATCGCTCGCCAGACCGACCTGCTGGCCCTGAACGCGGCCGTCGAGGCCGCCCGGGCCGGCGAACATGGCCGCGGCTTCGCGGTCGTCGCCTCGGAAGTGCGCAAGTTGGCCGAACGTTCGCAGACCGCCGCCACCGAGATCGGCGCCGTCTCTTCGGACACGGTGAAGGCCGCCCAATCGGCCGGCGAGATGCTGACCAGCCTGGTGCCCAATATCCGCCGAACCGCCGAACTGGTCGCCGAGATCAGCGCCGCCTGCCGCGAGCAGGACATCGGGTCCTCGCAAATCAACGAGGCCATCCAGCAACTGGATAAGGTCACGCAGCAGAACGCCAGCGCCTCCGAAGAGATGTCGGCGACCTCCGAGGAGCTGGCCGCCCAGGCCGAGGAGTTGCAAACCTCGATCGCCTACTTCCGGACCGAAGCCGGGGGGGGGCCGGTCCGCCGCGCCACGCCGCGGCCGGTCGCCAAGCGCCCTGCCGCGCCAGCCGCGCGCAAGGCCGCCACGCCCGCGCGGCAGACGGTCGCCAGCCAGCAGGCTCGCGCGACCGGTTTCGCCCTGGACCTGGCCAAGGGCGGCGCCGACGCCGACGACGCCGACTTCCGGGACTACGCTTGATGGCGGGGTCCCCCCAAGGCCAGTTCGTCACCCTGGGCTTGGGCGAGGAGGTGTTCGCGGTCTCCGTGACGTTCGTGCGTGAGATCCTCGACTACAAGCCGCCGTTCGCCATTCCGGATGGCCCCGACTACCTCCTAGGTCTGACCGATGTGCGTGGCCGCGGCACACCCACCATCGACCTGCGCATGAAGTTGGGCCTGCCCCGCGCGACACCAACGAGCACCACGCGCATCCTGGTGCTTGACGTGCCGCTGGCCGACCGCGTCCTGGCGTTGGGTCTGGTCGCCGACCGGGTGATCGAGGTGGTGTCCATCGCGCCAGAGCAGATCGAGATCGCGCCGGACATCGGCGTGCCATGGCGATCAGACTATATCCAGGGTGTCGTGCGCCGCGAGACCTCCGCTGGAAAGGCGGGCTTTGTCGTCCTGTTCGACCTGGCCCGCCTTCTGACCGCTCATGACGCCGCAGCCCTCAGCCAAGCCGCATAGTCTTGTCCTTCAAACGGGATGGAGCAGCCATCATGTCGTCTCAGGCCGCCCTGCAGGCCCCGTCCCAGATGGAACAGCTCAGCGCGCGCAATTTCCAGCGCCTAGCCTCGTTCATCCAGGACTATAGCGGCATCAAGATGCCGGCTAACAAGCGCACCATGCTCGAGGGGCGCTTGCGCCGCCGGATGCGCGCCACGCGGATCCATGACGTCAACGACTACTGCCACTACCTCTTTGAGGAAGACGGCATGGCGGCCGAGGTCATCCATCTGATCGACGCGGTGACCACCAACAAGACCGAGTTCTTCCGCGAGCCGGTCCATTTCGATTTCCTGATCCACACGGGCCTGCCGGCCATAGCGGCCAAGGGCCGACGGGAGATCAAGATCTGGAGCTCGGCCTGTTCGACCGGCGCCGAGCCCTACACCATCGCCATGGTCCTGGACGAGTTCTGCGCCAGCCAACGCGGTATCGACTATTCGATCCTCTGCACCGATATCTGCACCGAGGTGCTGGATCAGGCGATCGCCGGGCGCTTCTCCGAGCAGATGATCGAGCCGGTGTCGATGGCCCGTCGCCAGCGCTACGTGATGCGCGCCAAGGACCAGAGCCGCGGCGAGGTGCGGATCCGGCCCCAACTTCGCTGCAAGCTTGCCTTCGCGCGCCTGAACCTGATGGATGAGGCCTATCCTGTCGATAGCGACATGGACGTCATCTTCTGCCGCAACATCTTGATCTATTTCGACAAGCCCACCCAGGCGAAGGTGCTGGGTCGGCTGTGCTCGCATCTGCGACCGGGTGGCTACCTTTTCCTTGGCCATTCGGAATCCATCGTCGGCATCGATCTGCCCGTCCGGCAGATCGCCAACACCGTTTTCCAGAAACAGTAGTTCATGACCGCACCTAAGAAGATCCGGGTTTTGATCATCGACGACTCCGCCACGGTTCGTCAGACCCTGGCGGCGGTGCTGGAATCCGATCCGCAGATCGAGGTGATCGGCGTCGCCGCCGATCCGTTCGTGGCCGCCAAGCGCATCAGCGAGGAAATCCCGGACGTCATCACGCTCGACGTCGAGATGCCGCGCATGGATGGCATCACCTTCCTGCGCAAGCTGATGGCTCAGCGTCCCATTCCGGTGGTGATGTGCTCGTCCCTGACCGAGGTGGGGTCGGAGACCCTGCTGCAGGCGCTCGAGGCCGGGGCCGTCGATATCATCCTCAAGCCTAAGATCGGCGTCGCCGATCACCTGATGGAATCCAAGATCCGCATCTGCGACGCGGTGAAGGCCGCGGCCGGGGCCCGGCTGCCGGGGCAGCGCCGAGTCCCCTCTGCGACGATCTCGTCACCGACGCGTTCGGGACAAGAGCCGGATAAGAAACTGACCGCCGACGCCATGCTGCCGCCGCCGATCGGCGGGCGCGCCATGGCCCGCACCACCGAGACCATCGTCTGCGTCGGCGCCTCGACCGGCGGCACCGAGGCGCTGCGGGTCCTGCTGGAAGGTCTGCCGGCGGACTCGCCAGGCATGGTCATTGTCCAGCACATGCCCGAGAAGTTCACCGCCTCGTTCGCCAAGCGGCTGGACGGGCTATGCGCGGTCTCCGTCAAGGAGGCCGAGGATGGCGACACCGTGCTGCGCGGCCGCGTGCTGATCGCGCCCGGCAACAAGCATACCCTGCTGGAGCGCAGCGGGGCCCGTTACTATGTCTCGGTCAAGGACGGGCCGCTGGTCTCGCGCCATCGGCCTTCGGTGGACGTGCTGTTCCGCTCAGCCGCTCGCTCGGCTGGCTCGAACGCGGTCGGGGTGATCATGACTGGCATGGGCGATGACGGCGCGCGCGGCCTTGAGGAAATGAAACAGGCCGGCGCCTATACCCTGGCCCAGGACGAGGCGACCTCGGTCGTGTTCGGCATGCCCAAGGAAGCCATCGCCCGCGGCTGCGTCGACCGGATCGTGCCCTTGCACAACATCACCCAGGAAGTCCTGCGGGCTGCGGCGCGGTAAGGCGGGGGCTTCGACGCCTCTCCGCGTTTTTCAGAACAGCCCGTCGTCCGGATCTTCAACGGGCGCGACGGCGACGGGCGTGTCCTCGCCCAGATCCTCGACCCAGGCGCGATGGACCTCGCGCTCCTGAGCCATGGTGTATTGCTTGGCCAGTCGGCTCATCAGCGGCCGCAGCACGCCGACGATGTCTTCGTCTGGGACCTGCGGCTCGCCGGCCTCGTCCATGAGATCGCCAGCCGCCTGGTCGAGGACCGAGCCAATCTGGCGGTGAAAGTCGAACCGCTCGGCGGCCCGTCGCAGCATGTCGACCACGTCGGCGCCTTGGCGAGCGACGGCGGCGAGATCGTTTTCGACACCGTCCCCGGCCTTGGCGATGCGGGCGACCGCGCCGCCGAGGACGGTCGCCGCCGCCGCGGCGCCGCCCTTGGGGTCATCGATCACGTCGGGCTGGCTTGGCGCCTCGGCCGCGGAGGATAGGTCCTCGAGTAGGTTCAGGGTCTGGGCCGCGGACTTCTCCAGATGGATGGCGTGCTGGCGAAGTTCGACGGCGATCACGGCGAGGGGTTTGCCGGTCTCGCCGATGCGGCTGCATTTGAGGGTGGTGTTCAGCGCCATCATCTGGACATCGGCGCGAATGGTCTGGATGCCGGTGATGCGCGCGGTCAGGTCGCGGGCCGCCTCGGCCGCCGAACGGCTGACGTCCTCGGCCGCCTGTTCGCCGGCCGTCATGTCGCCCACCAGGCCAAGCGCTTGGCCGACATGGCTTTCCAGATTGCGCAGGAAGCCGCTCTCGGCGCCTTCGCTTTGCCCGTAGGCCAGGTCGCGCAGGCGCAGGATCTCGGACGCGTCGCTGGCCATGCCCGCGATGTTCACGCCGATCCGCGAGACATCGCGGTGGAAATCGTCCGCGGTCGCGGCCAGTTGAGCCGCCAGCAGGCGGTGCACGAAGGCTTCCGTCCGCTGACGTTGACCGGGCGACAAAGGGACGGCGACCTCCGCCAGAAATTGCAGCCCGGCCTGGACGTGCTCGATGCGCTGACGGGTGATATCGCCGATTTGCAGGGCTGCGAGGCCGCCGCCGACCTTCTTCTGGACGTCGCGCGCGAGGGCCGCGACGCTGACCGCGACGCCCGCGATCTTGGCGTGATGGGCGCCGATCGCCGTGGCGCTGGCCATCAGGGCGTCGGGCACGGCAGGCAACAGAGTCAGGCAACTGCGGCCCAGGTCGTGTTCCTGGGCCAGAGCCTTTCGCAGAGTCCGGTCAAGGCTCATCAGGTCGTCGTTGAAGGCGTCGAGCTGTGCGCGGCCCAGTTCGATGCAGTCGTAGATTTCCTGGGCGAAGATCGCGAACTCGGGGCCGGCTGCGGCAATGCCGCCGGAGGTGATCTTGATGTTGATGGCGAAGACCCGGAGATAGGCAAGATGCAGGCGCATCTCTTCGATGCGGCCAGCCAATCCGTCGCCGGCCTTGACCAGATTGCCCACGCGATCCCGGCGTGCATCGAGGCTGTCGGGCAGCGACCGCAGCGTTTCGGCGGCCTGCGCCAAATCCGCCGTCGTCGTCGTGACGGTCTCGGCGTCAAGGTTTGCACGCATCCGGTCGAGCGAAGCGATCAGCGTCCCGACGCCCTCGACCGCTCGCGACAGAACCTCGCCGGCCTCGAGAAACCGTCCTTCGATAGCCTGTCGAGCCGCTTCGAGGCGCGCGCCGATCTCCGCCCCCGAGAGCGGCGACATGGGCGGGGCCGAAGCGGCCAAGGATGATACCAAACCCATGAAATCGCCGGATTATTTCTCTTGAGCTACTATCAGTGGGATGTGCGAAGGTCAGGTAAAGATCGAACGCATTTCTCAACCTCAGGCGCTGATCGCTATGCCTTCCTCTTCGAAACTGGCGGCCTTGAAGACTTGGTCGATGGCGGCGAACAACACGGCGCTGGTGATCGGCTTTTCAAGGTGCAGATCTGCTCCGGCGTCGCGGCTGGCGCGAATGTGTTCGGGACGCGCGTTGGCGGTCAACATGATGATCGGCACGCGGCCGCCGCCGTCCGATGCTTCCCGCTCCCGGATCTCCCGGACAGCTGTCAAGCCGTCCATCACCGGCATCTGCATGTCCATCAAGATCAGGTCGGGCCCCGAAACCTTAAAGACATCGACCGCCTCGCGGCCGTTTTCGGCGATAAAGATCTCGGCCAGATCGGCCAGCATCAACTCGACGATCTTGCGGTTGGTCGGATGGTCATCGGCGACCAGAATTCGGGGAATCCCGGCCATCGAGGCAACGTCGTCGTGTGGCGCTGACGGGGTGGCCGTGTCGTGATCCGCGGGCAAGGGCAGCTCGAACCAGAATGTGGAACCAACGCCAGGCGTGCTGTCGCAGGACAGGGCCCCGCCCATCCGTTCGACCAACTCGCGGGCGATGGCCAGGCCTAGGCCCGAGCCACCGAACCGCCGGGTGAACGAGGTGTCGGCCTGCTGGAAGCGGTCGAAGATCCGGCTCTTCTCGGCGGCGTCGAAGCCGATGCCGGTGTCGGTGACGGAAAAGCGCGTGGCGCCGTTGGTTCCGGGGGCGATGTCGAGGGTGACCTGGCCTTGATCGGTGAACTTGACGGCGTTGCTGAGCAGATTGGTCAGCACCTGACGCAGGCGCGCCGAGTCGCCTGTCACAGTGAGATCGGCGCCGGCCGCCAGCCGGGTCTCGACCAGGACGCCTTTTTCCTCCGCGCGCAGGGCGCACAAGGCGGCGATCGAACGGGCCGCATCGCCCAGATGGAACGGGCCGTTCTCGATCACCACCTGACCGGCCTCGATCCGCACGACGTCGAGTATGTCCGATAGCAGACGCTCCAGGCTCTGGGTGGAGGTCTGAATGATATCGACCAGCTCCCGTGCCCGGGGCGATAGATCGTCCTTGGCCAACAGATCGGCCCCGGCGACGATGCCGTTGAGCGGTGTGCGGATCTCGTGGCTCATATTGGCCAGGAAGGCGCTCTTGGCCAGGCTGGCCTGCTCGGCCTGCTCCAGCGCCACCCGCAGCGAGGCTGCGGCCGCCTTCTGCGCGGTGACGTCCTGGCTCAGGGTGATCAGGTGTCGGGGGCCGACATCGTCGTAGGTGGCCATGGTCTTGGTCAGGAAATGGCGCGGCGCGACGGCGGGGTCGGGGCTCGCTGCCTCTTCGGAGACGTGCATCTCGCCCGTGCGCAGAACCCTGGACTCGCTGGCGGCCAGTCGCTTGGCGGCGGCGACGTCCAGAACGTCGAGCGTCGTCTTGCCGATCGCCTCGTCGGCGACGATGTCGAACGCGTCTTCCGCCGCGCGATTGATCAACACATAGCAGCCGTCCTCGACATTCTTCACGGTCAGCGGCGAGGGCAGGATTTGGATGACCGTTCGCAGGAAGGCCTCGGTCTCGACCTCCCGAGTGACGTCGCGCGCGGTGGCCAGCAGACGGATCACAGCGCCACTGCGATCACGAATGGGCGAGATGGTGGTGTCACAATAGGCGCGGGAATGTTGGGCCATGCCCAAAAAGGCGCGGAATCGGGCCATCTGACCTGCGAGGGCGCTATTGAAGGACCGGTCGAGAGAGAAGCGGCTTTCCTCCGGAAAAATCCACCGCCAATCGGGTAGGTTATCCGGTCCCGCGGGCAGCATCTCCTGGGCATGTCGGTTCAGGTGCTCGATCGAGCCGTCAAGGCGAAGAATCCAGGCGCAATCTTGGATGGCGTCCAGAATATCAGCGGCGCGGCACGCAGCTTCGCTGTTCAACGTTCGCCCTCCCGATCTTGCCGAAACATGTCGCAGCATTGCGCAGTCTTCGAGATCAGTAGGATCGACCGGAGTTGAAATAACCTTAAGTTGTTGCGCTTTGAATATGCGACGTCAGGCTAGTGCATCAAGAAACAGGTCAAATGGCTCGTGCGGGCATCAAAGCAATTGACTCCGGACATCGTCCGCCATCAAAGCGCCACGCATCGAAAGCGCCTTTCGCTTGGACTTCGGCTCAGCACGCGGAACTTCCGCCACAAGCATTTTTTCCACAAGTTCTTGCGCTTCCAACGCCGACACCGCATGACCAAACAGGAAGCCTTGGGCCTGCTCACACCCCTCCTGCTGCAGCCAGACATGCTGCTCAAGATCTTCCACGCCTTCGGCGATCACGGTGAGCCCGAGCCCCGCGCCGAGCCCGATCAGAGCCCTCACGATCGCCGCGCTATCCTGATCGCTGGCCATCGCGCCGATAAAGCTGCGGTCGATCTTGATCGTGTCGAGCTTGAAATTGCGCAGGTGATAGAGGCTCGAATAGCCGGTTCCGAAGTCATCGAGGGCGATTCTGACGCCACTCTGGCGGAGCCCTCCAAGGATGCGCTGCGCCGCCTCCAGATCTCCCACAAGCGCGCTCTCGGTAATTTCGAGCTCCAATCGGTGAGGCGGCAGGCCTGTTGATTGGAGAATATCGAGAATTCTGGCGCCGAGTGTCGCATCGGCCAATTCCCGTGGCGACAAGTTGAAGGCCAGCTTTCCACTGGGCCAAGTCACCGCGTCACAGCAAGCGCTTTGCAGCAGACTATCCGTCAAGTCTCCGATCAAACCGGCATGTTCCGCGATAGGAATAAAGCGGCTTGGCTCGATTTCACCAAGTTCAGGGTGCCGCCAGCGGGCAAGCGCCTCAAAGCCGAGGAGCCGACCCGTTTTGAGGTCAATCAGCGGCTGATAGTGCGGGCGAATATCCGGCGTCCCAATGGCGAGGCGCAGATCGCGCTCAAGCCGGTCGTGCTCTCGGACCCTGCGGTCCATTTCCGGTTCGAAGAAGCATAGCGCGCTCACGCCTTGCTTTTTCGCGAGATAGAGGGCCACATCCGCCTGTCGCGTCAGCGCCACCGGATCGTCGCTGTCTTGCGGCGAGAGCGCGATTCCAATCCCGGTGCCAAGACGATGCTCGCGCCCACCGGCCATGACGGGCTGCGCGAAACTCTCGATGATTCTCAGCGCTATGTTGGTGGCGGCTTCCGGACCGTTCAGGTGCTGAGCGATGATCGCAAATTCGTCACCGCCGATCCGGGCGACCAAATCGCCTTCTCGCACGGAGCGTCGCAGGCGGTTCGCCGCCTGGATCAGAGCCTCGTCTCCGACCGGATGTCCGTGGACGTCGTTGATCTTCTTGAATCCGTTCAAGTCGAGCATCATGACGGCGTGGGCCGCGTTGGCGCTCGGCGGAGCGCCGAGCGCCGCCTTGAGCGCGGCGTCGAACTGCCTGCGGTTGGGCAGGCCCGTGAGGGGATCCTCCAGGGCCAGCGCCCGCGCCTCCGCCTCAGCGGCGCGGCGCAACAATGTCTCGCGCCGCTGTGCTCGCAAACGGGAGAAGGAAAAAAGTCCCAGCGCGACCGAGGTCAGCGCCAAAGTCTCATCGAGCTCCAGCATCCTTGCTTGTTGCGCGACATCTTGCCGAGGAAATATCTTGAACTGCCAAAACAGAACAGACCCAAAAATTAACACCACAGCGATTGCAACACAATCTATAATTGTAAATCTATGGCGTCGCATGAAATCTTTTATTTCCGGACTAGAATGTATGTGAAGTATCGAATTGAACATCTGGGCCATCCCTCGTTTACAGGGCTGAGGCCATACCTCAACTGAACTTCCATATGCGTCGCCCAGACACGTTAATGGAGGAATAATATTTGACTCAAGCGGCAGTGTGGGAGACCGAATGATCGGCCCGTCAAGGGTTTGGATCGGCGCGGCAAATCGCCACTGCGATCAAAAGGGAGTGGTGGAGACAAGGGGCTGCGTCGAAATCTCGTGCCCGCTAAGATTCGCCGTCCAGACGATGGCGGCCACGGCCACCATGAACCGCTTCGAAATGCCCACAGGGCTATTTTGAACGCGTCCGAACGCATTCCTCGGGACTCAACCTCGCTCCGGCTTGGACCAGGCCGCAGCGGGCCTTAGGATGACGCAGCGGCCGCGCGGGGCCTTTATCAAACCGCATGATGTTGCCCGAGCGTTCGCCTCGGAGCCTGATAGCGGGCAGCGCGCCTCAACGCGCCGCCCAATGTGTCAAGCCTTCGCCACCCGCCCCTTCGCCGACGCTTTGGGCGGGCTCTTTGCTTTGCGCCCGCCTTGCCCAAGACCCAAGGCCTTAGCCATGGCGCTGCGGGCCTCGCTATAGCTCGGAGCCGTGGTCGGATAGTCGTTGGGCAAGCCGTATGTATCCTTGTACTCCGCGATCGTCATGCCATGTCCGGTAAGATGACGCTTGAGAGTTTTGTAGCGCCTTCCATCAACAAAGCTGACCAGAGCATCGTGCGTTATGCTCTTTCGAATTTGCGCCGGTGTCGGCTTGGAAATCGGCTCTGCGGCCGGCTCGTCCTGTATTGTATTTACGCCCGCGAGAGACGCATGAATGCTCTTGATCAGAGCGGGCATTTCGGTGACTGCGACGCTGTTGTTACTGACATACGCAGCAACGATCTCTGCCGTCAGCGCGATCGTCGCTGCATTCGCTTCGTTCATGGTCCAGCCTCTCAAATGGAATCGAACGGCGAAGCTCGCACTGAACGCTCAGAGCAACAACACTGTACGCCTTTGATGATATGGATAGCTGTCGCTCCCTCGCCACGCGACTTGACGAACTCACGGCGAGGCCGGTTGGCGCCATGTCTCGTCGCGCCAAACATGCGTAACGGCGACACCCTACGCAGGATCGGACGTGCGCGCCCTTTGGCGGAACCGGCCGTCGCCATGAGCCAAACGACCAGCGCTGCGAAGCCGAAAATCGGGGTGTTGGAAGGGTCGTGCGAGGACCCCTGGGGCTTTTGGCGCGAGCGCTTGAGCATGCCGCCAAGCTCCCCGACCGGGCCGGAACCAACGCCGAGCCCCACGTCGGCGAGGATTACGCCATCACCTGTCTTTGCCCGCCAGACCACGCGGCGGCGGGTCGCCCGGCCTGCCCTTTACGAAAAATGAAGACTGTAAGGAGCCACGCGCATCGCGCGTGGCGGGACGCGCCGTCGTGCAGTCGGCTGCGTCCATCCGGCCTCCAGACCGGCGGCGAGCGGTTCGAGCGCTTAGTCTGGGCGAGCGGGAGGAAATCTCCCGAGGGCTCAGCAGCCGCTGCTCGCTGCGGGGGATCGCTCGGTCGCTGGGTCGATCGCCATCGACGATCAGTCGCGAAATCCTGCGCAACGGCGGGCCAGAACAGTATCGAGCGACCAGCTCCGATCAGGCGGCGTGGGACCGGGCCTTGCGTCCGAAGCGATGCAAGCTGGCTTGCCGGCCCGCCCTGGCCCGGACAGTATCTGGCAAGCTGCGACGGAAATGGTCGCCCGAGCAGATCGCCGGCTGGCTCAACGTCCTTCGCCGAAGCCTGACCAAGATCACGAGAAGACCAGGCAAAACATCTGGTTTGCCCTAGACGACAGCCGTCCCCTCGCCTTCTTCGCTGGAATCTGGACGCCTCACGCCTGCGTCCGAATGAAGAGCAAGGGGTGGGAAGAAATCGAGGCCTACGGCTTCCTGACGACGGAGTCGGCCGAGCCGGTAAAAACCTACCACTCCAAGGCCATGCCCGTGATCCTGACCGAGCCGGCGGAATGGGATCTCTGGATGAGTGATGCGCCCTGGACGGAAGTCGCCCAACTCCAACGCCCGCAGCCGGAGGGCAGGCTCAAGATCCTCGCCCGCGGCGGCAAGGGCGACGACGTCATTCCAGCCTAACTAGGTGCCCTTCGCCGGCGCCCAAGACCACGGCCCATCGTAAAGGTGCGGGAACACAGCATATCGTGGGAACCGCATCCTCCCTCCCCTGTGCAAGTGAACCTTGCGCCCAGATCGGCGATCCTGAGTTTGGTCCGGTTGCCAAACTTCTCCACCAGGTCAGGCGGCGTCCACTCGATGAGTCGGGGACAGTCCCGGCAGCAAATGGCCAGAGAATACCCCTTCGCCAGGAAGGTCTCGATCGTGTCGTTGCCCACCTGGTCCAGGTGAAACCGCTTCAGCAGGTGCGGCGTAGGACGTGTGAGAGTCGATGGCGGACGATCGGCGGGCACGGGTCACCAGATGACGGCGGGCGCGGAGCGACCGCGTTCTTGAGTTTTTCTACATCTGCGGCGACGCCGGTTATAGAGCCGATCAATAGGCTTGCGCCGGCCGGGAAGAAAGTTGCCCCTTTCGACCCGTCCGCCAGGCTCAGTGGTTCCTGGCTTTCGCTGCCAGATCCGCTTGGCTCTCGCCGGAGAGCCATTTGCTGAGATTCAGTCGCTGTAGGCGTTTGGAGTCGTGGAAATCGTAGGAACCGCTTGGTTGAATTGAGTGTCGGGCTTCGCTCGACGCCGTATGTGGGGGATGCCGGGTGGGAGGGCGCGTAGCGCCCGGGGCGAAGCTGCGTAGCAGCGCAGCGAGCCGGCGGGGGCGTAGCCCCCAAGAGGCGGTGTCTTGCGGCGCCTTTTGCGCCGGATTTTCGTTAGAAGAGATTCTGTTAGATAAGGGAAGTTAGGTAGTTAAGGTTGAAAAATCTCCGCCAACTGCCTGTTTGTAAAGGAGCTTTTAGCCTACGTGGTTCCTAATACCACGTGCTTCAGTTCCTGTTACCACGTAGGGCGGTTCCTTAAACCACGTGCCGATAAGTTCCTGAAACCACGAGGGAAACGGTTCCTAATACCACGATGTGGGCAGGTTCCTGGTACCACGTGCCTCCGGCGACTTCGAGCGGCCGTTCTGGTTCCTAAAACCACGATAGCAAGCGGCCTCCGATCGGTTCCTGAAACCACGACAGGGCCTCGGGCGGGTTCCTGAAACCACGTGCGCCTCCGCGCCGGTTCCTAATACCACGACACCCCCAAGGAGACCGGGTTCCTAAAACCACGACAGGTCCACTGCCCCCCTATCCCAACCTATTTGCCCCGGGGCTCGCCGAATCGTAGAGAATCGGCGCTTGATCGGGGACTCAACGTCGCTGGCGGGTTCCTAAAACCACGACCCAGCAATCGCCGCATTGACCCCGGTTCCTAATACCACGTGCCTAGCTGGGCATGACGCAACGGGGGTCGCTGCAGGCTTTGGCGAAGCCCTCCGGCTTGTGCCCGTCCTCCATCCAACGCGACCAGGCCCCCTCGAAGGCCCTGGGGTCTCTGTCTGCGTCGATCCACGCCGCGCGTGCATCCTCCCATCCTCGCTGAGCCGTATCGGCCCCACGTCGCTCCCTGGCCGCCTCGACAACGAACGCGCGGTCCACGAAATGAACGGCTGGGCTGCCATCGGCAGTCGTCGTTTCCCGCATCGCGTAGCGGGGAAGCTCATCGGACCGACACATCTCGCGGATCCGGAACGTGAACTTCTTGAACGGCGACTCCGAGCCCGTTTTTTCATAAAGGGTCGACATCTTGGAAACCCAGCCGGCCTTTTGGTTGCCGGCATGCTTACGGGCCACGCGATAGATCGCGCGCTCAATGCCGCCGGTCAGCAGGAAATACTCCCGGTCCAGCGTCAGGATGTTGCCGCTCATGATGCCGTCCAGGAGCCAGTCAGGGATCCGAAGGGTCAGCGTCTTCAACTGCTCGGGATTGTCGTCAGACTCCCCTTCACCCTCGATGTCGCCCAGATAGTGGAAGGCGGTATAGCGCCGCTTGCCGGCCCGGATGTTGGTCTCGACTTCCGTGGTCCGCAGGCGCCGGATAGCCCGTAAAAGCTCGATGTAGTCCTGCCCGCTCGTCCCGCGCGCGATGCCTTTCAGTAGCTCATACGGCGTTGTGTGGATGATCGGGCGGATGTCGTTTTCGCGGTTATCGCGCTGCTGCACGATCCGCGAAATGCACCAGATCAGGATGTCCGCATCCCAGATCGTCGCCATGCCGTGGGTCGGGTTGGCGGTCACCTTGATGTAGAGCTTGCCGTCCGGGGTGTTGTACTGGATCGGCTTGTTGCGCTTGCGCTTGGAGATCGAGAAGAACGGCCGCTCCATCATCTCCGCGCTGTCCTTGGGCGCGTAGTCAATCAGGTCGTTGATGAAGAAATCCCGCACCGGGTGCGGGTCGTTGCGCGTGCTCATCGCTCACCCATCGGAGGCTTGCCGGCGGCGACGAACAGAAGGTCCAGGCCTTCACCGATCAACGCCTGAACGGTGACACCCCGTTCGACGGCCAGCATTTTCACGCGGCGCTGCATCTCGGCCGAAAAGTAGCCTGCGACCATGCTCTTGCCGACCCGCGCCTTAGGCACGAACCCGGACAGCGACCCCTCGGTGACGCTCTGTGATGCCGTCGGTCGAGCCATCTCATCTCCGAGAATCGGTCAGTTAAATCCGTGTCCACATGTGGAGTTTGGGCAAGGTCGGTGACGAAGTCCACCTCAAACCCTCCAGGGCCCCCCGCTTAAAAAAAGCCAATGGCTCTGCTTGCCTTCACTCGCAAACGCTACGCAAGGTGGAGTGGCTCGTTCCAGCGGCTCCATCCCTGATGGCGCTACTTGAGCGTCACCGTGTCTTTCCATGTCGCATTTATTTCCTTATGCGACATTTCAAGTGAGCGTTTGATGAAGCGTCGCGTGTCCGCAGCCAAACAACCAAACCTGACGTTCACGTCAGGATTGCGTGCCGCCGCCACCGCAATTTCTGCATCCGCGAGTGTGGAATTGGGCCCGGCGAGTATGGCCCATGGTTGACCTGGCCGCGCTGTTCGAGCTTGCCCAGCGCTGCGCGCCGACCATCGCTCCGATGACGATGGTCAGCATCGTTCAGGTCGAAAGTCGCGGAAATCCGCTCGCCATCAATGTGAACCGCGCGCCGGATCCGCCCCCGGCCGGTAGTCGCGAACAAGCTATCGCCACGGCCGAACGGCTGATCGCACAAGGCCAAAACCTCGACCTGGGTTTGGCGCAGATCAACAGCAGGAACCTGGCCCCGCTCGGCCTGACGGTCGCCGACGCCTTTGAGCCCTGTAAAAACCTCGCGGCGTCCGCAACGCTCCTACAGGCCAACTACGTCGCGGCCGCCCGCCTCGCTCCCGCACAACAGGCGCTGAGGATGGCCTTCTCAGCCTACAACACCGGCAATCATCGGCGCGGGTTTCTCAACGGCTACGTAGCCAAGGTAGAGGCCGAGGCCATCAAGCTTTCGCCTGGCGCGATCAGCGGAGCCAGCGGGATAAAGCCAGCCCTGCCGCCTGCGCTGCAAGCGGCGGTCGAGGCCGCCGCTGAGAACATCGGCGGGGGCGAACAGACGGCGAGCAAACCATCGCTCGACGTCTTCGCCAGGGGCGCCTCGCGCACCATCGTCGTCTTCGGCGGGGGCGGACAGTGATCCTCCACGCCATCATCCGTAATGACCGCTGCCGTCCTCTCGACATATGTTGGGTTCCTCAGAAAGCTTGGGAACCCCGAATGTCCGATCGGACGATCCGCGAACGACTTCTCACGAGCCTACGCCCGAGCGGCGGAGCAATCGTGGCCGTTCGGATCGTCGAGGCGAGTGACGGCACATGGTCCATGTACGTCAAGCTTAGTTGGAAGGTCGGCGAACACTTGGTCGCCGTCTACCGCTCTGCTCAACCGAAGCGGTACAAATCTTTGTCCGCTGCGGTCGCCCATTGTCGCGCCGCCTATCAATACCGTGGCTCGATAATCCTCGAAACGGAGATACAGGAGCCCCTCCCCCATGATGAGCCCCCAAGCCATCACTAAGCCTGCCATTGCGCCGGCAACGCTTACGAACCGGCGCGCCGGCGCTGTCGCTTTGGCCGCGATTGTTTTGGCCTTTGGCCTGGTCGAGCCCGCCGCGGCTCAATCGGTCGGCGTCGAAACGCTTCTCCAGAACGTGGTCAACTTCTTCACCGGCAACACCACGCGGCTGCTAGCGATCCTGGCGGTGATCATCATGGGCATCCTGGCGATGTTCGGCATCTTCGACTTCCGCCGGATGGCAATCGTCGTCGTTGGCATGGTCGTCGTATTTGGCGCCGCCCAGATCGTCAGCATGGTCACGGGGAGCGGGGCCTAGGCCCCGTTCGCCCGGCGCGCCGCCTTTGGGGGGCAGGTGCGCACCGAGCGGTCACGCTCATGCAGGACGAATACATTACAGAAGACACGCTGTTCCTGGCCTGCACGCGGCCGGCGATGGTGCTGGGCGTGCCGGTCGAAGCCATGGCGCTCAATGTCATGCTGAGCGGCACGATCTTCTTGGCCGCCAACAATCTGGCTTACCTGTCGGTGGGCGTCGCGCTGCACTTTCTGTTCCGCGCCGTGGTCAAGCACGACCACAACGCCTTTCGCGTCCTTCTCATGTGGCTCGAAACCAAGGGCCGGGCCCGAAATCGCGCCTGGTGGGGCGGCAGTTCGCACTCGCCCCTTCCTGTCGTGCGCCACTACTCCGGCAAGGATTTCCCCAATGGATAGCGGCGCTGCAAAGCGAACAGGTCCAGCGTCTATCGCTGGCCCGATGGTCTTGAGGCGCGAACCTCAGCCCGGCGCCAATCTACCCTATGCGCGCCACGTCTCTGACCATGTGGTCGCGCTCGACACCCGCGCGATGATGGTCTGCTTCAAGCTCGACGGAGCCTCGTTCGAAACCGCTGACGTGCGAGATTTGAACGACTGGCACGCCAAGTTGAACAACGCCTGGCGCAACATCGCCGACGAGCGGCTGGCCATCTGGCACCATGTCGTGCGGCATGAAGATCGAGGCTATCCCGAGGGCCAGTTCGCCTCCGACTTCGCCAGGGATCTCGACGCCGCCTATCGCGCCCGCGTGGGTGCAACTCGCCTCTTCACCAATGACCTCTACATCACCCTGACCCTTCATCCGGGAAGAGATGTCGGCGACAAGCTGGGCGCCCTCCTCCACCGGCTGAGTGCGGGAAGTAAAGCTGGGCTCGAGGTCGATGAAGATGCGATCCGTCTGTTGGAAGACAAGGCTCGCGATCTCCTTCAGTACCTTGGTCGATACGGTGTCCGGCTCCTGGGCCTCTACGACCACAACGGTCTGGCCTTCTCTGAGCCGATGGAACTGTTGCATCTGGTGCTCACCGGCCGGCGCCAACGCATCCCCCTGGTGCGCGGACACCTCGGCGCGGCAATCTACACCGCGCGGGTGATCTTCGGGCGCGAGGCGCTCGAGATCAGAGAACCGGGCGACGAAAAATACGCAGGGATCTTCGGGGTCAAGGAGTACCCCGCGACCACCCGGCCTGGCCTGTGGGACGGGCTGCTTCGCTCGCCCTATCCCTTCGTCGCCACTCAATCGTTCGCGTTCCTATCCAAGGCGTCTGCGCGCGCCGTCATGGAGCGAAAGCAGAACCTTTTAATCCGCTCCAACGACCGGGCCGCCTCTCAGGTGCAAGGTCTCGATGACGCGATCGACGATCTGGTGAGCAATCGCTTC
The DNA here is from genome assembly GCF_001427165.1 of Caulobacter sp. Root487D2Y. NCBI lineage: Bacteria > Pseudomonadati > Pseudomonadota > Alphaproteobacteria > Caulobacterales > Caulobacteraceae > Caulobacter > Caulobacter sp. Root487D2Y. Next base: position 62,884 of record NZ_LMFD01000004.1, read on the forward strand.
GTCATGGGCGAGCACCAGTTCTCGCTCCTTGTCTATGGCGAGACGACCAAGGCCCTGGCCGACAACATGTCGGCCGCACGCGCAACCCTGGCGGATTCAGGCCTGGTGGTCGCTCGTGAGGACCTTGCGCTTGAAGCGGCGTTCTGGTCGCAGTTCCCAGGCAATTTCGCCAAACGTTGCCGGCCGGCGGCGATCAACTCGCGCAACTTCGCCGCCCTGGCCCCCTTCCACACCTACCCATCGGGCCAGGCTGCGGGAAACCATTGGGGCCCTGCCGTCGCGCTTCTCAGGACGTCGGCCAAGTCGCCATTTTACTTCAATTTCCACGTCGGCGACTTGGGCCACACCTTCATCTGCGGCCCATCGGGCTCGGGCAAGACGGTCGTTCAAAACTTCATGCTCGCCCAGCTGGAGAAGTTCGACGTGCAGCGGGTCTTCATCGACAAAGACCGGGGCGCTGAGATCTTCGTGCGGGCTTCGGGCGGCACCTACCTGACTCTGAAAAACGGCGCGCCAACCGGCTTTGCCCCGTTTCGCGCCTTGGAGTTCACACCGCGAAACGTCGTCTTCCTCACCCAGCTCGTGCGTAAACTGGTGACGCCTGCTGATCGGGCTCTGACGGTCCAGGAGGAGCGCCTGATCAGCGACGGCGTCGCCTCGCTCGAACCCCTCGCCCCCAACCAGCGATCCCTTACCGCATTGCGCCAGCTCCTTGGTCAGCGGGACGCTGAAGGCATCGGCGCCCGGCTTGAACGCTGGACGCGCGCGGGACCGCTTGGCTGGGTGCTCGACGGCGACGCCGATCAGGTCGGGCTCGACGCGAAATTGCTCGGCTTCGACATGACGGACTTCCTCGACAACGCCGAGGTCCGCACGCCGGTCATGATGTATCTCATCCATCGGCTAGAAAGCCTGGTCGACGGGCGACGCTTGGTCGTCGATATCGACGAGTTCTGGAAGGCTCTGGGCGACGAGGCTTTCAGAAACCTCGCCCAGGACGGACTGAAAACCTACCGCAAGAAGAACGCCTTCATGGTGTTCGGCACGCAAAGTCCGGCCGACGTGCTCCGTTCTGAGATCGCCCACACTATCCTCGAGCAATGTCCGACGAAGATCTTCCTGCCTAATCCCTACGGCCAGGCGCGGGACTACGTGGACGGCTTTGGCCTCACCAACGAGGAGTTCCGGCTGATCCGCGAGGAGCTTTCGCCCGAGTCCCGGCGGTTCCTCGTCAAGCAAGGCCACAACTCGGTTGTCGTCGAACTGAACCTCGACGGTCTGGACGACGCCCTTTCGATCCTCTCTGGCCGAACCGAGACCGTCGAGCTGCTCGACAGGATCCGCACGACGCACGGTGACGATCCAGTCGACTGGAGCCCAGCCTTTCAACAAGAACGACGGAGATCCTGATGAGAACGCGCTTTCTTCTACCCTTCGTCCTGGCTGCCGCGACGATCGCAGCGCCGGCCAGTGCTCAGATGGTCGTGACCGACCCCGGCGCTTACACGCGGATGCTTTCGCAGTTGAATCAGGCTCGCGCCCAGCTCGCCGAGTTGCAGACACAAGTCCGCCAGGGCGCGGAGATGGTCGATCAGGGCAAGCGCCTCTACGCCGGAATGACCGGGCTGACTAACGTCAACAGCTTGGGCGGCGTGCTGAACAACCCGGCGCTTCGCCGCTATCTGCCAGCTGAGGTTCAGGACACTGGAAAGCTCCTGAACGGAACGCTCACCGACATGGGCTCGATCGGATCGCGGGCGACCTCGATCCGCGACGCCAATCGACTGTTTACGCCGGCCACTGAGGGGTTGTCGCTCGCCCAACGCTACTACCAGGACGCCCTTGTCAAATCGGGCGACCGGGCGGCTCGCGACGTGGCGCTGGGCGAGAGCGCCTACAAGGCCGCTGGGCAGCGCCAGGCTGGCCTGGATCAACTGCGCCTCGCGCTGAACACCGCGTCCACGCCGAAGGAGGTGATGGACCTGCAGGCCCGCATCGCAGCCGAACAGGCGATGATCAACAACGACCAGATGCAACTCCAGGGCCTAGCAATGATACAGGACGCCGAGAAGCGCATGGCGGATCAGCGCGACCGGGAAGCAAGAGCCGCGCAGTACCAGCAGACAATGGCCGACTACAAAGGAGGCTTCTGATGCGGAAGCTTGCCATCCTGACCGCAACGGTGGCCTCCAGCGTTTTGGCAGGCTGTCAGCCTGCGCCGCGGTCCGTGTCGTATTTCGACGCCAATCCCTCCGAGCGGTCGGCCGTGCTGTCGAATTGCCAGACCGGAAGCCATCGGGGAACTGAATGCAAGAACGCTCAGGCCTCCACGGAAAAGGCGAGCAAACTCAAGACGATGAACGACTACCGGCGCGGCTTCTAGGGCGGGGACGCAGACATGCCGGCACAAATATTCGGACCGTCCTACGACTACGTCGATACCCGGCTCGAGGCCGTGTTGCACGACGGTCTGAGCAACGTAATCGCCCACGTTGCCGGCCCGCTTCGCATCGCCCTCGTCCTCTACGTGGTGCTTTATGGCTGGGCCATCATCCGAGGGTCGATCACCGAACCGATCATGGACGGCGTGATCAGGCTCGTGAAGCTCTGCTTTATCTACACCATTGCGACGACAGTGGCTTACAACGCCTTCGTCACAACCCCGCTCTTTACAGACCTGCCCAATTGGTTGGCCGAGGCGATCAGCGGCAGTCCCACCCCTGGGGTTGGTGGTGCGTTCGACGGCTTCTTCAATCGCGGGGGATACCTCGCAACCAAGATTTTCTCGACAGCTTCGATGACCGACCCAGGCCCGTATGTGACCGGCGGCGCAGTGTGGATCGTCACCGCCCTTACCGCCGCGCTAGGCTTTGGAATCGTCATGCTTGCCAAGCTTGCTTTAGCGATCTTGGTCGCGCTTGGCCCGATTTTCATCGCCCTCCTTGTGTTCGAACAGTCCCGCCAGTTCTTCTACGGCTGGCTGAAGCAGAGCGTGAACTATCTCGTCCTCTTCGCCCTGATCATCACCGTGTTTCAGCTCATTCTCGGCTTGGTCGAAGGCCAGTGGGCGAACATCGACGGACAGGCGGATCCTACGGCCGGCGGCCTTTTGTTCATCGCGCTGTCTGCGTTGGGCATGATCTTCTTTCTGCAGACCCCAAATATCGCAGCTGGCATCGCGGGCGGCGCCGCAGCAGGCCTTGGCGATTTCGCCAATGCCGCCCGCGCCATGACCTCTGGCCAGCCCGTGAAATCCATTCCCACCGGCAACGGCGGGAACGGACGCGGCGGCGGCTCGGTCGCTCCATCCTCATCCGGCTCGTCCCGCAACGGCCATCCGCGCCGGTAGCCCCGCGTCATCTGGAGATCCGCGAATGCTTCGTCCAATCGTCCTGACGGCGTGCCTGATCGCTCTCAGCTCCCACTCGGCCGCTATTGCCGGCAAGCCCAAGTCCTGCAGCGGACATAGCCGCCGGCCGGCCAATCCCAACGGATCGGTCCTGCCGGGAACGACGGTTGCCGCGGTCACGGCTCCAATCGCCGCGCCCCCCACGCCCGGGCCAGATGGCCGCCCGGCCCGTGTCCCGGCGCCAAGCACCATCGTTCCGTCGATATCCGGAACCTCGGTCCCGGCTCCCGCCAGGAAGGGCAGAACCAAGAAGGTCTCGGCCCTCGCGCCCGGCCAGTACCCCAGCTGCCAGGAGGTGCTGGGATGACGGGCGTGGCGTCAAATGACCTCAAGGCCTATTTTGACGAGGCTCGGCGCTGGGATCAGGACCGTCTGAAGTCGGCGGAACGGTCCAAGCGCGTGGCCTGGACCGTGGCCATCCTGGCGACCACCGTGGCGATCGCCGCCTCGACAGCTGTCGCGGCGCTCGCGCCCTTGAAGTCCGTCGAGCCCTACGTCGTTCGGGTGAACCAGACGACCGGCTCGGTTGACGTCATGACCGGCCTGACGGGCGAACGGGGCGTCACCTATAACGAAGCGGTCAGCAAATCCTTCCTCGCCCAGTACGTCCGGGCTCGGGAGGGCTACCTCCCTCCGGCCGCGCAAGAAAACTTCCAGTTCGTCACGATCCTCTCGACCCCGGAGGAACAACAGCGCTGGGCCGACCTCTATCGAGCGACCAATCCCCAGAGCCCACAGGTCGTCGTTGGCGCTGCTGGCTCGGCCACGGTCTTGATCCGCAACATCACCTTCATCAACGACAAGGTCGCCAACGTCAGGTTCTCCAAGACGGTCCGCCTCGGCCAAGAGGTCAAGACCACCGACTGGATCGCCACCCTGACCTTTGCCTACACCAAGGCGCCGATGCTTGAGTCAGACCGCATCCGCAACCCGCTCGGGTTCCAGGTCGACAGCTATCGCGCCGACCCGGAGATTTCCCAATGAGGTCGTGCCTGCTCGCCGCCTGCGCCGGCGTCGCCTTCTTTTCCTTCGCAGGAGCCGCTGCGGCGGTTGAGGTCCCCAAGGCGGGGCAGTCGGATCCTCGGGTCAAATGGGTCAACTACGACCCCTGGCAGGTCTATCGCATCATCGGCACATTCCGAACCGCCACCCAGATCGTCTTCGACCCGCGCGAGGAGATCCAGCACGTGGCCCTGGGCGATACGGTGTCGTGGGAGGTCGCGGCAGAGACCAACATCCTCTTCGTCAAGCCGCGCGAAAAGGGCATGCCGACCAATTTGATCGTCACGACCCGTCGTGGCTCGGAACTGCGCAACTACACCTTCGAACTTGGGATCCGTTCGGGCCCGATCACCGCCACCTCGGCCGACACCTATTTCCAGGTCAGGTTCAGATATCCCGACGACGAGCGCGCGGCCCTCGCCAGGACCATCGTTGGCCAAGCCGCCGCCATCGAGGGCGCTCGCACCGGCCTGATGCTGGACCACGCTGTGGTCGAGGGCCCAAGAAACCTCAACTACACGGTCCAAGGCTCCTCACGGATTCAGCCGTCTGAAGTCTCCGACAACGGCCAGTTCACCGTGCTGCGTTTCCCGGCCAACCAGGAGCTGCCCAGCTTCTTCATGACCCTGCCGGACGGATCCGAGAGCCAGGTGCCGTTCGATGTCCGCGACGAGTTCGTGGTTTTGCACACCGTCGCCGCCAAGCTGGTCCTGCGCCGGGGCCGCGAGGTGCTCTGCATCTTCAACGAGGCCGTCACGCCCTACGGCGTCACCCACGGCACGGGCACGGCCTCCGCCAACGTCGATCGCACCATTCGCACGGGTCAATGACGATGACTGATCACCACGACACCAGCACCGGTTCCACTGCGCCTGATGCGCAAGCTGCATCGCCCGCCGACCCGTTCGCAGGGCGACGTGCGGCCGCGGAACACAGCGCCGCACCTCGCTCGACCGATCAAGGCGGCGGCGTCCCGGGCGAACGGGGGATCTCGCCCGTCGCCGGCCGCATGAACACTCCACAAGCCAAGATCGCCGGGATCGCTGGCATGGTCGGCGTGGCGGCCTTGTTGATAGGGGTCACCTGGGATCGAGGCGACGCCAAGCCGACAAAGCCCAAGGACCCGGCCCGGCAAACGGTTCGCTATGACCAGGTCGCCCCGACCGATGCAGCTCCGCTCCCGCCCGCACCGACACTCGCCGCCGGCGCTATCGATCCGGCGACTGGCCAACCCCTCGCGCCTGGACAGGTCGTGCCCGCGCCCGTCGCCGGAGCAGGCGGCTCCGCCTCCAGCGCATCGGCTCCTCGCGAAAGCTTGTCGGACCTCACCCGCCGCGCCCCGCTGGTCGCCTTCAGCCATAGCGGTTCGCCCCCAGCCGGCGGCGCCGCTGGTGGGGCTGAAGCCATCCTCGCCAGCGCGCAAGGCGCGCCCGCCCGGCAGGCGACCGAACTTGAAAACCTGCGACGTGGCTCGGCGATTACCACGGCGCGCGCCACCGTGCTGGGCGATCGCAACTACTTGATCCTGGCCGGCACGCAGATCCCCTGTGTCCTGCAAACGGCGATGGACTCCTCGTTGCCAGGCTACACCACCTGCATCATCCCGCGCGATGTGCTCTCCGACAACGGCCGAGTGGTCCTGTTGGAGAAGGGCACCAAGGTCCTGGGCGAATATCGCGGCGGGATGCAGCGCGGACAGCGTCGGCTCTTCATCCTATGGACCCGGGCCGTCACGCCACGCGGGATCGCCATCGATCTAGCTTCGCCGGGCGCGGACGCCCTGGGACGCAGCGGCTTTGGTGGCGACATCGACAATCGCTTCTTCGAGCGTTTTGGCGCAGCGTTGTTACTGTCTCTGGTCGACGACGGCGTCTATGCCGCCACGGCCGGTAACGGCCGCAACTATCAAAACACCGCCCGTGTGCCCTCCGAGGTCGCCAACACAGCGTTGGAGGGTTCGATCAACATCCCACCGATCCTGCGCAAGAACCAGGGCGAGGACGTCGGGATCATGGTCGCTCAGGACTTCGACTTCTCTGACGTCTACGGCGTGAAGGCGCGATGATCGCCGACAGCTCGGTCCTGCTGCACTACATGCAGCCGCTGCAGCGTCTTCTCGAGCCCGCCGACGTCACCGAGCTGGTGATCAATCGGCCGGGGGAAGTGGGCGTCGAGGGCGCAAAGGGGTGGTCGTGGTTCGAGGTTCCAGAGCTGACCTCGACCTGGTTGGCCACCCTGTCCAACGCGGCGGCTGCCTTTTCACGCCAGGACGTCAACGCCGAGACCCCGATCTGCTCGACGGTCCTGCCGCAAGGCGAGCGCTGCCAAATCGTGCTGCCGCCGGCCGTCCCCGAGGGCACGGTGTCGATCACCATCCGCAAACCCTCCACGGTGACCTTCGGCATGGACGACTTCACCGCGTCGGGTCTCTTCGAGGAGACCATGTTGACCTCGGACGCCCTGGGCGATGACGAACAAGAGCTGCTTCGCCTGCGCGACGAACGCCTATGGCCGGCCTTCTTCGACCTAGCGGTCCGATCCCGAAAAAACATCCTGATCAGCGGCGCCACGGGCTCGGGCAAAACTACCTTCAGCAAGGGCCTGGTTCGGCTGATCCCCGACCACGAGCGGCTTTTGACGATCGAGGACACCCGCGAGCTGACGGTTCCCCATCGCAACGTCGTCCACCTGACCTACTCCAAGGACCAACAGGGCCTGGCCAAGATCGGGCCCAAGCACTTGTTGGAAAGCGCGCTGCGCATGCGGCCCGACCGGATCCTGCTTCAAGAGCTGCGCGACGGCACTGCCTTCTTCTACCTGCGCAACGTCAACTCAGGTCATCCCGGCTCGATCACAACCGTCCACGCCGACTCCGCTGCCTTGGCTTTCGAACAGCTGACCCTGTTGGTCAAGGAATCCGAAGGCGGCCGCGATCTTTCCCGCGATGACATCCGTGGCCTTCTCCACCTGCTGGTCGATGTCGTCGTCCAGATGCGCAAGGTGGACGGCCGTTTCCGAATGACGGAGCTCTATTATGACCCGGTTCGCAAGCGCCACGCCGGCCGGTAAGGCCGCCATCCTAGTCGCCTCGGCGCTCCTGCTGCTGGTGCTGTGGGCGGTGCTCACCACGCTGGGGACCCTGATCGGACTTGGACGCCTTGGCGCGAACGTCGATTTCGCGGCCGTGCCTGGCTGGCTCTGGGTCTATCGCGGCCATCTCCAGGTCCAGCTCTGGTTCAAGGTCTCAGCCTTGGGATCTGGATTGCTCATCTTGATCATCGCGGCGATGGCGGGCTTGCGCATCCGCCGGCCGTTGCATGGCTCCGCGCGCTGGGCCAATGAGGGCGAAATCCGGCGCGAGGGCCTGCGCGCCAAGCAAGGGATCATCCTCGGGCGCAAGGGCGCTGGATACCTGGTCTTCGGCGGAAATGAGCACGTGATGCTCTATGCGCCGACCCGCACCGGCAAGGGTGTCGGCGTGGTGATCCCAAACCTTCTGAACTGGACCGACAGCGTCGTCGTCCTGGATATCAAGAAGGAGAATTGGGACGCGACGGCCGGCTTTCGCGCCAAGCATGGTCAGCAGGTCCTGATGTTCGATCCGCTCGATCCGGAGGGCCGCACGGCCCGCTATAACCCGCTGGCCTACATCGACCGCACGAGCGCGATCGACACCTTGGACGAGCTCCAAAAGCTCGCCACCATGCTCTTTCCTACGCCGGATAAAGGCGATCCCTTCTGGTCGGAGGCCGCCCGGACAGGCTTTGTCGGGGTCGGGGCCTATGTCGCCGAGAGCCCGCAATTGCCGTTCACGATTGGTGAGATCTACCGGCAGCTCACCGGCGGCAATCCCAAGGTCAAGTTCCCCGCCCTGGTCGAGGCCCGCGCCGGCGGCAAGGACGCTCTGTCGCCCGGGGCGGTCAACGCGCTCAACGACTTTTGCTCCGCGTCCGACAACACGTTCGCATCCATCAAGCAGACTATCACCTCGCGCATGAACCTGTGGCTCAATCCGCGGGTCGATGCAGCCACCAGCGCCAGCGATTTTGACCTTCGTGATCTGCGATCCAAGCCGATCTCGATCTATCTGGGTGTCACGCCCGACAACATGGCCCGGGTCGCTCCCCTCTATAATCTCTTCTTCCAGCAACTGGTGGACCTCAACACGCGCGAGTTGCCGGGCGGCGGACGCCACCCCATCCAGGTCCTGGTCCTTCTCGACGAGTTCGCCCGGATCGGGCACGCCTCCGTGATCGCCAAGGGGTTCTCCTACGTTGCCGGCTACGGCCTTCGCCTGTTGCCGGTCCTCCAAAGTCCCTCTCAGCTGCGCGCCGAATACGGTCCCGACGTCGCCGACGAGATCATGACCAACTGCGGCGTCGAGGTCGTCTTCACGCCCAAGGAACTGAAGGTCGCCCAGGACCTCTCCGAGCGCCTCGGCTACTACACGTTCGAGGGACGCTCCAAGTCGCGGCCGACCTATCTGGGTGAGGGCAAGCGCACGACGACAGAGAGCGACCAACGCCGGGCGCTGATGCTTCCCCAGGAGCTGATCCAGATGAGCAAGGACACGCTCATCATCATGCGCGGTGGCATCGCGCCCATTCGAGCCTCCAAGATCTATTTCTTCAAGAACGCCGACTTCACCAAGCGCCTGTTGCCGCCTCCGCCGATCACGCCCTTGGCGTCGGCCGGGCCTGCCGGACAGCCACCCGCAAATTCGGACGATCGCCTGGACGCCATCACCGCCGACTTGGCGGCCCTCAGCCAAACCGTCAATGAGATCCACGCGCGCGTGGTCGAGCGCGCCCTGACCGTGAGCGAAGCCGCCGGCGACGCGGAGCTGGACCTGGGCGCGATCTCGCTGGAGCTGGACGCCATCGACATGGACGACCTTCCGGCCGGCGCCACCGAGGCAGAATCCGAAGACTGGATCAACCGCTACATCAACTCGGGGCTCTTGGAAGAAGCGATCGAACGCTAACGCGCAAAGGAGGCCGCCATGGCCGATAACATCGACACCCCTGCCGACGCTCCCGTGACCGCGATCACGCCGCCGCCAAACCTGGCACCTGCCGAAGCGACGAGCGCGGCGGGACCCGAGATGGAAAACACCATCTCGCCGTCCGCTGAACTGGACTTGCCGTTGCCTGTCGAGCGGGCCAGCGACTACGCCACCGAGCCAGAGGATATCGCCTACGAGCGCTCGATCGACGAGGCCGAGCGCATCGGCATCGCTTTGGCCGAGGCCCGGCTGCGGCGTGAAGACGAGACCGAGCGCCCCCTGACCGCCGAGCCCGTGCTTCAAAACAGCAAGGCCGAAACCCCAGAACCTGACAAGGCCGCCCCCTCCCCTCCCCCGTCCGAAGCCACCGCCGAACCGGCCCCGGCCAACGATGACGGACCTCACCGTTTCTCGGTCGAGCGCGGCGACGTCCCCGACGCTGTCAAGCGCCGCTATTTGACCGAAGAGCCACAGTTTGCGCCCGAGGTCCGGTTCTTCACCGACGCCACGGGCAAGGAGGCCGCGTTCCGCGACACAGGCGACAAGCTCCTGGCGCGCCAGACGAACGCCGAGGTGATCAAGGACTTGGTCGCCATCGCTGAGCATCGCGGCTGGACCGCCATCGACGTTCGCGGCGAAGACGCCTTCCGGCGGGAGGTGTGGATGCAGGCCCGCGCCGAAGGCTTGGAGGTGCGTGGCTACAAGCCAACCGAACGGGACCTCCAAGAGCTTGATAGCCGCCTGTCGGCCCGGGACACCAATTCGGTGTCGCCGGCGCGCGACAGAGCGCCCCAGGACCCTGATGCAGCCGGCCGGACCGGCGGCAGCGGCGAACCGCCCCCCGCGCCAAAGCCCGTCCAGGAACGGCTGGATTACGATAAGGGCGTCACGGGTAAGCTGCTCGAGAGTGGCCAGGCGCCATACCGTCATCGCTCTGGTCAGGAACTGACGCCGTTCGTTAGGGTGGAACTGGCGAGCGGACGGCAGGTGGAAGTTTGGGGCGTCGGTTTGCCGGCGGCTCTGGAGAAGTCCGGCGCCGCGACCGGCGAGGAGATCACACTGCGGCGGGACGGCGTCGAGCGGGTCATTCGAACCTTGGAGGTTCGCGACAAGGTCTCAGGCGAACTTTCACTTCAGCAGCGAGAAGTGCCCCGCAACAAGTGGTCCATCGACGCTGATCGGTTTCGCGCCGCAAGCCCCGGCCAAGCGGCCAAGGACCCTGAACTCAACGCGGCTCAAAGCCGGCTCGCGGTCGTGACGGCGATCGTTAAGGACCGTCATGCCGACCCAACTGTGCAGGACCGATTGATCGCCGGCGCCAAGGAAAAGATCGCTGACCATATCGAGCGCGGCGCGCGCTTTGAGGCCGCCAAGGTGCGAGAGCCTGGCGGGCGTTCGGCGGACCAGTCCAATACGGATCGGATGCCGCATCCTACCGCGCAGCCATCGCCTTCCAAATCTGGGCCGGAACGAACGAGGGGACGGTAGGTGTGAAGGGTTCAACCTTGAACGAGTTTGCACGTGCAAACTCCAACCCGCCGCATCCGATCGATGTCAGCGTTGGTCGCCAGCTGCGCCAGGCCCGTAAGGCGCGTGGCCTGAGCCAGGCCTCGCTCGGTGAGGCGATCGGCATCAGCTTCCAGCAAGTTCAAAAATATGAGCGCGGAGACAACCGGGTCTCCGCCTCCAAGCTTGCGGAGGCGGCGCTCTTTTTCCAAGTGCCGATCCAGTATTTCTTTTCGGAGATCGCCGAGTTGCTCGCGGGCCCGGCCGGCGCGCTTGACCCGGTAGTAGCGGCCTTGGCGGCGGACACGCGGGCCATGGCGTTGCTGTTGGCCTGGCGCCGGCTTCCTCCAGCTCGCCGCAAGCTGATCACCGATCTGATCAACGCGACGATCCAGGACGAGGTCTAAGGACCTCGTCCGCCGGCGTCCGCTGAACAAGTTTGCACGTGCAAACCTAGCGACCTCGCGACCGATCCTTGCCTGGGCCTCGGCTCTTTTCAGTCACGGCCTTGGCAGGCTCGATCTGCTTGCCGCCTTCAACCAGCGTCCTGGCCAGCGTGACACGCCGACTGACCGGAGCCGGCATGGCTTTGACGAACGCCTCCACCGAACGACCAAGCGCCTGGTCACGCGGATCGACCGACGCCTCCAGCACCTTGGCCGCGGCCCTATAGGACGAACGCACCTGAGCCTGACGTTGGCGCATGCTGTCGTCCCAAGGCTGAGCCTTTCCTCCGCTGCGCGCTAGGCTCTCGGCTTCCCGCCGCGCCTCCCGCAGAACCCGGGGTTCGTTCTGGCCCGTCCGCTCGAAGCGCTCGCGCGCCTTACGCACCGGTGTCCGCTCGGGCTTTTGCGTGATCCCGCGCGCGCGGCGCGGTGTTGCCTCCGCTTCGATCCCGCGCCCACGAAGTTCGCTGGCGAACCGCTCACGCCAATCGGCCAAATCCGCCTTCTTGGGATTGAGCCGCTCGCCGCCAACCCCCAGCGATCGAACGCTGAGATGAACGTGGGGCTGCTCGCCCTTGGCGTCCTGGTGGAAGGCGAACACATAAGGATAGGTCTCGCCAAACTCGGCCCGGGCAAAGGCGCGGACCGCATCCTTCATGCGCTCGGGATCGGTCCCCACCGGCATCGACAGCACGATCGACACCGACATCGTGCTGTTGGCGCGTCGGCGGCTGTCGCTTTCGCCCGACGCCGCCCAATCCAGCGCCAGCTCTTTGACGCCATCCCGGCCATGGACGAACGCGCCGTCCGACTGCTCCAGATCAAGCTCCCCCTTCCGAGAGATGTAATCTAGGTGCGCGCCAAGGTGCTCGCCGTCCTTGGTCTT
>NZ_LMFD01000005.1:0-51049 GCF_001427165.1 Caulobacter sp. Root487D2Y
CACCGCATGGACGAGGTCGAGGCCGCCGAACTGATCGTCGACCTCACCTACACCCTGCCCAAACGCGCCTACAAACTCGATCAACGGCCCGCCTGGGCAAGGCCGGTTGTCGCCAAGACTTCACCTTAGCTTGACGCTCAATATTCAAACTATAAGATACTATTTCAGAATGTGAGACTTAAGATCTCACCGGAGGGGACGACGCCATGACACCCAACCCGCTGCTCGGCGTGCTCTTCCACTGGCTGGGCGGCCTGTCGTCCGCCAGCTTCTACGTGCCCTATCGCGGCGTGCGCCGCTGGTCGTGGGAGATCTTCTGGCTGACCGGCGGTCTGTTCTCGTGGCTGCTGGCCCCCTGGCTGTTCGCCGGCCTGCAGACCAACGACCTGCTGGGCGTGATGGCCCAGGTCCCACCCAAGGTCGCGGGCCTGTGCATCCTGTTCGGCGTGCTCTGGGGCTTCGGCGGACTGACCTACGGCCTGACCATGCGCTATCTGGGCCTGTCGCTGGGCATGGCCGTGGTGCTGGGCCTGTGCACGGTGTTCGGCACCCTGATCCCGCCGATCTTCCGGGGTCAGTTCGGCGAGACCCTGCTGGGCACGCTGTCGGGGCGGATCATCCTGGCCGGCCTGCTGGTCACCCTGGCGGGCATCGTGGTCGTCGCCTGGGCGGGGGCCAAGAAGGACGCCGATCTGTCGGCCGAGCAGAAGAAGGCCGCGGTCGCCGAGTTCGACTTCAGGAAGGGCGTCGCCGTGGCGGTGTTCTCCGGGATCATGTCGGCCTGTTTCGCCTTCGGGCTGTCGGCCGGCGAGCCGATCAAAGCGCTGTCGGCCGCCGCCGGCACCGGCCCGCTGTGGACTGGCCTGCCGACCCTGTGCCTGGTGATGTTCGGCGGCCTGATCACCAACGGCCTGTGGTGCGCCTGGCTGATCGTCAAGAACCGCAGCGCCGGCCAGTGGCTGGGCGCGGTCAGCCCGGCCGAGGCGGCGGACAAGCCGGAGACCGCGGCGCTGAAGCGCTCGCCGTTGGCGGCCAACTATCTGCTGTGCGCGGTGGCCGGCACCGCCTGGTACTTCCAGTTCTTCTTCTACACGATGGGCGAAAGCCAGATGGGCCGGTTCGGCTTTTCCAGCTGGACCCTGCACATGGCCTCGATCATCATCTTCGGCACGCTGTGGGGCTTCGCCTTCCGCGAATGGAAGGACGCCCGCCCCGGGGTCAAGGCCATGGTCTGGACCGGCGTCGCCCTGCTGGTCGGGGCCACGGTGATCATCGGCTACGGCAACCGGCTGGGGGCCTAACCCCCGGCCTCCAGGCTCAGCCTGGCGGGGTTGAAGCCCAGGGCCATGCCGATCTCCAGGGCGGCCTCGACCACCTGGGGCGCCAGCTCGGCCATCCGCGCCTCGTCCATGTATTGCGGGACGCTGGACAGGCTGATGGCGGCGACGATCGCGCCGCTGGCGTCGCGGATCGGAGCGGCGATGCAGCGGATGCTGTCGCCGCCGTCCTCCAGGTGCAGGGCGTGGCCCCGCCGCCGGGCCGCCTCCATGTCGCGCCGGAAGGCGGCCGCCTCGGGCGCGTTCGGATCGTCGGAAAACAGCGCAGCCCACCGCGCCGGCGGCGTGTCGATCAGCAGGGCGCGGCCCAGGGCGGTGTCGCGGATGCGGTTGCGGTCGCCGACCCGGTGGCGGATCTCCAGGCGCCGCCGCCCGGGGGCCTGGGCGACATAGAGCACATCGTCGCCGGCCGCGGTTCCCAGATTGGTCGCATCCTGGGTCTCGGCCGACAGCGCCGCCAGCACCGGCCGCGCCACGTCGCCCAGGCCCAGGCGCTCGCTCGCTTGATGACCCAGCTGCACCAGCCGGCCGCCCAGCCGGTAGTCGCGCCCAACCGCCGACAGCAGGCCGCGATCGACAAGGGCCGAGGCCAGGCGATGGGTGGTGCTGCGGGTCAGCCCGACCCGTTCCTCGAACGCCTTGAGGCTATGGGCGCCCTCGGCGACGGCCTCGAGAATGTCCAGGGCTCGGTGCAGGGTCTGACTGGCGCGATCCGCGGCGGCGGACGCTTGAGGCGCGGCTGTATCCGACAAGGCGGCATCCTATCCCGATCACGCCTCTAGATAGCATTGGAATGCCGATTCCAACGATGCCTCCTGGCCGATCCCGGACCGAAATCGTCTGAACTTCGGTCCGGAGGCGTCAGGTCAGCGCGACGCCGCGTCCCAGGCCGCGACGCGATAGCCGTTGGCGTCCAGGCAGCGATTCATGGCCGCCTTGTGGGCCTCGTCCTGGGCTGTGCGCGCGGCGCGCGATCCGCCCTTGGCCTTGTCGTAGGGGACCTTGAGAACCAGGCCCGTGGCGCCCGGATCGAGGTTGCGCGCCGTGGCGCTGGACGAGGAGACGTCGAACTTGTCGGTCTTGCCGGCCCGAACCTGGTCGCGGCACGCGGCGAAGGTGGTGGCGAAGGCCTTCTCGTCGGACGCCTTGGACTCCAGGCGCGGCGAATAGCCGGTCTCGCCGCCGCCCATCGCCGAGCAGGCGCCCAGGGACGCGGCGCAGATCGAGGCGGCGACGAGCGCCGACATCTTGGAATGGGTCATGAACTTGTCCTCCCAAAGCTTCGAAAGCCCCGAAGCTGAAGGAGCGCGGCGCGACCGTTCCGGTTCCGCTTGGCGGGCGGCCGGGAAGCTGCGCGCTAGGAACGCCCGTCCCGCCGATCGGTTTGAACGGGGCAGACATGGAGGAAACCAATGTCCAAAGCCCCGCCCATTCCGCCGGAACAACGCGCCTTCAAGGGCCAGAAGCCGGAGATCGAGGGCCAGTCCGGCCAGGACGACCTGCAGTCGCCCGATCCCGGCAACGCCGATGTGAATCTCAAGGAGCAGGGCCGCCACGGCAACCTGCGCCAGAACACCTCCCGCTCCGGCAACGTGCAGGACCGCTGACATGCCCGACAAGAACCCCGCCGCCGACCGCTGGGGAGGCCCCGGCGCCAGCCATGAGAACGCCAAGCGGCCGCGTCCCGACCCCACGGTCAAGGATCCGGACGATCCCGATCGCTACAGCCGCCACAGCAAGATCTCGGGCGGCGGCGGCGAGTCCGACGTCCACCACGCCCACGACCCGGACCGCAAGGCGGACTTCCAGGCGAACGACGCGCAGAAACGGAAGTCCTGAACGCCCGAAAGCCGCGCGTCCCGGCGACCACCAGGACGCGCGGCCTCATCTGAGGGTCACGCCGCGCGGCACATGGCGTCGAGGGCCTGGGGCGCGAAGTCGGGATAGTAGCCGGCCATCATCCGCTCGGCGTAGGCCACAAGATTGGGCAGGCTTTCGGCCCGGCGGCGCAGCGGGGAGTCGAAGAACGGCGTCAGGATCTGGGCCAGCATGGCGAAGACGATGGCGTCGACGCTGGTGGGCCGGTGGCCCATCATGAACGAGGTGCTCCCCAGCATCTCCGACAGGGCCGTCAGCGACCAGGCGCCCAATTCGACGATCTCGTCGGGCGAATGGCGGCCGAGGCCGACGGCCTTGAGGTTGGTCTGGACCGCGCCCAGCAGGCCGTCGATGGCGTCGGCCCGCGCCTCGCCCGGCAAGCCGTCGAACCAGCGGGCCGGGCCCTTGGCGAAGTTGTCGTCGTCGAAGAACCGGAAATGGCAGCTGGCCCAGCCCAGATGGTTCTCGACCATCCGCTCGATCGCCCAGGCCTGGCCGCGCTGGGCCTTGCTGAGGCCGGCGTCCAGATCGACGCCGTAGCTGCGCTCGATATAGGCGCGGATGAAGGTGGAGTCGGCGACCTTGATCCCGTCGTCGTCGATCCACGGCAGTTGGCCCTTGGGCGAGGTCTCCGGATGGGCCGGGACCTTCTCGTACCAGAGGCCCGCCATCTTCAGATGGATCTCGGTCTTGGTGACATAGGGGCTGCCCTCGGGGAGGCCATAGGCGGGTCCGGCGGCGTAGAGCGTGATCATGATGGTCTCTCCCTGCTGAGCCGCCTTCCGGTGTCCGTCCCAGAACCCGTATTGCGACAATCGGACGCTACCGCCATCCTGCTGCCAGCATGCTGTCAGCATCGACCGCGCAGAGTGATCCCATGAGACGCGCCGAACGCCTTTTCCAGATCATCCAGATCCTTCGCCGCAACCGGCAGCCAGTCACGGCCGACGCCATGGCGTGCGAACTGGAGACCTCCAAACGCAGCGTTTATCGCGACATCGCCGCCTTGATCGGCCAGAGGGCGCCCATCCGCGGCGAGGCGGGCGTCGGCTACGTGCTGGAGGCCGGATACGACATGCCGCCCCTGATGCTGACACCCGACGAGATCGAGGCCGCCGTGCTGGGGGCCCAGTGGGTCGCCGGACGCGGCGACCCGGTTCTGGCCACCGCCGCCAACGACCTGATCGCCAAGATCGCCGCCGCCGTCCCCGAACAGCTGCGCCCCTATGTGCTGACCCCAGCCACCGGCGCCTCGCCGGCCTGGAACCAGCTGCCGGACGGGATCGACATCGCCCAGACCCGGGCCTGGATCCACGCCGGCCGCAAGATCCGCCTGGACTATCGCGACGAGAAGGGCGCGGTCAGCCAGCGCGTCGTCTGGCCGGTGACGGTCGGCTATCGCGAGACCGTCCGGATGCTGATCGCCTGGTGCGAGCTGCGCAACGACTTCCGCAACTTCCGCACCGACCGGATCGAGGGCGCCGAGTTCCTCGACGAGCGCCACGGCCAGCGGCCCGGCGTCCTTCGGACGCGCTGGCAGCGGGCGCTGGAGGAGGAGCGCAAGCGGTGGGCGGCCAAGGGCGAGGGCTGCGCGCCCTAGCGAGGGTGGATGCTCCGCTTCGGGATACGAAAACCCCGTCCTTCGACAAGCTCAGGATGAGGTTTTCGAATGCCCGGGCCTGCAATGGTCCTCATCCTGAGCTTGTCGAAGGACGAGGGCCACGCACGGCGATTGGAGGTCGATAGCCCCTAGACCCCGTGCCGCTTGGCGAACGTCTCGAACAGGGAGGGCCAGGCGGCGACCGGCTTGTCGACGATCCCGCGCAGGCCGAAACCGTGGCCGCCCTCCTCGAAGATGTGCATCTCGGTCGGGATCGCCTTGGCCTTCAGGGCCGTGAACATCATCAGGCTGTTGGCCACCGGCACGGTCTTGTCGTCGGCGGCGTGGACCAGGAACACCGGCGGCGCACGGTCGGTGACGTTCTGCTCGGGCGAATAGAGGGCGATCTGCTCCGGGGTGGGCGACGGGCCCAGCAGTTGCTTGCGTGAACCGCCGTGGGCCGGCCCGTCGACCATGGTCACCACCGGATACATCAGGCACGACAGGTCGGGCCGGGCCGACAAGTCGTCGGCGGCGTCGACCCGGTCATAGACCTTGGCGTCGAAGCGGGTGGTCAGGCTGGCGGCCAGATGTCCCCCGGCCGAGAAACCCATGATCGAGACCCGCGCGGGATCGAACTTCATCGCCGCCGCCTTCGCGCGGACCAGCCGCACGGCGCGCTGGGCGTCCTGCAGCGGGGCGTCGGGACCCGCGCCCCAGTGGTCGCCCGGCAGGCGGTAGAGCAGGACGAAACAGGTGTAGCCGCGGTCGGCCAGCCAGCGGGCGGTCTCGAAGCCCTCCTTGTCGCTGACCACGCGCTCGTAACCGCCGCCGGGCATCAGCACCACCGCCGCGCCGTTGGCCTGGGCCGGGCGGAAGACGGTCAGGGTCGGCTTGCGGGTGTGGGTCGTGGCGCGGTCGCGCAGACCGCCGGCGACGGTGCGATCGACGACGGTCTCGACGACCGTGACGCCGGCCGAGCCGGGCGGGTCGCCGGGCCACAGGGGAAGGACTTCGGTCGGATCCATCGGGGCCTTCGCGGCTTGAGCGAGCTGGTCCGGCTTGGCTTGAGCGGCGCCCGCCAGCAGCGATGTCAGCAGGCCGCCCGTCAAGGCGCCCAGGGTTCCCCGGCGATTGAACATGCGACCTCCCTAAGCGACGCGAACGGACCCTAGGGCGGGCTTCCGGTCCCGACAAGTCACCGGTGTCAATCCTCGCGGATCAGGGCGTCGCGAACCTCAGGTGATGCAGCACGATCCCGCTGGTGGTGGCCACGTTCAGCGAGTCGAAACCGCCCGCCATCGGGATGCCGATGGTCCGCGCCCGGTCCATGACGGCCTGGGACAGCCCCGGTCCCTCCGCCCCCAGCAGCACCGCCGCGCGGGCCGGCGGGTCGAGCCGCGCCAGGGTCTCGCCGGCCGCCGGGCTCAGGGCCAGGCCCTGGAAGCCGTGGCGCTCCAGCAGGCCGACCACGTCCTCGCCCGGCGTCAGCCAGGCGGTCGGCACGCTGAGCGTCGCGCCGATCGAGACCCGGATGGCCTTGCGATAGAAGGGGTCGCAGCAGTCGCCGTCCAGGATCACCCCGTCGACCCCGAACGCCGCGGCGTTGCGGAAGACGCCGCCCAGATTGTCGTGATTGGCGATGCCCATCAGCACCAGCACCACCGCGCGCCGCGCCGCCTTTTCCGGGACCTGGGCCAGCAGCGCCTCGGCGGACAACGGCTCGGGCTTGGCGCCCACGGCCAGCACGCCGCGATGGAGGTGGAAGCCGGCGATCGCGTCCAGCACGGCCTGGCCGACGACATAGACCGGAACGCCGCGCGGCAGGCCCTCGAACACCTCGCCCAGCTTGTCGGCGCGCTTGCCGTCGATCAGCAGCGACCGGACCCGTTCGGGCGCGTCGCGGACGAAGGCCCGCAGCACCGTCTCGCCCTCGGCGATGAACAGCCCCTGGCGGCCGACCAAGTCGCGCTCCTTGATGTCCCGGTAGGCCGCGACGCGCGGGTCGTTCGGATCGTCGATGGGGATCAGGTCGGGCACGGGTCCCTCGGGGAAACGGGTTTAGCGCACGCCCCGTATCGGAAGGATGGCCAGACCGCCAGCCGCCGCCAGTCCCGCGGCCACCAGATAGAGGGCGTGATAGTTGACGTGGGCCGGACCCAGCACCCACATCGCCAGGATCGGCGCCATGGCCTGGGGCAAGGTGTTGGCCAGGTTGATCACCCCCAGGTCCTTGCCCGCGTCCTTCTGCGAGGGCAGCACCTGGCTGACCAGGGCGATGTCGACGGCGTAGTAGCAGCCCACCGCGCAGCCGAAGATCACGAAGCCGGCCACCACCACCGGCCAGCTGGGCACCAGCGAGAAGACGACCATCGCTCCAGCCAGCACCAGGGCCGCGCCGGCCGCGAACAGCTTGCGGCGCTTGAGGCGGTCGGACAGCATCCCGCCCAGCATGCCGCAGGCGACGTTGGTGCAGGTGGCCACCGTGGTCAGCAGCGCCATGCCCTGCTCGGCGCGACGACCGGGAAACAGATCCGAATAGTGCAGCGCGTCCTGCAGGTAGAACAGCATGTAGCACTGGGTCAGGGTGATCGCGACCAGCACCATGAAGCGGCTGACCCAGGCCAGGGCGAAGTCGGGATGGGCCCGCGGATTGATCCAGAACCCCGACAGGAAGTCGCGCCACTTGAACGGCGGCCGCTCGCCGGCGGGCAGCGGCGTGTCGTTCAGGCCCAGGGCGAACGGGGCGATGGCCACCAGAAGCACCACACCGATGGCGAAATAGCGCGAGGCCTCGCCGACCAGCAGCCCGCCGACCAGGATCACCCCGGCCATGGCGCCGATCGGGTGGCCCAGGCTGAGAAAGGCCGCCACCCTGCCCTTCTGGTCGTCGGGCACCCGGTCGGGCAGCACCGCCAGCAGGGCCGAGAACAGCACGTTGAAGGCCAGCTGGAAGCAGACGATTCCCGCCATCAGGTGGACCGTGCTCTTGGCCATCATGATCAGGAAGTACGAGGCCACCGTGCCCAGCGCGCCGATCACCATCCAGGGACGCCGGCGACCGAAACGCGACGTCGTCCGATCGCTGATGGCGCCCGCCACCAGGTTGGCGATGCTGGCGGTGACCGCGCCGAGGACGGCGACCTGGCTCAGCACCACGGCCTTGTTCGCCGAATCGATGGCCTCGGCCTTCAGCGGCAACAGCACCTGGAACAGGGGCATGAAACTGACATAGGCCCCGATCTGGGCCAGGGTGAAGGCGGCGATGAAGCTGGGCTTCACGGGAATTGTCGGTCTTGCCCTGTCGATTCCCACCGCCTCCGCCGTCGTCATCACGCCTCCCCGACAAGACGCGGTCTGCGCCGCGATTGGCTCGGACACTGGCCCCCCGCGCCAGGGGACACAAGCCGCCAGCGACGACAAAGCAGGCGTCACGGCTTGGGAACGCGCTTTTTTGAATCGGGAGCGTCGCCTTATGCCGCGCAGTTGCTCTAGGTTGGCGGGATGAAGATGAGTCCAAGCAACCAGGACCGAAGCAACCGGGCGGGCCCATGGCGTCGGTGACGATCTATGACGTTGCGGCGCGGGCCGACGTGTCGATCAAGACCGTCTCTCGCGTGATGAACAACGAGCCCAACGTGCGGCCGCAGATGCGCGAGCGCGTGCTCGAGGCGGCCGGAGCCCTGGGCTATGCGCCGAACCTGTCGGCCCGCAGCCTGGCCGGCTCGCGCTCGTTCGTGATCGCCGTCTTCGTCGACGCCTCCCTGACCCTGGACCACTGGCGCAGCGAGCGCGGTTCGGACTACCTGCAACGCATCCAGCTGGGCGCGACCGTCGAGACCCGCGCGGCCGGCTATCACCTGCTGGTGGAGTTGATCGACCACGACGGCCCGCGCGTGCGCCAGGAGGTCGGCGCCCTGCTGGCCGCCCTCAAGCCCGACGGCGTGATCCTGACTCCGCCCTCCTGCGACAACGAGGTGGTGCTGGAGCTGCTCGACAAGGCCGGCACGCCCTATGTGCGCCTGGGTCCGGAAAAGCCCGAGGGCGCGGGCCCCCGCGTGCACATGGACGACGTCGCCGCCGC
Organism: Caulobacter sp. Root487D2Y; assembly: GCF_001427165.1. Classification (NCBI taxonomy): domain Bacteria; kingdom Pseudomonadati; phylum Pseudomonadota; class Alphaproteobacteria; order Caulobacterales; family Caulobacteraceae; genus Caulobacter; species Caulobacter sp. Root487D2Y. The sequence goes on from NZ_LMFD01000005.1 coordinate 8,900, forward strand.
GCGCGAGATGACCGAGCACCTGATCGACCTGGGCCACACCCGGATCGGCTTCATGGCCGGCGACCAGCGCTACGGCGCCAGCCAGGCCCGCCGCGAAGGCTACCTCGCAGCCATGAAGGCGCGCGGGCTGAAGGTCGACAAGGCGTGGGTCCGCGAGGGCGACTTCACGTTCGAGTCCGGGCACAAGGCCGCGACCGCCCTGATCGCCCTGCCCGAGCGGCCGACAGCGATCTTCGCGTCCAATGACGACATGGCCCTGGGGGCCCTGGCGGCGGCGGCCGAGGCCGACCTCTCGTGCCCCGGCGACCTGTCGGTGGCCGGCTTCGATGACAGCCCTGTCTCGCGCCTCAGCCGTCCGCAACTGACCACCGTCCGCCAGCCGCTGGTGGAGATGTCGACCCTGGCGACCAAGATGCTGATCAACGGCGGGGCCCGCAATTCGGAACCCGGACAGCGGCCCCGCGACGAACTCCTGCCCTTCACCCTGATCCACCGGGCTTCGACGGCGCCGCCGAGGGGGTGAGGTGAATCGCGGTTTCATGACCGTCCTGCGCCAGACCGCTAGAGGTACGAGCGAGTTCGCCCCCCAGGGACCTAGCCAGCCGGATCTGCGCAGACTTCCCGCACGCGCCCGCGCAACCAGCGATGAGCTGGATCGGCGTCCATGCGTGGGTGCCAGAGCAACGACACCGAAAACTCGGGGACAGGCATGGGCAGTTCAAAGCTGACGAGACCGTCTCTCAGTCCCTGCGTATGACGCTCAGGCACGGTGGCGACCAAGCCCGCCGACCTCGCCAGTGAGATCGCGGTGGCGAAGCCGCCCACGACCGTGGCCACTTCGCGGACGACGCCGATACGCGCCAGAGCGTCGTCGATGAGGCCCTTGGCGAGCGCATCTCGCGATACGGCCACATGGGGCGCGGCCGCATAGCGCGCCGGCGTCATCGCGCCCGTCGTTATCTCATGCCCCTGGCGCACCATCCCGACGTAACGATCGCGAAACAGGACCTGGGTGCGAAGTTCGGGTCCCGTATCGCCTTCCACCACGCCCGTCTCGAGGTCGATAAGACCGTCGCGCAGCGGCTTGCTGTCCTTGTCGGGCTTCTGGACGAAACGCAGCTGGACGCCCGGCGCCTCGACAGCCAGGCGCCCGATCAGCGCCGGGCCGAAGGTTTCCACGAAGCCTTCGCTGGTGCGCAGGGTGAAGGCGCGCCGCATCTGCCGGAGGTCCAGCGCTTCGACCGGTCGAAGCACGGCCTGCGCGTCCTGGACAAGTTGGGCGACGCGGTCACGAAGCTCAATCGCCCTGGGCGTGGGGACCAGCTCCCGCCCAGCCCGCACCAACAGGGGATCGCCCGTCACCTCGCGCAAGCGCGCCAAGGCGCGGCTCATGGCCGAGGGACTGAGCCGCAGGCGCGAGGCCGCTCGCGTGACGCTGCCCTCGGCCAGCAGCACGTCCAGCGCCACCAGAAGGTTGAGGTCCGGAATCTGCATTCGCGCACAGTAACACCCGCCCATGACATGGCGTCAAACGCAATGAATCAGTGAAATTCGTGCGCGTTCCGCCACACCTTGGCCAGCGCTAGCTTTCATCGAACGCCGCTCTCGGCGCGAGAGGAAAGCCGATGCACAGGAACTCGCTTCAAACTTTTATCGCCGATGTCCGGGCCAGCTGGGGTCCGCTTTCGAGCGACCTGATCGCCGATTGCCGGGGCCATCTGCGGGCCCTGCTGCACGCCGCCCCGACCGAGGACTGGCTTGCCGCGCTGCTCAACGAAAAGCCGGCCAGTCAGGAGCTTTATCGCGATCCCGACCATGGCTTTGTGCTCCTGGCTCATACCGAGCAGGAGGGCCTCTATCGCCAGCCTCATGACCATGGGCGTAGTTGGGTGCTGTACGGCGTCCAAAGCGGCGACGTCGAGATGGGCAGCTACGGCCGGACCGCGGATCCGGACGGACAGGTACGCCTTGTCAAACGGGACACGACCCTGGTTCGGCCTGGAACGGCCATGACCTACCTGCCGAGCGATATCCACGACACGCACTGCAGGACCGGCCCCGCCCTGCTCTTCCGCTTCACCGAGCGCGACCTGCAGGTCGAAGACAAGCAAGAGGGCCGGATCACCCGCTACGCCGATCAGGACGGCGTGTTCCGGATCGCCCGTCCATGACAGGGCGCGGTCGCTCGACGCTGGCGATCGCCTCGGTGTTGACGGCGCTGATGCTCGTGGTGCTGGACGCCTCGATCGTCAACGTGGCGCTGCCGACCCTGGCTCGCGACCTGCGCGTCTCGCCCGCCGCGGCGGTGTTGGTCGTCACGGCCTACCAGACTGGCCTCGTCATGGCGCTCCTGCCCTGCGCGGCGCTCGGCGAAAGCCTGGGCCACCGCCGGGTTTTCATCGGCGGCGTGGCGCTGTTCACCGTGGCTTCCGGCCTCTGCGCGATCGCGCCGAACCTGGCGTGGTTGGTGGTGGCCCGCCTGGCCCAAGGCCTGGGCGCCGCGGCGGTCATGTCGCTCGGCGTGGCGCTGCTGCGGACCGTCGTCCCAGCGCACAGGCTGGGCGTGGCGATCGGCTGGAACGCCTTGGTGGTCGCCCTGACATCCGCGGCGGGTCCGACGGTCGGCGCGCTCGTCCTGTCCCTGGCGAGTTGGCCCTGGCTCTTCGCCATCAATCTGCCGCTGGGTTTCTTGGTGCTTGCAGCGGCCAACGCCCTCCCGCTCGCGCCCGGCTCGGCGCGTCGCCTGGAGCGGGTGAGCCTGGCCCTGAGCATGAGCGCGTTCGGCCTGCTGATCGTCGGCGCGGAAATGATCGTGAAGGCGCCGGCCATAGCCGTGGTCGCTTTCGCCGGGGGCGTACTGGGCCTGACGACGCTGATCCGGCGCGAAGCGTCCCACGCCGCTCCGCTCCTGCCGCTCGATCTCCTTCGCGCGCCATCGTTCCGCCGATCCGTCATCGCGTCGGCCTGCTGCTTCATCGGCCAGGGCGCGGGGCTCATCGCCCTTCCCTTCTACCTCCAGCACGGCCTTGGTCTCAGCCCCCTGGATGCTGGCCTCTACATCACGCCGTGGCCGCTGATGGCCGCTGTGTCCGCGACGCTGGCCGGGCGCATGGCAAAGCCCTCCACGACGGCTCTGCTGTGCGCCACCGGCTGCGCCTTGCTATCCGCCGGCCTCCTCGCGGCGTCCGCCTGGCCGCTGGCCGAGGCGCCTGTCACGATCGTGCCCATCGTCATGCTCTGCGGGCTCGGCTTTGGACTTTTCCAGGTAACCAACAACCGCAACATGTTCCTTTCGGCGCCGATGGAGCGCAGCGGTGCGGCGGGTGGTCTGCAATCCATGGCGCGTCTGACCGGCCAGACAGCGGGGGTTGTCGTCATGACGCTGCTGTTCAGCCGGCTCACGCTCGACGCCGCCCCGCGCATCGGGCTAGCCATTGGCGCCCTCCTGACCCTGGCGGCCGGCCTGCTCAGCACACTTCATAAAACAGAGCGCGAGGCGCACCCGGCCTGAAGCGATGCGCTGCTGGAAAAGGCGTGAAGGCCATAAAGCTTCCTTCAGGGGGCCGCCACTTAGCGCCAGGAGCGGACGTTTGGGTCGGAGCGGAAAGCTGACTTTCCGTTCGCGCCGTCATTTGGCGATCTCTAGTGCCGCGCGCCGTCCTCGCGGCCGTACTCCATCCCCAGCCAAGCCAAGCGCGCCGTTTCGGGGCCATAACGGTGGGTCATTTCGGCCAAGGTCCAATCCAACACCGCGGCGGAGCCGCCGGCGGGGGTTGTGAGCACGATGGCATCGGCCTTGTGCGGCGCGTCCGGCAGGATCGTCAGGCCGTGGCGAGACCGGACCGGGCCAGAGCCGGCGACGACGACCTTCGTGCGCAGGCCGCGACGCCATGCATCAGCCTGGAGCGCCAGCGCGATCTCGTCGACGCCGGCCTGGAGCGGAGCTTCGACCGTTTCGTGTTTCCAGACGGCGGCGAGATTGGCCACGCCCACGAAATAGTCGGATCGCTCGACCTTGAACTCGGCGGTGCGATGGCGCGGGCTCCAGTCACCGGCTCCCAGTCGCGCCGCCGTCGCCTCGGCCGCCTGGCGGCCAGCGATCGCCTCGATCAAGGCCAACGAAGCGGGGATGGACGCCGAGACGCCGGTGGTGCTGATGACGCGGCCGTCCTGCACCCAGCGGCGGTCGCGCACCCAGGTGGTCTTTGGATAGGCCTTTTCGAGCTGTTCAAGCGCGGCGAAGTGGGTCGTCGCCCGCTTGCCGTCGAGGAGGCCCGCCGCCGCCACGACCCGGGCGCCCTCGCAGATCGAGACGATGACCGCGCCCTGGGCGGCCTGTTTTCGGATCCAGTCGACCAGCGCCGGGCTCTTGGGATGAAGTTGAGCGGGCACGATGACAATGTCGGCGCCCGCCGGCTGCGCGACGTCGAACCGCGCCGTCGTCTGATCGGGTTGAATCTTCACGGCCATCTTCAACTGCAGCGGCCCATCGGCGGTGGAGAGGCCCACCACATCGGCGACGCCGGAGTCCTTCAAGACGCCGTAGGGGATCAGGAAGTCAGTGGTCTCCGCCCCGGCCGAGTCCGCGATCACGGCTACCAGGGGCCGTGTCCGCCCGGCCTTGGGCGCGGGCAACACGATCACGGATCGAACCGCATCGGCCTGGACGGCGAGCGGGGCGGCCGCGGCGGGCGCTGTGGGCATGCCGGAGGAGGCTGAAGCAAGAAGGGCCGCGAAGGCGACGGAGAGGACAGGTTTGCGCATCGAAGACTCCGGGGGACTATGAGGCGCGAACCATAGGCTGGCGACAAATGGCGGAAATGTCATTTCCGTCGCGAATTCGGCCATCTCAATCATGCTCCGCATCGACGCGGACACATCCGTTCCGGCTAGGGACGAGCCTCCAGACGCGACAGCGACGGCGATAGCAGCCGCGCGGCGAGATAGCCGCCGGCCGCGACGTCGTAGGCGAGACAGAACATCGGCCACCAAGCCGGCGCGCCCGGATTTTCGACGAGCGTGGGATGCACGAGATCGAACATCCCGTGGCCCAGCAGCGCGGCCACGACCAGCCACAGGTTCGACTTGAAACCGACCACGGCCAGGGCGACGAACACGGCCAGGATCGCGGTCTCGGCGGGAAGCGCCTGAGCGCCGCCCATCACGGCGAAGAGGTCGTAGTAAGACGCGATCACCATCAGGACGACCGGATAGAACGCCCGACCGCGATCGAAACCGACAACGGTGGCGAAGACGCCCGCGCCCAGGGCCAGGCCTGCTCCGAAGAGATATTCCATGAGCGCTCCCTCGACCTTTGCCGAAAGCGGCGGAGCCCGCGAATGAGCCCCGGGACGGAGGTTCGAAGCTCGGGAACTTCGAACCTCGCGCTTCGGCTAGGCGGACTGGTCAGCGGTCGCGGGCGCACCGCAGGCGCAGCTTTCGCCGCACTTGCAGTTGGAACCGCATCCGCAGGCGCAATTTTCGCAGCCGCAGGGCTCGCAGGGGCATTGGGCAGGCATCTTGAATACTCCTTGTTCGGTTGTGGACGCCATCACCCTAGCCCGCGCCCCGCTTGGCTTAAATGTCAGATGAGCCGCATTTTCCGCCACGCCATTTCCGACCAAGCCAAGGGCCTGCTGTTTGGCGAAAATCGCGACAGTCTTGTCATTTAGGACAGGAACGCTCCGTGATCCGCTGCATCCCACACTCGATGTCGGGAGACCCAGATGCCCCAATTCGCTCGCATAAACCGTCGATCTCTCGCCTATCGCGTCCTTGGAGGCGTGGCTCTGCTGGCCGTCGTGCTCGCGGGTGGTGTGGCGGCGGCGAAACCCAGGGATCTGAACATATCGTTGGATCGCCCCAGTGACCGGGGCGTCTTCCGCGTTCGGATCCAAAGCCAGGTCGCGCCGATCCCGTTGTCGCGCGTGCATCCGTGGACGGTTCACCTGACCGATCAGGCCGGCCTTCCCGTCAGCGGCGCGGTCATCGCCATCGACGGCGGCATGCCCGAGCATCACCACGGCCTGCCGACCGCGCCGCGCGCCGCGTCCGCCGCCACGCCCGGCGACTACCTGATCAGCGGCATGAAGTTCTCGATGACGGGTTGGTGGGTGCTGAATCTGTCGATCAAGGCGCCGGATGGGCGGACGGACCGCATCACCTTCAATATGGTCCTGTGAGCCGCCCCTGGATCATGATGGGCGCGACCCTGGCGACGGCGCTGGCGCTCGTCGCGGCGGCCGAGCCGACCTGGTCCGCGGCGGACCTCAAGACGCTGCGGGGCCTCTGGATCGGCGCATTGAAGCCGCCTCCCCCCGATCCCTCGAACAAGGTCGCCGACAATGCCAAGGCCGCTGACCTGGGCCGTGCGCTCTTTTCCGATACGGGCCTGAGCGCCAATGGCCAGGTCTCGTGCGCCAGCTGCCATCAGCCCGGCCACGCCTTCACCGACGCCCTGCCCACCGGACATGGCGTCGGAACGGGAAACCGCCGCACCATGCCGATCGCTCCGGCCGTCTATTCGCCCTGGCAATTCTGGGATGGGCGCGCCGACAGCCTGTGGGCCCAGGCCCTGGGGCCGGTGGAGAACCCGGCTGAGCATGGCTTTTCCCGCACCGAGGTCGCGCGGGTTCTCGCCGCGCGCTATTCCGACGCCTACGAGCGCCTCTTTGGGCCGCTGCCGGACTTGGCGGATCGCAACCGATTTCCTCTCCGGGCCGCTCCGGGCGGCGATCCAGCGGCCAAGGCGGCCTGGGAGGGAATGTCGGACGCCGACCAGATCCTGATCAACCGCGTCTACGCCAATTTTGGCAAGGCCGTCGCCGCCTATGAGAGGACCTTGAAGATTCGCCCCAGCCGGTTCGACGCCTATCTGGCCGGTGTCTTCGGCGCGCCCGATCCGCATGCGCGGCTGTCACCCGACGAGTTGGCCGGCCTGCGGCTCTTCATCGGAAAGGGCCAATGCGCGAACTGCCACAACGGTCCCCTGCTCTCCAACCACGGCTTCGCCAACACCGGCGTCCCGGCCCATCCGGATCTGCCTCGCGATCTGGGGCGCGCCGCCGGCGTGCGCGCGGCGGTCGCCGATCCCTTCAACTGCAAGGGCGTCTACAGCGACGCCCCCGCGGGTTGCGAGGAACTGGAGTTCGCGGTCATCGACAATCCCGGCCAGGTTCGAGCCTACAAGGTCCCTTCGTTGCGCGGGGTGGGACAGCGCGCGCCCTACATGCATGCCGGGCAGTTCTCCTCCCTGGAGCAGGTTGTCGACCACTATAGCCGCGCGCCGCGCGCGCCCGACGGCGCGTCGGAGATCAAACCGCTCCGGCTCAGCGCCGATGAACGTCGGCAGATCGTCGCATTCCTTCGCACGCTGGACGAACAGCCCGCCCCCTCCCCGCACGGTTGATCATGGCGCCGACCTTTCGAGCGAGCCCCAAATCCCGTCCGCGCCCTACTGACGCTGATGGCGGCCGAACCTGGCGCGATAGTCGCCCGGGGTCGCGCCGACCCGCTTGTGAAAGGCCCGGTGCAGGGCGTCGAGGCTGCCAAAGCCCGAGCGATCCGCCACACGCGCCAGCGGCCAATCGGAGGTTTCCAGCAAGGCCTTGGCGCGGTTGACCCGGGCCATTTCCACGAACGCCGCCGGCGTTGTTCCGGTCTCCTTGTGGAAGACGCGGCTGAAGGTCCGCTCGGTCATGCCGGCCTTGTCGGCGAGGCTTGGCAGTGTCCGGTCCCCGCTCGGATCGGCGCTGATCTCGGCGATCAGGGTGCGCAGTTTCGGCGTGGCCGCGACCTGCACATTGAGGCCGGTGCTATACTGGGTCTGCCCGCCTGGCCGGCGCATGAAGAGGACGAGATTGCGGGCGATCGCCAGCGCCAGCTCGGGTCCGCAGTCCTCCTCCACGAAAGACAGACAAAGATCGATGCCGGCGGTCACGCCGGCGGACGTGTAGTACGGCGGATCGGCCACGAAGATCGCATCCGGCTCCAGCCTAACGGCCGGTCGAAAAGCGCGCATCTCGTCGCAGACTTCCCAGTGGGTCGTCGCGCGCCGACCGTCCAGCATCCCCGCCGCGGCCAGAACGAACGCGCCGGAGCAGACACTGCCTATGCGTCGCGTGAACCGTGCCCGGTCCGTCAGCCATTCGAGCACGCCAGCGTCGCGCATCCCCAGCAGACCGTCCTCGTCCCCGCCCGCGACCAGGATCGTGTCGAGGTCGGCGGGAAGATCGGCGAAGGCTACCGAACCGGTGATGCTGAGTCCGGAATTGCAGACGATCTCGCCGCCGTGAGGCGAGGCTAGGATCGGCTCGTAAGCGGTGACATCGCCGAACCGGTTGGCCATGGCGAAGACCTCGAAAGGTCCGTTGAGATCGAGCGATTGCGCGCCGCGATAGCCGACGATGGCGATCTTGCGTGGAGGGGTTGGGAAGGCAGGCATGGCGGAAAGTGCGGCTCATGCGACGTTTGCGCAAGCTCGTTGGGCTCCTCGGCGCCAGGAGCGGACTCTGAGGCCGCTCCGGCATCCGGACGTTCAGCCGAGACCGCGCCGCGGGGGCCCAGCCCCTTCCCGCGGTGTGATCATGTAACGCGTTCTCAAGTTCGCCGCCCGAAGCTATAGAACGACCATGCGTCGAACGATGACATGGTGGCGGAACCTGGGTGGCCTTATGGCCGCCTGCGTCCTCGCGCTGCTCGTCGTCGCCCCCACGGTCAGCATGGCGACTTGCCTGTGCGCGAATGACGCCGCCATCGTCAGTGTCGAGACGGGCGCGGTCATCGTCCAGGCCGTCCAGGGCGCTCCTCAGGATCACGGCGCGCCTTGTGAGGCGGCCTGCTGCGTGAGCGGCCACTGCCACCACGGCGGGGCCATGCTCGACGCACCGGTCGCGACGGTTCCTGCCCTGGCTCCCGTCGCCCCCCAGCACGCGATGACATCTGCCCACGCGCTCGCCTCGCGAACCATTTCCGGCCCCGACCGACCGCCTCGCGCCTGACGGCCTGCGCGCATTTCGCGCGCTGTCGTCCATCCTTCGCGAGGAATCCTCATGTCATCGAACCGATGGTCGCTGCGCGCGGCCTTGGCCTGCGTCGCTTCCAGCCTGTTTTGCGCGTCCGTCGCGGCTCAGACAGCACCGACGTTCCACGCCCTGTTGAAACAGACCCAGGCCTCCGCGCCGCGCCTGGCGCTAGGGGCCGCCGAGACGCGGGTGGCCGAGGGCCAGGCCGCGCAGGCCGCCGCTCGCCCCAACCCGACCCTTGGCCTGATGGTCGAGAACGCCGCCGGGTCCGGTCCCTACAAGGACTTCGACAGCGCCGAGACCACCCTGTCGATCGAGCAGCCGCTGGAACTGGGTGGCAAGCGCGCGGCGCGGATCTCGGCGGCTCAGGCTGATCTCGCCGTCGCCCAGGCGCGCGCCGCCTTGGGGCAGGTCGATTTTGCTCGTGATCTGGCGCTCGCCTACGCCAACGCCGAGGCGGCTCAGCAACGCCTCGCCATCGCCAGGGACAGCGTTGATCTGGCCCAGGCCGATGCCAGGGCCGCCCGCCTCCTCGTGGACAATGGAAAGGAGGCCCAGGTTCGGGCCGTCCAGGCCGACGCCGGGCTGGCCACGGCGCGCGCCGATCTGGCCACCGCCCAGGCTGAAGCCGAGACGACCCTGGCCCGCCTGAGCGCGCTGACCGGCTCCCCCGAGACCTACACCGCCGTCACCGGCGGTCTGCTGGACGCCGCACCAGCGACACCGCCAACGGGGGCGGCTTTCAGCCCGGCCATCGCGGCCGCCCGCGCCGAGCGGGACGCCGCCGAGCGTCGTATCGCCATGGAGCGCGCCCGTCGCGTTCCCGACCTGGCCGTCAGCTTCGGGGTCCGCCAGTTCCAGGGCGACGATTCCACGGCGGCCGTCTTCGGCATCTCCGCCCCGTTGCCGTTGTTCGACCGCAACCGAGGGGCGGTCGCGGCCGCCACCGCCAACGCGCAGGCCGCCCAGGCTCGGCTGGCCGTGGCGCAGGCTGAGCAGGATGGCGACCGCCGCGCCTCGACCGCCCAGGTCGCCGCCGCGGGTCAGACTTTGGAAGCCTCCCGGCAGGCGGAGAACGCGGCGTCCGAGGCCTATCGCCTGGACCGCATCGGCTACGACGCCGGCCGCCTTCCGCTATCCGAACTGCTCGCCGCCCGCCGCGACCTGATCGCCGCGCGCGGCCGGGTCATCGACACCAAGCTGGCGCGCGTCAAGGCGCTCGCCGACCTCGCCCGCACCCAGGGCGCTATTCCCTTCGGAGATCAACCGTGATCGCTCGTCGCTCCGTCATCGCCTCGGCGGTCGCCCTTATCGCCGCCGCCGGCCTCGGCTACGGCGCCTCCCAATTCGTCGAGAGCCGTTCGGCCGCGCCCGCCCATGAAGAGGAGGGCGCGGAGCACGAGGAGCACGGCGCAACGGACCTGGTGCCGCTGAAGCTCGCCGACGCGGCCGCGGCCGGGGTCTCCGTTGTCACGCCAGGACGCGGCGGCGGCGCGGATATCCTGTTGCCCGGGCGCGTGACCCTGGCCGCCAACGCCCTGGCCGCCCTGGGCGCGCCGGTGTCGGGCACGGTGGAGCGGGTTCACGTCTCGGCCGGCTCCAACGTCGCCGCCGGATCGCCCATCGCCACCTTGCGCAGCGCCGACGCCGCCTCTGGCCGCGCGAGCCTCGACGCCGCCGGAGCCGGGGTAAGGGCCGCCCAGGCCGCCGCCAGCCGCGATCACCGCCTGTTCGACGCCGGTGTCGTCGCCCGCCAGGATTGGGAAGCCAGCCAAGCCGCCGCCGACAAGGCGCGGGCCGACTATCGCGCCGCCCAGGCCCAGGTTCGCGCCATGGGCCAGCCGGGAGCCGACGGCGTCACTGTCCTGCGCAGCCCCATCGCCGGGGTCGTGACGCGGATCGAGGCCCAGGTCGGCGGCTTCCTCACCCAGGGCGCGCTTGTCGCCGAGGTCGCCGACCAGAGCCGTGCCGAATACGTCTTCGACGCCCCCGCCGCCGCCGCCCGCTCTATCCGGCTCGGCCAGATGATCCACGTCCAGACCCCTGACGGCCAGGAAGCCCCGGCGACCATCAGCGCCGTGGCTCCCGGTGCGTCCGGGGGCAACACCGCCACCGTCCGGGCGACGCCGTCGAGCAGGACCGCACCCGCCGGGTCGGTCGTTTCCGCGCGGGTGATGATGGGGGCAAGCGCTAGTTCGGAGGGAGGCGGCGCGATCATCGTGCCCAGCGAGGCCATCCAGACGGTCGAGGGCCGCCCGGTCGTCTTCGTGGTCGAGGCCGGCGGCTTCCGCGCCAAGCCCGTGACCCCCGGCCGCGTCGCCGCCGGTTCCACCGAGATCCTGCGCGGCCTGACCGGCGCCGAGCGCATCGCCGGCAAAGGCGCTTTCCTGCTCAAGGCCGAACTCGGCAAGGGCGAAGCGGGACACGAGGACTGACCATGCTCGCCCGCCTGATCGACCTCTCCGTCCGCTTCCGCTGGATCGTGGCCCTGCTGGCCGCGGCCTTGCTGGCCTATGGCGGCGCGCAACTCTCCGGTCTGCCCATCGACGCTGTTCCGGACATCACCAACCGTCAGGTGCAGATCAACACCATCGCGCCCGCCCTCGGCCCGGAGGAGGTCGAGCGCCAGGTCACCTTCCCGGTCGAGACCGCGCTGGCCGGCATCCCTGGCCACGTCGAGACCCGCTCGCTGTCGCGTCACGGCTTCTCGCAGATCACCGCCGTCTTCACCGACGCCACCGACCTCTATTTCGCGCGCAACCTGATCAACGAGCGCCTCCAGGCCGCCCGCGCCACCCTGCCTGACGGACTGGAGCCCAGCATGGGGCCGCCGGTCACGGGGCTCGGCGAGGTCTATATCTGGACGGTCGAACTGTCGGGTCCAGCGGCGCGCCCTGGCGCGGTCTATGTCACCCCGGAGGGCGACCGCCTGACCTCCGACATCGAGAAGGCCACCTATCTGCGCACGGTGCAGGACTGGATCGTCGCACCGCAGCTGAAGACGCTGAAGGGCGTGGCCGGCGTCGATGTGCTTGGCGGCTACGTGAAGCAGTATGTCGTCCAACCCGATCCGGCCAAGCTGTCGGCCTTGGGCATCAGCCTGCCCCAACTGATCGACGCCTTGGAGCACGCCAACCGCGTCGAAGGCGCGGGCTACGTCCAACGCGGCGGCGAGGCCTATATCGTTCGCGCCGATGCCCGAGTGAAGACCCTGGGCGAACTGGCCGAGACCCCCGTCGGGCGGCGCGGCTCGGCGGTGGTCCGCGTCTCCGACGTCGCCACCGTCGTCGTCGGCCAGGCCCCGCGCCTGGGTTCGGCCAGCGAGGCGGGCCGCGAGGTCGTCATCGGCACGGCCTTGATGTTGGCCGGCGAGAACAGCCGCACCGTCGCCGCGCGGGTGGGCGAGCGCCTGAAGGACATCCACGCCAGCCTCCCAGCGGGCGTGGTCGTCAAGCCGGTGCTGGACCGCACCGACCTGGTAGACGCCACCATCCGCACGGTCGAGCACAACCTGGCCTTCGGCGCGCTGCTGGTCATCGCCGTGCTGTTCGTGGCCCTGGGCGACATCCGGGCGGCGATCATCACCGCCCTGATCATCCCGCTGTCGTTCCTGTTCGCAGCCATCGCCATGCGGCGGTTCGGGATCAGCGGAAACTTGATGAGCCTGGGAGCCTTGGACTTCGGCCTGATCGTCGATGGCGCGGTGGTGGTGATCGAGAACACCTTGGGCCGCCTGACGCTCCGGCGGAGCGAACTGGGGCGGTCTCTGGACGCCCGCGAGCGGATCGAGATAGCCGCGTCCTCGGCTCGCGAGATGGCGCGGCCCGCCGCCTTCGGCCAGGCCATCATCCTGATGGTCTACGCCCCGTTGCTGGCCTTCGAGGGGGTCGAGGGCAAGATGTTCGGCCCCATGGCCGCGACGGTGATGTTCGCCCTGGCCGGAGCCTTCCTGCTATCCCTGACTTTCGTGCCGGCGATGGCGGCCTTGCTGATCGGCGACCCGAAGGGGCATAGCGAGACCCGCCTCATGACAGCCGCCCGCGCACGGTTCGAACCTGCGTTGCGCCGCCTTGTCGCTCGGCCCGTCGCGGTGGCGGCGGGCGCGGGCGTGGCGCTTCTGATCGGCGTCGTCGCCTTTCTGAGCCTAGGCCGCGAGTTCATTCCCACGCTCGACGAAGGCGACCTGATGGTTCAGGCCTCGCGCGTGCCGTCGATCTCGCTGGAGCAGAGCCAGGCCATGCAGTTCCGGGTCGAGAAGACCCTGGCGGCCATGCCGGAGGTCGCCCTGGTGTTCACCCGCACGGGCACCGCCGAGATCGCCTCGGACCCGATGCCGCCCAGCGCCTCGGACACCTTCGTCATCCTCAAGCCACGCAAGGACTGGCCCGATCCGCGCCTGCCCAAGGCCGAGCTGGTCGAGCGCATGGAGAGCGCGCTGGGCCAGCACCTGGGCAACGCCTACGAGTTCACCCAGCCCATCCAGATGCGGTTCAACGAGTTGATCGCGGGAGTCCGTTCGGACGTGGCCGTCAGCGTCTATGGCGACGACTTCGCCGTCATGGATCAGACCGCCCAGAAGATCGCCAAGACGCTGCGCGGCGTGCGGGGCGCGGCCGACGTGAAGGTCGAGCAGGTCTCCGGTCAGCCGACCATCACGGCCACGGTGGACCGCACCGCCGCCGCCGCCCTCGGCGTTCACGCCAGCGACGCCGCCGACGCCCTGGCCATCGGCCTTGGCGGACGTGAGGCCGGGCATATCCTTGAAGGTGACCGGCGGTTCGATGTCGTCGTCCGCCTGGACGAGCAGCGGCGCAACGATCCGGCTGTCATGGGCCAGCTGCCGGTCATGCCCGAGGGCGCGCCGCCCGGCACGGCGGCGATCCCGCTCTCGAGCCTGGCCCGATTTGACGCCACCGAAGGCCCCAACCAGATCAGTCGCGAGAACGGCAAGCGCCGCATCGTCGTCCAGGCCAATGTCCGAGGCCGTGACCTGGGCGGCTTCGTCGCCGACGCCAAGACCGCCGTGCGCGAAGAGGTTCCGCTTCCCGCCGGCTCATGGCTCGACTGGGGCGGCCAGTTCGAGAACCTGGAGCGGGCCTCCGCGCGCCTGGCGGTGATCGTGCCGGTCGTCTTCCTGGTGATCGTGATCCTGCTCTACTTCGCCCTCGGCTCGGCGGCGGAGGCGGCCCTGGTCTTCGCCTGCGTTCCCCTGGCCCTGGTCGGCGGTGCGGTGGCCCTAGCCCTGCGCGGCACGCCGTTCTCGATCTCCGCCGCTGTCGGCTTCATCGCGGTGTCGGGCGTGGCGACGCTGAACGGCCTGGTGCTGATGCAGAGCATCAAGCAACGGCTGGCGATCGGGTTGGAGCCGGTCGAGGCGGTGGTCACCGGCACTGTCAGCCGCCTTCGGGCGGTTCTGACGACCGCTCTCGTCGCCATGCTCGGCTTCCTGCCCATGGCGGTCGCGATCGGTTCAGGGGCCGAGGTGCAGAAACCGCTGGCCACCGTCGTCATCGGCGGCCTGCTGACCTCGACCGCGCTGACCTTGCTTGCCCTGCCGGTCTTCGCGGTGTGGCTGGCGGCGCGAGGGTGGATGCGGGGCGACCACGTCGCACAGTGTAGCCGATCACCTCAGCCATAAGCGAAAACGCGCCAAACCCAGTCGATTGACTTCATCAGCGCCAAGTCGACTCCCCCTCACCCCCGCACGAAGATGTTCCGCAGCCACTGCGACCCCGCCTTCGCCGCCAGGCCCCAGTCTTCGCTGTCGTCCACGGCCTCGGGCTTGTAGCCCCAGGGATTGAACAGCTTCAGCCGGTTGACCTTGAAGGCCGAAAGGTCGCGGGTGACCAGGGTCAGGCCGTGCTCCAGGGCGGTGGCCGCCAGCAGGGCGTCGCGGGTGTCGGTCAGGTGCAGCCGGGCGCGCCCGCGCACCACGGCCGCGTCGACCGGCAGGACCCGCCCTTCGAAGGCGCCGGCGACCTGATCGTTCAGCCAGGTCCGCAGGGCCAGGCCCGCGGTCTTGTCCTTGCGCTCGACCCGCGCCGCGCCGGTCTCCAGCTCCAGCAGGGTGATCGCCGAAATGAACAGGCTGGACCGGGCCACGCCGGCGGCCCAGCCGGCCAGGCCCGCGTCGGTCCCGCCGGTCTTGGCGTTGCGCAGCTCGAAGACGATATCGGTGTCGAGCAGGTACATCAGCTTCGCCGACCCATGGGCCGATCCCAGGCTTCGTCCGACCGGACCTCGGCGACGTCCAGGGCGACCGGCGCGGCCATGGCCAGCAGGTCGACGATCGTCTCGCTCTGGCCCGACAGCTTGCGATAGGTCTCGATGCTCATCAGCACGTGGGTGGTCTTGCCGCGGTCGGTGACGAACACCGGCTCGATCCGCGCCGCCCGCTTGGCCTGGCTGACATCCTGATTGAAGTCACGGCTCGAGATGACTTTCATGTGCCTACGTACCTACATTGACAAGGCTGTCTTGTAGGCACGTTACTACATTGTGGCGTTCGGGCAACAGGAAATTAGCTAGCAAAAACAATCTTCTGCGCGCCGGTGTCAAAAACGCTTTTTGGCCTTGTCTCGAAAACCCAACTCTGCGCGGCTTGAGCTCAACGGCGGTCAACGCCGAAGGGATTCAACAGGGGGGACACGCGTGTCCGACATCATTTCGAGCCTCATCGCCACGGCGGGGGGCATTCTCTCGCCGCATGGCCCGGCCACCAAGGTCGCCGCGCACAGCTACACGCCCGGCGACTTCAGCGTGCACTTCTTCCTGCAACTGGCCGTCATCATACTGGCCTGCCGCGTGGTCGGCTGGCTGGGCCAGAAGGTCCTTAAGCAGCCGCAAGTCGTGGGCGAGATGATCGCCGGCGTGGTGCTGGGCCCGTCCCTGCTGGGCCTGCTGTTCCCCGACTTCCAGACGATGCTGTTCCCCAAGGAAACCAAGAACATCCTGTATGTCGGCGCCCAGCTGGGCGTGGGCCTCTACATGTTCATGGTCGGCACCAGCTTCCAGGCCGACCACTTCAAGGCCAAGGCCAAGAGCGCGATGAGCGTGTCGTTCGCCGGCATCGCCGCGCCGTTCCTGATCGCCGCCCTGATCACGCCGTTCCTGCTGAAGGTTCCAGGCTTGTTCGCCCCGACCATCGGTCAGGGCGCGGCGACGCTGTTCATGGGCGCCTGCATCGCCCTGACGGCCTTCCCGATGCTGGCCCGGATCATCAATGAGCGCGGCCTGGCCAAGACCTCGCTGGGCACGCTGTCTCTGACCGCCGGCGCCTTCGACGACGCGGTGTCCTGGTGCGTGCTGGCCGTGGTGCTGGCCACCTTCGGCGGCGGCCCCGGCGTGGCCTTCCTCGCGATCGGCGGCGGCCTCGCCTGGGTCGCGTTCGTCACGACCTTCGGCCCGAGGATCCTGGCGCCTCTGGGCCGCATGGTCGAACGCGAAGGCGAGATGAGCACCACGGTGCTGGCCCTGGTCATGCTGGCCTTCTGCGTCTCGGCCTTCCTGATGGACGCCGTGGGCATCCACGCCATCTTCGGCGGCTTCATCCTCGGCGTGGTCATCCCCCGCGGCAAGCTGGTCGAGGAACTGAAGAAGAAGGTCGAGCCGCTGGCGGTGATCCTGCTGCTGCCGATGTTCTTCACTTATTCGGGCCTGAACACCCGGATGGACATGGTCAACTCGCCCACCCTGCTGCTGATCGCCCTGGGCATCCTGGCCTGCTCGATCCTGGCCAAGTGGGGCGCCTGCTACGCCGCCGCCCGCCTGACCGGCGAGAACCACGCCACCGCCATGGGCATCGGCGCCCTGATGAACTCGCGCGGCCTGATGGAGCTGATCATCATCAACATCGGCCTGCAGAAGGGC
Source organism: Caulobacter sp. Root487D2Y (assembly GCF_001427165.1). Taxonomy (NCBI): domain Bacteria; kingdom Pseudomonadati; phylum Pseudomonadota; class Alphaproteobacteria; order Caulobacterales; family Caulobacteraceae; genus Caulobacter; species Caulobacter sp. Root487D2Y. Next base: position 25,792 of record NZ_LMFD01000005.1, read on the forward strand.
ATCATCGGCCCGACGCTGTTCTCGATGCTGGTGCTGATGGCCATCATCACCACGGTCATGGCCAGCCCGCTGTTCGAGATGGTCTACGGCAAGAAGGCCCGAGAATCCGGCGAGCTGGACGCCGTCGACGGCGTGATCGCGAAAGCCGCCGCCTAAACCTCCGAAGTCGCCTCCCTAGGCCCTCGCTCCCCTGCCGGAGCGAGGGCTTTTTTTTGGGGGGGCGTGAAGGCTACCGGCCGAGTGCGGACATTTTCTGGCGCCATGCAGTCGCTGAGCACCTTCCCTCTGATGTCCGCTCCTCACCACGACGGCCTTTCAGGACCCGTGAACGCGCCCCTTCAGGCCGGTTCCAGCGAACGGTCGAAGCCGAAGCGGTTGATCTGGGCGATCAGGTCGCGGTGGCTGGGCAGGTCGTGGGTGGCGCGTTCGCCGAAGCTCTTGATCTTGGCGAACAGCTTGTCGGCCGCCGCCACGTCCGGAAACTCGCTGCGCCCCGGCGACAGGTCGGTTTTGAAGCCCATGCCGTACAGGATGTACTGGTAGTTGAAGAAGGCGAAGGTCTCCAGATCCAGGATGAAGTCGTAGCGGGTGGGCGGACGCCACCGCCACTGCTCCAGCAGGTCGACCAGCCGCTCCGGCATCGAGGCCGGGTCGGCGTTTTCCCGCCAGAACGGCTCGGTCCGCTGACTCAGGCAGTAGTGCAGCTTCAGGAAGGTGATGATGTTGTCAAAGCGGGCCGTCATCAGTTCGTTGAAGCGGAAGGCCGGGGCGCTGATCGGACCGTTGTGCGGGAACAGCTCGGCGATGATCGCCACCGCCGCCTCGATCAGCACCACGCCGGTCGATTCCAGCGGTTCCAGGAACCCCGCCGACAGGCCCACGGCCACGCAGTTCTTGACCCACTGCTTGGTGCGATAGCCGGCCTCGAACGACAGGGCCCGGGGCGCGATCTCCACGCCCTCCCCCACATAGCCGCGCAGGATCGCCTGCGCCCGGTCGTCGTCGATGTGGTCGCTGGAATAGACCGTGCCGACGCCGCGCGCGCCGTTCAGGCCGATGTCCCAGGTCCAGCCGGCCTCGTGGGCGGTGGCGATCGTGAAGCTCTGGATCGGCGCGTCGGGACGGTCGTAGGGGATCTTGCAGGCCAGGGCCCGGTCGGCGAACAGGATCGGCCGCGCCGACTTGAACGGAGCCTTCAGGGCCTGGCCGATCAGCTCGGCGTGGAAGCCGGTGCAGTCGATATAGAGGTCGGCGTCCAGGCGGCCGTGCTCGGCGCAGATCACGTGGTCGATGGCCCCGGTCGCGTCCAGCTCGACGCCGGTCAGCAGGCCCTGCAGGTGGCGCACCCCCAGCTCGCGGGCCCGCTCGGCCAGCACCTGGGCGAGCTTGGCGGCGTCGAAGTGGTAGGCGTAGTTCAGGGGCCCGGAGAAGTTGCCCTCGTGCGGCCGCTTGGGCGCGCGCTGGGCGTCGGCGACCCGGGCCTGGATGGTCATGGCCTCGGCGAACGGCGCGCGCGTCGCCTCGTTCTGCAGCAGCCAGTAGGGCGCCAGGCTCGCGCCGTCGGTCGAGAACGGGGCCTCGAACGGGTGGAAGTACTGGTGGCGTTCACCCCCGTCCCCTCCCTTGCCTTCTCGGGGCGCCCAGGCCCAGTCGTTGAAGCGGATGCCCTGCTTGAAGGTGGCCGAGGTCTCGCGGATGAACCGGGCTTCGTCGATCCCGAGGAACCGCAGGGTGGTGCGGATGGTCGGGAACGTGGCCTCGCCGACGCCGATGATGCCGACATCGGGCGATTCCAGCAGGGTGATCTCCAGGTGCGCCTGCTCAGCCACCCGCAGGGACTTGGCCAGATAGGCCGCGGTCAGCCACCCGGCCGTGCCGCCCCCGACGATCAGGAGTCTTCGTCTACGATCCATGCCGCCTTGATAGCGCCCTCAGCGGCAAAAACGGAAAGCAAAGTTCAACGGACGAGGACAGGCGCGTGCGCCCGCCCCCGATCGATGTTCGGCGCCCCTACCGACCCGGTCGCCCGGAAGCCGCCACGCGTTCGCGGACCTGGTGCACCGGGCTTTCGCGCATCGAACCCGTGCGGAAGCCGCCCACGTGGTTGGACAGGTCCGCCGCCTCGGCGCGCAGGGCGTGGGCGGCCTCGGTCGATTGCTGGACCATGGCGCTGTTGCGCTGGGTCACCTGGTCGAGCTGGTTGACCGCCACATTGACCTGGCCCAGGGCCGAGGCCTGCTCATTGGCCGAGGCGGCGATCTCGTCGACCAGCGTGTCGATCACGCCGACCTTCTCGACGATGCCGCGCAGGGCCGCGCCGGTCTTGCCGACCAGATCGACGCCCTCGCCCACCTGGCGGCTGGAATCGACGATCAGGGTCTTGATCTCCTTGGCCGCTTCGGCCGAGCGCTGGGCCAGGGCCCGCACTTCCTGAGCCACCACGGCGAAGCCGCGGCCGGCGTCGCCGGCCCGGGCCGCCTCGACCCCGGCGTTCAGGGCCAGAAGATTGGTCTGGAAGGCGATCTCGTCGATCACGCCCAGAATCTGCGAGACCTTGGCCGAAGAGCTCTCGATCTGGGTCATGGCCTCGGCGGCGCGGGTCACCACCACGCCCGAGGCCTGGGCGTCGTCGGCCGCCTCCCTGACCTGGGCCGAGACGGCCTTGGCGCTCTTGGCGGTCTGCTCGACCGTGGCGGTCAGCTGCTCGACCGCGGCGGCGGTCTGCTGCAGCGTCGCGGCCTGCTGCTCGGTGCGCTCGGCCATGTCGTCGGCGGCGCGGGCGATGTCGTCGGTTCCGGTCCGGATGCCCATGGCGCCGCGCGACACCGCGCTCATGGTCTTGTCGAGCGCCGCGGCGGCGTTGTCGAAATCGGTCTTCAGGCGCTCGAACTCGGGCGACAGCGCGCCCTCGATGCGCACCGACAGATCGCCCGCCGCCAGTCGCGACAGGGCCACGCCCAGGGCGGCGACGGCGGCGGCCTGCTGCTGCTCGGCCGCCTGACGCCCGGCCTCCAGGCGGTCGCGCTCTTCCAGCAGGACCGAGAAATAGGCCGAGACGGCCAGGTCCATGTCGAGGAACACCGCCTTGGCCAGGGCCGAGACCTGATCGGCCGCCGCGCTGTCGGCCTTGCCGCCGCCGAACGGACCGCTCTTGACCCGCTTGCCCAGCACCGCGTGGATCAGCTTGTCCAACACCAGGGCGTAGCCGCCGATCGACCAGCGCGGCTCGAGACCGGCGCGCGCGTTGGACTGGCCGATGCGCTCCACCGCCGCCACGTAGTCCGCGCCCTGGTCGCCCGACAGCATCCGCCGCCAGTGCGCCACCTGCCGGGCCTGGGCGCCGTCGCCCCGTCCGTCCTTGAACAGGGCGCGCGTTTCGGCGAAGCCGCGCAATTGTTCGTAGAAGCTGTCCAGCGCCCCCGGGATGGCCTCTTCCAGCGCCGGCTTGGCCGCCTGCAGCGCCGATCGCGACCGCTGGTCGAACCGCATGAAGCTCAAACGTTGGTCGAGCTGGTGTTTGTCGCTCATGCGGCGGGCCCCGAGTCACAGAAAACCATTAGGCCAACAGCCGTGACGGGAATTTGTTAACCGAGATTGAAGCGCGGCCCCGGACCGGCGCGCGGCATTTGCGCATAGGGCGAATCTTATATAAGATGCGACTTATATAAAAACCCAACCGATCCGGAGGACATCGCATGACATTCGACGCTCACCGTCTTGTCGGCGCCGTGCGGCGCAAGGTCGAAAGCCGCGAATGGAAAGGCAAGACCGCCCGCGTGGTGATCGCCGACCGCACCTATCCCACCGACGTCGACGACGTCTGGGACGCCCTGACCAACCCCGAGCGGATCCCGCGCTGGTTCATGCCGATCAGCGGCGACCTGCGCCTGGGCGGCCGCTACCAGCTGCAGGGCAACGCCGGCGGCGTCATCGAAGACTGCGACGCGCCCAGACGCCTGGCGGTGACCTGGGAAATGCGCGGGCAGACCAGCTGGGTGATCGTCGTCCTGACCGCCGAAGGCGAAGGCGAAACCAGGCTGCGGCTCGAACACATCGCCCACGAGGACGAGCAGTTCCTGGGCTTCTGGGACCAGTTCGGCCCTGGCGCGGTGGGCGTCGGCTGGGACCTGTCGCTGCTGGGCCTGGCCGAGCATCTGGAGACCGGCGGCGCCCCGGCGACGGCCCGCGACGCCGCCGTCTGGCTGACCCAGGGCGACGGCAAGACCCTCGGCGCGGCGGCCAGCAACGCCTGGGCCGAGGCCGCGATCGCGTTCGGCACGGACCCCGAGGCCGCCCGCGCCGCCGCCGACCGCACCACCGCCTTCTACACCGGCGGCGGCGAGGGCCAGGGCAAGCGCGACTGATGCACGCCTTCGACGTCCTCGGCGACCCGGTCCGCCGCCGCATCCTGGAACTGCTGTCGGCGGGCGAGCTGGCCTCGGGCGACATCGTCGCGGTCGTCCAGAAGGAGTTCGCGATCAGCCAGCCCGCCGTCTCCCAGCATCTGAAGGTGCTGCGCGACAGCGGCTTCGCCACCGTGCGCGCCGACGCCCAGCGACGAATCTACGCCATGGACGCCGCGCCGCTGCAGGAGGTCGACGCCTGGCTGGACCCGTTCCGCCGCTTCTGGGACCACAAGCTGGACGCCCTGGCCACGGAGATCGCGCGCGGAAAGCGGGATCGGAAATAAACAGGCTCGCCTGACGAAGTCGGGGCGCCGCTTTTCAACGGCGCCCCGCGCTGGCCTCGATGGCGGTTTCGGGACCAATCGTCAGTTCAGATCCAGGCGATCGGCGTTCATGACCTTGTTCCAGGCCTTCACGAAATCCTTGACGAACTTCTCGCCCGAGTCCGCGCAGGCATAGACCTCGGCGAAGGCCCGCAGTTCGGCGTGCGAGCCGAAGATCAGGTCGACGCGCGTGGCGGTCCAGCGCGACTCGCTGCTCTTGCGGTCATGGCCCGCGAAGGCGTTGACGGCCGTGGGGCTCCACGTGGTGCCCATGTTGAGCAGGTTCACGAAGAAGTCGTTGGTGAGCACTCCCGGGCGATCGGTGAACACGCCGGCCTTGGAGCCGCCGGCGTTGGCGCCCAGCACCCGCAGGCCGCCGACCAGCACCGTCAGCTCCGGTCCGGACAGACGCAGCAGCTGCGCCCGATCGACCAGGGCCTCCTCGGGCGCCATGAACTGCGTGACGTCGCGGCGATAGTTGCGGAAGCCGTCGGACAGGGGTTCGAGCGGCGCGAAGGAGTCGGCGTCGGTCTGCTCGGCCGAGGCGTCCATGCGTCCCGGCGTGAAGGGAACATCCACCGGCGTGCCGGCGTCCTTGGCGGCCTTCTCGACCGCCGCGGCGCCGCCGAGCACGATCAGGTCGGCCAGGGAGATCTTCTTGCCGCCCGCGGCCGAGGCGTTGAAGTCCTTCTGGACGCCCTCCAGCGTGCTCAGCACCTTGGCCAGGACGGGCGGATCGTTGACCTCCCAGTCCTTCTGCGGGGCGAGACGGATCCGCGCGCCGTTGGCGCCGCCGCGCTTGTCCGAGCCGCGCCAGGTCGAGGCCGAGGCCCAGGCGGCCCTGACCAGCTCGGACACCGAAAGGCCCGAGGCCAGGATCTTGGCCTTCAGCGCGGCGATGTCCTGGGCGTCGACCAGCGGGTGGTCCACGGCCGGGATCGGGTCCTGCCAGATCAGATCTTCCCGCGGCACCAGGGGACCCAGGTAACGCGGCTTGGGACCCATGTCGCGGTGGGTGAGCTTGAACCAGGCGCGGGCGTAGGCGTCGGCGAACTGGTCGGGATGCTCGAGGAAGCGGCGCGAGATCTTCTCGTACGCCGGGTCGAACCGCAGGGCCAGGTCCGTGGTCAGCATCCGCGGCACGTGCTTCCTGGAAGCGTCATAGGCGTCGGGAATGTCGGCCGGAGCGTTCTTGGCCCGCCACTGCTTGGCGCCGGCCGGGCTCTCATGCAGCTCCCATTCGAACTTGAAGAGGTTCTCGAAGAAGTGGTTGCTCCAACGGGTCGGCGTCTGGGTCCAGATGACTTCCGGGCCGCCGGTGATGGCGTCCGGACCGATCCCGGTCCCGTGCTTGCTGCGCCAGCCCAGGCCCTGGTCCTCGATCTCGCCGCCCTGCGGTTCGGGTCCGACGAACGAAGGATCGCCGGCGCCGTGGGTCTTGCCGAAGCTATGGCCGCCCGCGATCAGGGCGACGGTCTCCTCGTCGTTCATGGCCATGCGCGCGAAGGTCTCGCGGATGTCGCGCGCCGAGGCCACCGGGTCGGGATTGCCGTTCGGGCCTTCGGGATTGACGTAGATCAGCCCCATCTGCACGGCGCCCAGCGCCGGGTGCAGCTGGCGCTCGCCGCTGTAGCGCTCGTCGCCGAGCCAGCTGCCCTCCGGCCCCCAATACAGCTCCTCAGGCTCCCAGGTGTCGGCCCGGCCGCCGCCGAAGCCGAAGGTCTTGAAGCCCATCGACTCCAGGGCGACGTTGCCGACCAGCACGTAGAGGTCGGCCCAGGAGATCTTGCGGCCGTACTTCTGCTTGATCGGCCAGAGCAGCCGGCGCGCCTTGTCGAGGTTGGCGTTGTCGGGCCAGCTGTTGAGCGGCGCGAAGCGCTGCTGCCCGCCGCCCGCGCCGCCGCGCCCGTCGCTGATGCGGTAGGTGCCGGCGCTGTGCCAGGCCAGACGGATGAAAAGACCGCCGTAGTGGCCGAAGTCGGCGGGCCACCAATCCTGAGAGTCGGTCATCAGGGCGTTCAGGTCGGCGATCAGGGCTTTGAGGTCGAGGCTCTTGAATTCCTCGGCGTAGTTGAACGCCTCGCCCATCGGGTCGGATCGCGGCGAATGCTGGTTGAGGCTTTCGAGACTAAGGTTCTGGGGCCACCAATCGCGGTTGCCTCTGCCGCGGCCGTGTCCCACGGGGCACTGACCTTGAACGCCGCCCTCGACATTCCCATCCATCGCTGTTCCTCCGGTTGGCTTATGGCTGCTCGAACCCGACGCGGCCTAGTCAACCTCGATCCACCGATAGGTAAAATTGATTGTTCCTATCATCACGATAGGCGCCGCCACTCAGGGCGGGGGCGAGGCGCCGATCGGGTCGCCGGCTAAGGTCAGCGCACGGCGCAAACTGGACTTGGGCGGGGGAACGAAAACCTCGTCCTTCGACAAGCCCGGGATGAGGTTTTCTAGCGCCGCCGCCTGCACTTGGTTCTCATCCTGTAGCTTGTCGAAGGACGAGGACCACGCACCAGACTTGAAAATCGATAGGCCCTAGGCCGTCCAGAGATACCGCCAGGTCTCCGAGATCGCCTGGTCGCCGCGGGTCAGGCGCAGGGACAGGTCCATGCTCGCCGCCTTGGGCCGCACGCCGAACGCGACGCGGGCCGAGGCCTCGTCCGGATAGGGCGACAGGTCGCGCCAGACGATCTCGCCGCCCTGGGCCTGGAGGTCCATCGCCACCCCGTCCAGCCCCTCGGCCAGGGCCCCGCCCTGCAGATCGACGGTGAACAGCCGCAGGCCGGCCTGGGCGTCGGCCCCGGTGCGGGTGCGGAACACCCGAGCGTCGGGGCTGGCGAAGCGCTCCTGGCCCCAGTGCAGCCGATAGCGCAGGTCGACCTGGGTCCCGGCCGTCCACGGCGCCTTGGGCCGCCAGAACATGGCGATGTTGTCGTCGCTCTCCTTGGTGGTGGCCAGCTCGGCCAGGTGCACCGCGCCCTCGCCCCAGGCGTCCAGGGGCTCGACCCACAGGCTGGGCCGCAGGTCGTAGCGGGCCTGCAGGTCGCCGAAGTCCTCCAGCGCCCGGGCGCGCTGCACCAGGCCGAAGCCCTTGGGGTTCTCGTCCGGAAAGTTGCTCAGGCGGTGGGCCTTGGGGTTCTGCAGCACGCGCCAGATGTGCTCGCCCCGCCCCGTCCAGATCGCCAGGCCGTCGCTGTCGTGCACGGCGGTGCGATAGTCCTGGAGCGGCGACGGATCCGCCACGTTGAACAGGAACATGCTGCTCATCGCCGCCACGCCCGCCTTGGTCACGGCCGTGCGCGGGAAGACGCTGGCGGCGACGTCGAACGTCACGTCCTCGCCCGGGCGGATCGTGAAGCTGTAGACGCCCGCGCAGCTGGGACTGTCCATCAGGGCGTGGACCAGCACCGCATCGCCATCAATGGCAGGACGTTCCAGCCAGAAGGCGGTGAAGTCGGGGAATTCCTCGTTCGGCTCGCCGGCCCCGATCGCCAGGCCGCGCGCCGACAGGCCGTAGCGCTGGCCCCGGCCCAGGCTGCGGAAATAGCTGGCGCCCTGGAACACCGCCACCTCGTCCATCTTGTCGGCCTCGTTCAGCGGCCACAGCAGGCGAAAGCCGGAGAAGCCGCTCCAGCTCTTGGCGACGTCGGCGTGCTCGCCGGGGATGTCGAACATCGCCGGGTCGAAGACGATCGGCCGCGCCAGGCCGGCGGCGACCTCGTAGATCGGCAGCGGACGCGGATACAGCCACGCGGGCGGAAAGAACTCGGCCCGGAACGCCGGCCGACGGTCCTTCCAGAGGTCGGCTTCCTGCCGGAAGCGGATGCGGAAGTAGTCGTCGTAGGACAGGCCGGTCATGGTCGGCGGCGCGGGCGGCTTGGCGTAGGGCGCGGCGGCCAGGCTCCGGGCCCGGTCGCGCAGCCCCTCGACCGAGAACGGCTGGCTGACGGCGTCGTCGACGGCGGGCGTCTGCGCCGCCGCGGCCAGGCGCGGCGCCAGGGCGAGGACCGCCGACAGCGAAAGACCGCGCAGCGCCGCGCGGCGGTTGACCAAACTTGAGACCATGCGGGCCTTCTAGAGCAACGCCCCCGTTGCGCGCCATAGAACGCACCTTTAGCGACAAGGGTTCGCGGTTTCGCCCCGATCTGGACATGCCCGCTGGCGCGACGCGGCGCGCCCGCCTATTTCTAACGCTGCAAGCGTTGCAACAAGCCTGGCCTTGGCACGTTTGGGCTTGGTCGGGCGACTTGATAAGGTTCGGCGGCGGACAGAGGGACCGACAAGACTTCATGGGCGCTCCGGCTGATTTCACCCTCAAGGAGACCGCCGGCCACAAGACGGCCGTGCTCTCGGGGGACTGGACCGCCCGCGGCATGGTCGACGCCGGCGAGCGCCTGGTCCAGGCCATGGAGGGCTCCAAGGCCGTCGACCTGGACCTCAGCGACATCAGCCGCTGCGACACCGCCGGCGCCTACGCCATCATCCGCGCCGCCGACGGCCGGATCAGCGCGGGCAGAATCAAGGCCGGTCCCCGGGTCCTGCGGCTGCTGCAGCTGGTCGACGACGCCATCCAGGTCGAGCCCGAGGCCGCGCCGGCGCGCAAGGGCTTCACCGCCCTGCTGGAGCGTATCGGGCGCGGCGTCTACGGTCTGGGCGACGATCTCTACGGCACCCTGGCCTTCCTGGGCCACCTGCTGGTCGCCATCGGCCGCTGCATCGTCAAGCCAAGCCGGATCCGCTGGGCGCCGGTCGTGGCCCTGTCCGAGCGCGCCGGCCTGGACGCCATTCCGATCGTCGCCACCACCACCTTCTTCATCGGCGCGGTCGTCGCCCTGCTGGGGGCCAACCTGCTGACCCAGTTCGGGGCCCAGGTGTTCGCCGTCGAGCTGATCGGCATCTCGGTGCTGCGCGAGTTCAACATCCTGATCACCGCCATCCTGCTGGCCGGCCGATCGGCCTCCAGCTTCGCGGCCGAGATCGGCTCGATGAAGATGAACCAGGAAATCGACGCCATGCAGGTGATGGGGGTCGATCCCTACGAGGCCCTGGTCCTGCCGCGCTTCGCCGCCCTGCTGCTGACCATTCCGCTGCTGACCTTCGTGGCCACCCTGGCGGGCCTGGCCGGCGGCATGCTGGTCACCTGGGCCGTGCTCGACCTGTCGCCGACCTTCTTCCTGCAGCGCATGCAGGACTCCGTCGGCGTGCAGCACTACTGGATCGGCCTGTCGAAGGCGCCGGTGATGGCCATGGTCATCGCCGCCATCGGCTGCCGCCAGGGCATGGAGGTCGGCAACGACGTCGAGTCGCTGGGCCGGCGGGTCACCGCCGCCGTGGTCCACGCCATCTTCGCGATCATCGCCATCGATGCGGTGTTCGCCCTGATCTACATGGAACTGGACCTGTGAGCGCGGCCAAATCGTCCCAATCCAAGGCTCTGGCCAAGGCCCAGTCGACGGCCGCCCCCCAGGGCGAGGACGAGACCGCGTCGACGGCCGAGGCGCCGCCGATCCGGGTCACGGGCCTGGTGTCGCGGTTCGGCGACAACGTCATCCACGACGGCCTGGACCTGACCGCCAATCGCGGCGAGGTGCTCGGGGTGGTCGGCGGCTCGGGCTCGGGCAAGTCGGTGCTGCTCAACACCATCATCGGCCTGAAGATCCCCGACGGCGGCTCGGTCAAGCTGTTCGGCCAGGACATGGCCGACGCCTCGCGCAAGCGCTGGAACATCATCGAGCGCCGCTGGGGCGTGCTGTTCCAGCAGGGGGCGCTGTTCTCGAACCTGACCGTGCGCGAGAACGTGGCCGCGCCGCTGCACGAGCACACTCGCCTGCCCAAGGGCGAGATCGAGCACCTGGCCGACCTGAAGATCGCCCTGGTCGGCCTGCCCGCCCGGGCCGGCAACCTCAAGCCCGCCGAGCTGTCGGGCGGCATGCGCAAGCGCGCGGGCCTGGCCCGCGCCCTGGCCATGGACCCCGAGCTGCTGTTCCTGGACGAGCCCACCGCCGGCCTCGACCCGATCAGCGCCGCGGCCTTCGACACCCTGATCAAGGACCTGTCCGACAGCCTGGACCTGACGGTGTTCATGATCACCCACGACCTGGACACCCTGTACGAGATCACCGACCGCATCGCGGTCATCGCCGACAAGAAGGTCGTCGCCACCGGCTCCGTCCACGAGCTGGAGAAGAACGACCACCCCTGGATCCAGGAATACTTCATGGGGCCGCGCGGTCGCGCGGCCGCCAGCCATTCGACGCCCCGAGCCCCTACCGAGCCGGCGCCCCAGGCGACACCGAGGACGAGCTGATGGAAAGAAACGCCAACTACGCCTTGGTGGGCGCGGCCACCCTGATCCTGTTCATGGGGCTGCTGATCTTCGCCGTCTGGCTGGCCAAGCTGAGCTTCAACCAGGAATACGACCTGTATGACGTCCTGTTCGTCGGGCCCGTGCGGGGCCTGTCGGACGGCGGCGAGGTGCACTTCAACGGCATCAAGGTCGGCGAGGTCACCAAGATCGCCCTGGACAAGTCCGACCCCAACCGCGTCATCGCCCGGGTCCGCGTCACCTCGGACGTGCCGATCAAGACCGACAGCTTCGCCACGCTGGAGCCCCAGGGCATCACCGGCGTGAACTACGTGCAGATCACCGCCGGCGCGCCGGCCAAGCCGCTGCTGAAAAGCACCGTCAAGAAGGACGAGGTGCCGGTGATCCGCAGCCAGCGCAGCGCCCTGTCCGACCTGCTGGAAGGCGGCGGCACGGTGCTGACCCGCACCATCGAGGCCCTGGACCGCGTCAACCGCGTGCTGTCGGACGACAACGTCAAGACCTTCAGCGCCTCGCTCAGCGACATCCAGTCGGTCACCGCCGAGCTGCGCGAGCGCAAGGCGATCATCGCCGACGCGCAGAAGGCCCTGCAGAGCATCGAGACCACCTCGACCAAGATCGGCGAACTGTCGGACTCCGTCAACGGCCTGGCCAACGGCGACGCCAAGCGCACGCTCAACAACCTGGCCGAAGCCGCCGACGAGCTGAAGGCCACGGCCAAGGACGTGCGCGGCATGGTCGGCAAGCTGGAAGGCCCAACCAGCGATTTCGCCACCACCGGTCTGCCGCAGCTGTCGTCGGCCGTCGTCACCCTGCAATCGGCCGCCGAGTCCCTGGACCGACTGGTCAGCGAAGTCGAACAGAACCCGCGCGCCCTGGTCGGCAAGGCGCCGGCCAAGGAACTGGAGGTCAAGCCGTGAGCACTCTTCCCATGAGCCTTCCTCCTGTTGGTCGCCCTCCCGCGAGCATCGGGCGCGCCGTCCTGCGGTCGCTGGCGGTCGCCGTCGTCGCCGTGGCGCTGACCGGCTGCATCAGCCTGTTCCCCAAGACCAAGCCCGCCGGTCTCTACCGCTTCGGCCATGTCGCGGCGGAGAGCTCCAGGCCCGCGACCGAGAAGAGCTTCGGGGTCTTCAAGACCCCGACCGTCTTCAACCGCGCGGCGATGAGCGACCGCCTGCTGTCGGTGACCGACGGCGAGGCCGCCTATATCTCGGACGCCCGCTGGGTCTCGCCGGCCATCGTGCTGTTCGACGAGGCCGTGGCCCGGGCCTTCGAGGGCGACAACAGCCGCGCCCGGCTGGTCACGCGCGGCGAGGCCCTCAAGGCGGCCATGGCCCTGCGCCTGGAAGTCCGCTCGTTCGAGACCGTCTATGTCGACGGCCCCAAGGCCCCGCCCGAGGTGCTGGTCGAGATCCGCGCCGTGATGACCCGCAGCAACGACCGCGCCCTGCTCGGCGACCAGGTGTTCGTGGCCCGGGTCAAGGCCGCCGACAATCGCCTCGGCGCCATCGTGCCGGCCTATGACCAGGCCGTCACCCAGGTGCTGGCGGAGATCGTGACCTGGGTCAGCGACGCGGGCGGAAAGCTCCCGCCGGGCTGAGCAAGATCGACCTTCACGCTGGTTCTCCAATTTGCTCGTCATTCCCGCCCTTGTGGCGGGAACCCCTTTCTCCGCCGCACGAGCGTTGATGTGGCGCGCCAGCGCGCCAAGGCGCTTCACCGTCAGCTGAACGAGGGGTTCCCGCCACAAGGGCGGGAATGACGGTTGAAGGATGGTTCAAAGTTGGTCGAGCGGCCTGAAACGCTGAATGTCGATGCGCTCTAGACGTCCCTAGGCTTAGGACTCCGGATCCTGCCCGGCGCGGTCGACCGCGATCCTGACCGCGGGCGCGGGCGCCGTCGCCGGATCACGGCGAAAGCGCACCGTGATCTCCACGCTGTCCGGCCGCTTGGCCAGGGCGTCGCGGACCATGGCCAACAGGGTGTCGGCCGAGACGTGCAGGTCCACGACCTGCCCCGACTCTTCGTAGACGAGGTGGGAATGCGGCTCGGGCACGGTGTCGAACGCCAGCTCCGTCGTCGTCGTGGGCAACCGGCCGACCAGCCCGTGGTCGGCGAGCAGCTCCAGCTGGCGGGCCAGTTCGCCCGAGGTGATCGCCAGGCCCGCCTCGGCGACCAGGTCGGCCACCTCCGCCAGGGTCAGATGCACCTCCGGCGAGGCGCGCAACAGGGCCAGCAGACGCGGCAAGGCGCCGTGCCCGGCCAGGCCGGCGCGGCGCAGCTCCTCCCGCAGCACGGCTTCCACCGTATGGGGCATCCTAGCGTCCTCCCAAGGCGCCGGGGATTATCACGGTCGCGCGTCGCCGCGATCTTGCAGACTGGAACTCAGGCGCCGTCGAAACGATCCGGATCCGCCGCCGGATCGGGCCGCCGCGAAAACCTCGACAAGGGCTTCCACGATGGCCTGGCTCCCAATTTGCCCATGATCGTGATAAAGAGAAGCAACAAATCTCAATCGATCCTATAGGCCAGGCCTATGAACCTTCGAGATCTCAGCTACCTGTTGGCCGTGGTCGAGCATGAGCATTTCGGGCGGGCCGCCCGGGCCTGCGGCGTCAGCCAGCCGACCCTGTCGGTGCAGATCCGCAAGCTCGAGGACCTGATGGGCGTGGCGCTGTTCGAGCGCACCAGCAAGACCGCCGCCCCGACCGCCGCCTGCCTGCAGCTGGTCGGCCACGCCCGCGACGCGGTGACCTCGGCCGAGGCCATCCTGGCCACCGCGCGCAACCTGCGCGACCCGCTGTCGGGGCGCTTCCGCCTGGGCATCATTCCGACCCTGGCGCCCTATCTGCTGCCGCTGATCTTCGCGCCGCTGCGCCAGGCGCTGCCGATGCTGGAGCTGGAGCCGTGGGAAGACCAGACCGACGCCCTGCTCGAGCGGCTGCGCGCCCACGAGCTGGACGCCGCCCTGCTGGCGACCGAGGTGGACGGACCCGACCTGGTCAGCCGGCCGCTGTTCGCCGAACCCTTCCTGGCCGCCCTGCCCCCCGAGCATCCGCTGGCGGGGCGCTCGGTGATCCGGGAGACCGACCTGGCGCGCGACATCCTGGTGCTGGCCGACGGCCACTGCCTGCGCGACCAGACCGTGGAGGCCTGCGGCGGCGACGCGGCGCTGGGCGGCCCCCTGCGGGCGGCCAGCCTGCCGACCCTGCTCAACATGGTGGCGGCCGGTTACGGGACGACGCTGATCCCCGGGCTGGCGGCCGGCGCGGCCCAGGACGCCGGCATCGTACTGCGGCCCCTGGCGGCCCGGGCCGGCCGCACCGTGCGCATCGCCTGGCGCGCCCACTTCCCGCGCCGCGCGGCGGTCGAGGCGGTGGGCGAGGTCATCGCCACACGCCTGCGCGGCTTCGCCGAGGGCGCGGCGGCGGGGGCGGTTTAGGGGGGGGTCCGAAGTCGGCTTTTCGCTTCAACGCGGACATCCGTCGCGCTGGGTTGGATGTCTGCCTCTGGCGCGACTCGGCCTGATGCAGACCTTCGGATCGGCGGAGAAGGGTGTTTGCGAGGAGCGGAACTACTCTGCGGCGACCGCCTCGCTTGGACCCTCCGACGCCTTCGCCTCAGCCGGCACGTACTGCACCTTCATGGTATGGATCGCGCCGTTGAACGCAAACGGCGCGCGGTCGTAATAGTCCTCCGATACCGGCGACCCTAGGCACAGGCCAACGTCCAGGCAGTCGTTGGCTGTGAACAACAGCGGCGCGCTCATCGGCACGACGCCTTCGCCGACAATCACGTCGTTGACCTTGATCGTGACGTTCAGCGGCCCGGCGGGACGGGCTTCCACATAGGACGTCTCAATCTGGATCTTGGTGCGCCCGGTCGGAAGCGGGCCGATGGACCTGATCTTGGTCCGCTGGATGATGAAGAGGTTGTACTCGTAAGTGATCTGACCGTTGTCGATATAGCAGGTGAGCCCACCTGAACCGCTGCCCAGGGCATAGAGAACGCCCTTCGGATCAGCGGGCAGATCGGCGTCAATGGTCACGATGTTTGGCTTGTTGCCCAAGGTGGGCGCGGCGACTTCCGGAATGCGGTTGATGTCGCCGGTGAACGTCCATTCGTGATACGGCGAAGCGATCCTAAGTTCGGGATGCAGGAAGGGCACCCACAGTCCTCCGCCGACCGGGTAGACCTTGTTCCTCGCCGCCTCCATGGCGAAGAGCTCCTTCATTTGGGCCAGCTTGGCGGGCATCTCCTGGGCCAGGTCCTTGGCCTGGGACCAGTCCTTGGTCAGGTCGTAAAGCTCCCAGGCATCGTCGTCAGGGCTCCAGTTGGGGCCGCCCTTGGGCGCGCCCGAGGCCCAGGGCTCACGCGGTCCGAACGCCGAGGCCATCCAGCCGTCGTGATAAATCGAGCGGCTGCCCATGATCTCGAAATACTGGGTCAGGAGCCGACCGGGCGCAGCACCATCGTTGAACGAATAGGCCAGGCTCACGCCGTGAATTGGGTCCTGGGGGAAGCCGTTGACGACGCGTGGCGGTGTGATGCCGACCACCTCGTAGATCGTCGGAACGATGTCGTTGACGTGATGAAACTGGCTGCGCGGCGTAGCGTCAGGCTTGATCTTGCTGGGCCAACGGACGGCCAGCGGGTTGCGGGTGCCGCCCAGATGCGAGGCCACCAGCTTCATGCCCTTGTAGGGCGTGCTGCCCGCCCAGGCCCAGGCCGCATGATACTGGTTGTCGGTCTTGGGAGACCCCAGCATATCGAGCCCGCCCAGTTCGTCGAGCGCCCGAATATGGTCCGACACCTTGGTCGGGATCATGTTCTGGGCCAGCAGCTCGCTGATGGTGCCCAGCTGCCCCTCGCCGGACGAGCCGTTGTCACCCCACATGTAGAAGACCAGGGTGTTGTCGTCGTAGCCCAAAGCTTCGAGTTCATCGAGCAGACGGCCGACCTGATGGTCGACGTGCTCGGCGAAGCCGGCCGCGACTTCCATCAGCCGGCGCTGGAAAGGCTTCTCGTCCTCGGGAATCTCGTCCCACCCCTGAAGGGTTTCGGCCCGGGCGGTCAGTTCGGCGTCGGCCGGGATCCAGCCGCTATCCTTGGCTCGTTGATGGACGCGTTCACGATAGGCGTCCCAGCCATCATCGAACTTACCGGCGTACTTGTCGGCCCACTCCTTCATGACCTGATGCGGGCCGTGGATGGCGCCGCTGGCCCAGTACATCATGAACGGCTTGTCCGGCCGAAGGGCCTTGTGCTGGCGCAGCCAGTGGATGGAGTCGTCAGCCAGGTCTTCGCTGAGGTGATAGCCTTCTTCCGCCGTTTTCGGCGGCGGGACCACGGTTGTGTTGCGGACCAGATGCGGCTCGTACTGCGACGCCTCACCGGCCAGGAAGCCGTAGAAATACTCGAACCCGAGCCCCGTGGGCCAGTTGTGGAACGGGCCGGCGGCGGTTGTCTCCAGCGCGGGGGTGTTGTGCCATTTGCCGAAGGCGGAGGTGGCGTAGCCGTAGTTCTTCAGCACCTCCGCCACCGTGGCGCAGCTCATCGGGATGGTGCCCGCGTAGCCGTCCCAGTCATTGGCGAGCTCGGCGATCTGGCCGTTGCCGATGTGATGGTGATTGCGACCGGTGAGCAGGGAGCCCCGCGTTGGCGAACACATGGCAGTCGAATGGAAGCGGTTGTAGGCCACACCGCCGTTCATCACCCGCGCCAGGTTCGGCGTGGCGACTTCCCCGCCCAACGGTGTGGGCAGCCCCGGGCCGGCATCGTCGATCAGCACGAACAGGATGTTCGGCGCGTCCGCCGGCAGCCGGGACGCAACAGGCTTGGGGCTGTACACGGACTCCTGCATCGTCCGCCCGGCTATGCTGCCCGACAGCGGCGACGGAAACGGCAGAACGTCTTGCGCGGCCATGCGCGGATGGGTTTCGTCGGTCATGGTCGGGCTCCGCGTGTTGGCGCTCATCGACGCTCAGCCATCCTGCCTCGGCCGACAGCGGGCGCGATAAGGGTTGTCGAAGGAAGCTGCGCGGGACGACCTTCTCCGCTTCGGACTGAGCTGGAAATCGGGGAGAACCCTATGTCCGGGGCCCAGACACCCTGCCTCTGGAGCGAAACCGCCGGCTCTCGGAGCGGCTTCCACCGCGTAGTTCCGCTTTTTGCGGAAGACACCAGTTATCGATGCCAACTTTGTTGGCTGAGCACAGCCCGCTTCGGGTCGTTCAGTGCCTTGGCGGGGAGTGGCTGAATGTCGAGTTTCTGGAGCGATGCTCGAGTCCGCTTCTGGCGCTCGGCAGCCGCTTAGGTCAGCCGCCCCTCACCGCCCGCCTACAGCGCCGTCAGCGGCTCCGCCACCGCCCCATAGCCCGCGTCCGGCTGGATGCGCAGCGACGGCCCGTCGACCCACGGCTCCACCGTCACCAGGGGCCGCGCCCGCGCCGTTTCGATCGCCGCCGCCGCGTGCGGGCTCTCGGCCAGCAGCTGCAGGTTCATGCGCGTGGGGAAGATCACCTTGCGCTGGCCCGAGGCCGCCAGCGCCAGGGCCTCGCCCGGCGCGATCCATTCGGCGTCGACCGCCTCGTGGCCGTCGCAGATGGCCAATTGGGCCAGGGGCGCGTGGGCGACGTAGAACCAGGTGTCGAAGCGCTTGGCCATCAGCGGCGGGGTGATCCAGCGGGCGAAGATGGTCAGGGCCGCCAGGTCCAGCTTCAGGCCCAGCTCACGGACCACGTCGAGGAAGGGCATGCGGTCCTCGGCGACCGCCGCCCGCACGTCGATCGCCGCCTCGCCGGCATAGATCTCGCCCGCCGCGTCGCGGGCCAGCAGCACGCCGGCCTCCTCATAGGCTTCGCGGATGGCGGCGATGCGCAGCGGCGCGCCGTCGGTCTCGACGCTTTCCCAGCCCGTGGCGTGGTCGGTCCAGGCCGGGTCATGGTCGCCGGCGTGGCTCTTGCCGCCCGGGAAGACCAGGGCGCCGGCCGCGAAGTCGATCTGATGGTGCCGCTTGACCATCAGCACCTCGAAGGCCGGCTCGTCGCGCAGCATCAGGATGGTGGCGGCGGGGCGGATCGGATCTTCGACGGGCTCTGACATCGGACGAGGTTGGCGCCGATGCGCCGCGTTGCCCAGATGATTTCGAACGCGCGTTTAGCTCTCAACCCGCTCATCCCGGCGAACGCCGGGACCCAGATCCCATAGCGGTGTGGATGATTGGAGAAGCTCGGAGCCTTTGGCGTCAGCCTCAAAGCCATTCCATCTGGGTCCCGGCATTCGCCGGGATGAGCGGAATGATGGGGAGATCTACCCCGCCACCGCGGTCCGGGCCCGTTCGGCCAGGCGATCGGCGCGGTCCAGCAGATAGTCGGAATCCTCGCGCGACACGGCCGGCGAGGCGGTCAGGAAGCGCTGGATCATGTGCTCCTGGAACCGTTCGCGGTCGCCGGGGCGGCCGTCGTATTCCAGGGCGTGGAAGGCGTCGACGCCGGCCCGGAAGGCCGGGAACAGGCGCGGCGGCAGGCCCGCCCGCTCGCAGATCGCCTTCAGGCCCAGGATCCCGGCGTCGTGGATCATCAGCCAGGTGCGGTGATGCGGCACGCCGGACAGCTCGGCCACGCCCCACTCGAAGAAGGTCATGTGGCCATGGGCCAGGGCCCGCAGCAGCAGGGACGGCGAGAGCCGGTCCACGCCGTGGAGGTGGGCGGCGAAGGCCTTGACGTCGGTGGCGCGGCCGGCCTGGTCGACCAGGTCGATCGTCGCCCGCTCCTTGGTGTCGAGGATCAGTTCAAGCGTGCGCTCGGCCGACAGCGGGTGCGTGGCCAGGATGTGGTCGCGCAGCTGGTCGCCGACCATGTCGATCAGGCGCTCGGTCACCGACAGCGGCAGGACCGAGCGGTAGGCGACGGCGGTCAGCACCTTCTCGGACTTGGCGAAGCGTTCCAGGACCCGCTGCAGGGCGCTCTCGGACATCCGCGCGCTGTCGTTGGCGCAGAGCGCGACGACGACGTCCTCGCCGCCCTCCTCGACCAGCAGCGCCGCCACCTTGCGCGACAGCCTGGGGCGTTTGGCCACGGCCAGCTGGCGCACCGGACCGCCCAGGCGGATGATCTCGGCCAGGTCGGCGTCGCTGAACACCGGCGAGAAGCTGATCACCGGCAGCGACACGCTCTCGACGTCGCGGGCCAGGCGGTTGGCGACGTCGGGCGGCAGGGTCGGCGAATTGCGCAGGGTCACGGCCATGGCGCGGCGGACCAGTTCGGCGGCGTCGGCGGCCATCACCCGCAGGATCTCGCCCGCCAGGACGCGCTGCTCGTCGTCCAGTTCGGCGCGGTCGATGGTGCGGCACAGCTTGTGGGCGGCCAGGGCCCGCTCGTCGGGCGTCGCGCCCTTCACCAGCATGCGGATGTCGTGTTCGGTCAGGGCGGCGCGGGTGGTGGCCATCGATCTCCCCCAAGGCCCACGGAACGGCGGGGAATCGGATCATCTCCCGTTATGCTTAACGATTGTTTGCCCTCAAAGGTGTGGAGATTAACGATAAGCCGTAACTCGGCGCAAACCGTGATCCCCTAGGGTTCCGGCTCACCAGCCGAGGAATCAGTCCTTGTTCGCCGAGCGCCGACAAAACATCCCCGCGGACGGCGGCGCCGACGCCCGCCTGGCGCTCGACGCCCAGACCGCGCTGCTGCCCTACGCGCTGGCCGTCTTCGCCGTCAGCCTGCCGATCTATGTCTGGGCCTGCTCGTTCGCGCGCAACGCCGGCTGGATGGCGATCAGCTTCGCGGTGTTCGCGATCAACTGGGGCGTCTTCTACGCCGTGGTCGCCTGGCTGCGCACCGACGCGGCCCGGGACCTGACGCGCCGCGCGCGGGTGCACGTGCTGTCGGGCCTGCTGTGGGCGCTGGCCGTCTGCCAGATGGCCGCCTTCGCCAACGGGGCGGGCGGCGTGCGCGAGACCCTGCTGCTGCTGTCGGCCGGCGCGGCCGTGGTCTGCATCTTCTTCGCCGCCCCCTGCCTGCTGGCCCTGCTGCTGACCGCTCCGCTGGCGGCGGTCGGGCCGCTGTACCTGCTGTTCTCGCGGCCGCAGAGCGAGCGGGCCGGCGTCATGGCGTTCGGGGCGATCGCCCTGGCCATGGCCCTGTCGCTGGTCCTCAACCGCATGCTGCGCCGCCAGCACGCCCTGGCCCTGGCCCACGAGGCCCTGCTGGAGGACCGGCTGATCGTGCTGGAGGCCGCCGAGCGCTCGGCCCGTTCGAAGTCCGACATCGTCGCCACCCTCAGCCACGAGATCCGCAACGGCCTGACCGGCGTGACCCATGTGCTGGCCGCCGCCGCCGGCAAAGGCGGCCGCGCCGCGCCGTCGCGCGAGCAGCTCAACGCCGCCCTCGACGCCGCCCAGGACCTGGTCGCCGTGCTCAACGCCACCCTGGATTCCGAGACCGCCGAGTCCGGCCGCCTGGCCGTCGAGAGCGTGGCCTTCGAGCCCGTGCGCCTGATCCGCGACCTGGTGCTGCTGGACCGCCCGCACGCCGTGGCCAAGGGCCTGGAGCTGGTCGTCCACGTCGAGCCGGACCTGGAGCACCGCCAGCTGGGCGCGGCGATCGGCGATCCCCTGCGGACCCGCCAGATCATCGCCAACATCGTCGGCAACGCCGTCAAGTACACCGTCCGCGGCCGGGTCGAGGTCCGGGTCGAGCGCCGCGACAACCTGATCGCCATCGAGGTGGCCGACACCGGTCCTGGCCTGTCGCGCGAAGAGATGGACCAGGCCTTCCAGGCGTTCCAGCGCGTCGAGCGCACCGGGGCGGGCGTCAACGGCGCGGGCCTGGGCCTGTCGCTGTCGCGCCAACTGGCCAAGCTGATGGGCGGCGCGCTGGAGGCCACCAGCGCCGTCGGCGTCGGCAGTTGCTTCACCCTGACCCTGCCCTTCGACGAGAACGCCCCGAGCGCGGTCGAACCCGACACCGGCGAGCCCCCGCAGCCGGTCGAGGCCGCCGGCGCCCCGCCCCGCAACCTGCGGATCCTGATCGCCGAGGACGACGCCCTCAACGCCGCCATGCTGCGCGCCATCCTCGAGCAGCTGGGCCACCAGGTGGTCCACGCCCAGAACGGCCGCCGCGCCCTGGACCTGGCCCGGGTCTGCGACTTCGACCTGGTGATGCTGGACGGCCGCATGCCGATCCTGGACGGTCCGCAGACCGCCGCGGCCCTGCGCGCCCTGGACGGCGGCAATCGCGACGTGGCCATCGTGGCGGTGATCGGCGGCGACGCCGACGAGGCTCGCGAGTGCCTGGACGCCGGCGCCGACACGGTGCTGCGCAAGCCCGTCAGCGTCGCGGCCGTGGCCCGCGCCGTGGCCGACGCGGCGACGCTCGAGCGCAAGAGCGTCTCCAGCCAGGCGGCCGTCGCCTAAACCGCTTCCCAACAGCCGTTTGACTCGTCCACACTCCGCTCAACGATAAGAAGCGGGAGGACGGGATGCTGCGCGGTCTGCGGGTCATCGAGTTGGCCACCTACATCGCCGCCCCGGGCGCGGCCGGGATCATGGCCGACTGGGGCGCCGACGTGATCAAGATCGAGTCGCCCGACGGCGACCCGATGCGGGGCTTCTTCGACACCCTGGGCTCGGACCAGGCCGCCAACCCGATCTTCGAGCTGGACAACCGCGGCAAGCGCTCGGTCGTGCTCGACATCCGCACCCCGGCCGGCCGCGACGCCGCCAAGGCCCTGGTCAAGGACGCCGACATCTTCCTGACCAATGTCCGCCCCGCCGGTCTGGCGCGAGCGGGCCTCGACTACGATGCCCTCAAGGCGGTCAACCCGCGCCTGATCTATTGCAGCCTGACCGGCTATGGCCTGGAGGGTCCCGACGCCGACCGGCCGGGCATGGACGTGGCGGCCTTCTGGTCGCGGGCGGGCGTGGGCGCGATCACCGGCCCCAAGGGCGCCGAGCCCTTCCCGCTGCGCACCGGCATGGGCGACCACGTGACCTCGCTGGCGACGGTGTCCGCCATCCTGGCGGCCGTCCACGAACGCCACCGCACGGGTGTCGGCCGCCTGGTCGAGACCTCGCTGCTGCGGGCCGGCGTCTATGCGATCGGCTCGGACATGGCCATCCAGCTGCGGTTCGGAAAGCTGGCCTCCACCCGGCCCCGGCGCGAGGCGATCCAGCCCCTGGCCAACTTCTTCCAGACCCGCGACGGCCGCTGGATCTGCCTGCTGGCCCGCCAGGGCTCCAGCGACTGGGCGCGGATCGCGACGGCGGCCGGCCGCCCCGAGCTGACCGAGGATCCTCGCTTCACCAGCGCCCGCCTGCGCCGCGAGAACGGCGGGGCCCTGGTCGACATCCTGGACGCGGCGTTCGGGGCCATGGATTACGCCGAAGCGGCGAAGGCCCTCGACGCCGGCGACCTGACCTGGGCCCCCTGGCAGACGCCGCGCGACCTGGTCACCGATCCGCAGGCGGCGGCGGCCGGCTGTTTCGTGGAGACGCCGGACGGCAAGGGCGCGACCTTCCCCGCCCCGGCCGGACCGGCGCGGTTCCCGGGCGCGGAGGACGGCCCGCGCGGCCCGGCGCCGGGCCTGGGCGAGCACACGGCGGCGGTGCTGGCGGAGATCGGGTGGTCGGAGGACGAGATTGAACGCGTCATGAGCGCCCCTTCCTAGCTCCCCTTTTCAGCCGTCATTCCGGGCCTTGTGCCCGGAACCCCTCTGTCCGCCGCAAGTGCGGGGGTGTGGCGCGCTGGCGCGCCATTTCGCTTCACCGTCGGCTGAACCAGGGGTTCCGGGCACAAGGCCCGGAATGACGGTGCTATTTGGGAAATGGTGGTGGAGGGAAAGCCCCTACCGCTTGCTCTTCGATCCATCACTCGCGTCGGACAACACGCGCAGCATTTCCGACGAGAACATCGAACTGGTCATTCGCGAGGCCGACGAGCCGCCGCTCGAGACGAGACTGAAGCCGTCGTCGGCGTCCTGCGAGCCGCGCAGGATCAGGCTGACCAGCGCCTGCTGCTGCTGGATGCGCTCCAGCCGGCGGCCGGTGGCGTACTGGACGAAGCCCTGGTCGGTGTCCGACGACGCGGTCGCCGGCATGGAGGGAACCTCGCCGCCGCCCCCCGTCCGGGTCAGGTTGGCGTAGACCTCGCTGACCGTGGCCGGTCGGCCCTCGCGATAAAAGATCGACCGGTTGGCGGCCGCGGCGTCCGGGAACATGGCCGCGGCGCTGGCGCCGGGCGAATTGCCGACGGCCTCGATCAGCCGGGCCGAGCCCTGGGGGCCCAGGAAATGGGCGGCGTAGAGTTCGCCGGACGTGGGCGTGCGGCCCACCCGGCCGCGCAGATACGAGGCGTGGTCGCTGGCCAGTTCGCCGGCCATCAGCGAGGCGGCGTGCGGGTCCAGCTTCAGGCCCAGCACCGCCTTGCGGGCCTCGTCGCCGCTGACCCGGTACTTGCCGTCCGCGCCCTGCTGGATCAGGTCGGCGTAGCGGGCGTAGCCGTACTTGGCGCCGTGCTTCTTCAGGGTCGACAGCCAGGTCTGGTCCACGAACTGGAACAGGCCCGAGGCCGACGAGGTCCGGGCCCGGGCGGCGGGATTGTAGCCGCTCTCGCGCTTGGCCGTGCCCATCAGGAACGTGAAGTCCACGCCCGTCGCGCTGGACGCGCGCTGGATCGCCGACTCGACGACGCTGCGGATGGAGGTGACGTTGGCCATGCCCGAAGATGTGAACGCGCATGGTTAATCGCGCCTTAACCAAGCCGGAAGGCTCGGCAGAATTTGCCTGTGGCGGCTCGCCGCATATCCCCCTCCACCGTGGGAGAAGGCGCAGACCTAACTTCAGAAAGCTACACGCGTAAAAAATCTACGCCCGTAATATTTACAAACGTAATTCGACGTGACAGGCTTCCTCCATCGACCCCGGTTTCATCAAGCGGTCGGTGCTGAAGGAGGTTGTCATGGTTGCGTACGAAGGCGCGGTCGGTTCCTACATCCCTGGCTTGGACGCCCCGCGCGGCAAGCCGTCCAAGGCCCTGTTCGCGGCCCTGGTCGTGGTCTCGGCCGCCCATGCGGGCCTGTTCGCCTACCTGGCGTACCAGAAGTGGGTCGAGCCGACCAAGATCGAGTACATCGACCCGACGCCGATCCTGATCGATCCGGTGACTCCCGATCCCCCCAAGCCCGACAAGCCGGTCCCGCCCAAGGCGACGTCGAACCCGCCGCTGATCCACAGGCCGACGCTGGTCACGACCCCAACGGTCGATCCGCTTCCCGTCAAGCCGGTGGAAGGCCCACGCGATCCGCCCGGACCGGGCCCGGTGGACCTCAAAACTGACCTGCCGCCCGGACCTCCTGCCGTGGTCGAGCCTCCCCAGCCCAGGGTGGTCACCCGCCCCAACTGGCTGAAGAAACCGGGGGCCTCGGAGTTCAGCCGTTTCTATCCGGAAAGCGCCATGCGGCGCGGCGTCGGCGGCATGGCGACCCTGAACTGCACGGTGGCCGCCAACGGCTCGATCCAGGCCTGCAGCGTGCTGGACGAGACCCCGTCCGAGGAAGGCTTCGGCAAGGCGGCGATCAAGCTGTCGCGGTTCTTCAAGATGAGCCCGCAGATGGAGAACGGCCAGGCCGTCGACGGGGCCAGCGTCCGCATCCCGATCCGCTTCAACGCGGCCGAAGGCTAGGAACGCGTACGCCGGCCGGGCGTACATGACGGCTGGCGATGTCTCTTCGGTCACGGGGGAGCCCCGGGTCGCCGCGCGCCTTCCAGCGCGGCGGCCCGGGGTTTTTGTTTGGAGGCGGCGCGTTCTTCACCCTCTCCCGGAGGGGAGAGGGAGGGACCCGCGCCGCAGGCGTGGGAGGGAGAGGTGTGACGCCCTCTCTGGTTTCACGCGGGCGCTCTGCCGGCACGCCGGTTGGTTCAGAACCCCCTCACCCTCCCACCGCTGCGCGGCGGGCCCCGCCCTCTCCCTCTGGGAGAGGGTTTCGAGCACTTACGCTCGGCGGATAGCGAATGAAGTCCAAGGATTTCAACGCCCTGAACTTTCTCGACCCGATTTGGTCCTCACCCTCCAAACCGCCCGTATCCTTGTCCCACCTCGTCGCAGGGAAAGGGCGCATGGCCAGCGACCGATGCGGCGGCGGGGGGCGATCGAGCGGGAAGCTCTGTCGGCGGCGGGATCCGCGTGCGTAGGGACCTCGTCAAA
>NZ_LMFD01000005.1:51160-117554 GCF_001427165.1 Caulobacter sp. Root487D2Y
CCCGTCGGAGGCTTCAAGGCGGCGAGGCCCTAACAGGGCTCAGCGTCGCGGGCTTCCGGATAACGATGGCGCGGAGCGTCTGGCTTCGTCGAAACGGTAACAACTGCAAACACTCCGGACGTCGTCCGGCGCTCCGCGACCCTTTCCGTCCGCTCAGCGAGAGATCGCGTGAGCTTGCAACGCCGTGCCCGCGAACACTTGCCCCCACCTGACCGCTTCGCGGTCTGTCCGCCCCCATAGGGGGCGGAGGACGCGCGCNGAGATCGCGTGAGCTTGCAACGCCGTGCCCGCGAACACTTGCCCCCACCTGACCGCTTCGCGGTCTGTCCGCCCCCATAGGGGGCGGAGGACGCGCGCCGCGCCGGGGGCGGAACCTCTTCCCCCTCTGGGGGAAGACGACCGCGAAGCGGTCCGTAGGGGGCAAGTGGTCGCCGCACGAAGGTCCTCCCCCCGTGGGGGAGGTGTCGGCGAAGCCGACGGAGGGGGGAGTGATCGGCCGATGGCCAGACCTGCGATCGGCGATCCCAATCCTCCCCCCACCGATCGCTGCGCGATCGCCTCCCCCACGGGGGAGGACCTGGGAAAAGGACGTCCCTAATAACTCTTCGGCAGACCCAGCACCCGCTCGGCGATGAAGTTCAGGATCATCTCGCGGCTGATCGGGGCGATGCGGGCGATCATCGCCTCGCGGAAATAGCGCTCGACGTCGTATTCCTTGGCGTAGCCCATGCCGCCGTGGGCCAGGACCGAGCTCTCGCAGGCGGTGAAGCCGGCCTCCGCGCCCAGGTACTTGGCGGCGTTGGCCTCGGCCCCGCAGTCCTGGCCGCGGTCGTAGAGGGCGGCGGCCTTGAAGGCCAGCAGGTTGGCGGCCTCCAGCTCGGCCCAGGACCTGGCCAGCGGATGGGCCACGCCCTGGTTCTGGCCGATGGGCCGGCCGAACACCACGCGCTCCTTGGCGTAGGTCGTCGCCTTGGCCAGGGCCGCTCGCCCCAGGCCGATGGCCTCGACCGCGAACAGCACCCGCTCCGGATTGAGGCCGTGCAGCAGGTAGGAGAAGCCCTTGCCCTCCTCGCCGACCAGGTCCTCGGCCGGCACGAACAGGTCCTCGATGAACAGCATGTTACACTCGACCGCCTTGCGCCCCATCTTGGGGATCGGCTTGGCCTCGATCTTCTCGCGGTCGGTGTAGAACAGGGACAGGCCCTGGGTCGGCTTGGCGCACTGGTCCTTGGGGGTGGTGCGGGCGATGATCAGGATCTTGTTGGCGCGCTGGGCGCCGGTCGTCCAGATCTTGCGGCCGTTCAGCACATAGCCGTCGTTGGTGCGCTCGGCCCGGGTCTCCAGGCTGGAGGTGTCCAGGCCCGAATTGGGCTCGGTCACCGCGAAGCACATCTTGTCCTCGCCCGAGATCAGCCGCGGCAGGTGCTTCTGGCGCTGGTCCTCGGTGCCGAACTTCACGATCGGCATGGGGCCGAAGATGTTCAGGTGGATGGCGCTGGCGCCCGAGAAGCCCGCGCCCGACTGGGCCACGGTCTGCATCATGATCGCCGCCTCGGTCAGGCCCAGGCCCGCACCGCCGACGCTCTCGGGCATGGCCACGCCCAGCCAGCCGCCCTCGGCGATGGCGGCCACGAAGGCCTCGGGGAAGATCCCGGTCTCGTCGGTGCGGCGCCAGTACTCGTCGTCGAAGTCGGCGCACAGCTTGGCGACGCCCTCGCGGATGGCTTCCTGCTCGTCGGTCAACCAGAATCCGCTCATTCGCCCCTGCCCTGCTCTCGTTGTGGTTCTTGTCGTCGCGCCTCAGGTCCTCGAGAAGCGCCGCGCGTCGAGCGACGCGGCGTCCGGGCCTGGGTTATCATCCTTCAGATACGACGCGGCCAGATCGGCCACAAGCGGGGCCAGCAGCCAGCCGTTGCGGCGGGCCCCCACGGCCAGCATCACGCCCGGCGTCGCGCTCCAGCCCACCAGCGGCAGGCCGTCGGGCGTGGCGGCCCGCACGCCCACCTCGGTGGTCAGCACGGCCCGCGCCAGTTCCGGGCGCAGGCGGATCGCCGCCGCGCGCAGGGCGTCGGTCGCCGAGGAGTCCACGATCAGGTCGTCGCGGCCCGCCTCCATGGTCGCGCCGATCGCCGGGCTTTCGCCGGGACAGA
This sequence comes from Caulobacter sp. Root487D2Y, assembly GCF_001427165.1. Lineage (NCBI taxonomy): Bacteria > Pseudomonadati > Pseudomonadota > Alphaproteobacteria > Caulobacterales > Caulobacteraceae > Caulobacter > Caulobacter sp. Root487D2Y. Next base: position 53,311 of record NZ_LMFD01000005.1, read on the forward strand.
TATAGACCCCCTCGCCCCGGATCACCGGTCCGGTCGCCGGGCCGCGATCGGCGCGCAGGATCTGACCCTTGATCGGGCTGAGCGCCTTCAGTTCCGGGGCCAGGCCGCAAGCGTCGCTCGCGCCCGTGGCCAGCACGACGGCGGAGAAGGCCGGCAGGTCGTCGGGGGTGAAGGCGCGCGGCTCGAAACGCCCGCCCAGGGTTTGGAACGCGGCGCGCAGGGCGGCCAGGGCCGGACGGGCCTCGATCCGCCAATCCTCGGCGTCGACCAGGGCCCCGTCCAGGCGCTGGAAGGGGGCGCCGAGGGCTTCGAACCGCGCCGCGATGGTCGCCAGCCAGCCGGCCTCGCCCTCGATCCTCAGGCCGTCCCGCAGGATTTCCAGGCCCAGTCCCTGGGCGAAGGCCGGCCAGAGGTCGCGGGCCCGCCGCAACAGGGCCAGGTGCGGCGTCGAGACGGGGTCGAACACGGCCTCGGCCACCGGCGCCAGCATGCCGGCCGCGACGCTCGAGGCGTTGTCGCCGGCGGGACTGGGATCGAAAAGCGTGACGTCGAACCGGGCGCGCGCCAGGGTCAGCGCCACGGCCGATCCGATCGCGCCGGCGCCGGCCACCGCCACCCGCGCGCGCAGCTTGGTCTCCATGGGCGGCAAACACCCTTGCTCGCGCCAAACGTCAACCCCGGCGGGCCATTTTGCGGGCTCTACGGATGTGTCAGAGGCGTGACTAAGGCAACCGCATGGGTCTATCCTGTGTTAACCAAGCTGGACCACACGCTCTCGCAGGGAGGGAGCGCGGGCGGTCGCTGGGAGGAACACGACGCGGATGACCGACAAATCCCCTTCCGACATGGCTCACCCCGTCGATCTCTATGTCGGGGCGCGCCTTCGGATCCGCCGCAAGGTCCTGGGCCTGAGCCAGACCCAGTTGGCCGAAGCCCTGGGCATCACCTTCCAGCAGATCCAGAAATACGAACGCGGCGCCAACCGGATCAGCGCCTCGAAGCTGTACGAGGCCGCGCGCCTGCTGCAGTCGCCGGTGTCCTATTTCTTCGACGGCCTGGACGAGACCGCCCACGGCGAGGTCGACGACGGGTTCGCCCAGCGCATGACCCAGTTCGTGGCCACGCCGGAGGGGCTGGAGCTGGCCGGGCTGTTCCCGCGGCTGAACGACCGCCGGCTGCGTCGCCGGGTCGTCGATCTGGTCAAGGCGATGGTCGACGACGAGCCGGGGGCGGCCGCGCCCTAGGCCCGGCCTCGACGGATCGCCGGCCTCTCCCAGGCGTTTCCTCCAAGGCGCCGCAGGGGGCCGCCCGGCATTCGTCGCCGCCGATAGGCCTTCATGCTTCTGATCGTATCGCTGTTCCTGATCTTCGCCGTCATTGGCCCGCCGGCCGGCGAGGTCGTTCGCCGCCACCAGCGCGCCATCCAGCACCGCAAGCGGATCGACGCCTTTCTCCGCGCCGGCCCGGTGGCCGAATATCGCCTCGACGAGCGGCCCTGGAGCGATCGAGACGTCGGGGCGTGACCGACGCCCAAACCGCTCGCGCTTTTGGCTGCCACGCTCCAGCGGCGCTGTGCCGCACTTCCGCGAAACACCATTCGGGCGCAGCCTTTGGTCAGGTAGCCGACGCATCGTGTCGCGTCACAGCGGGGAGCCTGGGTGTGAAAGCGTCTTCGGGGGCGGCTAACGGCCGCATTCGATATTGGTGGCAGGCCCGGCCGATGGTCGGCCTGCTGGCGGGCTGGGTCGCCATCGCCCTGGTCGGCTGGCGCGTCTGGAGCGCGCTGAACGGACACCACGCCTAGACGCCCTGCCTAAAACGAAATCGCCCCGGGCAAACCCAGGGCTTTTCGACGTCTTGCGATGGTACCGCCTCTCAGGCTTGAACTGAGGACCTCTGGTTCCACAAACCAGCGCTCTAACCAACTGAGCTAAGGCGGCCTATCGCGAGGGAGTGTCTTTAGTCGGACGCGCGGGCCGGATCAAGCGCCGAAACAGCCCTTTCCACACGAAAACGCCCCGGAGCGATGAAGCTCCGGGGCGCCCGTTTCTTGGCCTGTCGCCTCGGTCCCTAGCGGGGGACCGTGAAGACGATCGGGATCGTGATCTCGCCACCGTCCACCGGAGCGCCGTCAAGCGTCTTCGGCTTCATGCGGAACAGTCGCGACAGCTTCAAGGCCGCTTCGCCGAAGCCGTAGTCCGCCGGGTTTTCCGACTGGACCGAGCAACCTTCGAGCGAACCCTTGGCGGTCACGGTGCACTTCAGGGTCGCGCGACCGCCCACTTCCATCCGCTGAGCGCGGTCGGGGTAGTAACGAGCCATGTCCTCGCCGCTGGGCTTGCGGGCCCAGTCCGGACGCGTGATCACCGAAGCCCGAGCCGGCGGGTTCGCAGCCGGCGGCACGGCGGAGATCACCGGCGGAGCCGTTTGCTCGACCCGCTCCTTGACGGGCGGGATCGGCAGCGGCGGCGGCGGAGTCACGTCCGGCGGCGGCGCGATCGGCGGCCTCGGCTGCACCACCGCGGGAGGCGGGGGCGGAGCGTTGGTCGGCGGCGGCGGCGGCGGCGGAGGCGGCGGCGGCGGGGGGGGCGGCGGAGGCAGCTCCACGTCCACGGCGTCGTCGTGATACTCCTTCATCACGGCTTCGAACTTCTGCTTCGCCAGATACGCGAACAAAGCAGCGTGGAAGCCGACGACGACGACGGTCGCGATACCGAAGGCGCCGAGGCCCTTCTTGCGTCGCGGACCTTCCGAAGTGAGCGGGTCGTAGTGGCGATGCTCAGGCGCTTGTTGTTCAGCCATGCATCACCCCTAGCTGTTCTGATCCTTGCCGATGAGCGCCACGCTATAGAAGCCGTTATCCTGGAGGGTGTTCATAACCTCCATGAAAGCTCCGTAGCGCGTCTTTTCGTCGGCGCGGATATAGATGCGCTCCTTGGTGGGATCGCGACGGCCAATGTTCTTAACGAGGTCCGCACCCATCTCGTCAACCGTAGTGCGGTCATCGCCAATGAAGACCTGTCCCGAAGCCTTGATCGAGATGTAGACGGGCTTTGGCGGGGTCGTCGACGGTTTGGCGACCGCCGGCGGCAGGTTCACTTCGACCGACACGGAGGCGAGCGGAGCCGCCACCATGAAGATGATCAGGAGGACCAGCATGACGTCCACGAAGGGCGTAACGTTGATCTCGCTGTTTTGGTCGATATTAAACCTGTCGCCCCCACCGCCTGAGAGTTTGGCGGCCATCGGTCTTACGCCCCTTTGTCGAGCTGGCGCGAAATGGCGTTCATCAGTTCAGCAACGAAACCTTCAGAGCGCGTGCCGTAGCCGGAAATGCGGGTCTGGAAGTAGTTGTAGAAGATAACGGCCGGGATAGCGGCGAACAGACCGATACCAGTGGCGAGCAGCGCTTCGGCGATGCCGGGGGCGACGACGGCCAGGTTGGTCGTGTTGGTGTTCGCGATGCCGATGAACGAGGTCATGATCCCGTAGACGGTGCCGAACAGACCGATGAACGGACCGGCCGAACCGACCGAGGCCAGGAACACCATGCCGCCCGACAGGCGCTTGGCCAGCGAGGCCTGCACCGCGCTGATGGCGTAGGTGGCGCGCGACAGGGTCGAGTCACGGTGCTCGCCGCCGACGGCCAGGCCAGCTTGGCGCGACAGTTCGACTTCTTGAGCGGCCGCGGCGGCCATGTCGGCCATCGGGTTGCCTTCGAATTCTTCCGACGAACCGATGCGGGCGATGTCGGCGATCGAGCGAGCGCCGCGGAAGGCTTCCAGGAACTTGTCCGATTGCTTGTTCAGGGCGCCGAACTCGAACAGCTTGGTGATCAGCAGGACCCACGAGAAGATCGAGGCGAGGATCAGACCGATCATCACGACCTTAACCACGGCCTGGGCCGACAGGAACATGCCGATCGGGGTCAGGGAGTGGGATTTCATCTTTTCGGTCGCGGCGACGCCAGCGTCCAGAGGCTCTTCGGCAGGCGCGGCGGCGGGGGCCGGAGCGGCGGCGGCCGGAGCGGCGGCCTCGGTGGTGGCCGGCGCAGGCGCCGCAGCGTCCTGAGCGAAGGCCGGGGCGCTCACCATCAGCGCCATGGCGCCGACGAGAGCGATGAGGGGGGTTTTCCGTTTAATGTCGAGCATCTGTCGCCAGTTCCTGATTGGTCTAGCACGTTTGGACCGAGGGTCGTCGCGCGAGAGCGTCTCCACCCTAACTTGAATAGCCTGCACGATGGCCGATCGCTCGGACGCCTTGCAGACCCGCTTCGCTGCGCTCGACCCGTTACGCCCCCCAAGCCGGGCTCATGCCCATCAAGAAGGATCGTTTCGAAGCGCGTGTGACCGCCGCCCCCGAGGAGGCTTCGATCTTACCGCAATGTTAGAATTGCGGCAGGGGTCCTTTGGCAACCCCTTTTCGTACCGTCAAGGGGTGCGAAGAGGCATAAATTCACCGTCCCTTTGACGCACCCACCACCTTTGCCGCACCGCACAAATGGGAAATCAGGATTTGAGGGCGGTTTTTCCCTGCCAAAGGGAATATCGATGTTGCGGCGCAGCATGGCCACAAAACATCGGTTTCGCAGGCGAGATCTGAACGCGTATCGCGCCGTAGTTCAATCTGGCCGGGAAACACGGCCGCCGGAGGTCTGACCTCCACCGTCCTCAACTCAAGCTCCACAACGGAGCCGGCGTCCGGTTTTCGCCGCCGATCGGCTTTCAGGCGCCCAAAAACGGACGCTGGCCCCGCCTCGCCGGCGAAAGCAGGGTCCATCGCCGCTCAGATGGAGGGCGCGGCGCTCGCAAGGGCGGTTCGGTCATCCCAGCGCGCTCAAGTCTCTCCCGGCGCCCTCGCTCGGCGGGAACCGGCGCCGGGAACCGGGCCCGTCCGCGACAGAGCGAAGACCGGCGGTCGATTCCGCCTTCGCCTGGTCGACCGCCTCTAAAATTTTACGTCTGCCCTGAGGCGGACGGCGGTGATCAAGTTCGCGGCGCCGTCAGGACGACGGCCTCGCACCGCGCGAAGGCCTCGACCACACGGTCCCACCGCAAGACGATAGAAACAAGGGCGGGTCTGAAAGGAAGTGGTGCCTGGGGGCGGATTCGAACCACCGACACGCGGATTTTCAATCCGCTGCTCTACCAACTGAGCTACCCAGGCCCTGGGCCTAAGAAGCGGTCGAAACCGCTCTGGCGCCCGCCCGACGGCGGGGAGCCGCGTCTATAGGGGAGGCTAAAAACGAAGTCCAGCCCCTCTTGAGGCGATCTCGAACTAATCCCGGTCGAAGTCTGTGGACGGTGGGTTTTCCTCGTCCTCGTCGGCCCCGGGCACCACGTACCGGTCCGACAGCCAGCGGTTCAGGTCGACGTCGGCGCAGCGCTTGGAGCAGAACGGCTTGAAGGCCGGATCCGTCGGTTTCTTGCAGATGGGGCAGCCGCTCATGACGACGAGACCTCCAGACGATCATTGGGCCAGTCGGCGACGACGGCCAGGGTGAAGCGACGGCCGATTCTGTCCGCCAGGGCGTTTTCCAGAGCGGCGAAGGCCTCGGCCACGGCGGCACCGCAGCGCCCCGCCAGTTTGCCGCCGGGATCCGCCCTGCCCTCGCGCTCGAAAGCCCGGACCAGCCGCAAGGCGCCGGCGCGGGCCGACAGTCCGCCCGTCTCGTCGAGCAACCGGTCGAGAATCGGCCTGGTCCGGCGCGGCACGATCATCTCGAGTGCCCCGAACTTGCTGATCGGGCCCAGACCCACCCCCGGGTTGTCGACGGCGAAGGCGTTGCGGGCCGCCGTGGTCAGGGCCGGACCGTCGTGGCCGCGGCCGACCAGGTCGAAGACCACCAGCCCCGCCAGGCCCTTGAGACGCAGGATGCGGGCGGCCGTCGTGAAGGCGGCCAGGTTGGCGGCGCGGGCCGCCTTCTTGGAATCCCCCTCGCGGCCTCCAAGATCGACGTCGACGGCCACCAGGGCCCGGGTCGCCTCGATGCTGACGTCGCCGCCGCCCGGCAGGGCGAAGACGGTGGCCAGGGCTTCCGCCTCGGCGGCCTCGACGGCCTCCAGCGCGGCCAGGCCTTGGGTCGGCGAGCCGGACTTCACCCAGAGGCGCAGCAGTTCGTCGATGGTCGGGGCGTGGGCCAGCACGCGAGGCTCGCCCTCGGCTGGTCCGACGTAGCGGGCCACGGCCGACTTGTCGCGGCGCGAGGGGCTGCGGATCTCGACCTCGACGACCTGGCCCTCGACCAGCTTGGGCATGTCGGGCTTCAGGGCCAGCAGCAGGTCGGCGCCGCCCGGTAGGGCGACGAAGGCCGAGTTGAAGGCCCGCTCGATCTTCCTGACCCGCGCCACGCCGCGCACGCCCTCGGCGTCCAGCGGATCGTCCCCGTCCCATTGGGCGACCAGGCGCTCGGGGCGACCGTCCAGGGTGACGACCCCGACGGTCTCGCCGATGCCCTTGTAGAGGTAGGCGCGCCGCTCGCTCATTTTCGATAGCCCAGGCCGGTCAGCAGGTTCAGCGTCTCGTACAGCGGCAGGCCGACGACCGAGGTGTAGGAGCCGTGCAGGTCGATGATGAAGCCGCCGGCCACGCCTTGCACGCCGTAGCCGCCCGCCTTGCCGTTCCATTCGCCGCCGGCCAGGTAGTCGGCCTGCTCTTGGTCGGACAGGTGCTTGAACTGCACGCGGGTCTCGACCAGCCGCGAGGCCTCGCGCCCGTCGGGAGCGATGGCGGCCACGCCGGTCAGGACCTTGTGATTGCGGCCCGACAGCAGCTTGAGGCAGTCGGCCGCCTGCTCGGGCGTCTCGGCCTTGGGCAGGATGCGGCGGCCGACCGCCACGACGGTGTCGGCCGCCAGGACGATGGCGCCGGGCGAACGCGACGCGACCGCCCTCGCCTTCTCGACCGCCAGGCGCAAGGCATGGCGCCGCGGGGTTTCGTCCCGCAGCGGCGTTTCATCGATGTCGGCGGGATCGACCCGATCCGGGGCGACGCCGACCTGCGCCAGCAGGTCCAGGCGCCGGGGGCTCGCACTGGCCAGGACCAGCGGCGTCCGCTGGACGACCATCGCCAGCCCTACTTGAAGCGGTAGGTGATGCGGCCCTTGGTCAGGTCGTAGGGCGTCATTTCCACGAGCACCTTGTCGCCGGCCAGCACGCGAATGCGGTTCTTGCGCATCTTGCCGGCGGTGTGGGCGATGATCTCGTGATCGTTCTCCAGCTTCACGCGGAAGGTCGCGTTGGGCAGCAATTCGCTGACCGTACCGGGAAACTCGAGCAGTTCTTCCTTAGCCATCAGGCCTCTCAAAACGGGTGACGCCATGCCGGTGAAGCCCCGCGACGATTGAGTCGGGGAGCGGATCGCGGCTGCGAGGCGGGGTGTATAGCGCATTCACCCCCCGAACGTCGATGGCGCGCCGAAACGTTGTCGAATCGCCGTGGCCAGAGCGTCACGCACCTCGCGATAGGCCGTAAGCATGGCCTCGCGAGAACCGTCCGCGAGGGTGGGGTCGTGGGTTGGCCAGTATTCGATGTCGGTGGCCCGGTCCCGCGCCAGCTCGACGGCTCTGTGCTGGGCCTCCGGGGTCAGGGAGATGACGACGTCGAAACTGTCGTCCTCGAGCTGGGCGAAGCTCTTGGGTTTGTGGCCGCTGACGTCCAGGCCCATCTCGTCCATGACCACGGCCACGAACGGATCGACCCCTTCCTCGACCGGGTCGGGCTTCAGGCCGCACGAATCGACGAACGCCCGCGTGCCGTAGAAGTGCTTGAACAGCGCCTCGGCCATCGGCGAGCGCACGCGGTTGTAGTTGCAGGCGAACAGCACCGCGTCCGGAAGATCCGCCGCCACGTTCCCTAGCCCCGCCAGTGCAGCGCGCAGATCAGGGTGAACAGCCGGCGGGCCGTGTCGAGGTCGGTCTTGACCTTGCCCTCCAGCCGCTCGCGCAGCAGGGACGAGCCCTCGTTGTGCAGGCCGCGCCGCCCCATGTCCAAGGCCTCGATCTGCTGGGGCGAGGAATTGCGGATCGCCGAATAGTAGCTGTCGCAGATCATGAAGTAGTCCTTGATCACCCCCTTGAAGGGCGACAGGGACAGCAGGTGCCGGCGCTCATAGCCCGGCCCGGCGATGTCGAAGGCCAGGCGGTTCTCGACCAGCGACAGCTTCAGGTCATAGGGCCCGCCCGCCGCCTCGGCCGGCTCGAAATAGTTGCCGTCCAGCAGGTCGAAGATCGCCACCTGCCGCTCCTGCTCCTGATCCCGCGAGGCCGCCGCGAGGCTGTCCTCGTCGATGACGATGGATTTCAGGAACTGGCTGGCCTTGGCGTCGGACATCGTCGGCAGACTTGCCCCTTACGGCTTGGTTGGCAACCTGCCCAAGGGAAGGCGGATGGACGCCGACAGGGCGTGGGCCGGCAGGCCCTCGGCTTGGGCCAGGGCCACGGTGTGCGGCCCCAGGATCCCGAACGCGGCCGCGTCGCACTTCACGATCGAGGTGCGCTTGAGGAAGTCGTAGATCGACAGGCCCGACTGGAAGCGCGCCGCGCGGCTGGTGGGCAACACGTGGTTGGAGCCGGCCACGTAGTCGCCGATCGCTTCGGGCGTCAGGCGACCCAGGAAGATCGCCCCGGCGTGGCGCACGCGGTCGGCCAGGCGCTCGGGCTCGTCGATCGCGAACTCGACGTGCTCGGGGGCCAGCAGGTCGACCAGGCGCGGGCTGTCGTCCAGCGGGCACAGGATGATCGCGCCGTGGTCGCGCCACGAGGCGGCGGCGTCGACGCCGGTGGCCAGGGTCTTCAGCAACGCGTCGACGGCGTCGGACACCGCCTGGGCGAACGCCTCGTCGTCGGTGATCAGGATCGACTGGGCGGCCGGGTCATGCTCGGCCTGGCTCAGCAGATCGGCGGCGATCCAGTCGGGATTGTTGTTCTTGTCGGCGACCACGACGATCTCGGACGGGCCGGCCAGGGCGTCGATGCCGACCACGCCATAGAGGCGGCGCTTGGCGGCGGTGACATAGGCGTTGCCCGGGCCGACGATCTTGTCGACCGGCTGGATCGGACCGGCGCCATAGGCCAGGGCGGCGACGGCCTGGGCCCCGCCGATCCGCCAGATCTCGGTGACCCCGGCCTCCTTGGCCGCGGCCAGCACCGCCGGCTCCAGCTTGCCGGGCGGGGTGACCATGGCGATGCGGTCGACGCCGGCCACCTGGGCGGGCACGGCGTTCATCAGCACGGTCGAGGGATAGGCCGCGCGGCCGCCGGGCACATAGACGCCCACGGCCTCCAGCGGCGTCCAGCGCCAGCCCAGCTGCACGCCGGCCTCGTCGATCCACGACTGGTCGACCGGACGCTGGCGGGTGTGGAAGGCGCGGATGCGGGCGGCGGCGAAGGCGATGGCCTCGCGGACCTCGGCCGAGCACTCGGCCGCGCCGGCGGCGATCTGGTCGGCGGTGACGCGGATGGTGTCCTCGGTCAGCTCCACGCCGTCGAAGCGGCTGGTGAAGCTGAGCACGGCCTTCAGCCCGTCGGCCTGGACGGCGTCCAGCACGTTGCGCGCGGCCGCGTCGACGTTCTCGGGCGCGCCCCGGCGCTCGTCGAGGAAGGCCTTGAAGGCGGTGGGAAAAGCGGGATCGGCGGAATTGAAGCGACGCATGGGGCCTAGATGCGGGTTTTTTGACAAGACACAAGAGGTTTGGTGCGGCGAACGCTAGCCCCCTACGGGTCGCTTCGCGACCGTCTTCCCCCGGAGGGGGAAGAGGAAGGCGCGCGTCCTCCGCCCCCTGTGGGGGCGGACAGGCGGCCAAGCCGCCAGGTGGGGGCAAGTGTTCGCGGGCACGACTTCACAGGCACGGCTCTTCGACCTCGGGCTTTCGCGACGAGTGGCTGGGGAGGCGCGGAGCGGTCCGGGCCCAGCCCGGATGACCGTGGGTGTTGTGTGTGCGTTTCGGCTAGACCTGACCGCTCCGCCGAACCGTTTTTACCGAGGGACGGCGATTGAGGGCTTGTTTCATCCCGATCGACGTTCCCCCTCGGACGGGCAGGATCAAAGTCGCCCGGAAGGGGCCGTCAGCGACTCCGACAGATCCTGGAACAGGCCGGTTTGACTCCCGGCCCCGTCGACCCCGGCTGTCCCGCGTTCGCCCGCCCCGGGCCTTGGATCCTTCTGAGACCCGCCGCCCAAGCCGACCCGCCCGCCAGGCCAGCCAGGCCCCGCTCGGTTCGATCCCCATCGCCTGCTTGGGCCGGTACCAAGAGCCCTCCCCCGCGATGGGGACGGGTTTATTGTGCAGGAGGTTTGAGCGCTGGCGCGTTCGTGACGCTGATTATTTTGCAGGGCGTTGGAAGGGTTCAGGTTTCTCGCGGGGCCGGCGGGGATGGACGCCGCTCGATCCCCGCCGGGGACATGCTCTCACGGCAAGACCTCGACCAATCGATCCGCCGAACGCGGGGTGAGTGCGTGTCCCCAACGCCATCCACGACGCGTCCAGGCCGTTCCCGTTCCAAGAGCGGCAAGCTCAGCGGACGAAGTTGGGGACACGCACTCACGGCGCCCCCTCTGCAACCCGGCCACCGCAGGGGTGTGAGAGCATGTCCCCGGCGGCCTCTCCCTCTCCCCTCCGGAAGAGTTTACGAAACGCCATGACCAACGACCCCATCTCCGTCACCCCGGCCGACCTGGCCGCCTCGCCCGACCTGGCCCAGGCCCTGCTGGCGCTGAACAACGCCCACGCCGTGGAGCTGTCGTGGCTGGAGCCGTCCCGGCTGGCGCATCTGGCGGCGCAGGCGTTCCTGGCCGAGCGGATCGGCCAGGCCGACGCCCTGCTCCTGGCCTTCGACCAGGACGCCGACTACGACAGTCCCAACTTCCTGTGGTTTCGCGAACGCTTCCCGCGCTTCGTCTATGTCGACCGCATCGTGGTCGCCGCCCAGGCGCGCGGTCGCGGCCATGCTCGCCGCCTTTATCGGACGCTGTTCGAGCGGGCCCGCGCGGCGAGGCACGAGCGGATCGTCTGCGAAGTCAATTCCAACCCGCCCAATCCGGCCTCGGACGCCTTCCACGCCGACCTCGGCTTCACCGTGGTCGGAACCGGCGAAATCCACGGCGGGGATAAGACGGTGACCTATCTGGCGCGGGCCCTGGACTAGTCGCCTCAGCCCTTCGCCGCGGCTTCCAGCGGCGCGATGTCCAGCTTGACCATCTTCAGCATCTGCTCGGTCACGCGCTTGACCTTGGCCGGGTCGGGATCGTCCATCAGTTCGCGCAGGCGGGTCGGCGCGATCTGCCAGGACAGGCCCCAGCGGTCCTTGAGCCAGCCGCACTCCTCGGTCCTGCCGCCGTCCTTCAGCGCGTCCCACAGGCGGTCGAGCTCGGCCTGGGTGTCGCATTCGACCATGATCGAGAAGCTGTGGTTGAACGGGTCCAGCGGACCGGCCTCGATGGCCATGTAGTTCTGGCCGCCCAGCACGAAGGCGGCGATCTTGACGCTGCCGGCCGGGCCGGACGGGTTGTCGGCCATCACCGCCGAGACGCTTTCGATCCGGGAGTCGGGAACCAGGCCGGTATAGAAGCCGATCGCCGCCTCCATGTCCTTTTCGAACCAGAGATGTTGGGTGACCTTCATCGCTTCGTCCTTTCGTGTGACCCAGCCCACCCCAAGGACGGACGAGGCGCGCGCCATCCGACGTCCCGGCGCTCTTTTCCTCACCCGCATCGCGGGGGAGGTGGCGCGATGCGAATACGCATCGTGACGGAGGGGGCGTCGGCCCCCGCCCGGAACGCCCCCTCCGTCACGTCGCCGCCAGCGACGCGCCACCTCCCCCGTTTCACGGGTGAGGAGAAGAGAGCCCGCAGCGGCGAGGCCGCGCCTTGAAACCTTGATGGCGAGCCTGCTCTGGCGTCTGACCGAGTCAAGGACGACGCGCCGCGTCGCCGCGACGCGGCCGCCGGAGGCGGTCCTTGACTCGGTCAGACGCCAGAGCTCCGATCCACCAAGGCTTTAAGGCGTGGCCCCATCCGGAGCGGATGGGGGCTTGCGCCAAGCGGACGTTTCAGATGTCCAAGATGGGTGGAACGCGGACATGCTTGTCTTAGGTGATGCCCACGGATTAGGTGATCTCCAAGCTCTACCTTAACTTGAAGGTCGTCATGTTCGCTACGTTCCGCTCGGCTCTTCGTATCTTCGCTGCGATGGGAACGATCTTCGTCACATACGTTATCGACATTGGACGCGCCACGGCCAGACCGGCCGAAGAAGCTTATTGTAGCGCTCCAAAGTTTCAATCACTCGCCGCTGCTCCGGGCACTGGCCGTTTCGGCTGGATCGTCGATTGCCTGCCTACGCAAGGCCCGGTCGAAACGCGGTTGGTGCTGTCCGCGCCTGATAGTGGCGAGCGAATGGTGACGATCGGTCTCCATTTGGACGCGCGAATGCTCGGCTTTGATCCCTCCGGCCAAGTCTATTGGGCCCGCACGCAGGCTAAGGACACGCTTCAAGCGGCAAGCCGTCGGCTAACGATCTGGAGCTATAGGGACGGCGGTCAAATCCGCGAAGCGGCAGCATTGGATCTGCCTTTTGAGGCGGAGATCGGCGAAAGGATCGACGTCCCCGATGGTTGGCTGATCCGTCTTCATTCGGCGTCTGGGAGGATGCCAGAACGGGGTCTTTTCCTGTTCTACCGTCGAGGCGAAATCAAAGTCGCTGATACAGCGTTTATTGGGAAGCTGCTGTGGCGAGCGGGCCCAAACGCATTCCTCTATCGTGATCGAGAGGACACCTTGAGAGCGATCGATCTCGACGGTCACGACGCCCCTGAGGCGGCTACGACCTATGCGCCGGCCCTACAAATGTTGGAGCCTTGGGACCACTATGCTGGCGACTTTAACGGACAAGTTGCGCTCCGCATCCAAGACAACTCCGACACCCACGTCTACACCGCCTCACTGATCACCGCTCCCGCCACACCAGGAGCGACGGCCAATGCTCAATCGTTGGCGACGTGGCGTGATGACTGGCTTAGGACCGTCACCATGTCGGCTGATGGCAGAAAGGCGGCCTTCGCCTTTTCGGACCGAATAGAGGTGCTCACATCCGCAGACGGGTGGAGAAACGCCCGTGTCTTGCCATACGACGACGCGTTCCAATCGGATATCGCCTTCGACGCCAGCGGTACGACGCTGATTGCTATCACTCAGGCCGTTCGCCGCTGGTCGATCGCTCCATAGCCAACAGGTCAGGCCCGGCAAGCGGACGTTGGTTGCGTCCGCTCTGGGGCGAAAGCAGACCTCAGCCTCTCACCCGACAGCCGACGCTTTCGCCCCGCCGCCGGCCCGCATCGCCGCCACATAGACCCCCGCCGCGATCCCCGCGCCGACGAACCAGGCGTAGTCGTACAGCCCCGTCCACGGCGCCCCGATCCTCGCCGCCGCCGGCAGGCCGGCCGCCTTCAGGAAGCCGGGCAGGTTCGGCGCGACGCCAATCGCGAAGGCCGCCACGGCGGCCAGGTTCCAGCCCTTGAAGTAGGTGTAGCGCCCCGCGCGATCGTACAGCGCCTCGACGTCCAGCCGGGCGCGGCGCAGCAGCCAGTAGTCGGCGATCAGGATCCCGGCCACCGGCCCCAGCAGGGCGCCGTAGCCGGTCAGCCAGACGAAGATGTAGCCCTGGGTGCTCTCCAGCAGCTTCCAAGGCATGATCATCACGCCGATGGCGGCGGTGATGTAGCCGCCCGTCCGATAGCTGATCCGCTTGGGCCACAGGGCCGAGAAGTCGTAGGCCGGCCCGACCAGGTTGGCGGCGATGTTGCAGGACACGGTGTCGAGGCTGATGATCAGCAGGCCCACTAGCACGCCGATCCCGCCGATGTTTCCCGCCAGCGCCACCGGGTCCCAGACCGGCTTGCCGTAGATCAGCACCGTGGCCGAGGTGACGATCACGCTCATCGTCGCCAGCAGGGCCATCGGCCCGGGCAGGCCCACGACCTGGCCAACGATCTGGTCCTTCTGGCTGCGGGCGAAGCGGGTGAAGTCGGGGATGTTCAGGGCCAGGGTCGCCCAGTAGCCGGTCATGGCGGTGACGGCCGGGCCGAAGTCCTTCCAGAACCGGCCGGCCTTGGCGCCGCCGGCGTCGTAGGCGCTGGGCTCGTGCAGGATGGGGCCCAGGCCGCCGGCCTTGCTCAGCGCCCACCAGACCAGCAGGCCGCAGACCACGATCTTGACCGGCGCGGTCCAGGTCTCGAGCTTGCGCACGGTCTCCAGGCCCTTGGTGACGAACAGCAGCTGGATGGCCCAGAAGGCCGCGAACGACAGCAGCTGGCCGACGCCTATGCCCAGTCCGGGGACCATCGGCCCGACCAGGCTCTTGCCGACCATCACCCCCAGCAGGGTCAGCAGCGCCCCGCCGCCGATCCAGGTCTGGATGCCGTACCAGCCGCAGGCGACGATCGCCCGGGCCAGGGCCGGGGCCCGCGCGCCGCGCCAGCCGAACGAGGCCCGGGCCAGCACCGCGTACGGCACGCCCCATTTCGCGCCGGCGTGGCCGATCAGCAGCATCGGGATCAGCACGATCACATTGCCCAGCAGCACGGCCCAAACCGCCTGCCCCGCCGACATCCCCTGCTCGATCAGGCCGGCGGCCAGCATGTAGGCCGGCACGGCGATGACCATGCCCAGCCACAGCGCCGCGTAGTGCCGCGCCCGCCAGGTGCGCTGGGCGGCCGTGGTCGGGGCCAGGTCGGGATTCCAGAGGGTGTTGCCGGCTTGCCCCGTCTTTTTATCCAGCTGCTGATCCATGTCGCCCCCGCGATCGTGTCGTGGGCGGAGCATGGGTCAGCGAACAGTGTGCGTCACGGGGAAAGTTCCCACCCGTCATCCCGGACAAGCGCGCAGCGCGCCGATCCGGGACCGGCGCGTGAGCTCGGCGCTCCAGGTCGGTCCCGGGTCTTCGCTTCGCTACGCCCGGGATGACAGTTTTGGAGAGGAGAAGCGATCAGCCCATCCCGGCATAGGCCAGGGTCGCGAGGCCCGCCCCGAACACCAGGACCATGGCCACGATGCCGACCCGGTCCCACTGGATGCAGGGGCCCGCGTGCCGAAGCTCGACGGCCTCGGGCTTGTTGATGTCGCACTTGTTGAAGAGCACGGAACGCGCACGCACACGGGTCGCGAACACGGCGTCAGCCATGGCGATCTCTCCCTAACGAGGCCCGCTCCTCTGACGGGAGCGCAAGGTCACGGTTAACACGAAAACTCGCGCAACGAGCGATTTTCCTCGTTCTCGAACGAAAATCGAGCTATTTCGCGCGTTTTCGTCGGCAAAGACGACGTTCAAGCACGAAAACGCGCGATTTTTCCAGAAATCGCTATTTCACCAAGCGGCTATTTCACGATCCCGTCGACCGTCTGCCGAGTGACGGCGTGATAGAGCGGCCGGGTCTTGGCGTAAATCCGCTTGGCGATCGGCTGGCCCCAGTCGCCCTGGGCCATCAGGTCCTTGAACAGCGGCGCGACGAACTTGCGGCGGCCCTGGTCGGTCAGGAAGGCCTCCAGCGACGGCACGGCGGGCTCGTAGCGGTTGGCCACGGCCAGCTCCAGCCAGACGAAGCGGATCTCGCTGTTGCCCTGGGCCGACAGGCCGAAGGCTTTATCGAGTGTCGCGAGACGCTCCGCTGACAGCGCTCGCGGCAGGCTGGAGACGAAGCGCGTGCGCTCGGGGGTGCTCCAGGCGGTCCACTTGGCGGCCGGGGCCGGGCCGCCCTTGGCGTAGGCGGCGGCCAGGGCGTCCACCGCCGGGAAGGCGGCCGAATGGACGTGCACGGCGTTGTCCGGCAGGCCGACCTCATAGACCCACTTGTCGATGCCGATCTCGGCCTCCAGCTTCGGGTCGCCCTTGATCAGGTTGGCGCGCAGGTCGGCGACGAAGCCGGCCGTGGTCTGCGACTGGAAGGCGTGACGGGCGAAGTAGTCCTTCAGATAGGCGTCCCAGCGTTCGCGGCCGACGGCCTTTTCGATGGTGCGCAGGAAGGTCGCGCCCTTCTGGTAGGCGATGTCGGTCATGCCGTCGTCGGGATCGCGGCCGGTCAGGTCCAGGTGCAGGCGGGTGTCGGCGCCGGTCAGGCCGCCGGCGTCCTTGATCGCGGCCTGCAGGTCGCTCCAGCCCAGGTCGGCCAGCATGTCGGCGCGCGGCTTGCCGTACAGCTTCTCCATGATCCGGTTTTCGAAATAGTCGGTGAAGCCCTCGTTCAGCCAGAAGTCCGACCAGGTGGCGTTGTTGACCAGATTGCCCGACCACGAGTGGGCCAACTCGTGGGCCACCAGGCTGACCAGCGAGCGGTCGCCGGCGATGATGGTGGGCGTGGCGAAGGTCAGGCGCGGGTTCTCCATGCCGCCGAACGGGAACGACGGCGGCAGCACCAGCAGGTCGTAGCGGCCCCAGGCATAGGGGCCGTAGAGGCTCTCGGCCGCCTCGACCATCTTCTCGACGTCGACCAGCTCGTAGGCGGTCTTCTTCATCACCGAGGGCTCGGTGTAGACGCCGGTCCGCTGACCCAGCGGGGTGAAGGCGATGTCGCCGATGGCGATGGCGATCAGGTACGAGGCGACCGGCTTGTCCATCTTGAAGCGGTAGGCGCGACCGCCACCGGCGACGGGCTCGCCGTCCGGGGTCAGCATCTCGGCGCTCATCACCGCCTTCAGGCCCTCGGGCGCGACGATGCGGGCGGTCCAGGTCTGGCGGACGCCGGGGCTGTCCTGGGTGGGGATCCAGGTGCGGTTGAGGATCGCCTCGCCCTGGCTGAACAGGTAAGGCTTGGCCTTGCCCGCCGTCTGGGCCGGGGTCAGCCACTGCAGGGCCGCGCCGCCGGGGGCGCTGTCGTAGCTGACGACGATGCGCTTGGCGCCGTTCAACTGCACCGTCAGCGGCGCGCCGAGGTTCGGATCGGCCTTGCCCAGGGTCCACGGCAGGGCCGCCCCCTTGTCGTCGGCGACCCCGTGGATCACCAGGCCCTTGCTGTCGAGCACCACTTCCTTGGCGTCCGGCGCGGCGGCGATGTCGAGGGCGGCCGTGCCGGTCATCTTCTGGCCGGCGAAGTCGGCGGTCAGGTCCAGGTCCACGTGGGTGACCCGCGCCACCAGCGGCTGGGCGTAGGAGTGGACGTCGCGGGCTTCCGGCGTTGTCAGGATCGCGGGGATCGGCGGCTGGGTCTGGGCCAGGACAGGCGCGGCGACGCCGCAGAGCAGGAGCGCCAGCAGGGCGGCGCGGGTGGTGGTCTTGATCGAGGTCATGGGGAGCCGAGTCCATCTACGGCGAAGTGGTCCTCACCGTCTTAGCTCAGCTCCGTGCCCGGTCTAGGGCCAATCATCGGGTTGGGGAACCGCTCAGATGTAGTCCATCAAGCTGGTCCCGCCCGTGTTGACGCCGCCGTCGGGATTGAACAGCGAGGCCAGCTTGTCCGAGAGGTTCTGCATCTCGACCATCTTGTCGTAGAGGGCCGGGGTCCAGCCGGCGGCCTGGCGTTCCTCGTCGCTCATGGCCGCGTACTGGGTGATCAGGCTCTTGCCAAAGGCCGAGCTGTCCGAGCCCTTGGCGCCGGCGTAGGTGCTGGAGACGCTGTCGCGGTTGCGGGTGCGCACCTCTTCGGCGGCCTGGGCGATCTCATGCTCGGAGAACTGGTCGCCCTTGTTCAGGGCGACGGCGGCCAGCGAACGGCCGTCGAACTTGGAGAAGTCGATCGTCCCGCTGTTCTCGTCGGTGGCCATCCCCTCCCCGGTCGCCGAGGCGTACTGCTTGTCCAGCACGGTGCGGACGTCCGAGGCGACCTTGCCGATGTCGCGGGTGCGGGGATTGGCGACCACCCCGCCGACGTCCTTCAGATAGGCCGCGACCGGATCGCCGTCGATGCCGGTGGGCTGCACGCCGGGCTTGGCGGTGGCCTGCTTGAGGCCCTCGGTCAGGGCCGCCTTGTCCTTGGCCCACTGCCCGGCCGCCTTCTCCTCGGGCCCGGCGGCGTCGAGATTGGTCAGGGCGGCCTTGTAGAGCCCAGCATAGTCGCCGGTCACCCGCATGGCCGAGGCCGCGGCCGACATGGACGTGTCGCGGTTGGCCTTGATCCGCAGGCTGGCGACCACCTGCTCCTCGATCGAGAACTTGCCGCCCTTGTTGCTGGCGATGGCGAAAAGGGTGCGGCGGTCCAGGCCCGAAACGTCGATCGTCGCCTTGCCGTCTTTCAGGGCGCTGGGCGCCTTGGCGTCGGCCAAGAGCTTGTTCAGCGCCGAGCGGGCGTCGGCGACCATCGCGTCGGTGGTGCGGTTGTCGGTCTGAGCGGCCAGGGCGGCCTTGGCCTCCGGCGACAGGGTGACCGTGTCGCCGGGATTGCTGGTCTTGGCCGCCGCTCCGGCCGAGCCGGCGCTGTCGGTCGCGTTCCCCGCGGCGGCGGCCGTCGAGGCCGCGCTGGCGGCGAGATAGGGATTTGTCGCGTAGCCGTTGGTAACGCTGCTGACCATGACGCCCTCGACAAGTCGTCGCGAGATTACGAATCGCGACGAGCCTGAAACACGGGGTCAATTGGCGGGATCATGGTTAAGGCGCAATTAACCATGTTCGCCGAAAGCGCGCCCTAGCCCGGCGCGCTGACCTGGGTCACGGGCTGGATGTCGGTGAACTTGGCGACGTCGCCCAGCACCTCGGGGGCGCGAGGACCGCCCAGGCTGGCGGCCAGCGCCTCGGGGCCCTCGAAGGTCAGGTTGACCATGACCACGAACGGCGCCGCGCCGCCTTCGGTTCCCGGCAGGCCCTTGAGCACCTGCACGTCCGTCAGGCCGGTCGACGTGAAGGCGTCCTTCACCAGCGGAATATGGACGGCGTCGTAATAGGCCTGGTCGAACCTGGCGCCGGGCGTCGCGGGATAGAGCACGCTGAAAATGACCATGGTCGCCTCCCTCAAGTGGCGGCCTCGCCGGTCGCGCGCCGTCCAGGGGTCAGTTAAGCACGCAGGCGCCGCGCCGCCACGATTGCCGCGACGGCGCCCGTCAGGCCTTCGCGGGCCGACGACGGCGCGGAACGCGGACGACGGCCTCGCCGTCCATGATCAGGTCGTCGCCGACGAAGCCTTCGCAGCGCAGGGTGACCCGCGCGCTCACCTCGTCGATGGCCGAAACGGTGACCCGGGCGACCACGACGTCGCCGATGCGCACCGGCTTGTGGAATCCCAGGGTCTGGCTCAGATAGATCGCGCCCGCGCCCGGCAGGATGGTGCCGACCACCGCCGATCCGAACGACGCCGACAGCAGGCCGTGCGCGATCCGCCCGCGATAGGCGGTCTTGGACGCGAAGGCCTCGTCCATGTGCACCGGATTGAAGTCGTCCGAGGCCTCGGCGAAACGCTGGATGCGTTCCTCGGTGATGGGGACGCGCTTTTCGGCGGTCATCCCGACCGAGAGTTCTTCCAGGATGTAGCCGCCGGAGGCGTGAGGTTCGATCATACCGGGCCGATACCATGATGCGGCGTCGTGGCCAGCAAAATACGCGTGAACCCGTCCGATCCGGGCTTCGCGGCGGCGCGTCGCCCTGGTCTGGAGCGCGGAAATCTCGGCTTCGCTCGGAGGGGCGGCCGGTCAAGGCCTCGGCTGTTTGGACACCCAGGTTTCGCCGTCGTAGGACACCCACCATCCGACGCCGGCCGCGGCCCCGGGCCTGGGCACGAAGTACTGCACATGGACATGGTTGCCCACGTGGGGTCCGTAGACCGGCGAGATGTCGACCGCGTGTCCCACCATGGTGCCCCGGGTGACGTACGTGCCGGCCTTGATGCTCGCCGGCCCCGCTCCGGCGCGCCCCAGAGGCGCGACATAGGATATCTCCACCGCTCGCCCCTGCGGGTTCGTGATCTGGATGAAGCATCGATAGATGTTGGCTGGATCGTAGCGGGCGACCGTGACGATCCCGTCCATGGGCGCGAGGATGGGGTCGCCCGGCGCCGCCAGGTAATCCCGTCCCAGGTGAACCCGGCGCGAGCCGTCGTCATTGCGCCGCGGCGAGAGAAAATGTCCCTGGCCGTGCGAGTCGCTACGCTCCTCGCCGCTCACCGTCGGGGTTCCCATGTAGATCAGAGGCGACCAGACCGTGCCGGTCAGGTCCGCCGGCGTCCGCCCCACGCGCAACTCCCGCACGTCCGCGAAGAAGGGCGACAGGGAATCGTCTCCGTGTTCGACGTCTTGCAGCTCCGTCGCGTGAGCCCAGTCCAGGCGGGCCGCCCAGTCGGGATCCTCGCGCAAGGGCAGCGCCGAGGGCGCGCCCGAGCCGTCGGTCAGCACCGGGCCATCCGTCCCGACCTGCACGCCGGCCGACACCGAACAGTTGCGGCCCTCCTCGGTCCCCGTCAGGCGGCACATGAAATGCTCGAAGCCGTGTCCCCCACGATCGACCTGGTCCACGACGGTGTCGACCCAGCGCTTCAGTTCGGGGGCGACGTTTTCGTACCAGGGTCTGCGCACCCGCTTCACGACCGTCCAGGTGAAGCGCCCGTTGGCGTCGACGGTGGTGTTGTACCAGCGGCCACGCCGCGGGTCGTAGTATCGGGCCCGGCCTCGAATGCCTTCCTCGCCTTTGGGGTCGAAATCGCCGACCAGCCGCGCGCCGCTGGGCCAGTCGTATTCCCCTTGGCCCGTGAAGCGGTAGCGCAGGCGGTCGTAGTCGGGAAAGACCGGCCCCGAGATCGTCTCTCCGTCGGAGAGCTCTACGGTTTGACGCCCCTTGTAGAGCCCCACCCTTTGGCCTTCCGCGCCAAGGGTGATGACCAGATCGCTCCAGGCGCCGCTCAGCTCCTCGCCGCTGACCTTGCCGCGGAAGAACTGGCGCGCCGGGGGCGGGGCCAGGACGCTGGCGAGGTAGTCGAGGTCATAGAAGGTGAAGTCGCCGTCGGCGAGGCGGCCGGATCGGTACTGGACCGTCGAGATCTCCGTGCCAAAGTCGCCATAGCGGTGAACCTCGCCGTCCAGCAGGCCGTCCTTCATCGCGCCGGCCAGCACGAGCTTTCCGATCGCGTTGTAGAGCGTGAACTGTCCATTCGGCACGCCGCGGACGAAGGAGGTTTCCAGCCGCGCCTCGCCTTCGGGCGCCTGCCGCAGAACCTCGCAGTCGGCGGGCAGCAGGAACAAGGTCCCTTGGCCTTCCGGGTAGCCGTCCGTCAGCCGGCCTCGAAACGCCGAATAGCGCATCTGGGAGCCCGCGGGGCCCCAGGAGAACGGACGCCAGCTGGCCGGGCAGACCAGATCGTCGCCCGGCGCGCCCGTCTGGTTCGCCGCGGGCCCAATAATGCGCAGCGCCCTCGGCGTGTCATCGGCCTCGAACCGCACCAGGCTGGGACCGCCCAGATCCACCGCGCGGCGGTGCTCTCGCAAAAAGGCGCCCAGATGAGCCTGCGGCCAAAGCGCGGCTCCCGGCGCGACGCCCCGGCAATCGAGCGGGTAGAGGTTCATGCACACCAGGTTGGCGGCCGTCCGCCAGTGCGTCTGGAACTCGCCCCGCACATATCCAGGATCCACGACCTTGGGAGCCTCGGGCATGCGCTTTCGCATGCCCGCCAGCTTGATCGCATAGTCGTCGGCGTCGACGCTTAGAAAGGTCGTGTCGCCGGGATCGGTCAAAAGACGGCCGGCGAGCGCATGCGGGACCGGACCGAAATAGCCCGTGAGATGGTCGCGCAGGGCCGCCTGGGCCGCGGCCGAAGGCGCGCGATAGCAGCCGCGGGTCCATCTGGGCTCGGATAGACCGTTGGCTTCGGAAAACACCCGCGCGGGCGTCGGACTGTCGTCGTCGCTCTCGTCGTCCCGGTCCCGCGTCCGCTCGGCGTAGCATTCGTCGGCGAACGGTTCGCCGCGATAGAGCAGGAATGACGGCGTGAAATCGTCCTGGCCGGCGACGCTGTACAACCCGAAGGCGCCGTCGATGACGACCTTGTCTCCGGCCAACCGGAAGAAGGTCAGGACCGCGTGGCCCTCCAGCGCCTGGCCTTCGGTCGACACCTGAATGAAGTAGCGCTGCGGACTGGCCAGATAGGAATGGTCATTCACCAGCGTGGTCGCCGGCCATCCCAAATAGACCCCGGCAAGGGTCTTGGGATCGTAGCCGAGACGTTCCACGCGCCCGCCCGCGTCCTGGAAGGCGCTGTCGAGATAGAAGGCGCCGGGCGTCGAACCCTGCGAAGCGGCCAGTTGCGGTTCACCGTAGTTGAAGGTGATGTCCGGTCGCCATTCCGACGCCGCGACGGCTGAGGTCGCCACCGCCGCCCAAGCGGCGACGGCCATCGCAATATTCCTGAGCATCAGCCCCCCCGACACACGCCGCTCAAATCGTTCAGGCTGGCGACGCGTCCGCCCACCCAGTCAAGCTTGGGGCCGATGCTCTCGCGAAATTCCGCGAATGTCTACTCGCGGCCAAACTGGACTTGACCCACGTCGCGGATCCAATCGTGATCCGGGGGACCATCGCGCGTCGCCGTAGACGAATGTTGGCGAAGATTTCGCGCCTCAGCATCAGGCCAGGGCGAGAAGGGACGTCGACGCAGAGCGAAGGAAGCACGGGGGCGGGCGAGCTTCACATCCGCCAACCTTTGCCTGACTTGAGGCCTTGGATCGCCGCTCGGCGTCCTCCGTCTAGTCCGCGTGCCCGGGCCGGCGCGAGGTCGACCAGGCTTGCGACAGGTCGGCCAGGATCACGTCCAGGCAGTCGACGCTGACCTTCAGGTCGCCGCCGCCCGCGAAGGTCAGCAGCACGGCGCCGCCCGGGGCCTCGCCCGGCTCGAAGGCCACCGACAGCAGCTCCACCACCGCGCCCTTGGCGTCGCGGCGCAGCTTGCGGGCCTGGACGCCGGTGACGTCGCCCAACTGCAGGGCCGAGCGGATGCGCTCACCCTTCTTCTTGCCCGCGGCTTCCCAGCGGAAGCGGTTGCAGGCCAGGGTCAGGGTGCGCGCCGAGGCGTCCCAGCGAATGTCGCCGATCTTGGCCACGGCGTCCTGCAGGGCGGCCGAGATCACCGCCAGGTCCTCGGCGTCCTGGGCCAGCAGCTTCAGCGGCGCGAGCTCAGCCATGGTCGAGGTCGCTTTCGGCTTCGCCCTTGATCCGGCGCACCTGGGCTCCGCAAGCGCCCAGCTTTTCCTCCAGCCGCTCGAAGCCGCGGTCCAGGTGGTAGATGCGGCTGACCGTGGTCTCGCCGCGCGCCACCAGACCGGCGATCACCAGGCTGACCGAGGCGCGCAGGTCGGTGGCCATGACCTCGGCGCCTTCCAGCTGGGCGACGCCGCGCACCACGGCCTCGCCGCCCGACACCGAGATGTCGGCGCCCAGGCGCATCAGCTCGGGGGCGTGCATGAAGCGGTTCTCGAAGATGGTCTCGCGGATGTGGCTCTCGCCCTTGGCCGTGGTCATCAGGGCCATGAACTGGGCCTGCAGGTCGGTGGCGAAGCCCGGATAGGGCTGCGTCTCGACATTGACGG
Organism: Caulobacter sp. Root487D2Y; assembly: GCF_001427165.1. Classification (NCBI taxonomy): domain Bacteria; kingdom Pseudomonadati; phylum Pseudomonadota; class Alphaproteobacteria; order Caulobacterales; family Caulobacteraceae; genus Caulobacter; species Caulobacter sp. Root487D2Y. The sequence goes on from NZ_LMFD01000005.1 coordinate 76,791, forward strand.
CCTCCAGGCGGTGGCCGTTGCGCTTGATGATCACCCCGTCCTCGGTGCGGATCACGCCGGCGCCGGCTTCCTCCAGCTTGACCAGCAGGCTGTCGATCAGTTCGGGTCGGGCGCGGGTCAGCTGGACCTCGCCGCCGGCCATGGCGGCGGCCACGGCGTAGGTGCCCATCTCGATCCGATCGGGGATCACCGAGTGGGTCGCGCCGTGCAGCTTGGCCACGCCGGTGATGGTGATGGTCGGGGTCCCCGCCCCTTCCACCTTGGCGCCCATGACGTTCAGGCAGATTTGCAGGTCCAGCAGCTCGGGCTCGCAGGCGGCGTTCTTGATCACCGTGACGCCGTCGGCCAGCACGGCCGCCAGCATGGCGTGCTCGGTGGCGCCCACCGAGACGAACGGGAACGCGATCTCGGCGCCCTTCAGGCCGCGCGGAGCCTGGGCGTAGACGTAGCCCTCGTGCAGATCGATCTTGGCGCCCAGGGCCTCCAGGGCTTGCAGGTGCAGGTCCACGGGGCGCGCGCCGATGGTGCAGCCGCCCGGCAGGCTGACCTTGGCCTGGCCGGTGCGGGCGATCAGCGGGCCCAGCACGTTGAACGAGGCGCGCATCTGGCGCACCAGGTCATAGGGCGCGAAGCCGCTGGTGATCTCGGCCGCGTGCAGGATGGTTTCCGAACCGTCCGGCCCTTCGCACTCGTCGACGTTCGCGCCGAGGCGGGTCAGCAGCTTGCCCAGGAACTTGGTGTCGGCCAGGCGCGGCATGTTGGTCAGACGCAGCGGCTGGTCGGTCAGCAGGCTGGCCGCCATCAGCTTGATGGCCGAGTTCTTGGCGCCGCTCACCGGGATGATCCCGTTCAGCTGCGCGCCGCCGGTGATGGCGATACGATCCAATGAAAGTCCCTCGTCGCGCGGCCTTCGGGGGGATGTCGCCGCGCGGTCACATGTGAAAGGGCGGTTCTACTGGTTGCAAGAGCCCGCGCAAGGGCCTGCACCGATTCCTCAAGGTTCCTCCCTAGTCGGAGGGCGTCTCGTCGTCCGAACGGGACGGTTCCGGTTTGGCCGCCCCCTTGTCCGATCCAGCGGGCGCGGCCTTCCGGCGGCGAAGATTGGTGCGCAGCGCCTGGGCCAGCCGCGCTTCGCGCTCGGCTTTTTCGTTATGGAGCTTGGGGTTCTGGCTCATCCTTCCACAGGTGAAAGCGCTGCGACGATCGGTCAAGACGATTTTGTCTTTGCCAACCGCGTTTGGTTCGCTATACGCCCCCTCCTCTTCGCCGCGGTAGCTCAGTGGTAGAGCGCATCCTTGGTAAGGCTGAGGTCCAGGGTTCGAGTCCCTGTCGTGGCACCATCGGGGCCCAAACCTTTCGGTTTGGGCCCCGACCATTTCCCGGACATCGATATCGGTTTTGCTCCGGCGCGCGCGGAGCCGGCGAACCCGCGTTTCAGGCCCGCGGCTTCGACAGATAGCCGAAACTGATCCCGACCGAGTCCAGCCGTGAATGGGCGAAGGTCGGCTCCTGCTCGACGAGGAAATCGCGCACCCCGGCCACGTGGGGGGCGGACAACGGCCGCGGCCAGTCGATCTTGCCGGCCCCCACCTTGCCGACGCTGTCGCCACGCCCCGGGCCTGAAGCCCGCCACGCTCACCCTGCCCATCGTCAGGTCTTGAGTTTCATTTTGCGGGACTTAATCTCGAAATGTGAAATTCGTTGCCCTGGCGCGGCGCGGCCGATATTTCTGGGATCAACGCAGCGCGACGCGGATCGCAGAGGGAGGCGCCTTGATGTTGCCTAGACGCGCCGTTCTGGCCGCGCTCGCCGTCGCGCCGGCTTCGGGTTGGGCGACCAGCTGGGCGGCGGAGCCGGTGAAACCGATGCAGACCTGGGCCTTCGACTTCGGCGACGACAAGGCGGCTCCGGGACATGTCCGCGTGGCGCGCGACGCTGTCTACGACCCGGCCGTCGGCCACGGTTTCGAGCCCTCCCCAGCCTCCTCTGTTGCCGGCGGCCCGTTCCTGTTCTCGATCGCCGTGCCCGAGGGCGACTATCGGGTGACGCTGGAGCTGGGCGGCAAGGCGGCGTCCGACACCACGGTCAAGGCCGAGTCCCGCCGGCTGATGGCCGAGCGGATCGTCGCCAAGGCCGGCAAGACCGCGACCGTCGAATGCGTCGTCAATGTCCGCACCGCCGCCCTGGTCGCCCCGCCGCCCAACGCCCCCGGCGGCGTGCGGGTGCTGCTCAATCCGCGCGAGGAAGGCTCGTACGACTGGGACGACAAGCTGACCCTGGAGTTCTGCGGACCGGCCCCCGCCGTCCGCCGCCTGCGGGTCGAGCCCGTGACCGTGCCAGTGGTGTATCTGGCCGGCGATTCCACCGTGACCGACCAGCGCTTCGAACCCGGCGCCAGCTGGGGCCAGATGCTGCCCCGGTTCTTCAAGCCCGACGTGTCGGTGGCCAACCACGCGGAGTCCGGCGAGACCCTGAAGTCGTTCCTGTTCGAGCACCGGCTGGACAAGCTGCTCAGCCGCATCAAGCCGGGCGACTGGCTGCTGATCCAGTTCGGCCACAACGACCAGAAGGCCAACTGGCCCCAGACCTACGCCGAGGCCGCCACCACCTATCGCGACTATCTGAAGGCCTATATCGGCGAGGCGCGGCGACGCGGGGCCAAACCGGTGCTGGTGACCTCGATGCACCGGCGCAGGTTCGACGCGGCCGGCAGGATCGTGAACACCCACGGCGACTATCCCGAGGCCGTGCGCGCCGTGGGCCGCGAAACCGGCGCGCCGGTGATCGACCTGCTGACGATGAGCGCGGCCTTCTACGAGGCCCTGGGTCCCGCCGACGCCTGGAAGGCGTTCGGCGATGGCGGCAAGGACGCCACGCATCACAACAACTACGGCGCCTATGTGCTGGCCGAGTGCGTGGTGACCGGCATCCGCGCGGAGGTCCCGGACCTGGCGGCGCATCTGCTGGACGGCCTGCCGCCGTTTGATCCGGCCAGGCCTCCCTCGCCCGATACGTTCGTCCTGGCCCCCAGCGTCGCCCACAGCACCGAGGCTCCCCGTGGCAACTGATCCCGCTCTCGACCGCCGCGCCCTACTGGGCCTGGGCGCCCTGGCCCTGGCCGCGCCGGGCCTGGCCCGCGCCCAGACGTCCGCGCCCTCGACCATCGAGGTCATGGATCTCTGGCCCGGCAAGCCGCCCGGCGGCGAGAAGGTCACGGTCGCCGAGCAGGTGATCCTGCGCAAGCCCGGCGGCGATCCCAACGACACCGCCTTCCTGAACGTCACCAAGCCCTGGCTGATGATGCGCCGGCCGGCCAAGCCGAACGGCGCGGCGATCCTGATGATCCCCGGCGGCGGCTATATCCGCGTGGCGGTCAGCAAGGCCGGCGGCTCGATCGACGCCTGGATCGCCGATCAGGGCGCGACCGCCTTCGTCATGGACTACCGCCTGCCGGCCGACGGCTGGGCGGCGGGTCCGGACGTGTCGCTGCAGGACGCCCAGCGCGCCATCCGCCTGATCCGCGCCAATGCGGGCAAGTGGGGCCTGGATCCCGAGCGGATCGCCGTGACCGGCTTCTCGGCCGGCGGCCACGTCGCCGCGCGGCTGGCGACGCGGTTCGCGACACAGACCTACGCCCCGATCGACGCGGCCGACCAGTTGTCGGCCCGGCCGATGGCGGCGGGCCTGTTCTATCCCGTGGTCACCATGACCGCGCCCCACGCCCACGGCAGCTCGCTGAAGTCCCTGCTGGGGACCAGTCCCACCGAGGCCCAGCGCCAGGCGGTGTCGGCCGAGCACGACATCCCCGCCGACGCCCCGCCGACCTTCATCGCCGCCGCGGCCGACGACAAGGTCGTGCCGATGGAGAACAGCCTGATGATGTTCCAGGCCCTGAGAGCCCAGAAGATCGCCAGCGAACTGCACGTCTTCGAGTCCGGCGGTCACGGCTTCGGGCTGAACGGCCCCGGCGGCGGCGCCATGCCTTGGCCGGCCCTGCTGAGCGCCTTCTTCAAGCGGCACGGCCTCTACGCATGACCCGCGCGTCGTTCGACGTCCGAGAGTTCGGGGCGCGGGGCGACGGCGCGACGCTCAATACCGATGCGATCAACGGGGCGATCGCGTTCGCCCACGCGGCCGGCGGCGGCCAGGTCGTGCTGTCGGCGGGACGCTGGCTGTCGTTCTCGATCCGGCTGCTGAGCGGCGTCACCCTGCGATTGGAAGACGACTGCGTGCTGGAGGCCGCCGACCCCGCGCGTCCCAGAAGCGCCCCTTGGGGCGCCTACGACCCGGCCGAGCCCAACCCGTTCGACCTGTACCAGGACTTCGGCCACAGCCATTGGCGCAACAGCCTGATCTGGGGCGAGGACGTCGAGGACGTGGCGATCGTCGGCCCCGGCATGATCGACGGCGTCGGCATGACCCGCGAAGGCCCCGGCTCGCGCTGGACCCGCCAGGCCGGCGAGTTCCCGGTCAGCATGGCCAATCTGTCGGCCGAGGAAATGGCGATCCTGGTTCCTGACCTGGAGGCCATGGCCGGCCAGGGCAACAAGGCCGTCGCCCTGAAGAACGCTCGCCGCGTGCGCCTGGACGGCTTCACGATCTGGCGCGGCGGCCACTTCGCGGTGCTGGCCACCGGCTGCGACGACCTGACGATCAGCAACCTGCGGATCGACACCAACCGCGACGGCCTGGACATCGATTGCTGCCGCGACGTGACCATCGCCGACTGCCGGGTCAACACGCCCAACGACGACGCCATCGTCTTGAAAAGCTCGCTGGCCCTGGGCGAGGCCCGCGCCACCGAACGCGTCGAGATCACGCGCTGCCATGTCAGCGGCTTCGACCTGGGCACGATGCTGGACGGGACCCGGGGCCGCACCCAGCGGCTGGCTCCGGACCAGGACCGCGTCACCGGCCGGATCAAGCTGGGCACCGAGTCCAACGGCGGTTTTCGCCACATCACCATCAGCGACTGCGTCTTCACCCGATCGCGGGGCCTGGCCCTGGAGACCGTCGACGGCGGCGTGATCGAGGACGTCTCGATCACCAATGTCGTCATGCGCGAGGTCACCACCGCGCCGCTGTTCCTGCGCCTGGGCGACCGGGGGCGCGGCCCCGAGGGCGCGACGCGCGGGGCCATCCGGCGGGTCAGCGTCCGCGGCCTGACCGCCTGGGACATCCTACCGGACTACGCCGCCACGATCGCCGGCCTGGAGGGCGACCCGATCGAGGACGTCGAGCTGACCGACGTCTGCCTGGTCTATGCGGGCGGCGGCGACGCGGCCTGGGCCGACCGGCGTCCCGACGACATGGCCCAGGCCTATCCGGAGCCCAGCATGTTCGGCCCCACCCCGGCCTACGGCCTGTGGGCCCGGCACGTCGAAGGCCTGAAGCTGGACAATGTGCGCATCGAGACCCTGAAGCCCGATCCTCGTCCGCCCATCCTGCTGCAGGCCGTGCGCGGCGGTTGCTTCAAGCGCCTGGACCTGGCCTGGGCGCAGGGGGCGGGGCCGATCGTCGGCGAGACCGTGTCCGGCCTGGCCGCCGATCCGCCCCGACGCGTCGGCCCGGCGACAACGGATGGAGACGAACGATGAAGCGCCGCGCGGTCCTCGGCGGACTGGCCTGGCTGGCCGCCGCCCCCGCCCTCGCCGCCCCGGACGCTCCCCCCCGGCGCGGCCGCCGCCTCCACGCCGACGACTTCCGCCGCGGTCTGGACCAGTGGACGCTCGAAGCCGAAAAGCCGGCCAAGGTCGGCGTCCGGGGCGGCGTGCTCGACATCGACACGCCCGCCGGCCTGACCCTGTGGTTCCGCCCCGAACTGATCGGTCCGGTATTGATCCAGTACCAGGCCCAGGCGGTCTCGGCGGGCGGCCCCCATGATCGGGTCAGCGACCTGAACGCCTTCTGGATGGCCCGCGACGCCGGCGGAGGCAGCCCACTGGCCACGCCGCGCACGGGGGCCTTCGCCGACTACGACACCCTGAAGACCTACTATGTGGGCCAGGGCGGCAACGCCAACACCTCGACCCGTTTCCGTCGCTATGTAGGCCGTCCCGGCGAGCGGCCGCTGCTGCCCCGGCACGACCACGCGGCCGCCGACGAGAGGCTGGTCCCCAATCGCTGGCAGACGGTGCGGCTGGTGGCCGACGGCGGGCTGATCCAGTACTGGAACGACGAGCGCAAGCTGTTCGAACTGAACGACGCCGAGCCCTACACCCGCGGCTGGTTCGGCCTGCGGACAACGCTGAGCCACCTGCGGGTGCGACGGTTCCGCATCTACGCCCTGGCGCGGTAGGTCAGCGCCTTCTCACCTCAGGAAAAAGGGCCGCGCCATGCCGGCGTGGCCCTGAAAGTCATCCCTAGATCGTGCAGTCGAAGAGCGTGGCGACGGACGCCCCGGGCTCGACACCGGGACGTCCGCCGCCTGGCGCCGGTCCTAGAACTTCGCCGTCACGCCGACGAAGAAGCGGCGTCCGAAGTAGCCCAGTTCCGTCAGGCGGATGTCGCCGGCGGTCGAGCGTTCCTCTTCCTTGGTCAGGTTCTTGCCTTCGACGAAGAAGGACAGGCCCTGGATGTTCCAGAGGTCCGGCTTCCACGTGATCTTTCCGTCCAGATAGCCGGTCGCGTCGCGATAGACGGGTTGGCCCGAGTTGTCGGCGGCCGAGATCAGGTACTTGGAGCGGTAGTTGTAGGCCACGCGCGCGTTGAATGGCCCCTTGTCGTACCACAGGGTCACGTTGGCGCTGTCGGGCGACAGGCCCGGGAACGGCAGAGGCGAGCCGTCGAGGATCGAGTACAGACCCACCTCGGTGGCCTTCTGGTAGGTGTAGTTGCCATCGACGCCGAAGCCCGACAGCCAGCCCGGCAAGAAGGTGAAGGCGGTCTTGGCGGTGACTTCCACGCCCTTGATCTTGGCGCCGTCGCCGTTGATGTAGGTGTTGAAGTTGTACATCACGCCGTCGCCGTAGACGTCGCGCTTGCCCAGCAGGGTGCGGGACGAGACGTAGAACGACTTGATGTCCTTGTAGAACAGACCGACCGAAACCTGGGTGTCCTGGTTCGGGTAGTATTCGAAGCTCAGGTCATACTGGTTGGCGCGATAGGGCTTCAGCTCGGGATTGCCGGCCGTGCAGCTGGGTTCGTCGAACTCGCCGTTGGCGTCGGGCGCGGCGTCGGTGGTGCAGGTCACGGTCGGGAGCAGGAAGTCGAGGCGCGGACGGGCCATCAGCTGGGCGAAGCCGAAGCGCGTGGACAGCTTGTTCGGAACAAACCACAGGCCGGCGTTGAAGCTGGGCAGCCAGACCGTGTAGTCCTTCTTGTAGCTGCGCAGGCTGTTGGACAGCGTGTAGGTCGTCGCCGTGCCGCCGTTGGTGGCCGCATAAGCTTGCTGGCGGGTCGAGACGCCTTCCGCGCTCACCTTCGTCTGGACGCGCCGCCAGCCGAAGTTGCCGTCCAGGTCGAACGACCCGATCGGGATGGCGTAATCGAACTTGATATACTGGGCGTTCGTCTCTTCCTGGATCCGGTAGGGGATCTGATCGTGCGCCTTGCCGTCGTTGCCGACGGTGTGGATCATGTTGTCCAGGTTGAAGTGCGACGTGTTCAGATTCTGCGAGATCACATCGTAGTTCGGGTACATCCAGCTGGTCGGCATCGAGCCGCCGCCGAAGTAGAAGTTGGCCGGCAGGGGCGACATGCCCGAGGCGAAGACCTGGTTAGAGAAGGCTCGCGACCAGACTTCCGACGAACCCCAGTAGCCGGTGGTGTAGGTCGTGCCCAGCACCGGGCTTGTCTGATCGGGAGCGCCCGCGGCGTTGTTGATCGTCGCCGTCGAGTTCACCGCGTTGCTGTAGATCACGGTGTCGTCCGTGGTCGAGTACGGGTTGGCGCCGCCATCCAGGATGAAGCCGCCATAGCCGTAGCCTTCGGTCTTGTAGTCGGTGGCGCGACCGCCGAACTCCAGCCTGTGGATCACCGGCAGGTGCGTGTCGTAGTCGAAGTCGAGCTTGTACTGCTGCTCCTTCTGGTTCACGAGCGACGGGCGGTACTGGATCTGCCACTGGCGGATCGCCGAGGCGTCCGACGGGCTGTAGCCGCTGGCGAACTTGAACGACGGCTCGCCGTTGCCGTCGAGGCTCACGACCATGCCGGGCGTGTCGAAGCTGACGCTGACGTTGTTGGTCTGCGAGGTCGTGTCAGTGTTGGCGTTGGAGCCCATGAACTCGACCTGCAGGCGGTCGCCCCGGTACTTGCCGCCAAAGCTGACGTATTCGCTGCTGCTGTCGTAGGCGAAGTCGCGGGCGCTGATGCCGAAGCCCAGGTTGCCGCCGGCGCTGGCGGTCGCCAGGCAGTTGCCCAGGGTGTAGCCGGTGACGTTGTGGTTGGCGTCGACCTTGACCGAGCTGGCGGTGGTGTTGGTCGCCGAGCATGACGTGCCGACCAGGTTGCGCAGACGGCTGACCGAGGTGAAGTCAGTGCCGTAGTTGATGTCGTTGAGCGTCTGCTTGCGCTCGTCGTAGTTATAGCTGACCCAGGCGTCGAGGCGGTCGTTGAACCGGTACTGGGCGGTGAACTCCGACGAGATCCGCTTGTCGTTGCGATACCAGACGCCATAGCGAGCCGTGCGCGGCGCATAGTCGTACCATTGCGACTGGCAGGCGGTGCGCAGGTTGGACGACGAGATCTGGGTCGAGTCGGGGGTCACCAGTGCGCTACAGGCCGACTGGCTGGTGACATTGCGAGCCAGGTCGTTGATCTGGCTGTTGTAGGCGGTGTTGTAGTACGGGACGGTCTTGTCGGCCGAGCTGTCGAAGTCGGCGAAGCGACCCCACGAGGTGTTGCGGACGAAGTCGCCGCGCGTGTCCACTTCGTCGTAGGTGACGTTGGCCATCAGGCCCAGGCGGTCGTCCAGGAATTTGCCCGCGGCGATGACGTTCAGGCGCGGCGCCCAGTCCTTCATCGTGTCCAGCTTCTGGGCCGAGGCGGTCATCGAGATGGTGGGCTTGGCGAAGTCCAGCGGCTTGCGGGTGGTCACCGAGACCGTGCCGCCGACGCCGCCTTCGGTCATGTCGGCGGTGAAGCCCTTGAACACGTCGATCGACTGGACCAGTTCGGCGGCCAGTTCGCGGAAGTCGTTGGATCGGCCGCCGCCGCCGTAGACTTGCAGGTTGCCCGCGGTCGACAGCACGCTCATGCCGTTGATCTCGACGCGGTTCAGGTCGGGTTCGACGCCGCGGATCGAGACAGCGTTGCCTTCGCCGAAATCGCGGGCCAGCTGGACGCCGGTCACCCGACCCAGCGCTTCGCCGATGTTCTTGTCGGGGAACTGGCCGATGTCTTCGGCGACGATCGAATCGGAGATCGTGCCGTTCCGCTTCTTGCGGTTCATGGCCGACTGCAGACTGGCGCGGGTGCCGACGACGACCACTTCCTCGATGGTGGTCTTGTCCTCGACCGCCGAGCCGGAAGCGGTGCTCTGGGCGTGGGCGCCGCCGGCGCAGGCTAGGCCGGCGGCCAGGGCCAACAAGGACACTGTAGCAACGGCCGCGCGACGACCGCGAGTGGATGCAAGCATGGGTTCCCTCCCTCTACATGACCTGGAGCCTCCCGAAGGCCCCGGGCGCCTTGCCGGCCCTGCGGCGGCCCTTGAACGGGCGGCTCGCAGCGCACGACGGCGCATTTCTCATACAATAGGAATAGTTCCACATACTGAGATGTCAACGCAATTTGTGGGAAGACAGAACTTTGTTTCCGTGGTGTAAGGTTGTTGCAACGCTCGCGAGGCGGCCCTGACGCCGACCCCGAGGCCGCGAAGAACGGCCATCGCGAGCTCAAAACGGGGAAACACAAGGGATTCGACGCATGAGTAAGCGTGGTGAGAACCGGGTCGCGACGGCCGCCCTGTTGTGCGCGACGGCGCTGTCGTCCGTGGGCGGATCAGCCCTCTGCGCGCCAAAACCCCGTCAAATGGAAGCCCTCGACCGCGGCCTGGTCGCCGTGCCCGCCGTCGACGGCGGGGTGCTGGTCAGCTGGCGGCTGCTGGGCGACGATCCGGCCAAGACCGCCTTCAATCTCTATCGTGACGGGACAAAGCTGAACGCCGCGCCCCTGGCCGGCCCCACGGACTTCGTCGACAAGACCGGCGATCCGACCGCGGCCTACACGGTCCGCGCCGTGATCGGCGGCAAGGAGGCCCCCGCCGGCAAGCCCGCCAAGGTCTGGGCCGACGGCTATCTGAGCCTGCCGCTCCAGCCGCCCGCCGACGGCGTCACGCCCAGCGGCGAGGCCTATTCCTACACCGCCAACGACGCCAGCGTCGGCGACCTGGACGGCGACGGCCGCTACGAGATCGTCCTCAAGTGGGACCCGACCAATTCCAAGGACAACGCCTTCGGCGGCTATACAGGCGACGTCTACATCGACGCCTATACGCTGGACGGCCGACGCCTGTGGCGCATCGACCTGGGCCGCAACATCCGGGCCGGCGCGCACTACACCCAGTTCCAGGTCTATGACCTGGACGGCGACGGCAGGGCCGAGCTGGCCATGCGCACGGGCGACGGCACGGTCGACGGGACCGGCAAGGTGCTGGGCGACGCCAACGCCGACTGGCGCGAGACGGGCGGCGAGCGGCCCCAGGCCGACCGGACCGGCGCCACGGTCCTGCCCGACGGAACGAAGGTGGCCAGGGTGCAGGGCCGCATCCTCAAGGGTCCCGAATACTTGACCGTGTTCGAGGGCCTGACCGGCAAGGCCCTGGCCAGCGCGCCCTACAGCCCGCCGCGGGACCCGCGCACCGACGCGCCGACGATCGAGCAGATGACCCAGATCTGGGGCGACGGCTACGCCAATAGGTCCGACCGCTTCCTGGCCGGCACGGCCTATCTGGACGGCGAGCTGCCCAGCCTGATCTTCGCCCGCGGCTACTATGGCCGCACCACTTTGGCGGCCTGGGATTTCCGAGGCGGCAAGCTGACCCAGCGCTGGCTGTTCGACAGCAGCGTCCCCGGCAACGAGACATTCGGCGGCCAGGGCAACCACCAGCTCAGTGTCGCCGACGTCGACGGCGATGGTCGCGACGAGATCGTCTACGGCTCGATGGTCGTGGACGACACCGGCAAGGGTCTGTGGAGCGCCCAGCTGTTCCACGGCGACGCCATGCACGTGTCCGATCTGGATCCCACGCATCCGGGCCTCGAGAAGTTCGGCGTTCACGAGAGCCCCGGCAAGAACGGCGGGATCGGCGCGGCCATGCTCGACGCCCGCACCGGCAAGGTGCTGTGGAGCACGCCGACCGACAGGGACACCGGCCGGGGTCTGGCCGCCGACATCGACCCCCGCTTCCCCGGCGCCGAGGCCTGGGGGACCAACAGCGACCTGCTCTACACCGCCCAAGGCAAGCCGATCGAAGGGGTCAAGCATCCGCGCCAGACCAACTTCGCGATCTGGTGGGACGGCGACGACCTGCGCGAGCTGCTGGACAAGAACCAGATCAGCAAGTGGGACTGGAAGACCGGCGAGACCAAGCCCCTGCTGACGGCCGAGGGCATGACCTCCAACAACGGCACCAAGTCGACCCCGGTCCTGTCGGCCGACATCCTGGGCGACTGGCGCGAGGAGGTGATCTGGCGGGCCGAGGACAACCGCTCGCTGCGGATCTACGCCACGCCCTACGTCACGCAGAGACGATTAGTGAGCCTGATGCACGATCCGCAGTATCGGGTGTCGATCGCCTGGCAGAACACCGCCTACAACCAGCCGCCGCACACCAGCTTCTACCTGGGCGAAGGCATGAAGGCTCCGCCCCGCCCCGACATCCGGACCAAGTGAGGCCGTCGATGAAAGCTCCCCTCCTCTCCGCCCTGGCCCCCTCCTTGATGGCGCTGGCCCTGATGGTGCTAGCGCCGTCCGTCCGCGCCCAGGACGCGGTGACCCAGCCGAAGCCCGGCGCGGTCGAGCCGCCGCGCGAATGGATCGACAAGGACACCGGCCACCGCGTGATCCGCCTGTCGGACAAGCCGGGCAGCGGCAGCCTCTATTTCAACTTCAACGGCTACACGCCCGACGGAACGACCCTGGTCATCAGCACGCCGGACGGCGTCTCGGGCGTGGACCTGAAGACCCACGCCCTGCGGCCGCTGGTCGACGGCAAGGTCCGGCTGCTGTTCGTCGGCCGCAAGACCGGCCAGGTCTACTACCAGCGCATGGCCGAGGACGGCTCGGGCGTGGTCGAGGCGGTCGATCCGAAAACCAGGACGGTCCGCCCGATCGCCAAGCTGCCCCGCGGCGTGGGCATACAGACGATCAACGCCGACGAGACCCTGCTGGCCGGCGTGGCCAACCGCACCGACGTGGCGATCCCGCCCAACCTGGCCGACGCCCTGCCCCGCAATCCCGACGACGTGAAGGGCGCGGACGGTCGCGAGCTCTCCTATGCCGAGGGCCGCGAGGTGCAGTTGAACGCCCGCCTGGACAGCCGCATCCCGATGGAGATCTTCACGATCAACACGGCCACCGGCGAGCGAAAGGTGGTGCACCAGGCGACCGACTGGCTGAACCACCTGCAGTTCTCGCCCACCGACCCGCACCTGCTGATGTTCTGCCACGAGGGTCCCTGGCACAAGGTCGACCGCCTGTGGCTGACGCGCACCGACAAGCCCGCCAATGGGCCCGGCGCCGCGCCGGTCAAGATCCACGCCCGGACCCTGAACATGGAGATCGCCGGGCATGAGTGGTTCAGCGCCGACGGCAAGACCGTCTGGTACGACCTGCAGACCCCGCGCGGCGAGGACTTCTGGGTGGCCGGCTACGAGATCGCCACCGGCAAGCGCACCTGGCTGCACCTGGAGCGCAACGCCTGGTCGGTGCACTTCAACACCTCGCCGGACGGCAAGCTGTTCGCCGGCGACGGCGGCGACAGCGAGATGGTCGCCCACGCGCCGGACGGCAAGTGGCTGTACCTGATGCGCCCGCGCACCATCCCGGACGTCGCCGGCATCCATGCCCCCGGCTCCGAGGCGCTGATCCAGCCGGGCGTGCTGGACACCGAGCGGCTGGTGAACATGCAGGGCCACGATTACCGGCTGGAGCCGAACGTCAATTTCACGCCGGACGGCAAGTGGATCGTGTTCCGCTCCAACATGCACGGGGCCAACCACGTGTATGCGGTGGAGGTGGCGAAGGCGAAGCAATAGGCCCTCCCCCTGTGGGGGGAGGAACTGGCGACTACCGCCCCTTCAGCCGCCCCGCGATGAAGGCGTCCACGGCGTCGGTATAGGCGCCCGGCAGGCCCAGGGCGCGGTTGATGTCGGCGTGGGTCAGGGCCTGGGGCAGGACGGGCATGTCGCGTCCGGCCGCCCGGGCCTTGGCCTGGAACCGCCGCGCGTCGTCGCATGGATCATCCGGCCGCTCGGTCGAGCAGACCAGCATCATCGGCACGGCCCTGGGAGTCCACTGGTCCATCGGCGAGGCCTTGGCCCAGTACCCGGGATCGGCGCCGAACGCCCGGTCGTAGAAGCCGAGGTGACGGCCGGCCATGGTCGACGAGACCTGCATGGCCGCCGAGTCCAGCACCACCGTCCCCGCCCACGGCCGACCGACCATGTCGGGACGGGACGACACCAGCGCCACCAGGTGCGCGCCGGCCGAGTGCCCCATCAGGATGACCTTCCGCGGATCGCCGCCCCAGTTCCTGGCCTGGCCTTGCGCCCACCGCACCGCCTTGGCGACGTCTTCGGCCTGCTCGTAGGCCATGGCGTCGGGCAACATCCGATAGTTCACGCTGATCACGATCCAGCCCTGGGTCAGCCAGTGCTTGAGCTTGTTTTCGACCGAGCCGGTATTGGCCTTGTCGCCGATCATCCAGGCCCCGCCGTGCACCATGATCAGGATCGGCGCGTCGCGGGCGCCCGGCGGGATGTAGACGTCCAGCCGCTGGGGCCCGTCGGTTCCGTAGGCCTCGGTCTGCCTGCGCGCGCCGGGCAGGACGGCCTGCAGGTCGATCGGACGCTCTTCCTCGGCCTTCTTCTCCCGCAGGCGCTGGCGCAGCGGCCCTCGCGCGCCCGGTCCCAGCTGGGCGGCCTCGACCGCGCTGGCCCCGCTCAGAGCCGCGACCGCCAGGACGATCAGCAGAGCGCTTCGGCGTGACGTCATTTCAGGCTCTCGAGCTGGTCGCGGACGGCGGCGACCTCGTCGCGCGACAGGCGGCCGTCCTGATCGCGGTCGGCGCGATCGAACAATGGGGCCGGTCCATCGACGAACTCGGCGCGAGTCACCCGCCCGTCGCCGTCGCGGTCGGCGTGGGTGATCACGGTCTTCAGGGCCTGGGCCTTGGGACGGTTGGATCTGGCCAGGCGGGGGAACTCCGACAGCGTCACCACGCCGTCGTCGTTGCGGTCGAGGCGTTGGAACTGGGCCGCGCGCGAGGCCCTGAACTCGTCGCGGGTGACGTAGCCGTCGTGATTGGCGTCGGCCTTGTCGAGCGCCGCGCCGGGCGTGCGCGAGGCGGCGTCGGCGCTGGAAGCGGCCATGGCGGCCAGGCAGACGATGGAAAGGGTCAGGATCTTCATTTTCGGACTCCGGAAAGCAGCCCGCCGCGCCGTTTGGGGGAGCTTGGCGCGGCGGGCCTGGACGCGTTTCGATCAGGGGCGGGTCACCGTCCCGCTGACGGAACGCGTCGAGCCGTCGTAGCCGGTGCGCGTATGGTCGTAGCTGACCGTGCCGTCGCCGTTGTTGACGACATTGGTGTTGCGGCTGGCCGAGGCGGCGTTGTTGAAGGTGCGGCTGGCCCCGCCGTGATAGGCGCCGTCGCCCCAGCTAGCCTCGCGGTTGCTGGCGACGCCGCGTCCGGCGTTGGTCTGGGTCCCGCGCGACACCGAGATCGCGCCGGGCTGGCGGCTGACATCGCGGTTGTGCACATAGCCGTGGCCGCGCGCGCCTTGGACGCTGACGAAACGGCCGTGCTGGCCGGCCTGGGCGGGCGCGGCGATCATCGCGGCCAGCACCGCCAGGGACGAGAGGCCGGCGGCCAGGATGGAAGTCTTACGCATGATGGCTCCATGGGAATGGGGTCGGTGTCCCTCGACGTCGCCATCCGACCATCGCCGGGCAATCCCCGGTTTGCGCGCGTCCGACAAACTGTGTCGAAGTGTAAACGAGCCCGGTCACGTCTTTCGCGGAGCCTGGGCTTGAGGCATTTCCTTGCCATGGCCGACAACACGCTGATCGCGGTCGTGGAAGACGACGCCGAAATCCGGGACCTGACCCTGGGGCTGCTGCGCCGCGAGGGCTATGAGGTCGTGGGCTGCGCCGACGCCGAGGCCTTCGACCGTCTGGCCGCCCGCCGCCGGGTGGACCTGGTGCTGCTGGACATCATGATGCCGGGCGAGGACGGGTTGTCTGTCTGCCGCCGCCTGCGGGCGGCCGGCGACGTCGCCATCCTGATGGTCACCGCCAAGGGCGACGACATCGACCGGGTGATCGGCCTGGAGATCGGCGCCGACGACTACCTGCCCAAGCCCTACAATCCGCGCGAGCTGCTGGCCCGGGTGCGGGCGATCCTGCGCCGCACGCGCGAGGTCCACCGGGTGGCCAGCGCGCCGCCGGGCGAAGTGCTGGGCTTCGCCGGCTGGCGGCTGGACACGGCCAGCCGCGACCTGACCGATCCGGACGGAAAGCCCGTCGTCCTGACCGGCGGCGAGCACGACCTGCTGATGGCCTTCCTGCGCCATCCCCAGCGGGTGCTCAGCCGCGACCAGCTGCTGGACTGGACGCGACGCCGAAGCGCCGAGCCGTTCGACCGCGCCGTCGACGTGCTGCTCAGCCGCCTGCGCCGCAAGCTGGGCGAGGCGTCCGACGGGGCAGCCCTGATCAAGACCGTGCGCGGCGGCGGCTATCTGTTCAGCGCCCCGGCGGAACGGCTCTAGCGATGATGCTGTCCGACAACCTCTCCACGCGCATGACGGCCATCCTGCTGGCCGGGCTGGCGGTGATGCTGGTGATCGGCGCGGCCCTGCTGGTCTGGCCGCAGGGCCAGGGCGAAGGCGGCGTGCGCTTCTATCAGCTGCCCCGTCCGTCCGAAGCCCTGGCCATCGTCGAGGCGGTCGAAGCCGTTCCGCCGGCGACCCGGCCCAAGGTGGTGAAGGCGCTGGACACCGGCGTCATCCGCACCACGCTGGAGACCGACTTCCCGCCCCCGCAGCTGCGCGCTCGGGCCGCCGACGACGGCGACGCCGGCTACGAGGCCTATCGCCAGGCGCTGGGCGGTCGCGACATGCGGATCGACATCCGGCGCGGCGGCCGATTGCGCGAGGGCGCCCTGCCCGGCCGCCACGCCCTGCGGCTGTCGGTGCGCCTGGCCGACGGCGAGGTGCTGGTCCTGCGCCGTCGCGCCCCGGAGACCGCCCGCCGGTTCTTCGGCCGCGTGTCCCTGGCGGGCGCGGCCCTGCTGGTCGTCACCCTGCTGATGCTGGTCCTGGCGGTGCGCCAGACCACCCGGCCGGTCAGCCAACTGGCTCACGAGGTCGCGCGGTTCGGCGCTGACCTCGACGCCAAGACCCTGCCCCTGCGGGGTCCGCGCGAGCTGCGCGAACTGTCCGTGGCCTTCAACACCATGCAGGGACGGATCCGGGGACTCATGGATGAGCGCACGCGGATGCTGGCGGCCATCGCCCATGACCTGCGCACCTATCTGACCCGCCTGACCCTGCGGGCCGAGTTCATCGCCGACGAGGTCCAGCGCGCCAAGGCCGGGAGCGACCTGGCCGAGATGTCCCAGTTGCTGGACGACACCCTGCTGTTCGCCCGCCAGGACGCGGGACGCGGCGACGGGGCGCGGTCGGTCGATGTTCGCCGCGAACTGGAGACGCTGGTCGCCTTGCGCCGGGAGATGGGCCAGCCGGTCGCCTTGGCGCCGGAGGCGGCCGGCGCGGCCTGGGCCTCGCCGCTGGCCCTGCGGCGCATGGTCGACAACCTGCTCGACAACGCCGCGCGCTATGGCGGCGCGGCGAAGGTCGACGCCCGCCCCCTGGGCCGCCGCGTCGAGATCATGGTGCTGGACGACGGACCGGGCCTGCCGGCCGAGGTGCTTGAGACCATCACCGCCCCGTTCGAACGCGGCGAGGCCTCGCGCAACCGCCGCACCGGCGGGGCGGGCCTGGGCCTGTCGATCGTCCAGGCCCTGGCCAAGGGCCAGGGCGGCCGCCTGACCCTGGCCAACCGCCCCGAAGGCGGGCTGGCGGCGACGATCGAGCTGCCTTCGGGGCCGCTGTCCTAGGGCTTATCGACATTCAGCGTTGGTCCGGATGCGAAAACCTCGTCCTTCGACAAGCTCAGGACGAGGTTTTCTACCGCTCAGGCCTACACAATGGTCCTCATCCTGAGCTTGTCGAAGGACGAGGACCACGCACGGCGTTGAGTGTCGATCAGCCTAGGGCTTGCGATACAGCTCCGCCTCGATGATCCCCAGGCCGCCGCCCGCCGCCACCTTCTCGGCGCCGGTGTCCAGCCCCGCCCGCGCGCCGGTGATCTCGACGATCTTGCCGAAGGCGTCGCGGTCGACGGTGGGACCGGTCAGGGCGATGCGCAGCCTGGTCCCCTTCACCGGCTTTAGCGGCAGGGTGACGTAGCCCAGGCTCTTGGCCGGCACGCCCTCGTAGACCGTGACGCCGTCCAGAGTGACGCGCAGCGGATACGACCGCAGGCGCCAGCCGATCAGTTTCAGCACCACCGCGTCGACCACCTGGGGCTTGTCGAGCCGGTACTCGATCCAGGCGTTGGCCAGCCGGCCGTCGCTGGCCCAGTGGGTCATCTCGTCGTCGTCCATGGCCAGGCCGACGGTCGCCGGATTCGAGCCGGCCGCCGTGGCGACGGGCTTCACCGTCACGCGGCGGATCTTGAACGACGGCGTCGAGGGGGTCGGGCCGCGCGCCAGGCTGACCGGCGGCGGGGCGTCGACGGCCGGCGGCGGCGCGACGTCCAGCGTCACGGTCGCGGGCTCCAACCCCTCGGCCCTCGCGGTCACCGTGACCTTGCCTGCCTCCAGCGTCGATCGCAGGGCCACCCGGTTGATGCCGGCCTCCACCGGCAGGTCCCGTGACAGGATGTAGTTGTCGTCGCCCCGCGAGGCGCCGGCATAGGAGGTCACGCCGTCGACCGCCGCCGGAGCCTTGGTGACGACGTTGCCTGTCGGCGAGGCCAGCGCCTGGGTCGGTCTGGCCCCGCCCTTGGAGTCGCCCTGGGCGATGCCGCCGCGCCATTCGGCCGGACCGGAGACGTCGAACTTCACCAGGTCCAACGCCGTCGGGACGCGCCGGCCCTGGGCGTCCACCGCCTCGACGTCGACCAGGGCGATGTCGGCCGCGTCGGCCCGCCAGCCGGTCGGACCGACATGCGGCGTCAGGCGCAGGGCCGCGGCCGGGCCGGTGGTCACGACCTCGTCCGACGACACCGTCCTGCCGCCGGCGTCGCGGCCGACCGCGCGCAGGGTTCCCGGCGCCCAGGCCACGGCCTTGAAGGTGAACAGGAAGCCGTCCGACTTCACGCCCCGGCCCAGCGACTTGCCGTTCAGCACCAGCTCGACGCTGTCGGCGCTGGAGACCACCAGCACGTCCTTGGTCACGCCCGGCGCGTAGTTCCAGTGGCCGACGATGTGGCTGCGCGGATGCTCGACGTCGACCCAGCCGTCCCACATCACCTGGTGGGCCCAGAAGCCCTCCTTGGGCAGGCGCATGGCGTCGACCTCGCCGCTGCGACGGTAGTTGTTGTCGCCGCGGAAGTGGGTGTTGCTGTCGGAGAAGATGATGTTGACCCCGCCCGAACTGACGCGGTCGCCGCCGCCGGGCCGTTCGCGCCAGTAGTCGAACCAGCGGCGCACGTCCTCGGCCGCCTGGCTGTCCTGGTTGCGGTTGTAGTCGGGGCTGTCGATGTGGAACGGCGGGGTGAAGTCGTCCTGGAACTTCCGCGCCGCCTCGTCGCGGGAATATTCCATGGCCCAGACCGGCTTGGTCGCGCTCTTGTTGATGTACAGCATCTCGCCGCCGTACTCGGCGACCTTGCTGTTGAGCATCTCGCGCGAGCCGATGGCGCGGCCGCCGTGCGGGTCGAACTGGTCGCGGACGGCCTTGAGTTCGGCCATGTGCTCGTCGCTGATGTTCTCGTTGCCGCCCTCGTAGAACAGGATCGAAGGGTTGTTGCGGAAGCGGACGATAGCGTCGCGCATCACCTCGATCCGCTGCTCCCAGCGGCGGCCGGTCACGTCGCTCTCGGCGTCGCCGGCCGGCATGGCCTGGGGCAGGCCCACCCGGTCGGCCGACTCGACGTCCTGGGCGGCGGGCGTGATGTGCATCCAGCGCACCAGGTTGCCGCCGCTCTGGACCATCAGGCCGTTGGAGAAGTCGCTGATCCACGGCGGGATGTCAGTCCCGAGCGCCGGCCATTCGTTGCTGGTGCGCTGGGCGTAGCCGTGCACCTGCATGACCCGGTCGTTGAGGAAGATCATCCCGTTGCGGAATTCGGTCTTGCGGAAGCCCGTGCGGGTGACGACCGCGTCGACGCCGGCGCCGTTCTCCACCAGCTCGGTCGTGACCGCGTAGAGGTAGCCGTAGCCCCAGCTCCAGAAACGCAGGCCCTTCAGCGGCGCCTGGGCCGAGACGGTGCGGGTCTCGCCGGGGGCCAGGGTGATCGCCGGGCCGTCGAACGCCCCGGCCGGCTTGCCGTCGACGTCGCGCAGGCTCACCCGGTACCGGAAGGTGCGCGGGCGGTCGGACTCGTTGCGGACCTGGGACTCGGCGTGCACCGTCGCCGCGCCGCGCCTGGTGTCGAACCGGTCGGCCCAGACATAGACGCCGGTCGTGCCCAGGCTGGAATAGAGCGGCAGGGTCTGGTGCAGGCCGTCGGTCAGGTGCAGCCGCACCGCCCGGTGGATCCCGCCGTAGTTCACATTGAAATTGTCGTTGTTCCACTGGAAGCCGCTGCCGCTGGCGCGCTCCTTGTACTTCCAGTCGCTGTCGACTCGGACGGCCACGACGTTGACGAACGGCGCGGGCTTGAGGGCCTTTGTAGCGTCGACGCCGAAGGCCGTGACCCCGTTCTCGTGGCCGCCGACCCGCACGCCGTTCACATAGACATCGCCGGCCTGGCGCACGCCCTCGAATTCGATGAAGGCCTTGCCGCCGACCGCCGGCCCGGCGTTGGTCGGCAGGACCAGGCGCTTGCGATACCAGACGATCGCGCCCTTCAGGTCGTGGATGTCGACCTTGAAGGCCTCGTCCTCGTTCCAGGCGCGCGGCAGGGTGACGGACTTCCAGGCGGCGTCGTCGAAGTCGGGCTTTTCGGCTCCGACGATGTCGCCGACCGCCATGCGCCAGCCGTCGTTGAAGGGCCGGTCGATCCGCGGCGCGGCGGTCGCGATCCCGGCCAGGCCCAGGCAGAGGACGGCGCACAGCCAGCTCAGGATCGATCCCGAAACGCGTCGCATCGTGCCGCCCTCCAAATTGGCCAGGCCACTTCGGGCCTTTCGCCACCTGTGGCTTGACATCCGGCGCCCTGTCAAGCATTCTCATTATATCGGATGATGTTCCATATTATGGAATCTTGGCCGTCGGGATTTGAACCTCGGTTCCTTCCCTCCCCACACACGCACTCGCCCGTTTCCCCCCATCCGGGCCAGCGGAGCACCTTTCCAGGTGCTCCGCTTTTCTTTTGCCTGAAGGATGGGGAGCGCCTTCCAGAGGCTCCGCCTTTCTTTTTGCGCGTCGACGCAAGACGGACGAGACTGCCTTTCGTGCCTCTCCATGGTATGTTGAGCCTATGAAGCCCGAACCAGCCATCTTCGACGACATCGACGAAGCAAGCGACGCTGCGGCCATCGCAGAGGGCTTGGCCGATATCGAGGCTGGACGCGTCATCAGCCACGAGGCCATGAAGCGATGGCTTCTTTCGTGGGGGACGCCGGCCGAACTTCCGTCGCCCAAGATTGGCGACTAGTCGCGGACGATGGCGCGGCCGCCGGTGCTCTGATCGGAAAGATCACGGCGAGATCTCGCCGGAATACACGCCTATATCGGCCAGTTCGCGCCTCTGGCGGCGCAACGCTTCACGATGCGTCTGATCACGGCCGTTGAGAGCCTGGCCGAGCATCCCCACCGCGGTCGGCATGTTGGCCAGGACATCCGGGAGATGGTCGCGATCCGTCCCTATCTCGTCGTCTACAAGATCACGACAGGAGGCGTGATGATCCTTCACATCAAGCACGGCGCGCAGCAGCCGGATTAAGCGCTTCTGGTGCGTCTACCGGCCCAGGCAGCGTGGTCCGCCGAGGATCGGCTGGTCGCCGGTCGAGGCCGGGCGGACATAGGCCGAGACCGGCAGCTTCAGGAACGCCAGGCGAGCGGCCACCAGGGCCGCCGCCAGACGCGCGCCGCCCTCGTTGATGTGGGTCGTGTCGCTGATCCCGTTGGGATAGCGGGCGACGCCGTCCCGCGGCGTGTAGATCAGGTAGAAGCCGCGCGACCCCGCCTCGCCCCGCGCCTGCTGGGCGCCCATCATGTCGGCGTCCAGGTCGATCAGCGGCGTGTTCGTGGCCTTGGCCACGTCCCGCACCGCCACCGCATAGGCGCCGTGGGTCTCCTGGACCTGGTCGTCCAGGAACACGTGCTTGGCGATCGGGGTCATCAGCACCGGCTGACCGCCGGCCGCCCGCACGTCGGCGACGAAGCGGGTCAGGTTGTCGGTATAGGCGCCCTGGGGATCGGTGAAGCGGACGATCTTCACCCGGTCGGCGTCGTTGTGGCCGAACGCGATCATCACGGTGTCGCCCGGCTTGATCTTCTCCAGCAGCCCGGCCCACAGCCCCTCTTCGATGAAGGTCTTGGTCGAGCGGCCGCCACGCGCCAGGTTCACCACCTCGACGCGGGGATCCAGCGAGCACTTCAGCACCATGCCCCAGCCCATCTGCGGATAGGCCGAGGCGCCGTAGTTGGCGGCGGTGGAATCGCTGGCGATCAGGATGCGGGCGACAGGCGCGGCCATCGGCGGCGGCGGCGGCACGGCGGTGAGGTCCGGCGACGGCGCGCCCGGCGCCGCCTGAGCCAGGGCCATGGCCGCGACCAGAGAGGCCAGGCTCATCGCTCGACCTTGGCCAGGATGGAGCGGTCGATCTCCGCCAGGGTGTTGACGCCGGTCAGGGCCATGGCCACGCGCATCTCCTTCTCGATCAGGTCCAGCAGCTGGCTCACGCCCGGCCCGCCGCGCGCCGCCAGGGCGTAGACCCAGGCCCGGCCCAGCAGCACGCCCTTGGCGCCCAGGGCCAGCATCCGCACCACGTCCAGGCCCGAGCGCACGCCGCCGTCGGCCAGCACGGTCAGCCGGTCGCCCACGGCGTCGGCGATGTCGGGCAGCGCGCGGGCCGAGGACAGCACGCCGTCCAGCTGCCGCCCGCCGTGGTTGGACACCACGATGCCGTCGGCGCCGATGTCGGCGGCGGCCTTGGCGTCCTCGGGATCCAGCACGCCCTTGATGATCAGCGGGCCCTTCCAGAGGTCGCGGATCCACTCCAGATCCTTCCACTGGATCGAGGGATCGAAATTGGCCCCCAGCCAGCCCATGAAGTCCTCAAGGCCCGAATTCGCGCCCAACACCGGGGCGACATTGCCCAGGGTGTGGGGCCGGCCCATCACGCCGACGTCCCAGGCCCAACTGGGCTTGAACACCGCCTGCATCAGACGCCGCGCCGCCGCGTTGGGACCGCTCATGCCCGAGTGGGCGTCGCGATAGCGGGCGCCGGGCACGGGCATGTCGACGGTGAACACCAGGGCCGTGGCGCCGGCGTCGGCCGCCTTGGCCAGCAGGTCGCGCATGAAGGCCCGGTCGCGGAGCACGTAGAGCTGGAACCAGATCGGCGTCGGACTGGCCTTGGCCACCTCGGCCAGGTCGCAGACCGAGACGGTCGACAGGCAGAACGGCACGCCCTTGGCGGCGGCGGCCTTGGCCGCCTGGCACTCGCCGCGCCGCGCGTACATGCCCGTCAACCCCACCGGGGCCAGGGCGACCGGCAGGGCCTGGTAGTGGCCGAACAGGGTGGTCGAGGTGTCGACCTGGGAGACGTCCTTCAGCACCCGCTGGCGCAGGGAAAGGTCGGCCAGGTCCGAGACGTTGCGGGCCAGGGTCCGCTCGGCATAGGCGCCGCCGTCGATATAGTCGAACAGGAAGCGCGGCAGCTTGCGCCGCGCCGCCTCGCGAAAGTCCGTGGTCGACGAGACGATCACCGGATCACTGCAGGTTCACGAACGCGCCGCCGTCGACCAGCAGGGCCGCGCCGGTCACGTACTTGGCCAGATCCGAGGCCAGGAAGACGATCGGTCCGGCCAGGTCGTCGGGCTCGCCCAGGCGGCCCAGCGGGATGCGGCCGGCCATGTATTCGCGCTTGGCGACGTCGGCCAGGTCTTCCTTGTTGATCGCCGTCTCGATGGTGCCCGGCAGCACCGAGTTGCAGCGTATGCCGTACTTCCCGAGCGCGATGGCGGTCGATTGCATGAGGCTGTGCACGCCGGCCTTGGTCGGGGTGTAGTGGGTCTGCATGCCGCCGCCGACCAGGGCGCTGATCGAACTGACGGCGATGATCGCCCCGCCGTCGCCCTGCTTGACCATCTGGTTGGCCGCCGCCTGCACCATGTAATAGGCGCCGTGGAGATTGACCCGCATGGTCCGCTCCATCACCTCGGGCGGCATGTCCAGGAACGCGTGGAACGGGCAGATGCCGGCGTTGTTGACGAAGACGTCGACCCGGCCGAACGCCTTGACGGCCGCGTCCACGAAGGCCTTGGCGGTGGCGACCTCGGCCACGTCGCCCTTCACGGCGATGGCGCGGCGGCCCAGGGCCTCGATCTCGCGCACGGCGTCGGCGGCGCCGGCGTCGTCGGCGTGATAGTTGATCGCCACGTCCGCGCCGTGCCGGGCGCAGCCGATGGCGGCCGCCTTGCCGATCCCCTGCGAGGCGCCGGTCACCAGCACCACCTTGTCCTTCAGAAGCATCGTTCCTCCACTCTGCACCAGGGACCGCTTTCATCAGTTGGAGCGTGACGGGCGCCGAAACCGGCATCCACTTTCGGCTGTCACGCTCTACCGTTTGGCGGCCGCTCTCTTCTCGTTCCAACCCAGTTCGACACCGATGGCGTTGGCGCACTGGCGCACGGTCTCGGTCAGGTCGGCCATGCGCGCGTCGTCCATGTACTGGGCCGCGCCCGAGACGCTGATGGCCGCGACGATCGCGCCGCTGGGTCCGCGGATCGGGGCCGCGACGCAGCGGATGCGGTCCTCGTTCTCTTCAAGGTCGTAGGCCACGCCGCGCTTGGCGTAGTCGCGCATCCAGGCGATCCACTGCTCCTCGTCGGGACCGTGCTCCGAGCGCGGGCCTTCCTTGCGATAGAGCTCGCGCCAGCGCGCCTCGGTCTCGTCCAGCACCAGGGCCTTGCCCAGGCCCGTCGAGCGGATCGGCTGGCGGTCGCCGACGCGCGAGCTGATGTTGATCCGGCGACGGCCGGTCAGCTTGTCCAGGTAGTGGGCTCGGTCGTCTTCCATGACGCCCAGGTGGACGGTGTCCTCCAACTCTTCCCACAGGCGCTCGAGGTGCGGGCGGGCCAGGCGCGGCAGGTCCATCTGCTGGCCGGCCAGATAGCCCAGCTCAAGCAGCTTGGACCCCAGGCTGTAGCCTTCGCGCGGGGTCTGGGCCAGCAGGCGGCGCTCGACCAGGGCCGTGGCCAGGCGGTGAGTCGTGCTGCGGGTCAGGCCCAGGCGCTGGGCCAGGGCGGGCAGGCCGATGGTGCCGGAATCGGCGACCACGTCGAGCAGATCCAGGCCCCGGAACAGCGTCTGGCTGCCGCTGGGCGCCTTCACGCTGGCACTCTCATCCTTGGCCACTACCGAGGCTCCCCTTGACGCGTCACGTTTCATTTTGTAGCACTCTCTCTCATAATATGGTACCTAGCGCAAGCGGCGAAGGCGACGTTCCGGTCACTGAAAGCCAGGGCGCGCCACCGTGTCATAGGACGTCTCGGGGAGGTAGGCGCGACCGCTCAAGGTTTCGCCAAGCATGTCGAAGGCCTTTGCCTCACGATACGCCCTTCTCTTCCTTTAAGTAGATCGCTTCCTTCTTGGGAAGTGTCGGGCTGGAGCTGGTTTTTCCCATGCCGTTTCCCCTCATCCGGCAAGTTCGGGCCTATGTCGTGCGTGGCGGCGGGGCCGATTATCACGATCAGGGCGAGGGGCACTGGATCGACGACCACATCGCCACCCCGATGTCCCGCTACCCTGAATACCGCCAGAGCCGCCAGAGCTTCGGCATCAACGTGCTGGGCACGCTGGTCGTCGAAATCGAGGCCGCCGACGGCACGGTCGGCTTCGCGGTGACCACCGGCGGCGAGCCCGCCGCCTATATCGTCGAAAAGCACCTGGCCCGCTTCCTGGAGGGCCGCGATCCCACCGAGATCGAGAAGATCTGGGATCAGATGTACTTCTCCACCCAGTACTACGGCCGCAAGGGCCTGGTGGTGAACGCCCTGTCGGGCGTCGACCTGGCGCTGTGGGACCTGCTGGGCAAGCTGCGCGGCGAGCCGGTCTATCACCTGCTGGGCGGCAAGGTCCGCGACGAGCTGACGTTCTACGCCACAGGCGCGCGGCCCGACCTGGCCCAGAAGATGGGCTTCATCGGCGGCAAGATGCCCCTGCACCACGGCCCGGCCGAGGGCGAGGAAGGCCTGCGCAAGAACCTGGAAGAACTGGCCACGATGCGCGAGCGCACGGGCGAGGATTTCTGGCTGATGTTCGACTGCTGGATGGCGCTGGACCTGAACTACGCCACGAAACTGGCCCACAAGGCCCACGAATATGGCCTCAAATGGATCGAGGAGGCGCTGAGCCCCGACGACTACTGGGGCTATCGCGACCTGAAGAAGAACGCCCCCAAGGGCATGCTGGTCACCACCGGCGAGCACGAGGCCACCCGCTGGGGCTTCCGCATGCTGCTGGAGATGGAGTGCTGCGACATCATCCAGCCCGACGTCGGCTGGTGCGGCGGCATGACCGAGCTGGTGAAGATCTCCAACCTGGCCGACAGCCGCGGCGTGATGTGCATCCCGCACGGCTCGAGCGTCTACAGCTACCACTTCGTCACCACGCGCCATAACAGCCCGTTCGCCGAATTCCTGATGATGGCCCCCAAGGCCGACGAGGTGGTGCCGATGTTCCACCCGCAGCTGATCGGCGAGCCCGTGCCGGTGAACGGCAAGCTGAAACTCTCCGACGCCCCCGGCTTCGGCGTCGAACTCAATCGCGAGGTCGGTCTGCACCGGCCTTACGCCCGCTGATCTTCTCGAAAGCCTAGACCCATGAAACTGCTCCGTTACGGTCCCCGCGGCGCCGAAAAGCCCGGCCTCCTCGACGCCGAGGGCCAAATCCGCGACCTGTCGGGCCACGTCGCCGACATCACCGGCGCCGAACTGTCGCCCGCCGGCCTGAAAAAGCTCGCCGCCATCGATCCGGCCACCCTGCCGCTGGTCGACGGCTCTCCCCGCTACGGCGTGCCCGTCAAGGGCGTCAGCAAGTTCATCGCCGTGGGCCTGAACTTCGCCGACCACGCCGCCGAGTCGAACCTGCCGATCCCCGCCGAGCCGGTGCTGTTCACCAAGGCCGTCAGCTGCCTGACCGGCCCGAACGACCCGGTGATGATCCCGCGCGGTTCGGAAAAGACCGACTGGGAAGTCGAGCTGGGCGTCGTGATCGGTTCGCGCGCCTCCTACGTCTCGGAAGCCGAGGCCCTGGACCACGTCGCCGGCTACGTGCTGATCAACGACGTCTCCGAGCGCGCCTTCCAGATCGAGCGCGGCGGCACCTGGGACAAGGGCAAGGGCTGCGACACCTTCGGTCCGGTCGGCCCGTGGATGGTCACGTCCGACGAAGTGGGCGACCCGCAGAACCTGGGCATGTGGCTGGACGTCAACGGCCAGCGCAAGCAGGACGGCTCGTCCAAGACCATGATCTTCCCGATCAGCAAGCTGGTCTCGTACATCAGCGAGTTCATGACGCTGGAGCCGGGCGACCTGATCACCACCGGCACGCCGCCCGGCGTCGGCATGGGCCAGAAGCCCGCGCCCGTCTATCTGAAGGCCGGCGATGAAATCCGCCTGGGCATCGAGAAGCTGGGCGAGCAGCGCCAGATCGTCGTCGCCTGGTCCAAGGATGGCGTCGCGTGAGCACCGTCTACGCCAATCCCTACCTTGGGCGCTTTTCCGGCCGCACCGCCGTCATCACCGGCGGGGCTTCGGGCCTGGGCAAGGCCGTGGCCGCGCGCATCGTCGCCGAGGGCGGCCAGGTCTCGCTGTGGGATCTCGACGCCGACGGTCTGAAAGCGACCGCCGCCGAGGTGGGCGCCAAGCATACGGTCGCCCTGGACGTCTCCGACCAGGCGGCCGTCGCCGCCGCCGCCGAGGCCGCCAACCAGGCCTTGGGCCGCATCGACATCCTGGTCGCCTCGGCCGGCATCACCGGCGCCACCGCCCCGGTCCACGAGTACCCGCTCGACAGCTGGCGGCGGGTGATCGACATCAATCTCAACGGCCTGTTCTACTGCTGCCGCGAGGTGGCGCCGTTCATGATCGCCAATGGTTACGGCCGGATCGTCAACGTCGCCTCGGTGGCCGGCAAGGAAGGCAATCCCAACGCCAGCGCCTACTCGGCCTCGAAGGCCGGCGTGATCGGCCTGACCAAGTCGCTGGGCAAGGAATTGGCGACCAAGGGCGTCATCGCCAACAGCCTGACCCCCGCCACGTTCGAAAGCCCGATCCTGGAGCAGCTGCCCCAGAGCCAGGTCGACTACATGCGCGGCAAGATCCCGATGGGCCGCCTGGGCGAGATCCACGAGAGCGCGGCCATGGTCTGCTTCATGGCCAGCGAGGAGTGCAGCTTCACCACCGCCTCGACCTTCGACACCTCCGGCGGCCGCACGACCTTCTGAGGCCGAACCTTAGGGAGAAACGGGGAGCGATGACCTATCTCGGCCCGATCATCGACCCGCACATGCACCTGTGGGACCTGGAGCGGCACTACTACAGCTGGCTCCAGGACACCCCGCTGCCGAACAACCCGGCCGGCGACATGTCGTCGATCGCCTACCGCTCCTATGGGCTCGATGACTACCTGGCCGACACCGCCGGCTGGAACGTCGTCCAGACCGTCCACGTCGAGTGCGGCCTGCCGCCCAAGGACCAGCTGTCGGAGACGGATTGGCTGCAGGGCCTGGCCGACACGCGTGGCGTGATCGGCGGGATCGTGGCGGGAGCCAACCTGAACGATCCGGCCGTCGAGGCGCTGCTCGAAGCCCACGCGGCGCGGGCGACCGTCCGCGGCGTGCGCCAGATCGTCAATTGGCACAGAGATCCGGCCAAGACCTATGGCCCGGCCGACCTGCTGCTGGATCCGCAGTGGCGCAAGGGCTACGCCCTGCTGGCCAAGTACGGCCTGTCGTTCGACCTGCAGCTCTATCCCTCGCAGATGGCCGCGGCCGCGGCGCTGGCCGCCGCGAACCCGGAGGTTTCGGTGATCGTCAACCACGCCGGCATGCCGACCGACCGCGACGAGCCGGGCTTGCAGGCCTGGCGCGACGGCCTGGCGCTGCTGGCCCAACGGCCAAATGTCAGCTGCAAGATCTCGGGCCTGGCGATGATCGACCGGGCGTGGACGATCGACAGCCTGCGGCCCTTCGTGCTGCGGGTCATCGAAACCTTCGGCCCCAGCCGCTGCATGTTCGCCAGCAACTTCCCGGTCGAGAAGGTGCACGGATCGTTCGGCGGCTTCTACGAGGCCTACGACACGATCACGGCGGACTTCGGCGAGGCCGAGCGGTCCCTGCTGTTCGAAGGAACAGCCGCCCGCGTCTACCGCCTGCCGCCGCCGAACGCCTGAACCACAAAGACAAGAAACGGGAGGACACGATGAGCAACCACCAGGACCGGCCCCTCGCCTTCCGCATGCAGTTGAAACCCGGCGTCGCCGCCGAATACGAGCGCCGTCACGACGACCTGTGGCCCGACCTGGCCGCCGCCTTGCGCAAGGCAGGGATCCACGACTATTCGATCTTCCTCGACGAGGAGACGATGAGCCTGTTCGCCGTGCTGCGCCTGCGCCCCGACAACACCAAGGACGCCCTGCCGCTGGAGCCGGTGATGAAGCGCTGGTGGGACTACATGGCCGACCTGATGGAGGTCCACCCGGACAACAAGCCGGTCGAATGGCCGCTGAAGCCCGTCTTCTACTTCGAGGGCTAGGGATGTCGCGCCAGCCCTTCCGCGCCATCGCGAAAATCTCGTCCTTCGACAAGCTCAGGATGAGGTTTTCGACCGCAACCCCTGCAAATGGGTCTCATCCCGAGCCTGTCGAAGGACGCGGGCCACGCACGGCGCTCGCCGATCGATGCGCCCTTGGCTTAGCCGCCACGCTGCTGGCGACCACCGCCCCCATTCAGTCGTCTGGGGCCGAGCCCGTGCGCTACACGATGACGGCGTTCACCAACGCCAGCCAGTCGAACATGAGCGTCTACGACTCGGCGGACGGGACGCGCTTCACGCTGAGGAAGCCGCTGGCCTACACCCCGCCCAAGGGGCTGATCCGCGATCCCAGCGTGATGCGGCATACGGACGGTTGGTATTACGTTGCCTACACCACCGGCTGGTCAGGCGACACAATCGGCCTGGCCCGCAGCCAGAACCTGACCGACTGGACCTTCCTGCGCGATGTGACGGTGGAAGTCCCCGGCGCGACCAACAGCTGGGCGCCGGAATGGTTCGCGGATCGGGACGGCTCGGTGAATCTGATCCTGTCGGTGTCGACCACCGGCATCGCCGGCCAGTTCCAGCCCTATCGCATCACCGCGACTGACGCCTCGCTGGCGACCTGGAGCGCGCCCAAGCCGCTGGCGGGCCTGGGGCCCAACTTCATCGACACCTTCGTGGTGCGCGAGGGCGGGCTCTACAACGCCTTCGCCAAGAACGAGACCAGCAAGTTCGTCGAGCTCTACACCGCCCCGTCGCTGGACGGGCCGTGGCAGCCAAAGGGCGTGGGCGACTGGGCCGGCTGGGGCAGGTTCCTGGAAGGCCCCGCCCTGAGCCGCGCGCCCGACGGCGCCTGGCGGATCTATTTCGACGCCTACCAGGACAAGCGCTACTGGTTCAGCGACAGCAAGGACGGCTTCCGGACCTGGACGCCGAAGACCGAGCTGCCGGAGCTGTCCGGCACGGTGCGCCACTTCACGGTGCTGAAGGAAGGCGGCGAACCGGCCGTCGCCGCCAGGCCCGCCCCAGTCCATCAGATCACCTGGGACAAATACTCGCTGAAGGTCGACGGCGAGCGCGTCTTCTCGTGGGGCGGCGAGTTCCACCCCTTCCGCGTGCCCAGCCCCGACCTGTGGCGCGACATCCTCCAGAAGATGAAGGCCAGCGGCTACAACACCGTCGCCATCTATTTCGACTGGGGCTACCACTCGCCGAAACAGGGGGTCTACGACTTCAACGGCGTGCGCGACATGGACCGCGTGCTGACCATGGCCAAGGAGGAAGGCCTCTACGTCATCACCCGCGCCGGGCCCTATGTGAACGCCGAGCTGACGCGCGGCGGCTTCCCCGGCTGGATGGTCAACCAACAGGCCCGGGCCCGCACCGACGCGCCGGAATACCTGACCGCCGCCGACGAGTGGCTGACCCAGATCAACGCCGTCATCGCCCGCCACCAGTTGACCACCAGCCAAGGCACGGTGATCGCCCACCAGATCGAGAACGAGCTGGACGTCGTCGGCGCCCCGCAGCAGCGCTACATGCAGTGGCTGGACGACAAGGCCAAGGCCGACGGGATCACGGTCCCGATCTTCCATAACGACAAGGGCCGCAACGGCTATTGGGTCCCCAAGGGCTCCAACGTGCCGGGCACGGTGGAGGGGCCCAACGACCTATACGCCTTCGACGGCTATCCCGGCGGCAGCTGCAAGGTCGACTCCACCCCCTCCAGTCCCGGCGTCGCGCCCGACTGGGGACTGTACGGACCGGGCGGGGCCAAGGGCGGCGCCTCGGCCAGTCCGAACACCCCCGGCTTCGCGGCCGAGTTCGGCGGCGGCTGGTTCGACTACTGGGGCAGCAACGGCGACTACGACTGCACCGCCATCCATCGCGGCGTCGGCTACCAGCGGGTGTTCTACGCGACCAACATCGCCAACGGCATCACCCTGCAAAGCTTCTACATGACCTATGGCGGGACCTCGTGGGGCTGGCTTCCGGCCCCGGTGGTGTTCACCTCCTACGACTACGGCTCGGCGATCGACGAGGCCCGGGGCCTGCGCGACAAGGCCCGGGTGATGAAGCAGATGGGCGAGTTCGTCGCCGCCGTCCCGGACATCCGCCGCATGGACAAGGGCGAGGCGGTGGCTCCGTCCAACGACAAGGTCCGTGTCTATCACAACGTCAATCCGGAGACGGGCAGCCACCTCTATGTGGTGGTCCACAATCCCAGCAGCGCCACCGGCGACGAGGCCTTCACCTTCAAGGTGAAGACCCGTGACGGCGAGTACGTGGTCCCCTCGCGGATCAAGGGCCAGGACAGCAAGATGCTGATGGCCGGCTACGATCTGGGCGGCCAGCGGCTGGTCTATTCGACGTCCGAGATCCAGACGCACCTGAAGTGGAACGACGGCGACCTGGCCCTGCTCTACGGCCGCGTCGGCGAGGCGGGCGAGACGGTGCTGCGTTATGCGTCCTCCCCAAAGGTCGAGGTGCTGGAAGGCGAGGTCGCCCAGGCGTTCGACGCCGCCAAGGGCGATCTGAAACTCACCTACACCCACAAGGGTCTGACCCGCGTGCGGATCACCGGCGGCGGACGCCCGTCCCTCACCGTGCTGCTCGCCGACGCCGAGACCGGCCAGACCTTCTGGCGCCGCGACACCTTGTTGGTGCGTGGCCCGGGCCTGGTCCGGAGCGACACGATCAAGGGCGGCGTCCTGGCCCTGACCGGCGACACCGAGACCGACAGCCCGCTGGAGGTCTTCGCGCCCAGGGCGGTGACCGCGATCCGCTGGAACGGCGCCAAGGTCGCGGCCAAGACCACCGCCTCGGGAAGCCTGCTAGCCGACAAGCCGCTGGCCGGCCCGGCGGCTGTGACCGTCCCCGACCTGGCCCAACTCGACTGGAAGACCGCGCCCGGCTCGCCCGAGGCCGATCCCAAGTTCGACGACGCCGCCTGGCTGAAGACCGAGGGCCGCCGCAGCGGCTCGACCGTGCGCGGCCCCACGGGCCAACCGGCCCTGGACATGAGCGCCTACGGCTTCCACCAGGGCGACGTCTGGTATCGCGGCCGCTACCAGGGCAAGCCCGACATCGACACCCTGACCCTGCACTACGGCGGCGGCGGCGCGGGCATGCTGCAGGTCTGGCTCGATGGCCGGTTCCTGGGCCAGCACGAGCTGGACGGCGGCCTGCCCCGCCCGATCACCACCGGCGTGGCCACCTTCAAGCTGCCCGAGGACCTGCGTGGGACCGGCGAGCACCTGATCTCGGTGATGGTGCGCAACAACGGGCACAACTGGGACCTGGACGCCGACGACTTCCACAAGGAAGCCCGCGGCCTGATCTCGGCCTCGCTGTCCGGCCCCGCCAGCTACAGCTTCGCCGTGCCGATCGCCTGGAAGATCCAGGGCAATCTGGGCGGCGAGGACATCCAGGACCCGGTGCGCGGCAACGCCAACAACGGCGGCCAGTATGGCGAGCGGATGGGCTGGCACCTGCCGGGCTTCCCCGACGCCGCGTGGGCCAAGGCCGACATGGCCGCGACCAAGCCCTACGCCGGCACGACCTGGTACCGCACGAACTTCGACCTGAACCTGCCCAAGGACCAGGACACCACCCTGGGCCTGACGATCGGCGATCCGACCACGCCGCGCTCGCCCGGCCGCTACCGGGTGCTGATCTTCGTCAACGGCTGGAACATGGGCCAGTTCATCGCCAATGTCGGTCCGCAGCGGACCTTCGTCCTGCCGACCGGGATCATCGATCCGCACGGCAAGAACACCCTCGCCCTCGGGGTGACCAGTGACGGCGCCCCCGGCGACGCCCTGGAGACCGTCAAGCTCGTCAACCTGCGCAGCGTGCGCGGCGGCCTCCCCGTCGCCCGCGTTCCCGCGCCCGATTTCAAACCCTAGACCGGACGCTCCCCCGTCCGCGCGAAGACCTCCAAGGAGACCACCCCGTGCCCAATCTCGCCCACGGCCTCGAGGCCAAGGACATCAAGGCCAAGATCGCCCTGCTGATCAGCAACCTGGTCGACATCCAGGACGAGACCGGCGAGTTCCTGCTGCGCCTGGACGACGGCCGGGTGATCGACACCAAGGGCTGGAACGACTGGGAATGGACCCACGGCGTGGGCCTATACGGCCTGTGGAAGCAGTACGAGATGACCGCCGATCCGCGGGCCTTCGAGATCATGACCCAGTGGTTCGCCGACCGCTTCGAGGCCGGCACCCCGACCAAGAACATCAACACCGTCTCGCCGTTCCTGACCCTGGCCTACCTGTACGAGGCCACCGGGGACCACACCTACCTGCCCTATCTGGAAACCTGGGCCGACTACGTGATGTACGAGGGCCCGCGCACCGAGGAAGGCGGCTTCCAGCACATCGTCTTCAACAGCGAGAACCCGCAGCAGCTGTGGGACGACACGCTGATGATGAGCGTCCTACCGCTGGCCAAGATCGGCCTCTTGCTAGGCCGCGACGACTTCGTCGAGGAGGCCAAGCGCCAGTTCATGGTGCACGTGAAGTACCTGGCCGACCGCAAGACCGGCATGTGGTTCCACGGCTGGACCTTCGAGGGCCGGCATAACTTCGCCGACGCCCTGTGGGCGCGCGGCAACTGCTGGGTGACGATCGCCATCCCGGAGTTCATCGAGCTGTTGGACCTGCCGCCCGGCGACGCCCTGCGCGACTTCCTGATCGACACGCTGGAAGCCCAGATCAAGGCCCTGGCTCGCTACCAGGACCAGGACACCGGCCTCTGGCATACCCTGGTCGACGACAAGACCTCGTACCTGGAGGCCTCGGCCACGGCCGGCTTCGCTTACGGCGTGCTGAAAGCCGTGCGCAAGCGCTACGTCTCCAAGGACTACCAGGCGATGGGGATCAAGGCGCTGAAGGGCGTGCTGGCCAACATCGACGACAAGGGCGAGCTGCAGCAGGTGTCGTTCGGCACCCCGGTGTTCGACACCCTGCAGGGCTACAAGGACATCCCCCTGACCTCGATGCCCTACGGCCAGTCGCTGGCCATCCTGGCCCTGGGCGAGTTCCAGCGGGCGTTCATCTAAAACTCGGCGCGCGGTCCTCGTCCTTCGACAAGCTCAGGATGAGGACCATTGCCGGCGCCGGGAAGTAGAAAAACCTCATCCTGAGCTTGTCGAAGGACGAGGTTTTCGTCCCAGCGGCCGGACGTAACACCAAGACGGGGCTTCAGACCCTGTCCCAAAGGGAAGAGACGACGATGGCGACGCCGGACATCCGCAAACCCTCCTGGGTCACCTATTGGAGCTGGGGTTCCGGCGACATGCTGGGAGCCGGGGCTCAGGCGGTCATAACCGGCTGGCTGGCCTACTTCTTCATCACCTTCTGCGGCCTGTCGGCGGTCGAGACCGGCTTGATCCTGGGCCTGCCGCGCCTCTTGGAGGCGATCACCTGTCCGCTGATCGGCTACATCTCGGACAACCTGCGCCACACATGGGTCGGGCGGCGCATCGGCCGACGCAAGATCTTCCTGATCGTCACCATCCCGCTGCTGCCCGCCTTCGCCCTGATCTTCGTCACGGGCCAGACCTTCACCTACTACCTTCTCACCTTCGTCTTCTTCGAGTTCCTCTACACGATGTTCCTGATCCCGTGGGAAACCCTCGCGGCGGAAATGACTAAAGATTACAAAGAGAAGGCCAAGTTCGCCGGCGTGCGGATGCTGATCGCCCAGAGCTCGGCGATCCTGGCCTCCTACCTGCCGACCCTGATCATCAACCACTTCGGCGGCAAGGATTCGTCCGGCACCTTCCTGATCATGGCGGCGATCTTCGGCGGCCTGTTCAGCCTAGTCGTGCTGCTAGTGGTGCTGTTCACCTGGGAGCGGCCCTATACCGAGGCCGAAAAGCTGATCCAGCCCGAGCCCATGGACTGGGCCAAGGCCGCGCTGATCCCGGTCAACATGTTCCGCGACCTGTTCTCGACCCTGCGCATCAAGGCCTTCCGCCAGCACCTGTCGCTGTATCTGGGCGGCTATATCTCGCAGGACATCTTCAACACCGCCTTCCCCCTGTTCGTGGCGACGGTGATGATGGGGGCCACCCTGGTGATCTCGCAGTTGATGACCACAATGTACGTCGCCCAGCTGATCTCGGTGATGATCGCCATCAACGTGGTCATCCGCACCGGGCCCACCGTCGCGTACCGCATGGCCATCAGCTTCGTCGGCGCGGCCCTGCTGCTGTTCCTGGCCTTCTACCTGATCCGGCCGGCGGGCTTCGCCGAGGGCCTGACGGCCCTGGGCGGCAACCTGTTCGGCGGCGGCGCCTCGCCGACCGTGCTGTTCTGGCTGTTCGTGCCGATCATCCTGGCGGGCCTGGGCCGCGGGACGCTGAACTTCGTGCCGTGGAGCGTCTACAACTACCTGCCCGACGTCGACGAGGCCGTGACCGGCCAGCGCCGCGAGGGCATCTTCGCGGGGGTGATGACCTTCGTGCGCAAGATCGCCCAGTCGGGGGCCATCGTCGTCACCACCTCGCTGATCGGCCTGGGCGGCTATATCTCCGCCGACAAGGCCCATCCCGGCGTGGCCGTGGTTCAGTCGCCCGAGGCGGTGCGCGCCGTGGTTCTGGTGATGGTCGGCGGGCCGATCCTGGTCATGCTGTGGGGCCTCTGGATGTCGTGGTCCTTCCGCCTGAACGCCCGCACGCACGAGGTCCTGATCCACGAGGTCGAACGCCTGCGCGCCGGGGCCACCGAGGCCGAGAGCGACGAGTCCAAGGCGATCGTCGAGAACCTGACCGGTTGGCGCTACGAGCGGCTGTGGGGGCGCGGCTAAGAGCCTATCCGCACTCGACTCGGTGCGTGGTCCTCGTCCTTCGACAAGCTCAGGATGAGGACCATTGTGCAGGTCTCGGCAGTAGGAAACCTAATCCTGAGCCTGTCGAAGGACGAGGTTTCCGCTTCCCAAGTTGTTCCTACCCCTGACCGGGGACCGGCAGCTTCTCCATGATCTCCACCGAGTCCCCCGGGAAGATCGCGAAGTGCGGGTGGTTCTCGAACATCGCCGCCGCCGCCTCGTGGGACTCGGCCCGGACGATCACATAGCCGGCGACCTTGTTGCGAATGTCGCTGACGCCGTCGGACCCCGTCTTCTTGGTCTTGCCCAAGGGGCCGCCGCTATCGACCACCGCCGCGGCGTGATCGGCCATCCACTGACCCCACGCGGCCATGCCCTTGGTCTTGGTTTCGTCGCTGAGCGACGAGGGGTCCATCGGCGTGTCGGATCCCATGTACAGAGCCAGAAACGTCTTCATCGCCATCTCCCTTGTTGGCGTGCCCCCTACAGGACGGGCGGGAGCCTAACGCTTTCCTCGCCGGACTCGCATGAAAGATTGGCGACGCCCGCCAAGCCGAATAATACTCAGACAAAATTACCGGGGAGGATCGGATGGCGTCGACGAGACTGGGCTTGAAGCTGGCCATGGCGCTGTGGGCGACGACGGCCCTGGTCGCGCTGCCCGCCCTGGCGGCCTCGCCGAAGCTGGACGCCCACGCGATCGCCACGGCCCGGTTTGGAAACGACGCCCCCTGGTACGAGGGCAATATCCCGCTGTTCGAATCCTCGGACCAGAAGCTGGAGCAGATCTACTACTACCGCTGGAGCGTGTTCCGCGCCCACCAGCGCGACCTGGGTCCGCGCGGCTATATCACCACCGAGTTCCTGGACGACGTCGGCTGGCAGCGCGAGCCCTATGCCAGCCTCAACGACGCCACTGGCTTCCACATCCAGGAGGGGCGCTGGCTGCGCGACCGGCGCTATGCCGGCGACTATGTCGACTTCATGTACGAGGGCGGCGGCAACGACCGCCACTTCGCCGAGGCCATCGCCGACGCGACCTGGGCCCGCTTCCTGGTCGACGGCGACCAGGACGCCGCCACCCGCCACCTCGGCGCGATGAAGCACATCTACGCCCTGTGGGACGACCACTACGACTTCGACAAGAAGCTGTACTGGATCGAGCCGCTGCTGGACGCCACCGAATATACGATCAGCTCGATCGACGCCTCGGGCGGCAAGGACGGCTTCAGAGGCGGCGACGCCTTCCGTCCCTCGATCAACAGCTACATGTACGCCAACGCCCGGGCGATCAGCCGGCTGGCGGCCCTGACCGGCGACACGGCGACCGCCGCCGACTACGCCGCCCGCGCGGTCGATCTGAAGGCCCAGGCGCAGAAGAGCCTGTGGAGCCGGGACTTCGCCCACTTCATCGACCGCTACAAGGTCAACAACGCGCACGTGAAATACTGGGACCCGATCCGCGGCCGCGAACTGGTCGGCTACCTGCCCTGGACCTTCGGCCTGCCCGACGACACCCCGGCCTACGCCCAGGCCTGGAAGCACGCGGTCGATCCGAACCAGTTGGCCGGGCCGGCCGGCCTGCGCACCGTCGAGCCGTCGTACGAGCGCTACATGCGCCAGTACCGCTACGAAGGGACCGCGCCCGAGTGCCAGTGGAACGGCCCGGTCTGGCCGTTCCAGACCACCCAGGTTCTGACGGGCCTGGCCAACCTGCTGAGCGACTACCATCAGGACGTGGTCACCCGCGCCGACTACGCCCGCCTGCTGGCCCAGTACACCCAGCTGCATTTCAAGGACGGCAAGCCGGACCTTGAGGAGGACTACGATCCGGCCACCGGCAAGGCCATCGTCGGCCTGGCCCGCAGCCACCACTACAATCACTCCGGCTATGTGGACCTGGTGATCAGCGGCCTGGTCGGCCTGCGGCCGCGCGCCGACGACGTGCTGGAGGTCAATCCGCTGGCCCCCAGCGACCCGACCGATCCGAACTTCCTGCAGTATTTCAGTCTGCGGGACGCGCCCTATCACGGCCATCTGGTCGGGATCTCGTGGGACGCCGACGGCTCGCGCTACGGCCGCCAAGGCCTGGTGATGACGGTGGACGGCCAGGAGGTCGCCGCCTCGCCGACCTTGAAAAGGCTGACCGCGCCGCTGGCGCGCAAGGCGCCGACGCCGATCGCCCGGCCGATCGACCTGGCGGTCAATCTGGTGCGCTCGGACTATCCGCGCGGCTCGGCCTCGGCCGGCGACGATCCCAAGACCGTTCACCAGGCCCTGGACGGGCGGGTGTGGTTCTTCCCGGAGATGGCCAACGGCTGGTCGCCGGGTGCGGACGCGAAGCAGCCGTGGTTCGCGATCGACTTCGGCAAGCCGGTGTCGGTGCGCTCGGCCGAGCTCAGCTTCTTCGCCGACGACAAGACCTTCGCCGGACCGTCGCGCTACCGGCTTGAGGCCTGGCGCGACGGCAAGTGGGTGGACCTGGCCAAGGCCCCCGCTCCGTTGGCCAACGGCGTCGACCGCACGGCCTGGGCGCCGATGACGACCACCAAGCTGCGGGCGGTGTTCGATCTCGCGCCGGGCAAGGACATGCGGCTGGTCGAGATGAAGGTGTTCTGAGTGAACTTCCTCTGATCCGCCAGCTCAACGTCGATCAACGGCCGTCATCCTCGGACTTGTTCCGAGGACCCCTGCTTCAGCCGCGAAGAAGGATGATCCGTGGAGCGGTGAGCTCGCGGCCCGAACCCAACCGAAAGCTCGGCGGACCTAGGGGTCCTCGGAACAGGTCCGAGGATGACGGGTGTTGGGGGTGTAGACGGCCGGGGACATGCGCATGCACATGTCCCCATCAGCGCCAGCCTTAGTTCAGATCCAGCACCACCACCGACTTGCTCGGCAGGATCGCGGTCAGGGTGTCGCCCTTGATCGAAGCCGCCGTGAAGGCCGCCGGCTTGACGGCGTTCGGGGCTTCGAACGTGTTGTGGGCGCTCATGGTCGGCCCGGTCAGCACCCGGCCCTTGGCGGTCTTGCCGGTCATGCCCGAGAGCTTGACCGTCACGGTCGCCGACTTGTTCGGATCCAGGTTCACCAGGGCCAGGTGGACCACGCCGGCGGTGTCCTTGCCCGCCGAGGCGCTGACCGCCGGCACACTGGACTTGCCCACCGTATAGGCCGGGCTGTTCAGCTCGACCGGCAGGGAGGTCGCCCCCTGGAAAGGCTTGTACAAGTCGTAGACCCAGTAGGTCGGGGTCAGGACCATCTTGTCCTTGTCGGTCAGGATCATCGCCTGCAGCACGTTGACCATCTGGGCGATGGCCGTCAGCCGCACCCGGTCGGCGTGCTTGTGGAAGATGTTCAGGGTGGCGCCGGCCGCCACCGCGTCGCGCATGGTGTTCTGCTGGTACAGGAAGCCGGGATTGGTGCCCGGCTCGACGTCGTGCCAGATCCCCCATTCGTCAACGGCCAGGCCGACCCGCTTCTTGGGGTCGTACTTGTCCATGATGGCGGTGTGCTTGCTGATCAGGTCTTCCATGCGCAGGGCCTGGAACATGGTGTCGGCCCAGACCTGTTCGTCGAACTGGGTGGCCGAACCCTTGTTCTCCCACTTGCCGCTGGGGATCGTGTAGTAGTGGACGCTGATCTGATCCATGTTCTTGGCCGCGCCGGCCATCACCGTTTCGGTCCAGCTGTAGTCGTCGCTGTTGGCACCGCCGGCGATCTTCTCGGTCTTGGTCCCCTTCGGCACCCGGATGAACTCGGCGAAGTTGCGGTAGAGATCGGTGTAGTGGGCCGCCGTCATCTGGCCGCCGCAGCCCCAGTTCTCGTTGCCGACCCCGAAATAGTCGAGCTTCCAGGGCTTATCGCGGCCGTTGGCGCGACGCATGTTGGCGATCGTCGAGCTGGTCGGCGAGACCATGTACTCGACCCACTCGGCCATTTCCTGGGGCGAGCCGGTGCCGACGTTGCCGGCGACGTAGGTCTTGGCCCCGATCAGCTCGGCGAACTCCATGAACTCGTTGGTGCCGAAGCTGTTGGGCTCCTCGACGCCGCCCCAGACGACATTGACCTTGGTCGGGCGCTTGTCGCGCGGGCCCACGCCCTCGCGCCAGTGATAGTCGTCGGCGAAACAGCCGCCCGGCCAGCGGACCAGCGGCACCTTGATGGCTTTCAGGGCCGCGACCACGTCGTTGCGGTAGCCCCTGGTGTTGGGGATCTTGCTGTCCTCGCCGACCCAGACGCCCTCGTAAATGCCGCGCCCCAGGTGTTCGGCGAACTGGCCGTAGACCTCGGGCTGGATGACCGGACCCGGCTGGTCGGCGCGCAGGGCGCCCGTGACGGCGGTCTGGGCGACGGCGGCTCCCGCGCCCGCCAGGGCGGCGGAGGCCAGAACGCCCGAGGCGAGTCCGGCGACGAGCGCGTGCTTCAGCGTGGTCAGCTTCACGTGTTTTCTCCCTAGGCCCGCCGTTTGTCGGCGCTGGTGCTGGTTCGAAGGTCGGGGCGGCGCCCCGGACTAATGGTTATCCCGGGGCAGGCCCTTGGTCTGGGCGATGCGCTGGTACTTGACCGCCGGCTCCAGCACCGCCCCGGTGTCCATCTGGCCGATGATGGC
>NZ_LMFD01000006.1:0-28242 GCF_001427165.1 Caulobacter sp. Root487D2Y
CTGTCCGCCCCCACAGGGGGCGGAGGACGCCGCACCGCGCACCTCTTCCCCCTCTGGGGGAAGACGACCGCGAAGCGGTCCGTAGGGGGCAAGCGTTCGCCGCACGACGTCCCGCCTCGTGGACCCGAACCCCGCCCCAGAATCCTTGACATCCACGCCCCCTCATGCGCCTTTCCGCGCCTTGCAAATCATCGCGTTTCAAAGACTTTCCATGACCTCGACGCACGCCTATCGCACCCACACCTGCGGCGCCCTGCGGGCCGCCGACACCGGATCCCAGGTCCGCCTGTCGGGCTGGATCCACCGCAAGCGCGACCACGGCGGCCTGGTCTTCATCGACCTGCGCGACCATTACGGCCTGACCCAGCTGGTGCTGCACCCCGAAACCCCGGGCTTCGACGTGGTCGAGCGCCTGCGCGCCGAGAGCGTGATCCGGGTCGACGGCGAGGTGGTCGCCCGCGACGCTTCGGTGGTGAACCCCAACCTGCCGACCGGCGAGATCGAGATTCGCGTCTCGGCCGTCGAGGTGCTGAGCGAAGCCGCCGAGCTGCCGCTGCCGGTGTTCGGCGAGCCCGACTACCCTGAGGAAATCCGCCTCAAGCACCGCTATCTCGACCTGCGCCGCGAGACCCTGCACAAGAACATCGTGCTGCGGTCCAAGGTGATCCAGTCGATCCGTTCGCGGATGTTCGCCCAGGGCTTCAACGAGTTCCAGACCCCGATCCTGACGGCCTCGTCGCCGGAAGGGGCGCGCGACTTCCTGGTGCCGTCGCGCCTGCATCCGGGCAAGTTCTACGCGCTGCCCCAGGCGCCCCAGCAGTTCAAGCAGCTGCTGATGGTCTCGGGCTTCGACCGCTACTTCCAGATCGCCCCGTGCTTCCGCGACGAGGACCTGCGCGCCGACCGGTCGCTGGAATTCTACCAGCTCGACGTCGAGATGAGCTTCGTCACCCAGGAAGACGTGTTCGCGGCCATCGAGCCGGTGATGCACGGCGTGTTCGAGGAATTCTCGGGCGGCAAGCCGGTCTCGCCGATCGACGGCGTCCACACCTTCACCAACGACTTCGGCCAGGTGATGGAGCACAAGGGCTTCGAGCGCCTGACCTACGCCCAGTCGATGGCCTGGTACGGCAGCGACAAGCCCGACCTGCGCAACCCGATCAAGATGGCCGACGTCTCCGCGCACTTCCGCGACGGCGGTTTCGGCCTGTTCGCCAAGATCCTGGGCGCGGACGCCAAGAACCAGGTGTGGGCCATTCCCGCCCCGACCGGCGGCAGCCGCGCCTTCTGCGACCGCATGAACAGCTGGGCGCAGGGCGAGGGCCAGCCTGGCCTGGGCTACGTGTTCTGGAGCGAAGACCAGGGCGGCTGGGGCGGCCCGATCGCCAAGAACCTCGGTGAGCCGACCCAGGCGCTGATGGAGTCGCTGGGCCTGGGCAAGGGCGACGCGGCCTTCTTCGTGGCCGGCGATCCGGCCGTGTTCGCCAAGTTCGCGGGCCTGGCCCGCGCCCGGGTCGGGACCGAGCTGAAGCTGGTCGACGAGAACCAGTTCAAGTTCTGCTGGATCGTCGACTTCCCGATGTTCGAATGGAACGAGGACGAGAAGAAGGTCGACTTCTCGCACAACCCGTTCTCGATGCCGCAAGGCGGTCTGGAGGCCCTGGAGACCCAGGACCCGCTGACCATCCGCGCCTACCAGTACGACATCGTCTGCAACGGCTACGAGCTGTGCTCGGGCGCGATCCGCAACCACAAGCCGGAGATCATGCTCAAGGCCTTCGAGACCGCCGGCTACGGCGCCGAGGTGGTCGAGGCGCAGTTCGGCGGCATGCTCAACGCCTTCCGCTTCGGGGCCCCGCCGCACGGCGGCCTGGCGCCCGGCATCGACCGGATCGTCATGCTGCTGGCCGAGCAGGTGGCCATTCGCGAGGTGATCGCCTTCCCCCTGAACCAGCAGGGCCAGGACCTGCTGATGAACGCCCCGGCCGAGGCTCAGGAGCGGCAATACAAGGAATTGCACATCCGCTCGGCCCCGCCGATCAAGGTCTAGATCGGTCGGGTTTCGCCCATACGAAAAAGCCCTCCGGTCCAGCAGGATCGGAGGGCTTTTTTGCTTCGGGAGAACCGCTCGCTACCTCGGTTCCTTAGGGGGCTTGGGCGGCTTCGGCGGCCTGGGAATGGAAACGCGGGCCGCGGCCTCGATCTCGGCGCGATGGGCTTCCACCTCGGCCCGGGCGGCTTCGGCCTGGGCGCGCTGGAAGCTGGGGCTGACGCGGACGCGGACATTGACCCCGCAGTTGCGGACGTTCAGCCCGCTCGGAACCCGGGTGGAGCCGTCGCCGCAGGCCTCGTCCAGCTGGTCCTGGGTCAGTCCTCGGGCGTTCGACAGGTCCGCGCCGTTGAGGCTGGCGCCCGACAGGTCGGCGCCGCGGAAGTCGGCGCCGTTGAAGATCGCGCCGCGCAGGGTCGAACCGGTGAATTCGGCGTCGCGGAAGCTGGCCCGCTCGAAATTGCCGCCGGTCATGTTGCTGGCGTTCAGCTCGGCCGAGCTGAAATTGGCGCCCTTGGCGTTGACGCCCAGCAGGTTGGCGCCGATCAGCTCGCTGCTCGACAGGTTGGCGCGCTCCAGGTTGGCGCCCTGGAAGCTGGCGCCGTGCAGTTCGCTGCTCGACAGGTCGACCCGGCCCAGGTCGGCGCCGATGAAGTTGGCCCCGCTGCTCTCGATGCCCGACAGCTTGGCGTCGGTGAAGATGGCGTGGGAGAAGCCCGCGCCGCGCATCTCGGCGCCGCGCATGTCGGCCCGCGACAGGTCCGCGCCGGTGAAGTTGGAGCCGAAGAAACTGGCGCCGCGCAGGTCGGCGCCGATCAGGTTGGCCTTGGCGTAGTTGGCGCCGGTGAAGCGGGCGCCGGTCAGCTTGCGGCCCGACAGCTCGCAGCCCACGCACGTGCCGCCCAGTGAGATCATGCGCGGCACGTCCTTGTCCTCGACGCCGGCATAGGCCTGATGAGCCAGGGCCGACAAGGCGAGGGACAGAGCGGCGACCGTGATCCGCAAGCGGGACATCAAAACCTCCAGACCGGTCAAGATAAGCGACCGTGTGGGTTACGATTTGGGGCCGGCGATGGGCAAGCGCCACTTAAATCGCGGTAATGACGGAAGTTTAACGGCAGGCAGGCACGGAAAACCCGCGTGGCAGGCGGGTGGACAAATCGCCGCACGCCCGGTTCAGCTGGGCCTGGGTCAGGCCCGTGGCCCGGTCCATCTCGGCCCCGGAAAGGTTGGCTCCGGTCAGGATCGCGCCCCGGAAATTCGCGCCTTGCAGATAGGCGCCGACCAGGCTGGCGTTGGTCAGATTGGCGCCGGCGAAGCTGGCCCCGCCGAACACGCCGCCGTAGAAATTGACATCGCGCAGATCGGCGCCGGCGAAGCTGGTGCGGTTCATCTCGGCCAGGCTGAGATCGGCCTGGCGCAAGCGGGCTCCGGCCAGGTTGCGGCCCTTCAGCACCTTGCCCGACAGATCGGCCTGGAACAGGTTGCAGCGCGGGCAGTTGGCCCCGGCCCGGACATTGGCGATCTGGCCGGCGTTCTGGGCCGTTGCGGGCGCCGCGACGATCAGCAGACCGGCGGCGACGAGGATCGTGAGCAGCGGTTTCATTCT
Source organism: Caulobacter sp. Root487D2Y (assembly GCF_001427165.1). Lineage (NCBI taxonomy): Bacteria > Pseudomonadati > Pseudomonadota > Alphaproteobacteria > Caulobacterales > Caulobacteraceae > Caulobacter > Caulobacter sp. Root487D2Y. Next base: position 3,660 of record NZ_LMFD01000006.1, read on the forward strand.
GGCGCGGATCTTTCGACGGGAACGGCGGTCAAGCATGGCCATGCAAGCTTAAGGCCAGGCAAACGCCCGACTTGGCGCGTCTAACCGGCGTCGCTCTCGCCTTGGGATCCGTCGCCGGCCTGGGTTCCGCAGCTGTCGCAGACCACCAGGCCGCCCTTGCGGCTGAGGGCCAGGTCGCCGCAGGCCGGGCAGACATCGCCGCCCTTGCCGGTCTGGAGAGGGCCCGCGGGGCGCGGCTCCTGATCGCGGCGGCCGCCGAACGGCAGGAACACCAGATTGTCCGGCGCCGCGCCGCGCGAGAAGCCCTTGGAGATGAACTTGCTGGCGGGCAGGGGCTCGGCCTCGATCGCGCCGTCCTCCACGCCTTCGCCCCGGCCCAGGCCGTCGGCGTTGAACTCGCCCGGATCGGCGTTGGCCAGGTCGTCGCGGCCCAGATAGGAGACGCCCAGTTCGCGGAAAATATAGTCGAGGATCGAAGTCGCCGAACGGATGGAATCGTTGCCCGTCACCGGCCCGGCCGGCTCGAACTTCGTGAAGACATAGGCGTCGACGAACTCGTCCAGCGGCACGCCGTATTGCAGGCCGATCGAGATGGCGATCGCGAAGTTGTTCATCAGACTGCGGAAGGCGGCGCCTTCCTTGTGCATGTCGATGAAGATCTCGCCGACCTCGCCGTCCTCGTACTCGCCGGTGTGCAGATAGACCTTGTGGCCGCCGACCGCGGCCTTCTGGATATAGCCCTTGCGACGATCGGGCAGCTTGCGGCGCGCGCGGCCGCCGCGTTCGACGATCCGCTCGACCACGCGCTCGACGATCCGCTCCTTGACCGGGGCCGGCGGGGCCTCCGCGACGGGCGCCTCGGCGCGAGCCGGCTTGGGGGCCTCGGCTTCGGCCTCCGGCAAGCGAAGGACGAAACCCGCGGGCGCCGCGATGCGGTTCAGGCGCAGCGCGCGGACGCCGGCCCGAGCGGCGGCGGCCTGAAGACGGGCGGCGTCGGCGGGGCGGGCGTCGAACGGCACGTCCAGCACAGCGGGAACCGCCAGACAGGTGAAGGTTTCGACCGCGGCGATCATCGCCAGGCGATCGGCCAGGGCCGGCGCCTCGATGGCGGCGAACAGGGCGCGCAGTTCGCCCTCCAAGGCTTCGCAGTCCGACAGTCGACGCGCGCCGAGGGCGTGGCGCTCGGCCGCCTCGATCTCGATCTCCGAGAAGCCGGCGAAGGTCAGGGTGTCGAAATTGGGATCGGCCAGAGCCTCGGCGGGAACGCCCAACACGTCGCTGAGGAAGCCGGCCCCGATCACGGCCGGGGTGAAGGCGGCGCGCAAACCGTCGGCATGGCGCAGGGCGTCTTCGGCCAGTTCGATCTCGTGGGCGGTGAAGCCGCGCGCCTGCAGAACCAGGTGATCGATCGCAGGGGCCTCGGCCAGCGAGCCATGGCCCATGGCGTGGCGGCGGGCGGCGTCGAAATCGGCCCCGGCCTCGGTCAGGCAAAGATGAGCCGCGGCGCTGAATGTCGGGACCAGCAGACCGTCGGCGGTCTGGGCGGTCGAGACAGGCGCGGCGGCGGCCGCGTGGCCAAGAGCCTTACCGCCCAAGCGCAGGGCGGTCTCGGGATCCGCGAAGGCGGCGACCAGGCGCGAAGAACGCAGACCGTGCTTGCGGGCCAGGCCGTGAGCGACGGCCAGGGCGGCGGCGGCCTCCGAGGCCAGCGGCGAGCGCAGGGCGGCGGCGCGCACCCGACGCTCGGCCAGGCCGCGCAGCACGGTCTGGCGTTCCTGAGCGAAGGCGGGATCGACGCCGAGCACCGCGGCGGCCTCGGCGCTGGCGCTGAGCGCGGCGCCGACGGTCAGGGCCCACAGGGCGGAGGCGGCGTCGCGTCCCGCGTCGCCGGCGGCCGAGAGGCCCTGGATCAACAGCCAGTCGCCGATCCCGGCCAGGCCGATCTCGGCCGGGCGGTCGCCGCGCTCGATCTCCAGGGCCGTGGCCCACAGTCCCACCACCTGGTTGAAGCCCGCGCTGTCGAAGGACTCGTCGTGCTGGAAGGCGGTCACGTCGATGGCGGCGCGGACCGGCGCGCCTCGGGCCAGGGTCTCGGCGTCCTCGGGCGACAAGGCCAGGATCAGGGCGCTGGTTTCCCAGCCGACCTGGGCGGCGAAGGAGGCGGCTTCGTCGACGGCGGCCACGCCCTGGCGGGAAGCCGAGGCGACGACGGGGGCGGGGGCCTCGGCGTCCGGCTCGATCAGGCCCGTGCGCGGTCCGCCGGCCAGGGCGATCGCGTCCAGGATCATGACGTCGTCGGCGCCCAGTTCGCGGGCCCGGCGCGCGGCGCGGCCGAGCGCGCTGTTCTTCGACGGATCGGCGCAGGCCTTGGCGTCTCCATGGCAGCGTTCAACGGCGTCGCCGACCTGGGCCAGGGCCGCGTCGAGAAGAGCGGCGGCCTTCACGGCCAGCCGCGCCGACCGCCAGCGGGCCAAGTGCCCCTCGGCGGCGCGCTTGAACTCGATCTCGCCGATATCAGGCAGACGCTGAGGCGCCGCCGACGCGCCGACCGGCGAGGCGACGCCGGCCAGCATGGTGGCCAGAAGGGCGTCGCGGAAGGCGTCGGCGTCCGCGGCGTCGCCGAACAGGCCGTCCGAAAGACCCGTCCTGGCCAGACGGTCGGCGTAGCGGGCGGGGCCGCCGCCCAGCGGCGCCTCGGAGTCGAACGCCCGATCGTTCTGATCCTCGGCGGCCCAGTCCAGCCAGGCCTCGACACGGGCGTCGGTCCAGCCCTCGGGCGCCAGCACCTCGATGACGGCGTCGGCGCGTTCGATCTCGCGCGGCTGGATGCGCTGGGCGGGGGCGGGGTGTCGGGACTGGATGCGCATGGGCGATTCCGCGGCCTGGGCGCCAGGGTGCGCCAAGAATTAGCCATCCTAGATCGCCGAACCGCGCCCTTCAATAGATGTGGGGTGCGGCGAGCGCCTGATCCACAAGATGTTGAAGTCGGAACGTCACGGCCGAAGCTGGACGCTGGAAGGCCGCCGACCTATAGTCCGGCCGCTTCGCAACGCCTCGGCGTTGCCCGAAACCCTCCCAGATTTGGGACCTTTGCGAGATTGGTGCTGACGCGGTGCTGAAAGCGATCTTCACGTGGTGGAACGGTGCGACCATCGGTCAGCGCTTCCATATTAGCCGTCGTGGCGTGTTCGTGGGCCAGGACGACTACGGCAACCGCTATTTCGAGGCGCGCGACAACAGCGACAGCTACGACGACCACAAGCGCCGCTGGGTCATTTACGACGGCTACGCCGAGGCCTCCAAGGTCCCGCCCGAATGGAGCGGCTGGCTGCACTATACGTTCGACGAGCCGCCGACCACGGCGCCGCTGAAGCGCCGCGCCTGGGAAAAGGACCATCATCCCAACCTGACCGGCACGATCCACGCCTGGCGTCCGAAGGGTTCGCTGGCCCGCGGCGGCGAGCGCGCGGTCGCCTCCAGTGACTACAAGCCCTGGTCGCCCGAATAGGATGATGATCCGGCGGCCATCGACGGGCGTGACGATGCTGGCCGTGGCGGGTTCGCTCGTCGGCGGCGGCGCCTGGGCGCTGCAAAACGCGCCGCAGCAACCCCCGACCGCCCAGACGCCGCCGACCGCCCCTGCGCCAGTCGTCGCGCCGCAGCAATCGCGACCCGCGCCCGTCGCGCGGCCGGCGCCAAGCGGGCCAGGGGCCCAACCGATCGTCCCGCAGCCCGCCGCGCCGACGACCAACACCACGCCGACGACCACGGCCGCGCCGGCACAGCCGCAGTCGGCCGCCAAGCCCGCCGATGTCCTGCCGGAAAAGCCGGCGGAGCCGATCAAGCGCGCGCGCTCGTCGGTCGCCATCATCCAGGCGCTGGACAAGGTGACGACCGAGACGATGCGGTTCGAAGCGCCGGTCGGTCAGCCGATCCGTTACAAGACCCTGGTGTTCACGGTCCGCGCCTGCGAGACGACCGCGCCCGACGAGGACGCCCCGGACTCGATCGCCTATGTCACCGTCGACACCCAGCCCAAGGCCTTGCCGGGCCGCGTGGCGCCGCCGGGACGTCAGATCTACAAGGGCTGGATGTACGCTAGTTCGCCGGGCCTGAACCCGTTGGAGCACCCGGTCTATGACGCCTGGCTGATCGCCTGCAAGACCTCGGCGCCCGCGGCGCCGGCCGCCAGCCGATAGAAGTCGGCCTGGGCCGTCCAGGCCCGGCCGAGCCGGCGGCGATAGTCGGCGCGCGAGATCTCGACCGTTCCGAACCGTTCGAGGTGCTCGGTGATGAACTGGGTGTCCAGCAACCGATAGTCGCCGGCGATCAGCCGACCGACCAGATGGACCAGCGCCACCTTGCTGGCGTCGCGGCGGATCGAAAACATGCTCTCGCCGAAGAAGCACGCCCCGAACGCCACGCCGTAGAGGCCGCCGACCAGCTCTTCACCGTCCCAGCACTCGACGCTGTGCGCCAGGCCGCGCGCGAACAGCTGACCGTAGAGCCGTTGGATCGGAGTGTTGATCCAGGTCTCCAGCCGTCCTGGCCGCGCGGTCGCGCAGGCCTCTACGACGGCGTCGAAGGCGGTGTCGATGCGGATCTCGAACGGTTCGGCCCGGACGGTCCGGGCCAGCCGGCGCGGGACGTGCACCCCGTCCAGCGGCAGCACGCCGCGCCGCTCGGGATCGATCAGGAAGATGCTCTCGTCGTGACGCGCATCCGCCATCGGAAAGACGCCGCGCTCGTAGCAGGCGATGAGATCATCGACCGTGAAGGCGTCGTCATCCATGGCTGGCCGTGAACCTCAGGTGGGCCTGATCCCGAAGCGTCGTCATCCCTCCGAGCAAGTCGGGGAATGACGACGATTTTAAGATCAGCCCTGCGCCTTGATCCAGCGCTCCAGCCAGTGGATGTCGTAGTCGCCGGCCAGGATGTCGGGTTGCACCAGCAGGTCCTGGAACAGCGGGATCGTGGTCTCGATGCCGCCGACGACCATTTCGCCCAGGCAACGGCGCAGACGCGCGATGCACTCCTCGCGATCACGGCCGTGGACGATCAGCTTGCCGATCAGGCTGTCGTAATAGGGGGGGATCGCATAACCGGTGTAGATCGCCGAATCCAGCCGCACGCCCAGGCCGCCGGGGGCGTGGAAGTCGGTGATGGTTCCGGGCGACGGCGTGAAGGTTCGCGCGTTCTCGGCGTTAATCCGGCACTCGATGGCATGGCCTTCGAACACCACGTCGTCCTGGGTGAACGACAGCGGCAGGCCGGCGGCGATGCGGATCTGTTCGCGAACCAAGTCGATGCCGGTGATGGCTTCGGTGACCGGGTGCTCGACCTGCAGGCGGGTGTTCATCTCGATGAAGAAGAACTCGCCGTTCTCCCACAGGAATTCGATGGTCCCGACGCCCAGGTAGCCGATGGCCTTGACCGCATCGACGACGATCTTGCCGATCTTGGCCCGGTCGGCCGCGCCGAGGGCGGGCGAGGGGGCCTCTTCCAGGACCTTCTGGTGGCGGCGCTGCAGCGAGCAGTCGCGCTCGCCCAGGTGCACCACGTTGCCGTGGCTGTCGGCGATGACCTGCAGCTCGATGTGGCGCGGCTTCTGGAGGTAGCGCTCCATGTAGACCGTGTCGTCGCCGAACGCGGCGCGGGCTTCCGAACGTGCGGTCGAGACCGCTTCGGCCAGATCCTCGCGGGTCTGGGCCACCTTCATGCCGCGACCGCCGCCGCCGGAGGCGGCCTTGATCAGCACGGGGAAGCCGATCTTCTCGGCGGCCTCGAAAGCCTCTTCCTCGGTGGAGACGCCGCCGTCCGAGCCGGGAACGACGGGAATGCCCGCGTCCTTGACGGCCTGCTTGGCGGTGATCTTGTCGCCCATCATCCGGATGTGTTCCGGCTTGGGGCCGATGAAGGTGTAGCCATGCGCGCCGACGATCTCGGCGAAGCGGGCGTTTTCCGACAGGAATCCGTAGCCCGGGTGGATCGCCTGGGCGCCGGTGATCTCGGCGGCCGCGATGATCGACGGGATGTTCAGGTACGACTTGGCGGCCGAGGCCGGGCCGATGCAGACGCTCTCGTCGGCCAGCCGCACCCACATGGAATTGGCGTCGGCCTCGGAATGGACCGCCACGGTGGCGATGCCCATTTCCTTGCAGGCGCGGTGAACCCGAAGCGCGATCTCGCCTCGGTTCGCGATGAGGATCTTGTCAAACATGCCGATTACTCGACGATGACGAGCGGCTCGCCGAATTCGACGGGCTGGGCGTCTGTCACCAGGATCTCGACGATCTTGCCGGCCTTCGGGGCCGAGATCGGGTTCATGGTCTTCATGGCTTCGACGATCAGCAGGGTCTGGCCGGCGGTCACGGTGTCGCCGACCTTGATGAAGGCGTCGGCGCCGGGCTGCGGCGACAGATAGACGGTGCCGACCATCGGCGACTTCACGGCTTCGCCGAGGTGGGCGGCCGGGGCGGGCGCGGCGGCTTCAGCGGGCGCGGCGGCGGCCGGCGCCGGCGCATAGGTCGGCGCGGCCAGGGCTTGAACGTATTGGGTGGCTTGGGCGGCGACGGTCAGCTCGCGGGCGACCCGGATCTTCAGGCCGGCGTGCTCGACCTCGATCTCCGACAGGCCGGTGTCCTTCAGGATGTCGGCCAGCTTGCGGACCAGGCGAGCGTCGATCGACGGAGTTTCGACCGGATCGGCGGGGGCCTTGGGATTGGACATGGAAGCTTACCTTGCTGTCTTCTTGAAGCCGGGGACGCCGGCTAGTTCGCGCCGACCAGGCCGGCAGCGGCCTCGATCGCCAGTTCATAGCTCGCCGCGCCGAAGCCGGAGACAATCCCGGTCGCCGCGAGCGAAACGAAGGTGTGGCGGCGGAAGTCTTCACGCGCCGCCGGGTTGGACAGGTGACACTCGATGACCGGGATGTTCAAGGTCTTCAAGGCGTCGAGGAGAGCGATCGACGTATGGCCATAGCCCGCCGGGTTAATCACCAACGCGCAAGCTTCCGTCCGGGCCTCTTGGACCCAGTCGATCAGCACGCCTTCGTGATTGCTCTGCCGGAAGACGACGGAAAGGCCCCGAGCGGCCGCGCGCGCTTCGCAGCGCGTACGGACATCGTCGAGCGTGTCCTTGCCGTAGATCTCGGGCTCGCGCGTTCCCAACAGGTTGAGATTGGGTCCGCTCAGCACATGGATCGGTTTTACCATTCGGCTCCGCCGTCGATTCCGGGAGGTCTTGTATAGCCGGTTCCCTCACGTCACAAGCAGGGCTCGCTTCGGAGGTGACATGAAGCTTCTCTTGAACGGCGAGGAACGGCATATCGCCGGCGTCGTCAGCATCGCGGATCTGGTGTCCGCCCTGGGCCTGGACGCCCGCAAGGTGGCGGTGGAGCGCAATCTCGAGATCGCCCCGCGCTCGACCTATGCCGACACCGCCCTGGCCGACGGCGACCGAATCGAGATCGTGACGTTCATCGGGGGCGGTTAGGTCTGCGCGTTTGAAACCCGGAGCGCGGAGGCGTAAACCGGCCCCATGAACGCGCACGTCCCCCCCGAATCCGTCTCGTCCACCGAGTCCGACGACACCTGGACCGTCGCCGGCCGCACTTTCCGTTCGCGACTGATCGTCGGCACCGGCAAGTACAAGGACTACGCCACCAACGCCGCCGCGGCGAAGGCGGCGGGGGCCGAGATCGTCACGGTGGCCGTGCGCCGCGTGAACCTGACCGACCCGACCCAGCCGCTGCTGGTCGACTACGTCAAACCCACCGAATTCACGTTTCTGCCCAATACAGCGGGCTGCTTCACCGGCGAGGACGCCGTGCGGACCCTGCGCCTGGCCCGCGAGGCCGGCGGCTGGGACCTGGTGAAGCTGGAAGTCCTCAGCGACCCCAAGACCCTTTATCCGGACATGGAAGAGACCCTGCGCTCGCTGAAGCTGCTGGTCGCCGAAGGCTTCCAGGTGATGGTCTATTGCTCGGACGACCCGGTCTACGCCCGCAAGCTGGAAGACGCCGGCGCGGTGGCGATCATGCCGCTGGGCGCGCCGATCGGTTCGGGCCTGGGCATCCAAAACCGCGTCAACCTGCGGATCATCGTCGAGAACGCCAAGGTTCCGGTCCTGGTCGACGCGGGCGTCGGCACCGCTTCGGACGCGGCGATCGGCATGGAGCTGGGCTGCGACGCCATCCTGATGAACACCGCCATCGCCGAGGCCAAGGACCCGATCCGCATGGCTCGGGCCATGAAGCACGCCGTGATCGCCGGCCGCGAAGCCTATCTCGCCGGCCGGATGCAGAAGCGCCTCTACGCCGATCCCAGCTCGCCGTTGGGCGGTCTGATCTAGCCGAGCTCTAGGCCGAAACGTCCAGCAGTGATCCCTTCGCCTTGGTGGGATCGTTCTCGACCTGCTCCTTGATCCGCTGCTTGATCTGATCCTCGATCTTCTGGCGTTCCTCGGGCGGCATCGCCTTGACCTGGTCTTCGGTCAAACCCATGCGCTCCAGCATGACCGCGTGCATCTTCTGAGCGGGCGTCAGCTTGGCGTAGTCCAGAAATTCGTCCCTGGCCGACTTCGCCGGCCCGGCGGTCAGAGAATCGGCAGCGGTCGGAGTCGTCGATTTCGTCGCCGCGGCCGCGTTGATCTTCGACAGGGTCGACAGGGCGAGGGACGCCAGGATGCTGGGGCCGGAAATAAACATGGAAGACTCCGCCGCAAAGGGGCGGATCCCGCGAAGCAAGAACCGTGCGCGTTCGCGATCGCAAGGAATTCAACAGGTTGCCAAGAGACGACGGCGTCCGAGCGCGGCGTTGACCCAGCAGTTTCTTCCGAGCCGGCCGGTTCTGCCCTACCGCCCGGGCGCTAGACCTTCTTAGCCTTCCCCGCGCGGGCCTGGTCGATCGCCAGGTTGAGAGCGTGCATGTCGGCGCCCGGGATCATCTGGTCGCCGACGAAGAAGGCGGGCGTGCCTTCGATGGCCAGGGCTTCGGCCAGGGCGTGGGTGTCGGCCAGGTGCTGGGTGGTGGTCGCGGACCCGGCCGCGGCGCGGGCCTTGGCCATGTCGATGCCGAGGTCCTGGGCGATGCGCATGACAGCGGCCTCGTCGAGGCTCTTTTCCGCCATCAGGCGCTTATGCAGTTCGATGGTCTTACCCTGGTCCTTGGCCCCCAAAACGATGCGCGCCGCGGCCTCGGAATCGTGGCCGAAGATCACGAAATCCTTGAACACGAAGCGCACGTCGGGGTTCTTCTGGATCAGGTCGACGATCTGCGGCGCGGCCAGCTTGCAGTAGCCGCAGCGGTAGTCGAAGAACTCGACGACGGTGATCGAGCCGTTCGGATTGGCCACGAAATCGCGGGGATCGCGTTCCAGCGCCTGGCGATACTTGTTCATCGCGCCCTTGGCGTTCTTGGCCTGTTCAGCCGCCTGCTTTTCCTGGAGCTTTGTGCTCATCTCCACCAGCACCTCGGGGTGCTCGACCAGATAGGCGTGGACCTTTTCGCCGAACGCCTTGTCGGCGTTGGCCTGTCCGCAACCGATCAGGGACAGGGCGGCGATGGACGCGGCGGCGAACGCCATCGGACGGAACGTCAAGGGCATGGAGCTCTCTGGAAAGGGGCGGCCTAGCGGCGCAGGCCCGAGGTGACGGCGCCTTCCTTGGCCAGATCCTTGAGGTCCTGGTTGGAAGGGTTGGAAGTCAGGACGATGTCGGTGGCGCGCCGCCATTCGACGCTGTCCTTCTTGAGCAGTTCGCGGGCTCGCATGGCGAAGACCCGGGCCTCCTGGGTCGCGCCCATGTTGAAATACTGCTCGGCGGTGGCCAGCCGCGCCTGGCCGTCCTCGCCGCGCTTGTCGTAGGCCTGGGCCAGCAGACGCCAGGCGACGGAATTGTCGCTTTCGTCGAGCAGCGAGCGCTTCAGTTCGCTGATGCCTTCCTCGACCTTCTTGGGATCGTCCAGGCCGATCAGGGTCTGGCCCAGGTTCACCCGCAACAGGGCGGCGTCGGGCTTCAGCGCCACGGATCGACGCTGCGGCTCCTCGGCTTCCTTGACGCGGTTGAACTCGAACAGGATCTGCCCCTTGAGCTCCCAGAGGTATGGATTGTTCGGGTTCTCGGTGATCAGGCCGTCGAGAATCTTCAGGGCCCGGTCGGGCTCCTTCATCTGATAATAGGCGATGGCGCGGGCGTAGCGGGCCGGGAAGGCGCGATCGTTTTCCTTGTACTTCGTGATCGCCACGCCGGGATTGATGAATCCCTCCAGCTTGGCTTTCATGATCTCGTGCTCGGCCAAGGACGCGGGATCGTCGACGGCGTTGTAGTGCGGCAGCTTCTCGACGCGGCTGCGCAGAGCGTCGATCCGGTCGCCCGAGAGGGGGTGGCTGCGGAAATAGGCGAAGCGCCGCGACTGGTCGAAGACCTCCTGGTAGCGGAAGTTGTCGAAGAACTCGACGAGGCCGCGGCCCGACTGACCGGTGGTCTCAAGGAAGCCCGCTCCGGCCTGGTCGGCGCGTGATTCCTGGTCGCGGCTGTAGCCCAGGGCGCCGAGCTGGCCGAAGTAGCTGGCGTTGCCGAGCAGAACCGCGCCGGCGTCCGGAGCACCGGCCAGGGCGGCCAGGACCCCCAAGCCCATGGTCAGGATCATCGGCTTGAGGCCGGCCCGCATCATTTCGCCCGAGCGCAGCGGGTGGGCGCCGGCAAGGTGTCCGGTTTCGTGGGCGATGACGCCCTTCAACTGGTTGGGCGTCTCGGTCTGCAGGATCAGACCGGTGTTGAGGCCCATCATCAGGCCTTGGGTGGCGAAGGCGTTCAATTCCTTATCGCCGACCAGCAGGATGCGAACGGTCTTCGGATCCAGCCCCGCCGCCGCGTAGATCGGGTCGGCGTCACGGTGAAGGATTTCCTCGATCTCGGTGTCGCGGATCAGCGAGGGGCCGTCCTGCGCATGAGCCGAAGCGCCGGGGGCGAGGATAGCCGTCAACAGGGCCAGCGCGGACAGCGCGGACCCCGTCTTCCTGGACAATCTCTCGGAAGCCGCCCTTATCCGGGAGGTCATCGAAACTCTCCTGATCGCGCCCCCGCGCTCAAGCCGGCAGTCTAACGCGGTTCTCGACGACCTGGGAACATCCGTCGAACGAGCATCCCGCGGATATGGGCATGAAGGCCGGCGGAACCAGGGGCCCGCCGGCCTTCACCTTGAAACCTAGCCTCGGCGCCACCAGCCGCGCTTGGGCTTTTCGGGCGGGGTCAGGATCTCGGCCGGGTCGGATTCGACCACCACCAGAGCCGGCTCCGCGGCGGCGACCGCGACGGGCTCGGGTTCGGCGGCCGGCTCGGGCGCGGCCTCGACCACGACCGGGGCCGCGACCTCGACATCGGCCGCGACCAGCGGCGTTTCCTCGACCGTCTCGGCTGTCGGCGTCTCCACGGTCACTTCAGCCGGAACCTCGGCGTCGGCGGCCTTGCGTCCGCGACTGCGGGGACGACGGGCCTTTTTGGGTGCCTCGTCCTGCGGCGGCAGTTCCACCCAGACGTCGGCCGGGGGGCCTTCGATCACGGGCGGGGGCAGCGGCGCGGCTTCCAGCTCGGCGACATCGACCCGGGGCGCGGGGGCGCGTTCGGCGCGCGGGGCGTCGGACACCTCGGTCCGCTCGCCGCGTTCACCGCGACCGCGTCCGCGCCGACCGCCGCGTTCACCGCGTTCGGCGCGTTCCGGACGCTCGGCGCGCTCCGCCACCGGCGCTTCGACCCGTTCGGGGCGTTCGGCGCGCTCGGGACGAGGGCCGCGAGCGTCGAGTTCGGCGGGATCGTGCCAGACGAAGGCGCTTTCGCCGAAGGGCACCCGAGGACGGGTCCAGGCAAAGGCGTCGGCCGGACGGTCACCGTCCTCGCGACCGCCGCGACGGCCGCCGCGACGTCCGCGGCGACGGCGACGGCGACGCGATTCCTCGTCCTCGCCCTCGATATCGCCTTCAGCGCGATCAGCGCCCTCGGCGCCCTCGGCGTCATCCTCGTCTTCTTCGCCGGCGGCCTCGGCCGGCGCCTCGTCACGGTCGTCGCGACGACCGCCACGACGACGACGCTTGCGGCCGCGACGGGCGCTTTCATCTTCAGCCGGTTCGGCGCGAGCCGGACGAGCGGCGCGGGGCGCGTCGTCGCCTTCGCTCTCGTCTTCGTCCTCGGAGACGATCTCTTCGTCTTCCTCGTCCTCTTCGTCGTCAAACGCCTCGTCGTCATAGACAGGGTCGGGCTCGATCGGGGCGAAGATCTGCGGGGCGGGGCGCTCGCCCAGCTCCGTGCGGTCGATGTCATGCTCGGCCTGGTGCAGGCTGTCGTCGACCAGGACCGTGACAAACAGGGCGTGAGTCTGCTGCAGGCGCAGCAGATAGGCGCGCTTTTCATTGAGGATGTAGATGCCGACGGGGCGGCTGACCTTCAGGGTGACGGCGCCGCCGCCCTTCAGGGCCTCGACCTCGACCGCCCGCAGGGCGGCCAGGGCGCTGGATTCGACCGAGCGGACGCGGCCGGTGCCGTCGCAGTGTTCGCAGACGTGGGTGGTGCCTTCCAGCACGCCGGTGCGGCGGCGCTGGCGGCTGATTTCCATCAGGCCGAAACCGCTGATCTTGCCCATCTGAATGCGGGCGCGATCGTCCTTGAGCGAATCCTTGAGGACCTTCTCGACGGCGCGGTTGTTCTTGCCCTCATCCATGTCGATGAAGTCGATGACGATCAGACCGGCCAAGTCGCGCAGCCGAAGCTGGCGGGCGGCTTCTTCCGCCGCTTCCATGTTGGTCTTCAGCGCGGTGGCTTCGATGTTGCGTTCGCGCGTGGCCTTGCCCGAGTTGACGTCGATGGCGACCAGGGCTTCGGTCTGGTTGATCACCAGATAGCCGCCGGAGCGCAGCGGCACGACCGGCGAATAGATCTGGGCCAGGTGGTCTTCGATCTTGTGCTTGACGAACAGCGGCGCCGGCTCGCGATACGGGAAGACCTTCTTGGCCTGGCTCGGCATGAGCATGCGCATGAAGTCGCGCGCTTCCTTGTAGCCGGCCTCGCCCTCGACCCAGATGCCCTCCAGGTCCTTGTCGTACATGTCGCGGATGGCGCGCTTGACGAGGTCTTCCTCCTCGTAGATCAGCGCCGGGGCGATCGAATGCAGCGTGTTGTCGCGGATATTCTCCCACAGACGCAGCAGATATTCGTAGTCGCGCTTGATCTCGGCCTTGGTGCGCTTGGCGCCGGCCGTGCGGACGATCAGGCCCATGCCCTGCGGCACGTCCAGACCCTGAACGACGCTCTTGAGGCGCTTGCGGTCGGTGACCGTGGTGATCTTGCGGCTGATGCCGCCGCCGCGGGCGGTGTTGGGCATCAGGACGCCGTACCGACCGGCCAGCGACAGGTAGGTGGTCAGGGCCGCGCCCTTGTTGCCGCGCTCTTCCTTGACGACCTGAACCAGCATGATCTGCCGGCGGCGGATCACTTCCTGGATCTTGTACTTGCGCATCAGGCGGCGCTTGCGGCGCGCCAGTTCTTCCTCGACGGCGTCTTCCTCGTCGTCGACCGCGTCGCCGTCATTGTCCTCGCGGGCGTGGTGCTGGTCATCCTCGTCGTCGCCGGAATCGTCACGCATCAGCGCTTCGCGGTCGGCGACCGGGATTTGATAATAGTCCGGGTGGATTTCGTTGAAGGCGAGGAAGCCGTGGCGGTTGCCGCCGTACTCGATGAACGCAGCCTGCAAGCTGGGCTCAACGCGGGTCACCTTGGCGAGATAGATATTTCCTCGGAGTTGCTTTCGGGTCTGGCTCTCGAAATCGAATTCTTCAACCCGCGTACCATCCACGACCACCACACGCGTCTCTTCGGCGTGGGCGGCGTCGATCAACATCTTCTTCGACATAAAGGGTATCTCCACGGCGCGCGGCGGACGCTAGGCCCGGGCGCCGATATGATTGAAAGGCGCGCACGTCACCGCCCGTCGCACCGCCGAGGCGGTTGCGGAAGGTCGGTCGCCAAAGGCGGTCGGGTGCGGCGCAGCCCATAAGGTTTCTGTGTTCCTTAAACGCGCCGGAAGGCGCGGATCGGATGAAGCATCGACGCCGGAGCGGCTTAAGGATCCGATGCGGACCCCGCGGGACGATCCAGACGAAGGCTTCGCGCCTCACGCTGGTAATCGAGCCCAAACTCGTTTCAGTCCGGCGGTTCCGGCCACGAACGCCAATTGCACCCAAAGAATGCAACCAGGCCCGTGAGATAGGAACCGCTCACGCTTTCCGCCATGACGATCACGGCGCTCAGCGCGCGGACCATACTGTAGCAACATCGCGTCGTAAAAGAAAAGCGCTCGACTGAACGCGCCTGCGCGGCGATGTCGCGCTTGAGGTTAACGCTTTCTCTACCGAAAAATGCAGATATCGGTTTTTGGGTTTAGGTTACGCGCCTTGGGGGCGACGGACGACATGAGCAGGGTTCTGATCTCGGCGGCGAGGACAGGATGGGCGCGGGCGGCGATGATCGTCGGCGGCCTGGCCCTGGCTGGCGTCGCCGTGGCCATGGCCCAAGGCCCCGCGCCGGCCGCCGGCGTCCAAAAGGTCCGCTTCGGCGGCGACCGCAACGAAACCCGCATCGTCATCGATCTTGACCGCGCCGCCACGGGCAAGCTGCTGGCCGACGGCGCGTCGGATCGGCGTGTGGTGATCGGCCTGCCCAACGTGACGACCGGCGGCGATCTGCAGGGTTCGGGTCAGGGCCTGGTCGAACGCTGGGCGATCGACGAGGCGGCGGGCGGCGCGCGCCTTCGCCTCGATCTGAAGGCCAACGCCGAGGTCCGCCGACGCTTCCTGCTGCCGCCGGGCGACGGCGCGTCGGCCTATCGCTACGTCATCGACCTGAAGTCCACCGACGCGCCGGGCGCGATCCAAACCCCTGCCATGAAGCCGACCCTGGTTTCCGCGCCGGTGAGAGCCTCGGCCCTGCGACTGAAGAAGGTCATCGTCATCGACGCCGGTCACGGCGGCAAGGACCCTGGTTCGGCGGGCGCCAACACCGCGGAGAAGGACGTCACCCTGGCCGCCGCCAAGGCGTTGAAGGCCAAGCTGGAGAAGTCCGGCCGGTACACCGTGGTCATGACCCGCCAGTCGGACACCTTCGTGCCGCTGGAGGCTCGCGTCCAGATCGCCCGCCGGGCCGACGCCGACCTGTTCATCTCGCTGCACGCCGATTCGGGACCTGACGCCACGACCCGCGGCGCCAGCGTCTACACCCTGTCGGAAAAAGGCACCGAGCGCGTGGCTCGGGTGCTCGAAAAGGACGATTGGCTGATGAAGGCCAATCTGCCGGGACGCGATCGCGCGGTCAGCCAGATTCTGCTCGACCTTTCCCAACGGGCCACCAAGAACCGTTCAGCCGCCTTCGCCGAGACCTTGCTGCAGTCGGTGGGCGAGGAGACGACCCTGCTGCGCCGCAGCCACCGCGACGCCGGCTTCATCGTGCTGCTGGCGCCCGACGTGCCGGCCGTGCTGCTCGAGATGGGCTTCATCACCAATGTCGACGACGAACAGCTTCTGCAGACTCCGGCCGGTCGCGGCCGACTGATGGACGCCGTCGCCGGCTCGATCGAATCCTATTTCGCCGCCCAAACCCGTCTCGCCGCTCGCTAGGCTGGCGAGAGCCGTTGGCGCCTTGCCCGATGCGCGCTAGAGCCATTTGGGGGAAGACGCGTCGGACGTGGCCCATCCCCGCGACCGCAAAACCGCTTACTTTTTTGCTGATCGCGCTCTAGAGGATTCGAACGGAGCGGGCGAAAGTGCGTCGCCCGACGGAGGCGGCGTGGATCTGAAGCCCAGAGAACGTTGGATCGCCATCGCCGGCGTCACGGTGCTGTCCGCGATCGCCGTGGCCGGCTTCACCATCGCCATCTACGCCGCCTGGCTGTTCCACGACATGCCCGACGCGGGCGAACTGCAGGACTATCGCCCGCCGACGGCCACGCGCGTCTATGCCTGGGACGGCACCCTGATCGGCGAATACAGCAAAGAGCGCCGGATCTTCGTGCCCTACGACCAGATCCCGCCCCAGCTGGCCCAGGCCTTCCTGGCGGCCGAGGACCATAACTTCTTCAAGCACGGCGGCGTCGACGTCGGCGGCTTCTCGCGCGCCATGCTCAACAACGTCGGCAACGCCGCGCGGGGCCGGCGCCTGGAAGGCGGTTCGACGATCACCCAGCAGGTGGCCAAGAACGTCCTGCTGACCAGCGACGCCACGGTCGGACGCAAGTTCAAGGAAGCGATCCTGGCCCACCGCCTGGAGCAATCGCTCTCCAAGCAGCAGATTCTCGAGCTCTATCTCAATGAAATCTGGCTGGGCTATCGCTCGTTCGGGGTGGGCGCGGCGGCCTACAACTATTTCGGCAAATCGTTGCCCGAACTGAGCTTGGCCGAGTGCGCCTATCTGGCCGCGCTGCCCAAGGGTCCCGACAACTATCATCCGATCCGGAACAAGGCCAAGGCCAAGGCCCGCCGCGACTGGATCCTGGGCCAGATGGCCGATCAGGGCTGGATCAGCCAGAACGACGCCCGCAAGGCGATGGCCGAGGACCTGATCGTCCAGGCCGCGCCCAGCCGCGCCAAGTACCGTGACGCCGACTATTTCGTCGAGGAAGTGCGCCAGCGCGGCGTCGCCACCCTCGGCCCGCGCCTCAGCGAGGGCGGCTATTACATGCGCACGACCCTGGATCCCAAGCTGCAGACCGCGGCCCGGGTGGCGCTGATGGAGGGCCTGGAGAAGTACGACCGCCGCCACGGCTGGCGCGGCGCCTGGGGTCACGTGGAAAGCCTGGACGCGGATTGGGAAAAGCAGGCGCTGAAAAGGCCGCCGTCGGAGCGCCGCCGCTGGCGTCCGGCCATCGTCACCTCGGCCTCGGGCGGCGTCCGCCTGGCCAAGGGAGAAGGCGAGGGGGCCATCGTCGGCGAGGACATGGCCTGGGCCAACGCGACCAAGGGCCTGAAGGTCGGCGACTTGGTGTTCGTCGAGAAGTCCGAGGGTTCGGAGGCCTATCGCCTACGCCAGACCCCGATCGTCAACGGCGCCCTGGTGGCGATGGAGCCCTATACGGGACGCGTCGTGGCCCTGGTCGGCGGCTACAGCTTCTCGCTGTCGAACTTCAACCGCGCCACCCAGGCGATGCGCCAGCCGGGTTCGGCCTTCAAGCCCTTCGTCTACGCCACGGCCCTGGAGAACGGCTACACGCCGGCCAGCGTGATCGTCGACAGCGCCATCACCCTCAAGGGGGCCAATGGCGAGGACTGGAGCCCGGAGAACTATCACAAGAAGTTCTATGGAGCCCTGCCGCTCCGCAAGGGCCTGGAGCAGTCGATCAACGCCATGACCGTGCGCCTGGCTCAGAGCGTCGGCATGAAGAAGATCGTCGAAACCGCCAAGAAGACCGGCGTGACCCATGAGATGGCCCCGGTGCTGGCCATGGCGCTGGGCGCGGGCGAGACCACGCCGTTCAAACTGACCACGGCCTATACGTCGTTCGTCAACGGGGGCCGCCGGGTCGACCCGCACCTGATCGAACTGGTGCAGGACCGCGAGGGCAAGGTGATCTTCCGCGCCGACAAGCGCGATTGCGTCCGCTGCAACGCCGGCTTCAACGGCGACGAGAGCCCGCGCATCCCGGCCTTGGGCGAGCAGGTCATGGACCCGATCACCGCCTATCAGATCACCTCGATGCTGCAGGGCGTGGTCCAGCGCGGCACCGCGGCCCAGGCCAGCTCCCTGGGCTATCCGCTGGCCGGTAAGACCGGCACCACCAACGAATACCGCAGCGCCTGGTTCATGGGCTATTCGCCCAGCCTGGTGGTCGGCGTCTTCATCGGCTTCGACGACAACCGTTCGCTCGGCGAAGGCGAAACGGGGGCGACCGGCCCGGTGCCGATCTTCATGGACTTCATGCGCGAGGCGCTGAAGGGGCAGCCGAAGACCGAGTTCAAGGTCCCCAAGAACGCCAAGTTCGCCATGGTGCGTGGCATTCGGGAGGCCTTCCGTCCCGGCACGGAACCCAAGGTCGTCGCGCCGACCGAGAGCACCGGACCGCAGCCGTATGGCGACGCCTGGCCCGGCGGCCAGATCGGCCCGGCCCCGACCCAGGGTCCCGCCAAGCCGCCGACTCAGGCGCCCGACATCAGCGGACTCTACTAATCGTCGACCAATCGCCCCGGAGTCATTGCGCCGACTCCGGGCGCGGGCTATGTCCCGCGCCCTTCAACACTGTCACGGAGTTACGTGATGAGACCGGATGTCGAGGCCTCCGCGGCTGACATCGAGCAGTCCGTAGGGCTGCTCAGGAGGCGTCTTTGACTGGGATGCCGCCCTACGCAAGCTCGATGAGCTGAACGCCCGGGTCGAAGACCCGACCCTGTGGGACCGTCCGACGGAAGCCCAGGCCGTGTCCCGCGAACGCGCCAGCCTGGCCGCGCGCGTCGAAGCCGTGCAGGTCCTGGAAACCGGCCTGAAGGACGCGCTGGAGTACGCCGAGCTGGCCGACACGGAGGGCGACGACGCCCTGCTGGAGGACGCCCGCGCCCAGCTCAAGGACCTGAAGGAACGCGCCGGCCGCGCCGAGCTCGAGGCCCTGTTGTCCGGCGAAGCCGACGGCAACGACTGCTACGTCGAAATCAATTCCGGGGCCGGCGGCACCGAGTCGTGCGACTGGGCCGGCATGCTGCTGCGCATGTACAGCCGCTGGGCCAACGCCCACAAGATGAGCGTCGAGCTGGTCGAAGAGACCTCGGGCGATCAGGTCGGCATCAAGTCGGCGACCCTGCTGGTCAAGGGCACGAACGCCTATGGCTGGCTGAAGACCGAGGCTGGCGTGCACCGCCTGGTGCGCATCAGCCCCTATGACGCCGCCGCCAAGCGCCACACCAGCTTTGCTTCGGCCTGGGTCTATCCGGTGGTCGACGACACGATCGAGATCGACATCAACCCGTCCGACGTGCGGACCGACACCTATCGGGCCTCGGGGGCCGGCGGTCAGCACATCAACAAGACGGACTCGGCCGTGCGCCTGACGCACATCCCGACCGGCATCGCCGTGGCCTGCCAAGCCGGCCGCTCGCAGCACCAGAACCGCGAGGAAGCCTGGAAGATGCTGCGCGCCCGGCTCTACGAGGCCGAACTGCAGCGCCGGGAGGCGGCGCAACAGGCGCTGGAAGACCAGAAGACCGACATCGGCTGGGGCCACCAGATCCGCAGCTACGTCCTGCAGCCCTACCAGATGGTCAAGGACCTGCGGACCAATGTCGAAACCTCCGACACCCAGGGGGTTCTCGACGGCGATCTGGACGCCTTCATGGGCGCTTCGCTGGCCCAGCGGGTCGGCGCGACCCGCGACGCCTAGTCTAGCCGGCGGCCCTGAAAAGCAAAACGCCACGGATCACTCCGGGGCGTTTTTTGTGTCTAGCCGGCCGACTTGGCCTCGAGCATGGGCGGCGGCGCGGGCTGGGGCTGCGGAGGGGCGGCCGGGCGCTGGAACTTCAGGCTGCGCCCCTGGAAGAAGGCCCCGGTCTCCATCGCCAGCTGTTCGTGGGTGATGTCGCCGTCGATGTAGGAGGTGCCATAGAGGCGGACCTGCTTGGCGGTGATCGCCCCGACGATGCGGCCCCGGACCTCCACCGCCTCGGCGTAAATCGACCCTTCGATGTGGCCGGTCTCGCCGATCGTCAGGCGACCCACGCGGACGTCGCCGCGCACGATGCCGTCGATCTGCAGCTCGCCGTCGCCGGTGATGCCGCCCTCGATGGTGATGTCGGGTGAAATCAGGGACGCGACCTTCGGCGGCGCCTTGCGAGCCGCCTCCGGGTTGGTCGGAGCCATGGACATGGGCAGCGGCTCGATGCGAGCCGGACCCTTGGACGCCTTAGCTTGCTTGCTGAACATACTCACCAGCCTTCAAGAAGCGGTTCGGGTTCTGAGCCCGGCCGTTGACCCATACTTCGTAGTGCAGATGCGGACCGGTCGAACGGCCGGTCGAGCCCATGGCCGCGATGCGCTGACCTATGGCCACGCGCTGGCCGACCCGGACCGAAGCGGCCTGCAGGTGAGCGTAGCGGGTCTTGAAACCGTTGCCGTGGTCGATCTCGACGACGTTGCCGTAGCCCGAGCGCACGCCGACGAACGAGATCACGCCCGGCGCGGTCGCCATGATCGGCGTGTAGAACGAGCCGGGGAAGTCCAGGCCCGAATGGAAGGCCGGGCGATGGGTGAAGGGGTCGAAGCGGACGCCGTAGCTGCTGCTCAGGGCCGGATTGTTGGTCGGGCGATAGAAGGGCAGCTTCTGCGAGGCGGCGCTCAGCTGGCGCATGTCCGACATGTCGGTGGCGGCGTGCTGGATGCGGCCGGCGAAGTCCTCGTCGACGTCGAGCACGGCGGCCAGGGCGCGGGGGTCCTTGGCCTCGATCAGCGGGCCGCCCAGCGAGGAGCCGCCGCGGCCGGTGAACGAGCCGGCGTCCAGGCCCGCCATCCGCATGGCCAGGCGCAGGCGCTCGGCGCGGCTCTTGGCGAAGGTCTCGGCGGCGTCGATCAGGCGTTCCTGATCCATGCGCGTGGCCTGGATCCGCTCGACCGGCGAGGCGCCCAGGACGTGGGGTTTGGAGATCTGCAGGGCCTGGGAGGCGCCGGGCACGCCCTTGAAGTCGCTGACCAGGAGGGCGAGGGCGGCATGACGCTTCTCGACCGAGCTG
Organism: Caulobacter sp. Root487D2Y; assembly: GCF_001427165.1. Classification (NCBI taxonomy): domain Bacteria; kingdom Pseudomonadati; phylum Pseudomonadota; class Alphaproteobacteria; order Caulobacterales; family Caulobacteraceae; genus Caulobacter; species Caulobacter sp. Root487D2Y. The sequence goes on from NZ_LMFD01000006.1 coordinate 24,405, forward strand.
GCCAGTTCGTCCAGCGAGCCGCTGCTGGCCGACAGTTGAGCCACCGCGCTGTTCAGGCGCGCTTGTCGATCCGCGTTGAGGCGCTCGTAATAGGCCTTCTGCTTGATGACCATCTGGTCGGTCGAGCTGACCGACAGGGCGTTGACCATCATGGAGGCGGTGCACACGCCCATCCACAGAGCCGCAGCGGCGACGCCGGTCGCGCACATCAGCTGCTTGCCGGTCGAGAACACGTAGCCGCGCATCTCGCCGCCGGAGCGCACATAGAGATGGCGCTCGGGGAAAAGCTCTTCCAGGGTTTGTCGCAGTCGCTTGAAGCGCGTGATCGCCATCGCCCTAGGAAACCCCCGTTTTCAAGGTCCCGGCGATATGCAACGAGAATGCGGAAACGCGCAAGATACTTCGCGCCAAGCGGGTACGCTTGGCGATGTTTTGCCTAAACAATTCAACCGGTAAAAGGTTCCGCGACCGATTGCCACCACCCAGGCGTCTCAGTGTTGCGATAACCGCACGCCTGCGGCCCGCGAGCCACACCGCTATTTCAGCGTTCCCTCTTTCAGGGCCCGGGCCGCCGTCAGCACCGCCTTGATGTGGTTGGGCACCTTGACCTTGCGCCAGACCTGGCGGACCACGCCCTCGCGGTCGATCAGGAAGGTCGAGCGGTCGATGCCCATATATTTGCGGCCGTACATGCTCTTCTCGACCCAGGCGCCATAGGCCTCGACGATCTCGCCGGTGGCGTCGGCGGCCAGCTCGACGGTCAGGTCGTGCTTCTTGCGGAACTTGGCGTGCGAGGCGGCGCTGTCCTTGGACACCCCGACGATCACCGCGCCCAGCTTGGCGAACTCCTCGACCTCGGACGAGAACTGCAGGGCCTGCGACGTGCAGCCGGCCGTGTCGTCCTTCGGATAGAAGTAGAGCACGACGTTCTTGCCCTTCAGGCCCGCAAGGCTGACGCGGCCGGTGTCGGTGGCCAGGTCGAAGTCGGGGGCCTTGTCGCCGGGTTCAAGCATCTGTCTCTCCAACGTCCCAAACAAACCCGCTCCGGACCGCTCACGAGGCGATCCGGAACGACCATGCACTCTAGACCGGCTTGACCAGCACGATCTTCTTCTTGCCCGCCGCCAGCTTGACGACGCCGCCGACCAGATCGGCCTCGGTGACCACGCGGTTGGCGTCGGGCTCGGCCTTGTCATTGACCTTGACGCCGCCGCCCTGGGCCAGGCGGCGGGCCTCGCCGCGCGAGGCGGCCAGGCCGGCGTCGGCGAACAGGTTGGCCAGGACGACTCCCGCCTTCAGGTCGGCGGCCGGAACCTCGAACGTCGGCAGATCGACCGACAGCGCGCCCTGCTCGAAGGCCTTTTCAGCGGCGTCGCGGGCCTTGCGGGCCTCATCCTCGCCGTGGGCCATGCGGGTGGCCTCGTCGGCCAGCACCTTCTTGGCCTCGTTGATCTGGGCGCCGGGCAGGGCTTCCAGCGCGGCGATGCCGTCCAGCGGCAGGTCGGTGAACAGCTTCAGGAACCGGCCGACGTCGGCGTCCTCGGTGTTGCGCCAGAACTGCCAGTAGTCGTAAGGCGACAGCTGCTCGGCGTTCAGCCAGACGGCGCCCGACATGGTCTTGCCCATCTTGGCGCCCGAGGCGGTGGCCAGCAGCGGCGTGGTCAGGCCGAAGGCGGCCTTCTGGTCCACGCGACGCGTCAGCTCCACGCCGTTGAGAATGTTGCCCCACTGGTCAGAGCCGCCCATCTGCAGCACGCAGCCGTACTTGCGGTTCAGCTCCAGGAAGTCGACCGCCTGCATCAGCATGTAGTTGAACTCGAGGAAGGTCATCGGCTGCTCGCGCTCAAGCCGCAGCTTGACCGAGTCGAAGGCCAGCATCCGGTTGACCGTGAAGTGCACGCCGTAGTCGCGCAGGAACTGCACGTAGCCGAACTTGGAAAGCCAGGCGTCGTTGTCGACCATGATCGCGTCGGTGGGCCCGTCGCCGAAGGTCAGGAACTTGGCGAACACCTGCTTGATGCCGGCGATGTTGGCCGCGATGTCGGCGTCGCTCAGCAGCTTGCGGCTTTCGTCCTTGCCCGTGGGATCGCCGACCTTGGTCGTGCCGCCGCCCATCAGGACGATCGGCTTGTGGCCGGCCTGCTGCAGGCGGCGCAGCATCATGATCTGGATCAGGCTGCCGACGTGCAGGGACGGCGCGGTGGCGTCGAAGCCGATATAGGCCGTGATCACGCCGCCGGCGGCGGCCGCGTCCAGTTCATCCGGATGGGTGATCTGGTGGATATAGCCGCGCGCCTGCAGCGTCTGGAGGAATTCCGACTTGAACGGCGCGGGGGCGGACATGGCTCGACTCTCTAAATCAGGGGCCTGAACTTCAGACGATTGGGCGTCTAGCACGGCGGGGGCGGTCTGTGGCGAGGGTTTCATCGTGGACGTCTCCTGGAGGCAAGAACCGGAGACGTTCGCTTTCCATCCGCGTGTCGCCGGCGAGGGCGGGGCGCGGACGTGATCGGTCGGCCTCCCGCTAGGACAGCGGGCGGTAATAGGCGCGGATCATGGGGCGCTGGGCGATCATGGGGCCTAGCTACCCGGGCCGACCCGTGGCAGTCAACCAGACCATGCTTATCCTGGGATTCATGACCGGCACCTCGCTCGACGCGGTCGACATGGCGGTGCTCGAGACCGACGGCGAAGAGATCCAGGCCTTCGGCCCGGCCGGCGAGCGCAAGCTGCGCGAGGAGACCCGCGACCTGCTGCTGGTCGCCACCGAGGTCGCCCGCGGCTGGCCCCGCGACAAGCCGCCGCCCGAGATCTTCGAGGAGGCCGCCCAGGCGGTGGCCGACGAGCATTTCCAGGCCGCCGAGAGCTTCCTGGCCGAACACGGCCTGGCGTGGTCGGACTTCGACCTGCTGGGCGTCCACGGCCAGACGGTGCTGCACGAACGGCCCCATCCGGGCCGGATCGGCCGGACCGTGCAACTGCTCGACGCCGAGCGCCTGGCCAAGGCCTGCGGCCGGCCGGTGGCGTTCGACTTCCGCACCGCCGACGTAGCGGCGGGCGGGCAGGGGGCGCCGCTGGCCCCGATCTATCACGCCGCCCGGGCTCGGGCCTCGGGCCTGCCGGCCCCGGTGGCGGCGCTCAACATCGGCGGGGTGGCCAACATCACCCTGATCGGCCCCGACGACGATCTGCTGGCCTTCGACACCGGTCCGGGCAACGGCATGATCGACCTGATGCTGCAGGCCCGGGGTCTGGGGCGCTTCGACGAGAACGGCCGGCTGGCGGCGGCCGGCGTCGTCGACGAGGCGGTGCTGGCGACCTTCCTGGCCAGCGACTATTTCTCCGGGCCGGCGCCCAAGTCGCTGGACCGCTACGATTTTCCGCTCGACCTGGTCGACCACCTGTCCTCCGAGGACGCCGCCGCCACCCTGGTGGCCTTCACCGCCGAGGCGGTCGTCAAGGCCTTCGAGCACGGCCAGCATCCGGACGCCCTGATCGTCTGCGGCGGCGGCCGCCACAATCCGCAGATCATGAAGGCCCTGGCCGATCGCGCGCCCGTACCGGTCCGCACCGCCGAGGCGGTCGGCTGGCGCGGCGACGCCATCGAGGCCGAGGCCTTCGCCTACCTGGCCGCCCGGACGGCGAGGGGACTGCCGATCAGCTTCCCCGGGACGACAGGGGTGGCCCGAGCGATGACGGGCGGGCGGATCGTAAATCCCTAGGTTCCGTGCGGCGACCGCTTGCCCCCTACGGACCGCTTCGCGGTCGTCTTCCCCCAGAGGGGGAAGAGGTGCGCGGTGCGGCGTCCTCCGCCCCCTGTGGGGGCGGACAGACCGCG
>NZ_LMFD01000007.1:0-27710 GCF_001427165.1 Caulobacter sp. Root487D2Y
CCGGTTGATCCGGTCTCGATCACGACCGACGGGCTCGGTTCATACGTTGCGGCGCTGAAGGGTCTGGACCTGATCGACCTTCACCGCCCAGGTCGCTTACGGGAAAACAACCGCGCCGAAAACTCGCACCTGCCCATCCGAAGACGCGAGCGAAAGATGCAGGGGTTCAAGTCCCAAGCCCCGGCCCAGCGGTTCCTCACCACCATGCGGCGGTCTACAACACAGTCTACGCTCAGCCCCACCTGATCCGCCGCCAGACCCTGCGCCAGTTTCGAGGCGAAGCCATGCGTGCTTGGAGCCAAGCCGTGAGCGCCCGAGCTGGACACGGTTGGGCATATCGTGGCCAGGCGGGTTAACCTGACAATGCTGGAAACTCCACCCGCCAGCTACGGCCGCCAAGGCCGCTATAGGGCGCGCAGGCCTGCAGGGCGCGGGCGGCGGCGCGTTCGGCCAAGAGCAGCGGTGCGTCAGCGGGGGAGGGGATCTTGCGGACCGCCTTGGGCGAGCCTGTTAAGCGTCCGTCATCGCCGATCTCGACCATCAAGGTCGCCTTGCGCGGTGAGGCCGAGCGCCAGCACGGCGCCACCTGTTTCCAAAGGTCGCCGGCCGGCGGCGAGGCGGGCCGGGCGCCGACATTGGGCAGGGACGCGGCGGCGTAGAGATCGATCCCCTCGGCGCCTTCGCCCTGGCCAAGGCCCTGGTCGGCCCGGCTCGAGCCGGACGCCGGTGAGCTGTTGGCGGCGACGCCAGATCCGCCGCGCTGGCCGCCGTCGGACGGTCGATCGGGGCCCGCCGCGGCCGAGGTCGAAGCGGGCGCGGCGGCCTCCGGCGCGATCAGGCGATCGAGGCGCTCGCCGGCGTTTGCGTCCGGAACGGGCCTCGGCGGAACGGGGCGGGAGGCGGTCGGAGCGGCCGCCGGCGCGGCTGGAGGCAAGGCCGGGGCCCCGCCGGGCGCGCCGCTGACCAGGGTGACGCCGACCACCCCGGGGGCGGCGACGAGGGTCTGGCCTCGCGCGCTTAGCAGCAGCGCGGCCAGGACGACAACGGCGTGACCGCCCAGGGCGACGAGCGCCGCCGCCGTGCTGATGCGCGAGTCGTCAGGGGCTTGCGGACTTGATCCTGACATGGTGCGGGAAGCGGCCTTGCGGGGCTCGTGGTCGATGAGGTCGCAACGGTAGCGATCCGTATGGCTTGGGTCCACCGGACGCCGCAACTTTGGAGACCTCGTCTATTCATCCGCCTGCATCGCGTGATATCAAGCGCTCGGAAGCCAAGCTTCCGGAGTGCGCGCGTCGGGGCGCGGAGTGGGGGTCCATGCGTCAGCAACCAGGTCCAGTCAGGGGCCAGGACGGCTTTGCGGCCGTTGACGCGCTGGTGGCCGTCACCATTCTCTCGTCGAGCCTGGCCCTGTCGTTGATGGCCGCGCAGGTCGGAACGCGCGCCAGCCGCTCGGCCGGCGAGACCCGCGACGCCGAACTGCTGCTGCGCGAACGCCTGGAAGCCACGGCCGGTCAGGTCGGGGTGTGGAGCGGTCACGATCTGGGCCTGGACTGGCGGGTCGAGGCCAATATTCCGGACGCCGGGCCGGCTCGCCAGGCGGCGCCTTGCGTGCGCACCGCCTCGGCCAAGGCCGCCAGCGGCCGCGCCTATCGCATCGCCACCGTCGATATCTGCCGGCCCGAGGCGACCGGATGACCGACGACGGCGGCTACACCCTGGCCGAGATGCTGGCGGCCCTGGCGATCCTGGGCATGGCCATGGGCGGGCTGGGCCTGGTCGCCAGCCTGATCGCCCGCCAGCAACTGGCCTCGAGTCGCGTGTCCACGCGCCTGATCGAGGACCGCGCCGCCGACCGCGCCCTGACCCTGTGGCTGGCCGAGCAGGACGCTGAGACCCTGAGCGGCGATGATCGAAGGCTTTCGGCGACCTGCGGCGAGGCCGCTTGCTCGGCGCGTCTGGAAGCCGACAAGCGGCGCACCGTGCTGATCCTTCAGGCGCGGTCGGGACCGGCGCGGCGACTGCGCCTGCGCCAACGGGACGTTCGGTTCGGCTATCTGGACAGCCGCGGGGCGGCCGCCGTTTGGCCGCGATCGGACAGGCGCGAAGGGGACGCCCGGGACGCGGCGCCGCGCGCCATCTTGTTGGTGGCCAAGGGCGCGAACGCGCCGCTGGCGGTGGCGCGGGTCTGGACCCGCGAACCCCGCGATTGCCAGTTCGACGCCATCATCGGCGCCTGCCGGACCAAGGCGCCATGAGGACGCCCCTGGATCTGCGGTTGGTCAACGACGACGAAGCCGTCGGCGACGTCCTGCATGACGAGGCCCCTGGCGTCGCTGCGCCGCCGCGCGTCTTCGCCCGCGCGGTCCAGACGCCGGCCGGCTGGCCATGGGAGCAGGTGCGCGGGGCTCAGCTGGCGGCGCGCCACCAAGCGCCTCTGCCGATGGACCAGGTCTGTCTGCGGCTCAAGCGCCTGACGCCGTGGCGGCCTGTGCAGGGCGCGCTGTTCGCCGCGTGCTACGTGCGCGCCTCCGAGATCCAGGAACGGTTCGAGGCGGAGGTCCAGGTCGAAGGCCGGCCGGCGCGGGTGGTGTTCGAACCGCCCGAGGCCCTGGCCCGCCGGGCGCGGCGCTCGCTGCTGGTCGGCGGGGCGGCGGCGGCCGTCGCGGCCCTGTTGTTCGTGTCGGTCGCCGGGGCCCTGCTGGCCCGCGCCCAAGGCGAGGAACAGCTGGCGGTCCTGGAGCATGACGCGGCGGTCAAACTCCAGCGGGTCGAGGCGGCTCAACTGGTCCGACGGCAATCGGCGGCCCTGGCGGCCGCGTCGCCGGGCGACCGCGTGGCGGTCCCGCTGACCGATCTGGCCTGGGCGATGGCGGCGCGCAAGCCCGACGCGCGCATCGAGGCCTGGCGCTGGGACCATGGCGTCAGCCGCGTGCAAGCCCGCGACGAAGCCTCGCCGTTCGCCGATCCCCGTCGGGCGGTCACCCGCCAAGGCGTCGGGATCTGGCGGATCGAACCGGAGGGGGACGGTCGATGAACCGGGACCGAGCCAGCGGACCGGGCCTCGCGGTCGTCGCGGCGATGATCGGCGGGGCGGCGGCCATCGTCACCGCCACGGGTCTGGCGGCACTGGCGCGTCCCGCCGACCGCGCCGCGCGTCTGGCCGAGCTGGAACGCAAGCTCGATCGCATCGAGGCCTTGCGGCGCGACGGGGCCGATGACGAGCCGACCTATCCGCGCGGCGCGATCTGCCGCGAAGGCGTTGCTCTCGGCGCGGGCGTCGTCGAGCAGAAGCTTCGCGCGCGGCTGGGGCAGGCTAAGCTGGCGGCGATCGCCTTCGAGCCCTCGTCCCCGGCCGGTGACAGCCTGCTGGCCGTCAACTTCCGCTTCGAGACCGTCGGCTCCTACGAGGACGCCATGACCCTGCTGGGCGGTCTGGACGCGGCGCGTCCGACGCTTTTCGTCGATTCCATCGACCTGGTTTCCAAGACCTCGGCCGTTTCCTTGCAATTTTCAGGACATTTCTATTGCTCGACCTCCGCGCGCCTCTGATCCCGATCTGCGCCGTGGTGGGCCTGACCCTGGGCGCGGCCGCCTGGCTTGCGGCCGGCCGCCAGGACGTGCTGACCCCGGCTCAGGACCGGTTGGCGGCGCTTGGGCCGTCCCGCGCCCAGCGGGGCGTGGACGGCGGCGCGCCGTCGCTGTCGGGGCCGCCGCTGTTTGCCCTGTCGACCGGCCCCAACGCCGTGCGCGATCCGGTGGTGACGGTGCTTGGGTTGTCGCGCATGCCCGGGCGCGCCGCCGCCCTGCTGGCCATCGACGGCAAGCCGCCCGCCTGGCTGGCGCGCGGCGAGAGTCGGGACGGGGTGGTGTTACGCGACGTCGGGTCCGGCCGCGCGAGCCTCGATCTGCCCTTGGGCGTGCGGACCTTGCGCATCGGCGAGGCCACGCCCGTCTCCCCTAGCGGCGCGACCGCCAGCCTTGGCCCGTCAACTCTAGCTTTCCCGAGCGCGCCCGGCGACGTGCCGCCCCCGGGCTTCAGGCCGCCTCCGCCCCCCGCCAGCGCCCCTGGCCTTGGCGGATAACGGGTGTCTCAAGTGAAGTCTCCCATGACCTTCAAGCGCGCATTCTGCCTGGTCCTTGGCGCCACCTGCCTGACTCTGACCCCGCCGGGAACGGCGCGGGCGCGGGCCGCCCCCGCGCCGGCCGAGCGGGCCGAGTCCTTCACCTTCGCCTTCCGCGACGCCGATATCGCCCAGGTGGCCGAGGAGATTCTCGGCGCCGCCTTGGGCGTGCCCTACACCATCGATCCCGGCGTCACCGGCAAGGTGTCGTTTCGCATCGACCGGCGGCTGACCCGCGCCCAGTTGCTGGAGGCGTTCGAGGCGGCCCTGGCGGTCAACGACGTGGCCCTTCTGCGCCAAGGCGACAGTCTGGTGCTGGCCCCGCGAGACAAGGCCCGCTCGTCGGCCGCGCTGCGCGATCCCAGCGCGGTCAGCGGGGGGCGGCGCGGCGGCTACGAGGTCGTGGCCGTGCCGCTGTCGTTCTCCACCCCCACCGAGGTGGCCAAGGCGCTGGAGGCGATGACGGGCTCCAAGGCGGTGCTCTATTCCAACGACAAGCTGGGCCTGATCGTGCTGGGCGGATCGGGTTCGGAGCTGCAGTCGCTGCTTGAGACCATCAAGATCCTCGACCGCAATGTCTTCGAGGGCGCGCGCATTCGCTGGTTTGATCTGCACCAGGCCGCGGCGGGCGCGGTGGCGTCCGACCTGGCCAAGGTCCTGGCGACCGCCGGGGTGCAAGGGGTATCGGTGTCGCCGCTAAACCGGCTGAACGGCCTGATCGTTTCGGCCCGCACCGAGCAGGCGATGGACGAGGTGGCCAACTGGATTGTGCGTCTCGACACGCCTTCGCGCGATCTGTCCACCCAGCTCTACGTCTATCGCCCGCGCAGCGCCTCGGCCGCTTCGCTGGCCAGGACCCTGTCGCAGGTGCTGTCGACCGGCGACGCCAAGGGCGGCGGGTTCAACAGCCGCCAGTCCGACCGCGACTCGTCCCAGACCGACGCCGCCAAGGACGACGGCGGCGGGGCGACAAGCAGCGGGAGTGAAGGCGGCGCCGAGAGCTTGGGCGAGCAGAAGCTGGAGGACGGGGTGCGCATCGGCGTGGACCGCGACAGCAACACCCTGATCATCCGCGCGCCGGCCGCGCGTTGGATGAGCCTGCAGCAGACCCTGGCCGAAATCGACCGTCCGCCCGCCCAGGTGATGATCGAGGCCTCGATCATCGAGGTCAGCCTGACCAACGATTTCCGGTTCGGCGTCGATTGGTCGGTGGTCAGCGACAACGGCAAGCTGGCCGGCAATTCGGTCTATACCGAAAACGGCGTGATCGGCCCCAAATTCCCCGGCTTTTCGATCACCTATCTGGGCGGCGACATCGACGCGGCGATCAACGCCCTGGGCTCGCGCACCGCGATCGACGTGGTCTCCGCCCCCAAGCTGATCACCTTGGACAACCACAAGGCGCGCCTGCAGATCGGCGATCAGGTGCCGATCGTCACCCAGACGGCCACCGACACCACCACCTCCTCGCCCGCCATCGTCAACACGGTGGAATACCGCGACACCGGCGTGATCCTCGAGGTCACGCCGCGCATCAGCGGCGAGGACAAGGTGGTGGTGGACATCACCCAGGAGGTCAGCGGCGTGGCCAAGACCGTGACCTCCGGCATCGACTCCCCGACCATTCAGCAGCGCAAGCTCTCCAGCACCCTGGTGCTGGAGGACGGGGCGGTCGTGGCCCTGGGCGGGCTGATCAGCCATCGCAACAGCGACTCCGACAGCGGCGTGCCGGGGCTCAAGGACGTCAAGTTCCTGGGCGCCCTTTTCAAGTCGACATCAAAGGAAGGCGCGCGGACCGAACTGGTGGTGCTGCTGAGGGTCAAGATCATGCGTGACCCGACCGCTTCCAGCCAGATGACACGCGACCTGCTGGCCGACATGAAGGAGATCGACAGCCGTGGCCTGCTGGCGCACTGAGGATCGTCGCGCGGACGGCCCCGACGGGGGCTACGCCACGGCCGCGGCCCTGAGCGTCAGCCTGGCGGTCGCGATCCTGGCGGCGGCCCTGGTGATGCGCGGGGTTGCGGCGCTGAAGCTGGCGCGAGCCGATTTTCGGCGCAGCCAGGCCGAATACGCCTTGTCTGGCGCCCAGGCGCTGGCGGTGACGCGACTTTTGAACAGTTCCAGTTCGGGCCGGCTGGCCTGGAGCGCGGGTGGGCTCGATCCCCGGGGCATGAGCCTGTTGGCTGAGCCCGAGGCCCCCAAGTTGGCGCTGGCCGCGGCGGCCGAGCTCGACGACAAGGCCTTGACCGCCCTGGGCGCCGCCGATCCGGACCAGGCACGGCTGCGGCTGGCGGGCCTTGAGGCGGCCAGCGCGACCCCGGACCAGGTCCAGGCGGCGGACCAGGCGAGCGACTGGCGGGTCTGCGCGGTCAGCGCCATCTCGCCTTGGGGCTTGGCCCAGGCCGTCAGCCTGGGCCCGATCCGCGAGCCGGATCAGGAGCCCGGCGCGGCGCGCGCGGGGCAGGTCTGGCGGATTGTCGCGCGCACCGAGGACGGCTGGACGGACGAGCGGATTGTGAGATTGATCGGGCGCGCCGAAACGCCCGGCGCGATAATATGGCGACGCTTCGGAAGAGGCGCGGGGAAGGGCGTGACATGCGACAAGACCATCGAGGTTTCGGCCAGAGGCGAGGGCGCTCCGGACAAGACGCCGGCTACACCCTGACCGAGATGCTGGTGGTCATCGCGATCATCGGCCTGATCGCCGCGGTGCTGACGCCCAGTCTGATGGGACAGCTGGGCCGCGCCCGGGTGAAGTCGGCCCAGTTGCAGCTGGAGTCGGTGGCCGCCGCCGTCGAAATGTTCCGCTCCGACGTTGGTCGCTATCCGACCGCCGGCGAGGGCTTGGCGGCGCTGGTCGACGAGCCGGCCGACGCCGAGGGCTGGACCGGCCCCTATCTGAAATCGGCCAGCGCCCTGAAGGACCCGTGGAGCGGCCAGATCCTCTATCGGACCGGCGACGATGAGACCTTCGGGGTCGTCAGCCTCGGTTCCGACCGCAAAGAGGGCGGGACGGGGACCAAGCGCGACCTGGTCGCGCCCAAATGAATGTCGCGGCGCTCATCGCCGCCCTGCCGCTGGGCGCGGTCGTCGGCAGTTTCGCCGCCACGGCGGGCCTGCGCTGGGCGCGGGGCGAGCAGGCCCTGACCGGGCGTTCGCGCTGCGACGCCTGCGCCGCGCCGCTCGGGTTTGGCGCGACCGTGCCGATCGTCTCCTTCGTCCGGCTGGGCGGCGCCTGCGCGGCCTGCCGCGCGCCGATCCATCCGGGGCACCTGGCCGGCGAGGTCCTCGGCGCGGGCCTGGTCATGGCCAGTGTCGCGATCCTGCCGATCGGCCAGGCCTTGGTCGTCGCCGCCCTGGGCCTGGCGTTGATCGCCGGGGCGGCCGCCGACGTCGCCAGCCGCCGGCTGCCGGACCTGGCCAGCCTGGTCGCCGCGATCCTGGGTCTTGGCCTCGCCCTTCACCGGGGGCCTACGGCGGCGCTGACCGGTCTGGCCGCCGCCGCGTTCACCGGAGGCGTGTTGCTGCTGTTGCGCCGCAGCTTCGCGGCGCGGCGTGGCGATCCCGGCTTGGGCCTGGGGGACGTCAAATTGGCCGCGGCCCTGGCCCTGTGGCTGGGGGCGGCGACGCCCTGGGCGATCGCGCTGGCCGGTCTGCTCGGCTTGGCGCAGATCCGGCTGATCAAGTCGCCTGACGGAAAGATCGCCTTTGGTCCGGTCCTGGCGGCCAGCGGCTGGGCGGTCGGGCTGGCGGTGCAAGCAGGCTGGCTTGGAGACCTGATTCCATGACCGTGGCCCGCAACCCCGCGCGCGCCCAGGCGCGCGCCAGCCTGGTCGAGGCTCTGATTGAACGCGGCCTGGTCGAGCGCTCGGCCATCGCCCGGGCCGAACTGGTCGCCGTGCGCACCGGTCAGCCGGTCGAGCAGGTGCTCAACCAGCTGGGCGTGCTGTCGGACGAGGAGCTGACCCGCGCCTACGCCCAGGCGGCCGGGTGCGAGATCTGGGAGCCGCGCCTGCGCCCGGCGATGGTCGAGATCGCCGACCTCGGCGTCGCCGCCGACTTCCTGCGCCGCGCCCGCCTGCTGCCGCTGGACGGGGCAGGGGCCGCGCTGGTCTGCGCCGCCTGCGACCCGTTGGACGACGAGGCGCTCGCCGGCCTGGTCTTCGCGGCCAACCGTCCGGTCAGCGTGCTGGCCGCGCGCCCCGCCGACTGGCGTCGGGCGTTCGACGAGCGTTACGGCGTCGAGGCGGCCGCGCCCTCCGAAGCCTTGGACGAGCGCCGGCTGGCTCGCGAAATCGACCAGGTCTCGGACGGAGCGGTCGAGGGCGGCGGCGCGCGCCTGGTGGCTGAAGCCTTCGAGGCGGCGATCGCCCTGGGCGCTTCGGACATCCATTTCGAACCGCGGCGTCACGACCTGCGCGTTCGCCTGCGAGTCGACGGCCGGATGATCGACCACCTTGTGGTGGCCGCCGATCTGGCCGCGCCGGCGGTGTCGCGGATCAAGGTGATCGCCAACCTCAACCTTGGCGAACGCCGCTTGCCGCAGGACGGTCGCACCTCGTTCGTCATCGGCGGCAAGTCGGTCGACGTGCGGGTGGCCACCGCCCCGACGGTGTTCGGCGAGGCCGCCGTGCTGCGGATCCTTGACCGCAGCGCCGTGCCGCTCGAACTTGACGGCCTGGGCCTGGCGCAGGATGTCACGCAGGTTCTGCGCAAGGCCGCAAGCGCGCCGCACGGGATCTTCCTGGTCACCGGTCCCACCGGCAGCGGCAAGACCACCACGCTCTACGCCCTGCTGGAAACCTTCACCGGTTCGCCCAAGAAGGTGCTCAGCGTCGAAGATCCGGTCGAGTACCACTTCGAGCACGTCTCCCAGACCCAGGTCGCGCCGCAACTGGGTCTGACCTTCGCCGCCGCGCTGCGCTCGTTCCTGCGCCAGGACCCCGACGTCATCCTGGTGGGCGAGATCCGCGATCCGGAGACGGCGGCCGTGGCCATCCAGGCGGCGATGACCGGCCACTTGGTGCTGGCCTCGATCCACGCCAACGACGCCTTGGCGGTTCTGCCGCGTCTGCTCGACATGGGTGTCGAGCCCTATCAGCTGGCGGCGGCGTTTCGGGGGGCGGTGGCCCAGCGGCTGGTTCGACGTCTGTGCCCGCACTGCCGGCAAGCCGCCGCGCCGACCGAGGCCGAGCTGGCCTTCGTCGCCAGCCAGGGCCTGGCCGCTCCGCTGCGCGCCTTCAGGGCCCAGGGCTGCCCGGCCTGCAAGGGCGCCGGCTTTAGGGGACGGGCGCCCATCGCCGAAGCCTTCTTGACCAATGACGCCCTGCTCAGAGCCGTCGCCGACCGCCAGCCGGCCGCGGAGATTGGTCGACTGGCCCGCCAATTGGGCCTGGTCAGCATGGCGGCCGACGGCCTGGACAAGGCCATGCGCGGCGAGACCACGCTGGAGGAAGTGATGGGCGCGGTTCATGACTGACGCCCAAAGCTTTTCCTATGTGGCGCTCGGGGCTGACGGTCGGCGGGTGCGCGGCGAGGTTCCAGGGCCCAGCGAGCAGGCGGCCTTCGAGCGTTTGCGGCGTCAAGGCCTGTCGCCGCTCAAGCTGTCGCCGGTGCGAACCCAGGCCCGCGGCGGCGACCATGGTCTTGGGGACCGCGAAAGCGCCGAGATCCTGCTCAGCCTGGCCGACCTCCTGAGCGCCGGGGCCGACATGCGCTCGTCGCTGAACGTGCTGTTGTCGCGGGCCCAGGGTTCGCGCGTCGCCAACGCCTGCCGTCGATTGCTGCGGGAGATCAGCGCCGGCCAAGCGCTCGACGCGGCCTTCGCCAAAACCCTGGCGCCGCGCCACGGCTTCGTGGCCGCCCTGGTCGCGGCGGGCGAGGCGTCCGGCGATCTGCCCCAAGCGCTGCGCCGGGCGGGCGAGATGCTCGAGGCGGCCATCAAGTTGCGTCAGCAGTTGGTCGCCGCCCTGGCCTATCCTTTGTTCGTGCTGCTCAGCACCCTGGCGGCGGCCGGGGTGATCCTGCTGGCCGTCGTCCCGTCGCTGGAGCCGTTGGTCAGCGAAGGCGGCGAGGGGAGCGCTCCGATCCTTTCGGGATTGCTGGCGGCCAGCCGCCTGCTGCGTGAGCACGGGCTGGTCCTGGGCGGCGGCCTGGGGGGCGTGATCGCCCTGACCTTGGCCCTGGGCCGCGCCGGCTTGCTGGCGGGACCGCTCGACCGCATGTGGCTGGCGGGGCCCTGGCGGCGCACGACCTGCGCCCTGGCGTTCGGCGGCTTTTCGATGTCGCTGGGCGCGATGCTGAGCGCCGGCGCGCCGATGAGCGAGGCCTTGCGCCTGGCCATTGGCGCGGTGCGCTCAGATCTGGCCAAGACCCGCCTGCGGATCGTACTGCAACAGGTGCGCCAAGGCGTGTCGCTGTCGCAGGCTCTCCAGGCGGTGAAGGGCTTTCCGCCGACCATCGTGCGGCTGGTCTCCGTGGGCGAGTCGACCGGAGCCTTGGGGCGGATGCTGCAGCGCTCGGGAAAGCTGGAGGAGGCCGCCGCGGTGCGCGACATCGAGGCGGCCGCCCGGTTGCTGGGGCCGGCTTTGATCGTCCTGCTCGGCGGGTTGATCGGTCTGATGATGGCCGGGCTGCTGTCAGGCGTGACCGAGTTGGGCCAGGCGGCGCTGAACTGAGAGCTATCGCATAGATTTCAACGCGTCCTAGTTGCGCCCCGCGGAATGCGGTTCTACGGTCAAGCTTCGTCGGAAGTTTAGGTGGGGGCGTTCGGTGGCTTTTTTGATGCGGTCGCGCTTGGCGATCGCCTTGGGCTCGCTTGCGATCGCGAGCGTGGCGTCCGTGTCGGCGGCCCAGGTCACCACGACCTATACCTATGACCCCCAGGGGCAAGTCAAAACCGTCGCCCGGCCCAGTGGCGCCGTGGCCTACACCTACGACGCGGCGGGCAACCGCACCGCGCTGAACATCGTCTATCCGCCGCCGGGCGCGGGGGCTGGCTCGCTCAGCGTGCCGTTCGGCGGCTCGGCGAGCCTGGCCCTGCCGGTCAGCGGCCCGTTCACGGGGGCGACCGTCGAGGCCGCTCCGACCAAGGGCTCGGTGTCGATCTCGGGCACGACCGCGACCTATACCGCCGGCGTCAACAGCTACGGGGCCGACAGCTTCACCTATCACGCGGTCGGACCGGGCGGGAACTCCGCCGTCCAGACCATCACCGTCAGCATCGCCAACCCGCCGGCCCCGATCGCCGGAAACGGCGCGATGAACGTGCCCTACAATTCCGCCGCCAACGAAACCGTGCCGACAGCCGGCGTGGTCACATCTTGGGCCGTGGCCACCGCCCCAACCAAAGGGACGGTGACGAAGACGACGGGCCTTGGCTTCACCTATACGGCGACCTCCGGCGCGTACGGCGCCGACAGCTTCACTTTTTACGCCAGCGGTCCCGGCGGAAATTCGAGCCCGGGTACGGTGAGCGTCACCATCGCCAACCCGTCGGCCCCGACGGCGGCCAACACCTCGCTGTCGGTGGCCTACAACGGCGCGGACGCGACGGTGGCGCTGCCGGTGGGCGGGGTGGTGACCGGAGCCACGATTGTCATGGCCCCCGCCCACGGCTACTACGCGGTCACCGGCACGACCGCCCACTACACGCCCTATACAGGCTACTACGGTCCCGACAGCTTCAACTACGTGGCCAACGGACCGGGCGGCAATAGCGCGCCGGCCACGGTGTCGGTCACGGTCGGCAACCCGCCGGCCCCGACGGCGGCCAACACCTCGTTGTCGGTGGCCTACAACGGCGCGGACGCGACGGTGGCGCTGCCGGTGGGCGGGGTCGTGGCCGGAGCCACGATCGTTACGGCGCCGGCCCACGGCTACTACGCCGTCACGGGCACGACCGCCCACTACACGCCCTATACCGGCTACTATGGTCCCGACAGCTTCAACTACGTCGCCAGCGGACCAGGCGGCGCCAGCGCGCCGGCCACGGTGTCGGTCTCGGTCGGCTTGCCGCCGGCCCCGACGGCGGGCGCGGTCTCGACGACGACGGCGTTCAACACGCCCAAGGCCATCGGCCTGTCGCCGAGCGGGATCTACAGCTCGCTGGCGGTCGCCTCCGGTCCGGCCCATGGCTGGGCGTCGATCAGCGGCACGACGGCGACCTATACGCCCAACGGTCTGTATTCCGGTCCCGACAGCTTCACCTACACCGCCACGGGTCCTGGGGGCACCAGCGCCCCGGCCACGGTGTCGGTGACGGTCGGCGCGCCCCCGCCCAACAATCCGCCGACCGCGGTCAATGACGGCACGGTCCAGATCGTGGCGGGCGACACGGTCAATGTGAACGTGACGGCCAATGACAGCGACCCCGACGGCGACACGCTGTCGATCGTCTCGCTGAGCAAGACCACCTCGACCAAGGCCGACTACGCGTTCAGCGGCGGCACGATCACGGTCATGGCCAAGTCCTCCAAGGGCGGCGACAGCCTGACCTACACGATCACCGACGGCAAAGGCGGCACGGCCACCGCCACCCTCTCCATCAATGTGACCTTCTAGGCGTGCGGGGCGTGATGACCAGACCGATGAGCTTCCCGTCGTTCCGCGCGACCCTGCGCGGATCGCTGGCCGCCCTGGCCCTGACCGCCGCGACGCTGCTGGGCGGCGTAACCCCCGTCCTGGCCCAGGATCCGATCCCGCCGCCTAAGCATTCGGCCGTCGACGCCAACGGCGTGGACCTGATCAGCGGCGCCATGAGCGTAACGTCCGGGCTCAACAGCATCGGTCCCGACGGCCCGGGCGGGCTGGCGGCGTCCAAGACGCTCAGGCCAGGGTTCTCGATCTCGTCGATGTTCTCCTACGTCAAGCTGGTGGGCAGCGCCGAGGTTCAGGAAACCAGTCTCGTGGCCTTCATGGGCCAAAGCCAGCTGTTCGTTGGCGCACCCGATCTCGGTCCAGAGTTCTCCGAGGGCAACACGCTGGACAAGGACGCCAACAACATCGTCTACACCCTGGCCGATGGCACCGTCGCCCGCTTCAAGCTGGTCCATATCCAGTACGTCATGAACCCCAACATGCGGCCGGCCTGGGGCGTGCTGCAGAGCGTCACCTATCCGTCCGGCGAAGTTTTGACCTTCACCTATGACGTGGAAGGCATCGGCGCCAGCTGGATGCAGGTGGAGAGCAGCCTCGGCTACACCATCGCCGGATTCGGCGGGATGCACGAATGGGACGCCTCGGCGGCGGCCAACCTGACCCAGGGCGGGTGCTCGAGCGCGGTGTGCTCGGGTCCGACCTTCGCTTCGCAGGCGGCCCTGGGGCGGACGCCGACCAAATCCGAAACAGCCACGACCGTGACGATCAACAGCCCGGCTGGCGGCGTACCGAAGGTCTACACCGTTTCCATCAGCCCCCAATATCCCAATGGCGCGGTCACGGCGGTCACCGACGGTGCGGGAACCTGGACCTACGCCTACGACCAGATTCAGGACCAAACCTTCCATCCGCTCAACTTTAAGCAGGTCGTGACGGTCACCGATCCGCTAGGCAACAAGCGCACGGTCACGTCGCGTCTTGAGAACCAGCAGATCATCAGCGACACGGTCGGCATCAAGCCCGACGGCACGGGCGGCCAGACCACCACCTTCCAATACGATGCGGACAACATCTATCCGGGTCTTGGACGGCTTATGCAGATCTCCGCGCCGGAGGGCAACCGGGCCCGCTACGAGTACGACAACCAGAACAATGTGACGGCCAAGTGGAACCTGCCCAAGGGGACGCCGGTAAATGCGGATCCCAGCACGGTCCCCGGCGCGACCGTCATGCGCGCCTCCTACAACATGACGCTGTGCACCAGCGTCCAGATCTGCAACCGGCCCGACTGGATCAAGGACGAGCGCGGCAATCAGACCGACTTCACCTATGATCCGGCCCATGGCGGGGTGCTGACCGTCACCAAGTCGGCCGGTTCGGACGGCGTGCGGCCTCAGGTTCGCTACACCGATCAGACCGACTTCACCTATGATCCGGCCCATGGCGGGGTGCTGACCGTCACCAAGTCGGCCGGTTCGGACGGCGTGCGGCCTCAGGTTCGCTACACCTACGGCCAGTTCACCGCCCGCTACATCAAGAACGGCGTCCTGACGGCCGCGYCGSCGGTCTGGCGCCTGACCCGGACCTCGACCTGCGCGACGGGCGCGGCGCCGGCATGTCTCGGCACGGCCAATGAAACCGTGACCGACTAYGCCTATGAATCCAGCGCCGCGGCCAACAATGTGCGCCTGCTGTCGGTGACCACCCGGGCSGGCGACAACAGCCTGTCGGCCACCACCAGCTACGCCTAYGACGCGCGSGGCGACGTGATCGCCACCGACGGGCCGCTGGCGGGTGCCGCCGACACGAGCCGGACCTATTACGACGCCTCGCGCTGGAAGACCGGCGTGGTCGGTCCCGACCCCGATGGGGYGGGGGCGCTGCTCTATCGCGCCAGCCGCACCWCCTACGCCGCCGACGGCCAGCCCACCCTGGTCGAGACCGGCACGGCGACCAATCAGTCCGACACGGCGATGTCGAGCTTCGTCGCGCTGCAACAGAGCGTTCCGGCCTATGACGCCCAACGGCGCAAGATCAGCGACAGCTTGGTGGTCGGCGGCGTGACCCAGGCCCTGACGCAAGTCGGTTACGACACGGCCGGCCGCCCAGTCTGCCAGGCGGTGCGAATGAACCCGGCGGCGTTTGCCTCCGCGCCCGGCGCTTGCAGCCTGGGGACCCAGGGAACCGACGGGCCCGACCGGATCACTTACACCGTTTATGACGCCGNTGAACCCGGCGGCGTTTGCCTCCGCGCCCGGCGCTTGCAGCCTGGGGACCCAGGGAACCGACGGGCCCGACCGGATCACTTACACCGTTTATGACGCCGGCAACCGGGTCACCCAGGTGACCAGCGGCTATGGAACGACCGCACCCTATACGCCCCGCGTCGAGAAGACCGTCACCTACACCGCCAACGGCCAGGAGCAGACCGTCGCCGACGGCAGGGGCAACCTGACGACCTACGAATATGACGGCTTCGACCGGTTGGTGAAGGTCCGCTATCCCAATACCTCGGGAACCGGCAGCTCGATCACCGACTACGAGCTATATGGCTATGACGCGGCCGGCAATCGCACCACCTGGCGCAAGCGCAGCGGCGAGACGGTGACCTCCGTCTTCGACGCCCTCAACCGCGTCACCTATCACGACGGCGTCCAGACCTGGTTCTACTACGACAACCTGAACCGGCCGACCTTTACCTATGCTGGAACCAGCGCCGAGAAGATCAGCGCGCGCTACTACAACGCCCTGGGCCGGGTCACGGCCGACTACGCCTATCTGAACGGGACCTTCTTGCCGATGGCCTACTGGTACGACCAGGCGGGCAACCGGCTGGGGGTGCAATGGCCCGACGGCTTCTACGTCACCTACGAGCACGACAACACCGGCGCGGTTACCGCGATCCGCGAGAACGGCTCAGCCAGCCTGGCGTCCTACACCTATGACAACCTTGGCCGGCGCTCGGCGGCCTGGTTGGCCAACGGGGCCAACAGCCAATACAACTACGACGCCGCCTCGCGGCTGAGCGACCTGTCGCTGTACGTGCCCGATCCGGCCAAGCGGCAGGCCTATGGCCTGACCTACAACGCCGCCGGCCAAGTCAAAAGCCGCACCGGCTCCAATTCCCTCTACGAGTGGACCGCCGCCCCGACCGCCAGGAGCTATACGACCAATGGCCTGAACCAATACGCCGCGGTCGCCGGGGCGCCGTTCAGCTATGACCTGCGCGGCAACCTGAGCTACGACGGGACGACGGGCTTTGGCTATGACCTGGACAACCACCTGACCAGCACCTTGGCGGGGGGCAGCTTGGTCTATGATCCGCTCGGCCGGCTGCAGGAGATCGCCAAGCCGGGTTATCAGACCCAGCGCCTGGCCTATGACGGCTCCAACTTGGTCACCGAGTACGACACCGCCAACACCATCTTGCGCCGGTACGTCCCAGGGCCGGGAACCGACGAGCCGCTGGTCTGGTACGAGGGCGCTGGGACCACCGACCGCCGCTTCCTGCTGGCCGACCCTCAGGGCTCGATCGTGGCGGTGACCAGCAATGCGGGGGTGGTCAGCGCCATCAACACCTATGACGAATACGGCGTGCCGGCCGCCGGCAACCAGGGGCGGTTCCAGTACACCGGCCAGGCCTGGATGCCCGAGCTGGGGCTGTACCACTACAAGGCCCGAGCCTATTCTCCGACCTTGGGGCGGTTTCTCCAAACCGACCCCATCGGCTATGATGACGGGCTCAATTGGTACGCCTACGTGGGGAACGACCCATTGAATCGGAGCGATCCGACGGGGTTACAACAAACTTTGCCACCCCCTGTCGAAGAGGTGGTCGTAAAGGCAATGAACTATGCTCGTCGCCAGAAAATGAATGCCGACTTGCGGAGAGATCAGTTTTTCAACGACTTGGCGGCTTCACTAAAGAAGGCCAAGGATTGGCGCGATAGTCATCAGTGCGAGATTTGGCGAGCGTCTGACGGGGCTCAGAACTTTGGCGGAGACGTTCAGAAAGCCTCGCTTGTGGGGGCTGCGGTAAGCGTTGGTGCTGCAGTCCTACCAACCGGCGTTAATCAGGCCGGGGCAACTGCGGGCCTCACTGTATCAGGCATAGGTTACGAGGTCGGAGGTGCCATCGGTTTGGGCGGAACTGCGGGCAAGGCAGTGGCCGGTGACTACGGCCCGCTTGCTACAAATGTCAGTTCCCAGATTCTCGGTGCAGCGCTCGGACCGGTATATGCTGGCGGCAAGTTCGCCAATGAAGCCGCTGACGCTTTGCGGAATGGCGGAGATGCTGTCGCTGGTGAGGCCTCGGATCGTATTAATAAAGGCAGCGCGGTGGCGAAGAAGTGTGGAGCTAAGTAATTGATTTTCGTTAGAATATTTCTTTTGCTAGCGTCCGGGATAGTTGGTTTCTGGGCTGGCGGGCTCGCGCCGGGGCCGTGGTCCATAGTTGTGCAAGTTTCTGCACTAGGCGTTTTTGCGATCAATCTCGTTCCGATTATTCAAGAGTTCTCGGCGAAAAATCGGCGGTCTCGCTTTCTGTTGAATGATGGTGAGCTTTCGTCTTGGCATCCGGTGGCCATAATTTCATCTTATTTGTCTATAGCAATGTTCGGTGGCGGCATTTACATGATATTGACCGCTATCCGGCCGAGAGGGCACTCAGTAGATGTGGAATTATACTTTAGGTATGGAGTGTTCCTTGCGGCTCTCGGCCTGGTCATTGGCGTTCTGGTAAGACTTTTTGGGCGTAGAGGTTAGAGTAGAGCGGCTTCTCTGACGAAAGGGAGTAGAGGCTGCGTCTGCGCTGTTTTGGCGATCCGCGTTTGAATTTGAAAGAGCCTTCCTATGTCGCAGACCACGCCCCAACCTGGTGACCGTCTCGTCGCCGCCATCGAGGCCCAAACGGTGGCGATCGGCCGCGCGATGGACCGTTGTCCTGATCCTGCTTGCGACCGCCACGGTGGGCCTGGCCATCGTGGTCTTCGTCGCCGGCTGATCCGGCTGAGGTCGTCCATCCGCTAGCCGATCGCGGCGCCCCAACCCGAGGGGGTTGCTCCCGTGCCGGAAGACCGCCTTGGGCGGTGATATCAAAACCCGCCAAGCCCTCCGAAACGAGCCCGCCAAATAGGGGCAGGAAGGAAGGGCACGTCACGCACACCTGCGGTTCAGCTAGTGCGTTGAAAAGCCTCGGCAATATTTTGAAAACGGTGTCATACCTTGGTATGGCATTTTTTGCCGGATACCGGTTATCGAGCGAAAACAGCCGGTTAGGTGTCATACCAAGGTAGGCGCGGCTCAGCCGGCCGTGGTGGTCCTGGCGGCGATCAGGGCCCTGGCGCGCCGGGCGCGCTGGAAGTGGCGTTGCCGGCCTTCCTCGTAATAGGCCTCCACGGCCTCCAGGAACTCGGCGGCGTCCTCGTCGCTGATGGTGGCGAGGGAGACCACGCGCCGAGGGTCGGGGCCGGTGCGGTCGGGGATCTGGTGCATGGGGGCAAATCCTGGAGCTGGGTGGCCAGGCGTCAGGCCGGGCCGTGAGGGGCTGGGATGGACCACGCATGGACGACTTTGGACGACAGATGGACCAAAGGCGCGATCCGGGGCCGTGGTCCATTCCTGGTCCAAAGTGGGCCTGAGCTTCGGAGGCAAGATAGGCATTGTTGGCCAACAATACGGTCCCTTGCTCGCGGTGCTCGGCGGGCTCTGCGAGGCGGACGGCAACCAATATCAGGACGGCCGGTCAGCCTGTAGGCGGGCGTCGATGGCCAGCAGCATGGCGCGCAGGACGAAGACGGCGATCGTGGCCATGGCGGCGCCGGCGGCGACCTGGGCGAGGTTGCTGAGGATCGGATCGATCATGGGCCGTCTCCTGGATCGCTTGATGGTGTGGGAGGTCTTTTAGATAGGCAAGCAGCCGGCTTAAGGAGCGGCTGAGAGCCGATCCTGGGGGCGGGCGCTGCGATGTGACCGCCAGGCCCCGGAGGGCGGCGGCGAAGGCGTCAGGTCGCCGGATGGGCCAGGACGGCGTCGAGCATCTCGACCAAGAGCCGTTGCTTGGCCTTGGGGAGTTGGCTGATGGCCTCGACCTGCTGCTGAAGCCGCGAGGTCGGGCCGCGCTTCCCGGCGGCCCGGTACACGGGCTGGCCAGTCAGGATCTCCTCGATCGACACGTCCAGGATCTCCGCCAGGGGCGGGAGCAGGGATGCGGCGATACGCGCGCGGCCGACCTCATAGTGGGCGAGGGTCTGCTGGGCGACACCGAGGTGATCGGCGACCTGCTGCTGGGTCAGGCCCCGATCCTTGCGGATCTGGGCGATGCGTGCGCCGAGGGCTTTGAAGAAGCCTTCGTCCTTGGTGTTCATGGCGGCCAAAACCCGTTCGGTTACGGCCATCGCTATACCCCCTGTTTTTTAGAGACACGCTTGACGTTACTCCCGATGGGAGTATC
Source organism: Caulobacter sp. Root487D2Y (assembly GCF_001427165.1). Classification (NCBI taxonomy): domain Bacteria; kingdom Pseudomonadati; phylum Pseudomonadota; class Alphaproteobacteria; order Caulobacterales; family Caulobacteraceae; genus Caulobacter; species Caulobacter sp. Root487D2Y. The sequence continues at coordinate 19,174 of NZ_LMFD01000007.1, forward strand.
ACGAAAGGGAGTTATTTTACTCAAAACCCACTTGACAGGTTTTTAGGGAAACCCCGCCGATGGCCCGTATCCCCGACAGCGAGATCGAGCGGCTGAAGGTGGAATCAGACCTGGTGGGGATCGTCGCGGCCTCCGGGGTGAAGCTGGAAAAGCGCGGCGCCGACCATGTCGGCCGCTGCCCGTTCCACGACGACAAAACCCCGTCGCTGGTGATCAGTCCGGACAAGAACCTGTGGCGGTGCTTTGGGGCCTGCGACGTGGGCGGCGATCCGATCGCCTGGGTGATGCGCCGCGAGGCGGTCAGCTTCCGCCACGCCGTCGAGCTGCTGAAGGGCGACTACGCGCCGAGCGGCGAGGCCCCGGCCAAGACCCGCTCCACGGTCGCCAAGCTGGCGCCGTTGGCGACGCCGGCTGAGGACGCGGCGCTGCTGGGCGAGGTCGCCGGCTTCTACCACGCAGCGCTGAAGACCACGCCCGAGGCCTTGGCCTATCTGGAGCGCCGGGGCCTGACCCATCCCGATCTGATCGACACCTTCGGCCTGGGCTACGCCGACCGGACCCTGGGCTATCGCCTGCCGCAGGCCAACCGGAAGGCCGGGGCGGAGGTCCGGGGGCGGCTCCAGGCGCTGGGCGTGCTGCGCGAAAGCGGCCACGAACACCTGCGCGGATCCTTGGTGGTCCCGACGCACGCCGTGGACGCCGCCACGGGCGGAGGCACGGTGGCCAACCTCTACGGCCGCAAGATCCGCGGCGACCTTCGGGCGGGCACGGCCGAGCACCTGTACCTGCCGGGGCCGCATCGCGGGGTCTTCAATCGCGCCGGCATCATGGGCGCTGACGAGGTGATCTTGGCCGAGGCCCTGATCGACGCCCTGACGTTCTGGTGCGCCGGCCATCGCCACGTGACCAGCGCCTACGGGGCCGGCGGCTTCACTGACGAGATCCTGGCCGCCCTGGTCGAGGCCGGGGTCAAGCGCGTGCTGATCGCCTTCGACCGCGACGCGGCCGGCGACAAGGGCGCCGTGGCCGTGGCCGAGCGGCTGGCGGCGGCCGGAATCGGGGCCTATCGGGTCAACTTCCCCAAAGGCATGGACGCCAACGCCTACGCCTTGGCCGTGACCCCGGCCGGCGCCAGCCTGGGCGCCTTGCTGCGATCGGCCGAATGGATGGCCGGTGGGACGGCCCGACACGTCGTGATCGACGAGGACGGCGTGATCCTGGGCGAGCCGGTGGAGGCTGCGCCCGGTCCCGATCTTCTCTTAGCCGCTAAGATGGAAGTGGCGGATCAGCCGAGCCATGCCGGGCCGATCCCGCCGGGGCCGTCGCCGGCGATCGAGGCTCTGGTTGGCGAGCGGGACGTGACGATCGCCTTGGGCGACCGGGCTTGGCGGGTGCGCGGGCTGGAGCGCAACGTCTCGCTGGAGGCCTTGAAGATCAACTTGCTGGTCCGGCGCGGCCAAGCCTTCCACGTCGATAGCCTGGACTTGCTGAGCGCCCGCAGCCGGGGATCGTTCGCGGCCGAGGCGGCGGCGGAGATCGACATGGCGCCCGAGGCGGTCAAGCGGGACCTGGGCCAGATCCTGCTGAAGCTCGAGGCCATGCAGGAGGAGCGCGCCCTGGCGACCAAGGCCGAAACCTCCGGTCCCGCCGCGCCAGTGCTGACGCCCGAGCGCGAAACCGCCGCCCTGGCGCTGCTGAGGTCGCCGAACCTGCTGGACCAGATCGCCGCCGACGTGGCGGCCAGCGGCGTGGTCGGCGAGGCCTGCAACGCCCTGGTGGCGTATCTGGCGGTGATCAGCCGCAAGCTGGAGAAGCCGCTGGCGGTGCTGATCCAGTCGACCAGCGCGGCGGGCAAGAGCGCCTTGATGGACGCGGTGCGGGCCCTGGCCCCGCCGGAAGAGACGGTGGCCTACTCGGCGATGACCGGCCAGAGCCTGTTCTACCTTGGCCAGGGGGACCTCAAGCACAAGGCCCTGGCCATCGCCGAGGAGGAAGGCGCGCGCCACGCCTCCTACGCCTTGAAGCTTCTGCAGAGCCAGGGAACCCTGACGATCGCCTCGACGGGCAAGGACCCGGCCAGCGGCAAACTGGTCACCCAGACCTATACGGTGGAGGGGCCGGTGGCCCTGATGATGACCACCACGGCCATTGATCTGGACGAAGAGCTGAAGAACCGCTGCCTGGTCCTGACCATTGACGAAAGCCGCGAGCAGACGAGGGCCATCCAGGATCGCCAGCGGTTCGAGGAGACCCTTGAAGGGCTGGCGGCCGGCGAGGACCGCGCCGCGATCGTGGCCCTGCACCAGGACGCCCAGCGGCTTCTTCGGCCGCTGAAGGTCGTGAATCCCTACGCCGAGCAACTGACCTTCCTGGACGACAAGACCCGCACCCGGCGCGACCATCGCAAATATCTGGGGCTGATCCGGGCCATCGCCCTGCTGCACCAGCACCAACGGCCGATCCGCCAGCTTGTGCGCCCGGGTCGCGAGGTGGTCGATTACGTCGAGGCGACGCTCAACGACATCGCCGCCGCAAACCACCTGGCCCACGCGGTGCTGGGGGTGACGCTGGACGAGCTGCCGCCGCAGACCCGCCGGCTTCTGGGCTTGGTGCGTCAGATGGTCGAGGCGCGGGCCCAGGCGGCCGGGATCAAGCCGCAGGAAGTGCGGTTCACCCGGCGCGAGGTCCGCGAGGCGACCGGCTGGGGCGACACCCAGGCCAAGGTCCACCTGGGGCGGCTGGAGGAGCTGGAATATCTGCTGCTGCGCCGCGACGCCGGCCGGTTCGTCTACGAGCTGGCCTGGGCGCGCGAGGGCGAGGCCGGCGAGCCGTTCGTCATGGGCCTGATCGACATCGAGGCCTTGAAGGCCCCGAGCCAGGCCCGAAACCGTGAGTACGACGACAACCGGGCGGGGCTGGAAGGCCAGCGGGCGGCCCTCGGTCGGGGCGCGGTCGGGGTGGTGTCGGCCCCTGGTCGGCCTGGTGAAATCCTCGCCAAACCCAGCGTGGTCAGGCTCGCCGTGCAGGATGACGCCGACGAGGCCGCGCAGGCGCATCCAGGGGCGGCGAACGGCGCGGGGTCCTACACGTACCCGCAGGCCGTGGCCGGGCGGGCCTGATGCGCGGCGTCAAATCCGCGCCGCTACCCGGGGAGAACGACCGCGACAGCCTGGCGGCGTTCCGGCGGCGCTACCTGGCCGACCTGGCGACCAGCAACTATGCGGCCGAGACCATCACCCAGCGCGGCCGGGATCTGGCGACCTTCATCCTGTGGTGCCATGAGCGGTCGATCGCCGAGCCGCGCGACGTCACCAAGCCGATCCTGGAGCGCTATCGCCGCCATCTGCACCAGTATCGCCGGGCCGACGGCGGGCCGCTGACCTTCCAGGTGCAGGCCGGGCGGCTGTCGCGGATCAAGGGCTTCTTCGCCTGGCTGGCGGCCGAAAACCACATCGTCGCCGATCCGGCCGCCGCCTTGAAGCTGCCGAAGGTGGAGCGGCGCCTGCCGGCCACGACGCTGACGGCCGACGAGACCGAGGCGGTTCTGGCCCTGCCGGACCTGACCGACCCCATGGGTCTGCGCGACCGGGCGATGCTGGAGGTGCTGTACGCCACGGCCATCCGCCGCACCGAGCTGACCCGGCTGGCCCTGCACGACATCGACCACGGCAGGGCCTTGGTGGCCGTCCGGCAGGGCAAGGGCCGGAAAGATCGCATCGTGCCCCTGGGCGCCCGCGCCAGGGCCTGGGTGGAGGTCTATCTGGAGAAGGCCCGGCCGCACCTGGTGGTCGGGCGTGATCCCGACATCCTGTTCCTGACCAGCAGCGGCCAGGCCATCGCCCCCAAGAAGCTCTCCGACAAGATCAGCGGCTATGTGCGTGCGGCCGAGCTGGGCAAGGGCGGGTCCTGCCATCTCTTCCGCCACACGGCGGCGACCTTGATGCTGGAGGGCGGGGCCGACATCCGGTTCATCCAGGAGCTGCTGGGCCACGAGAGCCTGAACACGACCCAGATCTACACCCGCGTGGCGATCGGCAAGCTGTCCGACGTCCACGCCGCCACCCATCCGGGGGCGCGCCTCCAGACCGATCAACTGGCCGCCGTCCGCGCGGCGCTGGCCACAAGCTCCGCGTCCGACGACCAGGCCTGACCGCCCGCCCCATCACCCTCTCAGCCAGCCTCTTCCCGCGCCCGCCAGGGCGTGCGAAAGCTCATGGCCAAGGTCTTTGAAAATCGAATCCGCGTGCGCCCGTGCAGGGTCATCCGCGCCGCCAAAACCGCCTCAAGGGCCAAAACGGCGCTCCGGGCATAACTCACCCGTGTGAGCCGCCGCAAAGCCAGGTGGCATAAGGGAAAATCGCCCGATCTACGGCAGGGCCACGTCGGAGGGATCTGTCTCTMCAAACCGACCCCATCGGCTATCGCAATGGCCTCAACTGGTACGCCTATGTCCACAATGATCCGCTGAATTTCAGAGATCCTACGGGGACGACGGCGTGGATCGCGGAGACGAGTTGTGGAGAATATTCCGCCGAAGGGAAAGGCGTGTCTGGCGGCTATTGCAAGACGACGTATCGCAGCGCGGGAGAGGACCGAGCGCCGCCGAGGCTCTCAGCCCCCAAACCCCAACAGGCACCAAGCCCAAATTTCGAATGTAAAACCGCGACCGATGACTGGGGTAAGGCTGCTGATGTTCTGGACGATATCAGCACAAATTCATCCGTCGTCGCGCTTGGCGCATTAGGGGCGGCAGCTTTGACTTCGGAGACGGTTTTCGGCGGCCTGGCCTTTGGCGCCATCGCGGCGACTGCTGAGGGTGTGTCGCTTGCAGCAGGTGGAGCCTCGGCTGTTATTAATTGGAATATCGGCCGTAAGGGCAATGCGGCCATGACTGCCGCAGGGCAGGTTATAGGCTTTGGTGCAGGTAGAGCGGTCGAAAAATCAGTCGCAAATCTGGCAATTGATGCGGCTTGGAAGTATAAAGCGGTGGCCGGAATTCATGGTCAGGTCGTTTCGGCCATGCTTTCCTGTAATTAGGTGATCAATGGAATTTATATTTGTTTTCCTATTTATGGTCTTCCTTGATAGAGCCCTTCCGTTTTTTATGCGGACCTATGGGGGGGCAATTTTTCCTTGGGGTAATGGGGAAGGTTTGGATAGTTTCTACAAGAAATACGGCTGGATTTCGCTTCCGAGGACGATATTTTTGCTGATGCCGGGAATGTTCTCAGGGCTTCGTGAGCACAATATTTTAAGTATGGATGCTTCGATTTTAGCGATATGCGCCTCTATGTTGTTGTGGTTCTTGAGTGCGTCTTATGATGTGTGGAGAGCGCGCCGATAACTGAGATTGGTGTTGTCAGCTTAACCGCGCGCCCCTGGGACTCCAGGGCTGGACACGGTTCGCTCGGAACGGCAGAGGCGCACGATGCGTGCTCTGTCCTTCAAGCGCCACCGGTTCCCGCCAGACGTCATCCATTACGCGGTGTGGCTCTATTTCCGCTTCACCCTGAGTTTGCGCGACGTCGAGGACCTGCTGGCCCAACGCGGGATCGAAGTGAGCTATGAGACGATCCGCTGCTGGACGATCAAGTTCGGCCCGCAGATCACCAGAAATCTGAAGCCCATTACGCGGTGTGGCTCTATTTCCGCTTCACCCTGAGTTTGCGCGACGTCGAGGACCTGCTGGCCCAACGCGGGATCGAAGTGAGCTATGAGACGATCCGCTGCTGGACGATCAAGTTCGGCCCGCAGATCRCCAGAAATCTGAAGCGCCTCCGGCCCGCGCCGTCGCCGCGCTGGCATCTGGACGAAATGGTCTGCAACGTCGGCGGAAGGCGCATGTACCTATGGCGCGCTGTCGATGACGAGGGCGAGGTTCTCGATTTGCTCGTGCAGCGCCGACGCGATACGAACGCGGCCCTAAAACTACTCAGACGCCTGCTGCGCAACCAGCCGGTTGATCCGGTCTCGATCACGACCGACGGGCTCGGTTCATACGTTGCGGCGCTGAAGGGTCTGGACCTGATCGACCTTCACCGCCCAGGTCGCTTNCCGGTTGATCCGGTCTCGATCACGACCGACGGGCTCGGTTCATACGTTGCGGCGCTGAAGGGTCTGGACCTGATCGACCTTCACCGCCCAGGTCGCTTGCGGGAAAACAACCGCGCCGAAAACTCGCACCTGCCCATCCGAAGACGCGAGCGAAAGATGCAGGGGTTCAAGTCCCAAGCCTCGGCCCAGCGGTTCCTCACCACCCATGCGGCGGTCTACAACACATTCTACGCTCAGCCCCATCTGATCCGCCGCCAGACCCTGCGCCAGTTTCGAGGCGAAGCCATGCGTGCTTGGAGCCAAGCCGTGAGCGCCTGAGCTGGACACGGTTGGGCATATCGAGGCTAGGCGGGTTAACCTGACAATGCTGCTGGCGGGGGTGACCGAGCTGGGTCAGGCGGCGTTGAACTAAGCCGGTTCCTAAAGGCGGCGCTGGAATTAGCCGAGCGACCGAACGGCTCGGCGGTCAAGCCGATTGGGAAATGTCTCCTCAACCCATTGCACCGGGCAGGGCGTTCCGCGCATAGATATGGTCAAGCTTGAGCCATTCACGAAGGATCGACGCGACTATGCGTAGAATGAGCACGATTGCCGCGTCTTCACGCCGCAGCTTTGGCTTGAGGTGCCTGTAGTGGCCCCGCCAATACGGTTATGCTTTTTGTCCTTGATGGCGCTGGCGACCGCCGCGGCAGCGACCGCGGTGCAAGCTCAGGCAAAAATCGACTATACGTACGATGCTCAGGGACAGCTAAGTTCGGTCTCTAGGGTGAATGAGATCGAATCTTACACCTATGACGCTGCGGCAAATCGCACCGGGGTTGTAGTCGTCACACGCCCGTTCGCGATCTGGGCCAGCCCCTACTTCGGGTCCAGCGCCGCGTCCGGCAACTGGGCGGGCCAGAACGTCAATCCACGCTTCATGGCCGATGTGAATGGCGACGGCGATGACGATCTGATCGGCATTGGGGGAAGCAGCGTTTACGTTGCATTCGGCCAAACCAACGGTGTCTTCTCCTATCCGGTCACCGCGACGGCCAGCATGACGCCCGCCGCCAGTTGGGCAAACAACACGACCTACCCTCGGACGGCCGCGAAGGTAAATGCTGACAGCTACGCCGACCTTGTCGGTTTTGCAGGCGACGGCGTTTATGTTGGCCTAGGTCAAGCTAACGGCGCATTCGCCACCCCCTACAAGGCCACAAGCGGCTTTGGCGTGAACAGCGGCTGGGCAAGTCAGGAAACCGTTCCCCGTTTCCTGGCGGACCTCAATCATGATGGACGCGCCGACATCATCGGAATCGCCAACGATTCCGTATGGGTCGCCCTGGGCAACGCGACAGGCGGCTTTAATGCGCAGATCCTCGCCAGCACCCAATTTACCGCGTCGCAGGGCTGGACGAGCCAGAACCTGACGCCTCGCGCCCTGGCCGACGTGAATGGCGACACCTACGGCGACCTGGTCGGCTTTGCGTCCGATGGCGTCTATGTGGCCTTGGGATTGGGCAACGGCACGTTCGCTGCAGCCTTTAAGGCCATCGCCGGCTTTGGCCAGGCAACCGGGGGATGGACAGATTTCGATACCTACCCGCGCTATGTACGAGACGTGACGGGTGATGGCTTGGCGGATGTCGTCGGTTTTGGCAGCAACTACGTCTACGTCTCGGCCGGGCAGTCCAACGGCGCCTTTGCGGCCTGGCAGAGTTATCCCACGCGATTTGTTCCGGGGATGGGTTGGGGGCCGCAGTCGATCCAGCCGCGCCTCGTCGGAGACGTCGATGGCGACCTTAAGGCCGACCTGATCGGGATCGCTCCTGACGGCGCCTACATGCAGCAGATTGTCAGCGGTGCGGCGCTCAGATCGATGGCCGGCAAATCGACGGGCGAGAACGCCTTCCCTATGGCGGCGGCGCAATCGAGCGCCGCATCGCCAGTTGAGGCTTCTCTTCAGTCGACCTTAGAGGCTACTGGATTGACCGCGACGATCCCGCTGCCTGCCTCCGAGAGCCCCAGCTTGCCGACGCCCTCCAGTCCCGCGCGCCCTAGTTCTCCGCCCTCTCAACGAACGCCCCCTAGCCCGGCTGGACCCGGCCTTGCGACACCAACCGCAGGGACGCCGCCGCTGGGGGCGCAACGCTTTGGGCCAAAGGGCGAGGCCTTGCCGACGCCCTATCCGATCGAGCCACCGCGGTAGGCGCCGCTCCGACAACCAGACGGTGTTGTCAGCTTAACCGCGCGCCCCTGGGACTCCAGGGCTGGACACGGTTCGCTCGGAACGGCAGAGGCGCACGATGCGCGCTCTGTCCTTCAAGCGCCACCGGTTCCCGCCAGACCTCACCCATTACGCGGTGTGGCTCTATTTCCGCTTCACCCTGAGTTTGCGCGACGTCGAGGACCTGCTGGCCCAACGCGGGATCGAAGTGAGCTATGAGACGATCCGCTGCTGGACGATCAAGTTCGGCCCGCAGATCACCAGAAATCTGAAG
>NZ_LMFD01000008.1:0-1644 GCF_001427165.1 Caulobacter sp. Root487D2Y
AAATCACTACCCTCTTCGCCGCGGGGTGGAGCAGCCCGGTAGCTCGTCAGGCTCATAACCTGAAGGTCACAGGTTCAAATCCTGTCCCCGCACCCAAGATCAAGAATGGCCTCCTTCGGGAGGCCATTTTCGTTTGAGCCTTCGGCGCCGCGGCTGCGCGAAGGCCCAGCCTGGCCGCGGTCGACGAACGTCGAGCCTCCTGGCCGGCGCAGGGTGACGCCCAAAGGCCTCCAACAACGAACGCGGGCGAGTTCTTCGTCGAGCTCCGCCTGGCCGCGCGTGGCGACTTTCCTCCCCGGATCTCCCTGAGAATCGAGGATCGCGACACTCGAAGGTCGCGAGCGCCTCGCGGCGACGGCGCTCGAGGCCGTCTCCCGGAGCCGATCGCGCTTTTCGTCGGTTCGACGACCCGCCAAGGTCGAGAATCGCTCTGGTCCGTCGTCGACGCTACCAGGCCGCGGGCTCGATTGGCCTTGGCGCGCCAGGTCCTGGGCGGGTTTTCCGAATCGAAGGCGAGAAGTCGGCCTTCGTCCCTCTATCGCAAAGGCCGCGATCGAAGGAGAAGCGGCCGGGCGGCCCGAGGGCCGCGGCCTTGGGACGCCTCGATATCGCGTGTCGCCCAGCCCACGAGACGCCTGGATCCCGCCCGTCGCGCGGCGAATCGTATCGGTTCCTGTCCGGGCCGGCGTGGCCTCACGCCGATCAGGACCCGCCGCTTCTCGACGACGGAGCCAGGTCTCGCCGGCGGGCCTCGTGGAATCGGCGAACAATTCTGGCGCCGACGGGAGCGTCCTTCGCTCATCGCGCCGGCGCGCGGTCGATTAGCCTTCATACTCTCTCGGACGGACGCTCGAGCACCGGGATCGGTGTCGATCGCGGCAAGCGTTCCTGGTCAGCCGCCCCCAGGGTCACGGCGTGGGAGGGGGTGATTCTCCGCGACGGTCGTACACGAGGCCGGCGACGACGACGGAAGGGCGCGCCGACCCGCCAAAGCCCGGCCGCCAGAAGCCCAAGCCACCAAAGCCCCAGCTGTCAGATCGGGATTCAACCGGAGAGGGGTTGTCACCGCGTCGTCACACGCCTATATCGGCCGCTCGCTCGGAAACGCGATCGCGCCGCAGGGGCGGGGGCCTCAAGGCTCTTGCTTTCTTCGGCTGGCTTCGTTAGTTTCCGCGCTCCAATCGACTCGGTGGTGGATCCAGGCGGGCAGCCTCGGCGGCCCAAGGATCCCTTTTTGTCTCTTCGTTGCGGCTTCGGCCCTTTGGGAGGATGGAAAAACGAGACGGTTGACTCTGAGGTGGCGCTTCAATAGAAGCGCCGCTCCTCACGGAAGCGAAGAGTTCGATAAGAATTCCGAGGTTCAGCGAGGTGTTCAGTTTCGATGTTGTGCTGGAATTCAGCGGAATTCGAGATTGACGCGGAGCTAGGCTTTCATTAGAAAGCGCGGCTCCTGAGGATCTTGAAAGAGTTCGAAAGAATTCGACCGGGTCCTCTCCAAGTCTAGGTGGTTAATCTTCGGATTTCTTTCTTGACTTGATTGGCGGCCTTGACTAGAAGGTCGCTTCGGTTTGCTGGGTTTGCTTTCGGGCGGATTTGGCGGATTGGTTCGGACGGTTTTGTAAAAAACGGTTTGACACGGAATTC
>NZ_LMFD01000009.1:0-492979 GCF_001427165.1 Caulobacter sp. Root487D2Y
GTGCGGCCGCCTTCGCGGATGGCGAAGCGCAGGCCTTGGTCCATGGCGATCGGGGTGATCAGCTCGACGTCCAGCTCGGCGTTGTCGCCCGGCATGATCATTTCCACGCCTTCGCGCAGCTTGATGATCCCGGTCACGTCCGTGGTGCGGAAGTAGAACTGCGGACGGTAGTTGGTGAAGAACGGGGTGTGACGGCCGCCTTCTTCCTTGGTCAGGATGTAGGCCTCGGCCACGAACTTGGTGTGCGGGGTGATCGARCCGGGCTTGCACAGCACTTGGCCGCGCTCGACGTCTTCACGCTTGGTGCCGCGCAGCAGCACGCCGACGTTGTCGCCGGCCTGGCCCTGGTCCAGCAGCTTGCGGAACATTTCCACGCCCGTGCAGGTGGTCTTCTGGACCGGACGGATGCCGACGATCTCGACTTCCTCGCCGACCTTGACGATGCCCTTTTCGACGCGGCCGGTGACCACGGTGCCGCGGCCCGAGATCGAGAACACGTCCTCGACCGGCATCAGGAACGGCAGGTCCAGCGGACGRGCCGGYTGCGGGATGTACTCGTCGACCGTCTTCATCAGCGCCAGGATCGACTCCTCGCCGATCTTCGGGTCGCCGCCGTCGATGGCSACCTTGGCCGAGCCCTTGGTGATCGGAATGTCGTCGCCCGGGAAGTCGTACGAGCTGAGCAGCTCGCGCACTTCCATCTCGACCAGCTCCAGCAGCTCTTCGTCGTCGACCAGGTCGACCTTGTTCATGTAGACGACCAGGGCCGGCACGCCGACCTGACGGGCCAGCAGGATGTGCTCGCGGGTCTGSGGCATCGGGCCGTCGGCGGCCGAAACCACCAGGATCGCGCCGTCCATCTGCGCCGCGCCGGTGATCATGTTCTTCACATAGTCGGCGTGGCCGGGGCAGTCGACGTGGGCGTAGTGACGGGCCGCCGTCTCATATTCCACGTGCGCGGTGTTGATCGTGATGCCGCGGGCCTTTTCTTCCGGCGCGGCGTCGATGTCGGCGTAGTTCTTCGCCGTSGCGCCGCCGGTCTTGGCCAGAATGATGGTGATCGCCGCCGTCAACGTCGTCTTGCCATGGTCAACGTGACCAATCGTGCCGATGTTGCAGTGCGGCTTGTTACGTTCGAACTTTTCCTTGGCCATCGTCTCTACCTTCGCGCCGGCGGGCTTGTTTCTGGGAAATATGTGTTCGCGGGCCTTTTCTTCCGGCGCGGCGTCGATGTCGGCGTAGTTCTTCGCCGTCGCGCCGCCGGTCTTGGCCAGAATGATGGTGATCGCCGCCGTCAACGTCGTCTTGCCATGGTCAACGTGACCAATCGTGCCGATGTTGCAGTGCGGCTTGTTACGTTCGAACTTTTCCTTGGCCATCGTCTCTACCTTCGCGCCGGCGGGCTTGTTTCTGGGAAATATGTGTTGGGAGCTGGAGCGGGTAGCGGGAATCGAACCCGCATCCTCAGCTTGGAAGGCTGCTGCACTACCATTGTGCTATACCCGCCAAGCTAGCGGGGTCGCGATCGGCTCCCGGTCTGGCTTCTTTGGGGTCCAGGCTTCTTGGGAGCTCTTGTCGCGCGTGGTGGGGGAAGCAGGACTCGAACCTGCGAAGGCGTACGCCAGGGGATTTACAGTCCCCCCCCTTTGCCACTCGGGACATTCCCCCAGCGCGCGACAGAGTTCCTTCAAAGCGGCCTTTCCTTCCTCGAAACCGGCGGCGGACCGCCCGTCACGAAAAAGGAACAAAAGCTTCCTCGAGACCTGTGAGACGATGCTAAAGCAGCGCCGCCCTGGCTCTTGGAAACCCTCAGGGCCCCAAATCGGAGCGCGTCTTATAGTGTCCTCTCATTCCGAACGCAACGACCGGAAAAAGCCTTCTTCGCCCGGACGTGATTTTCGTTCCAAGCCTCGGGAAAACAACAAGTTTTCTAAAGGTCAGGGCGACGCCAAGGACTGGATCTGGGGGACTCACGCCGTCGAGGCCGCGCTTTCCAACCCCGCCAGGCCCGTTCCGAAACGTCTTCTGGCCACCCCGGATCGCGCCAAGCGACTCGCGCCGAATCTGAGCCGCGCGCCCTTCCTGCAGATCATGGAGGGCCCCGACATCGCCCGTCAGCTGCCGGCCGGCGCGGTGCATCAGGGGATCGCCCTGAAGATCGACGAACCCGAGGCCCTCAGCGTCCACGACCTGGGAACGCCGGCCCAGGGCCTGCTGGTGATGCTGGACCAGATCACCGACCCGCAGAACATCGGCGCGATCTTCCGATCGGCCGCCGCCTTCGGGGCCAGGGGAATGATTCTGCAGGACCGCCACGCCCCGGCCCTGACCGGCGTGCTGGCCAAGACCGCCGTCGGCGCCGTCGACAAGATCCCCTACGCGCGCGTGGTCAATCTGTCCCGGGCCCTGGAGGAGCTGGCCGACCTGGGCTGGCGGGCCGTGGCCCTGGCCGGCGAGGCCGAACAGACCCTCGACCAGGTGCTGGACGACCGCCCGACGGTCCTGGTGCTGGGCTCGGAAGGCGAAGGCGTGCGCCGGCTGGTGGCCGAACACTGTGACGTCATGGGAAAAATTGCCATGCCGGGGGGCTTCGAAAGCCTGAATGTGTCCGCCGCGGCGGCTGTGGCGCTCTATGAAGCGTCGAAATTTCGCTCCAGGGATGAAATCGGTTCGTGAATCTCTCTTAACCGTTTTGATTTCGTCGCGATGACGTGGTTCTCTCAAGCTTGAAGACCGCGAGCACTGCTTGGCGGAGAGTTTAGACATGGGATCGGGGGACCCGATGTTGCATAACAAAGTCCGTTTGACGGCTCTGGCCGGCTGCGCGGTGGGCGTTTTGGTGATCGCCGGCTGCGGCGCGCGCGAGCCCGTCGAGGCGCCGCCCGCCGCGGCCGCGCCAGGCTATGGCGCCGCTCAGACGCCGGAACTGATGGGCGCGCCGCCCGCCGCCGAGGCCACGCCGGCCGACGGCCTGCTGGGCGGGCCCGCGCCGGCCGCGACGCCGGCTCCGGCGCCCGCATCGGCGCCCGCCTTCAGCTCCAATCCGAATCTGAAGACCTGGCGGCGCGCCGACGGCACGTGGGTCACCGCCATGGAGCCGATCGCCAATCCCAAGGCGACCCATCGTTCCGTGCGCTATGCGCCGCGCGCCGTCGCCGCGCCGGTCCGCCGGGCCCACGCCGCGCCCGCTCCGGTCGCCACGGCCAAGCCTGTCGTCGCGTCCGCGCCCGCCCCGGTGAAGCCGGTGGTCGCCGCCAAGCCGGTCGTCGCGCCGGTCGCGGCCGCCAAGCCCGTCCCGGCCAAGCCGATGACCAAGCTGGAGAAGCTGCAGGCCGCCGTCGCGCCGGAAGCCACCAAGGGCGCGACCCTGGCCACGGCCGAAAGCCTGACCCAGGGCAAGGAGGGCCAGGTCACCCTGTCCCTGCCCGCCACCCTCGGCGACCTGATCAAGAAGGAAGCCGCCAAGCTGGGCCTGACCAAGGCGGCCAAGAAGACCAGCGCCTATGCCGATCTGCAGGGCCAGGGCTACGAAATCACCCCGAACGGTCGCCAGACCGCCGTGGTCAAGGCCGGCGAGCCGGCGACCTTCGCCTGGCAGGTCAAGCCGACCCCCGCGGCCAAGGGCCCGCTGAAGTCGGACTTCGGCGTCGAGCTGAACGGAACCAAGCCGACCCAGGGCTTCACGCTGGGCTCGATCGCCAAGCAGGTCGCGCCGCTTCAGGAAGCGGTGAAGGAAAAGACCAAGGGCTTCCACTTCGCCATGCCCAAACTCGGGTTCGCGATGCCGGACCTGGGCCGCTACGAGACAGTCGACCTGCCCGGCGTCGGCAAGGTGGCGGGCAAGTCGCTGCTAGGCGGCGGGCTGGTGCTGCTGGCCCTGCTGATCCTGGTGGCGATCGCGCGCAACGCCTCGGCCGCCAAGGCCCGGGAAGAGCGCCGCCGCAAATTCCGCACCCTGACCGACTACGGCCGCAACGAGATGGAGCACGATGCGCCGCTCTCGTCCGCCAAGGTCAACTACGTCAACCCGATGGTCGCGGCCGCGGGCGGCGCCCTGGCCGGCGCGGCGGTGGCCAGCGCGGTCAACCATCATGACGACCACGGCCACGACGCTCACGGGCATGGCCACGCCGAAGCTGACCATCACGATGATCATGGCCATGACGACCATGCTCACGACGGCCACGCTCACGGCCACGACGACCACCACGCCGCGCCGGCGATGGCTCCCAAGGTCCTGAACCTCAGCGGCCACGAGGATCATGGCCACGGCCACGCTGATCATGGCCATGACGCCCACGCTGGCGACCACCACGACGACCACGGGCACGACGACCACCACGTCGCCCCGGCGGCGGGCGCGGCGGCCCTGGCGGTCAGCGGTCACGACCATGCCGACGCCCACGCCGGCGACCACCACGACGCCCATGGCCACGACGATCACGCTCACGGCCATGACGACCATGGTCACGGCGACGATCACCACGATGACCACGGGCATCACGCGCACGCCGATCACAAGGAACTTGCCCACGCTCACTAGGGGGTGCTTGCCAGACCCGCCCGCCTGCCGCATTGAGGCCGCATGTTTGACGCGCTCATAGCCCAGGTGGGCGGACTGAACGGTCCGTTCGCGGCCTTTCTCTCTGTTCTGATGATCGACCTCGTCCTGGCGGGCGACAACGCGGTGGCCGTGGGTCTGGCGGCCGGCGGCCTGCCCGCCCAGGACCGCAAGAAGGTCATTCTCTATGGCCTGGGCGCGGCCGTGGTGCTGCGCATCAGCTTCGCCCTGATCACCACCTGGTTGCTGGGGGTGATCGGCCTTCTGCTGGCCGGCGGCATCCTGCTGCTGTGGGTGTGCTGGAAGATGTGGCGCGAACTGCGCGAGCAGATCACTCACGACCAGACGGACGCCATGGCCTGCCTGGACGACGACCCGACCACCGAGCCCAAGGCCAGGCCGGTCAAGAGCTTCAAGCAGGCCTTCCTGCAGGTGTTGATCGCCGACGTCTCGATGTCGCTGGACAACGTGCTGGCCGTGGCCGGAGCCGCCCGCGAGCATCCGACCATCCTGGTGTTCGGCCTGTTGCTGTCGATCGTCCTGATGGGCCTGGCCGCCACCGCCATCGCCAATCTGCTGCACAAGCACCGCTGGATCGGCTTCATCGGCCTGGCCATCGTGCTCTACGTCGCCCTGCACATGGTCTGGGAAGGCCACCGCAGCGTGGTCATCGACCTGCACAAGACCGACGCCTACAACGCCGCCATGCCGTCGTTCCTGGACATCACGCCGGACGACCTGGCCTCGCACAACAGGCCCAAGTGATGCGCGGCCCGGCGCTCGTCGTCCGCCTGGCGGCGCTCAGCGGCTTCCTGGCCGTCGCCTTCGGCGCCTTCGCGGCGCACGGCGCCAAGGATGCCCGGGCGGCCGAACTGCTGCACACCGGCTCGCTCTATCAGATGACCCACGCCCTGGCGGTCTTCGGCTGGCTGGCCGTGCGCAAGGCGGGCGGCAAGACGGGCCTGACGACCCCTGCCCTGTTCCTGATCGGAACCGTGCTGTTCTCGGGCTCGCTGTACGCCCTGGCGTTCGGCGCGCCGCGGATCATGGGCATGGTCACGCCGTTCGGCGGCCTGTGCTTCCTGGCCGGCTGGCTGCTGCTGGCCTGGCGCGCGGGCGGCGTCAACCAGGATCGCGAAACCTAGGCCGCCGCCTTGCCGCGCCGGTCCTTGGGGACCGCCAGCAGGAAGATCGCCAGGCTCGACCCCAGCAGACAGACGAACATCACCGCCGCCACGGGCCTGGCCGTGCCGTCGTGCAGCAGGCCGCCGACCCAGGAGGCCAAGGCGCCCGCCCCGAACGAAGCCCCGCCCATCAGGGCCGAGGTCGAGCCCGCCCGGCTGGGATCGACGCTCAGCGCCCCGGCCATGGTGTTGCCGGCCATCAGGCCGTAGCTCGACAGCGCCGCGAACAGCAACGGCAGGACGGTGAACTGACCGCCCAGGCCGCTATAGGCGGCGGCGACCAGCAGGAAGGCGGCGAGGATCGAGGCGATGCTGGCCCGCACCAGCACCTGGTCGGGCGTGGCGCGGCGCAGCAGCAGGCGGTTGACCTGACTGGCCCCGATGATGCCCACGGCGTTGAAGGCGAAGATGATGTTGAACACCAGCGGCGCGTGACCGTAGGTCCCCATCACCAGGTCCGGCGCGGTCGAGATGTAGGTGAACAGGGTCGCGCCGTTCAGGGCCCCAGCCACGCCGTAGCCGACCAGCCGCTTCTGGCGCAGCAGCGCGAAATAGGCGCGGAACGGGTTCTCGGAGCGCGCCTGGGCCGCCGTGGCCTCCGACCGCGATTCCGCCAGGCTCAGCGCGATCCACAGGCCGATCAGCAGGCCGAAGACCGCCAGCGTCCAGAACACGCCGCGCCAGCCGGCGAAGAACTGCACGACGCCGCCGAACTGCGGAGCCAGCACGGGCGCCAGGCCCATGATCAGCGTCATCAGCGACAGCACCCTGGCCGTGTCGGCGTGGTTGAACTTGTCGCGCACCACCGCTCGGGCGATCACCGCCCCCGCGCAGCCGCCGAGGGCCTGGACGAAACGGGCGGCGATCAGCACCTCGATCGACGACGCCATCGCGCAGACCACCGAGGCTGCCACATAGATGCCGATGCCCACCAACAGGGGAAGCCGGCGTCCGAACCGGTCCGAGGCCGGGCCGTACAGGAACTGGCCGATCGCCATGCCGGCGAAGAACGCCGCCAGGGTGGCCTGAACGTCGTCGGCCCCCGCGTGCAGGGTCCGGCCGATGTCCGGCATGCTCGACAGGTACATGTCGATCGACATCGGCGCGAAGGCGGTCAGCGCGCCCAACATCAGGACGAGCCGCCAGGGCGTGGCGGCGGGCGCGGACTGTGGGTTGTCGGTCATGGCCGCGCTTTTACGCTTGTTTTCCGCAGGGGTAAGTCCTTGACCGTACGAATCGCGGCCTTGCCCGGCGGGACGTCCGCCTGCAAGGTGATCGCCAATAACATAAGCAGGAAACGCCATGACCCGTCTCGCGCCGCCGATGCCCGAGCCCGCGTTCGCCCAGATCAACGGGATCCGCATGGCTTATTACGAAGCGGGGCCGCGGGTCGGCACCCCGATCGTGCTGTGTCACGGCTTCCCGGAGTTCTCGTATTCCTGGCGATGGCAGATCGCGGCCCTGGCGGCGGCCGGCCGCTGGGTGATCGTTCCCGACCAACGCGGCTACGGCCTGACCGACCGGCCCGACGCGGTCGAGGACTACGACATGGCCCACCTGACCGGCGACCTGGTCGGGCTGCTGGACCACCTGGGCGTCCCGAAGGCGGTGTTCTGCGGTCATGATTGGGGCGGCCTGGTCGTCTGGCAGATGCCGCTGATGCATCCGGACCGGACCGCCGGCGTGGTGGGCGTCAACACGCCGTTCCTGCCGCGCCTGCCGGTCGACCCGATCACCGCGTTCCGCAACGCGTTCGGCGACGACATGTACATCGTCCACTTCCAGAAGCCCGGCGTGGCCGACGCCCAGCTGGCCGCCGACGTCGAAAAGACCATGCGCTATTTCATGCGCAAGCCGACCGGCGTGCAGGCCGCCTTCACCAGCGGCGAGACCGGAGGGCGCTCGCTGGCGCTGCAGGACGGCCTGGCTCGCTTCAACGTCGCCGACACCTCCGCCCAGCTTCTCGAACCCGAGGAATTGAGGACCTTCGTCGAGACCTTCCAGCGCACCGGCTTCACGGGCGGGATCAACTGGTACCGCAACTTCGTGCGCAACTGGGAGCGGGCCGAGCACCTGCCGACGCGGATCGACGGGATCCCCTGCCTGATGATCATGGCCGAGCACGACGTGGTGCTGCCGCCTTCCCTGGCCGACCGCATGGGCGACCAGATCTCGGACCTGGAGAAGGTGCTGGTCGAGGGCAGCGGACACTGGACCCAGCAGGAGGCGCCCGAGCGGGTGAACGCGCTGCTGATCGACTGGCTGGGGCGGCGGTTCCCGAACTAAAATATCCCGCTCATCCCGGCATTCGCCGGGATGAGCGGAATTTGGGGACGGTTCCTACCTCTGCTGTTCGGCCAAAATCTCCGCGCGACGTCGCATCGCCGCCGCCATCTGCAGCATGGCCAGGGCCGAGACCTCGTCGCGCTCGGTGGCGCGCACGGTGTAGAGCTGGGCCATCACCTGCAGGGAGATGACCTTGTCCAGGCCCTCGGGGCCCATCATCTCGGCGATCGCGCGGTCCAGCTCGGCCAGCTGGCGCGGGGTCAGCATGTCCAGCAGCTCTTCGTCGCTGAGGTCTTCGGGGTTGTTCATGACTCGGGAGAATACGGAAAAGCGGTGGGGGTTGCGATGGCGGACGGACTCTAGCCCTGGCCGGCCATGGCCTCGACCACGTGAGCGCGATACAGCACCGCCAGCAGGTCGGTCTGGGTGACGATGCCCTTGAGGGTGCGGTCGGCGTCGACCACCACCGCCTCGTGCACCGCGCCGCTCGACAGCAGGGGCAGCAGGGCCTGGATCGGCGTGGTCTCGCGCACGCGGTGGACGAACGGGTCGATCACCGTCTCGACCTTGCGCCGGCGGTTGGCCTGCAGCTCGGCGCGCCGCACCAGCCCCAGGACCTTGCGGTCGGCGTCGACCACGGGCGCGGTGCGCAGATCGTGCTCCTGCATGTAGAGCAGCGCGCTTTCGCAGGTCTGCTGCGGGTCCACGGCGATGACGTCGACCGACATGATGTCGCCGCACAGGATCTGGGCGTGCAGCCGCTGGTGGGCCCGCAGCTCGACCTGGCGGAACAGGGCGTCGAGGTCGTCACGGCTGACGTCCAGCAGTTCGCCGTACTGGGCCAGGGCGGCGTCCAGGTCGCCGGTCGTGAAGCCGGCCCGCGCGCCGGGCGGAGCGTCGCTGGTCTTGTGCGGGTTGATGGCGGCGACCGGCGCGCGGTGCGGATAGGTGTGTCCGGTCACCCGGTGAAACGCCATGCCGGCGATAACCAGCAGCAGCGAGTCCAGACCCACCGGGGTGAGCGCGAACATCCAGCCGGCCTTGGTCAGCTCCGGCCCGGCCAGGGCGCAGATCAGGGCCACGGCGCCGCCGGGCGGGTGGAGACAGCCGGCCAGGGACATCGCCGCGATGGCCACGCCCACCGCCAGAGGGCCGACGAACGGCGCGCCATGGAACAGCTGCGCGCAGGCGATGCCGACCAGGGCCGACAGGACGTTGCCGAACACCACCGAATGCGGCTGGGCCAGCGGACTGGCGGGCACGGCGAAGACCAGCACGGCCGAGGCCCCGATCGGCGCGATCAGCAGGGGCGAGGTCAGGGGCGCGCCCCCGGCGATCATCCTGGCGAGCAGACCGGCGGCCAAAAGGCCCAGCAAGGCGCCGAGACCGCCGCGACCGATATCGAGCCACCGGGCTGGGGTCGGCCGGCTCAGGGTCGGAAGGAGTCGCGCGATCATTCCCGTCCGATACGCGACCGAAGGGGGGAAATGAACCCCTCCCGCCGTTCCCTCGCCCCCCGAAACGGGTTTAGGGTTGCGCCATGGATCGCAACGCTTCCGCCACCCCCATGTCCGCCACCGGTCGCCGCGGCCTGTTTCGCGACATCGAGCCCTTCTCGTTCGGCTGGCTGAGCACGGATGGTCCACACGAGATCTATTACGAGGAATGCGGCGCGCCGCGCGGCAAGCCGGCGGTGATCCTGCACGGCGGTCCGGGCGGGGCGGTCAACCCGACCATGCGGCGGTTCTTCGACCCCAGCAAATGGCGCATGGCCCTGTTCGACCAGCGCGGCTGCGGCCGTTCGCGCCCGAACGCCAGCCTCGAGGACAACACCACCTGGAGCCTGATCGCCGACATCGAGCGGCTGCGCGAGCATCTGGGGATCGAGAAGTGGACCGTGTTCGGCGGCTCATGGGGCTCGACCCTGGCCCTGGCCTACGCCATCGCCCACCCCGACCGCGTCGAGGGCCTGGTGCTGCGGGGCATCTTCCTGCTGACCCAGAAGGAGCTGCGCTGGTTCTACCAGGACGGCGCCTCGATGCTGTTTCCGGACGCCTGGGAGCGGTTCCTGGCCCCGATCCCGGTCGAGGAGCGCGGCGACCTGATGGCCGCCTATCACCGCCGCCTGACCCATCCCGACCGCCGCATCCAGGCCGAGGCGGCCGGAGCGTGGAGCCAGTGGGAGGGCGACACCATCTCGCTTCGAGGCCCCGAAGCCCGGCCCCCGAAGTTCAACGAAGAAGACTTCGCCATCGCCTTCGCCCGGATCGAGTGCCACTTCTTCACCAACGGCGGGTTCTTCGAGGAGGACGGCTGGATCCTGAAGAACATCGACAAGATCCGCCACATCCCGGCCTGGATCGTCCAGGGCCGTTTCGACGTGGTGACCCCGCTCGACAGCGCCTGGTCGCTGCACAGGGCCTGGCCGGAAGCCAAGTTCGAGATCGTCTGGGACGCGGGCCACGCCTCGACCGAGCCGGGGATCATCGACGGTCTGGTGCGGGCGACGAACGCGGCGCTGACCGTCTAGGGATTGACCGGGGCACGCAGGGCCAGGCTCTCCCAGGCCGCCACCCCCGCCAGCACCAGCGTTGTGGCGATCGACAGCGCCAGCGGACTGAGCATCGGACTGACCGGCGCCAGCGCCACAAGGGCCAGCAGCCCCATGCCCCGCGACGGCGACCACCGGCGAAACACGGCTCGCTTGAACAGCAGGCCGCCCAGCAGGAACAGGAGCGGTCCGCCGATCAGGGCGGCGACGGTCTTCAGGTCGGCATGGCCCAGCGGATGGTGGATGGTCCATTCGTCGGCCACCGCGGTGACGATGATCCCGGCGATCGGCAGCAGGTGGATGTAGGTGTAGGCCATCCGCGCCACCTGTCCGGGGTTTCGCGACCGGCTGATCGCCTCGCTGGCCGCCTCGGCGGTGACCGCGAAATAGATCCACCACATGGCCAGGCTGCCGGCGAAGGCGGCCAGGAAGGCGGCGATCACCATCGGCGTCCAAGCCAGGGTCGCGGTTGTCGCTCCCATGACCAGAATCGACTCGCCCAGAGCGATGATCGTGAACAGGGCGCAGCGCTCGGCCAGATGGCCGCCCTCGACGTCCCATTCCTCGGCGCGAGCCCGCCCCAGGGCCGGCGTCCAGAATCCCAAGGCCGGCGAGATGTATTCCAGGATGATCGCCCCGCCCCAGAGCGCCAGGCGCGCGCCGTCCTCGGCCAGGCCGCCGGCGATCCACAACACGCCCGACATCCCGAACCAGGCGGATATCCGGATGAAGTTGCGGCTCTGGAAGGGATGGCCGCGCATGGCCCAGGCCGTGAACACGCTGCGCCCCAGTTGGATCGCCACGAAGGCCGCGGCGAAGATCAGGCCGCGCTCGCCGAACGCCTTGGGGATCGACATGGTCAGGACCATGCCAACCACCATCACCGCGAACAGCATGATCCGCACCGGCTTCCGCTCGGGATCCAGCCAGTTGGTGACCCAGGCGGTGAAGATCCACGCCCACCAGACGGCCATCAGCAGCAGCCCGGTCTCGACCACCCGCGCCAACGTCGGATGCTCCATCAGGCCGTGCGACAACTGGGTGATCGCGAACACGAACACCAGGTCGAAGAACAGCTCGACATAGGTGACTCGCGCATGTCCCCCCGAGGCCCGGTCGCGGAGCATATGACGGCTTGGCATGTCGATTTTCCCTGTCGGCGAGTCGCAGCCTAAAGCGTGACAGCCGAAAGTGGATGCCGGTTTTCGGCGCTCGTCGCGCGCCCAGGAAAGCGTGACAGCCGAAAGTGGATGCCGGTTTTCGGCGCTCGTCACGCGCCCGGGCAAGCATTCGCATGACCAGGGTCGAACGTTTTGCCGTCCAACGCACTTCTGTTGGTATGGACCCCGCAGATCTCCTTCCCCATCGCCCCGCCCTGATCGGCGCCGCCATCGCCTTGACGATCGGGCTGGCGGGCGGGCTGATCCTGAAGATCGGTCCTCAGACCGCGCCGCAGACCGAAACCGCCTTCGCGGCCGAGAGCTCGTATGCCCAGGCCGAACCGATCGCCTGGCCCCGCGGCAAGGTTCCCGACTACGTGATCGGCACCGACTTCCTGCGCGCCCAGCAGTATCGGGAACCGCCGGTGGTCGTGGCGTCCTACGAGGTCCCCGAATACGTCCCGGTCACGTGGACCGAGCCAACGCCCCAGGCGCGGCCCGTCCAGTTGGCGCGGGCGGACGAACGAACCTGGCCGTCGACCAGCGGCGACATCCTGAACACCCGCCTGCCGGAGGATGCGCCGCGTCCGCCGGAAGCCCCCGAGGCGATCGAAGCGCCTGACGCCTCCGACGCCCCCGCCCCCGTCGACATGGCCGCCTACTAGAGACCCAGGACGGCCTTCCCCTTGCAGCCAACCGCTCCAGGCCGCGGCGCGTGTTCCATTTCGCGCCAGGACAGGGATCGCAGTGGTGGACGCAAAACAACAGGACGGCGATCGGCCCGACGCCTGGCGCAGGCTGGAAGCCCTGGCCTGCGGTCTTGTGCTGTTCATGCTGTCCAACGCCTTCATCGGCCCGCTGCTTGACCCGCTGCAGGCCGGCGGCGAGGACATGCCGCTGCTGAGGCTGATGTGGCTGCCGGTCTACGGCCTGATCCTGGGCCTGGCCGTCTGGCGCGCGCCGCGCGTGATGCGGTTCTGGTTTCCCGCCATCATGTTCAGCCTGCTGATCTTCTGGCTGTTCGCCTCGGCCTCGTGGTCGCTGGACCCGGGCACGACCAACCGCCGAGCCCTGGCCGCGGCCTTCACCACCCTCTTCGGCCTCTATTTCGCGGCCAGCTTCGACGGGCGGCGGATGGCCGAGATCATCGCCACGACCTTCCTGTTCCTGGCCATCGGCGGCGGACTGGCGGCGGTGGTCTATCCCAAGATGGGCGTCCATCACGACGTCAACGCCGGCGACTGGCGCGGCCTCTGGTACGAGAAGAACCAGATGGGCGCGATGATGGTCTACGGCGCCATGGCCGCCATCGCCGCGATCCTGGCCGGCTCGCCCCGGCGCAAGCAGATGGTCGTCACGATCCTGCTGTGCGCGGCGCTGATCGTGATGACCAAGTCCAAGACCTCGCTGGTCGTGCTGCTGATGGGCCTGGCCGGTTCGATGCTGCTGGCGGCCATGCGCCGCGGGCCGGCCACGGCGGTGATCGTGGTCTGGCTGGGCGTGACCGTGGTCGGCGTGGCGGTGATGACGATGTGGCTGGCGCCAGAACTGGTGTTCAAGGCCCTGGGCAAGGACCCCACCCTGACCGGCCGCACCGACATCTGGGCCGCCGTGCTGCGCCAGTCGGCCAAGCATCCGCTGACCGGCTACGGCTATGCGGTGTTCTGGACGCTGGAGTCCCATCCGGCCCAATGGATCCGCAAGGAGACCGGCTGGCTGGTGCCTACCGCCCACAACGGCTGGCTCGACATCCTGGCCCAGCTGGGCTGGATCGGAGTGGGCCTCTGCGCCCTGGTGCTGGGCGGATCGTTGCTGGTCGCGCTGTTTCGCCACCGCGCCGTGCAGGACGGCTATTGGGCGACCCTGTTCCTGGCCATCTTCCTGATGACCACCTTCTCCGAGAGCTTCATCCTCGAGCGCAACGGCATCGCCTGGGCCCTGGCCTGCGCGGCGGTGGCGCGGCTGTTGGGACCGGTGTGGGCGCCGGGCGTGCAGCCTGAAAAGGCCGCCCGCCGCCCGCTGTTCGCCGCCCCGCCCCTGACCTGGAGCCTGGCTCCGCCCGAAGCCGCGCCGGAGATCCGGACGCCCGCGCCGGCTCGCCGCCCGGCGTTCCAGCCTACATTTGGCAAGCGCGCGGTCTCGCCTTTCGCCGCTTAGGCGGCTACTGGAGCGGCATGACCGACTACACGCCCCAGCAGATCGTCGCCCGCGGCGCGCGCGCCGACGCCGAAGCCGCCGCCGACGCCATCGACAACCACCCCGGCCTCGAGGGCGCGACCTACTCGATCCTCGAAGAGGACGAGGACAAGGGCCTCTGGCGCATCGACGCCTTCCCGACCACCGACGAGGAAGACGCGGGCCTGCTGGACGTGCTGGCCGGCTATCCGCTGAAGGTGGTGCGTGAGCGCCTGGCCGACGCCGACTGGCTGGCCATGGCGTTGTCGGGCCTGCCGCCGGTGCGCGCGGGCCGGTTCTTCGTCTACGGCATGCACGACCGCGGCCGCCTGCCGGCCAGCACGGTCAACCTGCGCATCGAAGCGGGCGCGGCGTTCGGCACCGGCCATCACGGCACGACCGTCGGCTGCCTGATGGCCTACGACAAGCTGATCAAGGCCCGGAAGTTCAACAAGGTGCTCGACGTGGGGGCGGGCACGGGGCTCCTCGCCATCGCTGCCGCGCGGACTGGATCGAGGATCGCGGTCGGCACCGACATCGACAAGCCCAGCGTGCGGATCTCCAAGGAGAACGCCAAGGTCAACCGCGCCAACGCCCGGTTCGTCCACGCCTCGGGCCTGTCCAACCGGCTGGTGACCGACAACGCCCCCTACGACCTGGTGTTCGCCAACATCCTGGCCCGCCCGCTGGTCAGCCTGGCCCAGGACATCAAGAACGCCCTGGTTCCCGGCGGTACGGTGATCCTGTCGGGCCTGCTGCGCACTCAGGAACGGATGGTCAAGGCCGCCTACGTTTCGCGCGGCTTCAAGGTGGTCAACCGCATCCACCGCGACGCCTGGGCGGCGCTGGTGCTGCAGCGGCCGTAAGACAGACACCCTCGCCCTCGGGAGAGGGTTTCGGAAATACGGAACACCCTTCCTCTCCCCCACGTTTCTCCTGCCGGGACACACCCGCTCCAGGAGCAACGTCATGACCTATGTCGATCCCCAAGGCCCACCGCCCGAACAGGTGGTGCACGTCCGTCGCGAGGGCGGAGCCACGGGCTGGTTCGTGGCTGGGGCCGTGGCCATCGTCGCCGTGGTCGCCATCGCCTTCATGCTGACCGTCGGGGCCCGCACGCCCAGCCAGGACCAGATCGCTCAGGCCCAGGAGCAGGGCCGCGTCGTCGGCAATCTCGAAGGCGCGCAGACCGGGGCCGCCCAGGCCACCATCGTCGCCCAGCAAGCCGCCCGCGACGCCAGCGCCGCCGCCGACAGCGCCCGCCGCTCGACCGAGGCCACCGCGGCCAACGCCGCCCAGGCCGCGCACGACGCCGCCGACCGCGCCGCCCTGTCGCGCGACGACACCCTGGCCCCCTCGGCCGACCCGAACATCAACCCGCCGCCGGCGCAGCCCCAGCCGGTGAACTAACGCTCCGATCGCAACCCGCCCCTTCCCAGGTCGAAGGGGCGGGACTAAATCGGAGGAATGCGCCAGACCTTCGATGAATCCACCGATCCGGGCTTCGGCCCCCGCCATGTCCCCCTGATCCGCGCCGCCATGGCCCGGCAGGGCCTGGACGGCTTCCTCGTCCCGCACGAGGACGAGCACCAGAACGAATATCTGCCGGCGGCGAACGACCGCCTGGCCTGGGCCAGCGGCTTCACCGGCTCGGCCGGGGCCGGCGTGATCCTCAAGGACCGCGCCGCCGTGTTCGTCGACGGCCGCTACACCCTTCAGGTCCGCGACCAGGTGGACCAGGGCGTGTTCGAGATCCGCGACCTCGTCGAGGGCGGTGTTCCGGCCTATCTGGAAACCGCCAGCAAGGGCGCGGTGATCGGCTACGACGCCCGTCTGCACAGCCCGCAGGCCCTGGACGGCCTGAAAGCCGCCGCCGCCAGGGCCGGCGCGGCGTTGAAGCCCGTGGCCGTCAACCCGATCGACGAGGCCTGGGGCGCCCAGCGTCCCGCCCAGCCCGCCGCGCCCGTCGTGCCCCAGCCGGTGAAGTACGCCGGGGAGGAGTCGGCCTCCAAGCGCGCCCGCGTCGGGTCGGCCGTCGCCGCCCTCGGCGCAGACGCGGCCGTGATCACCGCTCCGGCCTCGATCGCCTGGCTGTTCAACATCCGCGGCGGCGACGTGATCCGCTCGCCCCTGCCGCTGTCGCAGGCCGTGCTGCGCGCCGACGGCACGGCGCGGCTGTTCCTGGATCCGGCCAAGGTGACCGGCGAACTGCCGGCGTGGCTGGGCAACCAGGTGTCGCTTGAGCCGCCGGAGGCCCTGGACGACGCGCTGGCCGAGCTGACGGGCAAGTCGGTGGTGGTCGATCCGGCGCAATCCTCGGCGTGGTACTTCGACACCCTGGTCGCCGCCGGGGCCGAGGTGGTCCGCGCCATGGACCCCTGCACCCTGCCCCGCGCCTGCAAGAACGCCGTCGAGATCGCCGGCACCATCGAGGCCCACAAGCGCGACGGCGCGGCCCTGACCCGTTTCCTGCATTGGCTGGCCACCGAGGGCCAGATCAATCCGCCGGACGAGAAGGAGGCCGTCGCCAAGCTGGAGGCCTTCCGCGAGGCGACCGGCGTGCTCAAGGACCTCAGCTTCGACACCATCGGCGCGGCCAACGGCCACGGCGCCCTGCCCCACTATCGCCCGACCGAGCGCAGCAACGAACGCGCCGCCCTGGGGTCGCTGCTGCTGGTCGACAGCGGCGGCCAGTATCTGGACGGCACCACCGACGTGACCCGCACGGTCGCCATCGGCGAACCGAGCGCCGAGATGGTCACCCGCAACACCCTGGTGCTGAAGGGCCACCTGGCCATCGCCCGCCTGCGCTTCCCGGCCGGCACCACCGGCTCGGCCATCGACGCCTTCGCCCGCGCCGCGCTCTGGAGCCATGGCTTGGACTACGACCACGGCACCGGCCACGGCGTCGGCGTCTATCTGGGCGTTCACGAGGGTCCGCAGCGGATCTCCAAGGCCCCCAACACCATCGCCCTGCAGCCGGGCATGATCGTCTCGAATGAGCCCGGCTACTACAAGGACGGCGAATACGGCATCCGCATCGAGAACCTCGAAGTGGTCATGCCCGCGGAGGCCGTCGGCGACGGCGACCGGCCGATGCATCGCTTCCACGCCCTGACCCTGGCCCCGATCGACCGGCGGCTGGTCGACAAGAATCTGCTGTCGGCCGAGGAGATCGCCCAGTTCGACGCCTATCACGCGCGGGTGGTGGCGGAGATCGGGCCGCGGGTCGAGCCGGAAATCCGGGCGTGGCTGGAAGAGGTCTGCGCGCCGCTTTAGGCGTGGGATCACACTGACTTGCCCCCACCTGGCGACTGCGTCGCCTGTCCGCCCCCATAGGGGGCGGAGGACGCGCGGCGCTGGCGGCTGAGCCTCCGCCCCCTATGGGGGCGGACAGACCGCGAAGCGGTCAGGTGGGGGCAAGTGAGTGAGCCACGGACCCTAGGTTCCCCGAGGCTTCGCCCGCGTCGTCGGCGCGGTGTTCGCCGGGTCATCCGGCCAAACGTGCCTCGGATAGCGCCCCTTCATCTCGGTCTTCACCTCGCGCCAAGACCCCTTCCAGAACCCCGGCAAGTCCCGCGTGATCTGGATCGGCTTATGGCCTGGCGACAGCAGGGCCAGCACCAGCGGCGCGCCGCCGACCGTCGGGTGGGTCGTCAGGCCGAACAGCTCCTGCACCCGCACGTCGACGCGCGGCCCGCCGTCGGCGGCGTAGTCAATGGCGAAGCTGGAGCCGGTGGGGGCGGTGAACCGGGCCGGGGCCTCGGCGTCGAGGCGGCGGTGCAGGTCCCAGGGCGCCAGCGTGCGGATCGCGTCGGTCAGAGCGCCGTCGGAGAGCTGGCTCAGGGCCGAACGACCGACCAGCAGAGGCTCGAGCCAATCGGGCAGGCGCTCCAGCAGGGCCGCTTCGGACAGGTCGGGCCAGGTCTCGGCGTCCCGATCGCGCAGGAACGCCACCCGGCGGCGCAGGGCTTGGGCGCCCTCCCCCAGCGGCAGAGCCGACAGCCCCTCGCGTTCAACCTGGTTCAGAAGCGCCTTGGTCACCAGCCCCGGATCGACCTTGTCCAGCAGCCGCTCCTCGACCACCAGCTTGCCAAGGCGCAGCAGGCGGCGGGCCCGGACCTTGCCCTTGGCGTCGGGCTCCAGCCGGTCCTCGGCCACCAATCGGTCGGCGAAGGCCTCGCGCAGGGCCGTCTCGTCCAGCGGCGCGGCCAGCAGGATGCGGTCGCGGGCCTCGCCCCCGCCCAACTCGCCGACCGCCAGCCAGGTCTCGCGGGCCAGGGCGTCGGTCGGTTCCAGATAGACCCCGCGCCCGCCGGCCAGCTGATATTCGCCCGGCTTGCCCCGGGCCCGCGCCACGCGTTCCGGATAGGCCTCGGCCAGCAGCAGGGCGTCGTCGAGCGGCGCGGCGCCCGAGGCGCGGCCCGCTGACCGGGCCCAGCGTTCGGACAGCGTCCGAGCATCGCGGGCTCTCGGCGAGCGGTCGCGCTGGAAGCTTTCCAGCCGGTGGCGCAGATCGACGTCGCGGCCGCCGAGGCCCTGCTCGCTGAGCACGGCGGCGATCTTCGCCCCCCGCTCGGCCTGGCCGGAGGCGGCGGCGCGGACCACCATATGGGCCAGGCGCGGGGCCAGCGGCATGTCGGCCAGGGCCCGGCCGTGGGCGGTCAGGCCGCCCCGCCCGTCCAGGGCCTGCAGGCGGTTGAGCAGGGTCCGGGCCTCCGTGAAGGCGGCGGCCGGCGGCTTGTCGAGGAAGGCCAGATCGCCAACATCCCGCGCCCCCCAGCGGGCGAGGTTCAAGGCCAGGTTCGACAGGTCGGCCTCGAGGATCTCCGGTCGGGCGAACGCCGGCAAGGCCCGGGTCTCGGGCTCGTCCCACAGGCGGTAGCAGACGCCCGGTTCGGTGCGGCCCGCCCGCCCCCGGCGCTGGTCGGCGGCGGCGCGGCTGACGCGGACGGTCTCCAGCCGGGTCAGGCCGCTGGACGGATCGAAGCGCGGCACGCGGGCCAGGCCGCAATCGATCACCACCCGCACGCCTTCGATGGTCAGGCTGGTCTCCGCGATCGAGGTCGCCAACACCACCTTGCGCCGGCCCGGCGCGGCGGGAGCCACGGCGCGGTCTTGCTCGGCGGGCTCCAGCGCGCCGTAGAGCGGGGCGATATCGACCTCGGGTCGGCGCAGGCGCTCGCGCAGCAGGGTCTCGGCGCGCCGGATCTCACCCTGGCCCGGCAGGAAGACCAGCAGGCCGCCACTCTCCTCGGCCAGGGCCCGCTCGACGGCGCGGGCGACGCGCTCCTCCAGCCGCTGACGCTCGTCGCGGCCCAGATAGCGGGTGTCGATCGGGAACATCCGCCCCTGGCTCTCGACCACCGGCGCCTCGCCCAGCAGGGCCGAAATTCGCGCGCCGTCCAAGGTGGCCGACATCACCAGGATCTTCAGATCCTCGCGCACCAGGCCCTGGGCGTCGCGGGCCAGGGCTAGGCCCAGGTCGGCGTCGAGGCTGCGCTCGTGGAACTCGTCGAAGATCACCGCCGCCACGCCGTCCAGGCCTGGGTCGTCCAGAATCATCCGGGTGAACACGCCCTCGGTCACGACCTCGACCCTCGTGCGGGCCGAGATCTTGGACTGCAGCCTCACCCGGAAGCCCACCGTCTCGCCGACGCTTTCGCCCAGGGTCTGAGCCATGCGGGAGGCCGCGGCCCGCGCCGCCAGCCGCCTCGGCTCCAGCATGACGATCTTGCCGCCGGCGACCCACGACTCGTCCAGCAGGGCCAAGGGCACGACCGTGGTCTTGCCCGCGCCCGGCGGCGCGACCAGCACGGCGGCCTCTCGCGCGCTCAAAGCCGCCTTCAGGGCCGGCAGGGCCTCGTGGATGGGAAGGGTCACCCGGCGGGTTTAGCGGCGGCCGGCCAAATCGCCAAGCGGGCCGCCGAACCCGAGAGGCCGCAACGGTTGCGAAGCGTGCTGCGTCGCAACATCGGCCCGGCAGGCCATGGCCCATATTGCGCGCAACGGGGCGAACAATTACGCACGCTCTCCGCTTTACCTTGACCGCGTCCCGTTAACCGGGCCACGGTCCGCAAAATTTGTCTACGCGGTGCCCCGGGGGGAGCCGCGGGTCTCTGGAGGAAATATGTGGCGCGTTAAGTCACTGGATGCGATTCTAGCAACGGCTCAGAAGAAGTCGCTGCATCGCTCGCTCGGTCCCATTCAACTCACCCTGCTCGGCGTGGGCGCGATCATCGGCACCGGCATTTTCGTTCTGACCGCCGCCGCCTCCCAAAAGGCCGGCCCGGGCATGATGCTGAGCTTCGTGATCGCCGGCGCCGTCTGCGCCTTCGCCGCGCTCTGCTATTCGGAACTGGCCTCGATGGTGCCGGTTTCCGGCTCGGCCTACACCTACACCTACGCCGTGATGGGCGAACTGCTGGCCTGGATGGTCGGCTGGGCCCTGATCCTGGAATACGCCGTGGCCGCCAGCGCCGTGTCGGTGGGCTGGTCGGGCTACTTCCTCGGCATGATCGAGCACGCCCTGAATTTCCATTGGCCCGATGCGTTGCGAGCCGGTCCCGCGTGGTCGCTCAACGGCTTCGTGCCGGTCGCCGACTTCAGCCACGGCGTCGTCAACATCCCGGCCATCGTGGTGGCCTTGGCCGTGACGGCCCTGCTGGTCATCGGCACGACCGAAAGCGCCCGGGTCAACGCCTTCCTGGTGCTGATCAAGGTCACGGCCCTGACCGTCTTCGTCATCCTGACCCTTCCCTTGATGAAGAGCGGCAACTTCACGCCCTTCGCCCCCAACGGCTGGTTCGGCCCGCACGGGACGACGGGCATGGGCGTGTTCGGCGCCGCCGCCTCGATCTTCTTCGCCTATGTCGGCTTCGACGCGGTCTCCACCGCCGCTGAAGAGACCAAGAACCCGCAGCGCAACGTGCCGATCGGCCTGATCGGCAGCCTGGGCATCTGCACCATCTTCTATCTGCTGGTCGCCGCCGGCGCGGTCGGCGCCATCGGCGCCCAACCCGTCATCGGCGCGGCGGGCGAAGCCGTGCAACCCGGTTCGGCCAGCTTCCAGGCCGCCTGCCATCTGGCCTCCAACGCCGATCAGCTGGTCTGCTCCAACGAAGCCCTCGCGCACGTCCTGCGTCAGGTCAACTTCCCGTTGGCCGGCTACCTGCTGGGCCTGGCCGCCAACCTGGCCCTGCCCTCGGTCATCCTCATGATGATCTACGGCCAGACCCGGATCTTCTTCGTCATGGCCCGCGACGGCCTGCTGCCGGAGAAGCTGGCCTCCATCCACCCCAAGTGGAAGACGCCGCACATCGTCACCATCGCCACCGGCCTGTTCGTGGCGATCGCCGCCGCCTTCTTCCCGGTGGGTCAGCTGGCCGACATCTCCAACTCCGGCACCTTGTTCGCCTTCTTCATGGTGGCGATCGCGGTGATGGTGCTGCGGGTGAAGGACCCGAACCGTCCGCGTCCGTTCAAGACGCCGGCGATCTGGCTCGTAGCCCCGATCGCCCTGGCCGGCTGCGCGTTCCTGTACCTCAACCTGCCGCTGGAATCGATCCTGGTGTTGCCGATCTGGGGCGCCCTGGGCCTCCTGATCTACTTCGCCTATGGCTTCCGCAAGAGCCATGTTGGCAAGGGCCTGCGCGGCGAAGTCCACGAACTGGACCCCGATGCGCCCCCGACCGGCCTGCCCGGCGCGGAATGAGATAAGACTTGAACGAGCGTTCATAACGCTTAGTTCGGACGGGCGGAGGTCTTCGGATCTCCGCCCGTTTTCGTTTGGAGCCGCCTAGAATGGCCGACATGCCGATCCGCGCCGTCATCGCGCCGGTCACGCCGCTGCAGCAGAACTGCACGATCGTCTGGTGCGCCAAGACCAAGAAGGCCGCGATCATCGATCCGGGCGGCGAGGTGCCGCGCCTGATGAAGGCGCTGACCGACCAGGGCCTGACCCTGGAGAAGATCTGGATCACCCACGGCCACATGGACCACGCCGGCGGCGCGGCCGAGCTCAAGCGCCTGACCGGCGTGCCGATCGAGGGGCCGCATAAGGACGACCAGTTCTGGATCGACCAGATCCAGTCGACCGGAGAACGCTACGGCATCCCCGAAGCGCGGATCTTCGTCACCGACCGCTGGCTGGACGACGGCGACGTGGTCACCCTGGGCGAGACCCAGTTCGAGGTGCTGCACTGCCCAGGCCACACGCCGGGCCACGTGATCTTCTTCCACCGCCAGGCGCGCTTCGCCCAGGTCGGCGACGTGCTGTTCCAAGGCTCGATCGGCCGCACCGACTTCCCGCGCGGCAACCACCAGGACTTGCTGGACGCGATCACCGGCAAGCTGTGGCCGCTGGGCGACGACGTCCAGTTCGTGCCGGGCCACGGCCCGATGTCGACCTTCGGGGCCGAGCGGCGGTCCAATCCGTTCGTCAGCGACCTGGCGATCGAGGCGATGAACATCCAGGGCAAGGACTACGCGGCGCCGGTCAACCGCTCGCCGGGCTAAGGCGAACTAGTTCGGGGGCCCGCGCCGGGCGGGCTGTTCAGCCTCGCTCAGCATGCCGTTCTTGTCGGCGTCGAGCCTGGCGAAGCGGGCCTTGCTGGCGGCCAGGACCTCGGCCTCGGTGACCTTGCCGTCGTGGTCGGCGTCCATCGCAGCCATCATGCCGCCCCCGCCGCCGCCGGGCCCCTGGCCCTGACCGGCATCGGGTCGCTCCGCGCGACGCTCTTCCATCCGCTTGCGCATCGCGTCCAGTTCGCCGGCGTCGATCACGCCGTCATGGTTGGGGTCCATGCGCTGGAACCGGGCCTTGGCGGCGTTGTCGAACTCCTCGGCGCTGATCACGCCATCGCCGTTGGCGTCTTGGTTGAAGCGCGGCCCCTGGGCGTGAGCGAGACCGGCGACGGAGGCGAGGGACAGGACGGCCAGGGCCGTCGGCAGAAAGCGGGACATGCTTGTCTCCAAACAACAATTGCGAGGATTGGTCGCATGCGCGGGTTGCGTCCCTGTTGCAGCCGTGAAATCTGCTGGAGACGGGGGCGTGGAATGAGCAAGTCATGGAAAGTTCGCAAGATCCCGCGACGGCCGCAGCCGCCGCCTCCACGTCCGGCCAGAACACCGATCCGGCGCGCGGCGCGCGCATCCTGATCGTCGATGATGATCCCGGCATCCGCGACGTCGTGGCCGATTTCCTGGGCCGCCACGGCTACAGCATCGACACCGCGTCCGACTCCCGGACCATGGAACAGGCCCTGGCGCGCGGTCCGGTCGACCTGGTGGTGCTGGACATCATGCTGCCCGGCGAGGACGGCCTGGCCATCTGCCGCCGCCTGTCGGCCGCCGACGGCCCCGCCATCATCATGCTCTCGGCCATGGGCGAGGAGACCGACCGCATCGTCGGGCTCGAGCTCGGCGCCGACGACTACCTGCCCAAGCCGTGCAATCCGCGCGAGCTGCTGGCCCGCATCCGCGCCGTCCTGCGTCGCCGGCAGGAGCCGCGCACGATCGACGACGGCATGGGCGCGGCCTGCGAATTCGCCGGCTGGCGCCTGGACCTGGTCCGCCGCGAACTGCGCTCGCCCCAATCGGTGGTGGTCAACCTGTCG
Source organism: Caulobacter sp. Root487D2Y (assembly GCF_001427165.1). Taxonomy (NCBI): domain Bacteria; kingdom Pseudomonadati; phylum Pseudomonadota; class Alphaproteobacteria; order Caulobacterales; family Caulobacteraceae; genus Caulobacter; species Caulobacter sp. Root487D2Y. The sequence continues at coordinate 23,535 of NZ_LMFD01000009.1, forward strand.
AGCGGCGAGTTCTCGCTGCTGCGCGCCTTCGTCGAGCGACCGCAGCGCGTGCTGACCCGCGACCAACTTCTGGACCTGGCCCGAGGCCGCGAGAGCGACGCCTATGACCGCGCCATCGACGTCCAGATCAGCCGGCTGCGCCGCAAGCTCGACGACGGCGGCGGCGGCGAGCTGATCCGCACCATCCGCAGCGAAGGCTATATGTTCACCTCCAAGGTCACCCGCACCCCATGACCGAACACGTGCGGGTCAAGGGCCCGAGCAGCGCGCCGCTGTTCGTGCAGGCCCTGGGCCTGGTCATCGTGACCCTGGTGGCGGCGCAGGTGATCGCCATCGCCGTGGTCTTCAACCTGCCGCCGCCGCCGCCCGAAATCTACCGGCTGAGCGAGATCGCCCGCATCGTGAAGACCGGCGCGACGGTTCAGCCGCGCGACGGACGCGCCCTGCTGATCCGCCGCCACGCCGGACCGATCCGGGGCCTGGTCGACAACCGGCGGCGCGCCGAGTTCAAGGCCGCCCTCGCCCGTGAGATCGGTGTCGACCCCGCCCGGATCGAGATGGACATCGACACCGGTCCGCGTTTCTTCGTCCGCACCCAGAAACGCACCTTCGTCCAGCAACTGCCACGGGAGAGCCAGCATCATCAGCCGCAAGGCTTCGGCGGTCCAGGCGGTCCGGGCGGTCCGGGCGCTCCGCGGATCGACGACGGCCCCGGACGACCCGGCGGCCCCGGCGGTCCGCCGGAGGGCATGGCGGGGCCGCCTCGCCCGCCGCGCCTCGGCGCCTCCCGCGACGAGCCTTTCATCGTCGGCGACTTCAAGGTGGCCATCCATCAGGACGATGGTCGCTGGACGGTCGTCGAACCCAAGCCGGCCATTCGCTTCGACAGCTGGCAGCAGCGGATCCTGCTGATCCTGGCCTTGTCGGTGCTGTGCGTCTCGCCCCTGGCCTGGCTGTTCGCCCGCCGGTTGTCGGGTCCGATCAGCGCCTTCGCCAGCGCGGCCGAGCGCCTGGGCCGCGACCCGCGCGCCGCGCCCCTGGCCCTGCACGGTTCGTCCGAAGTGATCGCCGCGGCCAACGCCTTCAACATGATGCAGGAGCGCCTGCGCCGTTATGTGGAGGACCGCACGGCGATGATCGGCGCGGTGGCCCACGACCTGCGCACGCCCCTCACCCGTCTGCGTTTCCGCATCGAGGCCGTGCCGGACGACGTGCGCGCCAAGCTGGCCTCCGACATCGATCAAATGGAGGCGATGATCGCCGCCACCATGGCCTTCGTCCGCGACACCACGCGGCCGGCCGAACGCACCAAGCTGGAGCTGGCCTCGCTGCTGGAGAGCATCATCGACGAGGCGGCCGAAACCGGCGGCCGGGCCTCGGTGGAGCTGGGCGAAAAGATCATCATCGACGGCGACCCCGTCGCGCTGCGCCGCCTGCTGACCAACCTGGTCGAGAACGGCCTGAAGTACGGCGGCGCCGTGCAGGGCCGTGTCCGCGCCGAGGGCCATCTGGCGGTGATCGAGATCGACGACAACGGCCCCGGCATCGCTCCGGCCGAACTGGATCGGGTGTTCGAGCCGTTCTTCCGCAGCGAACCGTCGCGCAACCGCGAAACCGGCGGGATCGGGCTGGGCCTGGCCGTGGTCCGTTCGGTGGCCCGGGCCCACGGCGGCGACGTCACCCTGCACAACCGTCCCGAAGGCGGCCTGCGCGCCCGGGTCGAGCTGCCGTTCTAACGTTCGGGTTGCTGAGCTTTCAGTTTGTTGCGGGCGCGCAAAAGCTGCGCCATACGCCGGACACGCCGGTGCGGTTGATCGAGGACATGCAAATCCTGCCCGTCGCGCCCTGACCAGCCTGCGCGCCACCTGCATCCTGATGTTCGCCGCCCTGTGCCTGGGCGCCTGCGCCTCCGGCCCGCCGCAGGACGGTCCGCGCGGTGACTGGGGCAAGGCGGCGCCTTCCCGACCGTCCGGCGAGGGCGAGGCGGGCGGACCGCCGCGCCGGCCGCATCGCAGCCTGTTCATCAGCCCGGCGGGCGAGCCGTTTCGCGCGGAGCCTGGCGCGCCCTACCCCGTCGCCGCCTGGTTCGCCAGCGCGGACGCCGACCACGACGGCGCCCTGACGCGCGAGGAGTTCATCGGCGACGCCCTGCGGTTCTTCGACAGGATCGACGGCGATCACAACGGCGTCGTCGACGGGTTCGAGGTGTCGGCCTACGAGACCCAGGTCGCGCCCGAGATCCTGCAGGGTTTCCAGGGCGGCGGCGAAGGTCCGGGCATGCGCGGCCAGGGCGGCCGCGGCGGCGGACGACGCGGCGGCAGCGGTCCCCCCGAGGGCGGGAGCGGCGGCGGCAAACGCGGCGGCGCCCCGATGGGCGGCATGCTGCAAGGCGCCACGCCCTACAGCCTGCTGGCCGAACCCGAACCGGTCATGGCGTCCGACGGCGACTTCGACCGCCGCATCACGCGCGCCGAGGCGGCCAAGGCGGCCAAGGCCCGCTTCGCCCTGCTCGACAGCGACGGCGACGGCCGGCTGCGCCTCGGCGACCTGCCGCGGACCCCGCTCCAGGCCCGTCTGGAGGGTCCGCGCGCTAGCTCACCAGCCCGGCGATGATGTTGATCCCCAGGGCCAGGACGGCGGTGTTGTAGAAATAGGCGCAGACCGCCTGGGCGGTGACGAGGTTGCGCAGCTTGGCCGTCAGCACATTGTTGTCCGACACCTGGAACGTCGCCCCGATGCTGAAGGCCAGGTAGACGAAGTCGAGATAGCTGCTGGCCGGCTCGCCGGGGAAGAGAAAGCCCGGCTTGTCCGTTCCGTCGCCGAAGTGGCGATGGGCGTAGTGCAGCGTGAACACCGAGTGCAGAACCACCCAGGACAGCACCAGGGTGACGCCCGCGCAGGCGGCGGTGATCGCCTTGATCTCCGGCCCCTCGGACCGTGCGTGCAGCATCGCGGCCACCACCGCCACCAGGCTCGACAGGATCGCCGCCAGCACCATCAGCAGGATCAACGACGGCTTCTCGTCCTCGGCGGCCGCCCGTCGACGCACCTCGGCCTCGTCGGCCGTCAGGAAGAGACGCCAGGTGGTCGTCACATAGAACAGGGCGCAGACGTCCCAGCCGATCAGGATATGCGTGCTGACCGGCGTATTTAAGTGACCCGCCGCGAGCCAGCCGAAAAGGCCCGCCAAGCCGGCGCCCCATAGCCGCCAATGGCGCGATATTGCTGCGCTTTCAGGTTTTCTCGGTCGGGCCTTGGTCATGCCGCTCACCTTGTTCGCCGCAGGCTTAACACCAAACTCTGCAATTTTGTCTCGCCTGTTGGGTGAACCGAACGCGACTTCACCGGTTACTTCACTGGAAGCATGGAAGGACGACATGACGGACCCCGACGCTCCGCCGCCGATCGAGCCCTCGCAACCCGACTACGACCCGGGCGCCACGCCCGACGAAGAGCCGATGCGCGAGCCGCCGGTCCAACCGGGCGACGACCGGCCTTATGACCGTTCAGCCACGCCGTTCCCCCCCGTGACCAGTCCCGATTAGGAGCAACCTATGGACCTCGACACCGAACGGCCCCGCGGCCGCCGAGGCTTCGCCGCCATGGACCCCGAACGTCGCCGCGAGATCGCGCGTAAAGGGGGCGCCAGTGTTCCCAGTGAAAAGCGGAGCTTCGCCAAGGATCGCGACCTCGCGGCCAACGCGGGCCGCAAGGGCGGCTCCTCGTCGCGTGGCGGCGGGCGCATGCCCGGGCGCGACGCCTGACATGAAGCGCGCCGCGGCCCCGGCCCTTCAAGGGTTTGGGGGTCGCGGCCGTTCTCCGACCTGACTTCCGCCCGCCTCAGCCGGCCAGGGCGAAGACGCCGAAGCTTGGGCTGTCGCTGATCCAGCGCGCCGCGACCTTCCAGCCCGCGCGACGGGCCAGATCCACGAACATTTTCGGGCTATATTTGTACGAATTCTCGGTGTGGATCGTCTCGCCGGCTTCGAAATGGATCTCCCGGCCCGCAAGGTGCGCCGTCTGATCGTGGCGACTGACGAGATGCATCTCCATTCGGCTTTCGTCGGCGTTCCAGATCGCGCGATGGTCGAAGGCTTCGAGCGCGAAATCCCCGCCCAGCTCCTTGTTGATCCGCGCCAGCACGTTCTTGTTGAACGCCGCCGTCACCCCCTGGGCGTCGTCATAGGCCGGCACCAGGACGTCGGGGCTCTTGGCGATGTCCACCCCGACCACGAACATCGCGCCGTCGCCGAGCAGGTCGTGCGCGCCGCGCAGGAACGTCTCGGCGTCGGCCGGCGCGAAATTGCCGATCGTCGAGCCCGGGAAGAAGCCCGTCACCGGCCGCCCCCGCGCCGCCGCCGGAAGCCGCACGGCGCGGGTGAAGTCGTCGACCAGCGGCGCGACGATCAGGCCCGGATAGTCGCGGCGGAGCGCTTCGCTCGCCTCGTCAAGCGCCGACCGGCTGATGTCGATCGGGACGTAGACAGCCAGTTGCGGCATGGCGTCGAGCAGCAGCCGGGTCTTGGTGCTGGCCCCGCTGCCGAACTCGACCAGGGCCGCGCCCTCCATGACCCGCGCGGCGATCTCGGGCGCGATGCGGCGCAGCAGCGCCGTCTCGGTGCGGGTGGGATAGTACTCCGGCAGCTCGCAGATCGCCTCGAACAGCCGCGATCCCTCGGCGTCGTAAAAGTACTTGGCCGGCAGCGTCTTGCGCTCGGCCGTCAGGCCCGCCAGCGCGTCGTCCAGGAACGTCGAGGCCTGGGTCGCCGCCTCGCGGTCCAGCGCGCTGACATCGTCGGCCAAACGAACCCCCGTGAACGCCCAGCGCTGGGCCGGATGGAAGAAGTTGCGATAGGACGGCCGCGTGTGGCCAGGCGGGGACTCGGCCGCCCCGCCCCGCAGGACCATCTGGTTGATCATGAACTTGCCGTTGTACTCGCCCAGCGCGCCCGCGCCCGGCTTGAAGCCCGGATAGGCGACATAGGGACTGGCGGTCCATTGCCAGGCCTCGTCGGACGCCTGACGCAGCCCCTGCCCTTCCGCGGCCGCGACGGCGGCTTCCCACTCGGCCTCGGTCGGCAGGCGGCGGCCGGACCAGGCGGCGAAGGCGGCCGCCTCGTAATAGCTGACATGACCCACCGGCGCGTGAGGATCGACCGGACGCCGCCCCGAAAGGGTCATGACGGACCAGGCGCCGCCGTCCTCGCGCCGCCAGTAGAGCGGCGCTTCCCACGCCTGCTCGTTGACGGCGGCCCAGCCGTCGGAAAGCCAGAAGTCGGCCCGGCGATAGCCGCCGTCCTCGATGAAGGCCAGCCACTCGCCGTTGGTCACCAGCCGATCGGCCAGGCGATAGGGCTCGAGATAGACCTTGTGGCGCGGCCGCTCGTTGTCGAACGCGAAGCCTGGACCGTCATCGCCGATCTCGACCAGCCCGCCTTCGAAGGCGAGGTACCGGACGCCGGCGGGGGCGGGACGCTCCGGAGGCGACGCGTCGCGATAGGCCGGCTGCAGGGGCGACTGGGCGAACAGGTGCAGCAGATCCATCAGGATGAGCTCCTGGTGCTGCTCCTCGTGGGCCAGGCCGAGGTCCAGGCGCTCCATCACCTCGGCGGTCGGCGTCGTGGTCAGCAGGCGGATCATGGCCGCGTCGACGTGCGCGCGATAAGCCCCGACCTCGTCGGCCGACGGACGGGTGATCAGGCCGCGCAGGGGCCGCGGCTGGCGGGGCCCGACGGCCTCGTAATAGGAATTGAACAGATAGGCGAAAGTCGGGTCGAACACCCGGTAGCCCGGCAGGAAGGGCGTCAGCAGGAAAGTCTCGAAGAACCACGCGGTGTGCGCCCGGTGCCATTTGACCGGGCTGGCGTCCGGCATCGACTGCGCCCCCTGATCCTCGGGCGAGAGGGGCTTGGCCAAGGCTTCGGTGCGCCGTCTGACCGCCAGATAGCGATCGACGAGGGCGATAACGCGGGCCTCCGAGGCCTCCCTTACAGGCGTGTCGTCGGGACTCATGCGCTCTCCTGGCGGCCCTGCGTCGGGGAGCTTGCGCCCCGATGAGCTCAACGAATAAGCAACTTGAGTGTTCCCCCCGCCGGGTTCAAGCGGCGCGGGGAATAAAAAGTGAACGAAAGTCGCAGACCATCGATGCCGCTCGGCGCGCGCCCTAGGGGCGCTTGGGGATCTCCAGCCCGCGCTGGACGGCCGGCCGGGTCAGGCCCCGCTCCAGCCAAGCCGGAACGTGCTTGAGGCCGGCGTAGTCGACCAGATCGCCCGCGCCGTAGAAGCCTACCAGGTTGCGGACCCACCCCAGGGTGGCGATGTCGGCGATGGTGTACTCGTCGCCCATGATCCAGTCGCGGTCGGCCAAGCGAGTCTCCAGCACGCCCAGCAGACGCTTGGACTCGGCGACATAGCGATCACGCGGACGCTTGTCCTCGTACTCGCGGCCGGCGAACTTGTGGAAGAAGCCGACCTGGCCGAACATCGGGCCGATCGCGGCCATCTGGAAGAACACCCAGGCCAGGGTCTCGTAGCGCCGGGCGGGGTCCTTGGGCAGGAACTTGCCGGTCTTTTCCGCCAGATAGACCAGGATCGCGCCGGACTCGAACAGGCCGAGCGGCTTTCCGTCCGGGCCGTCCGGATCGATGATGGCGGGGATCTTGCCGTTCGGGTTCAGCGACAGGAATTCCGGCCCCCAGGTCTCGTTCTGACCGATGTCGATCATATGCGGTTCGTAGGGCAGACCGATCTCCTCCAGCATGATCGACACCTTGACCCCGTTGGGCGTCGGCACGCTGTAGAGTTGCAGCCGGTCGGGATGCTGGGCGGGCCAGCGCTGGGTGATCGGAAAGGCTGAGAGGTCGGTCATGGTCGGCTCCGAAAGCAAAGGACCACCCCCAACAGGCGCGGCCGAGCTTGTCAGATGGTCCCGACTGGCGCGGCGGCAAGTCATCGCGCGCCGAAAGCTTTGTTCCTACCCCCGCCGCACCTTGGCCTGCTCGGTCGCGGGGGCCTCGGCGTCCAGCACCGCCCGGAGCTTGGCCGCCAGGGCCGGACCCAGATAAGGCTTGTCGATCATCGGAAATTCGTTTGCCCAGGACGCCGCCTCGTCGCCCACATAGCCGGAGGTCAGCAGGACCTTGAGCCCAGGCCGCACCTTGAGCGCGGCATGGGCCAGTTCGACGCCGTTGACGCGGCCGGGCATGACCACGTCGGAAAACAGCAGGTCGAAGGCCTTGCGGCTCTTCAGTCGTTTGAGGGCGGCCGCGGCCGTGTCGGCCGTGGTGACCTGGTAGCCCAGGCCCTCCAGCGTCTCGACCGCCATGGCCAGAACCGCGGGATCGTCCTCGACCACCAGCACCCGCTCGGCGCCGCGGGCGGCCTCGGTGGTCTCGTGGCCGGCGCCGCGCTGGCTGAGCGCCGCCTGGCTCTGCGGCAGATAGATCTCGAACACCGCGCCCTGCCCTGGCGAACTGCGCACCGAGATCTCGCCGCCGGACTGCCGCACGAAGCCGTAGACCTGCGACAGACCCAAACCCGAGCCCTTGCCGATTTCCTTGGTCGTGAAGAAAGGCTCGAAGATGCGCGAGGCCACGTCCGCGTCCATCCCCTGGCCGGTGTCGCGCACGGTCACCAGGATCCTGGGCTCGTCGCCATCGATGGTCTCGGTCGCGACCGACAGGACGCCGCCGCCTTCCATCGCGTCGCGGGCGTTGACCGCCAGGTTGAGCAGGGCGCTCTCGAACTGAGCGGGATCCAGATGGGCCGGGAGCGGCTCGGTCGCCAGGCTGAGGTCGATGCTCACCGCCTCGCCGACGGCCTGGCGCAGCAGCGGCGCGAAGTCGGCGATCAGGACGTTGAGATCGACCGTCAGCGGGTTCAGGCGCTGACGTCGCGAGAACGCCAACAGCTGGCGGGTCAGGGCTCCGCCCTTCTCGGCGGCCAGCCGCACCGCATCGATCTGCCGGGCCAGCTCGTGCTGCTCGCCGGTGCGGCGCTTGATCAGCTCGATATTGCCCAGGACCACGGTCAGCAGGTTGTTGAAGTCATGGGCGACGCCGCCGGTCAGCTGGCCCACCGCCTCCATCTTGCGGGCGTGGCTCAGCTGCTCCTCCAGACCTCGGCGCTCGGTGTTGTCCAGCAGGGTGCCGAACACCACCTGCCGCCCGCTCTCCTCGTCCTGGGCCAACACGCCTTGGTCGATCAGCAACCGGTAGGACCCGTCGGCGCACTGCCACCGGTATTCGCAGCTGTAGGCGCCGGACTTGCGAGCCTCGGCTTGAGCTCGCACGACGATATCGACGTCGTCGGGGTGGACGCGGCTGATGCCGAAATCGGCCTTGGCCAGAAAATCTTCGGCCGTGAAGCCCGTCAGCTCCATCACGTTGCCGCCGATGAACAGCGGCTCGTAGGGCGCGTCGGCCGTGCGCGAGTGGAAGACCACCGGCAGCGCGCGAAGGATCGCCTCCTGGCGCTCCTGGGTGCGGCGCAGGGCCCGTTCGGCGGCCAGCTTCTCGGCGTGGATACGAGCGTTCTCCTCGATCAGCAGGCGGCGGCTCTCCGACTGCTGCTCCAGCTCGAGGGTCTTGATGTGCAGATCGACCAGCACCTGCACCTTGGAGCGCAGGATGAACGGGTCGACCGGCTTGAACACCACGTCGACGGCCCCGGCCGAATAAGCCTTGAAGATATGGGCCTCGTCGCGGAACACCGCCGTCAGGAACACGATGGGCACGTCGCGGTTGCGGCGACGCTGGCGGATCAGCTCGGCCGTCTCGTAGCCGTCCATGCCCGGCATGTGCAGGTCCAGCAGGATCACGGCGAAGTCGTCGGTCAGCAGGCGGCGCAGGGCCTCCTCGCCCGACCGGGCGACCACCAGTTCCTGGCCCAGGCCTTCCAGCGCCTGGATCGCCGCGAAGGCGTTTCGCTCATCGTCGTCGACGATGAGGATCCGCGTTCGAAGTCGATCCTCGGGCGGCGGAACCGCCTGATGCTTTACCGCGGGCACCGTCATTGCGCTGCGGCGGCGCTGTGGATGGTGACGACGTTGTCGCCGGCCAGGCGCTGAGCGTCGGTGCGCTGCACCGAGACCCGCAGGACCGAGATCAGCTGGTCGATGTCCACGGGCTTGGACACATAGTCCGAGGCGCCCGCCTGGATGCACTTCTGGCGGTCGCCCTTCATCGCCTTGGCGGTGACGGCGATCACCGGCAGGTCTGAGAACCGCGGTCGGGCCCGGATTTCGCGCATGGTCTCGTAGCCGTCCATGTCGGGCATCATGATGTCAACCAGCACCATATCCACCGCCGGCAGACTGTCGAGCAGCTCCAGCCCTTCGCGGCCGCTTTCGGCGTAGCGCAGCTCGATGCCGTATTCCTCCAGCGCGCTGGCCAGCGAGAAGATGTTGCGGATGTCGTCGTCGATGACCACCGCGGTCAGGCCCGTCAGAACGGCGTCGGCGTGGCGGCTGTGGGCGATCATGACCTTGGCCGGCGTCGACAGGCGATCCAATGGCGCGTGCAGCGACATGGTGACGTGGTCGATCAGCTGCTCGGGCGTGCGCGCCAGGCGGGCCAGGCCGGAGAACACCGCCAGACGCAGCCGACGGTCCTCCTCGGGATCCAGCTCCTCGGGCGCGTAAAGCACGGCCACGCCCGAAGTCGTACCCCGTTGCTTGAGCGTGTCGATGAACGGGCCGACGGGGTCCGGACCCACGTCTATCACGAGGCAACCGCCTTCGCCGGTGAAGGCCTCGTCCGGCAGTTCCGACAGGGTCGGTACGACCTTCACCGCGCCAATGGTGTCGCGCAACGTGTCGGCGGCCTGGCCTTCGCCGCCGATCAGGATCGGAGCGCGGCCGGTCTCGGCGACCAGCTTCTTGACCTTCTCCAGCGTCGAGGCGACGGCCTCGCGTTCCACCGGCTTGCTGGTGAAGCCGAAGGCGCCCATCGACAGGCCAAGGCCCCCGTGGTCGTCGGCCGAGATGACCTGGACCGGGATATGGCGGGTGTCGGGCGTGCGCTTGAGCAGGTCCAGCAAGGCCAGGCCGTCCATGTCGGGCAGACCGATGTCCAACATGATGGCGTCGGGCGTGAAGCGCCGGGCCAGGGACGGCACGGCCGAGCCCTCGCCGGTCACCACCCCCTTGAAGCCGCCATCGCGCACCAGCGACAACAGGATCGAGGCGAAACGGGTGTCGTCCTCGACGATCAGGATGACCGCATCGCCAGGTTCGATCTGTTCGCGGTCGTCGACCACCGTCTCGGCCGGCTCGACCGAACCGGTCTCCATGGTCGACAGACGGAAGGTCTGCACGGGGCTGGTGGCCGGACGCAGCGGTTGGGCCGGTTGCGATTGCGCCGCCGGGCTGAAGTTCAGCGGCAGATACAGGGTGAAGATGCTGCCCTGCCCCGGCGTCGAGACGACCCGCAGTTCACCGCCCAGCAGACGGGTGATCTCGCGGCTGATCGACAGGCCAAGACCGGTGCCGCCGTACTTGCGGCTGGTGGTGCCGTCGGCCTGCTGGAAGGCCTCGAAGATGATCCGCTGCTTGTCCTCGGGGATGCCGATGCCGGTGTCCTCGACCGAGAAGGCCAGCACCTGACCGGCCTTGTTGAGGTGGTCGTTGCCCAGCGCCCAGCCGTCGTCGGCCCGGGCGATCGAGAGGCGCACCGAACCGGACTGGGTGAACTTGAAGGCGTTGGACAGCAGGTTCTTGATCACCTGCTGCAGGCGCTTGTCGTCGGTGTACATCGAGCGCGGCAGGGCCGGGTCGATGTTGATGAAGAAGTCCAGCTTCTTGTCCTGCGCCAATTGCGAGAACGTACGGTCGGTCTGATCGCGCAGGGACGCGAACGACATCTCGCCGATGTCGAGGGTGACCGTGCCGCTTTCGATCTTCGACAGATCCAGGATGTCGTTGATCAGGCCCAGCAGGTCGGCGCCGGCGCTGTGGATGTTGCGGGCGAACTCGACCTGCTTGGCGCTCAGGTTCCCTTGCGCGTTCTCGCTGAGCATCTTGGACAGGATCAGCAGGCTGTTGAGCGGCGTGCGCAGCTCGTGGCTCATATTGGCCAGGAATTCGGACTTGTACTTCGAGGTCAGGGCCAGCTGTTCGGCCTTTTCCTCCAGCGCCGCCTTGGCCTGTTCGACTTCGGTGTTCTTGGCTTCCACCTGCTTGTTCTGGGCCGACAGCAGGACCGCCTTGTCCTCCAGTTCGGCGTTGGTCTGCTGCAGTTCGTCCTGCTTGGAGCGCAGCAGCTCTTCCGATTGCCGCAGGGACGCGGCCTGCAGTTCCAGGCGGTCGTTGGTCTTCTTCAGCTCTTCCTGCTGGGCCTGGAGTTCGGCGGTCAGCAGCTGGGACTGTTCGAGCAGACCCTCGGTCCGCATGTTGGCGGCGATGGTCGACAGCACGATGCCGATGGATTCCATCAACTGGTCGAGGAAGGCCTGCTGGGTCTCGTTGAAGATCCCGAAGGTGGCCAGCTCGATCACCGCCTTCAGCTCGCCTTCGAACAGGGCGGGCAGCACGATGATGTTCTGCGGCGCCGCCTCGCCCAGGCCCGAGCTGATCTTGATGTACTCGGACGGGACATTGGTCAGCAGGATGCGCTGGCGCTCGGCGGCGCACTGGCCGATCAGACCCTCGCGCTGGCGCAGCCGTGACGGCGGCTTGTCGCCAGGATTGGACGCGTAGCTGGCGGCCAGGTTCAGCACCGGCTCGCCGTTCACATCGTGGTCGGAGACGTAGAACACCCCGTGCTGGGCGTTGATCAGCGGGGCCAGTTCCGACAGCACCAGGTTCGACACGGTCGACAGGTCGCGCTCGCCCTGCAGCATGCGGCTGAACCGGGCCAGGTTGGTCTTCAGCCAGTCCTGCTCGGTGTTCTTCAACGTCTGATCCTTCAGATTGCGGATCATCTCGTTGATGTTGTCCTTCAGCGCCGCCACTTCCCCCGACGCTTCCACGGTGATCGACCGCGTCAGGTCGCCCTTGGTCACGGCGGTGGACACCTCGGCGATGGCGCGGACCTGGGTGGTCAGGTTGGCGGCCAGTTCGTTGACGTTGTCGGTCAGATCGCGCCACAGGCCGGCGGCGCCGGGCACCCGGGCCTGGCCGCCCAGCTTGCCTTCCGAACCCACTTCGCGGGCCACGTTGGTCACCTGGTCGGCGAAGGTGGCCAGGGTCTCGATCATGCCGTTGATGGTGTCGGCCAGCGAGGCGATCTCGCCCTTGGCGTCCAGGGTCAGCTTGCGCTTCAGGTTGCCCTGGGCGACCGCGGTCACGACGTCGGCGATGTTCCGCACCTGGCCGGTCAGGTTGGCGGCCATCATGTTGACGTTGTCGGTCAGGTCCTTCCACGTACCGGCCACGCCCGGCACCTGGGCCTGGCCGCCCAGCTTGCCTTCGGTGCCGACTTCGCGGGCCACGCGGGTCACTTCCGAGGCGAAGCCGTTCAGCTGGTCCACCATGACGTTGATGGTCGACTTCAGCTCCAGGATCTCGCCCTTCACGTCGACGGTGATCTTCTTGGAAAGGTCGCCCTTGGCGACGGCGGTGGTGACGTCGGCGATGTTGCGGACCTGGCCGGTCAGGTTGGCGGCCATGAAGTTGACGTTGTCGGTCAGGTCCTTCCAGGTGCCGGCCACGCCCTTCACCTGGGCCTGGCCGCCCAGCTTGCCTTCGGTGCCCACTTCGCGGGCCACGCGGGTCACTTCCGACGAGAACGAGTTCAGCTGGTCCACCATGACGTTGATGGTGTTCTTCAGCTCCAGGATCTCGCCGCGCACGTCGACGGTGATCTTCTTGGACAGGTCGCCCATGGCGACGGCGGTGGTCACCTCGGCGATGTTGCGGACCTGACCGGTCAGGTTGCCGGCCATCAGGTTGACGTTGTCGGTCAGTTCTTTCCAGGTGCCGGCCACGCCCTTGACCTGGGCCTGGCCGCCCAGCTTGCCTTCGGTGCCGACTTCGCGCGCGACGCGGGTCACTTCCGAGGCAAAGCCGTTCAGCTGGTCCACCATGACGTTGATGGTGTTCTTCAGCTCCAGGATCTCGCCGCGCACGTCGACGGTGATCTTCTTGGACAGGTCCCCGTTGGCGACGGCGGTGGTGACCTCGGCGATGTTGCGGACCTGGCCGGTCAGGTTGCCGGCCATGAAGTTGACGTTGTCGGTCAGGTCCTTCCAGGTGCCGGCCACGCCCTTGACCTGGGCCTGGCCGCCGAGCTTGCCTTCCGTGCCCACTTCGCGGGCCACGCGGGTCACTTCCGACGAGAACGAGTTCAACTGGTCCACCATGGTGTTGATGGTGTTCTTCAGCTCGAGAATTTCGCCCCGCACGTCGACGGTGATCTTCTTGGACAAGTCGCCCATGGCGACGGCGGTGGTCACCTCGGCGATGTTCCGCACCTGACCCGTCAGGTTGCCGGCCATCAGGTTGACGTTGTCGGTCAGCTCCTTCCAGGTGCCGCCGACGCCGGTGACGTTGGCCTGGCCGCCCAGCTTGCCTTCCGTGCCCACTTCCCGGGCCACGCGGGTTACTTCCGAGGCGAAGGCGTTCAACTGGTCCACCATGACGTTGATGGTGTTCTTCAGCTCCAGCACCTCGCCCTTCACGTCGACGGTGATCTTCTTGGATAGATCGCCCATGGCGACGGCGGTGGTCACCTCGGCGATGTTACGAACCTGACCCGTCAGGTTGCCGGCCATCAGGTTGACGTTGTCGGTGAGGTCCTTCCAAGTGCCGGCCACGCCTTCCACGCGGGCCTGGCCGCCCAGCTTGCCTTCGGTGCCGACTTCCCGCGCCACGCGGGTCACTTCCGAGGCGAAGCTGTTGAGCTGGTCCACCATGGTGTTGATGGTGTTCTTCAGCTCCAGAACCTCGCCCTTCACGTCCACGGTGATCTTGCGAGAAAGGTCGCCGCGGGCCACGGCGGTGGTCACTTCGGCGATGTTACGAACCTGGCCGGTCAGGTTGCCGGCCATCAGGTTGACGTTGTCGGTCAGTTCCTTCCAGGTGCCGGCCACGCCCTTCACGTTGGCCTGGCCGCCCAGCTTGCCTTCGGTGCCGACTTCCCGGGCCACCCGGGTCACTTCCGAGGCGAAGCTGTTCAGCTGGTCCACCATGGTGTTGATGGTGTTCTTCAGCTCCAGAACCTCGCCCTTCACGTCGACGGTGATCTTGCGGCTCAAGTCGCCGTTGGCGACGGCGGTGGTCACCTCGGCGATGTTCCGCACCTGACCCGTCAGGTTGGCGGCCATCAGGTTGACGTTGTCGGTGAGGTCCTTCCAGGTGCCGGCCACGCCCTTGACCTGGGCCTGGCCGCCGAGCTTGCCTTCCGTGCCCACTTCGCGGGCCACGCGGGTCACTTCGGAGGCGAACGAGCCCAGCTGGCCCACCATCGTGTTCACGACCTTGCCGATGCGCAGGAACTCGCCGCGCAGCGGGCGTTCCTCGTTCTCCAGGTCCATCGTCTGGCTGAGGTCGCCCTTGGCGGTGGCGCCGATCACGCGGGCCATTTCGGCGGTCGGGTGGACCATGTCGGTGATCAGGTTGTTGACCGCCTCGACGCTGGCGGCCCAAGAGCCGGTGGCGCCTGGCAGACGGGCGCGATGATTGATTTTGCCCTGTTTACCGACAACGTCGCCGAGCCGTTCGAATTCTTTGGAGATCTGATCGTTCAGATTGACGGCGTCGTTGAAGGCCTCGGCCAGCTCTCCGTCCAGGCCCGACAGGTCTGTTGGCAAGCGCACCGAGAAGTCGCCGCGCCGGAAGGCGCGCAAGGCGGCCAGAAGCTGGTGGTTGTCGAGCCCGCGCTGTTGCGTCTTGGACTGTGCCGCCGGCATTAGAATACTCCACGTCGAAATCGGTCCGATCTTACGTGGGCGGCGCTAGTTGGGAAGACGATCCAGGCCTTGGAAGCGGTTTACCGCCATCGACAGCCCCTACCGGTTCCCACACCCCCCCGATCCGCTCCAACGCGGGGAAAAATCTTTGGTTCCGCTTTTACAGTGAAGCTCTTCGCCGGCGATGGTTGCGGCGGCCGTCGGGCCGCTTCGCCCGTCGGCTGATCGACGCTCTAGACCGCGCTCGCCATCGGACCGTCCGCGCGTCCGTCGACGAACTGGCGCACATAGGGATTCTCCGTCTGGTCGAGCTCGGTCGGCGCGCCGCGCCAGACGATCTTGCCGGCGTGCAGCATGGCGATCTCGTCGCCGATCGTCCGGGCCGAGGCCAGGTCATGGGTGATCGACACCGCCGTGCAGCCCAGCCCCTTCACCTGCTCGACGATCAGCTCGTTGATCGCCGACGAGGTGATCGGGTCCAGGCCCGTGGTCGGCTCGTCGAAGAAGATGATCTCGGGATTGGCCACCACCGCCCGGGCTAGGCCGACCCGCTTCTGCATGCCGCCGGACAGTTCCGAGGGATAGGAGTCGGCGACATTGGCCGCCAGGTGGACGCGGCCCAGAGCCTCGATCGCCCGCGCCTTGGCCTCCTTGCGCGGCACGCCGTCGGCGTTGACCAGACGGAAGGCGACGTTCTCCCAGACGCTGAGACTGTCGAACAACGCCGCCCCTTGAAAGAGGACGCCGATGCGCTCGAACAGCTTGCGACGGGCGCCGCCGCCCATCCCGATCAGGTTCTCGCCGTCGACCAGCACCTTGCCGGCGTCCGGACGCACCAGGCCCATGGCGACCTTGATGGTCACCGACTTGCCCTGGCCGGACCCGCCGATGATCACCAGCGACCGCCCCGCCGCGACGCTGAGGTCCAGCCCGTCCAGAACCGGACCGTCGAAGCGCTTGCGGACGCCTTTCCATTCGAGTTTTGGCCGTTCGACGTTCGGGGGGGCGGTCATGCGTGGGTGAACAGCGTTGTGAGGAAGTAGTCGGAGGCGAAGATCAGGATCGCCGAGGACACCACCGCGTGGGTGGTCGCCCGGCCGACGCCCCGCGCCCCGCCCTTGGCGTTATAGCCGTGGTAGCAGCCCATCAGGGCGACGATGAAGCCGAACACCGCCGCCTTGATCAGGCCCGATCCGACATCCCAGCCCTGGATGAAGTTCATCGTGTTGCGGACGTAGATCGTCGAGTTGAAATCCAGGATCCGCACCGCCACCAGCCAACCGCCGGCCACGCCGATGATGTCGGCGACCAGGGTCAGCAGCGGCAGGACCAGGGTCGCGGCCAGTAGACGCGGCGCGACCAGATAGCGGAACGGGTCGGTCGACAGGGTGCGCATCGCGTCGATCTGCTCGGTGGCGCGCATGGCCCCGATCTCGGCGGCGATGGCGGCCGACACCCGGCCCGCCAGCATCAGGGCGGCCAGCACGGGACCCAGCTCGCGCGTGATGCCCAGGGCGACGATCTGGGGCATCACCTGCTCGGCGTTGAACCGCCCGCCGCCGGTGTAGATGTTCAGCCCCAGGGCCGCGCCGGTGAAGATCGCCGTCAGGCCGACCACCGGCAGGGAGAAGAAGCCGATGGCCAGCAGCTGTCGCAGCAGCTGGATTGGGAACCACGGCGGGGAAAACACCGCCATCACGCCGCGCAGGGCGAAGACCCCGACCCCGCCCACCATTTGCAGCGTGCCCAGGGTCGAGCGCCCGATGGTGCGCAGCGGCTTGAAGATCGCGGGGACCGCCGCGTGGGCCGCGGCCATCTCAGTAGCTGTCCGGAGCGGTGGCAGCGGGGTTCGCCGCGGGCGCGGCCGTCGGCGCGGCGCCCCCTTGGGGCCGCATCACTGAACCGATCAGGCCGAACAGGTCGACCGCGCCCTGGGTGTTGTCGATCTCGCCGCCCGGCTTGATGTCGTCGGCCGCGCCGCCGGGGGCGATCGCCACATGGACGCCGCCCAGCAGGCCGTCGCTGGTGATCTTGGCCGTGGAGTCCGAGGGCAGTTTGACGTCTGGATCCAGGCTGAGCCTGGCCACCGCCAGATAGGTCTTGGGGTCCAGTCTGATTTCCGAGACAGTGCCGACCTTGACGCCGGCCACGCTGACGGCCGCGCCCGGCGCCAGCGATCCGACCTGGCCGAACCGAGCCGTGACGTCATAGCCGCCAGGCTTGCGACCCACCCCGCCGACGCTCAGCGAGTAGACCAGGAACCCCGCCGCCAGGATGAGAACCAGGAGACCCATCAAGGTCTCGGCCCATTGTTCGCGCAACCCCATGTTCTCTGGCCCCTGCTGTTACCGCGACGCGGGACGCTGGGCGTCACGCTGCAACTGGCTGATCAGCACGTCGATGTTGCCGCCGGCGTTGTCGATGGTCGAAACGAAGTCCTGCTGTTGGGTGATCGCCAGCCACACGCCCTTGAACTGGACGTCGACCACCTTCCACGCGGTCCCGCCGCCCATCACCCGCCAGGACACCTGAACCGGCTGGCCCAGCTGGCCGCCCGAGATCCTGGTGTCGACAATCACGTCGCCCGGCTTGCGGACGGTCGAACCGGTCACCTTCAGGGTTTCGCCGTGATAGTCGTTGATGCGGTTCTGGTAGACGCTTTCGGCATAGACGCGGAACGCTGCCGCGAACCGCTGGCGCTGGTCCGGCGTGATGGTGCGGGCGTACTTGCCCAGCACGAAGTTGGTGATCCTCGGCACGTCGGCCAGTTCGTCTATGCCCTGGTGGAAGGTCGCCTTCTTCTGGGCGACGCTCTGGCTCTTGTCGGCCAGGACCGAGATCACCCTCTGGGCCCGAACCTGGACGAACTGCTCGGCTTGAGGATCGCGCGGGCCCTGAGCCAGGGCCGGGCGGGCCTGCGCCAGGACGCCGAGGCCGATGAGGGCGACCAGGGTCGATAGCGCGAAGCGGCGGGTGGTGCGGGCGTCAGTCATGGGCGTTTCCGGCGAATTCATTGCGGTGCTGAGGGAGTGGGCGCGGAGGGGGCGGCATCCGTGGAAGCTGGCTCCGCGGAAACGGTCGGGATTTCGGACGGCGTGGCGGCCGGCGCCCCCGAGGACGCCACCTCGTCGAAGTCGGGCAGGTCCTGCACCGCGCCCGTCGCTTCGCGGACAAGGGCCTCGCGGTGCTGTCCGTAAGCCGAGCGGGCGGTGGCGTAAGGGTCGATGGCCTGGTCCAGCGCCCGGAACGCCAGATCGGCGTTGGCGCGGGTGTCGATCGTCTGGGCGGCCAGACGCGTGACGCCGAACGGGCTCGTCCAGCCCTGGCCGGCGAGGCCGATCGGATCGGCGAAGAAATCGAACACCCGGCCGACCCCGTCCCGAACGTTCAACGGGCCCAGGACCGGGACATAGAGGTAGGGACCCGGCTTGATCCCGTAGCGGCCGAACGTCTGGCCGAAGTCGGCGTCGTGGGACCGGATGCCCATGCTCGCGGCGACGTCGAACAGTCCGAGCACGCCGACCGTGGAATTGATCGCGAAACGCGCCGACGACTTGCCCGCCCGCTTGGGCTTGCCCTGCAGGACGTCGTTCACGAACGTGCCCGGCTCGCCCAGATTATAGACGAAGGCGCTGACCCGGTGGCGGACGGGGGTCGGGGTCGCGGCCATGTAGCCGTGCGTGACGGGTCGGAACACGGCGCGGTCCAGACCCATGCTGAAGGCGTAGCTGCCCCGATTGAAGTCCTCGAGCGGATCGTGGGCTGTCCGCGCCAGCTCGGAGGCCGCGGTCGGCGCGGCGACCAGCGGGATCGGCTTTTCGATGTTGGCTCGAGCGTGCGCGGTCGCCGAGAGACCGCCGGCCGCGAGCAGGGCGAGAACCGCCGTCGCGGTCGCTTCCGCCGCGGTCACGCGCAGCGTCTTCCCCAGGTCCCTTGTGGCCGACACGCCGATCATTCCAGCCTCCTGCCGGATACCGGCAGGAGGGCATGTAGGCGCCGGTCGAAGCCAGGCAAGGGCTTGACGGGTTCCCAGGCGTCATCCGGGTACGGAAGCGGCCTGATCGTTCAAATCGCGACGCCTTGGGCGCCCGCTCATCGAGCGGCCAGCGCGCGGATCCGAACACAACCAACAAGAGATGGGATGTTTACCTTGTCGCGATGGTGGAGATTGGGCAGACTTCTCGCCTCAACACGGGACACCTTCCCATGGACCGTTTGCGTGTGCCGTTCTTCTGGTTGGCCGGCTTCGTCCTGCTGGTGGCCCTGCTCGTGGAATGCGCCTCGGCCTTTGTTCTCGACGCCGTGCAACGGGCTGGCTTCGAGGCTTCGACGCCGGGCCTGGGCATTCGCTATCTGCCGGTGCTCGACGGCCTGCTGCTCTACACTGTCGTGTTGATGGGCCTGGGGATCCTGCTGTCGCGCAGCGTGATCGGACGCGTGCAGGGGATCGTCACCCTGGTGATCGCCTTCTTCGGCCTGCTGGGCGCGATCGTCATGGTCCTGGCGGCCCTGGGCCTGCTGATCCTGATGATCACCCTGCTGGTCGCGGTGCCGTTCGGCACGATCGCCTATTTCGCCGCGTTCGCCGATTTTCCGACCGGCGCGGCGACAGCGACGCTGGGCCTGATCCTGATCCTGAAGATCGCCTTCTGCATCCTGCTGATCCTCGCCCACCAGAGTTTCCTGCAGAACAAGGGCATCGTCATCCTGACCGCGGTCTCGGTGGGCGCGACCCTGCTGCTGGCGTTCCTGATCGACTTCCCGCCGGGTTTCCTGGCCAGCATCACCGACGCCATCGGGGCGCTGATCATCGCCATCGTCGGCGCGATCTGGCTGCTGCTCCTGTTGATCGGATCGTTGCTGGCGATGATCTCGGCGCTCCGAACCGCGCGGGTCTAGAGCGCGCCGATCAGCGGATCGACACCTGAGCGGCCTGCTCTCCCATCGGCGCGACCACGATCACGCCGCCGTCCCGATAGATGACGGCTGAGACGTCGTCGTCCTTCTCGCGGCAGACGAATTTATCGTCGCCGCTAGCCCGCGCATTGCGCCAGGCCTCCTCGCAGTCCTTGACGTCGTCCTCCTCCAGGACGGTGTTTTCAGGACAAAGGCACGCGACCTGCGGACAGGTCTCGCCTTGCCTGTCGTCGTCATCGCTCTCCTCGCACCGGTACGTAACGATGGCGCCCCGTCCCGTGATCAGGCGAAGACGGGCGATCCGCATGCCCTTGTCGGCCGACGGGATCGGCTGAGTTCCCTCGGAGCCGGCTTCGGCGGAGACGTTGACCGCCTTCTTGAACAGCTTCGGCGCGAACGGGCGCGACAGCTTGCCCATGACCGCGGCCATGGGCGGGGGCTCCCAGTTCGCCAGCGCGTCGTCGTCGATCTCGCCATTGCTCTTGGTGGGCGGTCCGTGGGCCGAGGGGGGCGCTGGCGGCGTGGTGGCGCGATAGACGGCCACGCCGATCGCCGCGGCGAAGCCGATGACGATCAGGACCAAGATGATGATCACGACCTTCATCGACCCGCCTCAACCATAACCCGCCACCATGATTGCGACGAACGCGGCCCCCAGGCCCGCCACGCCGACCACCGAGAGGACGATCGCCAGCGGCCAGGGCCAGCAGACCCAGCCCGTCACCGTGCCGCTGCCGTCCATGAACACCTGCCCGGTCCGGTCCCTCGGATTGGCGATGCCGTAGGCCATCACTTCCCAGGGATTGTCGAAATAGGTCCACCAAGTGATGGCGTCGCCGATCCGGCGGCTGGAATCGATCAGGCCGGCGATCAGCGCGGGGATGATGGTCAGCGCCATCCAGCCGACATAGGAGAACCAGAAGAACGGCCCCAGCACGCGGTTCTGCCAGATGTGGATCGTCTCGTGCTTGAACAGTTCCGTCGTCGGGTCCCAGGCGTCGGTGTTGCTCATCACCGCGCCCTGGGTGAAAGCGAAGCCCGAGCGCACGGCGAAGCCCTGCTTGTAGCGGTGGGCGTCATGGCGGTTCTCGTCGGGACCGTCGCCATGGTCGCCCCAGGCGAAGTTGATCAGGTGCATCAGCGCGCCGTTGGTGTTGCCGCCCAATCCCCAGGTGACGTCCAGAAGGAAGGCGGGCAAGCCCAGGCCCAACCATTTATGGGTGGCCCACAGGCCGTCGAACAGGCCGACCAGCCCGCCCACCACCAGGGCGATCCACAGCAGGGCTTCGACGCCGATCACCGGATGGCCGAAGCCCAGGGAGACCAGGTTCACCACGCCCGGCCAGATGAAGAACAACAGGCTGGTCACCGTGATCGCGGCGTCCGAGTCCCCACCGATGCTGAGCATGATGCTGATGAAGGTCCGCGCCAGGAAGGCGCCGAAAGTCGCGGTCAGGAAGGTCTCGAGCGCCCGCCAGAGCGACGACGAGCCGTCGCCCTTGGCCAGCCGCACGATCAGGGCCAGCACCGCCCCGGCCAGACCGAACGCCAGCGACCCCAGGATGGCTTCGAGAGAGAAAATCCGTTCCATGATCCTGCTCTCCTTGCCGGGCCCGCCAGTCGGCGGGCCCGATGGATTTGACGTCTAGCCCGCGGGCGAGTTGAGCTTCGACTTTGGGACGATCATGCTCGGCCGGCAGGCCCGAGAGCGCGACGGGCCCGCCGCGTTCTCCTGGGCCACGACCGTGCGCCGTTCGCCGCTCACGCAGACATGGTCGTTGGCGAAGCCGTCACGCCAGACATACCCCATCAGGCAGGTGTCCGGGCCGTAGGGACCGCCGTTCGGGTTGCGGCGGGCGCCCGCCTGGCGGTTTTCCAGGGCGGCCAGATACCGGGACTCCGGCGTGACGCAAACCCGGTCGTTGGCGCCGGCGTCGCGCCAGACGAAGCCGTCGATGCACGCACCGACGGCCGGATCGCAATTGGCTTCGGCCGGTATCTCGACCATCTCCTCCTTGGGCTCCTCCTTGGGCTCTTCCTTCACGACCGGCGCCGGCGCGGCGACCGTCAGCAGGATAGTGTCGGTCTTCTTGGCCTTGGTCTTGGCCGCGGGACTCTGGTCGAGCACGGTCTCCGGCGGCTTGTCGCCGGCTTCCTTGTCGGCGCGCTTGACCGCCGTGTAGCCGGCCTTGTCGAGCGCCTTGACGGCCTCGGCATAGGGTTGGCCGACCACATCCGGAACCTTGGACCCGCCGCTCATCGCCACGATGGCGATGATCACCCCGATCACCAGCACAAGCACCCCGCCGGCCACCGCCAGTATCCACCACGGGAAAGGCTTCTTGACCGGCGGGGCCGCGGGGCCGGCGGCGGGGACGGTGACCGTCGCCGCCGTGCTGTCGGTGCTGTCATTGTCGGGATCGTTGACGTTGGTCACCCGCAGCTTGATCCGGTGCTGGCCTGCCGGCGTCGCGGCCGGGATCTTGGCGACCACGGTCACGGTCTGGTTTTCACCAGCCGCGACCGGCCGTTCGGGTTCCCCCTGGACCTGGTACCACTCGGGCTTGCCGTCACCCTGGACCTGAACGCTGAAGCGCGCGGTCAGGCCCTCCTCCGTCTTGTTGGTGACGCCGAACACGGCGTTTCCCTTGTGGAAGCCGCCTTCCTTCTTCAGGGCGACGGTCGTTGGCCCGTCCGGAATCTCAAAACTCGGCATGTCTTGATCCTTGTGTTCGACAAGGCGTCGCGAGCCCCGCGCTCGCGACGCGGTGCGCCGTCACTTCACCACGGACTTCACTGTGGTCTGCGGCAAGGTGTTGACCCCCTTCACCTGGGCGCTGAAGGCCGTCACCTTTGGGTCCGCCACAACACGACAGCCCACGATGCTCTTGCTGAACGCCGTGGTGCCGACGCTCTTGCTGACCGTCGGAGCGCTGACGATGACGATGTCCACCTTCGTGCCGAGGGCGACCTTGGTCTTGGCCTCGGGGCGTTGGCCGACGATCATCTCCGGCGTCCCGCCGCACGTGTAGCCGATGTTGCCGATGTCGGCGCCGGCGTTCTTCAGGGCCTGGATGCCCGCGATCCCGCCGACCTGGGGGCTGAGCAGGTTGGGCACGACCACGCCGGGATCGACGACCAGCGTCACGAGACTGCCCTTGGGGGCCTTCGTGTCACCAGCCGGTTCCTGGGTCAGGACGTTGTCCGGCTTCTCACCCGAGGGCTTTCCGACCTTGGAGGTGACGGTGAACCCGCGGTCCTCCAGCAGCGCCTGGGCGGCGATGACCGGCTTGCCGGTGACGGTCGGCACGAGAACGGTCTCGCCGACGGCCACCGTCAGCTTGACCTCCGTCGTCTTCGGATCGGCCAGCGCGTCGGCCGCGGGCTCCTGCTTGAACACCAGGCCCAGACCCTTGTCGCTGGAGACCTCCTCGATCGCCGGACCAGCCTTGAAGCCGCTCTTTTCCAACGCGGCGACGGCGGCGGGATAGTCCAGTCCGGTCACGCCCGGCACAGCCACCGTCGGTATGCCCGCGACCGTCAGTTTGACCGTGACCCCCTCGGGATCGACCTTCTTGCCGCCTGCGGGATCCTGCTTGAACACCTTGCCCAAAGGCTTGTCGGGCGCCGCCTCCCGGATCTCGGGCGCGACCGCGTAGCCCTTGTCCTTCAGCGCCGCGGCGGCGGTCGCGTAGTCCATCCCGATGACCTTCGGGACCTTCGGACCACCGCTCATCACCACGACGGCGATGATCACGCCGATCACCAGGACCAGCACCCCGCCGGCCACCGCCAGGATCCACCAGGGGAACGGCTTCTTCTTGGCCGGCGGCGGCTTGACGACCGCCGGGATCGTGATGGTCGCCGCCGCGCTGTCGGTGCTGTCGTTGTCGGGATCGTTGACGTTGGTCGCCCGCAGCTTGATCCGGTGCTGGCCCGCCGGCGCCGTGGCGGGGACCTTCGCCACCACCGTCACCGTCTGGGTCTCGCCGGCCGCGACAGGCCGCTCGGGTTCGCCCTGGATCGAATACCATTCGGCCTTGCCGTTGCCCTGCACCTGCACGCTGAACCGGGCGGTCAACCCCTCCCCGGTCTTGTTGGTGACGCCGAACACGGCGTTCGCCTTGTGGAAGCCGGCCTCCGTCTTCAGGGCTACGGTCGTGGGGCCGTCCGGAATCTCGAAACTCGGCATGGGTGTTCGTCCTCGTGCTCGCGATCAGGCTGCGGAAAATTCGATTTCGTAGGTCGTGTAGGCGGGACGCTCTTCGTCGACGATGCGACGCACTAAGTCGGCCAGGGGCTGCGCGGCCGCCGGGGCGACGACGCGCAGATGGAAGTTTCGCGCGACGCCTTTGGGCCCCGGCGGATTTTCCTCCACCGTGTAGCCGGACACGCCGGTCGCCACGGTCAGGATGCGTTCGAGGGTTCGGCGCGTGCCGCGCCAGCGCGCCAATTCCGCCGCCTCCAGGCACAGGAGCCGCAGACGGCTCAGCCCTGCGGCGTAGCGCGGCGCGCCTTCGCCCGGACGCCCGCCGGTCCAGTCGAGATAGCGGTCGAGGTCCAGCCAACGCGCCAGCATCAGGGCGAAGGTGGGCGGGGCGCGCATCGGATCGATGTGGGCGTCGAGGGTCGCCAAGGCGTTCTCGGCCGGCTCCTGCAGCATCTCCATCACCTCCAGCGTCGCGGCCAGCGGCTTCCTGGGCACGAGGGTGGACTGGTAGGTTTCCGGCAGCAGGCGGGCGATGCGGGCGTGATCCATCGTCAGCCCCCCGTATCGTCGTCGATCACCACCGACAGATGGTGCTGATCGGCGCAGTAGAGCCAGTTGGGCGGCAGCGGGATGCGGTCGGTGAACACCGTGCTCGAGGCGGTGGCGAAGTGCTGGGCGCCGTCGAGGCTGCGATAGACGCCCATGGGACCGCCGGCGAACACCATGGGCGCCGCGCCGGGCACGGGCGCGGCCGCCACGCAGGACACCACGTGCAGCAGCCGCTCGGTGTCGCGGATCGGCAGTCCGGCGTCGAGCGGCGCGGCCCGCCAGGCCGGCGCCGCGACGGTGGTGTCCAGCGCCAGCACGCCGCCGCGGTTCGACCCCGCGAACACCCACTGGTCGGCGAAGGCCAATCCTTCGCAGGAGCCGCCCTGCCAGCCGACATTGAACGGCTTGAAGCCCTCGGGATCGTCGGCCCCGCCCGAGCGCAGCTCCACCCGGAAGGCGCCGGAACCCTGCTGGCCGGCCTCGGCCGCCGCCGCCGCCCAGAGGAAATCGCGCGCGTTGAAGCGCTGCACCGTCAGGCTGCGGATGTCCTGGCCCGACAGGCCGATCGGATGGAAGCTGTCGGACACCCCGCCCAGGGCCGACAGGTAGACGCCGCCCTTGACCCGCGCGGCGACCGCGACCTGGACCACCCCGGCCGACGACACCGAGGTCGTCACGGCATAGAAGCCCTTGGTGTCGCGGGTCTTGTCGACGACCACCGGGGCCGGGCCGGCGTCGCCGAAGGGCTTGAGCTGGCGAAGGCCTTCTCCCGTGGCGATCAGCAACAGCGGCGAGCCCTCGCGATCGACCCAGTCGGCGTCGGACACCTCGCTGTTGAACACCGCCGCCTCGGTCTTCCAGCTCTCGCCGCAGTCGCGCGACACGTGGATGGCGCCCCCGGCCTTGCGAACGACGCCCAGCGCCATCAAACCCGGCCGATCGCGGTGGCGGCGCACGAACAGCGGACGGTCGCCGTCGGCCTTGAACACCACCGACCAGGTGTTGCCGTCGTCGAGACTGCGATGCAGGCCCTGGTTGGTGGCGGCGAACCAGGTGCGCGCTTGATGCGGATCGCGCAGCAGGTCCGACACGTCGCGGTCGGGCGCTTCCCCGATCGTCAGGTGAAGCTGGTCGGCATAGCGCACGCTCGGGTCGGCCAGCATGGCTTCATAGACGTCCGAGGCGCGCAGAACCTGGCCGAACGGCTCATCGCGCAGCGGCGAGAACAGCTTGTTGAGCCGGACGCGAAGCCGGGCCTCGACCGCCGGCGCGTCCTCCTCGCGGCTGACCACCACCCGCGCCGCCACCGAAACCGGCCGCACCCTGGCCCAGCCCACCGAGGTCTGCACGCCGAGCGGCCGACGCTGGTCGACGGCCTTCTGAACGCGCGTCCGCAGCTCCTCGCTTCGGCGTTCGACCACGGCCTGGGCGGTGACCCCCGCGTCCGGCAGCTTTTCCGGATCGACGGCCGGCACCAGCAGGATCTCGACAACGCCCGGAGCGGCATGGGCCCAGACCTGTGACTGGGCGTAGGCCTTGGCTCGCGCCACGGCGCCGACGCTCAGGGCGACGCGCTCGAAATCACGGGCGGTGACCGCGCAGCGCATCGAGGTCAGTTCCAGTGGTCCACGCCGCATCGCCGCCTGTACGCTCTCGGCGTCGGCGCCGCCGGCGGCGCGCGCGAGATTGGTCACCGCCAGGTCGGGGATCGGCGTCTTGAATACGGTGAGGACGCCGGGAACCACGTTGCCGGCCCGTCCGCCGCCGCCGCGGTACCAGACCCGGATATCGCGCCCCAGGGCCGGCACGACCGACAGCGGCGTCGAGCCCTCGCCCGCCAGGGCCGGGGCGAACTGGATGCGGCCCATGGCGCGATCGACGCGATAGACGCAGTCGGTCGGCGCCGCGTCGGCGAAGCTGAAGACTTCCCGCCAGATCCGATAGCACTTGTCGCCCAGGGTGCGCGACACCGCCCCGTCGGCCAGTTCGGCGCTGTCGGCCTCGACGCCGACGATCAGGTCCAGCCCGTCGCCAGACGGGACGATGATCGGCGGACGTCGCACCTGCACGCTCTGGCTGGGCGCCCCGGTCCCCGTTCCGACCGCTTCGGCCTCGATCGTCTCGCAATGGAGGGCCGGCGCCTCGACGCTCTTCTGGTCCGCCGCCAGGATCGCGGCCTGGGTGACCACGAACGTCACCGATCCGTCGCTGGTGGCGATGCGGGCGCCCGCGGGAATGGTGATCCGCGCATTGCCGGTGGTGCGGGTGAAGGTCAGGGTCGCCGCCGCGGCGGCGGGCGGCCTGATCTGGGCGCCGACCAGGTTCAGCAGGCTGACATACAGCTTTTCCGGCACGCGATTGAGCCGATACAGCATCGTGTCGGTCAGATAGGCGAAGGTCTCCAGCAGGGTGATGCCTGGGTCGCTGGGATTGCGGTCGGTCCATTCCGGGCACGAGCGGTCGATGACCTTGATGGCGTCGGCCATCAGTTCGGCGAAGCTTCGGTCGTCCAGCTTGGGCGTCGGCAGCGGCATCAGGCGGCCTCCCCGCGCAGGTCGAGGCCGAACGCCAGCTGGCCCGGCTGGTTGCTGTTGCGCACCCTGTAGTCCAGCGAAACGATCAGCTGGCCGGGCGCGGCGGGATCCACGCCGGCGTCCAGGCGCACGATCTCGATCCTCGGCTCCCAACGCTTCAAGGATTGGCGCACATAGTGGATGGCCAGGCCGGCCGTCGTGGCGTCGTTGGGCGCGAACATCAACCGGTGCAGCGGGCATCCGTAGCTGGGCCGCATGACCCGCTCGCCGGGTATGGTGGTCAGCAGCAGGATGATCGCCTGGCGCACGGCGTCGTGGCCGCTGACATCGGCCAGCCGCCCCGCCGGCGACAGGATCAACCCCGCCGGCCGCCGCAGCTCGGAGGTCGCCCCGCCCAGCTCCGCGCCTTCGAACCGGATGCCCCGAACGCTTTTCATGCTCAACTCCCGGCCGCCACGAGGCGCTGGCCTGGATCGACCACGCGATAATTGACCGTGCCCGGCGGCGACCCGTCGGTAAGCCCCGTGACCGTGTCCAGGCACACCGCTCGGCCGCCGATGGTGACGAAGGTCGAGTAGCCCTCCTTGACGACCAGCGTCGTCAGGCAGGGTTTCAGGCCGATGACCGGATTGGCGTTCGGACAGGCCGAGATCGGCCGGGACTGCGGATTGGGGTTCACCAGCGCCAACCGGTTCTTGATCCGCACCAGGGTCTGGGTCGGAGCGATGCCCACCCGGCCGCCATGGTCGCAGACCAGCGTCGCGTCCTGGGTCAACCACAGCATGCTCAGCCCTCCTCGAACGCGACGGCGGCGGCGCGGATCGTCAACCGGCGGCCGGGAGCCTCGATGACCAGGTCGCCGCTGGCCCGCAGGCGCGAACCGTTGGGGCCGAACTCCAACACACCGCCCGCGCGGGTCTCCAGCCGCGCCAGGGCGTCCACGCTGTCCAGGGTCAGGACCTGGCCCCCCGGCGTCCGCACAGTGAAGGCCCGGGCTCCGGCCGCCCCCGCGCCGCGCGGCCCCGGCGCGGTGCGCTCGCCATAGAGGCCGCCTAGGACCACGCCGCGCGCCGGATCGCCGTCCGGAAACACCACCAGCACGTCGTCGTCCGGCTCGGGCAGGATGGCCACGCCCTTCTCGGCGCCCGCCCCCAGCAGCAGCACCGACATCCAGCCGGTCTCGACGTCGCCCAGCACCGGCAGGCGGGCGCGCACCCGGGCCAGGCCGTCGGGATCGTCGGCGTCGGTCACCCGGCCCAGGGTGAAGGCCGGAACGCGGGCGCGATCGGGTCGGGCCGGCGGCTCGGTCGAAATCTCGACCACATAGCCGCGGGCCTCCTCGAAGCGATGCAGGGCGCGCGTCACCACGCAGCGGCCGTCGACCAGGTCGCCGAGGCCCTCCAGGTTCACCGGCCGGCCCGGGCGCAAGTGCGTGTCGCCCTCGACCACCGCCTCCAGCAGCACGGCGCGGGCCACGGCCCGGTCGAGATCGGCCTGGGCCAAGCTCTCGGCCTCTGCCGCGTCGGCGGCCAGGCGGTTGAACAGGGTGCGTCCGCCCAGATCCGGAAAGGCCGCCAGCCCGCCGTCGCGCAGTTCCTCGGCGTCCTGCCGGGCCAGGCCCGCCCGGGCGCTGGCCGCGACGGCGCGGGAGGGATCCCACGACTGGGCGCCGGTCCAGGGGCGCAGCGAGTCAGCGCCCGCCATGGCGCGCGCCTCGATGATCTCGCGCCGCATCCGCAGCGGGATCGGCTCGCCCTCCCCCGCCAGGCTGATCAGCCGAAGGTCGCCGGCTTCCACCACCAGATAGAGGCCGGCGTCGCGCGCCAGATCGACCACCAGGTCGAAATCGTTCTGGTCGTGCTGAATGATCAGCGCACGAGTCGGCGGATGCTCGGCGCACCGGAAGCCGAGACCCAGGTCGCCGGCCATCTGGCCCGCGAGGTCGGCGACCGTCATGTCGGTCAAGGCTCGGGCCCGCTGTCGCAGCCGCGCCCTGTGCAGCTTGTCCAGGGCCCTCAGCCGCACGACCCGTCCCTGGGCGGCGTCCTTCTGATACTCGACGGCCGTGATCTCGCCGTCGAACAGGTCGCCCGAGCCGTCGACCGAGAAGGCCAGCGCCGCGCCGAGGCGGAGGCTGGTCAGGGTGTCGCCCGGCGGATCGGCGAAGACCAGTTCGGCCATGGCCGGCGCGTTCAGGGTCTGGCGCACGAAGGCCGAGACCGCGTGGCGCCCTAGGGCGGGATCCAGCGGCGCGCCGTCCAGACGGGCCCGCAGCGGGCGATTGGCGAAGATCGAGGTCATGCCCGCGCCCCCAGCAGGATCGCCAGCGAGGGCAGCACGATGGTTCTGCCCTCCGGAATGTTCAGGGGGTCATCCACCTCATTGAAGGCGGCGAGATCGGCCCACAGGGTCGGATCGCCGTAGCCGTCGTCGGCGATCTGATCGAGGCGTTTGAGCGGCAGACCCTCATTGTCGACCGGCATGTCGACGGCCGGGAATTGCTCCACGGACCCGCCTTCGAGATCGGAGGGTGCCTCGAACTGCGGCGTTACGGGCCGACTGGGCGCGGGACGCGGCTCGGAATCCTCCACCCGGCGCAGGCGCAGGCTGAGCCACGAGCGGCGCGGCGCGCCGTCGGCGTTGAACCGTTCGAGGCGCTCGGATACGTGCAGAACGACGCCCGGAATGTTCCAGGACTTGCCCCAGATGAACCGCACCGTGGGCGGGGCGGCGAAGCCGTCGGCCGCGACGGCGTTTTCGGTCAGGTCCCAGAGCGGACGGGTCAGGGCGCGGACGTCGTCGTCGGCGGCCGGACCCTGGCCGTCTTCCGGCGTCTTCGACGGGCGGCCCTCGCGGGCGATCTCGACGTCGAACAGCAGGTTCAGGTCATATTCGGTGACCCCGCCGCCGGTGGCGATCAACGGATCCTCGGAGCGGGCCACGCCGTTCAGGAACCCGCCGCCGGCCAGCCGCGTCCGCACCCCGGCGGAGCGCCGCGCTTCCAGGTTTTCCGGATTGAGCAGGCACGAGATCCGCTCCCCCGATCTTTCCATGAGGAAGGCTACACGCTCCATCGGCCCTCCTCCTGCTCACGGGCCAACTGATCCCAGCGTGGGGGCGACGCCTCGACGCCGGGCGGCGGCGCGATGGTCATCGGCGGCAGCGCCGGCCAGCGGTCGTCCGACGGCGAAGCGGCCAGGCGGCGCGAAGCGGCGCGCGGCGGAACTGGAGGCGGCGTGGCGAAACTCGACCGCTTGTCCCGCACCTGGGTCTCGCCGTCCGACAAGGGCGCTTTGGGAGGTCCACGAAGGATCCGGCGGGCGGCGCGGGGAACCGCGTCGGCCTTGGTCCGGCTCGGCGGCGCGCCTCGGAGGTGCGAGAAGACCGGCGCGGGAGGCGCCGAAGGGATCGCCCGCGACGATATGAAGGACGGCGCGGATCGCTCCGGGACGGCGTCCCGAGACGGTTGATCGATCGGCGGCGTCATCCTGACCCCGGTCGGATCGGGAGTCGTGAACCGATTGGCGCGACGGCGGGCGCCCAGCGCGGCGAGCGTCCGAAAAAGGGAGCGCCGCGGAGGCGGCGGCGTCTTGTCCAGCCAGGTCCGATCCGGCTTGACGGCGGAAACGTCCGAGCTGGAGGCCGGGAAGGTCGCTTGGGGGACCGGCGCGCGGGCGGGCGCAATCGTTTCCGTGGTGTCCGCACTGCCGCCCCTCGCGGGCCGCCCAGGATCCGCCGAAAGCTCCAGGGATCTCTCGATGCGCGCGGATCTGGCGAAGAACCAGGACCTTTGACGCCGGGCGGGCGCCGCGTTGATCCGATCCGGATGGGTTTTCGACCGGTCCTCCGACGCAGCCTTCGGATGCGCCTGCACGAAGGCATGGTCGTTCAGCGGCCTTTCCGGCGCCCGCCGAGGATCGGGCCTGGCCTCCGCCGCGTCGGGCGTCGCCGCGCGCGCCGGCGGCGCCTCGGACCAAATCGGGTCAGAGGGCGGTGCCTTGGGCCTGTTCGACAGCGGCGCCGCGGGCTCCGGCGCTCTCGCGGCCGCTTGGGACGGCGAACCGACGACGGTCAGAGGCGAGCGCGGGCGACGCGGCGCCGCGCCAGGTTCCGGCGTCGGCTCCGGGCGCGTCGGCCGTTCCGAGGTCGGCGCGGCCTCCAGGGATGCGAACACCGGCCGCGGTCGCCGTTTCCGCTCGACCTCCGGCCGCCGCCAGGTCTCGGACGACCGGTCGTTCAGGGCGGCCAGGGTCGGGACGGCGGTCTCGCGGCGGGACGCCGGCGGAGGCCGCGGATCGCGCGAAGCCGGTTCAGGCTCGGTCGGCGTCGTGGGTCGAGACGGCAAGCCGTCCGGCCCGACCGGCGGCCAGGCCGACGGGTCGCTGGTCAGGGACAGCGGAGCCTCGCCTGCCTCCGCCAGCTGGGACGTCCGCTCGGCCACGTGCGCCAGCCAATGGGCCGGCGCGCCCGGATACCGTTCGGCCAGGGCGGCCATGACCGGGTCTGGCGCCGGCGCGGATCGATCCTCGGAGGCGCGCTCCAAGGCCTGGGCCACGGAGCGGGCCAGGGCGGCCATGGCGATCAGCCAACCCGACAACAGGCGGCGGAGGGCCATGGTCTAGGCTCGGGTCAGGGTGTCGAACGACAGCTTGAGTTCCTCGATCGCCACTTCGCGGCCGAGGGCGTCGAACGACACGCCGCTCCATTCGCAAGGCCAGGCGTTGTCGAGGTTCCAGCGCAGGACCTCGGCGGTGCCCTTCACGTCCAGCATCGCGATCGAGATGCTGCGACGGGGCGTTCCCCCGGCCAGGACTTCCTTGAGCCAGTCCCACAGCGCCGGGGTCTTGGTCAGGCCATAGCGCAGCGTGACCTCGGCGTATTCGACGGGCCCGGGCAGGGTCCGGACGATCTGGCCGCTGCCGGATTCGCGGTAGCGTATCGGATGGATCCGCACCCCCAGGCCGAAGCACTCGGTGAACCGGACATCACCCATCTCGCGGGACGACAGCATGAAGTTGTAGTTGCGATAGACGTCGGGCAGAGCGCCAACCTTGGGCGCCGCCGCTGCTTCTTCGGTTTTGGCCATGACGGATCCTCTTCAGGTTTTGGGGTCAGGCGGTCTCGACGGTGGATCCGACCGCCGTCTGGCCGATGCGGAAGATGACGAACTCGGCGGGCTTCACGGGCGCGATGCCGATGACCACCACCACCTGGCCGGCGTCGACCACCTCAGGCGGATTGGTCTCGGCGTCGCACTTGACGAAGAAGGCGTCCTCGGGGCGCGCGCCCGCCAGCGCGCCTTGGCGCCACAGCAGGGTCAGGAAAGCGCCGACATCGCGCTGGATGTCTTTCCACAGCGGCGTGGCGTTGGGCTCGAACACCACCCAGCGCGTGCTGATGGCGATCGACTCCTCGATCATGTTGAACAGCCGTCGGACGTTCAGATAGCGCCAGTTGCTGGCGCTGGGGGCCAGGGTCCGGGCGCCCCAGACCCGCGCGCCCTCCCGGGCGAAGAAACGGATGCAGTTGATGCCGACCGGATTGAGCACGTCCTGCTCGCCGCGCGTCAGCATCTGGGTCAGCCCGTCGACGCCGCGGATGGTCACATTGGCCGGAGCCTTGTGCACGCCGCGCTCGCTGTCGGTGCGGGCGTAGATGCCGGCCATATGGCCCGAGGGCGGGATCTGGGCCACGGTGTCGGGATTGACGGCGTCGCGGCCGGTCAGCCAGGGAAAGTAGCAGGCGCCGTAACCGCCGTCGGAGTCGCGGGGACGAAGACCGGGCTTGGGACCTTTGCCGCGAGACGGCGGCGAGGTCGTATCGCCCTCGGCGGCGGGGGTCGTGGGCGGCGCGGCTCCCTCGGCGGCGCGGGTCAGGACCTCGACATCGTCGACACGGGGCGGCGCGTCCAGGATCGCCACGCGGTCTTTCAGCGACTCCGCGGCGTCAAGCAAGGCGCTGTGCGAAGCGACATCGGTCCGGCCCGGCGCGGCGATGATGGCGATCTCGTCGATCGCCGCCAGGGCGTCGAGCCCCCGCCCTTTGCCGGCTATGGCGCCGTCGGCCTTGGTGTTGACGACGTAACAGCGCGATCCGCCGTTATTGAAGAAACCATAGACGGCGTTGGCCAGATCGGTGCCCTTGTCGTCCCGGCGTATGTATTTTCGCTGGAACTCGCTCCAGTTGTTGATCGCCACGGCCTCGTCGAGGAAGGCATCGGGATTGGGCGCGGCGCCGACGAAGCCGGCGGTCGAGGTTCCCACCGCCTCGATCGGGCGTGTTCCAGAGTCGATCTCCTCGACGTAGACGCCGGGGCTCAAATAGGACGGCATGTCAAATCTCCAGCGGTAAACGAAGGATCACGGGACTTCCGGTTTCGACCTCACTGTCGATCTCCACCCCACGGGCCCGGACATTGAGGCGGACAGGTCTGCCCTTGCCGCCGACGGGACCGTGGAGGCGAAAGCGGCCGAACGCGTCGGTCTGAGTGGAGCGGTCGAGACCCTCAAGGCGCACCACGGCGCCGGCGACCGGCGTGTCGCCTGGCCCCAGGACCGAGCCCTGCAGGACACCGAGCTCGCCCGACACGATATTGAGCGGGAAGCGAACGAGGCCCGCCCGGTCGGCCTGGCGCCGCCGGGCGATCGAGACCGTGGCCCGCAGCACGAAGCCGGGTCCGGGCGGCAGATTCAGTTCGGCGCACAGCTTCAGCGGGTCACGGTCCAGGACCACCTCGGTCTCTTCGTGCTCCATCGCCGCGAACAGCAATTCCATGGCGCCCGTCTGTTCAACGATGGGATCCGCGGCGCGGACGGTGACCAGGTAGTCGGCGGTCATGGTCAGCGGCGGCGAGGCCGCGCGAGGCGCCGCGTGCGGGGCCAGACCGACCAAGCGCAGGTCGACCCCTTCCCCGCAGTCGCGATCGCTCAAGGACCGGGCGACAACGGTTCGACCCGGCAGGACCTCCTGGGTCCAGCCGATCAATTCGCGCGTCGTTTCCTCGAGCCCCTCGGGCATTTTCTGATCGCTCCCCCTGGTACAACCCAAAGACGTCCAGACATACTAAGTCCGAATTTTAACAAATGAAAAGCTCGGATTTCATCGTTCTGTGAACACGACTTTCTCGGCCATCGAGATTCAGACGGATGGACTCGTCCGACTTCACAAAGAATATTTGAAGCACAGATTCAGATCACAACGCCGCCGCAGCGACAAATACATGGCACTTTTCGCCATAGACAACTATTAATTTGCTACAGACTAAACCGGTAATTCAAATATTGTCGAGAAAAATGCTGGTTTTTAGCTTGCACAAATAGACATAAACGAGACCTACAGAGGGCAATTATTCAATCGTCGGAAAACTAGAAATAAACGCATTAGTTGTGCTACCGCACCGTCGACGCCGGAACACCGACATTGCGAAAGGGTCGTCCACCGCCCCTCCCGCCCTGTCACGGCGAACGCTGGCGAGGATCGGACGGGACGCTCGGCCGCGACGCCTCGGAACACGATGGACGGCGTCTCCATGCGGAGGGAAACCCGCCCCGCCATGTCGGCGGCGGCCCCGACGAGCGGCCGAAAGCGCCCGTCAGGTTCGGTTCTCCTCTCGCCAGTAGAAGTACAGCAGCACCGCCATGGCCCCGGCCAACGGGTGCCAGAGCATGCCGTGCGGCTGGAAGAAGGCGTTCGGGTCGCACATCGGCCCGCCGGTCTGCGACAGCGCCCAGAACACGGTTGCGGCGATGATGCAGCCCACGGCCAGCCACCAGAGCAGGATGGTGTTCCACCGCCCCTGCCAGGGCTTGCCCTCCCGCACGCAGGCGTAGATCTCCAACGCCAGATAGGCGGCCACCAGGGTGATGATCAGGATCAGCGACTTGAACTCCCACTGCCAAATGGCGTGGAGGATCACGAACACCACCACGGTGATGGGATAGAACACCCAGAACACCCAGTCGGCGGGGACCAGCCGGCGCAGGGTGTAGAACACCAGGAACGCCGCGTAGACGTACATCGACAGCCCGTCGAAGTTTCCCGCCCAGCCGATGATCGAGGCGTGGAACCACATGCTGCCCAGACCCAGGAACAGCACCGCGAAGACGTACAGGTCGGCGATGAAGTTGTCCGACCGCATGACGTTCTCGCCGCGCGCTCCGTCCTTGCGATCCAGATAGATCACCAGGGCCACCAGGGCGGCGGTCAGGATCGAATAGAGGTTGAACCAGGTGTTGACCGGCTGTCGGACGCCGTTGGCGTGCGCGATCACGTCGGCCGGATTGAAGGCTTCGCAGAAGCAGGTGTTGGGCGTCGTGGCCATGCAGCTGTCGGGGCTGCCCGGCCAGCCGGCGGCGACGAAGATCAGGAATGGCAGCAGAACCAGGACGATCCCGCCCCCCAGCACGATGAAACCGCGGTAAGCGCTCATGACCCCTCCTCGAGAACTCAGGTGGACGCGAACTCGGGTGGACGCGGACATCCCCGGAAAGCTTGGGGCGCACTGACGGCCGGCGACGACGCCGGGCGGGACAGGAGACGAAAGCCGCTCAGCGCGCGGAGCTCCGCCTACAGTCAAGGTTGCTCGGACTGGACGACCATATCCAAAACTGAACTCATAGGTGGAGCTTAACAGGCCTTGGCCATCCGTCCATACGGCATTTCGCCGGGCGGCCGGGGCCGTGCCCAGCGGCGCGGCGAGCCGGGCTCGAGGGCGGAGTCGATTTCGGCTGTCGGCGGACGATGCCTTCGGTGGTGTTCCCGGCCCGCGATTTCGCTAGTGTCCGACAGAGATTCCCGTCGAAAGCGGTCGTATGACGCAGAACAACAAGACCAAGGTCGTCATTCTCGCCGGCGGCAAGGGCACGCGGATCGCCGAGGAGACTCAGGTTCGACCCAAGCCGATGGTCGAGATCGGCGGCCGCCCGATCATCTGGCACATCATGAAGTCCTACAGCGCCCATGGCCTGAACGACTTCGTGATCTGTTGCGGCTATCTGGGCGACAAGGTCCGCGAGTACTTCCTGAACTACGCCTACCAGAACGCCGACCTGACGATCCTGCCCAGCGGCCGGGTCGAGGTGCACCAGAGCCATTCGGAGCCATGGACCATCACCCTGGTCGACACCGGCGATGACACCATGACCGGGGGACGGATCAAGCGGGTCAGCCGCTACATCGCCGACGATCCCTATTTCTGCCTGACCTACGGCGACGGACTATCGGACGTCGACATCGGCGCGCTGATCCGCTTCCACGAGGCGCACGGCGCCCAGGCGACGATCACGGCCGTCACCCCCCTCGCCCGCTTCGGGGCCCTGAAGATCAAGGGCGACATGGTGGAGCGGTTCATCGAAAAGCCCGCGTCGGAAAGCGGACGGATCAACGGCGGCTTCTTCGTGCTGTCGCCCAAGGTGCTGGACCTGATCGACGGCGACGAGACGGTTCTGGAACAGGCCCCGCTGGAGCACCTGGCCAAGGCCGGTGAACTGCGGGCCTACCGCCACGACGGCTTCTGGCAGCCTATGGACACGCTGCGCGAGAAGCTGCACCTCGAAGACCTGTGGGCGAAGGGCGCGCCCTGGAAGAACTGGTAGCCGGGAAGCCTACTCGGCTCAGGCCGCGTCGCCCGGCCAGTAGCGCAGCTTCTCGGCGACAGAGGCCTCTCCGGGCGTGATGCGCTTTTCGCCGTCGCCCAGCCATTCGCGCAGGTCGCGCAGGCGCGAGACCAGGACCTTCAGCTCGTCGGGCTCGAGCGAGGCCGACTGGTCCGAGCCGTACATCGTCCGGTCCAGGGTGATGTGGCGTTCGATCGCCACGGCCCCGAGCATGGCGGCCACCAGGCTGGGCTCCACCGAGCCCTCGTGGCCGCTGTAGCCGACCGGCGCGCCGTAGCGGCGGCGCAGGGTGTCGATGGTCATCAGGTTCAGGTCGGCGGGCGGGGTCGGATAGGTCGAAACCGTATGCATCAGCACGAAGGGACAGGCCGCCGCGCGCAGGATCTCGACGGCCGTGTCGATCTGCTCGAACGTGCACATGCCCGTGGAGGCGAACACCAGCTTGCCCTCGGCGGCGACCGCCTCGACCAGCGGACGGTGGGTCAGCATCGCCGAGGCGATCTTGTTGTAAGGCAGGTCGTACTTGGCCAGGAACGACTGGCTGGGCACGTCCCAGGCCGAGGCGAACCAGGCCAGGCCCAGCTCGCGGCAATAGCCGTCGATGGCGTCGTACTCGGCCTCGCCGAACTCCAGGCCTTCCTTCTGGGCGCGCTGGGTGTCGCCCCAGGGGCTCTGGCGAGACGCGGCCAGCACCTCGGGGGTGTAGACGATGTCGATCGTCCGCTTCTGGAACTTGACCGCGTCGCAGCCGGCCTCGCTGGCGGCTCGGATCAGCGACTTGGCGACCTCCAGGTCGCCGTTGTGATTGATGCCGATCTCGGCGATCACGAACGGCCGGTTGGCCAACGGCCAGGGGATCGAAGCCAGGCTCTCGGTGGCCATGTTCTCCACGGAAAGCGCCTTGGTGATCGGAGCGTCTACGGTCTGCATGGTCCGGGGTCCTGTTGCACGGCGAGCGACGTCTGGCACGTCACCTTCCGCTGCGCGGAGCCGCCGCGAGGGCTCTTGGCTCCAGCGCGGGCTGGTATATCTATCGCGGCCTATCCTGTTACGGCCGTGATTTGCGTTCCCTTGTCTAGAATGGAGTCGGCGATAATGCCTAGGTGCAAGTTCGCCGCATGGTTAGCGCGTCCCTCCAGTTGCGTGGCGATCGTCGGCGCCTCCGGCTGGGTCGGCATGGCGCTGGCCGACCAGGTTCTGGCGACCCGCCCCGACCTCGCGCCCAACCGACTGCGGCTGTTCGGCTCCAGCCCCCGCGACCTGAAACTTCCGAACCGCCAAGCCCACATGGAGCCGCTGGACCAGGCCGCGCGTCTGGGCGACGGCGATTGGCTGGTCCTGCACGCCGCCATCGTCGGCGACGATCGGGTGGAAGGCGGCGACCCGGCGGAGGTTCGCCGCCGCAACGACACCCTGCTGAACCAGGTCCTGGGCCTGGCCGAGACCGGGCAGACGCGACGACTGGTCGCATTCTCGTCGGGCGCGGCCCACCGCCCCAACGCCGGATCCGCGGCCCGACGCGCCTACGCGACGATGAAACGCGACCACGAGGCGGCCGCCGCCGAATGGGGGCGGCGGACCGGGCGGGCGGTGCTGATCCCCCGGGTGTTCAACCTCGGCGGCCCGTTCATCAACCACGCCGAGGCCTATGCGCTGGGTGACTTCATCCTGGCCCTGGCGCGACGCGGCCGGATCGCGATCGGCGCGGCCGATCCGGTGTTCCGCGGCTTCGTCCACGTCTCGGAGATGGCCCGCGTCGTTCTCGACATGGCGGTGGACGAGGCGCAGTCGGCCGAACCGTTCGATATCGGCGGCGCCGAGGTCGTCGAGCTGGGAGCTCTGGCCCTGGTGGTCGGGGAAGCCCTCGGGCGAGCCGATCCGGCGATCGACCGCCCCGAACCGGGCGATGGCCCCGGCGACTGGTATGTGGGAGACGGCCGACGCTACCAGAGCGCCCTCTTCCGGCGTGGCGAGGCCCCGACGCCGCTGGCGCGGATCGTCGCCGACACGGTCGCCTATCTGGAGGCGACGGGGGCGCTGGCCGGGGCCCCGGACGGCGCGTAGCGGTCGATCTGATCCAGGGTCGTCGCGCGCGGGTCGCGGCCGGCCAGGCCGTCGCGCCACCAGGCCGTCGTCAGCGCGACGGCCTGCTCCAGGTCCAGACGCGGCCGCCAGCCCAGATCGGACCTGGCCAGGTCGGAATTGAGGGTCAGCAGGCCCGCCTCGTGCGGCGCGGTCGGATCGACCCGCTCGACCAGGCTCGCGCCTTCGCCCCAGGCGTCCGCCGCCAGCCGCGCCAATGCGCCCACCGACCGCGCCCCGTCGGCGTCAGGACCGAAGTTCCAGGCGCGCAGGCCTCCCCCCGGCAACGCGGCCAGGGCCTGGACCGCCAGAAGGTAGCCGTACAGCGGCTCCAGCACATGCTGCCAGGGCCGCACGGCGCCGGGATTGCGCAGCACCGCCGCCTCGCCGCGCGCGAAGGCCGACAGGACGTCCGGCAGCAGCCGGTCGCGCGACCAGTCGCCGCCGCCGATCACGTTGCCGGCCCGAGCCACGCCCACCGCCGCGCCCGCCGCCTCCAGATAGGAGGCGAAATAGGCTTTCACGGCCAGTTCGGCGCAGGCCTTGCTGGCGCTGTAGGGATCGCGTCCGCCCAGGCGGTCGCCCTCGCGATAGGCCTCGCCGTGCTCGAGGTTTTCGTAGACCTTGTCAGTCGTGACGATCAGCGTCGTGGCCGGACGCGGCAGCCGCCGCACGGCGTCCAGCAGATTGACCGTACCCATCAGGTTGGTGGCGAAGGTCTCGCGCGGCTCTTCATAGGACCGCCGCACCAAGGGCTGGGCGGCCATGTGGATCACCACGGAGGGCGCGAAGTCCAGCACGACGGCGTCCATCGCGGCGGGATCGCGCACGTCGGCGATCACGCTGTCCAGGCCGTCGCCGATCCGCGCCGCCTCGAACAGGTTGGGCTGGCTGTCCGGCGCCAGGGCCACCCCGCGCACCGTCGCGCCCAGCCGCTCCAGCCACAGGCTCATCCAGCCGCCCTTGAAGCCGGTATGGCCGGTCAGCAGCACCCGCCGCCCCCGCCAGAAATCCTCGTCGATGCCGATGGTCATGACGCGCCCAAGGCCGATCGGGGATCTCGCAACGCCCATGCTGCGCCCCACGCGGCAGTTTGGCGCGCCGACGGCGCGCCGAATCGGCGATAATCTTGGTCTCCGCCGAGGCGGAGCAGCAAGGCCGTCCAAGGGCGGGCCATCGGAGAGCTCGTCATTTCGTTTCAGGAACCCTCGGAGGAGACCGCGGCGCTTCGCGGCAGGATTCTCGCCCTGGTCGAGGAGTACCACGCGCTGGCCCACGCGCCGAAAGCGTTCCAAGCCGGCGCGTCGCCCGTCCCTGTCTCGGGCCGGATCTACGACGCCTCCGACATGCGCAGCCTGGTCGACTCGGCCCTGGACTTCTGGCTGACCACCGGGCGCTTCAACGACGCCTTCGAGGCCAAGCTGGCCCAACGCCTGGACGTCCAGTACGCCATGACCGTCAATTCCGGCTCGTCGGCCAACCTGGTGGCCCTGTCGGCCCTGACCTCGCCCAAGCTGAAGGCTCGCCAGCTGAAGCCCGGCGACGAGGTGATCACCGCCGCCACCGGCTTTCCGACCACGGTCAATCCCCTGCTCGGCGCGGGTCTGGTCCCGGTGTTCGTCGACATGCTGCCGACCACCTACAACTTCGACCCGGAAAAGGTCGCCGCCGCGATCGGTCCAAAGACCAAGGCGATCATGGCCGCCCACACCCTGGGCAACCCGTTCGACCTGGCGGCCATCCGCAAGCTCTGCGACGACCACGGCCTGTGGCTGGTCGAGGACTGCTGCGACGCCCTGGGCTCGACCTATGACGGCCGACAGGTCGGGACGTTCGGCGACATCGCCACCCTCAGCTTCTATCCCGCTCACCATATCACCACTGGCGAAGGCGGGGCCGTCTTCACCAATGACGAGTTCCTGCGCCGCCTGGCGGAGTCGTTCCGCGACTGGGGCCGCGACTGCTTCTGCGCGCCGGGCATGGACAACACCTGCGGCAAGCGGTTCGGCTGGAAGATGGGCGACCTGCCGCGCGGCTACGACCACAAGTACATCTACGGCCACCTCGGCTATAACCTGAAGATGACCGACATGCAGGCCTCGGTGGGCCTGACGCAGATGGACCACCTCGACGGCTTCATCGGCGCGCGAAAACGCAACTTCGCCGCCCTGAAGGCGGGCCTGGCCGACCTGCGGGACTTCCTGGTCCTGCCCGAGGCGACGCCGAACAGCGACCCGGCCTGGTTCGGCTTTCCGATCACCGTCAGGCCGGACGCGCCCTTCACCCGCAAC
Source organism: Caulobacter sp. Root487D2Y (assembly GCF_001427165.1). Taxonomy (NCBI): domain Bacteria; kingdom Pseudomonadati; phylum Pseudomonadota; class Alphaproteobacteria; order Caulobacterales; family Caulobacteraceae; genus Caulobacter; species Caulobacter sp. Root487D2Y. The sequence continues at coordinate 64,579 of NZ_LMFD01000009.1, forward strand.
GAGCTGACCCGCCACCTGGAAGACGCCCGCATCGGCACGCGCCTTCTGTTCGGCGGCAACCTGGTGCGCCAGCCCTACATGGCCGGCCGCAATTTCCGTATCGCCGGCGAGCTGTCCGTCGCCGACGCGATCATGGAGCGGACGTTCTGGATCGGGGTCTATCCCGGCCTCGGGGCCGACCACATCGCCTACGTCCTCGACACCCTTCACACCTTCTGTCGCGCCCGCGCCGCGGCGGCCTAGTCCCCGAGCGAAAGAGCCCATGCCCAAACTCGAATGCGCCCTCGCCGAAAGCCAGATCCGGCCGTTCGCGGAGCAGCCGGCGCTCAGCATCGTCATCCCGACCTATGAACGCCCCGCCGAGTTGCAGCTCACCGTCCAGAGCATCGCCGACCAGTTGAAGGACGGGCTGGAGGACAAGGTCGAGCTGCTGATCAGCGACAACAACTCGGGTCCCGACACGAACGGCATGATCCGCGCCCTGGCCGACCGCTACCCGCGCCTCGGCTATATGGTCAACGCCCGCGACGAGGGGGGATTCTTCAACCTGTTCGCCGCGCCTTGGCGCGCCCAAGGGCGCTACACCTGGGCCTTCGGTTCGGACGACGTGCTGCTGGACGGCGGCGTGGGCAGCGTGGTCCAGATCCTGGAGCGCGAGGCGCCCAGCTTTCTCACCCTGAATAAGCGCGCGGCCAACGCCGACCTGACCCAGGTGCTCTACACCTCGTTGAACAACGTGCCGGACAAGCGCTTCAACAGCTTCATCGATCTCTTCTGCGCGTTCGGGATCAACCAGCTGGCTTTCATCAGCGCCCAGATCGAGAACACCGAGGCCGCCCGGAAGCTGGACGCGGAGCCCTATCTGCGCTCCGACACCCGTCACCCGCACGTTGTCGCCTATCTGGAAAAGCACGCTCACGCCCCGGCCTATTACAGCGCGGCCAATCACCTGGTGCACCGGGTCGAGAACTCCCAGACCATCGACTACAACGCCGGCAATTTCTTCGACTACGCCGGCGACCTGCCGCGCATGCTGATCGAGATCGCCGCCAGGGTCGGCGCTCCGGCCGATCTGTTCGAGCGGACCAACGGCCACCGACAGGTCAACTCCTACGACCGGCCGGACGTCACGCTGGTCGACACCGTCTTCGAGAACATGCTGCGGGCGCTCTATTCGGGTTACCACCTAACCCTGGGCCATCGCCGCGCCTTTGAAGCCACCCTGGCCCATTGCCGGCCGGACCGACTGGCTCAGCTCGCCGAACTCTGGACCTACAACAACACGCTCCAGCAAATGGCGAAGCGCGAGAGCGAAGCGAAGCAGACCCTGGCCCAGGCGCGCGAAGCCGCGCTGAACGCTTCGGCGATGTTCATGCAATCGACGGCGCCTTGAGCTCATGCCCCTGCAGCCGCCCTGCCCGATCTGCAACCGCGAGGCGGGCGTTCCTATCGCCGAACTGCGCTTTGGCGAAAAGCCGCACCTGCCCAGCGCCATTACGCTGCACGGCTGCATGGACTGCGACTTCGCCTTCACCTGGCCGCGCGATCCGACCGACTATCGCGACTACTACGCGGCGGTCGCCAACGACACGGCCCAGCGGCACGGCCAGTATCGCAACCTGCCTCAGGCCGAGATCCTGGCCGGCCTGATCGCCTCGCGGCCGGTCCGTTCGGTGCTGGACTTTGGCTGCGGCGGCGGCGGCCTGCTGCACGTCCTGGCCGAGCGTTTTCCGCAGGTCCAGTTCCTGGGCTTCGACGTCAACGCCAACTTCCCCTCGGACCTGCCGAACCTGCGGTTCAGCGACCAGTTCCCGGCGGCCGGCCACGACCTGGTGATCCTCAGCCACGTGGTCGAGCACATGGCCGACATCGACCAGATCAAGGACCTGTTCGGCCTGGTCGGCGACGGCGGGCTGGTCCACGTCGAGACGCCGGACCCCAAGCTCTACGCGGCCCGTCCGCAACCGCATTTCGGCTATTATGTCGACCGACTGCACATCAACCACTTCTCGCAGCGCGCGATCCTGAAGATCGCGCCGCGGGGCTTCGACGTCGTGGCCGGCGGGACCTACGCCATGCCCTACGCCTTGGGCGAGTTCTATCCGGCCCAGTATGTCGTCCTGCAAAACCGCCGAGCCGAACAGGCTGTCCCGGCCGCGATCGAGACCTATCTGCGCGCCGAGGCGCCGCGCTGGGCGGAGGTCCGCGCCCAGCTGCGCGATCGGAAGTTCTTCGTCTACGGCTTCGGCGACAATTTCCATCGCAGCCTGCTGCCGGGCGGGCCGCTGCACGGCCTGGAAGGCAACGTGATCGCGGTGATCGACCGTAACGCGGCGACCCTCGCGGCCGACGGACAGGCCCGGTTCCAGTTCGTGGACCCGACCGAGATCGTCCGGATCGACGGCGGCCTGATCGTCTGTACGGTCTCGCAGTTCTCGAAGCTGGACGACTTCTTCCGCGAGACCTATCCGCGCAGCCAAGTCCGCTACGTCTGAGCATTTTCGAGCGAAGCGGACGCCGGTTCGCGTGAAGAAAATGCGCGAAACGGAAAAGTCTAGGCCTTGCGGCAGAGCATGCAGAACAGCTGGCCGGTGCGTCCGTAGATCTCGGTCTTGAGGATCTCGAAATGGACGAGCGTGAGGCCCTGGCGGGCGATCAGGGCCCGCAGCGACGTCTCGGTGAAGAAGTTGACGTGCTCGTGCCAGTACTTCTTGCCGGCCGCCAGATCCTCGACCCCGGCGTTCTGGATCATATAGGCCTCGTGCGGCACTTCCAGATAGAGCAGGGTTTCCGGCGACATCGCCTCGGCGATGTCATCCAGCAGGTCCGCCGGGGCGGGCACATGCTCCAGCACGTTGCTGCAGACCACCAGGTCGAACCGCGACCGCGCCAGGCCCTCGCGATCGACGGCGGCGACGCCTTCGACCAGGGACAGGCCCGAGATGTCGTGCACCGACAGGCTGGCCGCGGCGCCCCGGAACGGGGTGTTGAGACCGGTGTCGCCGCCCCAGTCCAATACGTGCGGCGGTCCCGACAGGTGCGGGGCGATCATCGCCTCGACCTCGGGCAAATAGGCCGCGCGCTCCGCCAGGGCGGTGTTCAGCGCCGCGTAGCCCGGCTCGAAACGCTCGCGCAGCGCCGTGTACTCGGCGTCGCGATAGCCGGTGTAGAGCCGTGACATCTCCGCGTCGCTGAACCGGATGTCCAGGAACAGCGCCCCGCAGTCCCGGCACTGCAGCGAGTTGCACAGCGGATAGGCCATGCCCAAGCGCAGGGTCTTCATGCCCCACGCCTCGGTGATCTCGACCGGTTCCCAGTCGAACACCCGCTTGGCGACGAAGGGCATCAGGATCGCCGGCGACTTGCGCAGCCGATCGCCGTCGCAGCAGATGCAGCGGCTGGCGATGCGCTCGTTCACCAGGCCCCTACCACTGGATGTCCGACAGCGGCGTGGACGACAGCTTGCCGTCCGGAGAGATCACGGTCTTCACCGACGGCCCCCGCGACTCCGTGGCGTCGATCATCAGGTCGACGAACACCGGCGCGGCGTCGGCGTCCAGGGTCGGCAGCAGGGCGTCCAGGGCCTCCAGGCTGTCGATGCGCAGGTAGCGCAGGCCGAACGCCGGGGCGACCTTGCCGTAGTCGGGGATGAAGACGCCGGAGTCCCGGCTTGCCCCGCCCGCCGCCCCGAAGTGGCGGATCTGCGAAGCATGGATCGAGCCGTAGCCGTCGTTGTTGAGCACGAACAGCACGAAGCCCTTGGGCGCGTAGTGGGCCAGGGTCGCCAGCTCCTGCAGGTTCAGCATCAGCCCGCCGTCGGCCTCGACGCAGATCACCTGCTTGTCGGTGCCGAAGCTGGCGCCCAGGGCTTGGGGCAGGCCCAGGCCCATGGCTCCCAGCGAGGCGCCGAAGAAGATGCGGGCGTCCTCGCGCGGGGCGAAGAAGCGGAAGAAGGCCTCGATGGCCCAGCCCGAGCTGGTGGGCGCGAACACCTTGCCCGGTGACCAGGCCGACAGGCGCTGGGCCACGCCGTAGATGTTGAGGCTGTCGACGGTCAGGCGCCGGCGCTCGTCGGCGGCGTATTCGACTCGACGCGCCTCGCACCAGGCCAGCCAGTCGGCCGCCATGGCCTTGGATTGGCCCCGGGTCGCGGCGACGGCGGCCGGCAGGGCCTTCAGGTCCGCCCGAACGCCGCGCGTGCCCGGCATGCCTTCGAACTTGGCCAGTTCGCTGGGGTCGATGTCGATCATCACCCGCTCGGCCTGGGCGCCGAAATCCTGGCGCTGGAAGGCGGTGGTCCCCAGATCCAGGCGCGCGCCGAGGAACAGCACCCGGTCGGCGCGGTAGAGGATCTGGTTGGCCGACAGCGGGGCCATCCCGCCGGGCGCCCCGAAGTTCAGCGGATGCTCGGTCGGCAGCTGGTCGATCGACACCCAAGAGACCACGGCCGGCAGGCCATGCGCCTCGATGAAGCCGCGCGCCGCGGCCTCGACCTGGGCCAGCCGGCAGCCGTTGCCGATATAGACCAGCGGGCGCTCGGCCCCGAGCAGCCAGGTCAGGGCCTCGGTCAAGGCGGCCAGGTCGGCGGGGCCGACCTGGGCCGCGATCCGGGCCCGGATCGCCACGACGGCCGCCTCGATGTCGTCGGGCGCGTAGTCCAGCACCACGTTCTGAACGTCGAGCGGGATCTCGACGAACACCGGCCCAGGCCGACCGGCGAAGGCCTCGGCGAAGGTCTCGACCAACTCCTCGCGGAAGCCCGCCGCCGTCAGCCGGGTGAAGCGCTTGACGCAAGGGCTGATCAGCTCGCGCGACCGCACCTCCTGGTTCCCATGGGTGCGCGTGCCGAAGGCGTCGATGTCGGCGGTCTTGACCTGGCCGGCCAGCACGATCACCGGCGCGCTGTCGCCGTAGGCCGAGCACAGGCTGGTGATGGTGTTGGTCACCCCCGGCCCGGCCGTGACCACCGCCAGGCCCGCGCCTCGGTAGTCCGTGGCCTTGGCGTAGCCCTCGGCGGCGGCGGCGCAGGCCTGTTCGTGCTGGTTGTAGACGGCCGTCAGCCCGGGGTGGGTCGAGACCGCCCGGTTCAGATACATCGCCATCCCGCCCGTCAGGGTGAAGGCCGCGCGGGCCCCCAGGGCCGCGGCCAGGTCCACGGCGTACGAGGCGATGTTGCGCTCGGCCGCGGGACGGATCGGAGGACGAGAAGGACTCATGAGCACCACGCCGAAAACACCTGAATAGGCGGCGGACGGCGGGGCGATCAAGGTCGTCGATCAAAGGGAGGCTGGGGGGACGGCAGAGGGGGAGTCCGCCATTTTTAGTACATTAATACATAAAATCAGCTACTTAACCGCCATCTGGCCGCCTTGCACCCCGGTCCCTGCCCCACGGTCTGGGCCAAGGAAAGCATGGGCCCAAGCGCGTCCACCACGGTCCATCAGCGTCATTTCAGGCGCGACGCGCCGACGGCCGCCCTGATCGTGCTCATGGCGGCTCAAAGCGTGTCAGCCCGCGGCGATCAGTTCGAAATGGCCCGCCAGGGCGGCTTCCGCGGCGTCGGGATCCTTGGCCTTGATCGTCCGAACCGTGTCGCCATGGGCGGCCAGCACGGCCCGCGCCCGCGCCGCGACGACCAAGGCGTCGATCTGATGATTGCGCCACCACCCTAGGACCGTCTCGGCCATCGCCCTCAGGCGGGACGCGCCACGCCAAGCTCGCACCAGCCCAGCGGCTTGGGCGCCTTGGGCATGTAGAAGGTCTGGGCCTGTTCGATCACGAAGCCCGCGGCAGCGATCGCCGCGCCCACGGGCCGGGTCAGGCGGCAGCCGCCGGCCAGCGGCGTCCAGAACGGCTCGATGCGCCCTTGCCAGCGCGCGACCCCGGGGTCGGGCGCCAGGCCGTGCTCGCAAAAGACAAAGCGCCCCCCCGGCTTGAGAACCCGGCGCGCCTCGGACAGCACCGCGCCGGGCGTGTGGACCGAGCAGAGGGTGAAGGTGCAGACGACGGTGTCGAAGCTGTGGTCGCCGAAGGCCAGCTGCTCGGCCTCCCCCGCCAGCACCTCGACCTTCAGGCCTTCCGGGCGCGGCGCGGCCAAGGCCCGCTCCCTCAGGCCTTGCGACGGATCTACGCCGGTGACGCTGGTCACGCGCGTCGGATCATAGAACGCCAGGTTCAAGCCGCCGCCGACGCCTAGCTCCAGAACCCGCCCCCGCGCTTGCGGCACGACCTTGGCGCGCTGCTTGGCGATCGCCCCCGCCCCGCAGGCGCAGCCTATGAGGCGCGGCAGGACGTGGCGGTCATAGAACGAGGTCATGGCTGCTGCTCTCCCCGCCGATCGACGAACCGTAGGAGTCCCTCGGCCAGGGTCAAGGCCTCCACGTCGACGATCCGATAGGCGCCGGCCGGGCCTTGCCGGTCAGCGGGGACGACGCCCGCCTCGCGCGGGCGCTCCAGATGCTGCGGCAGCGCCGATTGGGACAGCGGCGGCCGGGTCTGAAGGTCGCTGCCCCCAAGGCCCCGGCGCCGAGGGCGCGCAGGATTTCCAGGCGATGGATATTGGCCAGCGCCCGCGGGCGGCGCTCACGGTCCGACCACTCCATCATCAGACCGCGATCGGATGGCGCGCTCCTGCCCGCCTCAGTGAATCGCGTCCAGTCCCAAAGCATCGCCCGGTGCGCGAGCGAGAGTCTGCGGTTCGAAGGGTTTCTGGCCGCGGCGACCGCCGCGCAGATCACAGGCCGAAAGGATAGGTCTCGTCCTCGCCGGCGCGAACCTCGGTCGCCAATGGGGTCACGGCCCGCGTCCGGTCGAACCAGACGAAGGCGTCGTACTGTTCGGGCAGGCTGGCGTGAGCGTAGTGACTCAGGCGCTCGCTGTCGGGACGATAGACCACGCCGATATAGCGCTCCAAACGCGGTTCGCGCAGGTCGGCGCGCAAGGCCTCTTTGCGACCCGGCCGCAGATCGACCAGGAACCGTTCGACGCCCACCTCGTGGAACAGCGCTTCGTAACTGTCGGACCGCGACGGCCTGACCGTCTTCACCTCCGCCGGCGCGTCCCAGTCGGACGCCGCCATCACCGTGCCGCTATGCGTGCCCAGGCCGATCAGGGCGGCGTTGCTCCCAAAACGTTCGCGGCAGAGCTGACCGATGTTCAGTTCGCCCCGCGCGGCGCCCATTTCCGTATAACGAGCGTCGCCTATGTGGGAATTGTGCGCCCAGACCACGGCCTTCGCCCCCGGGCCGCGCATCTTGAGGACTCGATCCAGCGTCTCGAACATGTGCCGGTCGCGCAGGTTCCACGACTCGTGCGCGCCATGGTACATCGCCCGGTAGTAGCGTTCGGCGTCGACCACCAGACGCGCGTTCTGCGTGGCGTCGAACAGGCTCTCGCCATCCTGGGCGGCGTAGTCGGCGGCCTTGCGCACCAGGTCGACAAGTATGCTCACGACCTCGCGTTCGCAGATCGCGTAGCCCTCGCTCAGCGCCGCCCGTCCGTAGCCCGCCGGCGCATTGTTCCAGGGCGCCATGCACGCGTACCGGTCCCGGGCCTCGGCGGCGGTCAGCGGATCGACTCCGTCGAGATAGGCCAGCACCTCCGCCATCGAGGCGCGCATATTGTAGAGATCAAGACCATGGAAGGCGACGCGATCGCCTGCCGAAAGCTCCTCGTTATACGCGCGCAGCCAACGGGTGAAGGCGTCGACGTCGGTGTTGCGCCACATCCAGGTTGGGAACCGGGTGAAGGGCGGCGGAGTCATCTCCCTGTGCGGCTTCAGTCGCACGTGTCGATCTATGGCGGCGGCGTCAGGCCAGTCGGCCTCGACCGCGACAATCTCGAAGCCATGCTGTTCGATGAGCCGGCGCGTGATCGCCGTCCGGGCGCGGTAGAACTCGCTTGTCCCGTGGCTGGCCTCGCCCAGCAGGACGACGCGCGCCTCGCCGTAGCGGTCGAAGGCGGCGGCAAAGGCGGGATCGTCGATGTCCGGCAGGGGTTCGGCCGCCGCGGCGAGGCGCGTTTGCGCGGTCACGGCCACCGCCCGCGGCGCGGTCGCCGACCCGGGTGGCGGCGGGACGCAAAGCTTGGCTCGAAACCAGTCGCCGGCCAGATGCATGACCTGTTCGAGCGTCCCGGCTTCCTCGAACAGGTGTCCGGCGCCGGGAACGATCCTCAGCGCCTTGTCGCCAGGCAGCCTGGCAAGGGCCTGGCGATTGAGTTCGATGACCTGGTGGTCCGCGCCGCCGACGATGAGCAGGGTCGGCGCCGAGACGCGTGCGAGCGCCGCGCCGGCGAGATCCGGCCGCCCACCGCGAGAAACGACGGCCCGCACGCGCTCTCCCAACTTCGCCGCCGCCACCAGGGCGGCGGCCGCGCCGGTGCTGGCGCCGAACAGGCCGAGCGGCAGCCGGGAGAGATCGGGCTGGGCCGCGATCCAGGTCGTGGCTTGGACAAGCCGCTCGGCCAGCAGGTCGATGTCGAACACCTTCCGGCGGTCCGCGGCTTCGGTCTCGCCAAGCAGGTCGAACAGCAGCGTCGCCATGCCGCCCGCGTTGAGGGCGTCGGCCACGGCGCGGTTGCGGGGGCTGAGGCGACTGGACCCGCTGCCGTGGGCGAACACCACGATCCCCCGCGCGCCGTCGGGAACCTGCAGGTCGCCGGACAGGCCTAACGGCGCCAGACTTACCTTGCGCCGTTCGACGTCTCCCGTCCCGCGCGGCGGGCTGGCCTCCCAGGCCTGGCGCAGCAGGGCCACGGTTTCGTCATCGGTCAGTTGATGAAAGTCGCCGTAGAACGCCCCGACGCCATGGAAGGGGCGCGGCGTCGCCAGGCAGACAACCTCGTCGGCCTCGGCGCGCATCGCCTCCAAGGTTTCGGATGGCGCGAGGGGGATGGCCAGTACGATCCGAGCCGCGCCCTGACGCCGGAGCGCCCGCAGCGCCACCTTGGCCGTCGCGCCGGTCGCCAGACCGTCGTCGACCACGATCGCCGTGCGCCCGACGGGACTGATGCGGGGATGGTCGCCGAGATAAAGCGCGCGCCGTCGCTCGATCTCATCGAGTTCCCGGCGCCGGGCGTCCCGCAGGAAGGCGGCGTCGGCGCCGGTCATGCGCGCGACCTCTTCGTTGATGACGGTCTGGGCCTCCTCCCCGTCGACCACGGCGCCGACGGCCAGTTCAGCGTGTCCCGGCGCTCCCAGCTTGCGCACGAGGATCAGGTCGATCGGCGCCGCCAGGACCTTGGCGATCTCCACGGCGACCGGAACGCCGCCGCGCGGCAGGGCGTAGACCACGGGGTGCTGAAGTCCCAGCCCCGCCAGGCGCGCCGCCAATCGCCGGCCCGCATCGGCGCGGTCGACAAAGAGGGGGGCGTCGAGGGGCGAGGTCATGACCACGCCGCCCTGCCGACATGACGGATATCCGCCTCGCGTCGCGAGGAAGCCGCCGGCGCGCGGTTCGGATAACCGACGATGATGGGCGCGACGGGCTTGAAGTCGCCTGGTATCCCCAGATCGGCCTTGGCCTGGTCGGTGTTGAGCCAGGTTTCCGAAAGACCGATCCAGCAGCTCCCCAGGCCCTTGGCGGTCGCGGCCAGCATCAGATTCTGAGCGGCTAGACAACAATCCTTCAGAGCCATCTCATCGGCCGTCGTCGCACAGATGATGATCAGGGCGGGAGCATTGTAGAAGATGTTGAACGACGGCGAGGCGAGCATGGGGCGCAGTCCGGCCAGTTCGGGATGGTCCGTCGCCGCGTCCTGAAGGGCCGCCTTGGCCCGGGTCGAACAGGACGCCAGGGTCGCGGCGTCGTCGATGACGAAAAAGCACCAGGGCTGCAGGTTGATCCCGCTCGGGGCCCAGATCGCCGCGTCGATCAGCGCGGCGAGCACGGAGTCGGCCACCGGTTCTTGGCGATAGTCGCGAACGGCCCGCCGTGCGTGGATGGCTTCTAGAACGTCCATGTCGATCCTCCGCTCGCGAGGATCAAACCGACCAAGGCCGGAACATAGGCGACGCAAACGGCGATCGCGGTCGACAGGACCAACCCTGCGGTCAGCCTCAAACAGACGCGACCGAGGTGCGCCTTCAGCCCCGGGGCACCGGTATGGTCGCGGATCGATGAGCCGATCGGTTCGAATGGACGGGCCATTCCCAATCTCCGTTCCCCCAACCATTGGATGGCAGGTTCGATCTGGATGGTCTTGATCTCGATCAAAGGCCCCCGTTGAAGCGGATCGGCCCTTTGATCGACCCGTCGCGGAGGAACTTGAGTTCCATCAATGCGGCGGCGTGCCGGAGAGTGACCGTGGTGGGACAGGATCAAGTCCGAAGCGCGCCGAGCGTTCGCACCCAGCAGGGATTTTCTCGACGGCGCCGGTTGTCCGAAAGGTAAGACCGATGGATCGGCTCAAGAACAAGGTCGCGATCATCACCGGCGGCGCGCTCGGGCTTGGCCGGGCCACGGCGCTGCGGATGTCGGAGGAAGGCGCCGCGGTCGCCATCTTCGACGTGCTCCACGACGAAGGCGCCGCGCTCGTCGCCGAAATCGCCGCCCTGGGGGGCAAGCCGCGCTACTGGCCGTGCGACGTCAGCCGCGAAGCCCAGGTGAAGCAGGCGATCGATGAAGTCGCCGAGCACTTTGGCCGCATCGACGTGCTGGTCAACAACGCGGGCGTGGCCGGGGCCAATAAGCCGACGCACGAGTTGACCGAAGCGGAGTGGGATTGGGTCCAGGCCATAAACGTCAAGGGCGTGTTCTTCTGCACCAAGCACGCCATCCGCCATTTGCGGCGCGCTGGCGGCGGCGCCATCATCAACCTGTCGTCCATCTATGGACTGGTGGGCGCGGCGGACGTCCCCGCCTACCACGCCTCGAAAGGGGCCGTCCGGTTGATGAGCAAGACCGACGCGCTCCTCTACGCCGGTGATCGCATTCGCGTGAACTCCATCCATCCGGGCTTCATCTGGACGCCAATGGTCGAGCATCACCTGAGCGCCCAGGGCGACTTGGAGGCGGGCCGCCAGGCCACCGACGCCCTTCATCCGCTCGGACACATGGGCGAGGCCGACGACATCGCCTGGGGCGCGGTCTATCTGGCGTCGGACGAAGCCAAATTCGTGACCGGCTCGGAACTGGTCATCGACGGCGGCTACACGGCCCGCTGAGGCTTTGGCCCGCAGGCGGCGCCTACTTGGCGGCCTGGACCTTGATGGCCTTGGCGATGGAAACGCCGTTCTTCGGCGCTACGATGGTCAGCACGCCATCGACCATGGAGGCCTTGATCTTGTCGGCGTCGACGCTGCGCGGCAGGGGAACCGACCGCGAAAAGGCGCCGTAGGCGCGCTCGGAAACCCGGTGGTTCTTTTCCTTGATTTCCTTCTCCGACTTCTTCTCGCCGCTGATGGTGAGGACGTCGTCTTCGAATTCGATCTTGATGTCGTTGAGCGCGATGCCGGGCAGCTCCAGCGTCAGCTCGACGGCCGACTTGGTCTCCTGGACATCCATGCGCGGCATGATCTGCAGTTCAGCGAAGCTGTTCCAACCGGCGGCCAGATCGTCGAACAGGCGGTTGAATTCGCGCTGGATCGCCAGCGCGGTCGTCGCCGGACGCTGGAGGCTGGGCAGGAATGACTTGGCGATGGGTTGGGCGGTCATTGGAGCGCTCCTGAGCTTTGGGGGAGGTTTGAGCCCAGCTCAAACCGAAAATGCCCCCGAAGCCTTGATCCGGGTCAATATCGGGCGGCGCCGACACCGTCTTTACGGGAGCAATTGAAGCATCGACGGTTGAACGACCCTCACGGTCAGGGCGGGTGAGGCCAGCAGCGCCGCGGCTTCGCTTTCGGCGACGGTCGCCATGGTGCGCGGCAAGCTTGAAGGGTTCACTGATGGAATCGACGCCGACGAGAGGTCAGAGGCGGCGCGCTCTCGGGACAGGTCGCCGGCGCCTCGCCGCGGATGTCCACCTGGCGGTCGTTGCGCCTGGCGCCCTGTACGGCGGACTCGGACGGACGCTGGTGGACGGCGTTGGAAAGGGGGATGGCGGAGACGGAGGGATTCGAACCCTCGATACCCTTTTGGGGTATGCCGCTTTAGCAAAGCGGTGCCTTCAGCCTCTCGGCCACGTCTCCTCCTGAGAGGGAGCGGTTCGATAGCCTGTTCGCGACGGCATGACAACGCGCTGTCTCGAAAAATCCGCGTTAACGTGAAGCTCAGACCGCGAGACTAGTGTGAACCCTGTTCTACAAAGGGCTCGGGGCTTCATGTCGTCCGCTATCGCACATCCGCCAGAACGCGAGGACGTCGTCATGCCCGACGTCCAGGCCGCCGCGCCGCGTCTCGTGATCGAGGACGAAGCGGTCGAGGGCGTCGGCCGGCGCGGGCCGTTCCGGCCCGGCCGACTGGTCCCGGCCCGGGCCCGGATGCGGGTGCGCAGCCTGTCGCGACTGTTCCGCGTGTTCGACGGCCTGGTCTTCGCCGGCGTCACCGCCGCCGCGATCGCCATCGCCCGCCCGACGCCCGACGTCTTCGCCCCCATGGTGCTGGGGGCCCTGAGCCTGCTGCCCGCCCTCTACCTGCTGGAGGCCTACACCTTCCATCGTCGCGAGACCCTGGGCCGTCAGGCCCTGCGGGTGTCGGCCGCCTTCGGCGTGGTCGGCGTGGTGGTGCTGCTGGCCGCTCTGATCTTCGGACGCAGCCAGGTCGACACCGCGCTGCTGGCCAGCTGGGGTATCGCCCTGGCTGTCGTCACCGCCGCGCTGCACGTGGCCTGGTGGCGCGCCGTCGATCACGGCCGTCGCGACGGCCGGCTGACGCCGAACGTCGTGATCGTGGGCGCGACGGTCAACGCCGAGCGCTTCATCCGCACGGCGCTCGCCACCGGCGACGTCAACGTGCTGGGCGTGTTCGACGACCGCGCCAACCGCGCCCCGGCCCAGGTGCTGGGCGTGCCGGTGCTCGGCGACACCGGCAGCCTGCTGGTTCACCACATCATGCCCTGTGTCGACCGGGTGATCATCGCGGTGAACTCCACCGCCCAGGCTCGGGTCGGCCAACTGGTCGAACGACTGGAAGTCCTGCCCAATCCCGTCAGCCTGTTCATCGACCTGAACCGCGAGGCGCAGCGCAATGCCTCGCTGGCCCACTTCGTCGACCTGTCGGCCGCGACCACCGACGCGCGCCGCGCCTTCGCCAAGCGCGCCCAGGACCTGGTGATCGGGTCCCTGGGCCTGCTGGCCGCCGCGCCGGTGATGCTGCTGGTCGCCCTGGCCATCAAGCTGGACAGCCCCGGCCCGGTGTTCTTCCGCCAACGCCGCCACGGCTTCAACAACGAGGCGATCCTGGTCTGGAAGTTCCGCTCGATGCGCCACGAGGCCGCCGACGCCAAGGCCTCCCGCCAGGTCAGCGCCAACGACGACCGCGTCACCAAGGTCGGCAAGTTCATCCGCAAGACCAGCCTCGACGAGCTGCCCCAGCTGTTCAACGTGCTGAAGGGCGAGATGTCGATGGTCGGCCCGCGCCCCCACGCCATCGGCATGAAGAGCGGCGACGTGGAGTCCGAAAAGCTGGTCGCCCGCTACGCCCATCGTCACCGCATGAAGCCGGGCGTCACCGGCTGGGCGGCGATCAACGGCTCGCGCGGCCCGGTCGACACCGCGCGGCTGGTGCAGGAGCGCGTCGCCCTGGACGTCGAATACATCGAGCGCCAGTCGTTCTGGCTGGACCTCTACATCATCGCCATGACCATCCCCTGTCTTCTGGGGGACCGGTCGGCGGTGCGCTGAGGGCGAAACATGTTCTGGCGCGGCGTGCTTGGATATCTGCCGGTCAATATCGCTCAGGGCGTGGTGGGACTGCTCACCATCGTCCTGTTCACCCGCGTCCTGACGCCCGAACAGTACGGCGTCTACGCCCTGGCCTTCTCGGCCCTCAGCCTGACCCAGACCATCCTGCTCACCTGGACGGAAGCGGCGATGGCCCGCTTCCATGCCCGCCAGGACGCCGACGGCCGCCTGCCCGATCACTTCGCCACCCTCTACCGCCTGTGGTTCGGCCTGGCCCTGGTCGTGCCGGTCGTCGCCGCCGGCGTGCTGCGCTTCGCCCCGCTGTCGGCGCCGCTGAAGGTCGCCATCGCCGCCGCCTTCGCCGCCGTGGTGGTCAAGAGCCTGACCAAGCTGTCGCAGGAGCGCCGTCGCGCCGCCGGCGAGGTCTCCAGCGCGGCCCTGCTCGACATCGTCCAGACGGGCGGCGGCTTCGGCCTGGGCCTGGTCCTGGCCCTGGTCGGCCTGGGCGGCGCGGCGCCGCTGCTGGGCATGGGGGCGATCTCGCTGCTGTGCCTGGTGTTCGTGCTGCCGGCCGACCTGCGTCGCGCCCATGGCGGCCGCTATGACCCGGCGATGGCCAAGGCCTACGCCGCCTACGGCCTACCGGTGGCCCTGTCGCTGATCCTGGCCCTGGTGCTGTCGACCACCGACCGCTTCCTGCTGGCCGCCTTCCTCGACGAGCGGGCCGTGGGCGTCTACCACGCCGGCTATTCGCTGGGCTCGCGGACCCTGGACGTCGTCTTCATCTGGCTGGGCATGGCCGGCGGACCGGCCCTGGTCGCGGCGCTGGAGCGCGGCGGACACGCGGCCCTCAAGGACGCCGCCCACGAACAGGCCGGCTTCATGGTGCTGCTGACCCTGCCCGCCGCCGTCGGCCTGGCCCTGGTCGGCCGCCCGTTGGCGCAGGTGATGGTCGGACCCGGACTGAGCGCCGGCGCCGGCCAGGTCGTGCCCTGGATCGCGGCGGCCGGCTGGCTGTCGGGCGTGACCACCTACTACCTGCTGCAGGCCTTCACCCTGGGCAAACGGACGATGATGCTGATCGCCTGCATGGCCATCCCGGCCGGGGCGAACCTGGCCCTGAACCTGGCGCTGATCCCGCGCTTCGGCCTGGACGGCGCCCTGTGGTCGACCGCCGCCAGCTATGGCGTCGGCGCCGTGGCCGCAACGATCCTGGGCCGCCGGGCCTGCCCCCTGCCCGTGCCGTGGGCCGGCCTGGTCAAGTCGGGCCTGGCCTGCGCCCTGATGGCCGCGGCGGTGCTGGCCGTGCCGGCCTTCGGCGGCGTGGTCGAACTGATCCTCAAAGCGTCCGTGGGCGCCTTCGTCTATGGCGCGGTCGTCCTGGCCCTCGACGCCGGCGGCCTGCGCGGCCGGGCCATGGACATCCTCCAACGCCGACTGAACCCCGCATGACCGAAGCGACCGAAACCTTCGTCGACAACGCCGCCTGGGCCGCCCTTGACGGAAAGGGGGCCACGCCGCGCCTGTCGGTGCTGATCCCGACCTATCGCGACGATCCCAGCGCCCTGCTCAAGGCCCTGGACGAGCGCGGAGTCGACGCCGAGATCGTGCTGCTCGACGACGGCGGCGGCGACGCCGACCTGACCCGGCGCATGGCCGCTCGCCTCGAGAGGCTGAAGCTGCCCGCCCGGCTGATCGTGCTGTCGCCCAACGAGGGCCGGGCCAAGGGCCGCAACCGCCTGGCCAAGCACGCCCGGGGCCGGCATCTGCTGTTTCTCGACAGCGACATGCTGCCCGATCCCAAGGACTTCCTGACCCGCTGGGCGGCCGTCGCGGCCGACGACGTGGCGGTGGCATTCGGCGGCTTCACCCTGGACCAGACCCCGCGTCGTCCCGAGCACGAGCTGCACCGGTCCATGGCGCTGAAGAGCGACTGCACCCCGGCCCCGGAACGGGCCAGGGAGCCGGAAAAGCACGTCTTCACCTCCAACCTGCTGGTCCGTCGCGACGTCTTCGAAACCATCGGGTTCGACGAAGGCTTCGCCGGATGGGGCTGGGAGGACGTCGAGTGGGCCATGCGCGTGGTCCGGTTCCATCCGATCCTGCACATCGACAATTCGGCCACCCATCTGGGCCTCGACACCGCCTCGGCCCTGGCCGCCAAGTACGAGCAGTCGGCCGCCAACTTCGCCCGGGTGGTCGCCGGCCATCGCGAGGTGGTCAGCGCCTATCCCAGCTACAAGGCGGCCAAGGCCCTGAAGGTCGCGCCCTTGCGGGGGGTCTGGCGGCCGGGGCTCAAGGCCTTCGCCCTCAACGAGGCGGCCCCGACGCCGCTTCGCGCCTTCGCCCTGCGGCTCTATCGCGCCGCCCTCTATTCGGACGCCGTCTGATGCAGACCTCATTTGAAAAAGTCGACGCCTACGAGCCCGACCGCAGCCTGAAGGGCAAGGTCCGCCGCCGGCTGATCCGCCTGGCCCATCGCCGACCCGCCCGCGTGAAGCTGGAGCGGCCGATGGTGTCGTTCAGCTTCGACGACGCGCCGGCCACGGCCTGCGAAGCTGGAGCCCGCGTGCTGGAACAACGCGGCCTGCGCGGCACCTACTATTTCGCCGCCGGCCTGACCGGCCGCGAGGGTCCGATGGGCCGCTTCGCCACCGGGGCGGACGCCGCCCGCCTGCACGCCGCCGGCCACGAGATCGCCTGCCACACCTTCTCTCACCTGGACTGCGGCCAGGCTTCGCAAGCCGAGACCCTGGCCGACGTCGACCTCAACGCCCGACATCTGGCCGAGTGGGGGACCGGCCAGCCGGTCAGCTTCGCCTACCCCTATGGCGACGTCGCCTCGCCCGCCAAGACCGCGCTGGCGGGCCGCTTCAAGACCCTGCGCGCCCTGCACCACGGTCTGGTCGCCACCGGCGTCGACCTCAACCAGGCTCCGGCGGTCGGCGTCGAGGGCGCGGACGGCGAACAGGTCGCTCTGGACTGGTTGGACAAGGCCCACCGGCGCAAGGCCTGGCTGATCCTCTACACCCATGACGTGGCGCCCGAGCCGTCGCGATGGGGCTGCACGACGGGCGCGCTGGAGCGGCTGGTTGATGGGGCGCTGATGGCCGGCTTCGACGTGGTGACCGTGGCCGAAGGGGCGCGGCGGATCGGGGCGTAGCTCACGGACTTGCCCCCACCTGACCGCTTCGCGGTCTGTCCGCCCCCATAGGGGGCGGAGGATGGAAACGCGGCTCCTCTTCCCCCCGTGGGGGAAGACGGCCGCGAAGCGGCCGTAGGGGGCAAGTGCTCACCGGCACGACCTCTCGTCTTCACGCGGACCGCCGCTGAGCTGATGGGGAGGGTGCGAAGCGCCCGGGCCTCGCCCGGAGGATTTGCAGTTTGGATACCGTTTCGACGAAGACAAGCGCTTCGCGTGGAGCCGTTGTTCGGGAGCGGTCCGGCAGGCAGGGGTCTTAGCCCTTCTCCGGACGCTTTCGCTCGCGCCCCCGACGGGCGGGCCAAACCTTGGGCGTCTTCCGAAGAAGACACGGCGAACAAGCCTTCCCGCTCGTCCACCCCTGAAAGCCGCATCGGTCGCCGTACGTGCGCCCTCCCCGTGCCTTCAGGTGGGATTAGTATGGAACGGGGTTGAACGCGCCAGCGGTGGTGACGCTGATTATTTTCAAGACTTTGAAATCGTTTATGTTTATCCTGGCGCTCACGGGGACGGACCTTCGCCGATCCCCAGCGCCAAGAACTCGCCGCCGTCTTCACGCGGCGACTTCATGGGATCGTCACGGGCCGCCGGATAGTCTTCACTGGGTCCCGACTCAGCCGATCTAGGGAAACAGATGAAGCCGCCGATCAAACGCCTGGCCGATCTCAAGCCGTCGCCCGCCCAGACCGGGGCCTACGCGCGACCCACGCCGATGGTCGCCAGGCGCAAGACCGCCAAGGTCCTGACGGACGCGGAACGCGCGGCCTTCCTGGCGTCCCGGCCGGACCTCGCCTCGAAATCCTGAGCTAGCGCGACGACGTCGTCACGGACAGGGCCGCGAGATCGGCCTGCACCTTGGCCAGGTCCTTGTCCGAGATCGCGCCCCCGAACTTCGGCGCCAGCGCGCTGAGGTTCTCGCTCTTGAACTTGTCGTACATGGGATGCTCGGTCAGCCCCGGAATATCCGCGTCGAGAACGGCCCGCGCCTTGGGTATGGCGACCAGGACCTCGATCGGTGTTTCGATCGTCAGCGCCGGCTTGGCCTGGGGCTCGGCGACCGGCGCCGGCGCCGGCGCGGACTGCGCCAACGCCGCGCCTCCGCCGACAAGAACCGCGATCGCAACGGCGGCGAGATGGCGAATGGAACGCATGACTTCCTCTCTCAAGACGAACAGCGTCGCGATCCGACGTCCATGAGATCGTTCGACGCGCGACCGCTCGATGAATCCCCAGGCGCTCGAATTCGCCAAGCCGCGGGCGTTCAGCAAACGCCCGTCTCTCCGGAACTTGTTCGATTTCCGGGCGCCGCACGATGAGGACGTCGGCATCATGAGCGACGCCCCAACGATCACCCGACGGCCGGCGGCGTGGGGTCCTTTCCAGGCCAACGCGGTCGCGGCTCCGCTCATGCCCGGTTCATCCGGAGTGATCTCAAACAAGCGTGACTACGGGAACACCCTTGGAAAGCCGACCCATGACCTATCCGCCGATCGCCCTCGCCGCCGTCCTTTTGCTGAGCGCGAACGCCGCCCACGCCGCCCCGCGAGCCTGGGTGCGGGACGTGACCATCAGCACCGGCTGGAGTTGGGGCAAGCCGCTGACCGAAGACTTCGCGGCGACGCTGCGCGAGTCGGTCGACGAGCGTCTCGCCGTTTGCGCGGCCGGCAAGGATCTGCGGCTCGACATCAAGGTCGAGCGCCTCAACATCCGTCAGCCCCGCGACATGCGGCCGAACGCCGTCAACTTCCTCGACGCCCAGGTCAAGGTTCGGCTCGCGAGCGACAAGAGCGTCGTCGATCTGCGGCGCCTGCACGTGGAAGCCGAGGACGACGGGTTGCTGGCCGTCGTGCGCGATCCGGAAATCGTGCTGTCCGACGCGCTGGGCGATGCGATCTGCCGCGATCTGTTCCCAGGCGACGCCTAAGCCCTGACCTTGCGGTCCGGAAACGCCAGCTTGGCGGCGAAGGCGACGAACAGCACCCAGCGAAAGTCGTTGTAGATCAGGGCGATGCTCTCGGTCAGGGCGACCAGGCTGTAGACGACCAGGAACGGGAAGGCGAGCAGCGCGCCCCGGTCGCGGAAGACCGCGATCACCGCCAGGGCCATGGCCTGCAGGTAGAACAGCCCCCAGGCGATCAGGCCCAGCAGGCCCAGGCCCAGCCACTGTTCCAGCCAGCTGTTGTGGGCGTGCTGGGCCTGGAAGCCGGCGTTCTTGCTGATCCAGGCGAACGGCCCCCAGCCGGACTTGTCGCCCCACACCGCCTGGTAGCCGTAGCCCAGCCACGGCCGGTCCTCGATCTCGCGCATCACCGCCGCCCAGATCTTGGTGCGGCCGGTCAGGGTGGCGTCCTTGCCCAGGATCGCGAAGAACACATCCGAGGCGAACAGGATGAAGGCCCCCAGCAGCACGACGCCGGTGATCCCCGTCCAGGTGGCGGCCGCGCCGAGGACCGGGCCGCGCCGGGCGATCCAGACGAAGCCGATCGCCGCCACGCCCAGCATCAGCGACACCAGCGAGGTCTTGGAGGTCGACATCAGCACCAGCACCAGGGCCAGGCCGGCGAACGTCCACCACAGCCGGGCGCGCTGGGGGTTCAGCAGCGCCGCCGCCGACAGGATGCAGAAGCCGAACGCCATGTTGCCGCCCAGGCCGTTCTTCTCGCGCCACAGGCCGCGCCAGGCGCCGGGGAAGAGCTCGGTCATCACGCCGATGCTCGGCACGGCCAGGCACGCCACGAAGCTGGCGATGATCAGCACCGCGAACGCCGCGCCGACCACCTCGGCCAGCTGGGGCCAACGAAAGCGAGCCGCCAGGGCGATCCCGCCCAGGGTGGTGCAGACCAGGGCGAAGCCGCGCCGGGCGGTCTGGTCCGGATTGACCGACCAGAATATCGAGGCGGCGACCACCACCAGCAGGGCGATCAGGAAGGGCTGGCGGATCAGCACCCGAAAGGTCGAGCCGGGCCGCAAGGCGATCAGGGCGAAGCCGGCGGCGTAGGCCGGCAGGTAGCCGACCCGCAGCAGGGCCGAGCCGGCTTCGCTGGCGTTCTCGCCGACCAGCGGCAGCTCCCAGCCGCCGCTGTAGATCAGCAGGGCCACGACCGGCAGCGCCCATAGCGCCATTTGGACAAAGGTCAGCCGGGTCGGCGCGGCGCCGGCCGCGCCGTAGGCCGGGGTCACGGCCTCTTCCTCGACAGGAATGGCCTCAAGGGAGGATGGCTTTCAGGAACTTCGGCGGCTGGACCGAGGCCTGATTGAAGAACACGCCCGCCGTGCGCCCGCCGGCCGAGGCCAGGGCGTCGCGCAACAGGCCCGGCGGCCGCACGTCGGGCTGCTGGGCGCTGACCACCAGCACCGTCTGGTCCATGTGCTGGGCCAGGGTCAGGGCGGCCTGGGAGCGGTCGGCCGAGGGGCTGTCGACGATGATGATCTCGGCATGGCGGCGCAGGGCGGACCAGTATTCGACCCCGGGCAGGATGTGCACCTTCTGGCGCCCGCGCAGGGCCTCGCGGTTGAAGCGGGTCACCCAGAAGCGTGGGCCGCCGACGCTGTGGGCCGTCAGGTACTTGGCGTCGGGCCACACCCCGCCGCCGGGCTTGGGGGCCGGCGGCTGGACGGTGAAGAAGGCCGAGCCGTCGGGCGAAGCCGGCGCCCCGCGGCCCAACTGGCCGTAGCGTTCCGGATCGGCGGCGATGGCCTGGTATTGCGGCGAGTCGACCAGATCCAGGTCGACCAGCCAGGTCTTGCGGCCGGCCCGCTTGGCGGCGAAGCGGGCGAATTCGCGGGCGGCCGTCGAGGTTCCTTCCCCCCGGCGCGCGGCGACGAACTGGATGACGTGCGCGCGGCCGGGCGCGGGGGTTCCCAAGGATCCCCACAGCTCCGCCATCTCGACGTTCAAATCCACCATTCGCCGAATCGCCGTGCGTTCTTGACCGTTTACCCTAATGCCCAAACGCCTTCGCGCGAAAGGCGACGAAAGCGCCCACACCGCGGCTCGAGACGGGCGGGAAGGTCAGCGCTTGTAGTGGGCGGTGGCCAGGACCGGCAGGCCCAGGGTGCGCGAGGCCGAGGCCGGGGTCTGCAGGCCGGGGCGCAGCAGCATGCGCACCAGGCCCGCGCAGGCGGCGGTGAAGGCCGCGAACAGGAAGGCCAGCACGATGATCGGCTTCCTCAGGCTCTTGCCGGTCGAGGGGGCCACGGCGCGCTGGACGATGCGGATGTTGTCGCTGCCCTGGGCCGACATCTGCCGCTGGGCCTGGTCCTGCTGTTCCTTGACCGTGAAGTCGCGGACGTTGGTCGACAGCACGTCGCGGTCGCGCGACAGCTGGTTGAAGGTCGGCTCCAGCTCGGACAGGCGCAGCAGGCGCTGGTTCACGTCCTGGACCTGCTGGGTGTAGGCGGCCAGGGATTGCCGAAGCGCGGCGACCTCGGCGGCGAGGTCGTTTCGGGTGGACTGCAGGGTCTGCCAGATCGGGTTGGGACCGCTGCGGCGCGCCCCATCGCCGTTGGTGCGGCCCGACGCCACGCCCTGCTCCAGCTGGGCGATCTGGGCCTCGATGTCGCGGACGGGCTGGGCGTCGGGGCGATAGCGGGCCAGCAGCCCTTCGCGATCCAGCTTCAACTGGGCCAGCTTGGCGGGGGCGGACATGTCGCTGTCGCGGTAAAGCACGGTGTCGGCCGGCGTCCTGGCCAGCTCGCCCTCGACCGAGGCCAGGCGGCCCATGCGGTCCTGCAGCTGCGCCTCGGTGGCGTATTTCTGCGACTCGGCCTGGGCCTGCAGTTGGGTCAGAGCCGCCTTCTGGGCGGCGAAGTCTCCGATGTCGTTGCCCGACAGGAAGGCCTGATAGGCGGCGTCGTTCTGGGCCAGCTTCTGGGCGAACAGGTCGCGCTGGCGCTCCAGCCCATTGTCGCTGGAGCCGATCAGCAGGCTGCGGCGATAGATCAGGTACTCCTCGAGCAAGGTGTTGAGCACCTTCTCGGCGATCTCGGGATCCTCGTTGGAATAGGCCAGGCGGATGATTGAATTGTCGGGGGCGGTCTCGATCTTCAGGCTGCGGGCCACCGCGTCGCGGCCCTCGGCCATCAGCTTGCGCTTGCCCTCCGGCGAGGCGACGGCGTATTTCGCCGCGCTGCCCGGAAAGACCTTGCCGAAGCCGACCTTGCGGATCACCCGGTCGCGCAGTTCGCCGCTGCCCAGGATCTCGGATTCCGACTGGATCACCTGATCGACATCGGGAACGGCGCCGCGGGCGGCGTCGCCGGCGCGGGGCTCGTAGACATATTCCTGGCCCAGGCGGACGAACAGGCTGGATTGGGCGGTGTAGGTCTTCTTCATCGTGGTGGCGAAGGCCAGGCCCAGCAGGAACAGGACCAGGAACACCCCCAGCATCAGCCAGCGCTCGCGCCACAGCAGGGTGACGAAGTCGGTCGGCGCATAGCGGGCGCGCGCCGCCCAGTCGCTACGCGACGGCGGGTCGTGCGGCACGCTGCTCCAGGCGCTGGTGGTTGACATAAGAATCCGACTGACAGTCCCCAGCCGCACCCTGACCGTGGGCGGCTTAAGGCTTCGTTACCTATATCTGTTAAGACTTGCCGCATGCACAGGCGCACCATCCTTTCGGCGGCTCTTGCCCTGCCCTTCGCGGCCCTCGGCCTGACCGCCTGCGGTCACGTGGATCGCGAACCGATCACGCCCGCGGCCCGTCCGACGGCCACTTTTTCCGATATCGGCTATGCCGACTGGTCGGATCAGGAGCCGGACTACCGGTTTTATCCGGGCGACGAAGTCGAAATCACCGTGCCCTCGGCGAGCGAATTGAACAAGTCCGTGGTGGTCCAACCGGACGGCCGCGTCGCTTTGCCGCTGATCGCGCCGGTGATGGCCGCCGACCGCACGATCGCCGAACTGGAAAGCGCGATCACCCAGGCCTACTCGGCCCAGCTGCTGCGACCGCAGGCGCAGGTGTCCATCAAGGCGACGGCGCCGTTGAAGGTGTTCGTGGGCGGGGAGGTCGGCAATCCGGGCGTCTACGACATGGCCGGCGACGGCGACGCCCTGCGGGCCGTCATCCAGGCCGGCGGGTTCAAGACCTCGGCCAAGCGCACATCGGTGGTGATCATTCGTCGCGGCCCGGGCGGGCGGGCCATGCTGCGCACGGCGGACCTGCTGACGGGGATGACCAACGGCCGGACGGACTTGGTGCCGCTTCGTCGGTTCGACGTGGTCTATGTGCCGCGCAGCGGGGTGTCCGAGGCGGGCCTGTTCATGCAGCAGTACTTCCGCGACCTGCTGCCGATCAGCTTCAGCTACGCGGTCAACGGCTTCAGCGGAAACTGAAGCCTTTCACGCGGTCTAGAAAGGCGTGGGCTGAACCCGTCAGGATTCAGCCGTGGGCCAGCCATTCGCGCGCCTGGCGCTGGGCTTCGGCGACATCCTCGCTGGCCATCTCCTGCGAGATTTCCTTGCGATAGACCTTGGCCTCGACCGAACCGCGCAGGGCGGCCAGGTTGAACAGCATGTGGGCCGACACGTAGTCCAGCGGCGCGCCGCCCTGGCCGGTCGAGTACAGCAGGCCCATGCGGAACAGCTCGTCGCCCGAGGTGTCGGTGGTCGGCAGCGGGATCCCGTGGATGGCGGCCGGCGGTTCGATACTCATCATCATGGCTTCAGTTCCCCTTCCCAACCCGCGTCGCCGTTCTGGCTCCGCTTGGCTGCGAGAACAGAAAAGTCCATCGCCACTGAACATATAGTTAAAGGCGCTGACATCATGAATCTTACCCATGAATACATAAACCATTCACGGGTGTTACTGAGTGTAAACCACCGTATACAGCGTATTAACGGGCGCGCTGACCGAACAGGACCTTTCGGGCCTCTTCCTGAGCTTTCCCAGGCGCTTGCAGCCCCTGGCGGCGCAGTTCCGCTCCCAGCTTGAAGCCCCGCTCGACGGCCTCGCGCGCCGCCATGCGCTCGAACCAGGCCTGCAGATGCGGGAATTCTTCCAGGATGATGCCCTGATTTTTCCACGGAACGACCCATCCCCAGCACGCGAAATCGGCGATGGACAATTGGCCGCAGATGAAATCCTTGCCGTTCAGCTGCTTGTTCAGCACGCCGTACAGCCGGTGGGTCTCGTTGGTGTAGCGGATGGCGCCATAGGCGATCTGTCGCTGATCGCTGACGATCGCCGCGGCGTACTGGCGGAAATGGTGGGTCTGGCCGGCCATGGGGCCGAGGCCGCCCATCTGCCACATCAGCCACTGGTCGATGTCGACCCGCTCTCGCTCGTTGGCCCCATAGAACTTGCCGGTCTTGCGCCCCAGGTACTGCAGGATGGCGCCGGACTCGAAGACCGAGATCGGCTGGCCGTCCGGACCGTCCGGATCGACGATGGCCGGCATGCGGTTGTTGGGGCTGATGGCCAGGAAGTCCGGTTTGAACTGTTCGCCCGCCCCGATGTTCACCGGGATCATCGTGTAGGGCAGCCCCATCTCCTCCAGGGCGACGGAGATCTTCCAGCCGTTCGGCGTTGGCCAGTAGTACAGCTCGATCGGACGGCTCATCGGCGGGCTCCCTTGGGCGGTTGTGCGGCGTTACGTCTTAGGGACGTTTCGTTTGACCACCAACATGGTCCCGACCCGGGCCGCCGCCAAGGCCGTCGCGCCCAAGCCTGACGGCGCCGTTCAGATCAGGTTCAGCCATGGCGACGGAAACTGGCTTCACGGTCGAGGGATAAGGCGGTTGTCGGACCGCCGACCGAAGAAGGAGACGTCGGAATGAAGCGCTTGTTGCTCACCATCGCGGCCATGGCCGCCGTGGCCGGCCCGATGGCCATGGCCGGCGACGCTTCGGCCCAGGATCGCGGCCGTGGCGGCGACCGTCACGGCGGGCGCGACCATGGCGGCCGCGACGGGGGTCGTCATGATGGAGGCCGCTACGATGGGGGTCGCCACGACGGCGGTCGCGACTACGGCCGCCACGACTACGGCCGCCACAACGGCTGGGGCGATCACGACAGCCGCTGGGATAACGGCCGCCACAACGGCTACTATTACAACAACCGCTGGAGCTATGGCGCGCCGCCGGCCTATTACTACGGCCGCCCGGGCTATCGTCCCGGCTACACCGCCTGGCGTCGCGGCGGCTACCTGCCGCCCTACTATCGCGGCGGCGCCTATGTCATCCAGGACTACGGATACTATAACCTGCGTCCGCCGCCCCGCGGCTACTACTGGTATCGCGCCGGCAACGACTACGTTCTGGCGGCGATCGCGACCGGACTGATCTTCGACATCATCGACAACTAAAGCATTTTCGAGCGAAGTGGATTCCGGTTCGCGTGAAGAAAATGCGTTGAAACAAATCTAGAGCCCAGCCTGATGCAATCAGGTCGGGGCTCTAGGCGAAGTCGACCTGACGGGCTTGGCGATGCTTTCCGAGACACTCGGGAAGCGTCGCCATTCGCCGCATCGTCGCCGCGCATGCGGCGAGACCGCCCGATTGGCGAGCCATTCCCACCGCATTCGCGGATCAGCGTCTCGGCCGTGTCACTTTCCGACGCGACAGTAACGAGACGCTTCCATGACCAAGCTCCGCATCCCGACCGTCGTCGCCGCCCTGACCCTCGCCGGCTTCGCCGGGTCGGCCCTGGCCCAGCAGGCGCCGGCCACCGATCCGACGGCCCAGACCACCCAAAGCGCGCCCTCCTCGTCCACGACCTCGCCGTCGGATCCGGCGGCCACGCCCGCGCCGTCCTCGAGCGCCGACAGCGCCGCCGCCAGCGGCACGCCCAGCTCGGCCACCGCCTCCGACAGCTCGACCGACGCCGCCGCTCCGGCCGCCGACGCCAAGCCCGACAAGAAGACCAAGAAGCACAGCAAGCCGGCCGGCGCGGAAACCACCGACCCCAGCGCCGAGACGCCGAAGCCGTAGGGCGCGGTCCTAGGCGAAACCGGGCCCGTCGCGTTCGCGCGGCGGGCCTTTTCGTGCACGTTGAGCGCGCAATACGTCGTCACGACACTTTTTGTTGCACTCCGCTCAGGCTTCGCGTCATGCTGGCGAAGCGCCGAGTAGGGACGGGTCGGACGGACCTGTCGCCCGGCGCGGGGTTCGGGGCATGGGGCAGTCCGCGCGACACGGCTGGGTGATCGACGACGCTTCCGCCGAGGCCGAGGGCGCGCGCTCCGACGCGGCCTTTCACGCCACGCTCGATCTGCTCGCCCTGATGCATGACCGTCCGAGCCAGGCCCGGCGACTGCCGGCCACCGCCCGCCTTCCCTATGAGAACCCCGCGACCCGCGCCTGGCGCGAGGAGCAACAGCGCTTCCAGCGCGTCTGCGGCTGCGCGACCAGCGCCGTCAGCGCCTTGATCGCCATGGGTCTGGCCGCGACCTGGAGCCTGACCCAAGGCCACGACGCGCCGCTCCTGGGCCTGGCGCTCCGCACCCTGGCCCTGACCCTGGCGGCCGGGATCGTCGCCGGCGTGGCGGGCAAGCTGGCCGGCCTGGCGCTGGGCGCCGCCCGCTTCCGCCGCGCCACGGTCCGCGCCATCGCCGAACTCGGCCGCGCCGCGGTCGGCCCCCTCTAGTCCGCGTCCCCAAAAGCCACTCTCCGGGAGACCCAGATGTCGAAATGCACCCAGGTCGTCGATGGTCTCGTGATGGACTGTCACGAGGTTCTGGACGAGGCCAAGTCCGGCTGCGTGTCGTGGGCCGACGAAGGCTCGTCCAAGTGTTCGACCTGGGCCGACGAGGGCTCCAACGAGTGCGGAAACTGGGCCGACGAGGGCTCGAACGAGTGCGGAAACTGGGCCGACGAAGGCTCCAGCCACTGCTGCACCTGGTGGCCGTGCAGTTGGGCGTGCAAGGCCTACTACTGGGTCGCCAAATGGGTCTGCAAGGCCTGGTACTGGGTGGCCAAGTGGGTCTGCAAGGCCTGGTACTGGGTCGCCAAATGGGTCTGCAAGGCCTGGTACTGGGTCGCCAAGTGGGTCTGCAAGATCTTCCTGTGGATCTTCAAGGCCGTGTGCACGATCGTCGGCTGGATCTTCCGAACGGTGTGCACGGCCTGGAACGGCCTTGTCTGCACCTTCAAGGCCGGCGGCAAGTCGTCCATGCCGCGCAAGGTCGAGAAGGTCTTCGTGCTGATGCTGGAGAACCGCTCGTACGACCACCTGCTGGGCTTCGCCGCCCTGACCGGGACCGACCCCGCTGGCCAACCCACGCGGGCCGACGACTTCGCCGGCCAGGACCTGACCCAGCCGCCCTTCACCAACCTGACGCGCGGCGGCGTCGCCGTCAGCCCCACGCCGGACGCCGTCTTCAAGATCGTCGACGCGGACAAGGACCCGCCGCACGAGTTCATCAACATCCTGCTGCAGATGACCGGGGACACGGCGTGGGACAACAACACCGTCCATCCCTATCCGGTCCCGCAGAACAACGGCTTCGTCTTCAATTACGAGGATGCGGGCTCGGCGCATCCGGCCAACGTCATGAACTGCTTCGACCCGGCCAACGTGCCGATCATCACCACCCTGGCCCGGGAGTTCGCCGTCTGCGACGCCTGGTTCGGCTCCCTGCCCGGCCCAACCTGGCCCAACCGCTTCTTCGTCCACGCCGCCAGCTCCGGCGGCCTGGACGACAGCCCCAGCGGCCTGGATAGCGCGGCGGCCGAGCTGATCGACGGCTACAGCTTCGAGAACGGCACGGTGTTCGACGCCCTGGACAGCAACTGCGTCGACTGGCGGGTCTTCGAGGGCGACGAGCTGCCGCAATGCTTCGCCATCAAGGGCATGACCCTGGCGGCGCTGGGCGGCTGCTTCACCGACATGGACGAGTTCGCCGAGGAGGTGAACAAGCCCGACTTCGAGCCGTCCTACATCTTCATCGAACCCAGCTACGGTAACATCCTGCCGACCACGCCGGGGGACTATACCTGCGGCACGTCCCAGCACCCCTTGGACGACGTCACCCGGGGCGAGCGGCTGATCAAGGCGGTCTACGAGACCATCCGCAACTCGCCGCACTGGGACCGCAGCGCCCTGATCATCACCTATGACGAGCACGGCGGCTTCTTCGACCACGTCAAACCGCCCACGGCCGTCGCGCCCGGCGACCAGCTGGCCGCCGCCTCCAACAACCATCACAATTTCGACTTCAAGCGGCTGGGCGTGCGGGTGCCGACGGTGATCGTCTCGCCCTGGATCAATCGCGGGGTCATCGACCACACCGTCTATGACCACAGCTCGCTGGTCCGCTCCCTGGGCCTGTTGTTCAAGTTCTCGCCCCTGACCCGGCGCGACGGCGCGGCCAAGGACTTCCTGCACCTGTTCAATCGCAGCGCGCCGCGCACCGACGCGCCCACGGTCCTGCCAGAGGTTCCGGACTCCGGCTTCGAGTGCACCCGGGCGGCGCTCACCTGGGCGGTCGACAACGGCCTGCCCGAGGCGGACGAGTCGGACATCGGGGAAAGCAGCTCGCCCCTGACCGGCGCGCCCGGCGCCCCGCCGTCGACCAACGCCCCGCCGACCCGTCGCATCGATGCGCCCATCACCCACGGCGACACCCGGCCGCCGGGCGGCGAGCCGCCGGTGATCGGCGAAGGCCGGCCCGTGCCGGCCTCGTTCTGGGGCTTCATGCACGTGGCCTACCGCAAGGCCACTTCGTACGGTCCGGGCCGGCTGAAGGCCAAGCGTGAGCTGACCCCGCAGTACCGCGCGGTCCGCACCGAAGCCGACGCCCGACGCTTCATCCACGAGGCGCGGCTGCGGGTGCGCAAGCTGACCCGTCCGGGCCGGCCCTTCGAGCCCCTGACGCTGCACGGCGCGCCGCCGCCCCAGACGCCGCCAAAGCCGCGGAAGCCGCCGACCCGGCGCCCTCCCAGGAACCAGGCCTAGGCTCCAGCCCACGAAGAAGGGCCCGCCGCTCGCGCGACGGGCCCTTGTCGTGGCGCTGGTGGAGCGGGTCTAGAATCCCAACTTGCTCCGCAGCAGTTCGTTGACGGTGGCCGGATTGGCCTTGCCGCCGGTCTCCTTCATCACCTGGCCGACGAACCAGCCGATGGCCTGGGGCTTTTCCTTCACGGCCTCGGCCTTGTCGGGATTGGCCGCGATCAGCGTGTCGATCGCCGCCTCGATGGCGCCGGTGTCGTTGATCTGCACCAGGCCGCGCGCCTCGACGATCTGCGCCGGACGGCCCTCGCCGGCCCACATGTGCTCGAAGACCTCCTTGGCGATCTTCGACGAGATCGTGCCGTTCTCGATCAGTTCGACCAGTTCGGCGATGTCCGAGGCCGGCAGCGGCGAGGCGGCGATCTCGTGGCCATGGGCCGACAGCTTGGACAGCAGTTCGTTGGTCACCCAGTTGGACACCAGCTTGGCGTCGCGGCCCTTCGCGGCGGTTTCGAAATAGTCGGCGCGGTCGGCTTCGATGATCAGCACGCCGGCGTCGTAGGCCGACAGGCCGTACTGGCTCTGCAGGCGCGCCTTCTTGGCGTCCGGCAGTTCCGGCAAGGTCTCTTCGATCTCCTTCACCCAGGCCGGGTCCAGCACCAGCGGCAGCAGGTCCGGATCGGGGAAGTAGCGATAGTCGTGCGCCTCTTCCTTGCTGCGCATCGAGCGGGTCTCCAGCTTGTTCGGGTCGAACAGCCGGGTCTCCTGGTCGATCTTGCCGCCGTCCTCCAGGATCTCGATCTGGCGACGGGCTTCGTATTCGATGGCCTGCTGGATGTAGCGGTAGGAGTTGACGTTCTTGATCTCGCAGCGCGTGCCCAGGTGCTCGAAGCTGCCGGTCGCGCGGTACTTCTCGTAGGCGCCGGGGCGGCAGACCGAGACGTTGACGTCGGCGCGCAGATTGCCCTTCTCCATGTCGCCGTCGCAGGTGCCCAGATAGACCAGGATCGTGCGCAGCTTCTTGACGTAGGCGGCGGCCTCCTCGGAGGTGCGCATGTCGGGCCTGGAGACGATCTCCATCAACGCCGTGCCCGCGCGGTTCAGGTCGACATAGGTGGCGTTCGGGTCCTGGTCGTGCAGCGACTTGCCGGCGTCCTGCTCCAGGTGCAGGCGTTCGATGCGCACGTCGAAGGTCGTGCCGTCGTCACGCTCGACGGTCACCACGCCCTCGCCGACGATCGGCTGGTCGAACTGGCTGATCTGATAGCCCTGCGGCAGGTCGGGATAGAAGTAGTTCTTCCGGTCGAAACGGCTCTTCAGATTGATCTGCGCCTTCAGGCCCAGGCCCGTCTTCACCGCCTGCTCGACGCAGAACCGGTTCAGGACGGGCAGCATGCCGGGCATGGCCGCGTCCACCAGGCTGACCTGCTGGTTCGGACCCGCGCCGAAGCCGACGGCGGCGCCGGAGAACAGCTTGGACACGCTGGCGACCTGGGCGTGGACCTCGAGGCCGAGAACGATTTCCCAGGGGCCGGTGCGGCCTTGGATCACTTTGGAAGAGGCGGTTTCGGTCATGTCTCAATTCCTGGCCACGTAGACGGCCATTAACTTAGGTCCCTTCCCTCGCCCTTGTGGGGAGGGTGGCCCCGAAGGGGTCGGGTGGGGCTCGCTGCGCTCAAGGCCTGACAAATCACGCCCACGACCGCGTCGATATCCTCATGCACCGCACGGGTCGGGAAGCGCAAGGTTTGGAAGCCCGAACGCCGCAAAACTTGGTCGCGATATTCGTCATGGGCGACCTGTTCCAACTCGGCACGGTGAGGCCCATCGACTTCCACGACGAGCCGCCGGTTCAGGCAGATGAAGTCTGGGAAGTAGCCCAACAACGGAGCCTGCCCTCGGAAATGAAATCCCTCGGCTCTGAGCCCTCGAAGCCTCAGCCACAGGCGGACCTCTTGGATGCTCATCGTCTTCCTCAAAGCTCTCGCGCGTTTGACGCTCATGGCTTGATCCCCCACCCGACCCCTTCGGGGCCACCCTCCCCGCAAGGGGGAGGGAAAGATCACTTGAGCGTCGCTGAGATGATGATTTCGCCCAACCTGAAAAACGGCCAATTCTTGTCAACACCGGGACCATTTAGCGCCGAGCGGAACCGCCACCGGAGCCTCCCGTTGACTCTCCCGAAGCGAATAACTCGCAGGAGGAAATCATGGCTGTTCTGAACCTCGACGCCAGCGAACCCTACACCACGCCGGTCAGCGGGGCCGATTCCTCGGCTCTGTTTCCGAGCGCGCCCATCTATGCTCGCAAGCCGGCGAAGAAGTCTTCGTCCAACCTGCCGCTGCTCGTCGGCCTGCCGGTGCTGGCCGTCGCCGCCGGCGCCCTGGCCTGGGGCATGATGAGCCATCCGGCCCAGACCCCGACCGTCGACCAGGCGGCGCCCGCCCAGGTCGCCGAGGCCACGCCGCTGCCGGCCGCCCAACCGCCGGCCCCGATGCCGACGCCGGCTCCGCTGGCCGACAAGCCCGCCGCGCCGGCCCCGACCCAGGTCGCCCGCGCCGAGACCACCGCGCCGCCGCGCGCCGCCGCTCCGGCCAAGCGCGCCGCTCCGGCCCGCCGCGCGGCCCCGGCGAGCGCGTCCGACGCCGGGTCGGCCTCGTCCAACGTCAGCGCGACGGTTCCCGCGCCGGTCGCGGCGCCCGCCCCGACCACGGTGATCGCGGCCCCGGCCGCGCCGACCCCGGCTCCGGCCCCGACGCCCGCTCCGCTCACGCCGGTCACGCCGGTCACGCCGGACGTCCCGATGTAATTCAGTGAGTGGCGTAGCAAAAAAAGAAGGGCGGCTCCTCGCGGGGCCGCCCTTTTTCTTGTCCGATCGGCCTAGCGGCGGATCACCACCACTTGTCGGCCTTGGCCGTGAAGCCGGCGGCCTTCTCGATGGCGCCGGCCACCGAGAACACCGTGCCCTCGTCCAGCGGCTTGCCGATGATCTGCAGACCCAGCGGCAGGCCGTTGGCGTCCAGGCCGGCCGGCAGCGACAGGCCCGGCAGGCCCGCCAGGTTGGTCGTCACCGTGAACACGTCGTTCAGGTACATGGCGATCGGGTCGTTGCTGTTCTCGCCGAGGCCGAACGCCGCCGACGGCGCCGTCGGGGTCAGGATGGCGTCGCACCGTTCCCAGGCGCTGTCGAAGTCCTCGGCGATCCGGCGGCGCACCTTCAGGGCCTTCAGGTAGTAGGCGTCGTAATAGCCGGCCGACAGCACGTAGGTGCCGATCAGGATGCGGCGCTTGACCTCGTCGCCGAAGCCCTGGGCGCGGGTGTTCTCGTAGACCTCGGTCAGGTTCGCGCCCTCGGCCCGCAGGCCGTAGCGCATGCCGTCGTAGCGGGCCAGGTTCGACGAGGCCTCGGCCGGGGCCACGATGTAGTAGGCCGGCAGGGCGTACTTGGTGTGCGGCAGGCTGATCTCGACGATCTCGCAGCCGGCCTCCTTCAGCCACGCGATGCCGTCGGCCCACAGCTTCTCGATCTCAGCCGGCATGTTGTCGACGCGGTATTCCTTGGGGATGCCGATCCGCAGCCCCTTGACCGACTTGCCGACGAAGGCGGCGAAGTCCGGCACCGGCACGTTCAGGCTGGTGGAGTCCTTGGGATCGTGGCCGCTCATCGAGGTCAGCAGGATCGCCGCGTCCTCGACGGTCTTGGCGATCGGGCCGGCCTGGTCCAGCGAGCTGGCGAAGGCCACCGTGCCCCAGCGCGAGCAGCGGCCGTAGGTCGGCTTGATGCCCACGGTGCCGGTGAACGAGGCCGGCTGGCGGATCGAGCCGCCGGTGTCGGTGGCGGTGGCGCCCAGGCACAGGTCGGCGGCCACGGCGGCCGCGGAGCCGCCCGAGCTGCCGCCCGGGGTCAGGGCCTGGTTGGAGCCGGACTTGCGCCAGGGATTGATCACCGGGCCGTAGGCGCTGGTCTCGTTGGACGAGCCCATGGCGAACTCATCCAGGTTCAGCTTGCCCAGCATCACCGCCCCGTCGCGCCATAGCTGGCTGGTGACGGTCGACTCGTAGTGCGGGACGAACGGCTCGAGGATCCGCGAGGCGGCCGTGGTCGGCACGCCGTCGGTGCAGAACAGGTCCTTGATGCCCAGCGGGGCGCCGTCCAGGCGGCCGGCCGCGCCAAGCGCGCGTCGGGCGTCCGAGGCGGCGGCCATCGACAGGGCCTTCTCGGGAGTCTCGTACAGGAAGGCGTTCAGGCCGCGCGCGGCCTCGACGGCCTCGATATGGGCGCGGGTCAGCTCGACCGAGGTGAAGTCCCCGGCCTCCAGCCCGTCCAGCGCGCCCTTGAGGGTGAGAGAGGTCAGCGAAGTCATTGCTATTCAACCACCTTCGGGACCACGAAGAAGCCGCCCACCGACTTGGGGGCGTTGCCGGTGACGATGTCGGCGTCGCCGCCCATGGTCACCACGTCGTCGCGCAGCGGCAGGCCGGCGTGCACGACGCTGGTCAGCGGCTCGACCCCGTCGGTGTCGACCTCGGCCAGCTGCTCGATCCACGTCATGATGCCGTTGAGCTCCTGGGCCAGGGCCTCGATGCGCTCTTCGGGTTCGGCGATGCGCGCGAGCCGCGCGACCTTCCGCACGGTGGCGGCGTCAATGGCCATGGGGGCCTCCTGAAATTCGAGCGTGTGGGTTAGCCGTCATACGTCTTGGTTTCAAGGCGCGGCTTTGGCTTTCAACCTCATCCTGAGCTTGTCGCCCCTCCGAGTTTGGCTGGCGAAGCAAGCCAGGGGGACGAGGTTGACGCGCCGTGCGTCGTCCTCGTCCTTCGACAAGCTCAGGATGAGGACGTAAGAGTGGGTCCATGCCCGTCCTAGACATCGTCGAATTCGCCGCCGCCCTCCCCGACTTCGTGCCGATCGTCGGCCTGGACCCGGGCGAGAAGACCATCGGCGTGGCCGTGTCGGACGT
Organism: Caulobacter sp. Root487D2Y; assembly: GCF_001427165.1. Lineage (NCBI taxonomy): Bacteria > Pseudomonadati > Pseudomonadota > Alphaproteobacteria > Caulobacterales > Caulobacteraceae > Caulobacter > Caulobacter sp. Root487D2Y. Next base: position 98,413 of record NZ_LMFD01000009.1, read on the forward strand.
CACCCTGACCGTCGCCAGCCCGCTGGCCCTGATCAAGAAGACCAAGTTCAGCGAGGACGCCGAGGTGCTGTTCAAGCTGATGGGCAGCCGCAAGGCGGCCGGCATCGTCATCGGCCTGCCGATGAACATGGACGGCACCGAGGGCGTGCGCTGCCAGTCCAACCGCGCCCTGGGCCGCAACCTGCTGCGCCTGCAGCCCCACCTGCCGATCACCTTCTGGGACGAGCGCCTGTCGACGGCGGCGGTGACCCGGGTGCTGATCGACGAGCACGACGTCAACCGCAAGCGCCGCGCCGAGGTCGTCGACAAGATGGCCGCCGGCTGGATCCTGCAGGGCGCGCTGGAGCGGATCCGGGGGATCAACGAGGCGGCCGGCAAGGGCTTTTAGCGTGGTCCGTCCTTCGAGGCTCGCCTGTGGCTCGCACCTCAGGATGAGGACCTCAGCACAGTCTTCCTCATCCTGAGGCGCCCGCGCAGCGGGCCTCGAAGGACGCACCGCGACCGACGAATCCTTCCCTCCCCGCCCAAAGCCGCCTATGACGCCCACTCATGACGGCCAAAACCCCGCCCCATGAGCCCGCCGACCCGATCGAGACGATCCGCAAGCGCATCTTCTCGTTCCCCCGGCGCCATTTCCTCTCGGCCGGCGACCTGAACGCCTTGCAGGCCACGGATCTGCTGGACCTGGCCGACGCCTTCGTCGCCCTCAATCGCCAGACGACCAAGTCCCTCGACATCCTCAAGGGGCGGACGCTGATGAACCTGTTCTTCGAGAACAGCACCCGCACCCAGTCCAGCTTCGAGATCGCCGGCAAGCGCCTGGGCGCCGACGTCGTCAATATGAGCCCGCGCACCTCGTCGATCACCAAGGGCGAGACCCTGATCGACACCGCCGTCACCCTGAACGCCATGCGCCCCGACCTGCTGGTCGTGCGCCACGCCTCGTCGGGCGCGGCCAGCCTGCTCTCCCAGAAAGTCAGCGGCAGCGTGATCAACGCCGGCGACGGCCAGCACGAGCATCCGACCCAGGCGGTGCTGGACGCCCTGTCGATCCGCCGCGCCTTCGGCCGGGTGTCGGGCCTGACCGTGGCGATCTGCGGCGACGTGCTGCACAGCCGCGTGGCCCGCTCCAACGTCGCCCTGCTCCACACCCTGGGCGCCAGCGTCCGGCTGGTCGGACCGCCCACCCTGATGCCGGCCCAGGCCGAGCGCTGGGGCGTGACCGTCCATCACGACATGAAGGCCGGCATCGCCGGGGCCGACGTGGTGATGATGCTGCGCCTGCAGCTGGAGCGCATGCAGGGCGCCTTCGTGCCCTCGACCCGCGAATACTTCCGCTTCTACGGCCTGGACCGCGAGAAGCTGGCCCGCGCCGCCCCCAAGGCCAAGGTCATGCACCCGGGCCCGATGAACCGGGGCGTCGAGATCGATTCCGACGTCGCCGACGATCCCGAGATCAGCCTGATCCAGGACCAGGTCGAGATGGGCGTCGCCGCCCGCATGGCCGTCCTGGCCTCCCTTGCCCACCGGCTCGAGGAGAACGGCCAATGAGAGGCCCTGCGTCCTTCGAGGCTCGGCTGCGCCTCGCACCTCAGGATGAGGGATTCAGCAGCAACAGAGTTCCTCATCCTGAGGCGCCCGCGCAGCGGGCCTCGAAGGACGCACCGCGCTCGACCGAGACCGCCGCATGAACGCCCCCCAACCCCTCGCCCTGATCAACGCCCGCCTGGTCGATCCCGAGAGCGGCTATGACGGCCCCGGCGGCGTCATCGTCTCCGAAGGCGTGATCTCGGACGTCGCCAAGGGCCGTGAGTTCGGCAAGCTCGGCAAGGACGTCCGGGTCATCGACTGCGGCGGGGCCATGCTGGCTCCCGGCCTGATCGACCTGCGGGTCAAGACCGGCGAGCCCGGGGCCGAGACCAAGGAAACCCTGGCCAGCGCCGCCAGGGCCGCTGCGGCCGGCGGGGTGACCAGCTTCGTCGTCCAGCCCGACACCGATCCGGCCGTCGACGATCCCAGCGTGGTCGACTTCATCCTGCGCCGCTCGCGCGACATCGACGCCGCCCGCATCCTGTGCGCCGGCGCGGCGACCAAGGGGCTGATGGGCGAGCAGATGGCCGAGATCGGCCTGATGCGCGAGGCCGGCTGCGTCTATGTGACCGACGCCGACAAGCCCATCGTCGACAGCAAGGTCATGCAGCGCATCCTGACCTATGCCAGGGGCTTCGACACCTTGCTGGCTCACCGCCCGATGGATCCCTGGCTGGCCAAGGGCGGCGCCGCGGTCGGCGGCGAATTCGCCGGCCGCATGGGCCTGCCCTCGATCTCGCCGATGGCCGAGCGGATCATGCTGGAGCGCGACGTCGCCCTGCTGGAGGCCACCGGCGGCCGCCTGCTGGTCGACCAGATCACCAGCGCCCAGGCCCTGGAGACCCTGGCCCGCGCCAAGGCCAAGGGCCTGCGCATCCACGCCAGCGTCTCGATCAACCACCTGTCGTTCAACGAACTGGACATCGGCGACTACCGCAGCTTCGCCAAGGTCACCCCGCCCCTGCGCGGCGAGGACGACCGTCAGGCGCTGATCGAGGCCCTGGCCTCGGGCCTGATCGACATCGTCGTGTCCGCCCACGCCCCGGCCCCGGCCGAGGACAAGCGCCTGCCCTATGACGAGGCCGCCCCAGGCGCCGTGGGCCTGGAGACCCTGCTGCCGGCCCTGCTGAGCCTCTATCACGAGGAGCGCCTGGCCCTGGTCGACCTGATTCGCGCCGTCACCCTGGCCCCCGCCGCCCTGATCGGCCTGCAGTCGGGCCGCATCGCCCCCGGCGCCCCGGCCGACCTGGTGCTGTGCGACCTCGACGCCCCGTTGATCATCGACGCCGGCAAGCTGCTGTCGAAATCCAAGAACTCGCCGTTCGACGGCCGCCGGCTGCAGGGCCAGGTGCTGATGACGCTGGTGGACGGCCGCGTGGTGCACCGGGCGGAGGGGTAGCGCCGCCTGTCCGCCGGGGACATGCTCTCACGGCAAGGCCTCGGCCCATCGATCCGCGAATAGGGGGTGAGTGCTTGTCCCCAATGACATCCACGACGCTTCCAGGCCGTTCCGCTCCAAGAGCCGCGAACTCAGCGGATCCGTTGGGGACACGCTCTCACGGCGAGCCCTCTGCAACCCGGCCAGGGCCGTGGCGTGAGAGCATGTCCCCAGCGGCGGCCCCCTATGCCGGTCTCTTCGCGTCGGCCGCCTCGAAGAGACCGACCTGGTCGGCCTGGGCCTTCCTGAACGCGGGGCGATCGGTGACGCGGGCCACATAGGCCTCGGTCGCCGGCCTGTCGCCGAGGGCGCGGACCTTCGGAACGCGCAGCACGTCCGCCATCAGCAGGTCCGCGATGGTGAAGCGGTCGGCCGCGAGCCATTCCCGCTCGCTCAGTATCTTTTCGACATGGTCGAGGCGCTGGCCCACCCAGCCGGTCAGGCCGTTGTTCTCATCGCCGCAAATGTTCAGGAACCACCACGGGACGGTGACCATCTCGATCGAGTTGAGCGCGGCGATGGTCCATTGCAGGGTTTCCGCTTCGCCGACGGGATCGGGCGGCATGAGCTTTTCGCTTTTCCGCGCCAGGTGCAGCAGCCCGGCGCCGCTTTCGAAGATCTCCAGCGCTCCGTCGTTCAGGAACGGAACCTGGCCGAAAGGCTGGCGCTCGAGATGGTTGGTCTCGCGACCATCGAACGGGATCGTTCGGACCGCGTAGGCCAGCTCGGCTTCCTCGCACGCCCATCTCAGCCTCAGATCCCGCACAAAGCCGCGAGGGCCTTCAGGCACCCAGTCGTAGGTCCAGATGATCAGTTCGCTCATCGCGGCAAGCCTTTCCTGTCGTGGTCGCGGAACCCGCCGCGGACCGGGTCGGACCTTGGCGACATCCGACGCGGTTGGAAACGGATCAACGCCCTTCTCCGACCAACAGATATCCGACGCCGGACATGAGCCGCCGGGGAAAACGATGTGGTCCCCGCCGACGGCGCCGCTATAAAAGTCGAAACAGGCGTTTTCGCCCTTGCCCTATGCCCGCTCCGCCGGGCAGCTTCACCACATCCATAGGTCGTAACTCGTGCAAGATCTCGCCCAAGCCGTCTACCTGACCCTCGGCCTCACGATCCTCGGCGGCTATCTGCTGGGCTCGATCCCGTTCGGCCTGATCGCCACGCGGCTGGGCGGGGCCGGCGACATCCGGCAGATCGGTTCGGGCAACATCGGCGCCACCAACGTGCTGCGCTCGGGCCGCAAGGACCTGGCGGCCATCACCCTGATCGGCGACGCCGGCAAGGGCGTGGTCGCGGTGCTGCTGGCCCGCTGGCTGACCCACGGCAATCCGGCGATCATCGCCCTGGCCGGCGGCGCGGCCTTCACCGGCCACCTATTCCCCGTCTGGCTGAAGTTCAAGGGCGGCAAGGGCGTGGCCACCTTCTACGGCGTGCTGCTGGCCGCCTGCTGGCCGGTGGGCCTGCTGGCCGCCGTCACCTGGCTGGTCGTGACCGCCCTGTTCCGCATCAGCTCGCTGGCGGCCCTGGTCGCCGCCGCCATGGCCGCGCCCTTCGCCCTGGCCACCGACCAGGCCTATCCCTTCCTGGGCCTGTGCCTGTTCATGGCCGTGCTGATCTTCATCCGCCACAAGGACAACATCGGCCGGCTGCTGAAGGGCCAGGAGCCCCGCATCGGCGAGAAGAAGACGGCCGAAGCGCCGCCCTCCGCCGGCTGATGTCGCGGGGCCTCTCGGACAGCGAGCGCCTGGCCTGGCTTCGGCTGGCGCGCACCGAGACGGTCGGCCCCGTCGCCTTCGACCATTTGCTTTCACGGTTCGGCTCGGCCGAACGTGCGTTGCAGGCCCTGCCCGACCTGGCCCGTCGGGCCGGCCGCGCCTCGCCTTTGCGGCCGCCGCCGGAGGACGAGATCCTTCAGGAACTGGAGAGCGGCGAGCGCCTCGGCGCGCGGCTGATCTGCGCCTGCGAACCGGACTACCCCCCGCGCCTAGCCGCCCTGGACCCGCCGCCGCCGGTGCTGTGGGCCCTGGGCCACGCCGAGCTCTTGTCCCAGCCCAGCCTGGCCATCGTCGGGGCCCGCATCGCCTCGGCCGGCGGCCAGCGCTTCGCCCGCCAGTTGGCGACCGAGCTGGGGCGGCACGGCTATGTGGTGGTGTCGGGCCTGGCGCGCGGCGTCGACGGCGCGGCCCATGAAGGCGCCCTGGCCACGGGGACGATCGCCGTGCTGGGCGGCGGGGTCAGCGACATCTACCCGCCCGAGCACGCCGACCTCCACGCCCGCATCGCCGGCGAAGGCGGCTGCGTGGTCAGCGAGAGCGCACCCGACCGTCGGGCCATCGCCAAGGACTTCCCGCGCCGCAACCGCATCATCTCGGGCCTGTCGCTGGGCGTGATCGTGGTCGAGGCCGAGCTGAAGTCCGGCTCGCTGATCACCGCCCGCCTGGCCGCCGAGCAGGGCCGCGACGTGTTCGCCGTGCCCGGCTCGCCGCTGGACCCGCGCGCCAAGGGCCCCAACGACCTGATCCGCCAGGGCGCGATCCTCTGCGAGGGCGTCGAGGACGTGCTGCGCTCGCTGTCGGGCCAGGCCCACCTGCGCGAGCGCGAGCGGCCCTATGCGGACGAGGGCGAGGGCGCCGACATCGACCACGACGCCCTGCGCGAAGCAGTGGCCCGCCTGCTCTCCCCCACCCCCGTCTCCCGCGACGAGCTGGTCCGCGCCACCCGCGCCCCGACCTCGGCGGTGATGGCCGCGCTGGTGGAGCTGGCCCTGGCCGAGCGGGCCGAGCTGTTGCCGGGCGGGATGGTGGCGGGGATCTAGACTTGCCGAAGGGGGACATCATTCAAGGCTGGAAACGACGGATCGCCGCCATCGCCCTGGCCGTGGCCCCGCCCGCCTTCGCCGCGCCGGACGCCGCCGTGACCTACGCCGTCTCGCCGCGTTTCGAGCAGGATGCACTGGTCGCCCTGGACGTCCGCGTCGCCTTCAAGGCCGACCCGGACGGCGAGACCCGCCTGTCCCTGCCGAGCCGCTGGATGGGTCACGACACGCTGTGGCGCAATCTCGCCGAGGTGCGGGTCGAGGGCGCGTCCGAGGTCGTCGAGGATGGTCCCGACGGCCGGCTCGTCCGGTCCCGCCCCGGCCAGGACCTGGCCCTGAGCTATGTCGTCCGCTCGGCGATCGATCACGACCCGGCGGAATCGGACGGCTATCCGGCGGAGCCCTGGGTGCGCCCCGACTGGTTCTACGTCGATGGCGAGAGCGCTCTGATCACGATCGACGGGCGCGAGGCGGCCCCGGTCCGGTTCGCCTGGCGCGGCTGGCCGGCCGAGTATCGCCTGGCCTCGAACCTGGAGGACGCCCGAGACGATCAAGCCGTCGAACAGACCGTGCTGATCGGCGGCAAGGACTTGCGCGTCGTCCGCGCGGGCCCGGTGCGCCTGGCCGTTCGCGGCCGCTTTCCGTTCGACGACGACGCCCTGGCCAAGGCGCTGGCGACGATCCTGCGGGCCGAACGCGGCTTCTTCGGCGACGCCCTGGACACGCCCTATCTGGTGACGGCCTCGACCATCGCGGCCGAGTCCGGCGCGGTGTTCGTCGGCACCGGCAAGGCCGGCGGCTTCGCCATGGTCGCCACGCCCGGCATGACCCTGGACGACCTGCGCTTGCTGCTGGCCCACGAGATCTTCCACGCCTGGAACCCCGCACGGCTGGGCAAGGTGATCGGACCGCGAGGCTACTGGTTCAGCGAGGGCTTCACCGACTTCTACGCCCGCCGCCTGCTGCAACGCGAGCGCCTGATCACCCCCGCCCAGTTCGCGGCGGCCTGGAACCAGACCCTGCGCGACTACGACCTCTCGCCGGTCAAGACCCTCACGGGCGCCCAGGCGGCCGACCGCTTCTGGACCGACGCCGACAAGCTGGCCTATCAGCGCGGGGCCCTGCTGGCCGTGCTGTGGGACCAGCGGCTGCGTCGGGCCGGATCCGGCCTCGACGCCGCCGTCCGCGCCCAGGCCGAGGCCTTCCCGCACCGTCAGGACGCGCCGCTGGCCGAACTGATCGCCGACGCCGCGGCCGGCCTGGGGGTCGAGGTGCGCGGCGACATCCGGGCCCATATCGACCAGGGCCTTCCCCTGGTCTTGCCCGCCGACGCCTTCGCGCCTTGCGCGCAGGTGCTGCAGGTGACCCGACCGGTCTTCGAGCTGGGCTTCACGCCCCAGGTCGACGCCCAAGGGGTGATGACGGCGGCCGGCCTGCGCCCCGGCAGCGCCGCCGCCCGCGCCGGCCTGCGCGAAGGCGCGATCGTGGTCGAGAAGCGGGCGGGCGTGAACGGCGACGCGCTCCAGCCCTACGACCTGAGGATCAAGGACACGCCCGAGAGCGCGGCGCGCACCGTCCGCTTCCTGCCCCAGGGCGAGGGCTCGGTCGCCTACCAGCAGCTGGTCCTGAACCCCGCGGCGGCCAGCGATCCTGGCCTGTGCGACTTTCGTCCATGAGCCCGAGGCTCCGCCGGCCGATCCCGGCTTGACCGGCCCCGTTCGCGACTACAACGTAGAATTGTCGTTCAGGGGGAAGCCTCCATGAAATTTTTCGGCGTCGTCGCCGGCCTGGCGCTGGCCGCGCTCGGCTGTTCCGCCATGGCCCAGGGCCTCGGACCCGACTTCTACGCCGGCACGCACCAGGCGGTGGAGGTCGAGCCCGGCCGCCATCTCAACCTCGTCTGCCTGGGCCAGGGCGCTCCCACCGTCATTCTGGAATCCGGCATGGGCGGCGACAGCCTGGCCTGGCGCAAGGTCCAGGCCGGCATGGCGGCCTTCACCCGGACCTGCGCCTACGACCGGGCCGGCTACGGCCTCAGCGACGCGGCCCGGCGGCCGTCCGACGCCGACAATATCGCGGCCGATCTGGCCCTGCTTCTGGACAAGGCGCCGATCCAGGGCCCCGTCGTGCTGGTCGGCCATTCGCTGGGCGGGCTCTACGCCACCCACTTCGCCAGCCTGCACCGCGAGCGGGTGGCCGGCCTGGTGCTGATGGATCCGGCGCATCCGGGCGACGGACGCGCCTTTGGCTCGCTCTGGGATCAAGGCCGCAAACGCACGATCGAGTCGCTGGCCGACAGCGAGGTCTGCCTGAAGGCCGCGCGGGAAGCCGACCTGACGGCGAGCCATAACCCGGCCGACTGCCTGGAGGACCCGCCCGGCTTCGATCCCGCCGTCCACGACGAGGTCAACAGGCGCTGGGGCAAGGCGAAATACATCGAGGCCAATATCTCGGAAATCCGCAGCATGTTGACCGACGACAACGGCGACAGCCTGGATTCCGCCCAGGCCGGACCCCGGCAGCGGGACTTCGGCGCCCTGCCGATGGTCGTGCTGGTGTCGGACCCGACCAAGCCGCCGAGCCCGCCGCCCACATGGGACGAATACCGGACGATCAAGCATCGCCTGAACCGCGAACTGGCGGCGCGCTCGACCCAGGGCCGGTTCCAGCCGGTCCCGGCCTCGGGGCACATGATCCAGTACGACGCCCCCCAGGTCGTGGTCGACGCCGTCCGATCGGTGGTCGAGGCGGCCCGCAAAGCGCCGCCGAAGCCCTAGGCGCCCGGCCGTGGCCCAGGGCGAAATATTCCTCTCTCTATAGAGAGAGCCGGGAACCAAATGCGCCGTCGGCCACGGCCGCCGTTGACAGACCCCGGGCGACGCCCCCACTTTCCGGCCCTCGTCGCCCTGGTTCGCCTGGGGGGCGAACCCAATTCCCAGGCATCAAGGTCCTAATGATCGTCGTCGTCGTCGAGAGCCCGGCCAAGGCCAAGACCATCAACAAGTACCTCGGGTCCGGCTACACGGTTCTCGCCTCGTACGGCCACATCCGCGATCTGCCGTCCAAGGACGGCTCGGTCGAACCGGACAACGACTTCGCCATGAGCTGGGAAGTCGACGCCAAGGCCGCCAAGCGGATCGGCGACATCGTCGACGCCATGAAGGGCGCCGACGGCGTGATCCTGGCCACCGACCCCGACCGCGAAGGGGAAGCGATCAGCTGGCACGTGCTGGAGGTGCTGCAGAAGAAGAAGGCGATCAAGGACAAGACCGTCCAGCGCGTCACCTTCAACGCCATCACCAAGGCCTCGGTGCTCGAGGCCATGGCCCATCCGCGCGACATCGACATGGAACTGGTCGAGGCCTACCTCGCCCGCCGCGCCCTGGACTATCTGGTCGGCTTCACCCTCTCGCCCGTCCTGTGGCGCAAGCTGCCGGGCAGCCGCTCGGCCGGCCGCGTGCAGTCGGTCTGCCTGCGCCTGATCGTCGATCGCGAGCTGGAGATCGAGCGTTTCAAGACCCAGGAATACTGGACCGTCGAGGCCGACGTCACGGCCGGCGCCGAGCCGTTCCTGGCCCGCCTGGTCAAGCACGAGAACAAGAAGCTCACCAAGTTCGACCTGGGCAACGAGGGCTCGGCCCTGGCCGCCAAGGCCGCCGTGCAGAAGGCCACCTTCAAGGTCGCCGCGGTCGAGAAGAAGCCCGGCAAGCGCTCGCCCGCCCCGCCCTTCACCACCTCGACCCTGCAGCAGGAAGCCTCGCGCAAGCTGGGCTTCTCGGCCCAGCGCACCATGCAGGCCGCCCAGAAGCTGTACGAAGGCATCGACATCGGCGGCGAGACCGTCGGTCTGATCACCTACATGCGGACCGACGGCGTGTCGGTCGAGCCGGAAGGCATCGCCGAGGCGCGCAGCGTGATCGGCAACGTCTACGGCGCGCCCTACGTCCCCGAGACCCCGCGCTACTACAAGGCCAAGGCCAAGAACGCCCAGGAGGCCCACGAAGCCATCCGGCCGACCAGCCTGAACCGCAATCCGGCCTCGCTGCGGCTGGAGCCGGACCTGGCCCGCCTGTACGAGCTGATCTGGAAGCGGATGATCGCCTCGCAGATGGAGAGCGCCCGCATCGAGCGCACCACCGTCGACCTGGAGAGCGCCGACGGCCAGACCGGCATGCGCGCCACCGGCCAAGTGGTGCTGTTCCCCGGCTACCTCGCCGTCTACGAGGAAGGCCGCGACGACGAGGGCGACGAAGACTCCGCCCGCCTGCCGATGATCGAGGAAGGCGCCAGCGCCAAGGTGCTGGACGCCCGCGCCGACCAGCACTTCACCGAGCCGCCCCCGCGCTATTCGGAAGCCAGCCTCGTCAAGAAGATGGAAGAGCTGGGCATCGGCCGCCCCTCGACCTACGCCTCGGTCCTGACCGTGCTGCGCGACCGCGCCTATGTCAAAATGGAGAAGCAGCGCTTCATCCCCGAGGACAAGGGCCGGCTGGTCACCGCCTTCCTGGAGCAGTTCTTCCGCCGCTACGTGGAGTACGACTTCACCGCGGCCCTGGAAGAGCAGCTGGACCTGGTGTCGGACGGCAAGCTGGACTGGAAGCAGTTCCTGCGCGACTTCTGGAAGGACTTCGCGGCCGCGGTCGGCGAGATCGCCGAGCTGCGCACCACCAACGTCCTGGACGCCCTCAACGAGTCGCTGGGTCCGCACATCTTCCCCGACAAGGGCGACGGCTCCAATCCGCGTCTGTGCCCGACCTGCGGCACGGGCATGCTGTCGCTGAAGGTCGGCAAGTTCGGGGCGTTCATCGGCTGCTCGAACTATCCCGAATGCCGCTTCACCCGCCAGCTGGCCACCAGCGAGGGCGAAGGCGAGGCCGAGGCCGCCGACAAGGAGCTGGGGATCAACCCGGCGACCGGCCGCGCCGTGTGGCTGAAGAACGGCCGCTTCGGTCCCTATGTCGAGGAGCCGGCGGCGGCCGACAGCGGCGACAAGCCCAAACGCTCCAGCCTGCCCAAGGGCTGGACGGCGGCGGCGGTCGACCTGGAAAAGGCCCTGCGCCTGCTGTCCCTGCCCCGCGAGGTCGGCAAGCACCCGGACGACGGCAAGATCATCACCGCGGGCCTGGGCCGCTTTGGGCCGTTCGTGCTGCACGACGGCACCTACGCCAATCTGGAGAACCCGGAAGACGTCTTCGACATCGGCCTAAACCGCGCGGTGGCCCTGCTGGCCGACAAGCGGGCCGGCGGCGGGCGTCCGCAACGCGGCCAGGCCGCGGCCCTGGCCGAGCTGGGCAATCACCCGGATGACGGCAAGCCGATCCGCGTGCTGTCGGGTCGTTTCGGTCCCTACATCAAGCACGGCGACACCAACGCCAACGTGCCCAAGGGCGCCGATCCGGCGGCCTTGACCCTGGACGAGGCCGTGGCCCTGATCGCCGACCGCGTCGCCAAGGGCGGCGGCGGCAAGAAGCCCGCCAAGAAGGCGGCGGTGAAGAAGGCCCCGGCCAAGGCGAAAGCCGTCGCGGCCGACGGCGCCGCTCCGGCCAAGAAGGCGGCGGCCAAGAAACCGGCCGCCAAGAAGCCGGCGGCGAAGAAGCCCGCCGCGAAGAAGGCCAAGGCCGAGGCGTGACGCGCCTCGGCCGCTTGGTCGGAGGAAAATTGGGGGTTAAGCTGGGCTCATGACGTCGCTCGAACGCCCTCTGCCGCTGCCTGTCGTGGTCGTCATCCTGTCGGCGGTCAGCGTCGGCGGCTTCGCGTTCGGCCTCAAGAACGCCCTGCAGAAGAACGACCGCGAGGCGGTGTCGACCGCGCCGCTGGCCGAGGTTTCGGGCGTGCCGGTGCGCGAGGCCACGCCGGTGGTCGCCGAGGTCGCCCCGCCCCCGCCGGTCGAAGCCCCCAAGCCCAAGCCGGTCGAGGCGGTCGAGGCCCCGCCCGCCGAGGAGGCCCCGGTCGTCGAGGCCCCGCCCGTCGCGGCCGAGCCCGAGAAGAAGCCCGAAACCCCGCCGCAGACCCCGCCGCAGCGGATCGAGGATCTGTACTAGGGCTCAGCGTCCTGGCCGCCGTTCCGCGGCGAGCGCCACCGGCCGGACGTGCCGGTCAAGCAGCGCCAGATAGTCCGCCGCGTGGGTCTCGAGGGCGTGGTTGCCCGCGCCCGGTATGCTGACGAACATTTTCTTCGGCGCCGTCAGACCTTCCAGCCAGGCCCTGGCCATCGGCGCGGGCGCGCTGGTCCCCTCCTCGCCCTGGATCACGAACACGGGCACCGACAGGCGCGGCCCCAGCGACGCGTAGTCAAAACTCTCGCCCCAGGCGCGTCCCAGGACCTGATCGTTCCGCGCCGCGGCGGCCTGGGCGGCGGTGAGGTCAGCGACCGTCCAGTGCGGCGCGCTGAGCGCCTCCTGCATCGGGTTGGAGGGCACCGGACCGCGATACTTCACGAATGCTCTTTGGAAGGCGGCGATCCGGGCGGGATCGCGGGGCTCGCGAAACGGATCGGGCCCGCTGATCTTCAGGTCGGCCAGCGTGGCCTGGTCGCCGGCCGACGTCGCCAGCCGCAGCAGACGCTCATAGCCGAAGCGCTCGCGCTCGGCGCGGGGCTTCACGATCTGCCCAGCGCCCACATAGGCCGAGAACAGCCCCGGGCGGGCCATGACCATCTTCACGCCCAGGGTCGAACCGAAATTGACGCCCAGCAGCACGATCTTCGCCTTGCCGAGGCGATGGCGCAGGTAGCCCGTCAGGTCCAGGCCGTCCTGAACCAGCCGCTCGATCGTCAGGTCGGGACCGATCGTTCCGCCGGCCGCGACAAAGGTCTTGCCCGCGCCGCGCGGGTCCCACTGGACGACGGTGAAGTCCTTCTCCCAGGGCTGGAAGGTGCGGACATAGGGGCTGAGGATGGCGCCCGGCCCGTCGACCTGGGTCCCGCCGACGATCAGCAGCACGGGATTGGCCCGGTCCTCGCCCCGGATCGTCACCCACTGCCTGATCCCGCCGATCTCGACGAAGTCTTCCTCATCGACACCGTTGGGGGTGGTGATCGCGTAGGGATTTTCCGCGAGCGGCGGACTGGCGAAGGCCGGACTGGCCATGAGGAGAGAAACGCAGGCCGAGAGGCCGCGGAGAAACTTCGCACGACAGATCATGGCTTCCAATCCAATTACGCATGTAATCTGCGGGCGAGATTACGTGCGTAATTTCGATAGTCAACCCGGCGTTCGGCGTTCCTTTCCCTTGGCCATCCGCCCCCTTGCCGGGTTAAGCCAGGGACATGGCTAAACCCCGCTCGCCCAAGTCGTCCAAGTTCCCCGCCGCCTCCAAGACCGCGAAGCCGCCCGCCGGCCTGCCCGATCGCGAGACGCTGATCGCCTTCCTGCGCGACGCCGGCGAGGCCGGCAAAGCCGACATCGCCCGCCACTTCGGCCTGAAGGGCGCGGACCGCCGGGCCCTGCGCGAGATGTTGCGCGAACTGGAAGCCCAGGGCGCCCTGGGCAAGCGCGGACGGCGTGGTTTCGCGGAGGCCGGGGCGCTGCCCCCGGTCGGCGTGGTCGACGTGGTGGAACGCGACGCCGACGGCGATCTCTATGTCCGCCTGACCAAGGGCGGCGAGGACCTGCCCCAGGTGCGCCTGGCCCCGGGCAAGGGCGACGCCTCGGCGGGCGGCGCGCCGGGCATGGGCGACCGCCTGCTGGTCCGCTTCGAGCAACTCGAGAGCGGCGAGACCGAGGCCCGGCTGATCAAGCGCCTGGGCCAGAGCGCCCACAAGGTGCTGGGCGTCATCCGCAAGGTTCGCCGCGAGACCCGGGTCGAGCCGGTCGACCGCAAGTCCAAGGAAAGCCTGCTGCTCAACGAGCAGGAGGCCAAGGACCTCAAGGACGGCGACCTGGTGTTGGCCCAGGTGGGCACGGCCTCGGCCCGCTACGGCCCCAAGTTCGGCAAGGTGCTGGAGGTGGTGGGCAGCGAGGACGATCCGCGCGCCGCCTCGCTGATCGCCATCCACAGCCACGGCATCCCGACCGGCTTCAGCGAAGAGGCCGAGGCCGAGGCCGGCGCGGCCAAGCCGCCGACCCTGGAGGGCCGCGACGACCTGCGCGACCTGCCGTTCGTGACCATCGACCCGGTCGACGCCCGCGACCACGACGACGCCGTCTACGCCCATCCCGATCCGGACGCCGGCAATGTGGGCGGCTGGATCGTCTGGGTGGCCATCGCCGACGTCGCCGCCTATGTGCGCCCCGGCTCGGCCCTGGACCGCGACGCCCGCGAGAAGGGCAACAGCGTCTACTTCCCCGACCGGGTGGAGCCGATGCTGCCCGAGACCCTGTCCAACGGCCTGTGCAGCCTGCGCGAAGGCGAGAACCGCGCCACCCTGGCCGTGCGGATGGTGTTCGACGCCCAGGGCCGCAAGAAGAGCCACAAGTTCGTGCGCGGCCTGATGCGCAGCGCCGCCAAGCTGTCCTACGAGCAGGCCCAGGCCGCCATCGACGGGGTCGCCCCGCCCGACGGTCAGGACGGCGACAAGGCCGGTCCGCTGCTGGACCCGATCCTGCGCCCCCTGTGGGCCGCCTTCCGCCTGATGGGCAAGGGCCGCGAGCAGCGCTCGCCCCTGGCCATCGAGAGCGACGAGCGCCGCATCATCATCCAGGAAGGCGAGATCCAGTCGATCACCCGCCGCGCCAGCCTCGAGGCCCACAAGCTGATCGAGGAGATGATGATCCAGGCCAATGTCTGCGCGGCCGAAAGCCTGGAAGCCAAGCGCACGCCGCTGATCTACCGGGTGCACGACACGCCCAGCCAGGAAAAGGTCATGAGCCTGGTCGAGTTCCTGCAGACCCTGGAGGTCAAGTGGTCCAAGGGCGAGGCCCCGACCACGGCGCGCTTCAACAAGCTGCTGGACGACACCCGCGAGAGCCCGCACGCGGCGATCATCAACGAGGTGGTCCTGCGCACCCAGATGCAGGCCCACTATTCCAGCGACAACCTGGGTCACTTCGGCCTGAACCTGGCGCGCTACGCCCACTTCACCAGCCCGATCCGCCGCTACGCCGACCTGATCGTCCACCGGGCCCTGATCCGCGCCCTGGGCCTGGGCGACGACGGCCTGACCGACCAGGACATCTCACAGATCAAGGACACCGCCGAGGTCATCACCCACGCCGAGCGCCGGGCCATGGCCGCCGAGCGCGACGCCACCGACCGCTACATCGCCGCCTTCCTGTCCGACCGGGTGGGGGCGACCTTCGCCGGCCGGATCACCGGCGTGACGCGTTTCGGCCTGTTCGTGAAGCTGGACGAGACGGGCGCCGACGGCCTGGTGCCGGTCTCGACCCTGGGCGAGGAATATTTCGTCCACGATGACCGCATGCACGCCCTGGTCGGCGAGCGCACCGGCAAGCGCTTCCCGCTGGGCCTGGCGGTCGAGGTCAAGCTGCGCGAGGCCACCCCAGTGACCGGCGGCCTGCTGTTCGAGATGCTGACCGACGCCTTGCCGAACGATCCGAAGGCGCCGAAGCCGAGGCTGGGCATCCGCGGCAAGCCGGCCATCAAGCCCCGCGGGGGGCTGCCGAAGGGCGTGCGGCGGGGGAAGCGCAGATAACACCCTCTCCCAGAGGGAGAGGGTGTTTAGGGAAGAACCACTCTCGCCGCCTCTTCCAGCCGATCGGCCATCATCCGCTGGTCCGCCACCGACGGGTGCCAGTCGCAGGCGCCCAGGTCCATGCCGGTGATCCGCACCGGGGTCGCAAGACCCGGCGCCTCGGCGTCGACGGCGCTCGCCACCTGCTCCACATCGGCCGCGAAACTGTCCCCGGCGATCAGCAGGAAACGCGCCTGGGGCTGGCGCCGGGCCAGGTCGCGCACGAAGGCGGCATAGGCCCGGCGATAGTCGGCGCGCAGGGCCGTCTCGTCGGCCCAGGCCTCGCCGGGCGCGACGGGCGTCGAGAAGTCGTTCGTGCCCAGGCCGATGACGATCAGGTCGGGCCGCCAGGCCTCCGCCGGATCCATGCTGGGTTCGGCCTGGCCGGGGATCATCCGCGAATAGAGCACCGGCAGGGACTGGCCCGGCGCCGCGCCGCCGTAGTTTCGCACCACGCCCCGGCCGGAGAAGGCGACGATCCGGTAGTCGGCGTCCAGCCGGCGCGCCAGGATCGGACCGAAGGCCAGGCTGGTGTCGGTCAGGTCGTGGATCTCGGCCTGGGTGCAGCTGTGCTTGGCGGCGCGCACGCCGTAGCCGACGGTGTGGGAGTCGCCGATCACCTCGATCCGCCGCGAACGGCTCGGCGGCGGCAGGGCCTGGCCGCCCTTGCCGACGGTGAAGCCGAGGAACCGCGCCGAGCCCGTCTGGCTCTCGGTCAGCTTGTCCACCCGAACGACATGCTCGCCCGGGCCCAGGTCGTCGAAGCTCATGCGCGCGACGCCGGGCAGGTCAAGCTCGGTGCGGACCTTGCCGTCGATGCTGACCGCCAGGTGATCGAGCTGCGGATCGACCGCCACCTCGACCGAGCGCCCGGTGAAGCGCCCCTCGAAATAGACGCCGGGCCAGCCGAAGTCGTAGCCGCCCTCGGGCAAGGCCACGACCCGGCCGCCGATATTGGGCGTCAGGGCGGTCTGGGCCGCCGCCGGGCTCGACAGGGCCAGGGCCGCGACGGCGGCGAGAAACAGGAATCGCAAGCAAGTCTCCTTCGAAGCGCTCTGGGGACTACTTCTTCGCCAGATAGTCCAGGGCCAGCAGCACCTCGGCCTTCACCCCGGTCTCGAACACCGCCTCGTCGACGTCGAAATAGGGCGAGTGGTTGGCCGGGGCCGTGGCGGCGGGCACGCTGGCCGGGCGGCCGCCCAGCTGGATGAACACCGCCGGGGCCTTCTCGCCGTAGCGGGAGAAGTCCTCGGCCCCGGTGACCAGGGCCGCCTGGTCGTCGACCTTGCCGGGCGAGGCCTGCTCCAGCACCGGCTTGACCCAGGCCGACAGGGCCGGGTCGTTCGTGGTGACCGGATAGGGCTGGGTGAACACCGCCTGGGCTTTCGCGCCATAGCGGTCGCCGATGGCGGCCACGGTCTTCTGGACCTTGTCCATCACGTCGGCGCGCCGCTCCGCGTTGAAGGTGCGCAGGGTGCCGGTCATGGTCAGGTCTTCGGGGATGATGTTGTTGCGCACCCCCATGTTGATGGTCGCCACGGTCAGCACGGTGGGCGAGGCGCCGACGTCGACCTGGCGGGCGGCGATCTGGTTGAAGGCCTGGACGATGTCGGCCGCGACGCTGGCCATGTCGACGCCGGCCCAGGGCCGCGCCCCGTGGGTCTGCTTGCCCTTGACGGTGATCGTCAGGCGGTCGGAGCCCGCATAGAAGCCGCCGGCCCGGTAGTTCAGCGCGTGGGCGTCGCCGGGGCCGATGTGCAGGCCGAAGACGGCGTCGACCTTGGGGTGGTCCAGGGCGCCGTCGCGGATCATCAGGCCCGCCCCGCCCTCCTCGCCGGCCTGGGAGCCCTCCTCGGCCGGCTGGAAGATCAGCACCACAGTGCCGGGGATGTCGGCCTTCATGCCGGCCAGCACCGTCGCGGTTCCCAGCAGCATGGCCACGTGGGTGTCGTGGCCGCAGGCGTGCATGATCGGCAGGGTCCGACCCTCCCACTGGGCCGTGACCTTGGAGGCGAACGGCAGGCCGGTCTTTTCCTCGACCGGCAGGGCGTCCATGTCGGCGCGCAGGGCCACGACCTTACCGGGCTTGCCGCCCTTCAACACCCCGACCACGCCGGTGCGGCCCACGCCCTCGCGGACCTCGAAGCCCAGGGCGCGGAGCTCCTTGGCCACCAGGGCCGCCGTGCGGACCTCCTGGTTGCCCAGCTCGGGATGCTCGTGGATATCGCGCCGCCAGGCCACGACCTTGGGCTGGACGGCCTTGGCGGCGGCGGCCACCTGGGCGGCGGACGGCGCGGCGAGCGCGGGTCCGGCCAGCAACGCGGCGGCCAAGGCCAGCCCGGAAACCCTTGCGAACATGGCCATCCCCTCGATTCCTGAAATCCCCGCCGGGAGCTTGGGCGGGCGAGCGCGCGCCGGTCAAGCGCCGGGAATGGATTTGGGGACACGCCGCGAGGGCATGTCCCCGCCACGCGCTGGGGACATGCCCTTGCGGCGTGTCCCCGCTCCCTCACCGCCAGTTGCCCCTACGGACGGATGGCGTCGTCGTGAGTCGGGTCTAAGCTCGGAAGATGGACGAACCGATCGAAGCCAAGTTCGACACCCGCAACGACGGCGACGTCCGCGATCCGCGCGCCGGCGTGCTGAAGCCGCGCCATGCCGCCACCCTGATCGTGGTCCGCGACGACGGGCCCAAGCCGCGCCTGCTGATGGGCCGCCGCAACCGGGGCCTGGCCTTCATGGCCGACAAGTGGGTGTTCCCCGGCGGCCGGGTCGACCGCGGCGACTACCTCGCGCCGTCGGCCAGCGAACTGGCGCCCGAAACCGCGGCGCGCCTGAGCCTGGAGCCGCGCCACGCCAGTCCCCCCCGCCTGGCCCGCGCCCTGGCCCTGGCGGCGGTGCGCGAAACCTTCGAGGAGACTGGCCTGCTGCTGGCCCAGACAGCGCCCGAGCGGCCCGGCGCCGGGGCCTGGCGGCCGTTCCTGGCCCAGGGCGCCCTGCCCGACCTGGCGCCGCTGGCCTTCGTGGCCCGGGCCATCACCCCGCCCTATCGCACCCGCCGCTTCGACGCCCGGTTCTTCATGGCCCCCGCCAGCGCCCTGCTGAGCCTGGACCGCCAGCCCGACTGCGGCGAGCTGGACGAGATCGGCTGGTTCGACTTCGACCAGGCCCGCGCGCTGGACCTGCCCAACATCACCCGCTTCGTCGTCCACGAGGTGGCCCAGCGCCTGGCCGACCCTGGACGCCCGGCGCCGTTCATGCGCTTCCTGCGCGGGGCGCGGCAGTTGAGTTATCTCTAGAGCGCCCCAGGGAGCCCTTCGATGCTCGCCCTCGCTCTCGCCGCCGCCCTGGCGGGCCCGCCCGCCACGATCGACCAGATGGCCTGGCTGAAAGGCTGCTGGATCCAGACCAAGCCGGGCGGCGTGGTCGAGGAGCGGTGGATGGGTCCGGGCGGCGGCGTCATGCTGGGCATGGGCCGCACGCTCAAGGACGGCAAGCTGCGCGACTACGAATTCACCCGCATCGTCGAGGCCGACGGCTCGCTGGCCTACATGGCCGAGCCCTCGGGCCAGGAGAAGGCGACCTTCCCGCTCAAGAGCCTGACGCCGGAGATGGCGGTCTTCGAGAACCCCGCCCATGATTTTCCCCAGCGGGTGATCTATCGCCGCCTCGGCGCCGACGAGATCATCGGCCGGATCGAGGGGCAAATCGGCGGCCAGGCCAGGAGCGTCGATTTCCCCTACAAACGATGCGAGACCGGCAATTGACTTTGCGCCGCCGGTGAGTATGTTCCGCGCCTCTTATTTCGACCGCGTAGGGACCTGCGCGACCATCGCAGGGATTCGACCATGGCCAAACCGGCTTCCATCAAGATCCGCCTGAACTCGACGGCGGACACCGGCTTCTTCTACGTGACCAAGAAGAACGCCCGCACCAAGACCGAAAAGATGGTGCTGAAGAAGTACGATCCGGTCATCCGCAAGCACGTCGAATTCAAGGAAGGCAAGATCAAGTAGATCTTGCGTCCAACGCGATGTGACAAGACGCCCGGCTGCGAAGCCGGGCGTTTTTCGTTTAGGTCGTCTTGTTTTCGCCGCCGAGGGCAGGCCTAGCTGGACCATGCGTCGACTTCCGCTTTCCTCCCTCTGGCTGGCCGTTGTTTTGCTGTTTGGCGCCGGTTCGCCGCTGGCTCACGTGGCCCAGGCTCACGCCGCCACGCCGGTCTACGGCTACGAGGTGGTCCGCACCTATCCCCACGACCCCAACGCCTTCACCGAAGGCCTCTTCCTGCGGGACGGCTTTCTGTACGAGAGCACGGGCCTGGAGGGCGCCTCGTCGATCCGCAAGATCGTGCTGGAGACCGGCGGCGTCGAGAACGAGCGCTCGATTTCCAGCCAATACTTCGGCGAGGGCATCGTCGACTGGAAGGACCGGCTGATCGAGCTGACCTGGAAACACCAGATCGGCTTCGTCTACGGCCTCGACGACTTCGAGGCGCGCGGCGAATTCAGCTATGAGGGCGAAGGCTGGGCCCTGACCCGCGACGACAAGCGGCTGATCATGAGCGACGGAACGTCGCGCCTGCGGTTCCTGGATCCGGAGACCCTGAAGGAGACCGGCGGGATCACCGTCACCGACGAGGGCCGGCCGGTGGATCAGCTGAACGAGCTGGAATGGGTCAAGGGCGAGATCTTGGCCAACATCTGGAAGAGCGACCGCATCGCCCGCATCGACCCGGCGAGCGGCAAGGTGACCGGCTGGATCGACTTGACGGGCCTGCTGCCGTTGGAGGATCGCGCGCGCACCGACGTGCTGAACGGCATCGCCTACGACGCCAAGGCCGACCGGCTGATCGTGACGGGCAAGCTGTGGCCGCGGATGTACGAGATCAGGGTGGTGGCGAAGCCCTGACGGGGACATGCCCTCGCGGCGTGTCCCCATCGGTTATCGCGGCGCCTGGAAATGGGGGACACGCCGCAAGGGCATGTCCCCGGCCGTGCTAGGCCGCCTTGCCCACCACGGCGTTGCGGCCGGACTTCTTGGCCTCGTACACCGCCTCGTCGGCCCGCTTCATCAGGGTTTCGGGGGTGTCGTCCGGGCCGCTGGTGGCCGAGACGCCAATCGAGATGGTCACGGTCAGCAGCTCGCTGCCCTGGGCGACGCGGAACGGCGAGCCGGAGACGTGCATGCGGATCCGCTCGGCGATGCGCAGGGCGTCGGCCAGCTGGGTGTCGGGCATGATCACCGTGAACTCCTCGCCGCCGTAGCGGCAAGGCAGGTCGATGGCGCGGACGTTGGAGGCCAGACGCAGGGCGAACTCGCGCAGCACCTCGTCGCCGACGTCGTGGCCGAAGCCGTCGTTGATCTTCTTGAAGTGGTCGATGTCGATCAGCAGGGCCGCGACCGGGTCGCCGCCCAGGGCCGCGCGCTTGACCAGCGAGTCGAGCTGGCCGGACATGTAGCGGCGATTGTGCAGGCCGGTGAGCTGATCGGTGACCGCCAGCTCCAGGCTGTGGTCGAGGTTCTGGCGCAGGTAGTCGGTATAGCGCTTGCGCTGGATCTGGGTCTTCACCCGGGCCGACAGCTCCTGCGGATCGATCGGCCGGGGCAGGATGTCATTGATGCCGATCTCCAGCGCCTTGACCAGGCGCTGGCGCTCGTCGGGATCGACCATGGCCAGGATCGGCAGGTGGCGGGTGCGCTCGTCCGACCGCAGCGAGGCGGCGAAGCGCAGGCCGTCGAAGCCCTTGGCCGCGGCGTTGATGATCACCAGGTCGACCGGTCCGCCGGCGCTGATCTGGGCCTTCACGGGATCGGACTCGACCACCGGGCGGTGTTCGACCGCCAGCTCGGCGGCCACGCGCTGGGCCTGGCGTTCGTTGTCGTCGACCACCAGCACCCGGCCGCCCAGGCCGTCCAGGCGCGAGGCGGCGCCGGCGATCACGCCCATGCGCCGGCCCGAGGCCTCGCGCTGGCGCAGTTCGTCGATCACCAGCTTGAAGCGGGTCAGGCTGCGCACGCGGGCGAACAGCATGACGTCGTCGATCGGCTTGGTCAGAAAGTCCGAGGCGCCCGCCTCCAGCCCCTGGATGCGGTCGGCGCGGCCGTCCAGCGCCGTGACCAGCACCACCGGGATGTGGCGGGTGGTCGGATCTTCCTTGAGCTTCTTGCAGACGGTGAAGCCGTCCATGCCGGGCATCATCACGTCCAGCAGGATCACGTCGGGCAGCTCGCTGGCCGCCAGGGTCAGGGCGGTGGGGCCGTCATGGGCGACCGAGACCTGGTAATATTCCGCCGACAGCTTGGCCTCGAGCAGGCGGACATTGGCCTCGATGTCGTCGACGACCAGGATGCGCGCGCTCACGAGCCTACCTCTCCAGCAACCGGCGAATGGTGTCCAGGAAGTGCGACACCGAGATGGGCTTGGAGATATAGGCCTCGCAGCCGCCCTCACGGATGCGTTCCTCGTCGCCCTTCATGGCGAATGCCGTAACGGCGACGACGGGGATATGTGACAGATCGTCATCCTCCTTGAGCCACTTGGTGACTTCAAGGCCGGAGATCTCGGGCAGCTGGATATCCATCAGGATCAGGTCCGGACGGTGCTCGCGGGCGATCGACAGAGCCTGCAGGCCCTCGCGGGTCTGCAGGGTCTCATAGCCCTGGGCTTCGAGCAGATCATGAAAGAGTTTCATGTTCAGCTCGTTATCCTCGACGATGAGGACCTTCTTCGTCATCCTGACCCCGACCATTCCGGTCCGTGGCGACGCGTGAGGGATTCGCGTCGCTTCTGGATTCCAGATCGCACGAATATCCTTAAGCCCGCGCTAATCGCGTTTATCTCGGCCAATCGCAGATCATGGAACCCAGTTTTTCCGACCTTCAGACCTGCATCGTGCGCCCGGACGCGCCGCTGGTCATCGTCGATGTCGACGAGGTCCTCGCGCGGTTCATGCATGGCTTCGGAACGTTCATCGGACGCCACGGATTCGAGCTGCGATTCGACCGCTACGCCCTGTTCCAGAACATCTATCGCCCCGGCGAGACCGAGCATGTGGACCTGATCGCCGGCCGGGCGCTGTTCAACGACTTCTTCCGCGACGGGGCCGACGACCTGCTGCCGGCCGAGGGCGCGGCCGACGCCCTGGCCGACCTGTCGACCCGCGCCGACGTGGTGATCCTGACCAACGCCCCCGAGCACGGCCGCCAATCGCGCGCCCGCTGGCTGAAGACCCATGGCTTCGACTATCCGCTGGTGATCAACAGCGGTCCCAAGGGGCCGTCGGCGGCCCACCTGTCCGAGCGGACGGCTTCGCCGTCGGCGTTCATCGACGACCTGCTGCCGCAGCTGGACTCGGTGGCGGAAAGCGCGCCGTGGGTGAACCGCTTCCAGATGGTGGCCGACGAGCGGCTGCGCCCCCTGGCCCCCAGCGATCCCGAGCGGCACGCGCGGATCGACCTGTGGCCGGACCTGAAGACGGCCATCGAGCGCAAGCTGTTCCGATGAAAGCGCTGTGCCGCGACTGCCTGGCGACGGGCGAGACCAAGGTCTCGCGCTGTCCGTCCTGCGGTTCGCCGCGGGTGATCTTCCACGAGGAGCTGGGCCAACTGTCCATGGCGCACCTGGACTGCGACGCCTTCTATGCGTCGGTCGAGAAGCGCGACGACCCGTCCCTGCGCGACAAGCCGGTGATCGTCGGCGGCGGCAAGCGCGGGGTGGTGACGACCGCCTGCTACATCGCGCGCATGAGCGGCCCCCGCTCGGCCATGCCGATGTACAAGGCGCTGAAGCTGTGCCCCGACGCGGTGGTCATCAAGCCCAACTTCGCCAAGTACAAGCACGAGAGCCGGCGGATCATGGCCAAGCTGGAGGCCCTGACGCCCCTGGTGCAGCCGCTGTCGCTGGACGAGGCCTGGATCGACCTGTCGGGCACCGAGCGCCTGCACGGCGCCCCGCCGGCGGTGATGCTGGCCCGGGTCCAGCGCGAGATCGAGGCCGAGGTCGGGATCACCGTCTCGATCGGCCTGGCTCCCAACAAGTTCCTGGCCAAGATCGCCTCGGAGCTGGACAAGCCGCGCGGCTTCTCGGTGATCGGGGCGGCGGGGATCGTCGAGTTCCTGGCCCCGCGGCCGGTGTCGATCCTGCCCGGCGTCGGCCCCGCCACCGTCACGGCCCTGGCCTCGGAGGGCCTGCGAACGGTCGGCGACATCGCCAACGCCGACCTCAAATGGCTGGTCAAGGTGTTGGGCTCGGGCGGCCTGCGGCTGCACCACCTGGCCCACGGCCGCGACACCCGGCTGGTCGATCCCGACCAGGAGCGCAAGACGATCAGCGCCGAGACCACGTTCAACGATGACCTCTACAAGCGCGAGGACCTCGAGGACGAGTTGTGGCCGCTGTGCGAGAAGGTCGCCCGCCAGGCCCGGGCCGGCGGGGTGGCGGGCCGCGTGGCCACGCTGAAACTGCGCACGCCCGACTTCAAGATCCACACCCGCCGGCGCACCCTGCCCGTGCCGATCCAGACCGCGCGGACCCTTTTCCAGGTGGCGCGCGAGCTGCTGGCGGCCGAGCCGGGAGGCCTGCACTACCGCCTGATCGGCGCGGGCCTGACCGACTTCGTGCCCGCCGAAGGCGCGGCCGACGACTTCTTCGCCGGCGAGGAGCGCAAGGCGCTGAAGAGCGAGACGGTGATCGACGGGCTGCGGGGGAAGTACGGGGCGGGGGCCGTGGTGAGTGGAAGGGCGCTGAAGGGAAAATAGTGGCTCACCCACTTGCCCCCACCTGACCGCTTCGCGGTCTGTCCGCCCCCATAGGGGGCGGAGGCCGCGCACCTCCTCTTCCCCCTATGGGGGAAGACGATCGCGAAGCGATCCGTAGGGGGCAAGTGTTCGCCCCCACCAAACCCTACATCAGCGAGCCCTTGCCGCTGGTCACTTCGGTATAGCGGTGCACCCGCACGGCCTGGACCAGGCCGAACCCGACCATGACCGTCAGCATCACGGTGCCGCCATAGCTCAGCATCGGCATGGGCACGCCCACCACCGGGGCCATGCCCATGACCATCGCGCCGTTGATCAGCACGTAGAGGGCGAAAGTGGCCGTCACCCCGGCCGCCGACAGGCGTCCGAAGTGGCTGTGGCTGATCGAGGCGATGCGCAGGGCCATGAAGATCGCCACGCCGTACAGGAACAGCACGCTGAAGCAGCCGATGAAGCCGAACTCCTCGGCCAGGGTGGCGAAGATGAAGTCGGTCTGCTTCTCGGGCAGGAAGTTCAGCTGGCTTTGCGAGCCCAGGCCGAAGCCCTTGCCCATCAGCCCGCCCGAGCCCAGGGCGATCTTCGACTGCATGATGTGGTAGCCGTCGCCCGACGGGTCCTTCTCCGGGTCCATGAAGGTCAGGATCCGGTTGCGCTGATAGTCGTGCAGCACGAAGAAGATGAACGGCGGCAGGGCGGCCAGGGCGCCGACCATCCCGACGATGATCAGCCTCAGCGACAGGCCGGCCAGCACCATGACCGCCAGGCCCGGCAGGGCGATCAGCATCGCCGTGCCCAGGTCGGGCTGGTGGGCCACCAGCAGGACCGGCATGCCGATCAGGACGGCCGGGATCAGCAGCTTCCAGGACAGCCGGGCGCTGTCGGCCGACAGGCCGTGATAGTAGCGGGCCAGGGCCAGGACGACGCCGATCTTCATCACTTCGGACGGCTGGAAGCGGACCGGTCCGAGCACCAGCCAGCGCTGCGCGCCCAGCGAGGAGTCGCCGACCAGGGCCACCGCCACCAGCAGCAGCAGCCCGACCCCGTAGATCGGATAGGCCAGGCTGAACCAGACCCGCAGGTCGACCATGGCCAGGATGATCATCATCACGAAATAGACGCCGAAGCGCAGCAGGTGCTTGTCGGCCCACGGCTCCCAGGAACCGCCGGCGATCGAAAACAGCATGAGCGCCCCGGTGCCGGCGATCAGGCACAGGACCAGACACAGGGTCCAGTCGATCTCCATGAACTTGATGATCGGCCGATCGCGTTCGCCAGGCCGGCTGAGGCCGCCGCTGAGGGTCATCGGGGAGCTCCGGGGACGGGAGGCGCGGGAATGGTGGGGGTCGCGGGGGCCGGCGACGGCGGCGGCGCGCCCACGATCGGATCGTCGGGCGCGGCGCCCTCGACCGAGCCGTCGGGCGTGGTTTCGACAGGCTCTTCGGGCATCGGCATGGGCCGCTCGATGCGGGCGCGGACCTCGGGATCCTTCAGCAGCGCCACGCGCATCACCTCGCGAGCCCGCGGGGCGCCGGCGGTGGCGCCGCCCAGGCCGCCGTGCTCGATGATCACGGCCACGGCGTAGCGCGGGTCGTCATAGGGGGCGAAGGCCACGAACAGGTTGTGGTCCTTGAGCCGCCAGGCGACGCTGGTGCTCTTGCGGTTGGCGACCTTGTCGTAGCTGCGCACCTGGGCCGTGCCGGTCTTGCCGGCCATCTTCACGTCGCCCAGGCCCAGCTGGCTCTGCCGGTAGGCGGTGCCGCGCACGTCGTTCGCCACGGCCTCCATGCCGCCGCGCACATAGGTCAGGTGCTCCTGGCTGAACGGCAGGTCGGGCACGGCCGCGCCGCTGGGCTGCTCGACGCCGCCGACCGACTTGATCAGGCGCGGGTTGAGCGCCTTCTTGCTGTTGGCCAGGCGGGCGGTCATCACGGCCAGCTGCAGGGCGTTGACGCTCAAGGCCCCCTGCCCGATCCCGTAGCTGGGCGTTTCGCCCGGAAACCAGATCTGGTTGGCCGGATTCTTCTTGTTGGCCCGCTTCTTCCAGGCCCGGTCGGGCACCAGGCCCTTCTTCTGGCCCGGAATGCCGATGTCGAAGGTCTCGCCGAAGCCCATCGCGCGCGCGGCCGTGGCGATGGCGTCCGGACCGATCTTCAGCGAGGTCTGGTAGAAGTAGATGTCGCACGAGTTCTTGATGGCCTCGTGCATGTTCTGCGAGCCGTGGCCGCCCTTTTCCCAGCACCGCCAGGTCCGCCCGCCGTAGTACCAGCTGCCGCCGCAGTTCACGCGAACCTCGGGATCGATCCCGGCGGTCAGGGCGGCCAGGCCGACGGTGGGCTTGAAGGTCGAACCGGGCGGGAAGTTGCCGCTCAGCGCCTTGTCCAGCAGCGGCTTGCGCTCGTATTCGGCCAGCGCCTTGTATTCCGGACCCGACAGGCCCTTCACGAACCGGTTGGCGTCGAAGCTGGGGGCCGAGACCATGGCCAGCAGGTCGCCGTTGCGGATGTCCATCACGACGATGGCGCCGCTTTCGTCGCCCATCACCTCCAGGGCGCGGTTCTGGATGTCGGCGTCCAGGGTCAGCCGCACTTCCTTGCCCGGGGTGGGCGGGATGTCGCCCTCGGGGTCCAGGCGCACCACGCGGCCCTGGGCGTCGACCTCGGCCTTGGTGGCGCCGGGACGGCCGCGCAGCTCGCGGTCCAGGGCCTTTTCGACGCCCTGCTTGCCGATCCGGAACCCCGGATGGTGCAGCAGGTCCTGGTCCTGGGTCGGATCGGACTTGGCCTTTTCCAGGTCGCGGTCGGAAACCTTGGCCACATAGCCGATCACGTGGGCGAAGGCCCCGCCGAACGGATAGACCCGCACCTCGCCCATGTCGGCGGTCACGCCGGGCAGCTCGGGCGCGCGGATGTTGACGCGGGAGAATTCCTCCCAGGTCATGTCCTCCATCACCGCCACCGGGGCCTTCCTGGGCGCACGGGCGATGTCCTTGATCAGCCGGGCCCGGCGCGTGCCGTCGATCGGCACCAGAAGGGCCAGGTCGTCCAGGGTGGCCTCGACGTCGAAGTCCTTGGATTCCTTGGTGACCATCAGCCGGAAGTTCGGGCGGTTCGAGGCCAGGGCCACGCCGTTGCGGTCCAGGATCAGGCCGCGCGGCGGGGGCATCAGGCGGTAGTTGAACTGGTTGCCGGCCGAAAGCTTCTGGTAGCGCCGGGCCTCGACCAGCTGCAGCTGGGCCAGGCGTCCGCCCAGGGCCAGCAGACCGCCGCCGGCCAGGCCGCCCATCAGGAACGCCCGACGGTGGAAGACCCCCTGCCGCTCGTTGACCTCGAAGAAGAAGATTGACGGTTCGCTCATGGCGTCACCGGAACCGAACGTCCGCGTCCTCGAACCGGTCGATCAGCCGGTGGGCGAACGGGAACAACAGGGCCGTGACCAGAAACTGCCAGAACACCGCCAGCAGGCTGGGCATGGCCAGGCTGTCGAGCATGCTGAACAGGAATCCGGCGGCCATGGCCACCGCGGTGACCCCGCCGAACCAGGCCCACATCATCGGCCGGCTCTGGCCGGTCATCATGTTGCGGCCGGTCAGGGCGGTGGCGTAGGCGACCAGCAGCGACAGGCCCCACAGGCCGGTCGGTCCGCCCCAGAACATGTCCAGGAACAGGCCCAGCAGCAGCAGGGCGAAAGGCGCCAGGATCGACGGTCGGATCAGGGCCCAGGCGAAGGCCGGCACCATGGCGAACACCGGCTCGGGCAGTTGCAGGCCGTAGATGCGGATCGGCGCGGCGAAGGCGATGGTCGCCAGCACGCAGAATAGGGCGGGCACGCCCAGCCACCGGCCGGGATGCAGAGGCCGCGCGCCGCCCACCCTAGATCCCCCCGCCGGTCGGCTGCCCCGCCGTCGGCTTCAGGGCCGCCGGTCTCGGGGCCGGCGTCGTCGCGGGCTTGGCGGCGGGCGGCGGCGGCGTGGAGGTCGTCGGAGCGGCCGGCTTAGGCGGCGTCGTGCCCGGAGTCGCGGCGCCCGTCTGGGCCGGCGGCTTGGCGGTGGCGGCCGGGCCCAGGATCGAGACGTCGGGATCCTCGGTGGTGACCGGCGGCAGGCTGCGGGTCAGCAGGGCCTTCTGGTCGGCCAGCTGCGAGAAGTCCTTGAACAGCAGGATGCGGACATAGTCGATGGCGCTGTCGTCGGCGAACAGCACCACGCGCCAACGGCCGTCCAGGCCCTTGACCGCCGCGCCCACCGGCAGGCCGCGCGGCACCACGCCGCCGTCGCCCGACGTGACGACCCGGTCGCCTTCCTTGATCGGATCGACGCCGCGCAGGTATTCGAGCTTCGGATTGGGGCCGCCGTCGCCGGTCAGGATGGCGCGGGCGTTGGTGCGGTCGATCATCACCGGCGTGCGCGAGGCGATGTCGGTCAGCAGCAGCACGCGGCTGGCCCCGTGGGCCACGCCGACCACGCGGCCGACCAAGCCGCGCTCGTTCATCACCGGATTGCCGACCACCACGCCCTTTTCCGCGCCGGCGTCGGCCAGGCGGGTGTTGGCGAACGGGCCGCGGGTGTCGCTGACCACCCGGGCGGCGACCATCGGGATCGGCGGATCGGTGCGCAGGCCCAGCAGCGTGCGGTAGCTCTGGTTCTTGTCGACCTCGGCCAGGTACTGGTCGCGATAGCCGCGCATCTCCTTCAGCTCGGCCTTCAGCCGGCGGTTTTCGGACGCGGTGAAGAAGTAGCTGCTGATGAAGTCGACGCCCAGGCCGGTCCAGCGCCCCGGGGCGGCGATCACGCCGCTGACCGGCTTGGACACCGTGTCGACCGTCTGACGGGTGACGCCATAGGCCTGTTGCTGAAGGGTCTCGCGCCGATCGGCCAGCAGGAACGCCACCGCGATCACGATCGCGACGATCAACGCCACGGCCGCGGTCCAGGTAAGCGGCACTTTCAGGTCGCCGAGCGGACCTTCGCGAAAGGGCACGTACTAGTTCTCCCGACGCCCCCCGCGGCGTCCAGATGGAATTGACGCCTAGGCGAGAGTCGATTCAAGCACGCCCTTCATCCACTTGGGATGCTCGAGCACCTTGCCGCAGCCCAGGGCCACGCACGACAGCGGATCGTCGGCCACGGTGACCGGCAGGCCGGTGTGGTCGCGGATCTCGGCGTCCAGGCCGCGCAGCAGCGCGCCGCCGCCGGTCAGCATGATGCCCTTGTCGGCGATGTCGCTGGCCAGTTCCGGCGGCGTGGCTTCCAGGGCCACCTTCACGGCTTCGACGATCTGCCCGACCGGTTCGGCCAGGGCGTCGGCGGCCTGCTTTTCCGAAATGCGCACTTCGCGCGGCACGCCCTGCATCAGGTCGCGGCCCTTGACGTCGATCGACAGGCCCTCGCCGTCGGCCGGGGCGCGGGCGGTGCCGATTTCCTTCTTGATGCGCTCGGCGGTCGTTTCGCCGATCAGCAGGTTATGGTGGCGACGCATGTAGCTGATGATCGCCTCGTCCATCTTGTCGCCGCCGACGCGGACCGAGCGCGAATAGACGATCCCCGACAGCGACAGCACGGCCACCTCGGTGGTGCCCCCGCCGATGTCGACGACCATCGAGCCGGTCGGCTCGTGGATCGGCAGGCCGGCGCCGATCGCGGCGGCCATCGGCTCGTCGATCAGACCCACGCGGCGGGCCGAGGCGTTCAGGCAGCTGTCGTTGATCGCGCGGCGTTCCACGGCGGTGGCGCCCGACGGCACGCAGACGATGACCTTGGGGTTCACGAAGCCCTTGCGGTTGTGAACCTTGCGGATGAAGTACTTGATCATCTCCTCGGCGACTTCGAAGTCGGCGATGACCCCGTCGCGCATCGGGCGAATGGCTTCCATGTGGCCCGGCGTGCGGCCCAGCATCTGCTTGGCCTCGATCCCCACGGCGTGAACGATCTTGCGGCCGCCGACATTGCGCAGCGCGACCACCGACGGCTCGTTCAGAACGATGCCCTTGCCCTTCATGTAGATGAGGGTGTTGGCGGTGCCCAGGTCGATGGCGATGTCGTTGGAGATGACGCCGAAGAGGGAAGAAAACATTGAAAGCCCTGACTGAGGGGATAAGGGGCGAGGCGGCTGGGTCTTTAGAAAGCGAAGGCGGCGGGTATGCGAAACGGAGCCATTTGCGCCGGCGAACCGGTGAAGGCGAAGGGAAAAGATGGCTCCTACTTCAATTCCTAAGGAGGACAACATGATTCCCGCGAAATGCGGGGTTATGTCCCACTGACGAGCGCCTGCCGCACGACGGGAGCGCTGGCCCCCGCCGCGCCGTCGTCTGACTGCCACGAAGCTGCCGACGAAGCCCGTTTGCCCTGCGAAAGCGTTGATTTCAAGGTCTATTACACCCCTTGGATCACCTGTTTGCGCAGAACGGCGGCGCGGGGGGTTTCATCGCAGAAACATGGCGTTTTCTAGCCGAGCGCCGCCATGGCCACGCCGGCCGCCGCGACCAGGCCGAAGATCATCTGGACGGCGGTCAGCCGCTCCGCGAACAGACGGCGTCCCGCCAGGGCGGCAAGGGGCATCTCGATCACCCCGACCGCCCTCACCGGCCCCACGGGACTGAACGCCATGGCCGTGAACCACAGGCCCGAGGCCGCCGCGCCGCAGAATCCCGCCCCCAGCGACCGCCGCCAGGCCTTGACCACCTCGACCAGGGCGTCGGGATTGCGCGTGGCCAGGAAGGCGGTCAGGGCCGCCGACTGGATGGCCTGGACCACCATCACCGTCACCAGTGCCGACACGACCGGATGAGCGGGCTCGAAGATCAGCGCGGCCTGACGGAAGCAGTTGGCGCAGAGGGCGAAGGCCGCGCCCGAGGCCAGGCCCGCCGTCACCGCGCCGCGCCGCATCGGCGTCTCGCCCCGCGGCCAGGTCAGCACCGCCAGCCCCGCCGTGGCCACCAGTCCGCCGCCCCAGGTCACGGCCGACACCTTGTCGCCGAACAGCAGCACGCCCCAGACCAGGGCGAACGGCAGGCCGCTCTGCTGCAAGGCCGTGCCCAGGGCGAAGGACGATCGGTGCATGGCCGTCAGTTGGGCGGCGGTGGCGCAGATCTGCAGGGCCGCCCCGGCGAGGCAGGCCAGCCAGAACGGCGCCGTGGCGTGGGCGCTCGCCCCCGGAGTCGCCAGCCAGGCGGCGGCGGCGAACACCGTGGCGAACGGCAGGCCGAACAGGAACCGCACCAGGGTCGCGCCCCAGGGCCCAGCCCCGCCCATCACCGAGCGCTGGGCGGCGTTGCGGGCCACCTGGAAGGCCGCCGCGGCGATGGTGATGGGGATCCAGATCATGACGGTCCCTTATGCCGCTTCGTGGCGGCGGAGCGGCTCGCGACTCGGCCGTTCGGCGGCGAGCAGCGGGTCACGAAGCCCTTCAACCCCCAACCACCGTCATCCCGGGCCTTGTGCCCGGGACCCCTGGTGCAGCCCGCACGTGAATTGCCGTGGCGCGCCAGCGCGCCATTGCTCCGCACGAGCGCCGGACAACGGGTTCCCGGGCGCAAGGCCCGGGATGACGGTCGAAAGGGGGAGGGAAAACGAAACTAGGCCCTAGAACCCGCTGGCGATCGCGGCTTCCGGCCGGCTCTTTTCCTTGCGCGCCATGAGGTTGTTCAGGGCGTTGACATAGGCCTTGGCCGAGGCGGTCAGGGTGTCGGTGTCGGCGGCCTGGCCGGTGGCGATGCGGCCGTCTTCCTCCAGACGGACCGAGACCTGGGCCTGGGCGTCGGTGCCCTCGGTCACCGCGTGCACCTGGAACAGGCGCAGGGCGGCGTTGTGCGGCACGATCTGCTGGATGGCGTTGAACACCGCGTCGACCGGACCGTCGCCCGAGGCCTGCGAGGTCTTCACCTCGCCGTCGACTTCCAGGGTCAGCTCGGCCGACTGGCCGTCGGTGCCGGCCACCACGCGCAGGCGCTGGACGCGGATGCGCTCGGAGCCGCGCGCCAGGGCGTCGTCGACCAGGGCGATGATGTCGTCGTCGTAGACGTGCTTCTTGCGGTCGGCCAGGTCCTTGAAGCGGCCGAAAGCCTCCTTCAGGGCGTTCTGGCCCAGCTCGTAGCCCAGGTCCTTCAGCTTGGCGCGGAAGGCGTGGCTGCCCGAGTGCTTGCCCATGACCAGGCTGGACGGCGCCTGGCCGACCGATTCGGGGGTCATGATCTCGTAGGTCTCGCGGTTCTTCAGCATCCCGTCCTGGTGGATGCCGCTTTCGTGCGCGAAGGCGTTCTTGCCGACGATGGCCTTGTTGTACTGGACCGGAAAGCCGGTGATGGCCGAGACGTAGCGGCTGGCGCGGGTGATGTGGGTGGTGTCGATCCGGGTCTCGAAGGGCAGCTTGTCGCCGCGCACCTTCAGGGCCATCACGATCTCTTCCAGCGCCGCGTTGCCGGCCCGCTCGCCCAGGCCGTTGATCGCGCACTCGATCTGGCGCGCCCCGCCCTGCACGCCCGCCAGGCTGTTGGCGACGGCCAGGCCCAGGTCGTTGTGACAGTGGGTCGAGAAGATCACCTTGTCGGCGCCCTCGACGTTCTGGGTCATCCAGCTGAACAGGTCGGCATACTCCGACGGGTAGGTGTAGCCGACGGTGTCGGGCAGGTTGATCGTCGTGGCGCCGGCCTTGATGGCGGTCTCGATGGCGCGGCGCAGGAACTGGCGGTCGCTGCGGGTGGCGTCCTCGGCCGACCACTCGACGTCGTCGCGCAGGTTGCGGGCATGGGTCACCGAGCGGGCGATCACGTCGATGACGGCGTCCGGCTCCATCTGCAGCTTGTGCTTCATATGCAGGTCGCTGGTGGCGATCACCACGTGGATGCGGCCGCGCTGGGTGCCCTTCAGGGCCTCCGCGCATCTATCGATATCCACCTGGTGGGCGCGGCACAGGCCGGCGATGGTGGAGTTCTTGACGATCTTGGCGATCTCGCGGACCGCTTCGAAGTCGCCGTTCGAGGCGATCGGGAAGCCGGCCTCGATGACGTCGACCCCCATCTCCTCGAGGATCTTGGCCAGTTCCAGCTTTTCGTCGTGCGACATCGAGGCGCCCGGCGACTGCTCGCCGTCGCGCATGGTGGTGTCAAAAATGACGACGTTGTCGCGCTTGTCGAAAGCTGCGGGCGATACGGAGTTCATGGGTCTACTCGTCGGAAGGGTGTCTGCGTGGGGGCGGCGGCGGGTTTAGTCATCCCCTGCGCGCCCGGCCACGACGATGCGCGGCCCCTAGAGCGCCCAGGGGTTGGTAAGCCGAAGCAGAAGCAGTTGGCGCGCGACGTTCATGACTGCTTTCTACACAGCAGCCCAAAAACCAGCAAGCTTTTTGCTTTATTCGAGCAATTCGCCGCATACAGAGCAATTTTCGACCGGGACGCGCCGTGATCGGGGCCGACTCTGTCGCGAGATCGGAGCTTCGCGCGTCAAACGCCCCGGCGATGACGTTCACGGGGCGCGAACCGCCCTCGCCCCAGCCCGTCTAGTCCGCCGCCGCTTCGCGCTTCTTGAGCCAGGCGCGGGCGACCAGGCCGGCGGCGATCCAGACCGCCACCGCGACGATCAGCATGACGATGTGCCGGTTGCCGCCGCCCTTGAGGGCCTGGACGATCGAATTGCCGGCGAAGGCGGTCAGGGCGATCTTCGGGACGATGCCGACGGCGGTGCCGGCCGCGAAGTCGCGCAGCTTCATCGGCGTGACCCCGGCGGCCATGTTGACCACGATGAACGGGGCCGAGGGCACCAGCCGGACGATCAGGCTGGCCAGGAAGCCGTTCTTGCCGATCAGCTTCATGAACTTGGCCACGCCGTCGCCGGCCAAGTCCTTCAGCAGGCGGCCGCCGAACGTGCGTCCCAGCCAGAACCCGACCAGGGACGAGACCAGGGTCCCGATCCAGCTGTAGGCGAAGCCGGTCCAGGGCCCGAACGCCACCACCGCCGCGGCGATCAGCACGAACTGCGGCACCCCGATGAAGGCCAGGGCCGCGAAGGCCCCGACCGCGACCGGCAAGGCCCAGGGCCCATGCGCCGCGCCCAGCCACTGCTCGACCGTGACCTCGCCGTTCAGGCCCAGCAGCTGGGCGCCGAACAGGAACACCACCCCCACCCCGCCGAACAGCACGAACGACACGGCGACCGTGCGCCAGGCCCTGGCGTCCATGTTGGTGAAGAAGTCGATCAGGCGACGAAGCATCCGCCTGCCTCGCCCATGGCCCAAGCGCGGTCAAGAGGAAGGGCGCGGTCAAGGGGGCGGGGTCAAGCACGGCGCGAACGCAAATCGCCCGCCGAACGCTCATTTTGTCGTCACGCTTCCCGTGGCGCGGGCCGCATCAAGGTTAAGTTTCCCTCAACACGACATTCCCGTTGCGAAGCTGTCGTAAGGCGCGGCTAAGTTATCCACAGGCTCCTGACCTAGCGGAAGGCGCCGTGGACAGGATACGTTTTCTTGGGGAGGAGCGTCGGACGTGAAAACCCTGGCTGTGATTTCCCGCAAGGGCGGGGCCGGCAAGACGACTCTGTCGATCAATCTGAGCCTTACCGCCCATCTGGCGGGATGGAAGACCCTGCTGGCCGACATCGATCCGCAGCGCTCGGCCTCGGACGCCCTGCGGGCGCGCGGCGAGCCCGGCCCCAGCCTGGCCGAGATCAACGCCGGCAAGCTGTTCCAGACCCGCTCCCAGGCGGTGCACGACGCCTATGACGTGATGCTGATCGACACGCCCGCCGCGCCGGACGCCGACGTCGCCGTGGCGGTCAATTCCGCCGACCTGTGCCTGCTGGTCTGCCGCCCGACCTTCCTGGACATCGCCTCGGTCGCCCGCTCGGCCGAGATGGTCCGGCGACTGGGCAAGGCGGGGCTGATCGTGCTGAACCAGGCGCCGTCCAGGCGCGCCGGGCTGGAGCCGGCCAGCGTGCAGCAGGCCGTCGAGGCGCTGCGCTTCTGCGGCCTGCCCATCGCGCCGATCGGCCTGCGCTCGCGGGCCATCTATCAGCAGGCGATCGCCCGCGGTCTGTCGGTCGGCGAATGGGACAGCCAGGCGCCGGCCGCCCAGGAGATCGACCGGCTCTGGAGCCATGTCGCCGCCCTGCTGACCCTGGATGGTCGTGGGCGAGACGCCCGCGCCGTCTGAACACTTCGCCCAGCCGCGTTTCCCTGGCGGGCCAACGGTTGCGGCCTAATTTCGCACCGGCGTCAAATAATCCACAGGTTGAAGTTCTGTTCATACCTTCGCCATAACAGTTGCACACCTTGGGGAACCTTGCGGCCGCGGGACCGGCCGTTCGGTTTGGGCAAAGAGTGCAAGTCGTGAAGACAATTACTGTGCTTTCCCGGAAGGGTGGATCCGGCAAGACGACCGTGGCCGTGAACCTGGCGCTGATGGCCTTCCTGCGGGGGCACAAGGTTCTATTGGCCGACATGGACCCGCAGCGGTCCGCGTGGGACGCCCTGCGGTCGCGCAGCGAGCCCGGACCGGCCCTGGCCGACATCACCGCCGGCAAGCTTTTCCTGACCAAATCCAACGCGATGCGGGAAGGTTTCGACTATCTGTTCATCGACACGCCCGCCGCGCCGGAGGCCGATGTCGCCCAGGCGGTGAACATCGCCGACTTCTGCCTGGTGGCGGGCCGGCCCTCGTTCCTCGACCTGGCGCCGATCGTGCGCTCGGCCGAAGCGGTGCGGCGCCTGGGCAAGAGCGGGCTGGTGGTGCTGAACCAGGCCCACACCAACAAGCCGGAGGTCGCCCCGGTGGCCTTCCCCGAGATCATGGAAGCCCTGCGGTTCTGCGGCCTGCCGCTGGCCCCGCACGGCCTGCGCTCGCGCGAGGCCTTCCAGAAAGCCATGGCCCAAGGCCGCTGCGTGGTCGAGCAAGAGCCGGACAGCCCGGCCGCCCGCGACGTGGAACGTCTGTGGGCGCATGTCGAGGCCAGCGTGAGCGGTCTTGGTTCGAGTGGTTTGAACGAAACCGCGATGAAGACCGCCCTCACCGGCTGATCCGTCTATCCCTCGGGATCGGCCCTCTCTAGGTTCGCCACGTCAGCGGCGGAGCCTTTTGCATGAAAATTCTCGGCGTCTCGGGCAGCCTGCGGGCCGCCTCGTTCAACACGGCCCTGCTGCGCGCCGCCCAGGAGTGCGCGCCCGACGGCGTGACGATCGAGATCTTCGGCCTGCACGACCTGCCGCTGTTCAACCAGGACGTCGAGGACCAGGGCGATCCCGTCCCGGTCAAGGCCTGGAAGGACGCCGTGCGCTCGGCCGACGCCCTGCTGCTGGCCTGTCCCGAGTACAACGGCGGGATCACCGGCGTGCTGAAGAACGCCATCGACTGGGCCTCGCGCGGCTCGCCCTCGGCCCTGCAGGGCAAGACCGCCTGCATCGTCGGCGCCTCGCCGGGCGTCACCGGCACGGTCCGCGCCCAGGACGCGCTGCGCCAGTCCCTGCGCAAGGTCTCGGCCGAGTACTGGCCGCTCAGCGAGATGCTGGTCGGCCAGGCCCACACCAAGATCGAGAACGGCGCGCTGCACGACGAGAAGACCCTGGCCTATCTGGGCCGGCACCTGGCGGCGTTCGTCGAGCACATGCGGGGCCGTTGAGGTTGTCATCCCGGAAGCCTCGCAGAGGCTGTCCGGGACCCAGGTGACTGGGCGAAGGCGGTGCGGTTCACCTGGGTCCCGGCTCTACGCTTCGCTTCGGCCGGGATGACAACCGTGAGGAGCTTCAGATCGGCCCTTCCCCTATTTCCCCATCGTCGCCGGGTCGTAGTTGGGGCCGAAGTCCAGCACGAACAGCGGACCCAGCACCACGGTCTGCTTGGCGGCGCCCAGGTGCAGGGCCACGCCCGCCCCGCCCTTGTCGGCGTCCATGCCGGCGCGGCCGCTGACCGTGTAGATCCGCCACTCGCCGTCCGTGACGGCGACCTTGCCCTCGACGATGCCGCCCCAGGGCTCGGCCGACTGCTGGACGCGCACCGAGGTGATGTCGGCCGTCGCCGGCCCGCCGTCGACCGGTTCGGCCTTGGCCCAGAAGGCGATGGTGATGATGTCGCCCTTGGCGATCTTGCCGGTCACCGCCTGGCCGGCGCTGTTGGTCCAGGGCTGGTCCGGCGTCGGCGCCGTGACCTGGACCCGGATTCCGCCGCCGCCGATCACGGCCTTGTCCTTGACCGGCGCGTTGGTCTGGCCCGGTCCATAGATGTTCCAGGCCGTGGACGGCTTGTTGATGGCGTATTTCATGATGCCTTCGGCGGCCGGCTCGGCGGCGCGGGCCGCCACCGGCGCGACGGCGGCCAAACCAAGCGTGGACAGGCCAAGCACGGCCGCGGCGGCCAGGATCGCGATCTTCGTCATGGTTTCCCCTTCAAGAGACGTCGTTGCGTCGATCGTCCGCCATCGGCGGTCGATATGGTCGTTTCCTCCCGCGGGGCCGCCCGCCATGCGGCGCGGCCTCCCGTGCTTATGATGATAGCGGTACCGTGCAGCTTGAGCCGACGCAAGAACGCCGCGCCATACGGCCTTTGTTGCGTTGCACCGCGGCAAGCGCGGGCGTAAAGACCGCCGCAATCCTGAAACGGACTTCCGAGTCCACGTCCTCCCAGGGGAGCCCTGAACCATGTCGCTCGAGTCCGCCGCCCTGCGGCGCATCGCCCCGTCCGCCACCATCGCGATCAGCGCCAAGGCGCGCGCCCTGAAGGCGACCGGCCGGGACGTGATCGCCCTCTCCGCCGGCGAACCGGACTTCGACACGCCCGACAACATCAAGGAAGCCGCCATCGCGGCTATCCGCGCCGGCAAGACCAAGTACACCGACCCGGACGGCATGCCCGAGCTGAAGGCCGCGATCTGCGCCAAGTTCAAGCGCGAGAACGGCCTGGACTACAAGCCCAGCCAGGTCCACGTCGCCCCGGGCGGCAAGCCGGTGATCTACAACGCCCTGGTCGCCACCCTGGACCCGGGCGACGAGGTGATCATCCCCGCCCCGTACTGGGTGTCGTACCCCGACATGACCCTGCTGGCCGGCGGCACGCCGGTGTCGGTCGAGACCACCGCCGAGAGCGGCTTCAAGATCACGCCGCAGGCGCTGGAAGCGGCGATCACGCCCAAGACCAAGTGGCTGATCATCAACAGCCCGTCCAACCCGTCGGGCGGCGCCTACACCCGCGCCGAGCTGCAGGCCATCGCCGACGTCCTGCTGCGCCACCCGCAGGTCTGGGTGCTGACCGACGACATGTACGAGCACCTGGTGTTCGACGACTTCGAGTTCACCACCATCGCCCAGGTCGAGCCCAGGCTCTACGACCGCACCCTGACGATGAACGGCGTCTCCAAGGGCTATTCGATGACCGGCTGGCGGATCGGCTACGCGGCCGGTCCCGAGGCGCTGATCAAGGCCATGGGCAAGATGATCAGCCAGACGACCTCGAACCCCTGCTCGATCTCGCAATGGGCGGCTCTGGAAGCCCTGAACGGTCCGCAGGACTTCATCAAGCCGAACGCCAAGCTGTTCCAGGAGCGCCGCGACCTGGTCGTGTCGATGCTGAACCAGGCCACCGGCCTGCACTGCCCGACCCCGGAAGGCGCGTTCTACGTCTATCCGTCCTGCGCCGGCCTGATCGGCAAGACCGCGCCCAGCGGCAAGGTCATCGAGACCGACGAGGACTTCGCCGTCGAGCTGCTGGAGACCGAGGGCGTGGCCGTGGTGCACGGCGCGGCCTTCGGCCTGTCGCCGTTCTTCCGCATCAGCTACGCCACCGCCAACGACGTGCTGGAAGACGCCTGCCAGCGCATCCAGCGCTTCTGCGCCAGCGTCAAATAGACGCTTGCTCCCCTTGTGGTCGTCATTCTCGCCATTTTGGCGAGGATGACGGCTGTAAGTCGAACCCGAACCGCGCTAGGGCTCCTTTTCGCCGCCTCCCGCGGCCAGGAGATCGTCATGGCGCGCACCCCGAACTACAATTTCGAACGCCAGGAACGCGAGCGTCTGAAGGCCCAGAAGGCCGCTCAGAAAGCCGCTGAAAAGGCCGCCGCCAAGCAGGCGGCCGAAGAGGCCGCTCCTAAACCTCCGACCGACGATCAGTGAAAGACGGCGCATGCCCAGCTCGACCTCGTTCAACCACGAAACTGTGTCGCTCGACGGCGAGCATTTCTCCGACTGCGAATTCCGTGACTGCCGCCTGACCTTCGCCGGCGGCCAGGCCCCGGTGTTCAAGAACTGCAAGATCGTCGACTGCGAGTGGAAGTTCGAGGGCGCCGCCGAGCAGACCCTGGCCCACCTGAGGGCCGTGTGGAACGCCGGCGGCAAGGCCCCGGTCCAGGCGCTGATCAAGGAAATCACCGGCGGCGGCCGCTGAGTCTTCTCGGAGCCTTGTGCGCCGCCCGGGGTTAGTAACCTGCGGCACGGCGGCACAGGATCGAAGGGACCAGCCCATGCTCGACGCCAAGGACTGCCTGGCGCGCGCCAACGACATGGAGCGGCGCGCCGGGTCGTGCGGCTCGGCGCGCCTCGAGACCGACCTGCTGTCGGCGGCCGCGACTTGGCGCTACCTGGCGCAACAGGCCCTGTGGCAGGACGCGTTCGCCGCTCAGACGGTTCAGGACTCCGGCCGAGATTGAGCCTAGGGTGGAGGTATCGGCGCCCATCCGTCGCCGTCCGCGAACGTCCTTGCGCCTAGGATCGGATTCCCATTCGCATGAAGCGTCCGATCCCCGGGATTGAAGACGCACAGACGCTGGCTCAAGCGATCGTGGACACCATCCACGAGCCGCTGCTGGTGCTCGACTCCGCGTTTTCCGTTCTGGCGGCCAGCCGGTCGTTCTACGAGACCTTCAAGGTCGATCCCGAGAACACGATAGGCTGCCCGCTCTTCGCCCTGGGCGACGGCCAGTGGGACATCCCCGCATTGCGCGAGCTGCTGGAGACCATCATCCCGGAGCGGGTGGTGATGAACGGTTTCGAGGTCAATCACGACTTTCCGGGCCTGGGCCGGCGGATCATGCTGCTGAACGCCCGGAAGGTGATCTACGAGACCAGCACCAACTCCACCATCCTGCTGGCCTTCACCGACATCACCGCCCGGCGGGCGATCGAGCGCGAGAAGGAAAGCCTGCTCGACCGCACGCGCGACCTGCTGGGCCAGAAACAGGTGCTGCTGCAGGAAATGCAGCACCGCGTC
The DNA here is from genome assembly GCF_001427165.1 of Caulobacter sp. Root487D2Y. NCBI lineage: Bacteria > Pseudomonadati > Pseudomonadota > Alphaproteobacteria > Caulobacterales > Caulobacteraceae > Caulobacter > Caulobacter sp. Root487D2Y. The sequence continues at coordinate 138,829 of NZ_LMFD01000009.1, forward strand.
GCCAACAGCCTGCAGATCATCGCCAGCATCCTGCTGCTCAAGGCCAGGGCCGTCACCTCCGAGGAAACCCGCTTCCACCTCAAGGACGCCCATCAGCGGGTGATCTCCGTGGCCGAGGTCCAGTCGCACCTGCACGCCTCGGGCGGCGTCGACCAGATCGAGGTCGGCCCCTATCTGACCAAGCTGTGCGCCAGCCTGGCCGCCTCGATGATCGGCGACAGTCAGCCGATCGTCCTGAAGGTCGTCGCCGACCACGGGACGATCGGCTCGGACAAGGCTGTCAGCATCGGCCTGATCGTCACCGAGCTGCTGATCAACGCCATCAAGTACGCGTTCCCGGTTTTCAAGGAAGACGCCCGGGTCACGGTGACCTACGCCAGCGACGACGACGCCTGGACCCTGACGGTCCGCGACAACGGGGTCGGCAAGGCCAACGAGGCCGCGTCGGGCAAGCACGGCGGGCTGGGCACGGTGATCGTCGACGCGCTGGTCAAGCAACTGGACGGCCAGATGACGGTGGTCGCCACCGACGGCCTGAAGGTGACGATCCGGCACGCCCATGTCGCGGCCTTGAAACCCGTCATGGCCTAGCTGGCTCTTGCCGGGCCGCGACATTCCGCGCGACTGCACGCATCGCCGGAGCATGCTAGGTCAGGTCAGGGGCGTCTGATTCACGGGAGCGCGCGCATGCGCCTTTCCGGCCGCATGGCCTTGGTTCCGGCGATCGCCGGCGCGCTGTTCCTCGCCCTGACGCCCGCCGTCCAATCCGCGTCCATGGCCGCGTCCCTGGCCGGCCGCCTCGACGACGCCGTCCTCGACGAGCTCAACTTCGCCCGCGTCAGGCCCGCCGACTACGCCCGCGAACTGCGCCGCGAGCTTCGCCGGAGCGACGACCCCGCCGCCGTCGAGGAGGCCATCGGCTTCCTCGAACGCCAGGCCTCGCTGCCGCCCCTGGAATCGGACCGCCGCGTCGCGGCCGCCGCCCGCCAGCACACCCAGGCCCAAGGCGCGCGCGGCGACGTCGGCCACGGCGCGGCCGGCGGCCTGGGCCAGAGGCTGCGCGGCCAGGGCGTCTGGGCCGGCCTTTCGGCCGAGAACATCTCGTACGGCTATGAGGATCCCCGCGACGTCGTCCGCCAACTGATCATCGACAGCGGCGTCCCCGGACGGGGCCACCGCCGCAACATCTTCGCCTCCGGCTATCAGCTGGCCGGCGTGGCCTGCGGTCCGCACCGGGCCTACGGCTTCATGTGCGTGATCGACTTCGCCGGCGCCCTGCCCCCGCGCTGACGCCGGTTGCCTGGCGTGGACGCCACGACGTCCTAGCCGTCAATCCAGTCGGTCAGCCCCTCGCGGGCATGGACCTCGCGCAGCGACGGCATGGCGCGCATGCGGGCCAGATAGCGGGCGATGTTGGGCCAGGCGGTGGCGGGCTTGGGCATGTTACGCGACCAGCGCATCAGCATGGTCGCCAGGAAATCCACCGCCGAGAGGCGCTCGCCCAGCATGTGGGGACCGGCCTGGGCGGCCAGGTGGGCGTCGATGCGGTCCCAGATCCCTTCCAGCCGCGTGCGCGCCACGGCCGCGGCCGCCTCGCTCGCCGCCTCTCCCGCGGGTTCGTGCGGATAGAACCAGGCTCGGAAAGCCGGCATCACCGTGTTGGCCAGATAGACCATCCACTGCAGCCAGGCGGCCCGTTCGGGCGCGCCGACCGCCGGGGCCAGGCCCTTTTCGGCATGGCGTTCGGCCAGCAGCATCAGGATCGCCGCGACCTCGCAGACCGGCGCGCCGTCGACGATCAGGGTGGGCACCACGCCGCTGGGATTGAGCTTCAGATAGTCGGGGCTCTTCTGGGCGCCGGTCGCGGTGTCGGTCAGGACCAGCTCGAACGGGACGCCGAGTTCGATCAGCATCCAGTGCGCCGCCAGGCTGGCCGTGCTGGGGCTGTAATAGAGCTGGTACATGCGAAAGATCCCTCACCCGTTGACGGGCGAGGGATCGGTCAGGGCGCTCAGGCTGTCAATCGCCCCGCGACGGGCTTCTAGTGCTTTTCCCGCCAGCGCGCCTTGGCGTCGTCCTTGGTCAGGTTCAGGTGCACGCCGTCGTCGTCGACATGGTCGACCCAGGTGACCGGGATCAGGTGGTGCTTGAGGCCGCCGCCCAGGTCCAGCTTGGCCAGCTCGATCTCGCCGGCGACCACGTGGTCCACCCGGCCGACGTGTTCGCCGTCCGATCCGACCACTTCCAGATGTTCGCGAATTTGCGAGGCGTCGATCATGGTGTTCCTCCTTTGATGGACGTCAGCAGGGCAAACGGGCGAGGTCGCGGCGCAGTTTCCACAAGGCCGTTCCAAGCGGCTTGCCTGACGCGAATGTTCGCTTTATGTTCTAGTCAAGGTTGCGGCTTTGCGGATGTCGCGTTCCTGGCTATCACTCGAAAAGCCGCCGCTCCTGAAACCGTTGGGCCCTGGGGAAACACGATGATCCGACCGCTCGCCGCCGCCCTGCTTGTGCTGACCGGCGCGACGACCTGGACAGCAACGGCCTGGGCCCAGACCGCGCAGGCCGTGTCGGCGGAGACCGCGCCGGCCGCGGCCGCGCCGGCGGCTCCGGAAACCCCGACCGCGCCGCCGGCCCCCGTCACCCCCCTGCCCCGGGTCGACGCGGTGTTCGCCGCCGACGGGGTGACCATCACCGACGGCGGCAAGAGCGTGCTGTTCTACCGCACCGCCCCCGCCGATCCGCGCGAGCCCGGCCGGCTGAACTACGTCCATCCGATCTGGGCGCCCGACGGCGCGGTGCTGACCGAGGACCGCCCCGCCGACCACCTGCACCAGCGCGGGGCCTTCTGGAGCTGGCACCAGGTGCTGGTCGACGGGAAGGCCGTCGCCGACGGCTGGTTCATGAAGGGCCTGACCTTCCATGTCCGCGAAAAGCGCTTCAAGGGCGACACGGCCGGCGGCGGGACCCTGGTGGTCAACGCCGACTGGATCGTCAATTCGGGGCCCGAACTGGCCTATGTGGCGCGCGAGACCACCAAGGTCCGCGTCTATCCGCTGAAGGACGGCGCGCGGCGCATCGACTTCGACACGGTGATCACCGCCCGCAGCGACACCCTGGCCCTGGGTGGCAGCGACGACGCGAAGGGCTATGGCGGCTTTTCGGTTCGGCTGATCAAGCCCGACCGCCTGACCTTCGGCTCCGGCGGCAAGACCGTGGCCCCGGCGGTCGGCCCGGTCGAGGCCGGCAAGGCCATGGGCTTTGCCTGGACGCCCGGCGGCGGCTCGCCCGCCTGGACCGTGGGCCTGGCCTGCAAGGCCAACGGCGCGCCGATCACCCGCTGGATCCTGCGCAAGGAACTGTCGATGCAGAACTGCGTCTTTCCCGGGCGGGCGCCGTTCATTCTGAAGAAGGGCGAGACCCTGCGTCTGCAGTCGACCCTGATCCTTCGGCCGGCGACGCCGGCCCCCGCCGGGCCGAAGAAGAAGGGCTAGCCGATGGCCGAGATCCTCAACCTGAACCAGGCCCGCAAGGCCAAGACCAGGACCGACGCCAAGATCAAGGCCGTCGAGAACCGCGCCAAGTTCGGCCGCACCAAGGCCGACAAGGCGTTGGACGCGGCGCGGGCCGACAAGCTGAAGCGCGACCTGGACGGGGCCAAGCGCGAGGACTGAGGCGTTCCGGCCCGAAGGCTCCTCGACGTTCGGCGCTGGTGCGTGGTCCTTGTCCTTCGACAAGCTCAGGATGAGGACTCTGTGCAGGCGGCGGCGGTGGAAAACCTCATCCTGAGCCTGTCGAGGGACGAGGTTTTCGCCGCCGAGGCCGAGTATCGATCAGCCTACTTCCCCTCCGGCGTGAAGGCGTAGAGCGTGCCGTTCTCGGCGCCGACATAGACCACGCCGCCCTCGATCCAGGCCGTGCCGATCAGGCGGCCGTCGCTGCCGGCGCCGGACACGCTCTTCCCGTCGGCCAGGCTCAGTTGGTGGAGCAGACCGCCGAACGTGCCGATGACCAAGGTCCCGCCCGCGACAGACGGCGACGAGAAGGCCGCGCCGCTCAGCTCGGTCCGCCACACCTCGGCGCCGGTCTTCAGGTCGACGCATTGGACCATCTTCCAGTCCGAGCTGCCGACACAGGCCTTGCCGTCGACGACGGCCGGCGAGCCGATCACCCACGACCCCTTGTGCGGCGCGATCCAGGCCGGCTTTCCGGTGGCGGCGTCCAGCGCGTAGAGCCGGTAGTCGCGGCTGCCGAACAGCACCAGCCCGTCGGCCACGGCGGCCGAGGACTGGATCGACCCGATCTTGAAGTCGCTGTTGCCCTGGGTCTGGAACGACCAGGCCAGCTTTCCGTCCGCCCGCTCCAGGGCGTACATCGCGCCGTCGAAGCCGCCGACGAAGATCCGCTGGCCGTCGGTGGCCGGGGTGGCGCGCACCCGTCCGCGCGTGGCGTAGGTCCAGATCACCGCGCCGGTGCGGGCGTCCAGCGCCCGGACCACGCCGTCGCCGCCGCCGATATAGATCGCGCCGTCAAAATACAGCGGCGACGACGCCCAATAGTCCCAGAAGTCGACGCCGGGCTTGTAGTTCATGAACGGCAGGTCCGCGCCGGTCGTCCGCTTCCAGGCCAGCTCGCCGTCGGCCGCGCGCACCGCATAGATCGTGCCGGCGTCCGACTGGAAATAGGCCAGGCCGCCGGCGATCGCGGCGCTGGCGGTGACCGGGGCGTCGGCGACGAACCGCCAGCGGGTCTTGCCGGTCGCCCGGTCCACCGCGCTGAAGCCGCCGTCCTTGGCGCCGAGATAGATCACGCCGTCGCAGAGCGTGGGGCTGGCGATGATCGGTCCGCCCAGCGGAACCTTCCAGGCCTGGCCGTCGATGCCGGCGGGCGCTGGACCGGGCTGGACGCCCAGATGGTCGGGACCGTTGCGGAACTGGCAGCGATCTCCCGCCGCCGAAGTCGCGTGCGCGGCGCCGACGCCGAACGCCAGACTCATGCCGAACACCGCTATCGTCCGCGCCCACGCGCCGCCATGATTCCGCGACATCGATGTTTCCCCCAAGCGGGCGTGGTCGCTCGACGAGCGCCGCCCTTGCGCCACCCATAGCTGAGTCGCGCGTCGGGAACTCGACCCTCGCCTAGCGCGGCGCGAGATGCCGGCGGGACGCGGTCCTCGCCGCCTCCCCCGCCTGTTCGCGCGCCAGCCGGTCCAGCCGTGCGCGATAGGCCGCGATCAACTGCTGGATCGTCAGAACCCAGCCGAACGTGGTTTCCTTATGGGTCTTGACCGCTTCGTCCATCACCGTCGGCTCCTTAGTGTTGCCATGACGGGAATTTCACGCTTGAAGCGTCGCGTGACAAACGCGGCTTCCTTGCGTAATCATAAGCTCCACTTATGTCAGACATCCTCGCCAGCCTGCCGCTCAGCGCCATCCGGATCTTCGAGGCCGCCGCGCGCCTGAAGAGCTTCACCCGCGCCGCAGACGAACTGGGCGTCAGCCAGGCGGCCGTCAGCTGGCAGGTGAAGGCCCTGGAGCAGCGCCTGGACCAGCCGCTGTTCACCCGCCTGCCGCGCGAGGTGGCCCTGACCCCGGCCGGCGAGCGCCTGTCGCGCGCCGCCACCGAGGCGATCAGCATCCTGCGCGTGGCGGTGTCCGACCTGGTCGACACCGAGGAAGGCATATTGTCGATCACCACCGTCCAGAGCATCGGCGGCCACTGGCTGGCCCCGCGCCTGGGCGGCTTCCAAATCGCCCATCCCCGCATCGCCGTGCGGCTGGACGCCTCCAGCCGGGTCGTCGACCTGCAGCGCGAACCGTTCGACCTGGCCCTGCGCGCCGGCGGCGGCGACTGGCCCGGAATGGAGGCGCACTTCCTGATCCCCTCGGTTCAGACCGTGCTGTGCACGCCGACCGTTCTCGCCCAATCCGGCGGCGTGAAGCGCCCGGCCGACCTGCTGCACGCCCCGCGCATCGGGTCGCCGGAGTTCTGGGTGCGCTGGTTCGAATCGGCGGGCGTCGATGCGCGTGACGACCGCGCCCCGCCGCGGCTGTCGGCCGACGCCCAGGCGCTGGAGGTGGCCAGCGCCCTGGCCGACCAGGGCTTCGCCCTGGGCTCGCCGATCTTCTTCGCCCGGGAGATCGCCGAGGGGCGGCTGATCGCCCCGTTTCCCATCACCGCATACTATGGCGGCGGCTATTGGCTGGCCTATCCGGCCGAACGCCGCCGGGTGCGCAAGATCGTCGCCTTCCGCGACTGGATCCTGGCCCAGGCGGCGGCCGACCCGCTGATCGCCCGCTATCGGTCCTAGGGGCGGACCTCGTAGCCGTAGCGCTTGATGATCGTGACGGCGGCCGGCGACCTGAGGAAGGTCAGGAACGCCCTGGCGGCGGGGTTCTTCTCGCCCGTCTTCAGCAGCACCGCCTGCTGCGCGATCGGCGCGTGGAGGGTCGCCGGCGTCAGCCAGCGCGATCCGCCCGGCTCGCCGATCACCTGGGACAGGGCCACGAAGCCCAGTTCGGCGTTGCCGGTGGCGACATACTGATAGGTCTGGGCGATCGACGACCCCGTGACGATCCGAGGCGCCAGGGCGTCGTAGAGCTTCAGCTTGCGCAGCGTCTCGACCGCCGCCCGGCCATACGGCGCGGCGGCCGGGTCGGCGATGGCCAGCTTGACGAACCTGTCCGAGCCGAGCACCGCGCCCTTGGCGTCGACCAGCCCCGGCGTCTTGGAATACAGCACCAGCCGGCCGACGGCGTAGGTGTAGCGCGTACCGGCGACGGCCAGGCCCTCCTGTTCGGCCTTCCGGGGCCGCTCGGCGTCGGCCGACAGGAACACCTCGTACGGCGCCCCGTGGGCCATCTGAGTGTAGAACTGGCCGGAGGCGCCGAAGCTGAGGACCGCCGTATGGCCGGTCTTGGCCTTGAAGGCGGCGGCGATCTCCTTGGCCGGCTCGGTGAAGTTGGCGGCGACGGCGACCTGGGTGTCGGCCGCCAGGGCGGGCGCGGCGCCCAGGGACGCGAAGAGGGCCAGGGCGCCCCCGAACAAGGCCAGGCCGACGAATTTGAAGCGATCGGTGATCATGTTCGAGAGGCCCTTTCGGTTTGCGGCGACGCCTAGAACGCCATCTGCGAGCGCAGGGAGATGACCTGGTAGCGCTGGCCGATCTGCGCGCCCACCGGCGTGGCGTAGGCGGTGGCGGACGGCGACAGGCGATCGATCTTGACGTCCTGGTAGTCGAGCATGAAGCGGACGATCGCGTTGAGGTACCAATTGACCCCGCCCGAGACGACCGTCTGCTCGCCGCCGCGAACGGCGCCGGCGCCGGGCGCCGTGCCGAGGGCGCCCGGCTGGTAGTTGAGGTCGACGGTCGAATACCGGCCCGCCAGCTCGAACGCGCCCCAGGCGCCGGTCAGCGGGCTGAACGGGCGGGTGATGCTCGGCGCGTCGAAAGCGAAGGTGTTGGGGTTATAGCGGCGCTTTTCGCCGGTCAGCATCCAGCTGCCCTCGACATACCAGCCGTCGAAATGGGGATCGCTGACCCCCGCGGCCGGATTGCGCCGTTCGATGGCGATCCGCTCGTATTCGGCCTGGATCAGCAGGGTCCTGTACTGGCCGGCGGCCTCCACGCCCCCTGTGCTGACGTGATCGGCGTCGATCGCCCCGGTCGAGATCAGCCGGGTTCCGTCGACACGCAGCTCCGGACGCTCCTGCAGGGTCACGCCGTAACGGACCGCGCCCGCCGCCGTGTCGGGGCCGCCGGTGTCGGCGGTGCGGGCGACATAGCTGCCGTGGAGGCCCAGGTGGACGAGGCGGTCCTTGTCCTTGAGCGGCAGGAAGGCGGCGCGGCCGACATAGGCCAGGGCGCTGTCATAGGGCTGGGCGGCGCCGGTGGCTTGCGAATTGACCACCCCGACCGTGCGGCCGGTGATCGAGCCGGCGGCGTACCAGCGCTCGCCCGCCGCCCACGCCATGGCGGCCTCCCGGAAATCGCCGCCGGCCACGCCGCGGGCGATGTCGGCCGCAGCCGGGCGTTCCAGGAACGGGGCGCCGAAGACCGAACCCTGGTCCTCCAGCCCGATGGACGGCGCGAAGGCCCCGACCCGGAAATGAAACGGCTTGAGGCCGGAATACTGGAACCACAGCTCCTGGATATGGCCCGCGTCCTCCATGCCCGCGCCGCCGTACTCAAGCAGCACGTTGTATTCGAAGTCGCCGAACGCCTTGCCGTCGACGCCGATGCGGGCCCGGCGGAAGTTGGTTCCCGAGGCCAGGTCGCGGGCCCGGGCGGTGTCGGCGGGCGTGGCGCCGCGCCGGAAGTCGCTGGTGATCGGTCCGGGCGGATCTTGCCTGTAGTCGGCGGCGTCGAACTGCATTCCGCCGTGGAAGGTGGCGGCGAAGCGTCCGTCGGTGCTCTGGATCGATGGTTTGCCGACCACGATGCTGGCGACCGCGCTCGAAGGCGGGACGCTGGCGACGGGCGGCAGGCTCTGGATCGGCGCGGGCGGCGGTGTCAGCGCGGCGGCGGGCGTGGGAGGCGCGAACGCGGTCCTGCGCTCCATCATCTCGACCTTGGCGGCCAGCGCTTCGAGCTGGCTTTGCAGCGCCTCGATCCTGGCGTCGCGCGGGTCGGGCGCGGCGGCGACGGGCGATGCCTTGGCGGCGGCGCCGGCGTCCGTGACGCCGAGACTGAAGCCCACGGCGAGAGCCAGCGCGGAAGCGCCGAGGAAGTGTCTGCTGTCCATTTCAACTCAATCCAAGCTTCGCCCCCGGAAGGGAGGGGTCTTGGGCGGGTTGTAGAGCGGCGCCGTGGAAAGGGCTTGATAAGCGTCAAGCTGCGCCGTGCAACTTCGTCGCACCCTTGTCGAGCCGTCGCGGAACGGGCTTCGCCTGGGTGCTGGTGCTGGTCGACGAGCTTGAGGGTCACGTCCGGATCCGTCTCGTCCTTGGGCTTCCAGACGCCCCGGGGCGAGACGCGCTATCGTTATGCAGTTTCATTACATAACGCTCCTCGCCGTCAAGCTCCCTTTGGCGGGCGAACGGCGCAGAGACCCGCTAGCCGCGCAGGAACCCGTCCACCAGCGCCTGGTCGCCGTCATAGACCCAGCACTCGGCCAGCAGGTCGTCGGCGATCCGATAGACGAGCACGCGATCCAGCTCGGTGACGACGCCGTCGCGCTCGAAGGCCTCGCGGGCGATCACCACGGCCCGCTCCGGTCCGGCGGTCACATCGACGATGCGGACCAGCTTGCGGCGCGTGCGACGGCTGACCTCGGCAAGGGTCGCCAAGGCGGCGGCCAGGCCGACATGGTCGCCGGTCAGCGGGTGATCGCCGAAATAGTGCAGGGTGAAGTCCGGATGATAGCAGGCGCGCAAAGCCGCCAGGTCGCCCGCCGCCCACGCCTTGGCGTAGCGCTCGGCGACCGCGCGGTTGGCCGCCGCTCGGATCTCGGTGGTCACGCGGCCTCGGCGATGCGGTCGCGATACTGGGGCGGGATGGCCTGATAGGCGGTGTTCGGCGCGACCTTGTAGGTCCGGCGCGCCTCGTCCAGCGGCATGGCGAACAGGGCGGGATAGTCGACCGCCGGCAGCCAGGCGGCCGAGCGGCCGTTGCGCCAGGCCTCGCGCACGGCCTTGCCGTAGGGCTGGCCCAGCCTGGCCTTCTGGAACTGGCGCGCGCCGGCCAGGGCGATGACCGCGAAGCCCAGGCTCCGGGTCTGGGCGTACGAAAAGGCCACCACGCAGACCTCGCCCAGGGCGTCGGTGCCGTAGCCGGTCAGCACGTGCCAGACGTCGTGCACGTCGCGCATGCGCCGGGCGTACCAGGCCAGCGGATGGGCGGCGTCGACGTCGGACTCGGGAATCTTGCGGCTCTCCTCGGCCAGGCCTTCCGCCGACAGGCCGCGCGGCGCGATGAAGTCGCGATAGGCGGCGCCGACCGTGCCCGGACCGAACTGCGCCAGCCAGACCGGATCCGACAGCCGCTCGGCGAACTCGTCGTGTTCGTAGGCGATGCGGCCGCCCTCGGGCGTGCTCAGCAGGCGACGGTAGCCCTTCGGGATCGCGTTGCCCGCCAGGGCGCGCATGATCTCGAACACCTGGGCGGTGTCCTCCTTGTCGGCGATCAGGCGCCGGACAGCCCGAAGCGCCCGCAAAGGCTGCAGGTTGAACGACTGACGCCCCCGCTGCATCGGTTGGCGCGACTTTGGCCCACCGAGCACTTGCGTGGCTGCGATCATAAGGCATGCTCCTGCTGAACCCGATAAAGATGACATGGCGTCATTTTTATTCAAGAGGGTTCAGCGACCCCCGATCTGCGACGTGATCAGACAGCAACAGGGGATGGGCATGATGGGCAGTCTGAAGAAGCGTTCGATCAACCTGGCCGGCCACGCGACCTCTCTGGCCCTGGAGCCCGAGTTCTGGACCGTGCTGCAGGCGGCGGCCAGCGCGGACAAGATCAGCGTCGCCGGCCTGATCCAGCGCATAGACGCCGGGCGCGGCGAGCGCCCGCTGGCCTCGGCCTGCCGGGTGTTCGCCCTGCTGCATGCCCAGGCCGGCGAGGGCGGAACGGTCTAGCTCTGCGCCACGCCCGGACCGGGCTTGGGCAGCGGAATAGGCTCCGGGATGGGCGTTCGCCGAGGCAGGGCCGGCGCCTTCGGCATCTGCATCGACAGATCGGCCGTCCGCACGGTCAGCAGGCCGGAGCGCCAGCCGCCGATCACCAGGGCGGCGATCAGCAGCAGCACCCCCAGCAACGTCAGACCGGCCACGCCCAGATGCTGGGGCCGGATGTCGTCGCGACGCGCCATGGCGCCCTCCCCTAGCCGGCCGGCTTGGGCGCGTCCGGAACCTTGGGCGCGTCGAGCTGCGGCGCGGAAACATTGACGTCGACGGTCTTCTTGTGGCTCACGCCGCCGGTGAAGACGAAGTAAGCGATCACCGCCACGACCACCACTAGGGCGCCGATGATGAACGCCATGCCGGTCCCGCCGCCGCCGCTCGTATTGGTTTCTTCAGCCACTTTCGTCTCCTGTGATTTCCATCCCCGCCGAACAAACGGGAGGTGGAGGTCGAGGTTCCGGCGGGAAGCGCGACGCCGGCGCGGCGGATGGGCGCGAGGGCTTAAGCCGGACGAACTTTGTGCTACATATGTTCCATGTCTCAAGGCTTCGACTCGTCCAAGTTCCCCGGCATCCCCGGCGACTTCCCCGGTGATCTCCCCGCTCCGCGCATCTCCGACCTGGCCCGCCCGCGCGGACCGGACGGCGGCGGTCCCACGCCGAACTATCTGGAGGGGCTGAACCCCGAACAGCGCGCCGCCGTCGAGGCGACCGAGGGTCCCGTGCTGGTGCTGGCCGGCGCCGGCACCGGCAAGACCCGGGTGCTGACCACCCGCCTGGCCCACATCCTGGCCACCGGCCGCGCCCGGCCGTGGGAGCTGCTGGTCGTCACCTTCACCAACAAGGCCGCCCGCGAGATGCGCGAGCGGATCACCCACATCATCGGCGACGAGGCCGAGGGCCTGCGCTGGCTGGGCACCTTCCACTCGGTGGCCGCCCAGATCCTGCGCCGCCACGCCGAGCTGGTGGGACTGAAATCCAGCTACACGATCATCGACACCGACGACCAGGAACGGCTGCTCAAGCAGCTGATCGAGGCCGCCGACATCGACGCCAAGCGCTGGACGCCGCGCGCCCTGGCCGGGCTGATCGACACCTGGAAGAACCGCGGCTGGACGCCCGACCGCGTGCCGCAAAGCGAGGCCGGCGAGTTCGCCAACGGCCGGGGGATCACCCTCTATCGCCAGTACCAGGAGCGGCTGCGCATCCTGAACGCCTGCGACTTCGGCGACCTGCTGCTGCACAACATCACCATCTTCACGGCCAATCCGGACGTGCTGGCCGAATTCCAGCGGCGCTTCCAGTACGTGATGGTCGACGAGTACCAGGACACCAACGTCGCCCAGTACCTGTGGCTGCGGCTGCTGGCCCAGGGCCGCCAGAACGTCTGCTGCGTGGGCGACGACGACCAGTCGATCTATGGCTGGCGGGGGGCCGAGGTCGACAACATCCTGCGCTTCGAGCGCGACTTCCCCGGCGCCAAGGTGATCAAGCTGGAGCGCAACTACCGCTCCACCGAGCACATCCTGGCCGCCGCCTCGGGCCTGATCGACGCCAACAAGAGCCGGTTGGGCAAGACCCTGTGGACCGAGGCCTCGGGCGGCGAGAAGGTCAAGGTCAGCGGCGTCTGGGACGGCGAGGCCGAGAGCCGGATGGTCGCCGACGAGATCGAGAAGGCCAAGCGGGCGGGCCGCAAGTACAGTCACATGGCCATACTGGTGCGCGCCTCGTTCCAGATGCGGGCCTTCGAAGAGCGGTTCGTGATGCTGCAGATCCCCTACAAGGTGGTCGGCGGCCCGCGGTTCTTCGAGCGCGCCGAGATCCGCGACGCCCACGCCTATCTGCGCCTGATCCAGTCGCCGGACGACGACCTGGCCTTCGAGCGGATCGTCAACACGCCCAAGCGCGGCGTCGGCGACACCTCGGTGCAGAAGCTGCTGCAGATCGCCCGGCTGGAAGGGATCTCCACGGTCGACGCCGCCCGGGTGATCATCGGAAGCGACGACCTGCCGGCCCGCACGCGCACGGCGCTCAGCAACTTCCTGCGCGACCTGGACCGCTGGCGGGCCCTGGCCGCCAACACCCCGCACCAGCGGGTGATGGAGGCGGTGCTGGAGGAGAGCGGCTACACCGACGCCCTGCGCCTGGACAAGGGTCCGACCAGCCAGACGCGGCTGGAGAACCTGAAGGAGCTGGTCCAGTCGATGAGCGCCTTCGACACGCTCGAAGGTTATCTGGAGCACGTGTCGCTGGTCATGGACCTGGACAAGGGCGCCGGCGACGACGCGGTGTGGATCATGACCCTGCACTCGGCCAAGGGGCTGGAGTTCCCGCTGGTCTTCCTGCCCGGCTGGGAGGAAGGCGTGTTCCCCAGCCAGCGCAGCATGGACGACAAGGGCGAGAAGGGCCTGGAGGAAGAGCGCCGCCTGGCCTATGTCGGCATCACCCGGGCCCGCGAGGAGGCCCGGATCAGCTTCGTGGCCAACCGCCAGGTCTATGGCCGCTGGACCAGCCAGCTGCCGTCGCGGTTCGTCGATGAACTGCCCCTGGCCCACGTCGATGCGGCCTCGGAGACCGGCTATTACGGCGGCGGGCCGGGCATGCAACAGACCGTGTCGTCGCGCTGGGACGACCCGGGGACCAGCACCTTCACCGCCGGCAGCTATGACAGTCCCGGCTGGAAGCGGGCCCAGGAGCGCGCCTCCGGTTTCGGCGAGCGCGGCGCGAGCTGGCGCAGCGGCGGCTCGGCCGCGCGCTCGGCCCCGATCGAGGGCGAAGGCCGGCTGGTGGCGGTTTCGGCCAGTTCGGCGGCCAGCGCCTATACGCGCGGCGACCGGGTGTTCCACGTCAAGTTCGGCTACGGCAAGGTCACCGGCGTCGAGGGCAACAAGCTGTCGGTGTCGTTCGACAAGGCCGGCGACAAGAAGGTGATCGACAGCTTCGTGGAAAAGGCCTGAGGCGAGACCGGAATCCGGCTGATTGACGGGGCTGGAGAGAGGGCCGAGCGTCACCAGAGGTCGAAAACCCCTGGAGGACTCGCCTTGAAATCCGCCGCCCTGATCGCGACCGCGGTCGCTCTCCTGTTGCCCTGCGCGGCCCACGCCGCGGCCTGCGACACCCTGAAGAACGCCACCTATGCCGGGATCATGCGCGGCAAGTTCGACGCCTATCCGGACGCCTTCGCCGGCTCCAGCCTGACGTTCGACGCCAGCGGCGTGGGCGCCGGGCGCGGCGTGATCGGCTATGATCCCGCCAGCACGGCGGCGGTCCAGAGCCCCTATGCCGGGGTGACCTGCACCTCCAACGCCGACGGAACGACGGGCGTCCTGAACTTCGGACCCAGCCTGGGCAACAACAGCTTCACGGTGTTCGACGGCGGTGCCCGCATCTGGATGAAGCACGAGATCCCCGGGCGTCCGATCGCCGGCTGGCTGTTCCGCCTGCCGCCGGCTCCCCGCGCGCGCTGACGGTCTGATCGCCGGGTCGAATCGCACGTTGGATCGAGCGCCACCGCCCCCATATTCAGCTGATGCTCACTCCCCGTGTCCGCGTCGTCGATCTGGAGACCGCCGGAAACGGTCCGCACGACGTCTGTGAGATCGGCTGGCAGGACGTCACCCTGGGCTCGAACGGCCGCTGGCGCGTCGATGAGGAGCGCGGATCGCGACTGGTCAATCCCGGTCGCCCGATCACGCCCGAGACGATGGCGGTCCACCACATCATCGACGCCGACGTCGCCGGCGCGCCGTTCTGGAAGGATGTCGCGGCCGACGTCCTGAAGCCCGAAGGCGAAATCCGGGCGCTGGCCGCCCACCGCGCGGCTTTCGAGCAGCGATACTGCACGCCAAGGTTCACGGGCGGCGCCCCCTGGATCTGCACCTGGAAATGCGCCCTGCGGCTATGGCCGCACCTGACCAGCTTCTCCAACCAGATGCTGCGCTATCAGCGCATGCCCGAGGGGCTGATCCGAGAGCTGGGCCTGCCGGCGCACCGAGCCCTGCCGGACGCCTATGTCACGGCCCACCATCTGCGCGACATGCTCAATCAGGCCTCGTTGGAGCAACTCCTGGCCTGGAGCCGCGAGCCGGGCCTGCTGCCGCGCGTGCCGACTGGTCCCGAGCGCGGCAAGCCCTGGGATCGTCTCGCCGCCGACGTGCTGCAGGCGCTGGCCCAGGACCGCGACCCGAACCTCCGCTTCAGCGCCGAGACCGAGCTGCGCCGTCGAGGCGAAGCGCCCCCGGCCGAAGCGGCGGAGCCGGCGCAGCGGACCCTGCTCTGACGGCTTGCGACGGCCGCCGCAATCCCGATCAAATGCCGCCCGGACCGACGCGCTATCTCTTCCGCTCGCTTCGTCACGAGACCCGTTCATGAACCCCGTCGAGCAAGCTATCTGGTTCATCGAGAGCCATTCCGCCCAGCCTCTGGACCTGGACGAGATCGCTCAAAGCGGCGGGGTCTCGCGCTTCCACATGTCCCGCGCCTTCGTGGTCGCCACCGGCCGTCCGGTGATCGGCTATCTGCGGGCGCGACGGCTGACGGAGGCCGCGCGGCGGTTGGCGCAAGGGGCTCCCGACATCCTGTCGGTGGCCCTGGAGGCCGGCTACGGCTCGCACGAGGCGTTCACCCGCGCGTTCGGCGACCAGTTCGGGATCACCCCCGAGCAGGTGCGCGCGGCGCGCGACCTGGAAACCCTGCAGCTCGTGGAGCCCATCGTGCTGGACACAAGCCTTCGAACCGACCTTCCCCCGCCGCGCCTCGAACAGGGCCGCGCCCTGCTGATCGCCGGCCTGACCGGCCGCTACGGCTGCGAGGGCCCCGGCGGCATCCCCGCCCAGTGGCAGCGCTTCGGCGAGCATATCGGCCACATCCCGGGCGAGCTCGGGAACGTGGCCTACGGCGTCGTGCTGAACGGCGACGACCTGGGCAATTTCGACTATGTCAGCGGCGTCGAGGTGGCCGACTTCTCCGACCTGCCCGAGGGCTTCGTGTCGGTGCGGATCCCAGCCCAGCTCTACGCGGTGTTCCACCACGCCGGGCACGTCTCGACCATCCGCCGGACCATGCACACCATCTACACGCAGTGGCTGCCGGAGTCGGACTACGAGCCGGCCGACGCACCGTTCTTCGAGCGCTATGGACCGGAGTTCGATCCGCGCACCGGCGAGGGCGGGCTGGAGGCGTGGATTCCGGTGAAGGCGAAGTAGGCCTCGGCTGACTTTGGGGACACACACCCACGGCAAGGCCAGCGAAAGTCTGGCGATGCTTTCGGGTGGGTGTGTGTCCCCTACTTCTCCCGGTGAACTACTTGCCCCGGACCCGCGCCGGATTGCCCACCACCGTCGCGCCCTTGGGCACGTCGCGGGTGACCACGCTGCCGGCCCCGATGATGGCGTCGTCGCCGACCGTCACGCCGGGCAGAATGATCGAACCGCCGCCGATCCAGACGTTCTCGCCGATCACCACAGGCCGGGAATATTCGATGCCCGTGCGACGCTCGACCGGGTCGCGTGGATGCTCGGCGGTGTAGATCTGGACATGCGGCCCGATCGTCGTGGCCGCGCCGATGGTCACCTGGGTGACGTCCAGGATCACGCAGTTGAAGTTGAGGAACACCCCCTCGCCGATCGAGATGTTGTAGCCGTAGTCGCAGTGGAACGGCGGCCGGATGCTGACGCGGTCGCCGACCTGCGCCAGCAGTTCGCGCAGCAGGGCGTGGCGCTCCGACGGCGGCAGATCCAGGGCGTTGTAGCGGCCCATCCAGGCCACCGCCGCCTCGTGGTCGGCCATGATCTCAGGATCGATGGGGCTGTAGAGATCGCCGGCCAGCATGCGCTGCTTCTGGGTGCGAATGTCGGTCACGAGGCGAAAGCTCCCTACTCGCCTCCTCCATGCCAGACGGCGGACCCGACGACAAATCCCGTGCGGCTGGGACGCCCTAGAAGCGCTCCAGCGCCTCGCGCACCACGTCCGGCGCATGGTCGATGACCCGCAGATAGGCCGTCAGGGCCGCGTCGGGCCGGGCCTGACCCAGCTCCAGGGCCGCCAACTGGGCCAGGGGGATGCAGAAGGCCCGCGCGAACTCGTCCTGCGACAGGCCGCTGCGCCACCGCACGCCCTGCACCAGGGCCCGGGCCGACCGAACGTGGCCGGGGTCGGCCTGTTCGTCGACGGCCATGTCGGCGGTGATCTGGGATCTGGTCATCTAACGCTCCTGGCACTTCCCCCCTTGGGCGAGGTGTGTAGGCGCGTTCCGTTGCAGGAATTCGACGCCATTGCGTCGGATGAGCGACTCTATCAGGGCTTTTTGGGCGCCGGCGTTCTCGCCGGCAGGCCGGTCATGGCCCGGGCCCTCGTCTCGACGGCCTCAACGCCCTTCAGCGGATCGCCGGCCGCCTCGAGCATGCCGTTGAACAGCTTCAGATCCTTGGTGCTGATCTTCTGGACGCCCTTGTCCCTGGCCCACTCCAGGCCGATCAGCTGACCCAGGCGGCAGGCCTTGGGCAGCAGGGTCGGCTGCTCGGTCGGCCCGCCCTTGACCAGCAGCTTGCCGACGATGTCGTTCCAGTTGGGCGAGCCCGGGAAGCAGAACGACAGGCGATCGCAGGTCCCGGTCCAGAACCGCTTGTACCAGCGCAGATGCTCGTCGGTGTCGAAGCGGATGGCGTCGGTCGGCTTGATCAGGAACTGGCAATCGGCGCGCACGAACTCGCCCGCCCGAGCAGCCGGCGCGATCCCCAGAAACACCACGGCCGCCAGGGCCGTCCAACCTCGAAACAACACCAACGGAGACATTCCCGAGCGACGCGTCCCTTTCAGACGGTCTATGAAAACCAGATATCGCGCTGATTAAGAACGGTCTTCCGACAAAAATGCGGCGGTGGCCTCGATCGCCTCGACCAGGCCCACGCGCTCGATCGTCACGCCCTCGGGCAAGCTGGAGAACAGGCGGGTCGGGGCGGCGGCGTCCAGCATCACGAACACCCCGCGGTCGTCGGCCCGGCGGATCAGGCGGCCGAAGGCCTGGCTGATGCGGGCGCGCGCGGTGCTGTCATCATACCCCTTGCCGCCAAATCTCGCGCGGCGGGCCTTGTGCAGCACGTCGGGACGCGGCCACGGCACGCGGTCGAAGACCAGCAGGCGCAGGGACCGGCCCGGCACGTCGATGCCGTCGCGGATCGCGTCTGTGCCTAGCAGGCACGCGTCCTCCTCGGCCCGGAAGATGTCGACCAGGGCCCCGGCCTCCAGCGGATCGACGTGCTGGGCGTAGAGCGCCAGGCCCTGGTCGGCCAGGGGCGCGGCGATCCGTTCATGCACGGCCTTCAGCCTTCGGATGGCGGTGAACAGGCCCAGCCCGCCGCCGCCGGCCGCCAGGAACAGCTCGCGCATCGCCGCCGAGACTTGGCGCGGATCGTCCTTGCCGACGTCGGTGACCACGAAAGCGCGGGTGTTCTTCGCGTAGTCGAACGGCGAGACCAGGCGCAGCACCTTGGGCGACTGCGGCAGGCGCGCGGCGCCGGTGCGCATCTCCGCCAGGGCGAAGGGGTCTTCCAGAGCCGGGTCGGTCAGGGTGGCGCTGGTCACCAGCACGCCATGGGCGGGGCTCAGCACCGCGGCGCGCAGCGGTTCGGTCGGGTCCACCCAATGGCGGCGGCAGGCGGCGTCGACGACACGGCCGTAGAGGAAGGTCGCCTCGAACCAGTCGACGAACTCCGGGTCGTCTTCCGCGTCCTCGTCGATGGCCTTCAGGATCGAGCGCCAAGCCGGCAGGGTCATGCGGGCCCGGCGGTCCAGGCCGCGCAGCGCGCCCTCGATCCGCGCGCGCTCCGAGGTCGGCAGGGTGTCGGTCTCCTCGTCCAGCACGTCTTCCAGGTGGCGGGCCAGGGCCAGCAGCGGGGCCTCGATGGCGGCCAGGGCCCGGGAAGCCTCGCCGGCCCGTTCGCGGACCAGGTCGATGGCCGGACGGGCGGCGCATTGCAGCCCCTGCTCGGCCGCGCCGGGACGGTCGGTGACTCGAGCCCGCAGCTGTTCAATCACCGAGACCAAGTATGTTTCAATAGGGCCGATCGGATTGACCTGGCCGTCCGGCGGCGCGATGCGGCCCGACCAGCCCTCGCCCGGCAAGGCGGCGGCGGCCTGAAGCGCGGCGTTCAGGGCCGCGCGGGCCCCCTCGCGCTCTCCGATGATGTCCAGCAGACGGGCTTCCAGCCCCCTGCCCCGCCGGCCGCGCCCCTCGGGCCCGCGCAACCAGCGCCGCAGCTCGGCCGCCTCCGCGCCCGAGAGCGCCGCCGAAAAGGCGCTGTCGGCGGCGTCGAACAGATGGTGGCCCTCGTCGAAGACGATGCGCTTGAGCGAGGTGGTCTCGTTGTCGCCCTTCAGGCCGCGCGCCGCCCGCGCCCCGTCGAAGGCGGCCTGGCTCAGCACCAGGGCGTGGTTGGCGATGACGATGTCGGCCCGCTTGGAGGCCCGCACGGCCTTTTCGATGAAGCAGACGCGATAGTGCTGGCAGCCGGCGTGGATGCACTCGCCGCGCCGGTCGACCAGGTTGGCCGGCCCGGCCTGGACCGAGGGCGCGATGGCGAACAGGGTCGGCAGCCAGGCCGGGAAGTCGCCGCCGGTCATGTCGCCGTCGCGGCTGACGCGGGCCCAGCGGGCCGCCAGCGCCAGGCCGATCAGATCGCCGTTGCCCAGCTGGGCGGTGTTGACCTGCTCCTGAAAGTTCAGCAGGCAGATGTAGTTCTCGCGGCCCTTGCGGACCACCGCCTTGCGGGCCCGGACCAGCGGGTCGGGATAGATCGCGTGGCTCTCGCGCTCGATCTGCCGCTGCAGGGCGCGGGTGTAGGTGCTGATCCACACCGAAGGGCCGTTGGCCTCGGCCCACAGCGAGGCCGGGGCCAGATAGCCCAGGGTCTTGCCGACCCCGGTGCCGGCCTCGGCCAGCATCATCTGCGGCTCGCCCTCGCGCTCGCGGGGGGCGAAGGCGTAGGCGGCCTCGCGGGCGAAGGTGTCCTGGGCCTCGCGCACCTCGTCCAGGCCCGAACGGTGCAGCAGTTCGCGCAGCCGTTCACTGGCCCGTTCCGGATCGACGGGACGCGAACCGGGCTCGCCGGGCGGCGCCTGGTCCTCCCACTCCGTGGCGCGGGCCCAGACGTCCAGGCCGGAGCTGCGGAACTGATTGCCGAACGGCGCGGAACGCAGGGCGCCGACCACCGCCGGTCCCCAGGCCCAGCCGGCCCGGGCCAGGGTCTCGGCGACGGCCAGGGCCTCCTCGCGCGACGGCCGGGGCGTCAGGGCCAGTTCGTGCAGCAGGGCGGCGGCGGCGTCGCGTAGGGTCTGGGCCTGGGCGGCCGCGCCCTTGGGCTCGGGCAGGCCCAGCGCCGTGGCCAGCCCCACGGCCGACGGCGCGCAGAAGGTGGCCGGCCGGGTGAAGGCGTAGAGCTCCAGCACGTCGAACACGCCGCGCCCGCGAGCCGGGGCCTGCAGGTTCAGCCGCTTGGCGGTCATCGCGGCGTGGGCCACCAGCACCGGCCCATATTCGAACAGGTCGCGGGCGTCGGGCGTGCGCATGACCCGGCCCTCGCCCGAGCCGTCGGCGACGCCGGCGCGCGGGCCGGGCAGAACCACCAGGGCGGGGGCGAGATCGAGCATGGGCGGCGAAGCAGTCACCCGCGATCGCTAGCATTTCCGGAACACAAAAGGAACGGAATCGCGCGCCGTTGTTCAGGGCTTTGGTTCAGGGGTTGGACGACGCGGCCCTGGCCTTGCGCGCCGCATCGTACCAACGCCGGGCCTGGACAGGGTCCTTCTTCACACCCAGGCCATGCTCATACAACACGGCGAGATTGAACATGCCGTCAGGACTGCCCTTATCGGCCGCAGCCCGGTACCAGCGCGCCGCCGCGATCGGCGCCTGAGCCTTGGCTGCCGACTGCATGCTGGCGGGAATGTTGGAAAAGCCGCGACCAGCCGCCATCATGGTCCCGAGGTTCACCATGGCGTCGACAAGGCCCTTGTCCGCGGCTTCACCGTACCAGAAAAACGCATCCTCATCGCTCTTGGGCCGCCCTTCGCCGTCTTCAGCCATGACACCCAGGTTGAACATAGCGTGGGGCTCGCCGTACATCGCCGCCTCGCCGTACCAGCGCAACGCTTCCTGGACGTCCTTGGCCATGCCGTCGCCCAGGCGACAGGCCTGGCCGAGATTATACATGGCCACCGTCGCTCCTCCGTTGGCCGTCGGCCCTTTATTGGCCGCCGCACGCAGCCAACGCAGCGCTTCGTCGGGATTTCTCGTAACACCCAGGCCTTTGCCGTAGGCGAAGCCTAGGCTTGTCATAGCCTTTGAATCGCCGGCCTCAGCCAGCGGGATCAAGGCCTCGATGGCGTCGATCTTGAGCGCCTTATCAACACTCTTCTGCGCAGGCGGCGAGACCGGACGCTCCGCCTGACCAGCGTACAACGCCAAGGCAACCAATATCCAATGCAACGTCGCCCCCCGGGAATCCCCAACGCGTAGCTGTCCCGTTTATGACGGCGGGATCAAGATGAACCCACCATCCGACGCTCAAGGACTTCAAGCGATGGGGGTTTCCGAGGAGCCGCCCTCGAGGCGCTCGACGGCGTCCTCGGCCATTTCGGCCACCTCGTCGTCGTCGCTCTCGGCGGCCATCCGGTACAGCTGCACGGCCTTGGCGCGGCTGGCCTTCACGCCCTCGCCGTCCTCATACATCTGGCCCAGTTCGTAATAGGCCGTCAGGTTGCCGGCGCTGGCCGACAGGGCGTAGAGGCTCAGGGCCTTTTGCAGATCGACCGCGACCCCTTCGCCGTTGTGATAGGCGGCGGCGACATTGGCCATGGCCACCGCCGAGCCTTGCTGGGCCGCGTCCACATAGAGCTGCAGCGCCTGGACCTCGTCGACCGGCACGCCGTAGCCCTGCAGGTAGTACGAGCCCAGATCGTTGATCGCGTCGACCGAGCCGGCGGCGGCGGCCTTGCGCATCCAGGCCACGGCCTGAGCCTCATCGGCGGGCAGGCCCAGTCCCAGCTGATAGGCCAGGGCCAGCTTGTACATCCCGCCCTGGTCGCCGCCGGTCGCGGCCCGCCAATACCAGCCCACGGCCTGGGTCAGATCGTCGGCGGTGGTCTCGTAGACCAGCCCGGCGTTGTAGGCCCCCAGGGCGTCGCCCTCGGCGGCGGCGGCCTTGTACAGCGACAGCGCCTTGGCTTCGTCCTGATCCAGGTCGTCGCCCGCGAAATAGAGATTGCCCAGGGCGATCATGCAGGCGGTGTCGCCGGCCCTGACGCCCGCGTTAAGCCAGCGCACCGCGGCGTCGACGTCCCGCTGGTCGCCCTCGGCGGTCAGATAGCTTTGCGCCAGACGGTCGTAGACGCTGACGTCGCCAGCCTTGGCGCGGCGCAGAAGCTCGGCTCGCGCGGGCTCGGCCTGCCCAACGGGCGCCGCCAAGACCGGCGCGCTCGTCGCCAGCATCGCCGCCAGGACCAGACCCGTCAGGCCGCTCGTCGCCATCCGTCCCATCTTCGTACGCCCCTAACGATCAGAACCTAGGGATGGACTTGCGTACCACCCTTGTCAAAACGCCGAACGTAGGCAGGTTGACGCATGGAAACGGAACGGGAACATGCTATAGGCCGATCAATGGCCGAGGCGACCGCCCTTCCTCCCCGCTTTGAGCAGTGGTTCGCCTCGCGCGGCTGGGCGCCCAGGCCGCATCAGTTGGCCATGATCGAGAAGGGCCGGCTGGGCCGCGACGCCCTGCTGATCGCGCCCACGGGCGGCGGCAAGACCCTGGCCGGCTTCCTGCCCAGCCTGATCGAGCTGGCGCAGCGCGCGCCGCGCAACACGCCGGCGGGCGTCCACACCCTCTACATCTCGCCGCTCAAGGCCCTGGCGGTCGACATCGAGCGCAACCTGGCCACGCCGATCCGCGAGATGGGCCTGAACATCGTCGCCGAGAGCCGCACCGGCGACACCGGCGAGGCCCGCAAGCAGCGCCAGCGCCTGCGGCCGCCCGACATCCTGCTGACCACGCCCGAGCAACTGGCCCTGTTCTGCGCCTGGGAGGGCGCGCGGGGTTATTTCGCCGACCTGTCCTGCGTCATCATCGACGAGGCCCACGCCATCTGGCCGTCTAAGCGCGGCGACCTGCTGTCGCTGGGCCTGGCGCGGCTGCAGCTGTTCGCGCCGAACCTGCGGCGGGTCGGGCTGTCGGCGACGGTGGACGATCCGGACCTGGTGCGGCGGTGGCTGGGCTGGAACGGCCCTCCCCCCGTGGGGGAGGCGACGCAAAGCGTCGGTGGGGGGAATCTTGATAAGCCAGCCACTCCCCCCTCCGTCGATCTTCGATCGACACCTCCCCCACAGGGGGAGGAACTGCATTCCGTTGACCTCGTCCTGGGTTCCGGCGGCGCGCAGCCGATCGTCGAGGTGCTGGTGTCCGGCGGCAAGGTGCCCTGGGCGGGCCATACGGCCCAGCATGCCATGGCCGAGATCTACGAGATCATCAAAGGCGCCAAGACCGCCCTGGTCTTCGTCAACACGCGTTTTCAAGCGGAATTTGCCTTCCAGGAACTCTGGAAGCTGAACGACGACGGCTTGGCCATCGCCCTGCACCACGGCAGCCTGGCGGCCGAGCAACGCCGCAAGGTCGAGGCGGCCATGGCGCGCGGCGAGATCCGGGCCGTGGTCTGCACCTCGACCCTGGACATGGGCATCGACTGGGGCGACGTCGACCTGGTCATCCAGCTGGCCGCGCCCAAGGGCGCCTCGCGGATGGTCCAGCGGATCGGCCGCGCCAACCACCGCCTGGACGAGCCCTCGCGCGCCATCCTGGCTCCGGCCAACCGCTTCGAATATCTGGAATGCCGCGCCGCCGCCGACGCCATCCTGGGCGGCCACCTGGACGGCGAGCCGGCCCGCACCGGCACGCTGGACACCCTGGCCCAGCACATCATGGGCTGCGCGTGCTCCGAACCCTTCGCCCTGACCGACCTCTATGACGAGATCCGCACGTCCGGCCCCTATGCCGACCTGTCGTGGGAGGACTTCGAGACCGTCGTCGACTTCGTCTCGACCGGCGGCTACGCGCTGCGCACCTACGACAAGTTCCGCCGCATCGTGCCGGGCCAGGACGGCCTATGGCGGGCGCGCAACGCCCAGGCGGTGCTGGCCCACCGGATGAACGTCGGGGCCATCGTATCGCCGGCCATGATCAATGTCCGTATAGGCGGCGGCAAACGCCCCATGGGCGGGCGCAAGGTCGGCGAGGCCGAGGAGGGCTTCTTCGAGGCCATGAAGCCCGGCGACACCTTCATCTTCGCCGGCCAGGTCTGGCGGTTCAACAGCCTGGTCGGGGCCGACGCGTTCGTCACCCCCGCGCCCGACAAGGACCCGATGATGCCCAGCTGGGGCGGGTCGAAGTTCCCGTTGTCGACCTATCTGGCCGGCCGCGTGCGGGCGATGATGCACGACGAGCGCGAATGGCCCGCCCTGCCCCCCGACGTCCAGGAGTGGCTGAACTATCAGAAGGTCCGCTCGATCATGCCCGAGCAGGACGAGATGCTGCTGGAGACCTTCCCGCACGGAAAACGCTTCCATCTGGTCTGCTATCCGTTCGAGGGACGCCTGGCCCACACCACCCTGGCCATGCTGTTGACGCGGCGGCTGGACCGGCTGGGCATCGGCCCGTTGGGCTTCGTGGCCAACGACTACGCGGTCGCCATCTGGGCGCTGAAGCCGATGGACGGACTAGATCTGGACGAGCTGTTCGCCCAGGACATGCTGGGCGACGACCTGGAAGCGTGGCTGGACGAAAGCTTCCTGATGAAGCGGGCCTTCAAGGCCTGCGCCCTGATCTCGGGCCTGATCGAGCGCCGCCATCCGGGCCAGGAGAAATCCGGCCGCCAGGTGACCTTCTCGACCGACCTGATCTATGACGTCCTGCGTCGCCACCAGCCCGACCACCTGCTGCTGCGCTGCGCCCGGGCCGACGCGGCGACCGGCTCGCTGGACGTGGCGCGGCTGGGCGACCTGCTGGCGCGGATCGGCGGCGGCCGCATCCGCCATGCGGCGCTGGACCATGTTTCGCCGTTCGCCGTGCCGATCATGCTGGAGATCGGTCGCGAACGCGCCCCGGGCGACGCGGCCGGGGAAATGATCCTGGCCGAGGCCGAGGAAGACCTGATCGCCGAGGCGATGGCTTGATGCCTGATCGCGGAGCGATAACCTAGTGAGAGTATCCACGACGTGACCAGTCTGGCGTTCCAAATCGGCGACTGCGGCGGCCTGCGGATCGAGATCGCGGGGGCGCGCGCCGTGCTGCGTCACTCCGGAGCCCTGTGGCTGGAAGCCGAGCGCACCATGGTCGTGGCCGACCTGCACTTCGAGAAGGGCAGCAGCTACGCCGCGCGCTTCGGCCAGATGCTGCCGCCCTACGACACGCGCGAGACCCTGGACCGGCTGGAGCGCGAACTGGCGTCGCTGTCGCCCGCGACCCTGGTCTTCCTGGGCGACAGCTTCCACGACGGGGCCGGCGAGGACCGGCTGCCGGAGGAAGACCGGGCCCGGATCGCCGCCCTGGCCGTGGGTCGCCGACTGGTCTGGGCGGTGGGCAATCACGACGAGGACGGCCCCCGCGCCCTGCCCGGCGACGTGGTCGACGAGGCGGCGATCGCCGGTCTGACCTTCCGCCACGAGCCCGTGCCCGGCGCTCAGCCCGGCGAGGTGGCCGGCCACCTGCATCCGGCGGCCCGCGTCACCAGCGGTCGGGCCACCGTGCGGCGGCGCTGTTTCGTCACCGACGGCAGCCGCCTGGTCCTGCCGGCCTTCGGGGCCTTCACCGGCGGACTGAACATCCTGGACCAGGCTTTCGCGCCTCTGTTCGGCGGCCCGGCCCTGGCGGCCGCCTTGGGCCCCCGTCGGGTGCACGCGGTCGGCTGGAAGTCGCTGCGCCCGGACTAGTGACGCGACCTAGATCTTTGTTTTGACGAATTTTCTTCACGCGACCCGGAAGCGGCTTCGCTCGAAAACGCTCCAGACGGATCACCCATCGCGCCCGGGCGTTTGATCCCCGGGACATTGGTAAGGAGAACCGTTATGCGACCGATCCTGATCGGCATCGGCGCCGTTCTAGCCCTGTCGGCTTCACCGCTGGCCGCCGCGGCCGGCGAGGCCCCGGTCAAGACCGTGGCCAAGCTCGACGCCAAGGACCCGAAATACGACACCGAAGCCTGCAAGGCCATTCGCGCCAAGGCGATCGACTACGAGAAGTCCGGCTTGGTCAGCAAGGCCCTCAGCATGGGCGGCAACGCCGTGGTGCCGTTCGCCGGCACGGTGGCCTCGGCCGCCCTGGGCATGCAACAGGGCGCCAAGGAAGAAAAGCTCAGCAAACAGGTCGCCCTGGCCTGCGTGTCCGACCCGCTCAACGAGGAAACGCCGCTGATCAACGCGCCCAAGGCCCCGGAGCCCGCCTCGGTGGTCGTGATCGCCGCGCCTCCGGCCGATGTCACCACGGCCGCGGCGACGGACGCGGCGGCGACGGAAAAGCTGGCCACGGCCCGATAGGGGCGCGTCTAGAGGTGGAGGGCCTGTTCCAAAGCGAAGGCCAGCGAAATGGCCGCGCCGGACGTCAGCAGGGTGCGCAGGCGCGGACGCCAGGCGGGACCGTCATGGTTGGTCACGTCCCACAGCCATTGCAGGATGAAGACCAGCAGGAAGCCGGAAAGCTGCCAGGCGGGCTCGAACTTCAGGCCGCCCAGCAGTAGGCCGAACCCGGCCAGGGGGAACAACAGGGACAGGCCCAGGGTCAGCCAGCGCGGGTTGGGACGCTCGATCTCGAGGCCGCACCGCACGCCGCCCAGATACGACATCATCGCGCTGGAATAGGCCAGCAGGCTGATCAGCGCGACCTGGCGCATGTCGATGGGGCCGTAGCAGAACAGCGCCGAGCAGAGGACGAAGGGCAGCAACGTGGCCAGGCCGCAAACCCATACGGCCGGAGGTACCGGCACGCGATCCTGCGTGTGATCGGCCGCTGCTGCTTCGAACGCCATGTCTACTCCTTCGGGCGCGAGCTCCGACGCGCGCCCTTCCCCCCGGAAGGGACCGACTATTACCGAGGTCAGCCCATAGGTCCACGAACGATATTTGACCACAGGACACAGCCTGTGGACGAGCATCGCAGTATGCTCACCTAAACGAGCTTTGAAAGCTTGGCTTTGGCGATCGAAACGATCGTCGGGCTCAGCGGGCCCAGGTCGACAGGCGGCTGAGGGTCTCGCCGTCCAGCGCGCCGGATGTCTGGAGATTCTGGTCGCGCTGATAGGCGGCGATGGCCATCTGCAGGGCCGGCGAGGTGACGCCGTCCTGAGGGCCCTGATAGTAGCCCAGCTTGGAGAGCGCCCGCTGGGCGGTGGCCAGGCCGGCGCTGGGCGCGGCGGCCGAGGCGACGGTCTGGACCGGCGTCGCGGCCTGAGAGCGGAAGGCGCTGGCCGAACGCTCGGCGATCCGCTGGCCCTCGGCGGTCAACTGGGCGCGCAGGGCGATGGCCCGGGCGCGCGAGGCGGTGTCGCCCGACCGCGCGGCAATCAGGTACCACTTGTAGGCTTCGGTCGGGTTTTGGCTGACGCCCCAACCGCCTTCATAGAGCTGGGCCAGGTTGAACTGGCTGTCGACCAGGCCCAGGTCCGACGCCTTGCGGAACCAGCTGGCGGCCTTGGTCGAGTTCCGTTCGCCGCCTTCGCCCTTGTAGTAGTACAGGGCCATGTTGTGCATGGCGCGGGCCTCGCCGGCCGTGGCGGCGCGCTCGGTCCAGCGACGGGCCTCGACCAGGTCCTTCTTCACCCCGCCCTCGCCGACCTCGTACATCTTGGCCAGATAGAACTGGGCGCGCGGCAGGCCGAGGTTGGCGGCCTTGCGCAGGCTGTCCAGACCGGTGCGGTCCTTGGCCTCGATGCGGCGCACGCCGTCTTCGTAGAGCGCCTGAGCGTTCTCGGCGGGCGGCGTCGCGACGGCGGCGAGCGCGGCGTCGACGGGAGCCGCTTCCACCGGAGCCGGCGTGGTCAGCGCCACGGCGGCGCGGGCGCCGACCGGGCTGGTGTCGGTTTCGGCGGTGCGGATCTCGCCCGTGGTCTTGTTCGACAGGCCCTGGGCCACGCGGTCCGGCAGCGGGCCAGTGCCTTGGGTCAGGCTCATGATCGCGCCGGCCGAGGCCACGCCCAGGCAGGCAGCGGTCGCCGAGACCATCAGGGCGGTCTTCATCGCGCCCTTCTTGGCCTTCTTCTGGGCGCTCTTGGCGCCGAAGCCGGCGAACAGCGAGGTCCCCGTCTTCTTGTCCTTGGGCTTGTCCTTGCCCTTGGCGTCGCCGGTCAGGGCGGCCTGACGGGCGGCGGCCCGGGCCTGCTCGATCACTTCCCGCGTCGACAGCGGGCGCGACGGCGCGGCGGGCTCTTGCGGGGCGGAAAATTCGGCGGCGGCGAACTCGGGAGCCGAGAAATCGCTGTCGTATTCCGTTTCCGGCTCGAACGCCGTTTCCGGTTCCAGGGCCGAGGTGAAGCCGTCGGCGGCCTCGAAGTCCTCGTCGCCGAATTCGAGCTCGGGCGGCTCGCTGGTCGGGAAGGCCGTGGTTTCGAACGCCGGGGCCTCGAAGGCGGGCCTCTGGAAGGCGGCCGGCGCGGCGGTGCGCGCCGGCGTGGAGGCCTTGGCCGGCATGTAGGCGGCCGGCTGGTCGAAGACGTCCTCGGGCACGGCCTCGCCGCCGAACGAATAGCGCTCGCCGTCGTCGAACGGCGACGGGGCGGGACGCGCGGGCGGCGCGGCGGCGGCGGCGGCGGCGGCCTGCTCGGCCAGGCGGCGCTGGGCCTCGCCCAGCTTGGTGTCGATCTTCTCGCGCGCTTCCTCCAGCAGGCGGGCGGTGCGCTCCTCGCTCTGGCGGATGCGGTCGACCAGTTCCTGCGAGGTGCGCTCGTGGCGCTGGTTCAGGCGGTCGGTGACGCGGGTGACCTGGTCGCCGACGTCGTCGATGGCCAGGGCGTTGCGGCGTTCGGCGTTGCTGATCCGCTCGGCCAGCTTCTCGGTGATCCGGGCGATTTCCGTGCCCAGCTTCTCGAGGGCCTGGGCCTGGACGCTGTCGGCGCGGTTCAGCTTCTGGTCGATGCTGGCGGCGACCTGCGCGATGGCGGCGGTGTTGCGGGCGTCCGAGGTCTGGACGCGGCGGTTCAGGGCGTCGGCCATGCCGACCACTTCACGGCCCATGTGCTCGATGGCCTTGGCCGAGCGCTGCTCGGCGGCCTGCACGTGGGCGGTCATCTCGCCGAGCTTTTGCTCCATGCGGTCGAAGCGGCCGTCGGCGGATTGGCGCAGCTTGGTCGCCATCTCCAGGCGGGCGGCTTCCATGCGCTGGGTCAGGCTGCCGGTCAGGTCGTCCAGACGCTTCTGGATACCCTCGCCCGGATTGCTGCTCTCGACGGTCTGAAGACGGCCGTCCAGGGCGCTGAACGAGGTGTTCAGGGCCTGCAGGGCCTCGGCGGTGCGGGCTTCGGCGGCTTCCAGGCGCTGACCCAGACGGGCCACGACCTCTTCGACCAGGGCCGAGGGATCGCCGGCCCCGACGCCGGCCTGGTTGTCCAGGCGCTGTTCCAGATGGGCGATGGTCTCGCGGGTGCGGGCTTCGCCTTCATAGAGGTGCCCGGCGACCTTGCCCAAGGCCCCTTCCAGGGCCCGAAGCGCTTCGGCCGAACGCGGGCCGACGGCTTCGGCTTCGATGCGGCGCAGCCGCTCGGCGGCGCGGGTCTGGTCGGTCTTGATCTCGTCCACCACGCCCTCGAAGCGGGCGGCCACGGCGACCTGCTCGCGCTCGGCGGCGACCAGGCGCTGGAGGGCGCCGCGCACGGATTCGTCGATGCCGTTGATGGCCTGGGCCGAACGCTTCTCGGCCGCCTCGATGCGGTCGGTCAGGCGGTCCAGGGCGACGGCCACGCGGCCGACCTCGTCGGCGGGATGCTCGCGGGCTTCGATGCGCGACGGCGCGCCGCCGCGGGCGGTCTCGTAATAGGAAGGTTTGGCGCCGTCGTTGTTGACCGCCAGGGAGGGACGGCTGGGTTCGCCGAAGGCTTCCAGGGCCGAGACGTCGAAACCCTCGCCCTCGATGATCATGCGGTTGAGCCATTCGCCCAGCGTCATGCCGGAGCGACGCGCGAGATCCTTAGCGACCTCCCGTGCCTTGGGGTCGATCCCCTTAACGCTCCATGGCGCCGCGGCCGTCATCCGAATCGTTCCCTATGCACCTGGGAACCAACGCTAGTCACCGATTCCTAGCGTGTAAACGCGACCACCACCGCTACATATAGTTATGGTCAAGATAAACTGTGGATGGTTAACAGGCACACCTTCTCAACGTGTGTACCTAAGATTCGGCTGCACGTGGTTAACGCGCGTTAACGATTTGCATGGCCGATTGTCGCAGGCCATGAGAGGCGAATGGACCTTCCAACCACCATTGTCGTCGCCGTCGCCGCCCTGCTGTTCGCCGTGTTCTGCGGCTGGCGCGGAGCCCGTCCGATCAATGTTTTAAAGGGTCCGCGCATGATGCCGTGGCGTCCGTTGATGGTGGCCGGCGCCGTCGTGGCCCTGCTGATGGCGGCCCATATCCTCAATCTGCTGGGGATGAAGACGGGCGACCCGCGCTACTAGGTCGCGGCCTTTTCGTCAGGCCGGAGACGCCGCCGGACGAGAGCAGACCGATGTCCGCAAGCAAAAAGGGTATGGCCCACTTGTGAGGCGCGGCAATGTAGCGCGGCTGCCAGACCGGGTCGTACTTGTCCTTGTACCGCCGCACGCCCTGGAAATTGTAGATTTCCTCGCCGCGCTCGTAGAGCAGGCGGCCCACGCGCGACATGATCGGAGCCAGCGGGCGATCGTCCAGGCCGGCCAGCGGGGCCACGCCGAACTCGAACGCCTGGTAGCCCTGCTCCTTGCCCCAGCCCAAGAGCTCGACGAACAGGTAGTCCATGACGTTCTTGGGCGCGTCGTCGGAGTAGCGCATCAGGTCCATCGAGAACGAGACCTTGCTCGCCGTGGTCCACAGGGTGGCGAACGCGACGATCCGGTCCTCGACCCGCACCAGCGCCACCGGGAACTCGGCCACGTAGCGCTCGTCGAAGCCGCCCATCGAGAAGCTCTTCTCGCCGCCGGCGTGGTGGGCCAGCCAGGCGTCGGAGATCGCCTTGAGCGCGGGCATGATCGTATGGACCTGGTCGGCCGGCAGGACCTCGAACGCCGCCCCACCCTCCCCGGCCTTTCGCCAGTTGCGGCGCAGGACCTCGCGGCGACGGCCGGCCAGGGAGAAGGCCTCCAGCGGGACGGCGGCGCTTTCGCCGGTCTTCTGGATCGCCAGCCCCAGATCGACGCTGTCGGGCAGGTCGGCGGGGCCCAGGGCGTAGAAGCCGGCGCGGGCGGCGTGGGCGTCGGCCAGTTCGCGGAACCGCCAGAACAGCTCCATGCGCTCGTCGTCGCGGCCGACCGGCGGCCCCATGGCGATCCACGAGCGGCCGCGCACGCCGAACATCAGGAAGCTCTCGCCCGAGGCCGAGAACAGGAAGCGCTTGTCGCCCAGCAGGGCCAGGTTCGACGGCGGCTCGGCGTTCTCGGCCTTGGCCAGGATGGCGCGCACGCGGTCGAATTCCGGGTCGGTGTCATCGACAACGGGCGGGGTGGCGGGGGTCGAGATCAGCCGCCAGACGCCGATGGCCATCAGCACGATGGCGGCGGCGGCCGACGAGCGGATGGCGCGGGCCACTTCCCGGTCGCCGATGGTCTTCATCACCGACTGGTCGGCGTATTCGGTGTGGGCGAAGGTCCACCAGCCGCATAGGGCCACTCCGATCAGGGCCGCCGCGGCCGACAGCAGCCAGCCGGGCGTGATCTCCATCCGCGACAGGGCCGCCTTGCGCGGGAAGGCCTCATGGAACGGCAGCATGGCCAGCATGATCGCCGACAGGATGACGGTCTCTTCCCAGTTCAGCCCCTTGAACAGCGCCAGGATCGCCCCGCCCGCCAGGGTGAACAGCGCCGCCCACCAGGCCGCGTCCAGGCGCGCGCGCAGGCCGAAGGCCAGCAGGATCAGGACCAGGCCCAGGATGGACGAGACGAAGTGGCTGACCTCGATCAGAGGTCCAGGCGCGACGGCCAGCCAGATCGCGAAGCGGGTCGGCTCGGACGGCGTCGCGCCCGAGGCCAGCAGCAGGATCCCGGCGCAGGCCGCCAGGATGGCCGACAGCGTCGGCGCGACGGCGAGGAAGGCTGGTCTCAGTTGCGGCGCGGACATCAAGACCCCTGATCGGCGAATCCCAGCGGGACACGTCATCGCCGTCTTCTATAGCGCGCCTGCCCCGCCAAGGTCGCCCATCGCATGACGAACACCTGTTTGAATAGGCTTGCCCCCGTCGTTTCATGGCGTAGTCTGCCGGCCGACGCGGGAAGCCCTGAGAACGACGGCGCCGCGAAAAGACAAAGACGGGCGAGTTAGGGAGAACGGCCATGGCGGATTTCGGCGGCGGCGATCTGGAGACTTTCCGGGCCGAGACGCGCGCTTGGCTTGAACGAAGCTACCCCTCGTCGCTGAACGCCCCGATGGGCGAGGACGACGCGCCCTGGGGCGGCAAGAAATTCAAGTGGAAGAACCCCGACGCCAAACTATGGCTGGACCGCATGGCCGAGCGCGGCTGGACCGCCCCGATGTGGCCCAAGGAATACGGCGGCGGCGGCCTGTCCAAGGCCCAGAACAAGGTGCTGGAGCAGGAGCTGCGCCGCCTCAAGGCCCGCCCCGCCCTGATGAGCTTCGGCATCTGGATGCTGGGCCCGGTGCTGCTGGAATACGCCACCGAGGAACAGAAGAAGCGCTTCCTGCCGGAAATCGTCCGCGGCGAGACCCGCTGGTGCCAGGGCTATAGCGAGCCGGGCGCGGGCTCCGACCTCGCCTCCCTGCAGACCAAGTGCGAAGACAAGGGCGACCACTGGCTGATCAACGGTCAGAAGGTGTGGACCAGCTACGCCGACCAGGCCGACTGGATCTTCTGCCTGGTGCGCACCGACACCACCAAGAAGCACGAGGGCATCTCGTTCGTGCTGTTCGACATGACCTCGCCCGGTGTCGAAGCCCGGCCGATCAAGCTGATCAGCGGCAACTCGCCGTTCTGCGAGACCTTCTTCGACAATGTGAAGGTTCCCAAGGAACAGCTGGTCGGCAAGGTCAACGGCGGCTGGGACATCGCCAAGCGCCTCCTCCAGTACGAGCGCCAGAACATCTCGGCCTCGGGCTTCGGCGGCGGCGGCGGGCTGGACGTGGTCGAGGCGGCCAAGGCGGAGATCGGGGTCGACGCCCTGGGCCGCCTGGCCGACGGCGACCTGCGGGCCCGCATCGCCCATCACCGCATGGACGCCCACGCCTTCATGCTGACCGTGCGCCGCGCCGAGGCCGAGTCCAAGACCGGCTCGGGCCCCAGCGCCGCCGTGTCGATCATCAAGTACGCCGCCGCCAAGATGAACCAGGAGCGCACCGAGCTGCTGGTCGAGGCCCTGGGCCTGCAGGGCCTGGGCTGGGAGGGCGAAGGCTTCAGCAAGGACGAGCTGGCCGCGCCGCGCGCCATGCTGCGCGCCAAGGGCAACTCGATCGAGGGGGGCACCAGCGAGGTTAACCTCAACGTCGTCGCCAAGCGTGTCCTCGGACTGCTGGACCATCAGTAGTCCGATGCTCGAGTTCTGGTACGAGTTCGGCAGCACCTACAGCTACCCCGCCGCCATGCGCATCGAGCGCCTGGCGCAGCAGGCGGGCGTGGCCGTGGCCTGGCGGCCGTTCCTGCTGGGACCGTTGATGCACGAGCAGCAGGGGTTGAACGACAGCCCGTTCAACGCCTTCCCGATCAAAGGTGACTACATGTGGCGCGACCTGCAACGGGTCTGCGACATGGAAGGCCTGCCGCT
Organism: Caulobacter sp. Root487D2Y; assembly: GCF_001427165.1. Classification (NCBI taxonomy): domain Bacteria; kingdom Pseudomonadati; phylum Pseudomonadota; class Alphaproteobacteria; order Caulobacterales; family Caulobacteraceae; genus Caulobacter; species Caulobacter sp. Root487D2Y. The sequence goes on from NZ_LMFD01000009.1 coordinate 172,440, forward strand.
GGTCCATCCCAGCCAGTTCCCGCGCAACGGGCTTCTCGCGGCCCGCGTGGCGATCGTCGGCCTGGAGGACGGCTGGACCCCGGCCTTCAGCCGCGCGGTCTACACGGCCAATTTCGTCGACGACCAGGACATCTCGAAAGCCGAGGTGCTGGCCCCGCTGATCGCCTCGGTCGGCGCCGGGCCTGACGCGGTGCTGGCCGCCGCCGCGACCGATCCCATCAAGACCCGCCTGAAGGACCATGTCCGCCAGGCCCAGGAGCGCGGCCTGTTCGGCGCGCCCTCCTTCGTCACCGCCGACGGCGAGCTCTTCTGGGGCAACGACCGTCTCGAACAGGCCCTCGACTGGGCCGTCCGCCATCAAAACCACGAGCTGGAGCAAGCCTGACATGGCCGTCCTGACCGAAGAACAGACCATGCTGCGCGACGCGGCCAAAGGCTGGACGCAGGACAGCGCCCCGGTCGGCGCGCTGCGCAAGCTGCGCGACGGCGGCTCCAGGCAGAGCTTCGATCCGGCAACCTGGAGCGAGATGGGCGCCATGGGCTGGGCCGGGGTGATCGTGCCCGAGGACTTCGACGGCTCGGCCTTCGGCTACCTGGGCCTGGGGCTGATCCTGGAGGAGACCGGCCGCAACCTGGTGGCTTCCCCCCTGCTCTCCACCGCCCTGGTCGCCGCCTCCGCCCTGGTCCTGGGCGGTTCGGACGCCCAGAAGGCCGCCTGGCTGCCGAGGATCGCCACCGGCGAGGCGGTCGGGGCCCTGGCGGTCGACGAGGGCTCGCATCACGCGCCGCTGAACACGGCGCTGTCGGCGACGGCGTCCGGCGGCGGCTTCGTCCTGAACGGGACCAAGACCTTCGTGCTCGACGGCGAGGCCGCCGACCTGCTGGTCGTCGCCGCCCGCACCTCGGGCGCGGCGGGCGACAGCGACGGGATCACCCTGTTCCTCGTGGCCGGCGACGCCAAGGGCGTGACCCGGACCCACCTGTCCCTGGTCGACAGCCGCGGCGCGGCCAAGATCACCTTCGACAACGTCCAGCTCGGCGCCGACGCGGTGCTCGGCGAGGTCGGCAAGGGTTGGGCGATCCTGGAGCCGGTGCTGGACCGCGCGTATGCCGGTCTCGCCGCCGAGATGCTGGGCACGGCCACCGCAGCCTTCGAGATCACCTTGGACTACATCAAGACCCGCACCCAGTTCGGCCAGGTCATCGGCACGTTCCAGGCCCTGCAGCACCGCGCGGCCAAGCTGTTCACCGACCTGGAGACCACCCGCTCGTGCGTCGAGGCCGCCCTCGAAGCGGCGGACGCGGGCGGCGACACCCGGCTGCTAGCCTCCCTGGCCAAGGCCAAGGCGTCCGAGGTGCTGCACCTGGCCTCCAACGAGATGGTCCAGATGCATGGCGGCATCGGCATGACCGACGCCCACGACGCCGGCCTCTACATGAAGCGCGCCCGCGTGGCCGAGGCCCTGTTCGGCTCGGCCTCGTTCCATCGTGACCGCTACGCCGGGCTGTCGGGTTTCTGATCCCGCCAGCTGCTTCTCGCTGTCCCGGAAAAGCGCGCGGCGCGCCGATCCGGGATGACGGCGGCGGGGCGACCTTCACCCTAGGAACCGCCCTCGCCCAGGCCGACTCCCCTTCCCTCGCGCGAGGAGGAAGAGCCGTCGCGAGCGCCGATCGCGCCGAAGGACCAGGTCAGGCTGGGCCAGGCGCCGACCCGCTCAGCGCCACGGAAGAAACCGCCGCTTCCGACATTGCCTGACGAAAGTTCAAGCAGGATGCACCTCGCAGACATAGTCGCGACCGCATCAACTATTCCTGTAATGTCGGGTTTCCGACGCAGTTAATAGCGCTCTTTGAGCCCCGACAAGTGTCCTGCACTTGTGTCGACTACTCGACAGCACCCCGTCGTATTCCAACCTATAGCTTCAAATCCTACCGCATATCGGTGATCGATTCGAACGACGGGACCGCCGCACCCTTGAAAAATCGCCTGCTCGTCGCCCTGCCGTCCGAGGATTTCGGGCTGATCTCGCCGCATCTCACCCATCATGAGCTGGAGAAGGGTCGTCACCTGTATGACCCGGGCGATCAGATCGACCTCGTCTACTTCCCGCACGACTGCGTCATCTCGCTGATGACGTTGATGGAGAACGGCGCGGCGATCGAGTCGGCGCCGGTCGGCCGCGAAGGCGCCCTGGGCCTGATGTCCGCGGTGGCGCCGCGCCAGTCGCTGGTGCGGGCCATCGTCCAGGCGCCCGGCTTCGCCTCGCGGATCAGCGCCTCGGCCCTGCACGACGCCTGGACCCGCAGCCCCGCCCTGCGCGACTTGGTCGACCGCCACAACGAGGCTCTGTTCGGCCACGCGATCCAGTCGGTGGCCTGCAACGCCCTGCACGGGGTCGAGGCCCGCTTCTGCCGCTGGCTGCTGTCGTGCCGCGACCGCATCGACGGCGACACCATCAACCTGACCCAGGAATTCCTGGCCGACATGCTGGGCGTCCAGCGCACCACGGTCACGGCCGTGGCCGGATCGCTGCAGGCCAAGGGCCTGATCCGCTATCGACGCGGCGTCGTCGACATCCTCGACCGCGCCGGCCTCGAGGCCATCACCTGCGAGTGCTACGCCGCCGTGCGGCGCGGCTACGAGCGCCTGCTGCCGCTTCCGTTCGGCTGAAGCCTTCCTATCTCCAACGGCGTGTTGGAGAGGAGGCCCGCATGATCGTCCGAAATTGGCATGGCCGAGCGCCGGCGGCCCTGAGCGACCGCTACCTGACCCTGATGCGCGAAGTGGCCCTGCCCGACTACAAGTCGACGCCCGGCAATCTCGGCGCCTGGTGCCTGACCCGGCGCGAGGGCGAGATCACGCACTTCGAGATGCTGACCTTCTGGACCGATCTGGACGCCATCAAGCGTTTCGCCGGCGAGGATTTCGAGCGCGCCAAGTACTACGACTTCGACGCCGAGTTCCTGATCGAGAAGGAACCGTTCGTGCGCCACTACGAGGCGGTGAGCGAATAAACAGTCCGCTCTTCCCGGCGAATGCCGGGATCCAGATCCCATAGCGGAGAGGTTGATTGGAAGAGCTCGGTGCTCCTGGCGTCAGCCCCACGGTCCTTCCATCTGGGTCCCGGCCTTCGCCGGGATGAGCGGCCTTGCTGTTACCGCTTGCGGGCCGGGAACGGCGCGTGGGCCAGGCGCAGGAGATTGGCGGCGCCGGGGGCGCCGAACGGCGTGCCGGCGACGATCAGCAGGCGCTCGCCGGGCCCGACCAGGTCCAGCTCGACGGCTTTGGCGACGGCGTCGGAGGTGACCACCTCCAGGCTGTCGGGCTGACCGCTGACACGGGCCTCCACGCCCCAGACCAGGCACATGCGGCGCACGGCCTCGATGCGCGGCGACAGGGCCAGCACCGGCTGCAGCGGCCGCTCGCGCGCCAGGCGGCGGGCGGTGGCGCCCGTGGTGGTGAAGGCCACCAGGCACCGGGTCGAGCCGGCCTTGGCGGCCTGGGCGGCGGCGACCACCAGAACGTCGGCGTCCTCGTCGTCGTGCGGCTGCTCGGCCTGCATCAGCTCGGGCCAGCGCGGATCGCGCTCCACCCGCTCGATGATGCGGTTCATCATCGCCACGGACTCTTCGGGATAGTCGCCGGCCGCGCTTTCGGCCGACAGCATGACCGCGTCCGCGCCCTCGTAGACGGCGTTGGCGACGTCCGAGGCCTCGGCCCGGGTCGGGGTCGGCGAGGTGGTCATCGACTCCAGCATCTGGGTGGCGACGATCACCGGGATGCCGCGTTCGCGGGCGGCGCGCAGGATGACCTTCTGGGCCACCGGCACCTCTTCCGGGGCCATCTCGACGCCCAGGTCGCCGCGAGCCACCATCACGCCGTCGCAGAGGTCGAGGATCGGACCCAGCACTTTCAGCGCCTGGGGCTTCTCGATCTTGGCCAGCACGGCGGCGCGGCCTTCGACGATGCGACGCAGCTCGGCCATGTCTTCCGGCGCCTGCACGAACGACAGCGCGATCCAGTCGACGCCCAGGCGCAGGGCGAAGGCCAGGTCCTCGCGGTCCTTCGGCGTCAAGGGCGACATCGGGATCACCACGTCCGGCACGGCCACGCCCTTGCGTTCCGACAGCTTGCCGCCGTTGACGACCGTGGTGTTGGCGTAGCCGGGGCCGGCGTCGGTCACCGTCATCCGCAGCTTGCCGTCGTCCAGCAGCAGCGTCGCGCCGGGCCGCATGGCCACCAGGATTTCGGGGTGCGGCAGGTGCACCCGGGTCTCGTCGCCCGGCGTGGGATCACTGTCGAACCGGAAGGCCTGGCCGGCCTTCAGCGACACCGGGCCGTCGGCGAACTTGCCCACGCGCAGCTTGGGACCCTGGAGGTCGGCCAGGATGCCCAGCGGCCGGTCGACCACCTTTTCCGCCGCGCGAATGGCCTCGTAGGCGGCCGCGTGGTTGTGGTGGCTGCCGTGGCTGAAGTTCAGGCGGAAGACGTCCGCCCCGGCCTTGGCCAGGGTGACGATCATCTCCGGCGAGCTGCTGGCCGGGCCGATGGTGGCGACAATGCGGGAGCGGCGCGCGCGGATCATGAACCTGCTCCGGAGAGGTTAGAAAATGCTGCAATGCGGCGAGAAATACCGCAGAGCCGAAAGGATTTGCTTTGGGCGAACATCATTCTCGAATTTCGCGCCTGACAACGTTGTCTAGCGGTCCGAGCCCGGATTCGCCATTGCTGACTTAGCGTCAACTCCGAAGGCTTTCCACCTCCATAAGAAAATATGGGGGACGGCGGCCTTGAAGAGCTCAACGCGCGAGGCGCGACCCGGGTCGCGTCGGAGAGTCCGAGCTAGCCGACCGGGCCGGTGGACTCTCGGACCACCAGCTCGAAATCCAGCAGACGCGAAGGCGGCGGCGAATCGCCCTCGGCGCGGGTCGCGCCGGTCAGCAGCAGGTCGGCGGCCGCGGCGGCCATGGCCTGGATCGGCTGGCGCACGGTGGTCAGCTGCGGCCAGACGACCTTGGCGCCGGGCGTGTCGTCGAAACCCGCCACCGACAGGGTCTGGGGCACCTCGAGGCGCAGGCGGTTGGCCACCGCCATCACGCCCAGGGCCATGTCGTCGTTGGAGGCGAAGATCGCCGTGGGACGGTCGGGGCGGTCCAGCAGCCGTTCGGCCGCCTCGAAGCCCGAGCGGAACGAGAACCAGCCCTGCTCGACATGCTCCGCGCGCACGGCGTGGCCGTGCTCCGTCATCGCCGCCACATAGCCCTCGTAGCGCAGGTGCGAGGCGCCGTGCTCGGGGTGGCCCTTGATGAAGCCGATGTCGGTGTGGCCCAGGCCGATCAGGTGAGCGGTCATCTCGTAGGCGGCGCGCACGTCGTCCATGCGCACATGGGCCGAGCGGTCCAGGTCCTGGTCGGGCGACAGCCGCACATAGGGCACGCCCTCGGCTTCCAGCACGTCCAGCACCGCGACATTGTCGCAGACCGGCGGGGTCAGGATCACCCCGTCCATGCGCAGGGTGTGCAGCATCGGCTCCACCTGGGCCGCCACGTCGCCGGTCGAGTCCAGCGGCTCGACGATCAAGTGGTAGCCTTCCTCGCGGCAGCGGGCGATCGCGCCCAGTTGCACGTCGGTGACGTAGGCGGGGCTGGGGTTGTCGAAGAACACGCCGATCAGATAGGCCTTCGAACCGGCCAGGCTGCGGGCCGAGATGTTGGGCCGATAGTTCAGGGCCGCGACGGCTTCCTGCACCCGGGTGCGGGTGTCGTTCTTCACGTTCGGCTCGCGATTCAGCACCCGCGAAACGGTCTTGATCGATACGCCCGACAGGCGGGCGACCTCGTGGATCGTAACCTTGGAACTCAAGACGGCCTCGCGAAGCGTCGGAAAATCGACAAGCGACGCAATAAAGGCATGACAGCCTTGTCAAGGCGAGCCCACTTCGCGCGGAAAACTCGCCTTGAACGACCGGAAACGACCCCTGTCGGCCTGAAAGCCCTACGAAATGGCCGCTTTTCCGTCCGGCGTCATGGCCACGGCCGCGCCGATCAGGGCGGTGTGGGGGTTCATCACCACGTGGGTGGGGATCGCCTTGGTGTAGTCGCTGAGCCGGCCCTTCGACTCGAATCGGCTGCGGAACTCGCTCTTTTCCAGCAGGTCGACGATGCGGGGCCCGATGCCGCCAGCGATGAACACCCCGCCCCGGGCGCCCAGGGCCAAGGCCAGGTCGCCGGCCGCCGAGCCGAGGATGGCGCAGAACCGGTCGATCGTGACCTTGCAGCAGGCGTCGCCGGCCACGCCGTGCTCGGTGATCTCCTTGGCGGTCAGCTCGTCGGCCTTGCGGCCCTCGACCTCGGCCAGGGCCATGTGCAGGTCCTCCATGCCGGGGCCCGACAGGATCCGCTCGATCGAGCAGCGGCCGAACCGGTTCATCAGAATACGGAGGACCTCGATCTCGACCTCGTCGAACGGCGCGAAGGCGATATGGCCGCCCTCGGTGGTCAGGGGCGTCTCGACCCCGTGCCGGCGCACCATGCCCGCCGCGCCGAAGCCGGTGCCCGGACCGAGGATCGCCACGTCGCCCTCGCCCGAGGTCTGCAGCGGACCGATCTGGCGCAGGTCCTTGGGGGCCAGGCGCGGAGCGGCCAGGGCCTGGGCGGTGAAGTCGTTGATCAGCCTGGCCGTGCGGAAGCCGCCCGCCCGGCGCAGGCTGTCCTCCGACAGCTTCCAGTCGCTGTTGGTGAAATGCACCGTGCCGTGCTCGATCGGGCCGGCGACGGCCACCACCGCCTGGTCGGGATGCTTGAGCCCCATCTTGGCCAGATAGTGTTCGATGGCGTCCTCGGCCGTGCCGTAGTCCTCGCCCTTGTACGAGGTCGGTTCGATCAGCCGGGGATCGGCCCCATCGAAATCGACCAGGGCGAACCGCGCGTTGGTTCCGCCGATATCGCCGACCAGGCCAAGCCCGATGGAGTTCAAGCCGCTCATCTTCGTCTTCATCCTAAGCAAACAGCACGGAGCCGCCGTGGTCGGCCGCGCCGACCCCCGCCCGCATCCAGCCGAACAGTTCCCGCCCATAGCCCGGCTTGGACGCCGGAGTCTTCGCCGGCGTGCGAGCGCGCAGAACCGCCTCGTCCACCAGGATCTTCAATTCGCCCGTATGGGCATTGAGGGAGATCACATCGCCGTCCTGAACATAGGCCAGGGCGCCGTCCTTGGCGGCTTCCGGGGTGAGATGGATCGCCGCCGGGGTCTTGCCCGAGGCGCCGGACATCCGCCCGTCGGTGACCAGGGCCACCTTGAAGCCGCGGTCCAGCAGCACCGAGATCGACGGCGACAGATTGTGCAGCTCGGGCATGCCGTTGGCCGACGGGCCCTGGAAGCGCACCACCACCACCACGTCGCGGTCCAGTTCGCCGCGCTTGAAGGCGGCGATGAAGTCTTCCTGTTCCTGGAACACGGCCGCCGGGGCGGTGATCACCTGGTGCTCGGGCTTCACGGCCGAGACCTTGATCACGCCGCGCCCCAGGTTGCCGGTCAGCAGGCGCAGGCCGCCTTCGGGGCTGAACGGGTCGGAGGCGGGGCGCAGGATGTTCAGATCCAGCGACTGGTCCGCGCCCTCGCGCCAGGTCAGCTCGCCGTCGACCAGGATCGGCTCCTGGGTGTAGCGCGACAGACCGGGACCGGCGACGGTCAGTACGTCCTCGTGGGCCAGACCGGCCTTGAGCAGCTCCTTGACCACGAAGTGGATGCCGCCGGCGGCATGGAACTGGTTCACGTCGGCCGAGCCGTTCGGATAGACCTTGGCCAGCAGGGGCGTGGCCTTGGAGATGTCGTCCAGGTCTTCCAGGGTCAGGATGATGCCGGCCGCGTGGGCCATGGCCACCAGGTGCAGGGCCAGATTGGTCGAGCCGCCGGTGGCCATCAGGCCGACCACGCCGTTGACCACGGCCTTCTCGTCGATCACCCGGCCGACCGGGATCCAGTCGTTGCCCTTGTGGGTGATGGCGGCCACGCGCTTGGCGGCTTCCTTCACGAGGGCGGTGCGCAGCGGCGTGTGCGGATGGACGAAGGCCGAGCCCGGCAGGTGCAGGCCCATCAGCTCCATCAGCATCTGATTGGTGTTGGCCGTGCCGTAGAAGGTGCAGGTGCCGGGGCCGTGGTAGCTGGCGCTCTCGGCGGCCAGCAGTTCCTCGCGGCCGACCTTGCCCTCGGCGTAGAGGGCGCGGATCCGGGCCTTTTCCGAATTGGGCAGGCCCGAGGTCATCGGCCCGGCCGGCACGAACATCGCCGGCAGATGGCTGAAGGTCAGGGCGCCGATCAGCAGGCCCGGCACGATCTTGTCGCAGACGCCCAGATACAGCGCCGCGTCGAAGGCGTCGTGGGTCAGGGCGATGCCCGTGGCCATGGCGATCACGTCGCGCGAGAACAGCGACAGCTCCATGCCCGGACGGCCCTGGGTGACGCCGTCGCACATGGCCGGCACGCCGCCGGCGAACTGGGCGGTGGCCCCGACCTCGCGCGCGGCGTCCTTGATCAGCGCCGGATACTCTTCGAGCGGCTGGTGGGCCGACAGCATGTCGTTATAGGCCGAGACGATGCCCAGGTTGGGAGCGTTGACGTCCAGGGCGCGGACCTTGTCCACCGCCGGCGAGGCGGCGAAGGCGTGGGCCCAATTGGCGCAGCTGAGCTTGGCGCGGCCCGGCTGGGCGGCCGCGGCCGCGTCGAGATTGGCCAGATAGGTCGCGCGGCTTTCGCGGCTGCGTTCGATGATCCGAGCCGTGACTTGGGCGATAACAGGGTTCAAGGCCATAGGACTACTCCGCCCAGAGGATACGGACCGGGGCGCGGTCCTGGTTCAGGATGGCGGCGATCGGCAGGCTGGGATCAACCGGCCCTGCCAGCAGGGCCTTCTTCGCCTCGCCGGTGACCAGCAGGACGATCAGCGACGACTGGATCAACGCCTGGAAGGTCAGGCTGATCCGGGGCAGGTCCGGGGCGGGCTCGCCGGCCGGGGCCGCCACCACCGTCCGGTCGGTCTTGGGATCCAGCCCGACGGCCAGCGCCGGATTGCCCGGGAACAGCGACGCGAAGTGGCCGTCGGCGCCGACGCCCAGCAGCACCACGCCGAACGGCAGGGCCCGGGCCACGCCCGCCTGGGCCAGATCGGCCGATTCCTGCTGGCTGACGCCCTCGAAATACAGCGGGGCGAAGCTGGCCTTGGCCGCCTGGCCGACCAGCAGGTGGCGGCGCACGAGTCCCTCGTTGCTGCCATCGTGCGACGGCGGCACGAAGCGGTCGTCGCTCAGGGTGACCACGACCTTGTCCCAGGGAACGGTCATGGCGGCGAGGCGGTCGTAGACCGGCGCCGGAGTGGTGCCGCCCGTGGCGGCGAAACCCGCCTGGCCGCGCTTGGCCACGCCATCGGTCAGGGCCGCGGCCACGACCGAGGCGGCGGCGTCGTACAGCGCTTCCCGGGTGGCGAAGGCCTCGATCTTGGGGAGGGACGCCATGCTATTCGTTCCAAGCCCGGCCCTGCGGCGCGATCAGCGCCGTGGCGCCGTGCGGACCCCAGGTGCCGGCGGCGTAGGGCGCGGGCTCGATCTTGGCCTCGGCCCAGGCGGCCGAGACGCCGTCCACGAACTGCCAGGCCTGCTCGACCTCGTCGCGCCGCACGAACAGGGTGCGATCGCCGCGGAACACGTCCAGCAGCAGCTTCTCGTAGGCGATCCGCCGACGGCTGCCCGGCGCGGCCATGTTCAGCGACAGCGGCAGGGCCTGCAGGCGCATGCCCTCTTCCGAGAGCGCCGGCCGCCGAGTCATCACGGTCAGGGAGATGTCTTCCTGGGGCTGCAGATAGATCACCAGCCGGTTGGCCTTGAGCTCATGCTTGGTGGCCGCGCCGAAGATGTTGTGCGGGGTCGCCTTGAACTGCACGACGATCTGGGTGCGACGGTCCGGCAGGTTCTTGCCGGTGCGCAGGAAGAATGGCACGCCGGCCCAGCGCCAGTTGTCGATGTCGACCTTCAGGGCCACGAAGGTCTCGGTCCTGGAGGGCTTGCCCACCTCTTCCAGATAGCCCTCGCGGGCCGTGCCCTCGACCACCCCGGCCACGTACTGCCCCCGCACGGTGTCGTGGGCGACATTGGCCTTGGTGAAGGGCCGCAAGGATCGCAGCACCTTGACCTTCTCGTCGCGCATCGCGTCGGGATCGAAGCCCGACGGCGGCTCCATGGCCACAAGGCACAGCAACTGCAGCAGATGGTTCTGCAGCATGTCGCGCAGCGCGCCGTACTCGTCGTAATAGGGCCAGCGCTCGCCGACCTTCTCGGTCTCGGCGATGGTGATCTGCACGTGGTCGATGTGCTTGTTGTCCCACAGGGGCTCGAACAGCACGTTGGCGAAGCGCAGGGCGGTCAGGTTCTGGACCGTCTCCTTGCCCAGATAGTGGTCGATGCGGAAGATCTGGCTCTCGCTGACCACGGCGCCGACGGCGGCGTTGGTGGCCCGCGAGCTTTCCAGGTCGCGGCCGATCGGCTTTTCCAGCACCAGGCGGGTGCGCGGACCGGTCAGGCCGGCCGACTGCAGGGCGTTGCAGACCGGCCCGTAGAGGCTGGGCGACAGGGCGAAATAGACGACGAGATCGCCGTGATCGCCGATCTTCTCGGCCAGCTTGGCCGCGCCCTTTTCCGTGGTGATGTCGACGGACAGGTAATCGATCCGGGCCGCCAGGCGATTCCAGGCCGAGTCGTCGATGTTGACGCGCTTGCACAGGTGTTCGAGGACCAGCGCCTCGTAGCGCTTCTCGTCATAGTCATGACGCGCCAGGCTGATGATCCGCAGGTCGTGCGGCAGCAGACGATCGACCTCGAGAAAGTACAGCGAAGGCAGCAGCATGCGCAGGGCCAGGTCGCCCGCGCCACCCAGCAGGACCAGCACTTCCCGGCCGGTCTGATCGGCTTTCGTCTCTTTGGTCAATGTTTCCACCCTATGACAACGTTGTCATGACACGCCCGTCGGAGCAATGCAAGCGGCCCTCAAAACGTCGGGCGCCGACGCCTCGTGTCGACGTCCCGACAGGACCGCGCGCGCGGCGTCTAACTAAGGGGTTTGGGGCGCCGCCGCCAGAAGACCAATCGCTTTTCGCGCGCGAAGGTTCACCGCTGGACGGACGAAACGCGGCCGCCCCGGCAAGAGGCGGCCGCGTAGGCAGGGTGGAAAGGCAGAATCGTTCCTAGAGGCCGCCCCTACAGACCGTACGACGCCAGCAGCTTCAGACTCAGGCGGGTGGCTTCCGGCGGCGCCTCGCTGCGATCGTTCACGTCCTTGGCGAAGGCCTGGAACGTGGGCAGGTCGGTCAGGACGCCGGCGTCGTCCTCGCGCAGGTTGACGAACAGATGGACGAAGTCGACGCCGTCGCGGAACAGCGCGTAGGCGATGTTGTCGGGCCGGACCTTCTTCAGCTCGTCGAACACCTCCAGCGACAGCGCCTGGTTCTCGTCGGCGCGATCCGGCTTGGCGGCGTAGCGCACCAATGTAACCCTCTGCATGGTCTTAAATCCTTGGATTGGGACGGCGCGGAATGCGGCCGTCATGACCAAGGACGCGACGGGCGGCCCGAAGGATTCGGTCGAAGAAATATTTCCGGGCCGCGAATCCTTTGGCGTCCGCCCGACGTCTTGGAGATGGGGCCGCCGTCGGCGCGGCGCGTGAGAGGACGGCACATGGCGGACGGCAACCTGGCCCCGGAGGCGTTCAGCCAGCTGATGGCGGACCTGCGCCCCAGCCTGCACCGCTATTGCGCGCGCATGGTCGGCTCGGCCTTCGACGGCGAGGACGTGGTGCAGGAGGCGCTGGCCAAGGCGGCGGCCGCCTTCCCCGCCGCCGAGCCGATCGAGCATCCGGACCGCTGGTTGTTCCGCATCGCCCACAACGCCGCCCTGGACGCCCTGCGCGGCCGCAAGCGCCAGGTCGTCCTCGACGAGACGTTCACCGAAATCGTCGACCCCGCCGCGGCCGCCGACGCCCGGGTGGCGGCCACCGCGAGCCTGGCCGTGCTGCTGCGCCTGCCGGTGGCCCAGCGCTCGTGCGTGGCGCTGATCGACGTATTGGGCCATTCGCTGGACGAAACCGCCCAGCTCCTGGACCTCACCCCGCCAGCCGCCAAGGCCGCCCTGCATCGCGGCCGCGCGCGCCTGAAGGACCTGGCCCAAGAGCCGGACGCCGCCCCTCCCCGGCTGGACGCCGCCGAGCGCGAGCGGCTGCGGGCCTATGCCGACCGCTTCAACGCCCGCGACTTCGACGCCCTGCGCGCCCTGCTCAGCGAGGACGTGCGGCTGGACTTGGCCAATCGCCGGCGGATCGAGGGCCGCAGGGATGTGTCGGTCTACTTTACCCACTACGCCTCGACATCGGGCTGGCGGTTCGAGGCCGGCGTCGCCGAGGGCCGCGCGGCGCTGCTGGTCAGCGATCCGGCCGATCCGACGGCCGCCGTGCGCTACGTGGTCCTGCTGGATTGGAAGGACGGCGAGATCGCGGCGATCCACGACTACTTCTACGCGCCCTACCTGATGGAGAGCCTGACGATCGCGCGCGACTAGAGCGTGACAGCTGAACGTGGATGCCGGTTTCGGCGTCTGTCACGCTCCAAAGGTTCGAGGTAGGGCCCGCTTAGGCAGGCTCTAGGCGGGTTTGCGGCTGGCCTGGGCCCGGAAGCGGTCCTTCATCTTGGCCACCCAGCCGTTGAAGGCCTCGTTGTCGGCGGTGACCCTGCTGAAGTCGGTGCTGGATAGAGTGCCCGGGTCGGCGCCGGCCAGGGCCACGCGCAGGCCGTCGGGATTGCGCGCGCCCTCGACGAAGCCGCCGTAGCGCTGGCGCAGACGGCCCAGCGAGGCGTCGTCGTCGGCCAGGCTGAAGGCCACGGCCGACCGCAGCAGCTTGGACTCATCGGCCGGGCTGAGGATGCCCGGCGTCTTCCAGCGATCGGCCAGGGCGCGTTCGTACAGGGCTCCGGCCTGGGGCCAGGTGTGCTGCTTCCAGGCGATCTCGGCGCGGACATCCTCGGCGTCGCGGCTCTTGTCGCTCTCGATCACCTCCAGCGCCGCGTCATAGCGGCCCAGGCCCATCAGGGCGCGGGCGGTGGCCAACCGGCGCTCGGCGTTGAGGGCCGGCGGCAGGATCGTGGTGCGGGTGGCGTTGATGGTGTCCAGCGCGCTCTCGGGCTTGCGGTCCATCAGATAGATCCAGGCCAGGTCGGTGGCGATCTGGGCCTTGGGCACGCCGTTCAGGCGGTTGTCGACCTGGTACTTCAGCAACTTGGCGGCTTCTTCCAACAGGTCGACGTCGACCAGGCGGCGCACCAGGTTGCGGACCATCTGGTCGCCGTCGGCGCCGATCGGGGTCAGGTCCTGGAAATCGTAGAACAGGCCCACCGCCTGGATCGGCTGCATGCCGTCGGCCAGGCCGTCGAGGAACAGGGTCCGGAAGGTGGTGTTGAGGTCGTTGCGCAGCGCCACGGCTTGCGGCTGGTCGGACTGGACGTTGCTGGCCGAGCGCAGCACCTCCAGCGCCTCGCGATAGCGGCCCTGGCGGATCTGCAGCTGACCGAGCGCGCGAATGGTGTCCAGCTCGACCCCGTCGCCGCGCCAGCGGAAGCGCAAGGCGTCCAGCCCCTTGGCGGCGATGTCGGCGCTGATCTGGTTCTTGGCCAGGCGCAGCTGAATGGCGTGAAGGGTGGCGGGCGCGGCCAGGCGGTCGATGCCCGAGCGGGCAATCGCCTGGAACACCGGCAGGGCGCGGGAATCGTTCTTGGCCTCGAAGGCCTTGGCCAGGGTCAGGCGCAGCTCCAGCTGGTCCTCGACCGGGATATTGGGCAGCTTCAGCGCTTGGTTGACCAGGCGGACGGCGGTCTCGGGCGCGCCGACGCCGACCGCCGCCTCGGCCTGGGCGCCCAGGAACCGGGCCTGCCACAGGGCGGGGAACATGTTGAGCGCGCGCGCGCCGTCGGCGAACCGTTGGTTGGCGTCGGCCCACTGGCCGGTCTTGCTGGCGATGTAGCCGCGCCACATCGCGGCCGAGGGATCGTCGTTCAGCACCGGCGAGGCGAAGTCGGTCTCGGCCTCGGCGTAACGGCGCGCCATCACCTTGGCCACGCCGCGCAGGCCCCGGAACTCGCCCTCGCCCATCAGGGTCTGGTGGGCGCGGCCGGCGGCGTTGAGCACGCCGATCGCCTCGAACGACAGGTTGGAGCCGACCAGGAAGCGGGCCAGGGCCATGCGGGCGGCCGTGTCGTCGCCCTTGCCGTCGGCGCCGCCGGCCGCGGGAACCGCGCCGAGCAGAGCGTCGTAGCGGGCCATGAAGCCGCCCGATCCGGTCTTGGACCAGTGTTCGGGATCGATCAGGGCCGGCATCGACATCGCCTGGGGCGCGCCGGCCCCGGCGTCGGCCTGGGCCTGGCCGCTGGACGTCGACGACAGCAGCAGGCCCTTGGGCCGGCCGATGCGGACGATGTCGCCGTCGGCGGTCATCTGCAGGTCGCCGGAATAGCTTTCGACCGCCAGGCCGGTGGCCGATTGCAGCAGGGCCATCTCGACATAGTCGCGACGCGACGGCAGGCCCTTGGACGGGGCCAGGGCGGTGGCGACGGCGATGCGGTCGCCGACCGCCGGGTCGCCCACCCAGACGATCCGGGTCGTGCCCGCGACGGTGGCGGTCAGGGTGGCGGGGCTGGCGTTGTCGTCGCGGGCCACGCGGACCAGATCGGGCGAGTCCTGACTTCCCGCGCCCAGCGCGATCGTCCAGTTGGAGCCGACGCCCTCGGCGTAGAACGGCGCGCCCTGCGGGGTGCTGATGCGCAGCGCCGCGTAGTCGGACCCCTTGAAAACCTGGATGTTGCGGTACTGCGGCGTGCTGGCGGGCAGCTTGCCGATGTCCAGCCGGGCCGGCGCGTCGAACACCACCCACACGGCCTCGCCCCGACGAAACACGGCGGCGCCGGCGGGATTGGCCCAGTCGAAGCTGAGCTGCACCTGGCCCGAGACCTTGTCGAATTTGACCGGCACCACGCCGCCGGCCGGCATCGGATTGGGGCGATTTGGAACGACCGCCGCGACGGGAGCCGGCGCCGGAGCGGCGGCCTGGCGGGCGAACAGGTTTATGAAGTCGTCGCCGTCGGCGTTGCCGGCCCGGAAATCGGCGTCGTCGCTCAGCGCGACCACGATCTCGACCACGCCGCCGACATGGCGCGCCTGGGCGCCCTTCACCCAGCGCGGCGGGCCGACATTGAGGGACGAAAGATTGGGATTGGCGTCGCGCGGGAAGCGCAGCACGACGGCCGTCCCCTCGCGACGGGCCTGCATGCCGCGCGAACCGGGGAACTCCAGCCGCGTGAAATCGGGGGCCTGGGCGATCCGGACCTGAAGACCGGCCGCGGCGACCGGGGCGGCGGCCTTGCGCGGCGCGGGCTTGTGCTGGGCGGACTTCGAGACATGACGCGGCGCGGCCGAGATCGACACCGTCGGGGTCGCGACCCCGAGGATGCAGATCGCCGCGACGGTCGATCTCAGAAACGCCCCCAGCTTCATGCCCCCGCTTTCGCTCCTGTCCCTAGCCGGCCTTCTTGGCGGCCGGGCTCGCGCCGGCCAGCGGCGCGGCCGCGGCCTGGGCCGAGAGATCGGCGGCCGGCTTGTCGGCGGCGGCCAGGGCGGCGCGCTGCTTGGCGATGGCCTCGGACGACAGGCGGTTGGCCAGGCGCTCGGTCAGGATCTTGGCGTCGTTCGGCGACATGTTGGCCAGGATCATGCTGAGCGTGCGTTCCTTCATCCTGGCGGCGATGGGCAGGCGCACGCTGTCGTCCAGCACGCTCATGCGCGCGGCGGCGTCCTTGGGCTTCATGGCCGAATAGACCAGCACCATGCGGTTGGCCTCGACCTCCTTCTGGGCGTCGGCCTGGCCCAGCAGGCCCTGGATCTCGCCCTTCATGCCGGTCAGCGCCTTCATCTTGGCGTCGAGCTTGGCCTCGGCGGCGTTCAGCAGCTGCAGCTGGACATCGATATCCTGCTCGCGCTGGTCCAGCTGGCCGCGGCGCTGGCCCAGGCTCTGCAGCACGCGCAGCTCGGCCGGCGACAGGCCGGCTTCCTTGGCCAACTCGGTCGACGACGGCGCGCAGATCGGCGGCGGCGTCTTGGCGGCGGCGTCCTTGCCGGCGTCGGCGGCCGAGGCGGCCTTCTCGCCGGGCTTGGCCGCGCTCTCGGCGAAGGCCTTGGCGCCGCTCAGCATGTCCGGAAAGGACTTCGCGCCCGCCAGGGCGTTGACGGCGAGCACGCCGACGACGGTGACCCCGATGATCGGCAGGATGCGCGGAACGTTTTTCATCGACGGCCTCTAAAGGTCGAACCGGGGCGCGGCGGATCTTCCGGGCCCTCGAACAAGTCATCATCCATCCGCGCCCGTGAACGCGGAGTTTCCTTCGGCGCGGAAGGCCGCGCGGCGGGCGGCGGCGGAGCGTCGCGCGGGATGCGGGCCTCGCGCTCCAGCAGCTTTTCGAAGTCCTCGGCGCGCAGGCGGCGCGGGGTCTCCGGCGGAAGCTCCGGCTGGGGCGCGCGCATCGGACGCGAGGCGGCGGCGGGGCGCGCGGTCGCGGTCCCTGAAGGGGAAGCCGGCGGCGGCGTGACCATCGGCCGGTCCAGGCGCTCGTCCAACTGGGCGGCCAGGGCCTGGGCCTTGGAAATCCGATCGGCCAGGGTGTCGGCGGCCTCGTCGGTGGCGGCGCGCAGATCGGCCAGGCCCTGCTCGGCGCGCATGGCAGCGCGGTCGAGGTCGGCCACGGCCTTGGTGAAGCCCTCATGACTGTCGCGCAGGGCTTTCAGCCGGCGCTCGAGGCGCACGCCGAAGGCCAGGGCGATCAGCAGCAGGACCGCCAGCAGACCGTTGAGAGCGATGGCCGTCAGACTCATTTCAGCTTCTGAACCGCTTTTCTGGCCGCCGAGGTCAGGGGCGCGTCAGCGCGCACGGCGATCGAGTGGTTGCGGCGGCCCATGCGCCCGCGGGTCAGCGGGATGGAGCCGGCGCGCAGCTCCACCGGGCTGTCGGGCGTGGCGTTGAGCATCAGGGTGTCGCCCACCTGCAGGTTCAGCACCTTGGACAACGGCAGTTGCTGCTCGTCGAGCACGGCGCGCACCTCCATCTGGGTGGTCCAGAGTTCGGTGGCCAAGTGGCCTTCCCAGATGTTGTCGCGGCCGAACTTCTCGCCCATGAACTGCTGGAGCAGCATCTTCCGGATGGGTTCGAGGGTCGCATAGGGCAGCAGAAGCTCGATTCTGCCGCCGCGGTCTTCCATGTCGATCCGAAGCTTCACAAGAATCGCGGCGTTGGCCGGCCGGGCGATGGCGGCGAAGCGCGGATTGGTCTCCAGCCGGTCCAGGCTGAACGACACCGGGTGCAGGGGCTCGAAGGCCGCCTTGGCGTCGTTGAGCACGACCTCGACCATCCGCTGCACCAGCACCCGCTCGATGGTGGTGTAGGGCCGGCCCTCGATGCGCATGGCCGCGGTGCCGCGACGGCCGCCCAGCAGCACGTCGACGATCGAGTAGATCAGGTTGGAGTCGACCGTCAGCAGGCCATAGTTGTCCAGCTCCTCGGCCCGGAACACCGCCAGGATGGCCGGCAGCGGGATCGAGTTCAGATAGTCGCCGAAACGGATCGAGCTGATGTTGTCGAGGCTGACCTCGACGTTGTCCGACGTGAAGTTCCGCAGGGACGTCGTCATCAACCGCACCAGGCGGTCGAAGACGATTTCCAGCATCGGCAGGCGCTCGTACGAGACCAGGGCCGAGTTGATGATCGCGCGGATGCCGGTGCGGTCGTCGTTGCCGTCGCCGGACATGTCGAAGCCCAGCAGGCTGTCGATCTCGTCCTGGTTCAGGATGCGTTCGGCGCCCATGCCGTCGCCGCCGCCGTCGTCCCAGCCGCCCATCCCGCCGCTGAAGTCGCCGAATTGGTTGTCGCCCACCCCGCCGCCTTCGGCGGGCGGGTTTTCCGAGGCCCACTGGGCCATCGCGGCCTGATCGTCGATTTCTTCCGCCATGTCGGTTCGCCTCAGCCAGCCCGAAGGCTAGTTGATCAGCATCTCCTCGATCAGCACCGCGTTCACCTTGGAGGGCGCGGCGACCAGATTAACGCGACGCAGCAGCTCGGCGCGCAGCTGATAGCTGCCCTGGCTGCCGTTGAGGTCTTCCGGACGCATTTCGCGCAGGAAGGTCTGGAACATGTCCTGCAGACGCGGGAGGTTCGAGGTCAGGTGCTCGGCCGTCTCCTCGTCGGGCAGTTCGAAGGTCAGCTTCAGCTTCAGGAAGGTGGAGCGGCCGTCGGCGGCCTGCATGTTCACCACGATGTCGGGCAAGGTGTAGAACACCACGCCGTCGGGGCCTTCCTTGATCACCGGCGCGCCGGCCGCCGGAGCGCCGCCCTCGGCCTTCGCGCCGTGGCCGCCCTTTTCTTCCTTTTTCTTTTCCTTCTTCGGCTTCGCGTGGCCCGCCTCGCCATGAGCGTCGGGCTTGGGCTTCAGAAGCAGAAACGTGGTCACGCCGCCGCCGACCAGCACGACGGCCGCCGCTGCCGCGATGATGATCATCATCGGCGGCTTCTTCTTCGCCGAAGCTTCGCCCTCGACGACGCCCTCTTCGCCTTCGGGGGCGGGAGCTTCCTGGGCAGGTTTCTTGGCCACGCGCGCGGTTCCTTGGAATCTATCGATCTACTCATGCGTGGAGCATGGTTAACGATGTCTTTTGAAGGCCATTTCGCCGCAGGCTGAATCTGCCCGGCAGACTCGGTCACCGAGGCCGCGTTAACCTTCATTCTCGTTGAAATTACTGACTTTTCTGAGTTGGCACGAGGGTTGCTTGCAGACTTGCGGCGCATTTGTCGCGCCAGCCGTCTCGGTAACCGTCATGGATAACGCGCTGTATGTGGGACTTTCGCGGCAGATGACTCTGCGCCGCGAGCTCGACATCGTGGCCAACAACATCGCCAACGCCAACACGACCGGCTTCAAGGTCGAGGCGCTGATGGTCCGCACCGAGCCGGCGAAACCGGCCCGCACCGCCGGCGGCGCGAACCCCGTGAAGTTCGTGTTGGACGACGGCGTGGCGCGCGATTTCAGCCAAGGCGCCCTGACCCAGACGGGCGGCGACTTCGACCTGGCCCTGGAAGGCCAGGGCTTCTTCAAGGTCTCCACGGCCGGCGGCGAGCGCTACACCCGCGACGGCCGCTTCACCATGAGCCCCGAGGGCAAGCTGGTCACCCAGAACGGCGCGGCCGTGCTGGACGAGGGCGGCGGCGAGATCAACCTCGACCCGCTCAAGGGCCCCGTCACCATCGCCCGCGACGGCACGGTCAGCCAGGGCGCCGAGCGCTCCGGCAAGATCGCCGTGGTGCGCCCCACCGACCTGGCCGCGTTCCGCAAGGACGGCGACAACCTCTATCGCAACACCACCAACGACACCCCCCAGGCCGCCCCGAACGCCGCGATCCATCAGGGCATGCTGGAAGCCTCCAACGTCCAATCGATCACCCAGATCACCAAGATGATCGAGGTCAGCCGCGCTTACGAGAGCATGGCCAAGATGATGGACCAAACCTCGGAACTGTCCCGGAGCGCCGTCGAGCGCCTGGGCAAGCCGCAGTAAGGATAACCCACGATGCAAGCGCTTCGCACCGCCGCGACCGGCATGTCGGCCCAACAGCTGAACGTCGAGGTCATCTCCAACAACATCGCCAACATGAACACCGTCGGCTTCAAGCGCCAACGGGCCGAGTTCCAGGATCTGATCTACCAGACCATCGAGCGCGCCGGCTCGCAGTCGTCCGGCGACGGCAACGTGGTCCCGACGGGCATCCAGATCGGCGGCGGCGTCAAGGCCGGCTCGGTCTACCGGATCCACGAGCAGGGCACGCCGTCCATGACGAACAACGAGTTCGACGTGGCCATCCAGGGCAAGGGCTTCCTGCAGATCCTGCTGCCCTCGGGCGAAACCGCCTACACGCGGGCAGGCAACTTCTCGACCAACGACCAGGGCCAGATCGTCACCGAGGACGGCTACACCGTCCAGCCGGGCATCACGATCCCGCAGAACACCGTCGCCACCACCATCACCAAGACCGGCCTGGTGCAGGTGAAGCTGGACGGCGATCCGACGCCCCAGACCGTCGGTCAGCTGGAACTGGCCAACTTCATGAACGAAGGCGGCCTGGAAGCCATCGGCGACAACATGTTCATGGAGACCGCCGCCTCGGGCGCGGCCAACATCGCCGCTCCCGGCCAACCGGGCTTCGGCACCCTGCTGCAGAACTACACCGAAGCCTCGAACGTAGACTCGGTCAGCGAAATCACCGCCCTGATCGTCGCCCAGCGCGCCTACGAGATGAACTCCAAGGTCATCACCACGGCCGACCAGATGCTCCAGGCCACCTCGAACCTGAGGTCGTAAGCTCATGAAAGTTCTCGCCCTTTCCCTCGCCGCACTGCTGATCGCCACGCCGGCCCTGGCCGGTCAGGCCGTCTCGCTGCGGTCCGACACCACAGACGCCGACGGCCGCATCACCCTGGGCGAGCTGTTCGACGGGGCCGGCGCGGCCTCGGACGTGGTGATCGCCAACCGCATGGGTCCGTCGGCCGTGCTCGACGCCGGCGCGGTTCAGGTCGCCGCCCGCCGGGCCGGCCTGGACTGGGCCAACAGCAACGGCCTGCGCCGGATCATCGTCCGCCAAGGCTCCGACACCACGTTGGCCGGCGCCCAGCGCGGCAACGTGGAAGTTCTTGCCTACGCCCGCAGCCTGGCCACCGGCGAGATCGTCCAGCCCGAGGACCTGGTCTGGGTGAAGGTCGCCGCCGGCGCGTCGGACGCGCCCCGCGACGCCGACGACCTGATCGGCATGACCGCCAAACGCCCGCTGCGCCAGGGCGCGGCCGCCAGCCTGCGCGACGTCTCGACCCCGCAGGTCATCAAGGCGGGCGATATCGTCGCAGTCACCTACGAGGACGACGGCGTGGCGCTCACCTTGCAGGGCAAGGCCATGGCGGCGGCGGCCATCGGCGAAAACCTGATGGTCCAGAACACCGCCAGCAAGAAGATCATCGAGACCGTGGTCACCGGACCAGGCTCGACCGCCGTCGGTCCGCGGGCGATGCGCCTGAAGGCCAACCGTAACAACACGCTGCGCTACGCCGCTCGCTGAGAAGGTCACAACCGATGCGCCCCGCCCTCACCGTTCTCCTGCTGCTCGTCCCGCTCGCCGCCTGCTCGACCGTCACCGAAGCGGTGAAGGGTCCGGAACTGGCGCCGGTCGGCTATCCGGCCCAGCTGGCGCCGATGACCCAGCAATACGCCGCCCAGCCCCAGGCCGCCTCGGCCAACTCGCTGTGGCGCACGGGCGCGCGCACCTTCTTCAACGACCAGCGCGCCAGCAAGGTCGGCGACATCCTGACCGTCAACATCGACATCGACGACAGCGCCACCACCAAGAACCAGACCTCGTCGTCGCGCACCTCCGGCAGTTCGCTGGGCGTGCCGAACTTCCTGGGCCTTGAGTCGAGCCTCGGGAAGATCCTGCCGGGCGGCTATGACCCGGCCAACATGGTCAACACCAAGTCGACCAACTCCAACGCCGGGGCCGGCGCGGTGAACCGCTCGGAAAAGATCAGCCTGACCATCGCCGCCGTCGTCTCGGGCGTGCTGCCCAACGGCAACCTGGTGATCCAGGGCACCCAAGAGGTGCGCACCAACGCCGAACTGCGCCAGCTGACGGTCGCCGGCATCGTGCGCCCCGAGGACATCTCCTCGGCCAACACCATCAAGCACACTCAGATCGCCGAGGCCCGCATCAGCTACGGCGGCCGGGGCGACATCAGCCGCGTCCAGAAGACCCCGGGCGGCCAGGCGCTGGTCGAGAAATTCTCGCCGTTCTAGGGGCTTGAACCCCAAACGGCTTGAGCGGACTCCTTGATCGGGCGGGCGCGCGGGGCCAGATTACCCTGCGTCACAGCGCTCGCCCGGACTCGTCGGGCCTGATCCGGAGCCGACCTCATGAACAAGCGCGCTCGCGCCTACTCCGCCCTGGTCGGCGCCGCTCTGTTGGCCGCCGCCCTGCCCGTCGCCGCCAGCGCCCAGTCGTACAGCGGCCCGATGGGCGTGACCGGACGCTGGGCGATCGACCTGCCGCGCTCGAAGTTCAACGCCGCCCTGACCGGCCCCGCGCCGCTGCGCGGCGAGCTCGACGTCACCATCGACGACGGCAAGGCCCTGGCCTGGACCCTGGTCGAGGTGGACGAGGCCGGCGTCGCCGCCCTGCAGTTCGCCCATGCCGTGCTCGACGGCCCGCCGACCCTGGCCGTGGTCAACCTGAACCTGGTGAAGATCAGCGTGCAGCGCGTCGGCCAGAGCGCGGTGACCGTCACCACCCATGGCGAACGGGACTCGCGCCATCAGTCGATGAAGGTCACCCGCACCGACCCGGACACCTTGTTGGTCGAACAGGACATTGACGGTCAGCCGGGCCCGCCGGACCAGACGCTGATCCTGGTCAGGGTGAAGTAGCGCCCTGCGTCCTTCGAGGCTCGGCTACGCCTCGCACCTCAGGATGAGGAATTCAGTGCAACTACGTGCCTCATCCTGAGGCGCCCGCGAAGCGGGCCTCGAAGGACGCAAGGCCTTTCCGCCCTAGCGGTAGCTCAAGCTCCAGTTCACCGTCAGCGGCCCCGACAGGGTTCGCGGCCCGCTCGCGCACTCGGTCAGACTCTCGAAGTCGCCGGTCGGCGTGCGGTAGGCCTTTTCGTCCTTCAGCGCGCGGGACGTGCAACTCAGCCCCGTCACCGTGAAAGCCCGCACGTCACCCTGGCCGTAGGTCGTGGCGCCGCCCTTGGTGCTGGGCGCGCTCGAGAACGCGGCGAACGACAGGTCCACGGCCTTGATCGGCTGGCCGCCCTTGGGCGTGAAAACGTCGGTGCGGCTGATCTTGCCGGGCGCCAGCACATAGGTCGTCCTGACGCTGAACCGGTCGTCGGCGATCGGCGCGCTGGCTCCAAGCCTGTCCAGTTGGGTCTGTTCATAGGTGACGATGGTCCGCGCGCCCTGCTCGGTCACCTTGACGTTCCGGGCGTAGGCCAGCGGCGTCAGACGCGAGCCGTCGGCCAAGGTCAGGCGGGGCAGCAGCTGCGGAAACTCGCCGTCCGCCACGCCCGCCAGCATGCCGGGCGAGAACGGGATCGGGTAGTAGGGCGTGTTTTCGTGCTGGCTCTTGCCGCCGTTGATGATCGGCAAACCGATCACGCGGCCGCGATCGCGCAGGGTGACCACCAGCCGGTCGTGCTCGCCGCGCGCGAACCAGGTGACCCGGCGCTTGGGCAGCGTATCGAGCCAGGCCGCGTAGCCCGGATCAGGCGCCTTGTCCTTGAAGCCCAGCTCGTTCCAGATCGCGCTGGTGTAGATGTGCTGGCGGGCCAGGCTGAGGTTCTCGCCCAGGATCCGGTGCTTGCCGCGATACTCGTCGGTGCGCCGGCCGTGCTCCCACAGGTTCACCGAACCCATCTTCGGATCGAACCAGAAGTCCATGTAGCGGGCGGTGACGCGCGACGAGAAGGCGTAGGCCATGGCCTTTTCCCGCGGGGTCAGCACATCCAGCTTGGCCGCCGCGGTCAGCACCTCCAGGAAGGCCGTCTCGCCATAGGTTCCGATGCTGCGGCCGTATTCGAAGCCCTCGCCGCGCGGGTTCAGGCGCGGCAGCATCAGGTCGACCGACTTGCGCAGCCAGCCCTTGACCTCCGGCGTGGCCGGCATGCCGGCCTCGATCAGGCGGTGGCTGATCTCGCCGATCAGCAGCACGCTGTAGCGGTCGAACCGCCCTTCCCCGTCGGTCTCGTCGGCGAAGCCATATTCGCCTGAGTATTTGCGATAGTGGTCGAGCGTGCGCTCCAGCAGCGCCTCGCTGGCCGAAGCGTCCTCCCAACCCAGCTGATGGCGCAGCCGCGCCACGCTGAAGGCCACGCCGTAATAGTTGTTGGGCAGGTCGATCAGGGTCAGGTCGTCGGGGCGGACGAAGGCGCGCCAGTCCAGCTTGGTCTTCAGCTTGGCCAGGGTTTCCGGAGACACCGCCTGCTCCAGCAGCCCGGCCTCCTGCAGCATGTGCAGGGCCTGGCAGTAGTAGTAGACGCCCCAGGTGTTGTTGGTGTCGTCGACCGTCATGTCGGCGATCTGGCGATAGCCGGCCAGGTAGGTCTTGAACCTCGGGTCGTCGCGCGGGGTGTCGATCAGCAGATAGGCCAGGCCGATCGCCACCTTGCCGGGCAGGAACTTGTCGTCGGCGTCGAACACCCGAACGCCGTCCAGCGTCATGTCGCGTTTCTCGACCATCAGCTTGTCGAGCAGCACGGCCATCTGCGGCAGCAGCCGGGTCTCGACCGTGCGGTTCATCGGCGGAACGGTCGCATAGGCCTGACCGCGTCCGCCCGGATCGGCGGACGGCGGGGCGGCCAGGACCGGCGACGCGACCGCGCCCAGGGCGGCGGCCAGGAAAAGGCGCTTGCGGATGGACTTGAACGGCATCGTTTCCCCGCCCTCGTCAGCCCTTGGCGGAGACGACTTCTTATGTGGCTAGACCATCTGCTACCGGGGCCGCGAATATTGTCAAGCCAATTTACCGACGCTTGCACTAAAGGTCAGACCAATATCGCCACACTGGAAACCTAGGAAATCCGCGCCGCCGCGAGGCGACGCGACGCCCCCGTCACCAGTTGTACATGGTCCCGTCCTCCAGCCGGTTCACCGGCAGGTAGGCGCGTCTGTAGGGATATTGCTCGGCCAGGGCCTCGTCGATGTCGACGCCCAGGCCCGGCTGCTCGCCCGGATGCAGCATGCCGTCCTTGAAGCTGTAGGCATGCGGGAACACCGCATCGGTCTCGGGCGTGTGGCGCATGTATTCCTGCAGCCCGAAGTTCGGAATCGACAGGTCGAAATGCAGGGCCGCGGCCATGGTCACCGGCGACAGGTCAGTGGCGCCGTGACAGCCGGTGCGCACGTGGTGCAGGTCAGCGAAGGCGGCGATCTTGCGCAGATTGGTGATGCCGCCGGCGTGCAGGACCGTGGCCCGCAGATAGTCGATCAGCTGTTCCTGGATCAGGATGTTGGCGTCCCAGACGTGGCTGAAGATCTCGCCCACGGCCAGCGGGGTGGTCGTGTGCTGGCGGATCAGGCGGAAGCCGGCCTGGTTCTCGGCGGGCACCGCGTCCTCCAGCCAGAACAGACGATAGGGCTCCAGATCCTTGCCCAGGCGGCCCGCCTCGATCGGCGTCAGGCGGTGATGAACGTCGTGCAGCAGATGGACGTCGTCGCCCAGGGCTTCGCGCGCGGCCTCGAACAGCTTGGGCGCATGCCTGAGGTACTTGGCCGTCGACCAGACGTTCTCGGTCGGCAGGTTTCCGTCGGCCGGTTCATAGAACATCTTGTCGCCCGACACGCCGTAGGTGCTGGGCAGGCCCGGCACGCCTGACTGCAGGCGAATGGCCTTGTAGCCCAGGGCCTTGTACTTCTGGGCCTCGGCGATGGTGTCGTCGATGGTCTCGCCGTTGGCGTGACCGTAGACGGTGACGCCCTCGCGGCAGGCGCCGCCCAGCAGCTGGTAGAGCGGCAGGCCGGCCACCTTGGCCTTGATGTCCCACAACGCCATGTCGACCGCCGCCAGGGCCGTCATGCCCACCGGACCACCGCGCCAGTACGAGCCGCGATAGAAGAACTGCCAGATGTCCTCGATGCGATGGGCGTCGCGTCCGATCAGGCAGGGGATCATGTGGTCGCGAAGATAGCTGACCACGGCCATTTCGCGCCCGTTCAGCGTCGCGTCGCCGACGCCGGTGACGCCGTCCGAGGTGGTGATCTTCAGGGTGACGAAGTTCCGTCCCGGACAGGTGACGATGACCTTGGCGTCGATAATCTTGAGCATGGAGTGTTGGTCTACCTGGGTCGCTTAAGTGGCCTGACCAATCCATAGACAACATATTACAAATGCGCCAGAGCGACGTGGCGTCTTTTGCGACCATGCTCTAGGCTGTCATCGCCCCGGCGATGCGCGCTGGGCGGGAAAGTCGCATGACCACGTCGACCGCAGAAACTCGTAAGCTCTATCAGCAGGTCGCCAACGCGATCGCCGAATCGATCCGCGAAGGCGCCTACCAGCCTGGGCACCGTCTGCCCTCGGAGCGGGACCTGGCCGAAGATTACAAGGTCAGCCGCCCCACGGTGCGCGAGGCGATGATCGCGCTGGAAATCCGCGGACTGGTCGAGGCGCGCCACGGCTCGGGCGTCTATGTCACCGAGGCGGCGCCGGTCGAGGTCCCCGCCCCCGAGCTGGACATCGGCGCCTTCGAGTTGACCGAGGCCCGCCGTCTGATCGAGGGCGAGTCCTGCGCCCTGGCCGCCACCACCATCACCGACCAGGAACTGATCGACCTGGAAAAGATCCTCGACGACATGGTCGAGGAGAACGAACACGACGTGCGCGGCGACCTGGCCGACCGTCGGTTCCACGTCACCATCGCCCGCGCCACACGCAACAGCGCCTTGGTCACCGTGATCGAGAACCTTTGGGACCTGCGCTACAAGTCGCCGCTGTGCCGGGCGATGCTGGAACGCGCCCGCCAGGTCGGCGTGCGGCCGCTGATCGACGACCACCAGGAAATCCTCAGCGCCCTGAAGGCCCGTGACCCCAAGGAAGCCCGCAACGCCATGCGCGAGCACCTGGGCCGGGTGATCGACAACCTGCTGACCGCCACCGAGATCGACGCCATGCAGCAGGCCCGCAGCGAAGTCGCCGCCCGTCGCAGCGAGCTGGCCCGCCGCTCGCTGATCTAGAGATTTAAAGCCTTGAGGATGGGCGGCTGGAGGGAAGGTTCCAGCCGCCCGTCGCCGGCCGGCCCCGGGAGGAGGTGCGATGAAGGACAAGTCCATCGCGTAGGCCGACGAGGTTCGCCAGAACCCAGCATAGCTCAGCCTTGGCCGAGCGCAAGAGAATTGGCCTGACCATTAATCGTACAAGAGGGGCATGTGGCCAGGCCGATATGGCTCGGCCGGTGAAAACCCGTTCTACTGACTTGACCATCGGCCAAACCGACCTAGCACTGGCCGGCGACGTGGCGGCATAGGTCACGCGCTTCGGGGAAGAACGACGCCATGCGCGCCAGCCTGATCATCGCCCTTTCCGCCCTGGCCCTGACCTCCGGCGCCGCTTCGGCGACCTCCGCCCGGCCCAAGCCCGCGGCGGAACACCACGCGATGGCGATCCAGGCTTCGGCGCTGGGCCGCGAGGTCGCCGCCTGGCAGCTGAGCCACATGGACAACTTCGACTACACGCACGGACACCGGGCCACGCCCGATCCGCGCGGCTGGGTGCAGGGCGCTCTGTTCGTCGGCCTAGCCGCGTTCGCCGAGCGAACCGGCGATCCCGCCCTGGTCCAGGCCGTTCGCGACCATGGCGCCCGGCAAGCCTGGGGCCTGGGCCGTCGTCCGTTGCACGCCGACGACCACGTGATCGGCCAGACCTGGCTGTGGGTCTACAACCGCGATCACGACAAGGCCCAGATCGGGCCGCTGAAGGCCCGCTTCGACGCCATCCTGGCCGATCCGCCCGTGGCCGACCTGACCTTCGTCGACGGAACCGAGGACCAGCCCTGCCAGGCCCGCTGGTGCTGGAGCGACGCCCTGTTCATGGGTCCCGCGACCTGGACGGGCCTGTCGCGCGCCACCGGCGACCCGCGCTACGCCGCCTATGGCGACAAGGAATTCTGGGCCGCCACCGACTGGCTGCTCGACAAGCAGGAAGGCCTCTACTACCGCGACAGCCGCTATTTCGACCGCCGCGACGACCAGGGCCGCAAGATCTTCTGGAGCCGCGGCAACGGCTGGGCCTATGCCGGGATCGTCGACATCCTGAAGACCCTGCCCGCCGACCACCCCTCGCGGCCGCGCTACGAGGCGCTGTTTCGGCGGATGTCGGAGCGGCTGGTGACGCTGCAGAAGCCGGACGGTTACTGGCCCCCGTCCCTGCTGGCCCCCGAAAACACCCCGCCCGAAACCAGCGGCACCGGTTTCTTCGTCTACGGCTTGGCCTATGGCCTGAACCACGGACTGCTGAAGGGGCCTAAGTACGAGGCCGCCATGACCAGGGGCTGGTCCGCCCTGGCCGTCGCCGTCCAGCCCGACGGCAAGCTGGGCTGGGTGCAGCAGATCGGCTACGCGCCCGACCACGTCTCGGCCGACGACACCCAGCTGTACGGCGTGGGCGCTTTTCTTCTGGCCGCGTCGGAAGTCGGCGCGCGATAGAACCGGATCGTCCAGCGCTTCGTTGAGACCCCAGTGCTTCAAAAAGACAGGGCCATGGCCGAGACCATCAACATCGTCTGCCCGCACTGCGACGCCACCAACCGTCTGCCGGCCGAGCGCGACGCCAAGGCGGCCAAGTGCGGCCGTTGCGGGGAGCCGCTGTTCACCGGCCGGCCGGTCGACCTGACCACCGCCCGCTTCCGCAAGCACGTGGCGGCCAGCCAAATCCCGATCGTCGCCGACTTCTGGGCGGCCTGGTGCGGGCCCTGCAAGGCCATCGCCCCGATCTTCGCCCGCTCGACCGCCGAGTTGGAGCCCCGCGCCCGCTTCGTGAAGATCGATGTCGACGCCGAACCGGCCCTGGCCCAGGCCTATGGCGTGCGCGGCATCCCCGCCCTGTTCCTGTTCAAGGACGGCAAGGTCGCCGCGAACCAGGCCGGCCTGCCCGATCCGGGCTTCTTCCGCCGCTGGCTGGACGAGCACGCCCCCGTCGGCTGAACTGGCGTCCCTGGACCCTATGACGCGGCGACGCGTTTTGAGTCTCTACGCATCCACCCGTCGGAAGATCGCGATGCTCAAAGAACTCGGCCTGATAACCCTGCCCCCGCTCGCCCTGCTGCTGTCGAACTGCAGCGCGGGGCCCGCCCTGCCGCCCGAACAGGGTTACGGTCCTCATCCCGTCCTGCCCGTCGCCCAGAAGCAGACGATCCCGGTGATGAAGATCGCGCCGGCGGTCGGCTGGGCCGACGGCCAGACGCCGGACGCCGCGCCCGGCTTCGTCGCCACCGCCCTGGTCCGGGGCCTGGACCACCCGCGCTGGCTCTATATGCTGCCCAACGGGGACGTGCTGATCGCCGAAACCAACGCTCCGCCCAAGCCAGAGGACGGCAAGGGCATCAGGGGCTGGTTCCAGAAGATCATCATGGGCCGGGCCGGCGCCACCGTGCCCACGGCCAACCGCATCACCCTGGTGCGCGACGCCAACAACGACGGAATGCTGGAGGCCCGCACCACCTTCCTGTCGGGTCTGAACTCGCCGTTCGGCATGGCCCTGGTGGGCGACACCTTCTACGTCGCCGACAGCGACGCCCTGCTGGCCTTCCCCTACCAGGCCGGCCAGACCCAGATCACGGCCGCGCCCCACAAGGTCGCCGACCTACCGGCCGGACCGATCAACCACCACTGGACCAAAAACGTCATCGCCAGCCCGGACGGCTCCAAGCTGTATGTGACCGTCGGCTCCAACAGCAATGTCGGCGAGAACGGCATGGCCGCCGAAGAACGCCGCGCCGCGATCCTGGAGATCGATCGGGTCACCGGCGCCAGCCGGGTCTTCGCCTCGGGCCTGCGCAACCCCAACGGCATGGACTGGCAGCCCACGAGCGGCGCCCTGTGGACCAGCGTCAACGAGCGCGACGAGATCGGCAACGACCTGGTCCCCGACTACATGACGTCGGTCAAGGACGGCGGCTTCTACGGCTGGCCCTACAGCTATTACGGCCAGACGGTGGACGCCCGGGTGAAACCGCAGCGGCCGGACCTAGTGGCCAGGGCGATCAAGCCTGACTATGCCCTGGGGGCCCATACGGCTTCGCTGGGCCTGACCTTCTACAAGGCCGACGCCTTCCCTGCCCGCTACAGGGGCGGCGCTTTCATCGGCCAGCACGGCTCGTGGAACCGCAAGCCGGTCAACGGTTATCGCGTGGCGTTCGTGCCGTTCGCGGGCGGCATGCCGTCCGGTCCGGCCGAACCGTTCCTGACCGGCTTCCTCGACGCCAAGGGCCAGGCCTTGGGCCGACCGGTCGGGGTGGCGGTCGACAAGTTCGGCGCCCTGCTGGTGGCCGACGACGTCGGCAACACCGTTTGGCGGGTGGCCGCCAACACGCCGCCGGCCGCGGCGAAGGCCGCGCCCTAACCGCCGCGACAGGCGTTGAACGCCGCCTCGTCCAGCACGCCCTCGCGCTTTGCGACGACGACCGGGGCGAGGATTCGGCCGCCCCGGCGTCGGCGTGTCACATGGTCAACGACCCGCCGCGGGTTCTAGAAAAGGGACAGTCGCAGCTTCCAGCACTCCGGGGATTCCCATGAGCCTGTCCTTCCTCATCGGCGCCGTCATCGGCTCCGGCGCCTTCATTCTGCTGGGCCGCGCGCCGGCGCAGAAGCTTGTCGCGGCCGTCCAGGCCCGCATCGGCAAGCCACGCTAGCGCCAGTTGAAAGCAACGCCCGACCTGTCGAAAAGTCTTCGTCGCATTTTCGCGTCTAAACACGCACATGTGTCGGAACGAAAGTCTTGGCGAACGCCTTTATTCCGCATCGGCGCGCGGCTCGCACGCCTTTTGATGCCAAGGAGGCGTACATGTCTATTCTTGCGTGGATCGTGCTCGGCCTCGTCGCCGGCTTCATCGCCAGCAAACTGGTCAGCCGTAGCGGCGGCAGCCTGGTGGTGGACCTGGTGCTCGGGATCGTCGGCGCCGTGGTGGGCGGGTTCCTGTTCAACCAGTTCGGCTCCGCCGGGGTCACCGGCCTGAACCTCTACAGCCTGCTGGTCGCCGTGATCGGCGCGGTCGTCGTGCTAGCGATCTACCACGCCTTCACCGGCCGCCGAGCGCTCTAGGCGCTCGGGTCTTCACGACCCAAAGAAATAGCGCCTTCGGTCCAGCCGGAGGCGCTTTTTCTTGGCCTTCGCCTCAGAGGTCCAAGGCCTGTTGCAGCATCTTCAGCGCCACGCGCAGGCATTCGATCCGCAGCGGTCCGCGACCGATGTCGCCGAACCGGACCTGACGATGATGGGTGTAGCCGCCGCGGCGCGCGCAGGCGAAATGGACCAGGCCCGCGGGCCGCTGCGGATCCCCGACGTCCTCCGCCCAGCCGGTGATCGACACCGCCACGTCGGCGCTGGACCGCCGGATCGCCCCGTCGGCCATGGCGATGGCGGTCGGCTGCGAAACCGAGCCGCCGTGCGGCAACAGCGAAGGCGACACGCCCAGCAGCTCGATCTTGGCGGCGTCGGTATAGACCACGAAACCGCGCTCGAAGGCGTGGGAGCATCCCGGCACGTCGGTGAGCAGCGAGGCCAGCAGGCCGCCGGTGCAGCTCTCCGCCGTCGCCAGGGTCAGGTCGCGCGCGCAGGCGGCCTCGAGGACCGCCCGCGTCAGTTCGTCGATGTCCGACGGCAAGATCGGATCCAGCGCCTCGGCCATTGGCCCTCCGGAAAAAGAGGAAGGCCCGAAGGCCCTCCTCGAGCCGTCAGTTCGGCTGCTTGCCGCCCAATTCGGCCATCAGCTCGTCCTTGCGGGCCTTCAGGCGTTCGCCCATGGCGTCGAGATCCTCGTCGCCCTTCTTGGCCTGGGCGAAGATGCCGCCGGGCTGCTCCTCTTCCTTGACGTGGTGCTTGACGTATTCGCCCAGCACCTTGACCTTGGCGTCGTAATACTCGTCGCTCGGATTCATCGCCTCGATCTCGGCGATCAGCTTCTTGGCGCCGTCGTGCTCGACATAGGCCTCGTCCAGCATGTCGTCCTCGACCTCGCCGCGCTCCTCCGGATAGAGGATCTCCTCCTCGATCTGGGTATGGACCTTCAAGGCCAGGGCGATCTTGTTGAACAGGGCAAGCTTCTCGGCGTCGCCCTCCAGCTGTTCGTACTCGTCGAACCAGCCTTCGACCTCGCGGTGATCCTTCTTCAGAAGGGTGATCGCCAGCGGGTCGCGACGGCCCGTGCGGCGCGTGCGGCGGGGCTTGGCGGATCCAGCCTTGGATTGGGCCTTGGTCGATGCGCTCTTGGCGGAGGTCGCCATGGTGTCTCTCCCTGAATGCTTGGTCGCCGACGTCGGCGGACCACAAAAAACACTTCAATTCAGAGGGCGTTCCCGATCGGGGATCGGCGCGGACAAGTATTACAAGTAAGTCGACTCCTCGACAAAGTATTCGATAACGGTTCTCACCGAGAGCATCCGCGCACGAAAAAGCCCGGGCGCGAAACGCCCGGGCTTCTCCGTCTTGGCTGGGGCGGGGCCTAGTGGCCGCCGGCCACCGCGTCTTCCTGGATCTCGTGGACCTTCGCGCCGCGCGCGGCGAACGAGAACCACAGGACGTACAGGTAGCAGACCAGCGGCACGATGAAGGCCAACGAGCGGGCTCCGGTCGGGAAGTGGGCCACCAGTTGGTCCACCGTGGCGCCGTACAGGATCGAGATGAACCCGCCGCCGCAGATGGCCATGCACATCAGGCCCGAGGTCGCCGAGGCCGGGGCCGACGAACGTTCCAGGGTGATGGTGAAGATGGTCGGGAACATGATCGAGTTGAACAGGCCGATCAGGATCGCCGCGACGCCCGGGATGAAACCCATGGTCAGCGGCGCGATATAGTCGCCCGGCAGATGGACCGTTCCGCCCAGGGGCGTGGCCGGCATCTGGTAGGTGGCGATGACCAGGGCGCAGAGGGCCGTGGCGCAGGCCGCCACCAGGGCCAGCATGGTCGTGGCCTTGACATAGCGCAGCAGCACCGAGCCGCCGAAGCGGCCGAACATCGCGAACAGCATGAAGATCGGACCGACGAAGCCGGCGACCTGCGACGGCACGTTGAGGATCTGCTTCTGCTCGAGGAAGAAGATCATCCCCGAGATCACGCAGACCTCGGCGCCGACATAGAGGAAGATGCCCAGCGAACCGAGATTGGCCCACTTGGACTGCAGCGCCTTGAACGGCGACTCTATGTGCTCGGCCATCTTCGGCGCGTGGTGGGTGATGGTGTTGCGCACCAGGAACACGGCCAGGGTGAAGAAGGCCAAGACCACCGCGATCATCAGATAGACGTTGGTGACGAAGCCCAGGCCGGTGACCTTCATGGCCTCGGTGACCACCACGTCCTTTTCGAACAGCGGCCCCTTGAGCAGGAAGCCGGCGCCGAAGATGCCGCCCACATAGGCGCCCATCGAGTTGAAGGCCTGCGAGAGGTTGAGGCGGAAGTGCGAACCCTTGGGGTCGCCCATCGAGGCGATCAGCGGGTTGGCCGCGACCTGCAGCAGAGTGATGCCCGAAGCGGCGACGAACAGGCCCAGCAGGACGGTGATGAAGTTGTGCGAGAAGGTCGTCGACCAGGCGATCAGGCAACCGGCCACGATGCCGGTGAGGCCCAGCACGATCGACTTGGCGTAGCCCTTCCGGGCCAGGTACCACGCCGAGGGGATCGACATGATCCCGTAGGCGATGAAGAACGCGAACTGGTTCAGCTGCGTCTCGAAGTCCGTCAGCGTGTAGATGACCTTCATGCTCTTCACGAGCGGGTCGATCAGATTGGTGACGAACGCCCAGATGAAGAAGAGCGCCGTCACGTAGACGACGGCCAGGATCAGGCCGCCTCCCCCGGTCTTGGGCGCCGCTCCGGTCGTCGGAGCCTGCGCCGCACCCATACCTGCCATGTTGTTTACTCCCCTGTCCGACGTTGCGGGACGCGACATCCACCCCAACGGTGACAACGTTGTCAAGCGTCGAGGCCGAAAACCGCCCGCTCTGAGCTACCGCCAGGGAACCGATCACCCGATTCGACGGTTACGCCGAAAACTCCGACAAATCCCCGCCGATGGGAAGACCGTGATGTCGATGATCGCCATTCTGCTGACCTCGGGCCTGGTGACCGTGATCGCCGTGATCGGTCTGGCCGACGCCTTCACCCACCTGCTGTGCTGGTCCGCGCGGTCGCTGCGGGAGCCGGAGGCGCTCCGCGCCGACAGCCCGTCCGCCGACGCGGCGCGCCGCGAGCGCCTGGTCGCCTAGGCGGCCTTGCGGCTCGGCGCCGGCGCGGTCGAGACGTCCCACACGTCGTGCGCGGTTTCGCCCGCCAGGATGTTCTCGGCGGTCAACAGGCCGCTGAGCGTGGCCTGGTCGCGTTCTCCGTCGCGGTGCAGGCCGTTGCGGCCCGCCAGGTGCAGGCTGGGAAACTGCATCTTCAGGT
Source organism: Caulobacter sp. Root487D2Y (assembly GCF_001427165.1). NCBI lineage: Bacteria > Pseudomonadati > Pseudomonadota > Alphaproteobacteria > Caulobacterales > Caulobacteraceae > Caulobacter > Caulobacter sp. Root487D2Y. The sequence continues at coordinate 206,749 of NZ_LMFD01000009.1, forward strand.
CCAGGCGGATCATCGCCCGGTGCTCGGCGCAATCCTCGTCCTCGATCGGCAGCACCTTGCGCTGACGCACGACGCGGGCGTCGCTGACGGCGGTCGGGTCCATCAGCCCCATCACCGCGGCCTCGCGCCAGGCCAGGGCCACCAGGTCGGCGTCGCTGGCCGTCCACAGGCCATCACCCTCGAAGCAGAAGTATTCCAGGCCCAGGCAGCTGGCCGCCTCGCCTTCCGGGGCCATGGCAGGCGACCAGGCGCGGTAGTTCTGCACCCGGCCGACCTGCAGGTCGGTGTCGTGGACGTCGATCGCGGTCTCGCGCAGCGGCTTGCGCGTGCGGCCCACCAGGGCGACCGTGATCTGGTCGCGGTACATCAGCTCGCCGGCGTGGAACAGGCTGATCGGCGTGGGCCGCAGCATGCTCATCAGCTCGCGCAGCGGCGCGGTCGAGACGACGTGGTCGGCGGTGCGGACCTCGTGGGCGCCGTCCTCGCGCAGGATCGTCACCGTCCACAGCTTGGCGGCGGCGTCGAACTTCAGGGACTCCACGCGCCGGCCCAAGGCCACCTCGCCACCGAGCGTCGCGATCTTGTCGGCGCAGGCCCGCCAAACCGAACCGGCCCCGTCGCGGGGATAGCGCAGACTGGGCGCCGGCTTGGCGGCGCCGGCGCGGCCGGCCGGCATCTGGTCGCTGATCAGGCCCGACACCTTCTCGGCGAAAGGCCGAAACAGCATCGCCGACAACCGCTTGCCGACCCGGTTGCGGATTTCGTCGGCGAAGGTCCTGGGCGTCTTGATCGGGCGGATCTTGGCCAGACCGAACGAGGCCAGGCAGGCCGCCGCGCCGCGCAGCCCCAGGTGGGCCAGGGTCTCCAGGGTCTTCAACGGATAGGCGTAGAAGTGTTCACGGTGATAGATGCGCGCCGTGCGCGGCTGCTCGACGAAGCCGTCGGGCAAGAGTTCGGACCACAGCGCCAGCACGCCGGGCGAGGCCGACGCGTAGGCCCCGCCGTTCAGGTCGATCTTGAAGCCGTTGTGTTCGATCGTGCGGTTTGAACCGCCGACCTCACGGGGGTCCATCTCCAGCACGGCGACGTCGCGCCCCGCCTTGGCCAGAACATAGGCGGCGGTCAGGCCGGCCGGTCCGGCCCCGATCACCAAGGTTTCGACGTGCTGCCCCATGACGCGATGGTCCCCGTTCGAGAACCATGTTCGCGTAATAAGGTTAAGACCGCCCCGCCGGACGTGGTGAAATAGCCCTAAACTTGGCCATGGGACGCTATGCCGCGCCCGCCTCCGCTAGGCCAGCTGGTCGCCGATCGGCAGGGTCCGGATCCGCTTGCCGCTCGCCGCGAAGATCGCGTTGACCAGGGCGGCCGGCGACGGCGGCAGGGCCGGTTCGCCCAGGCCCGTCGGCGGGTTGTCGCTGGTGACGAAATGCACCTCGACATCCGGCGCGTCAGCCAGGCGCAGCATCGGGAAATCGCCGAAATTGCTCTGGACCACGGCGCCGTTCTCGATGGTGATCGCCTGGCCCAGGCTACTGCCGATCCCGTCGAGGACCGAGCCCTGAACCTGCTGCTCGGCGCCGTTGGGATTGACGATCTGCCGGCCGACGTCGACCGCCGCCCAGGCCTTGCGGACCTCGACCTTGCCGTCTGCCACGGCGACCTCCATGACCACCGCCACATAGCCCCGATGGCTGTAGTGGCAGGCCACGCCCAGGCCGACGCCCTTGGGCGTCTTGCGGCCCCAGCCCGACGCCTCGGCGACCCGGTCCAGCACGGCGCGCATGCGGCCGGTGTGGAAGCTGTCGCCCTTGCCCGGCTCGCCGATCAGCCGCGGCGCGCCCAGCAGCTTGCGGCGGAACTCGACCGGATCGGCGCCGGCCGCGTGGGCCACCTCGTCGGTGAAGCCCTGCATCACGAAGCCGTAGGCGTTGTTGCCGGGGGCCCGCAGCCAGCCGGTCGGCACGCCCAGCGGCATGACCGAGACGTCCAGGGCGTAGTTCTCGACCGCGCCGAACGGAAACTGGGTGGCGTTCATGCCGGCGGCCCGCGCGAACTTCTGGCCCTCGCCGAAGGTCACGAAGTGGTTGCGCCAGGCCGTCAGCCCGCCCTGGGCGTCCAGCCCCGCCGTCAGACGGTGGAAGCCGGCCGGGCGGTAGAAGTCGTGCTGGATGTCGTCCTCGCGGGTCCACAGCAGCTTGACCGGCGCCCCGACCGTCTTGGAGATCCACGCCGCCTCGACCATGAAGTCGTTCATCAGCCGCCGGCCGAAGCCCCCGCCGCTGCGGGTGAAGTGGAGGGTGATGTCCTCGGGCTTGATCCCCAGCGTCTTGGCCACCAGCTCGCGGCCGTCCTCGGGGTTCTGGGCCGGGACCCAGATCTCGACCTTGCCGTCCTTGAAGCTGGCCGTGCAGTTCTGAGGCTCCAGCGTGGCGTGCGCGTTGAACGGATAGCTGTAGTCGGCCTTGACCACCTTGGCCGCGCCCTTCAGGGCCGCCTCGACATCGCCGACCGTCTTGACGTTGCGGTGCGGCGGCTGGCCGTGCAGTTCGGCGGCCTTGGCGATGAAACCCGCGCTGCTCTGGGCGCTGGTCGGGTGGTCGGCCCAGGCGACCTCCAGCGCGTTGCGGCCCTTGCGCGCCGCCCACCAGGTGTCGGCCACCACCACCACGCCGCCCAGCAGGCCTTCCAGCTCGGTCCCGCCGTCGACCACGAAGGCGTGGCGAACGCCCTTGACCGCCTTGGCCGGGGCCAGGTCGACCTTGGCCACCTTGGCGGCGAACACCGGGGCTTTGAGGAAGGTGGCGTACAGCATGCCCGGCACGCGCACGTCGATGCCGTACAGCGGCTTGCCCTCGACGATGGCCGGCGTGTCCGACTGCGGCTGGGACTTGCCGATGATCCGGTAGGTCTTGGGGTCCTTGAGGACCAGGGTCTTGGGGTCGGGCGCCGTCAGACCGGCGGCGGCCTGGGCCAGCTCGCCGTAGGACGCCCGCCGCTTGCCGGCCTTGTCGACCACGAAGCCGGGCTCGGTGGTCAGGCCGGCGGCCGGGACGTTCCAGCGCTGGGCCGCGGCCTGGATCAGCAGGGCGCGCCCCACCGCGCCGACCTGGCGCATCGGCTCCCAGTCGTCCGGGGTCGAGGTGCTGCCGCCGGCGGACTGTTCGCCGAACACCTTGGCGTCGATCGGGGCCTGCTCGATGCGGACGGCAGACCAGTCGACGTCCAGTTCCTCGGCGATCAGCATCGGCATCGAGGTCTTGACCCCCTGCCCGATCTCCGGCCGCTTGGCGGCGATGGTCACCACGCCGTCGGGGGCGATGCGGACGAAGGCGTTGAATGGGTTGGCCCCCACTCCACTTGGCGCTTCACCCTGCGCCCGGACCAGGCCCGGCAGGCTGAACGACAGCAGCAAGCCGCCGCCGGCCGCCGCGCCGGTCTTCAGGAACAGCCGGCGGGACGGGTTCTCGAGGATCGCGGTCATGCTCACGCCTCCACTTGGCCGGAGGCGGCCTTGATGGCCTTGCGGATGCGGATGTAGGTGGCGCAGCGGCAGAGGTTGCCGTTCATCGCCGCGTCGATCTCGTCGTCGGTGGGCTTGGGCGCGGCGGCCAGCAGGGCCGTGGCCGACATGATCTGGCCGGCCTGGCAGTAGCCGCACTGCGGCACGTCGACGGCCTTCCAGGCCTCCTGCACCTTGGCCCCGACCGGGTTCGCGCCGATCCCCTCGATGGTGGTCACCGCCTTGGCGCCCACCCGGGCCAGCGAGGTGACGCACGAGCGCATGGCCACGCCGTCGATATGGACGGTGCACGCTCCACACTGGGCCACGCCGCAGCCGTACTTGGTTCCCACCAGCCCCAGCACGTCGCGCAGCACCCACAGCAGGGGCGTATCGGGTTCGGCGTCCACCGTGTGAACCTGGCCGTTGACCTTCAAGCTTGTCGACATCCCGCTGCTCCTGAACCGACGCCGGGCCAGAGTGCCAAACGCTTGGGGCCGCGACCAGAGGGCGCGCCCCCACAAAAGGTGTCATAAAACCGTCACGCGGGGCTTGAACCCGGCTGGCTTCCGTGGTTCCGCTCCGCCGCGCCGGGCGCTCCTCCATACAAGAACGTCCGCGAAACTCTCCACGCTTCGAACAGAGGATGAAGCGACCATGCTGGGCTTGTTCCGGGCTGTCATGCCCAAGGAAGACCGCTTCTTCGAGCTGTTCGCGCAGCATGCCGCCACCCTGGTGGCCGGGGCCAAGGCCCTGCAGGACCTGATGGAGGGCGGCGACGGCGTCGAGGCCGCCAGCGCCCGCGTCTACCAGCACGAGGAAGAGGCCGACGAGATCACCCGCCAGGTGATGGGCGCGGTCCGCCGCAGCTTCATCACCCCGTTCGACCGCAGCGACATCCAGGACCTGACCACCTCGCTGGACGACGCCATCGACCAGATGCGCAAGACCGCCAAGGTCGTCAGCCTGTTCGAGGTCAAGACCTTCGAGCCGCAGATGCGCGAGATGGCCGCGATCATCGTCCAGGCCGCCGAGCTGACCGTCCAGGCCGTGGCCCTGCTGCCCGACATGCGCAAGAACGCCCACCGCCTGACCGAACTGGCCGTCAAGGTCACCCAGATCGAGGAGCAGGCCGACCAGATGTACGACCAGGGCCGCAAGGCGCTGTTCATGGCCCATCGCACCGGTGACCCGATGACCTTCATCGTCGGCGTCGACATCTACAGCCACCTGGAGAAGGTGGTCGACCGCTTCGAGGACGTGGCCAATCGCATCAGCGGCATCGTGGTCGAGCAGGTCTAGTGGATCCGACCTTCCTCATCCTGGTGGTGCTGGTCGTCGTCGCCCTGGGCTTCGACTTCCTGAACGGCCTGCACGACGCCGCCAACTCGATCGCCACCATCGTCTCGACGCGCGTGCTGTCGGCGAAGTGGGCGGTGCTGTGGGCGGCGTTCTTCAACTTCATCGCCTTCGCGGTGTTCGGCACCAGCGTCGCCAAGATGGTCGGGGCCGGGATCATCGATCCGCACGTGATCACCGACCGGCTGATCTTCGGGGCCCTGATGGGCGCGATCAGCTGGAACCTGATCACCTGGTGGGCGGGCATTCCCTCCTCCAGCTCCCACGCCCTGATCGGCGGCTTGGTCGGCGCCTCGGTCGCTAAGGTCGGCGGCTTCGGCGCCGTGCAGTGGGCCGGCCTGAGCAAGACCGCGGCCGGCATCGTGGTCTCGCCGCTGATGGGCTTCCTCCTGGCGCTGCTGCTGGTGCTGATCGTCTCCTGGACCTTCCTGAAGAGCTCACCGTTCTTCGCCGACCGGTTCTTCCGCGTCGCGCAGTTCTTCTCGGCGGCGGCCTATTCGCTGGGTCACGGCGGCAACGACGCCCAGAAGACCATGGGCATCATCGCCGCCCTGCTCTACGCCCACGGCGCCACCCACGCCCCGGGCACGATCCCGCTGTGGGTCGTCCTGTCGTGCCAGACCGCGATGGCGCTCGGCACCCTCTTTGGCGGTTGGCGCATTGTGCACACCATGGGCAGCAAGATCACCCGCCTGACCCCGATGCAGGGCTTCTGCGCCGAGACCGGCGGAGCGATTACTTTGTTCCTGGCGACCCATATCGGCGTTCCGGTCTCGACGACTCACACGATCACGGGCGCTATTGTCGGCGTCGGCGCTTCGCGTCGGGTTTCGGCCGTCCGTTGGGGCGTGGCCAAGAGCATCGTGACCGCCTGGATCGTCACCCTGCCCGCGGCCGGCCTGGTCGCGGCGGCGTTCTACTATCTCGGGTTCTGGATGAAGTGACCGACACGGCGGGCGGCAAGCAGGCGGGACGCAAGTCCAGCGAGCGGCGACATCAGGTCGCCGCCCTGCCCTGGCGCACGACCTCCGCCGCCCCGGGCGGAAGCAACGGCCTCCAGATCCTGCTGGTCTCGTCGCGCGAGACGCGCCGCTGGGTGATCCCCAAGGGCTGGCAGATGAAGGGCAAGCCGGACCATCAGGCCGCCGCCCAGGAGGCCTACGAGGAAGCCGGGCTCGACGGTCACATCGTCGAGCGGCCGATCGGCGGCTATCCCTATCTCAAGCGTCTGAAGAGCGGCGGCGCGCGCCCCGTGACGGTGGACGTCTATCCGCTGGAGGTCACGGGCGAGCACGCGACCTGGCCGGAGAAGGGCCAGCGCACCCTGCAATGGATGTCGCCGGTCGAGGCGGCGCTGGCGGTGCACGAGCCGGAGCTGCGCGACCTGATCGCCCGTTTCGCCAAGGTCGAACTGCCGGCCGAGGAGCGCCCCAAGCCCGCCCAGGCCCCGACGCCGGTGCGCGTGGCCCTGACGCGCCTGCGCCGCCGGATCACGGTGCTTTGGGGCCGCCGGCGCCGCTGGCCCTGAGGCCAGGCCCGGGAAGAAGCTGGGGATAACTCGACAACGCGCTTCGCATTCACTATGTTCTTGTTACGTTCCGTAGCGAGATTCGCCATGCAGCTGTCCCTCGACCTGTCGACCTCGCCGCTTGAAGCCATGCGCGACGGGCTGCTCAAGACCTTCGGGCCGCAGCGGCCGACCAAGCGACTCGATCCGGTGTCGCAGCTGGTCAAGTCGTCGATCAGCGGCCGGACCAAGGACGCCGTCTCCTGGGCGGTCTACCACCGCCTGAAGGAGCGCTTCGCGACCTGGGAAGAGCTGGCCGAGACGCCCGACGCCGAGGTCCAGGCGCTGATCGCCGAGGTGACCTATCCCGAAGAGAAGGCCCGCCACCTGCCCCACGCCCTGCGGCTGATCCAGGTGCGCAGCGGCTGGAAGCTGTCGCTGGACCATCTGGCCGAGCTGGAGCTGGACAGCGCCCGCTGGTGGCTGCAGGGCCTGCCCGGCGTCGGGGTCAAGGTCGCCGCCTCGGTGCTGAACTTCAGCCCCCTGAACATGCGCGCCCTGGTGGTCGACACCCACGTCCACCGCGTCGCGGGCCGGCTGGGCCTGATCCCCGCCGGCTACGACACCGGCCACGCCTATCGCGCCCTGATGGACATGGTCCCCGACAGCTGGACGGCCGAGGACCTGTATGAGCTGCACTGGCTGATGAAGGGCCTGGGCCAGCTGCTGTGCTCGCACCACGCGCCGCGCTGCGGGGCGTGCGCGCTGAAGGCGACCTGCTCGAGGGTCGGTGTTGAACGCAGCGCGGATATTTTGGCGTGGCGGCCGAGGGCTTGAAACCCTCTCCCAGCGGGAGAGGGTGAACCTCCGCCGCCCTCCCACGCTCCCTCCGCATGCCTGAGGACATTCGCATCGGCACGGCCGGCTGGAGCTTCCCGCGGGCCCTGGAGGTCTTCCCCGCCGGAGGCTCCGGCCTTGAGCGCTACGCGGCCGTCTTCAACGCCGTCGAGATCAATTCGTCCTTCTACCGCCCCCATCAGCGCAAGACCTATGAACGCTGGGCGGCGTCGACGCCGGCGGGTTTCCGGTTCGGGGTGAAGGTCCCTCGGACGATCACCCACGAGCGGCGGCTGGTCGACATCGCCGAGCCGGTGGCGCGGTTCCTCGACGAGTGCGGCGGACTGGGCGGGAAGCTCGGGCCCCTGCTGATCCAGCTGCCGCCGAGCCTGGGTTTCGACGCCGGGATCGTGGAGCGCTTCCTCGCCGCCTGGCGGAAGGCGACGACCGCCGCGACCGTGCTGGAGCCGCGTCATCCGACCTGGTTCGACGCGCCGGCCGAGACCTTGTTGAGGACCTTCGAGGTGGCCCAGGTCGCCGCCGATCCCGCCGTGGTTCAGGCGGCCGCCGAGCCCGGCGGCTGGTCCGGTCTCACCTATCGCCGCCTGCACGGCTCGCCCGCGATGTACGCGACGTCCTATGACGACGGACGCCTGGAGCCCCTGGCCGAACGGATCGGCGGCGAGACCGGCGCGGCCCAGAGCTGGTGCATCTTCGACAACACCCAGTTCGGCGCGGCGGCCGCCGACGCCCTGAGACTGACGGCGCTTACTTCGCCTGGGCCAGTTCGGTGAAGGTTTCGGTCCCGATGCCGTAGCTGCGCCAGTCCCCGTAGTCGAAGTGCCACCACTCCTCGGGATAGACCTCGAAGCCCTGGGCGACCATGGCCTCGCGCAGGATCGCCCGCAGGGCCCGCTGCCGGGTCGTGCCGCCGATGAAGTCGGCATAGGAGCGGCCCGACATCTCGTCGTAGCGGCTGGGCATCTGGGCCGGCTCGCCGGTCTTCAGGTCGTACAGGGTCAGGTCGACGGCGCAGCCCCGGTTGTGGCGCGAGCCCTGGGCCGGATCGGCCACGAACATGTGGTCCTCGGGCGGGGTGGCCTCCCAGAACATCCAGGTCACGAACCAGGGCCGATAGGCGTCGTGGATCAGGACGCCGTAGCCCTGGGCCTCCAGCGCCTTGGCGGCCCGCGCCAGGGCTTGCGCGGCGGGGCGCTGCAGGTAGGCGGCCGACCGTTCGTAGACGGCCAGGCCCATGAAGTTGTCGGAACCGGCGTAGCGGATGTCCAGGCGGATCGTCGGGTCCAGAGTCGACAGATCGACCAGGTCAGCGGGCTTGCGCCGCGCCGTCTCGACCGGCGGCTTGGCGGCCAGGGCCCGGGCGCGCAAGGCGGCCGGGTCGGCGCGCACCGCCGCGTGGATCGCGGCCTCGACTTCCGCTCCGAAGTCGTGGCGCGGCAGGCGCGTTCCGTCCAGACGCAGGGCGGCCGGCTCCAGCATCAGTTCGCCGCCGCCCTCGATCCGATAGCGGCTGCGCCCCAGCGAGGTCAGGGCGGCGTCCTTGAGGCCCCGCCCGTCGACGCGCAGAACGCCGTCGCGCTCGAACACCGTCAGCGGCGCGCCCCGCTCGCCATACTGGCCGACCGCCGCCATCTCCGCGGCGTCCAGGGACGGCGTCGAGGAAGACTGGGCGGAAGGTGACTGGGCGAAGGCTGCGGCGGTCAGGACAAGTCCCATCAGGAAGGGGGCGATCGCGGTGAAAGGTCCGGCCATTCTTCGCATCGCCCCCATGTCTTGTCGTCCTACTTCATCGTCGGGATGACGAAGGCGTCGCCCTCGTGGTCGCCTTCTGGCCACCGCGCGGTGATCGTCTTGACCTTGGTGTAGAACTTCACGCCCTCGACGCCGTGCTGGTTGGTGTCGCCGAACGCGCTGCGCTTCCAGCCGCCGAAGGTGTGATAGGCCACCGGCACGGGGATCGGCACGTTGATGCCGACCATGCCGACATTGACCCGGCTGGCGAACTCGCGCGCCGCGCGGCCGTTGCGGGTGAAGATGGCGACGCCGTTGCCGTACTGGTGCTCGGACGGCAGGGCCAGCGCCTCCTCGAAGGTCTCGGCGCGGACGATCTGCAGCACCGGGCCGAAAATCTCCTCCTGGTAGGTCCTCATGCCCTTCTTGACGCCGTCGAACAGCGACGGGCCGATGAAGAAGCCCTTCTCGAAGCCCTGCAGGCTAAAGTCGCGGCCGTCGACCACCAGTTCCGCGCCCTCGTCGACGCCGATCTGGATGTAGTCGGCGACCTTGGCGCGGTGCGCGGCGCTGACCACCGGGCCGTAGTGGGCGGCCAGGTCAGTGGAGACGCCGACCTGAAGGGTCTCGATCTCGGCGACCATCCGTTCGCGCAGCTCGTCACCGGTCTTCTTGCCGACCGGGACCACCACCGGCAGCGCCATGCAGCGCTCGCCGGCCGAGCCGAAGGCCGCGCCCGACAGGTCCTTGACCACCTGGTCGAGGTCGGCGTCGGGCAGGACGATGCCGTGGTTCTTGGCCCCGCCCATGGCCTGGACGCGTTTCCCGTGCGCCGTGCCCGTCTGGTAGACGTAGTGGGCGATGTCGGACGAACCGACGAAGCTGACCGCGCGGATCAGCGGGTGGGTCAGGATGGCGTCGACGGCGGTCTTGTCGCCGTGCACGACATTCAGCACCCCGGCGGGCGCTCCCGCCTCCATCATCAGCTCGGCCAGCTTGACCGGCACGGTCGGGTCCTTCTCCGACGGCTTGAGGATGAAGGTGTTGCCCACGGCGATGCTGATGCCGAACATCCACATCGGGATCATGGCGGGGAAGTTGAACGGGGTGATGCCCGCGCAGACGCCCAGCGGCTGGCGCATCGAATAGACGTCGATGCCGGGTCCGGCGCCCTCGGTGTATTCGCCCTTCAGGATGTGGGGGATGCCGCAGGCGAACTCGATCACCTCCAGGCCGCGCTGGATGTCGCCCTTGGAGTCGGCGATGACCTTGCCGTGCTCGGACGACAGGATCTCGGCCAGGACGTTCATGTCGCGCTCGATCAGGCGCTTGAACTCGAACATCACCCGGGCGCGGCGTTGGGGATTGGTGGCGGCCCAGCCGATCTGGGCGGCGGCGGCGGCCCGGACGGCGGCGTCCAGCTCGGCGTCGGTGGCCAGGGCCACGCGGGCCTGGATCTCGCCGGTGTTCGGATTGAACACATCGCCGAAGCGGCCGCCCTTCTCGATCGAACTTCCTTCGAGGGCTTGTCCGTTCACGAAATGGCTGATGGTCCGCATGATACGCTCCCTAGACCTTGTTTTGCGCGTCAATAGCATCCGCTTTGACGCGCGTATCCCGCAAAATTCGTCCACTCCCCCTGTCATCCCGGAAACGGCGAAGCCGTTATCCGGGACCGCCGGAAACGCAGGCGCTCTGGCGTCGGTCCCGGATCTTCGCGCTGCGCGCTCGTCCGGGATGACAACCGAAGTTACTCGTCGACGTGCACGCGGCGAAACCGGCCCTGCAGATAGACCAGGGGTTCATGGTCCGGGTCATAGCGCAGCTTCACCACCCGCCCGACATAGACCCGGTGGTCGCCGGCGTCGAAGACCTGGTGGGTCAGGCATTCGAAATTGGCCATGCAATCGGGCAGGATCGGCGCGCCGGTGCTCCAGGTCTCGGTGTCGATGCCCGCGAAGCGGTCACCGTCCTTCTGCACGAACTGGCGGGCCATCAGCTGCTGGTCGGCGTGCAGCACGTTGACCGTGAACCGCCCGGCCGTGTCCAGGATCGGCAGGCTGCGCGAGTTGAGGTCGACGCAGACCAGAGCCAGGGGCGGATCCAGCGACACCGAGGTGAACGAGTTGGCGGTCAGCCCCACGCGGCGGCCGTCCTCGCAGACCGTGGTGATCACCGTCACCCCGGTGGTGAAACATCCGAAGGCGTGGCGCAGCGCCCGGGCGTCATGCGCGCCGCCCTCGCCCAGTTCGATCGTGACCGGCTGACTCATTCGCTCACCAGTGATGCAAACCGGCGGCATGGGCAAGAGTTTGGGGGTGGTCGAAGGAGACAGCGCGGCGATCACTTGCCCCCTACGGGTCGCTTCGCGACCGTCTTTCCCCACAGGGGGAAGAGGAGCCGCGCTCGGCCTCCTCCGCCCCCTGTGGGGGCGGACAGACCGCGAAGCGGTCAGGTGGGGGCAAGTGTTAGCGGGCAGTGAGATGCTCAGGTCACGCCCCTCCCCGCCTCCGCCGCCCGCCTTCGCAGCAGCGCCTCCTCCCGCCGGTTGCCGGCCATGTCGGCGGCGGCCACGAACGCCGCGCGCGCCTCCTCGAACCGGCCCAGCCGCAGGAGCAGGTCGCCGCGCACGGCGGGCAGCAGGTGATAGGCCTTCAGCGCCGGCGCGTCGGCCAGGGCCTCGACGATCGCCAGCCCGGCCGCCGGCCCCTCGGCCATGCCCACCGCCACGGCGCGGTTCAGCTGGACCACCGGCGACGGCGCGACCCTCGCCAGCTCCGCATAGAGCGCGGCGATGCCCAGCCAGTCGGTGTCGGCCGCCGTCCGCGCCTGGGCGTGGCGGGCGATGATCGCCGCCTGCAGGACGTAGAAGCCGCTCGCCCCGCCCAGGTCCCGCGCCCGCTTCAGCGCCCGCAATCCGCGCTGGATCTGCAGCGGGTCCCAGAGGCCGCGATCCTGGTCGAGGATCAGGACCGGTTCGCCCGCCGCGTCGGTCCGCGCCGCCGTGCGCGAGGCGTTCAGCTCCATCAGGGCCAGCAGGCCGTGGGCCTCGGGCTCGTCCGGCGCGATGGCGGTCAGCACCCGTCCCAGGCGCAAGGCCTCGTTGCACAGCTGGGGCCGCTGCCAGTCGTCGCCGCGCGCGGCGGTGTAGCCCTCGTTGAAGATCAGGTAGACGACCTCCAGCACCGAGGCCAGGCGGGCCGCGCGCTCCTCGCCGCGCGGGGTCTCATAGGCCAGGCCGGACTCCGACAGCGTGCGCTTGGCCCGCACGATGCGCTGGGCCGCCGCCGTCTCGGACATCAGGAACGCCCGGGCGATCTCGTCGGTCGTCAGGCCGCAGACCATCCGCAGGGCCAGGGCCGCGCGCGCCTCGCGCGACAGCAGCGGATGGCAGGCGGTGAAGATCAGCCGCAGCATCTCGTCGCCGATGTCGTCGTCCAGGGCGGAGTCGAAGTCGGGCATGACCCGCTGCTCGGTCTCCAGCTCGCGGGCGACCATGCCGTGCTTGCGCTCCAGCATGGGTCCGCGCCGCAGGCGGTCCAGGGCCCGATGCTTGGCGGTGGCCATCAGCCAGGCGCCGGGGCGCTCGGGCACGCCCGTGGCCGGCCACTTTTCGAGGGCGGCGACCAGGGCGTCCTGGGTCAGCTCCTCGGCCAACGGCACGTCGCGCAGCATCCTCGCCAGGCTGGTGATCAGCCTGGGATGCTCGACCCGCCAGACGGCGAGGATGGCGCGATGGGCCTCGGCGTCGCTCATCGACGCCGGCCGCCGGCGGCGGGAGCCGGCTTCAATGCTCGATCATCGGGCGGATCTCGCACGTTCCCTCCCAGCCCGGCTGGTGGTCCTTGTGCAGTTGCAGGAACTCGACCGCCGAGGCGACGGCTTCTTCCTTGCTGGCGAACTCGAACAGCGCGTAGCCGCCGATCACCTCCTTGGCCTCGACCATCGGACCGTCCAGCACGGTGAACTTGCCGCCGGCCAGGGTGACCCGCGCGCCGGCGTCCATCGGCAGCAGCCCGCCGCCGCCCAGCATCCGGCCGGCCTGGATCTCGCGATTGGCCAGGACGTTCATGGCCTCGGTCAGTTCCGGCGTCGGCGCCGCCGGGCCGGGGGGCGCGGTGACGATCAAACACATGTAGCGCATCTGGAAATCCTCCTGGAGCGAGCCGGGACGCCGTCGTCGCCGGACTGTCTCGCTATTGAGGTCGACGAGCCAGCCCTGGATGGATCGACGGGGCGGATGAAGTTTTTTCGTGCGGCGAACGCTTGCCCCCTACGGGTCGCTTCGCGACCGTCTTCCCCCACAGGGGGAAGAGGTTCCGCCGCCGGCGCCGCGCGCGCGTCCTCCGCCCCCGTGGGGGCGGACAGACCGCGAAGCGGTCAGGTGGGGGCAAGTGTTAGCGGGCATGGCTCTTCAGGCTCACGCTTTCGCTGTGAGTTGGAATGGAAAGGGTCGCGGAGCGCCGGACACCGTCCGGATGCTTTTAGACAAATACCGTTTCGACGAAGCCCGATCGCTCCGCGCGGTCGTTATCCGGAAGCCTGCGGCGCTGAGCCTTGGTTAGGGCCTCGCCGCCTTGAAGCCTCCGACGGGCGGGCCAGGTCAACGACACCCGGTCCCGGACCGCGAACGCGTCACCGTCCGCCTGTTGCTAAGCCAGCCCTCACGCCACGCCGTTTTAGTGTTCCATGCCCGGCCGGCCCTGGAGACGTGAGGTTTGGCAAGATCCCTACGCACGCGGATCCCGCCGCCGACAGAGCTGCCCGCTCGATCGCCCCCCGCCGCCGCATCGGTCGCTGGCCATGCGCCCTTTCCCGCGTCGAGGTGGGACAAGGATACGGGCGGTTTGGAAGGGTGAGGACCAAATCGGGTCGAGAAAGTTCAGGGCGTTGAAATCGCTGAACTTTACCTGCTATTCGCCGAGCACATCCCGATCCGCCGTCATTCTCGGACTTGTTCCGAAGACCCCGCGTTCAGCCGAGCTGTCGGTTCATTGGCGGGCCAGCCCGCCACCCCACGGTCCGCGCGGTGGAGACAGGGGTCCTCGGAACAAGTCCGAGGATGACGGGAGCGCGGCCCATCCGGGGCGGGTGGGGGCATGCAACAAACACCGTCATCATCCGATGGATGTTGAACGCCAGTAAGAGCATCGCGGCTCGAACACGTCTCTGCATTGCAAGGCAGCGGCCAAACACCTTAACGTAACGCCGTCTAGGGGTTGGGTCGGCAGAGGGGGAAACCTTGTCGTCACGTCGTAGCGCCGCGATCTTGGCCTTGGCCGCCTGGCTCCTGTCCTCGGGCTTCGCCCATGCATCGACTTCCCAGCCACCAACGCTGGAGTCCCTGCAAACCCAGATCGACGCGATCAAGGCCAAGCTGCTCAAGCCGGACAAAGATGGTTGGGACAAGCTGACCGCGATATCCGGTCTGATCTCGGGCATTGCCGTGGCCGGCATCGGCTTCTATGCGACCAATGTCTACAACCGTCGCCAGACCGCCGCCGAAAGCGCGCGCAAGGATCGCGAGATACAGTTCGCCGAGATCCAGACGGTCGAGAAGTTCATTGATCACCTGGCCTCGACCGATGAACAGCGGCGCAAGGCGGCGCTGATCGCGATCTCGGCGCTGGGCAATTCCAAGGTGGCGATCGATCTGGCCGAGGCGTTCAAGGGACCGGGATCGACAAGCGCCCTGACCACCATCGCGGCCACCGCCCCGCCGGAACAGGCCCAGCGTGCTGTCCTAGCCCTGCAGGATATCTTGAGTGATCTTAGCGCCAGGGTCGTAGCGATAGAACATTCAGGCGGAGGCAGAGGCAATGGCCTTTTGCTCAACGCTGACGGGCTTGTGGTGACAGCTCGGCATTTGCTTGAGCCCGATGGCAGCACGCCGATCTACGTCCGTCTTCCGAGCGGCTCCTCCGTATCCGCGCAGGTGGTGAAAGAGGATAACGTCCGCGACTTGGTCCTGCTGCAAACCCAAAAGCAGGCCGTGCCGCCCCTCGACCGCACGCCCTCGGACGCCGCGTTCGGCGAGCGCGTGGTCGTTGTTTGGATCGATCCTGGTCCCCGATTGAAAGGCGGGAGAAAGTTGGAAGTCGGACGTCTCCTGGAAGCAACTTCGCTTCAAACCGGCGAAGCGCCCTTCCGCGGCGTTGTCGTTCAAGTGAACGCCGCCCCGGGTATGAGCGGTGCGCCCGCGGTAGATAGCGCGGGACGTCTGCTGGGGCTCGTCCAGGCCTCGGACCAGAATGGGCAAACCAAATTGATCCCCGCCAGCGATGTCTTTGCGTTCGCGGCGGAGACCTGAGCCCCTACCCCTCGATCACATGCGGCACGAACCGGGCCAGGTTCTTGGTCACCACGCTGTCGTCCTCGCGGATGCCGATGCCGGCCGGTTCGTTGCCGACCATCCAGGCGCCGACCACCGGGCGCTTGCCGTCGAACGCCGGCGGCGGGTGGTAGGCTTGGAGGATCGCGCCCTCCTCGCCATAGCCCTGGTCGAGGACGGGCTCCCTCAGGTGTTCTGGGCCCCCCACGATCTCGACATTGGCGCCCTCCCGCGAGAACAGCGGCTTGCGCACGAACCGTCCGCCCAGGGCCGACGCCGCCGGGTCGCCCTCGAAATAGGCCTCCAGCAGGTTGGGGTGGCCGCGGTGGCGCTCCCACAGCAGCGGCAGGATGCCCTTGTTGGACAGGATCGCCTTCCACGGCGGCTCGATCCAGCGGACCTGGGCGGTCTCCAGGTGCGCGGCGTAGGGCTCGCGCAGCATGAACTCCCACGGATAGAGCTTGAACGCCGCCTGCAGGACGAAGCCCTCCAGGTCGACGAACTGGCCCTCCTCGTTCAGGCCGATGTTGTCCATGGCCACGAACTTGGGCGCGAGCCCGGCCTGCAGCGCCAAGTCCTCGAGGAAGCGCACGGTCTGGCGGTCCTCGACCGCGTCCTCGTCACTGGCGAAGTGGACGAAGCCGCCGGTGGGAAACAGCACCTTGAAGCGGTCGCGCAGGGCCTCGAACAGGCTGTTGAACTGGTCGGCGTTGGCCGGGAACGTCCCATTGGCGATCAGTTCTTCGAGCCACAGCCACTGAAAGGTGGCGGCCTCGAAGACGCTAGTCGGGGTGTCGGCGTTGTATTCGTAGAGCTTGGGCTTGGACTTGCCGTCATAGCCGAAGTCGAAGCGACCGTAGAGCGACGGCGACTTGGCGCGCCAGGCGGCGGCCACGAAGTCGCGATGGCCGTCCGGGATCGCCAGCCGCTCCATCAGCTCCTGGCTGGCGGCCACCTCGTCGACCAGGTCCAGACACAGCTCGTGGAGCTCGGCCGCGGCCGGCTCCAGGTCCTGCTCCACCTGGTCCAGGGTGAAGGCGTAGGCGACGCTCTCGTCCCAATAGGCCTGGCCTTCGGTGTGGTGATAGACGAACCCGACCGCCTCGGCCTTGGCCTGCCAGTCGGGTCGCGGCGTCAGCTTGAGGCGGCGCAAGATCCTACTCGGTCTTGCCGTCCTTCTGCTCGATCTGCAGCGGCGGGGCGGCCGGGGCCAGGCGGGCCAGGACGTCGTCGGCGCTGGACTGGCCCGGCAGGATGCCCGCCAGACGCAGCTTTTCGTCCAGGTCCGCGCCGGTGCGGCGGTCTTCCAGCTCGCCGGCGGCCTTGATCTTCTCGCCGCGGATCATCTGGCGCTCCTTGATCCGGGCCAGGCTGTCGGCGGCCGAGCCGAGCGAAGCGCCGGCCCCCGCGCCGCGCGCCGAGACGGCGGCCTGGGCCTTCTGGACGCTCTCGTTGACCTTCACGACCTCGACCTCGCGACGCAGGGTCTCGATGCGGCGGTCGGTGGCGGTGATGGCCTGGTGCAGCTGGTCCTCGGCGGCGCGCATGTCGCCGATCTGCGGCTCCTTCACCGAGATGTCCTGCTCGAGGTCGGCGATGCGCTGGGCCACCTGGCGGGCCAGGTCCATGTCGCCCTTGGCGACGGCGGCGCGGGCCGAGCCCTCGTACTTGGTGACCTGGTCGCGGAAGCCGGCGACTTCCTTCTCCAGGATGCGGCGGCGGGCCACCAGGGTGGCCATGTCGTCGCGGGCCTTGCCCTGGGCGGCGTCGGCGTCGCGGATCTCCTGGTCGAGGATGCGCAGGGCGTTGGCGTCGACGACGGCGGCGGTGGCTTCGTGCGCGCCCGCGCGGCCCAGGGTGAACAGCTTGTTCCAGATGGACATGAGGGGGTCTCTCTTGAGGCTCTTATGGGCCAGATGGCTTTTAGGCGGCGGGCGCGAACGAGGCGCGCAGGTCCGAGGCGGCGTCTATGGCGTTCTGCGCCAGGGTGCGCAGCTCGATCAGGATCTCGTCGACCGGCGAGGTGGTCGAGATCTCGCCGAACAGCTCGTAATAGTCGCGCTCGCCCACGCTGCTGATGCCGAAGTTCGACAGCGGCACCAGTTTCTGGGCCTTGAGCAGGAATTCGTTGAACGCGTGGCGGTCCTTCTGCTCGTCGACCGGCCACAGCAGGGTGGAGGCGGCGATCTGCTGGTCGCTGACGCTGACATAGATTTCCAGGTCGCCGTGCCAGTGCATGGTGACCAGCAGGATCGGGTCGGCGCCTTCCAGCACCCGCACCGTCAGCTCGTCGGCGCCCCGTCCCGGCGCTTCGTCGAGCGCGGCTTTCAGGGTGCGGACAGTCCAGGCGGTCTGGCTCATGGGGGCGTGATCCTCTCTCAAGCCTGTTCAGGCGATTTCATACTAGATGGGCGGGCGAACGCCAGTCGTCGAGAGCGCGACCTTACGCGGCCGCATGACAAGTTGGTAATCCCGCGCCCCCTTTTGTCCCTTCCTCTTTTTAACGGCCGGCGGGCGTCGTACATGTGACACGAGTTTCGCAAGCCGGGTCGTTCATGTTCAGCAAGCTCTTCGGCCGCAAGGACGCCGCACCCGCCTCGGCCCTGCCGGCGATCCGCAACGTCACCCTGGGCCGCACGGTCTGGCTGGACACACTGGCCTGGCGGCGTCTGGGCGATGATCTGCGCTTCCCGCTGGACCGCGACACCCTGGAGATCACCGCCCAGGGCCTGGTCGACCTGAAGGACGGCGGCTTCGTGCACCGGTTCTACACCGACGACGACGTGATGTTCCAAGCCGTGTCCGACGACCGCGAGGGCCAGCGGGTCAACGACATCACCGTCTTCGTCCCCTGGGACAGCGCCTATCCGGGCGGCCGCGCCGACCGCGACGCCTGGGGCAAGCGGCTGCGGGCCCGCACCTTCACCGGCCCCGGCCTGCCCGAGTACCAGCGCCTGTGGTTCGGCGACGAGGCCGAGAGCCAGGACCCGGTGACCTTCTGGGAAGACGTCCACGACGACCGCGACGGCATCCCCGATCGGCGGATCTTCCAGACCTGCATGCTGTTCGGCCGCGACCTGCCCGGCGAGGGCCGCGAGCTCCTGCTGGCCATCGAGCAGGAGAACGAGGATCGCACCGAGGTGTCGTTCGAGATCATGATCGGCGTCCCGCTGGGCGTCGGCGAATTCCGGGCCTAGGCCTTTAGGGGGAGAAACAAATGGACCTGCACGGATTTGGCGCCAGCGCCCTGG
Source organism: Caulobacter sp. Root487D2Y (assembly GCF_001427165.1). Classification (NCBI taxonomy): domain Bacteria; kingdom Pseudomonadati; phylum Pseudomonadota; class Alphaproteobacteria; order Caulobacterales; family Caulobacteraceae; genus Caulobacter; species Caulobacter sp. Root487D2Y. The sequence goes on from NZ_LMFD01000009.1 coordinate 225,288, forward strand.
CCTTCGTGGTGGCCTTCGTCGCCGCCGGCCTGTTCACGGTGATCTTCAAGCTCGTCTACCAGTGGGTGACGCCCTACAACGAGGGCAAGCTGATCCGCGAGGGCAATGTCGCCGCGGCCCTGGCCCTGGGCGGAGCCCTGGTCGGCTATGTGCTGCCCCTGGCCTCGGCGCTCAGCAACACCGTCACCCTGCTGGAGTTCTGCGCCTGGGCGACCCTGGCGGGCGTGCTGCAGATCGCCGCCTTCACCCTGGTGCGCCTGGTGGCGATGAAGGACGTCGCCGACCGGATCGAGCGGGGCGACATCGCCGCCGGCGTCTATCTGCTGAGCATCTCCCTGGCGGTCGGCATGCTCAACGCCGCCTGCATGACGGCCTGAGGCGCGCCATGACCGATCAACCTTCCTTCCCGCGTCGCCGCCTGCGCTCCAGCGGCCTGGCCCTGACCGGCCTGATGGCCGGCACCGCGATCTCGGTCAGCGCCTGCGACGATCCCGGCACGGCGACCCGGTGGGGCGACCCGCCGGCCGCCTCGCGCGAGATCGACGCCAAGACCTACGCCTCGCTGGACGACTGCAAGACCTCCGGCGACATGACCGCCGCCCAGTGCCAGGCGGCCTACGACCAGGCCCAGAAGGACAGCGCCGCCAACGCCCCGAAGTTCGGCGACCAGCAAAGCTGCGAGGAGCGCTACGGCGTCGATCAATGCGTGCCGCGCAACAACGGCGGCGGCGGCAGCTTCTTCACCCCGCTGCTGACCGGCTTCATCGTCGGCCAGGCGCTGAACAACATGGGCGGCGGCTATTACGGCGCGCCGATGTACCGCGACCGCAACGGGACCTATTACGGCGGCTCGGGCTATCCGCTGTCGCGCGACTATGTCACCGGCCGCACCCGCGTTCGCACCGACAGCTTCAACGCGCCGGAGATGCGGGCGCCAACCCGCGTCCAGAGCCGCAGCTCGGTGATCTCGCGCGGCGGCTTCGGCGGTTCGGGACGGTCGTTCGGGGGGTGAGATCGGTCGGTCCGCTCGGACACGACCGGACGCTCGCTCAGGCGCCAGGCGTCCCGGCGAAAGCCGGGAGGCGAAAGGGCCGTTCGCCGGCATGGCGTCGACGGCGGAGATCCGCCCCGCCGCGGACCTTCGGCGCGGTTACGCCAGGGCCCTGCCAAGAACGCTGTCCGGCTCCAGCTGTCGGCGCAGATGTTGGACGGACGCCCGGCATTCGCAGGCGCCTCTTTCGAGGCCTTTGCGATCCAGGATCTTCACCGAACCGCGCGCGTAGCGGATCAGGCCCTGCCTTTGAGCGCCCATCGCGATGCGGGTGATCGCCGTGCGCGACACCCCCAGCATGACGGCGAGAAACTCCTGCTTCAGGGGCATGTCATCAAGCCCGCCGGACAGGTCCTGGCACTCCAGGAGCCAGCGGTTGAACCGCTCCTTGACCTTGTGCAGCCCGTGACAGGCGATGGCCTGCCGGCTTTCGGCCTGCAGCAGTTCGAGCTGGCGATGGACGGCCTTGCGCATGGCGGGGCTGTCGTCGAAGGCCCGCCGGTAAGCCACGGCGCGGACACGATAGGCTTTGCCCGGGATCTGAACGATGACGCGGCTGTACATGACGCCGCTGCCCAGGGCCTCGATGAAGCCGACGCCGCCCTCGCGTCCGACGATCGAGGTTTCCAGCGCCGCGCCGGAGACCATCACGGTGATCAGCGACAGCAGCCCCACCTCGGGCAGATAGACCCAGTTGATCGGGTCCTCCATCTCGTAGAGCACCTGGCCGACCGTGAGATCGATCAGTTCGAGATGCGGCCGCAACTCCTCGAGGTCCTTCTTCGACAGGGACCGCAGCAGCGCATTGTCCGGGGCGAACTGGGCCATTGGTCATCCTAGACTCTGTCGGCGCCTGGCGCGTCTTTCCCGCGCATCAACCTAAGCGGATGTGAACGGCGTCTGTTCCACTATGTGCTCGCGGTGACAGACCCTCAATTGGAGCCCGTGCGACGACGAACGACGTTGTCATCGAGGGTCTCATGGCCTCCCCCCCACATGCTAAGATCACGATCGGGAAGTTGGCGGAGCCATCCTGGCGCGGCCGGACGGACCAAGGCGTTCGGCGCCGAGTTCACGGCGCCGAAGATCCTGGCCAATCATGATGACCGCCAAGCAATACCGCGCACGGGCCGATCTGATGGACAGGGCGACGGAAGCCTCATCGAACGGGGCCGTCATCGTGGAATGCCAACGCATGGCCAAGGAATGGCGAAGGCTTGCCGATCTGGCCGAATGGCAAGACGAAATGCTCGAAAAGGGCCATCCCGCCTATTGAAGCCGCTCGGATCCAGACGAGCAGGTTCGCGGAGAGCGACAATAGTTTGGAAGTTCTGCCGAGAACGATCTCAAGCGTGCTAAGGTGTCTCCAGTTCTCGACAATGTCGGATTGTCGACCTTAGAGAATTTCCAAAAATTCAGACCGGGCATGGCTTTCGCTTCGCGAGTCTCCGGTCTCTGGGGGACGGCGTGGCTGCCCATTCGATACCTGGCGGTGACGCCGGAAATCACCTGGCCATGGCGATCATCGGATCGTCGTCCGAGCCGCTTCTGCTCTTGAATCTCGATCTGACGGTGATCGCCGCGAGCGCGTCCTTTTGCGGGGCCTTCGGCATCGAACCGGCAAGCGTCGCGGGCCAGCTGGTCACCGCCCTGGGGAACGGCGAATGGAATGTGCCCCAACTGAAGTCGCTGCTCAAAGCCACGGCTTCGGGCAGAGCGAAGATCCCCGCTTATGAGATGGACCTCAAGGGCGAAGGCCGCGCGCGACGCCGCCTGGTGCTCAGCGCCGAAAATCTTCTGTTCGGCCCTCCGGCGCGACAGCTGCTGTTGCTGGCGGTGGCCGACGTCACCGATCAGCGTCTGGCCGAGAAGATCAAGGACGACCTCGTGCGCGACAAGGCCATCATGTTGCAGGAACTGCAGCATCGCGTGGCCAACAGCCTGCAGATCATCGCCAGCGTCCTGTTGCAGAGCGCCCGGCAGGTGCAGTCCGAGGAGACCCGCGACCATCTGCACAGCGCCCACAATCGGGTGATGTCCGTGGCCGCCATTCAGCGCCAGTTGGCCACGACCGGCGAGGCCGAGGTGCTGATCGGCGAATATCTGACCGAGCTTTGCGCCAGCATCGCCGCCTCGATGATCCGCGATCCCGACCAGTTGACGATCACCGTCGACGCCGACGGCAGCTCCACCAGTTCAGAGCGGTCCGTGAGTTTGGGTCTGATGGTCACCGAGTTGGTGATCAACGCCCTCAAGCATGCTTTTCCCGAGGAGCGGGCCGGAACGATCACGGTCGCCTATCGCTCGACGGACACGGGCTGGTCGCTGTCGGTCGTCGATGATGGTGTCGGCATGCCCAAGGGCGGCGTCGCGCCGGGCCTGGGGACGAGCATCGTCCGCGCCCTGGCGGCTCAGTTGAAGGCCGACGTGAAGATCATCGACATGGATCCCGGGACGGCGGTGCGTGTGGATCAAGGCAAGATCGGCGACGTCGCTCAAGCTGGCCCAACACTGGCGGCTCTGTTGATCTAGGCCGTCATCTCGCTGGAACCCGATGTGCGCGTCCGCCCGGAGCGTCCGACATCCACCCTTATCGGCCTGTCGGGCCGATCCTGAACGGTCGGCCGACGCGATATATCGCGAGCGGCCGTGACGCCGTGATACTGATCCGTTTCCCCTGAATCCAGAGAACCCTCCTTGCCCGCTTCAGAATCCGCTCCTCAGGTCTGGGATACCAAGCAGCTCCGACGGGCTCTCGAGGCGGCGGGCGTGGCCCTCTGGTCGTGGAATGTCGACTCCGATCAACTGATCATGGACGAACTGGGCTACGGCCTGTGGGGCGTGCCGGTCACGACGGCGGTGTGTTTCGAAGACCTGTCCGCCCACATCCACCCCGCGGATCGCGACCGAGTTCGAGCCGCGTTCGCGGCGACGCGCGGAATCATCGGAGCCTACGAAATCGATTTTCGCGTCATGGTCGAAGACGATGTCCGATGGATCTCGGCCCGCGGCCAGGGCGACGACCAGGGCATGATCGGCCGCATCATGGTCGGCGTCTTTCTCGACGTGACCGGCCGCAAGCAGGCGGAAGAGGCCAACGAGCTGCTGGCCGGCGAGATGAGTCACAGGGTCAAGAATCTGCTGACAATCGCCTCGGCCCTGACCGCGATCACCTCGCGCTCGACCGAGACGACGACGGAAATGGCGCGTGAACTGACGGAGCGTCTCACCTCCCTGGGCCGCGCCCACGACCTGGTTCGTCCGATCCCCGGCGGCGACGGCAAGGCCGCGCTGCTTGGAGACCTGATTTCCGTCCTTCTGGCGCCCTATGACGACCTGGGCGCCTTCAGCGGCCGCATTCGCGTGTCGGTCCCCCGGATGGGCGTGGGGGAGGCCGCGGCGACCACCCTGGCCCTGGTAATCCATGAACTGGCGACCAATTCCCTGAAATACGGGGCGCTCTCCGTCGAAGCCGGCACGCTGGACGTTTCATGCACGGCGCAGGACCAGGACGTGGTCATGATCTGGACCGAGCGTGGCGGCCCGCCGGTCACGGCGCCGGAAGGAGCCGGAGGGTTCGGCAGCAAGCTGGTGACCCGGGGAATGTCGGCTCAGCTGGGCGGGTCCATCGTCTACGACTGGCCCACCCATGGCGTCATCGCCACGCTGCGGATGCTCAAGGACCGCCTCGCGACCTGATGACGACGCCCGAGGCGCGGCCGCCGCGACGGAGCGGCTGGAACGACGTCCATGGCGGGTTGGGGCCGTGGGACAATGCGAACCTGGCGCACCGCCAGGCGGAAGAAGTGGGGACACGCCCTCGCGAACGGCGCTCTTGTTGTCCCGGCGCGGCTGACAGCGCGGGCGTGTCCCCTTCCCCCTCCCCTATGGCTTCACGAACTTGAGGATGAACTGGTCGGTCTTGCCCCGGATCGACGGGTCGAAGACGATGGCGGTGCGCGGGTCGTCCGGGTTGCGCAGCACCCGACTCTCGGCGGCCAGCTTGAAGCCGGCGGCCTCGACCTCGGATTTCACGACCGCGATGTCGATCCGGTGCAGGGGGTCGACCGCCGACAGGTCCGAACCCTCGGCCGCGTAGTGGTCGACGACCAGGAACACCCCGCCCGGTTTCAGCGACTTGAACACCTCGGCGTTGATCTTGGCGGCCAGGTCGGCCGGGAACGGCTTCAGATGCAGGTCGTGGTAGTTCTGGACGGTGATCACCGCGTCCAGGCCGTCGGGCAGGTCCAGCCCGACCAGGCTGTCGGTCAGCGGCGTGACGTTCTTGTAGGCCGCCACGACGGCCTCGAGGTCCGGGCCGTACTTGGCCTGGAACTTGATGAACTCGGCCGGCTGATAGGCATAGACCGTGCCGGTCGGACCGACGGCCGCCGACAGGATGCGGGTGAAGTAGCCGCCGCCGATGATGAAATCGACCACCTTGCCGCCCGGCTTGACGTTGGCCAGGGCGAGGACCTGGGCCGGATGGCGAGCCGCGTCGCGGGCGGTGTCGGCCGCCGGGCGGGCCGGATCTGCGACAGCGGCCGTCAGGTTGGCGGGAACCTGGGCGAAGCTGGGCGCCGACACGCCAAGCATGAGCGCGACAGTCAGGGCGGAAATCATGGACCGCGACGTCATGGGCTTCCTCACCGTGGTTCCCCATTCGATAGCGTGTCGCGTCGATTGGGTGAACATCGATATTCGAAATCGCGGCGAGTTTCGGGGGACAAGCTGGGGACAGGTCCCGTCGCTCGTCCCCCCGAGGGTCCTTGAGGGTCTCCCCGTCAGTGCGTCTCGTAGGTCGCCTTGCCGCCGCTGATCGCGAAGGCCTCTTCCGGCGACAGCACCAGCTTCTTGCGGCCGAACAGGGCGAAATAGGCCACGCCCACCGCGAACCAGATCGCCACCCCGATCACCCCGGTACGATAGATCGGGTCCTTCAGCTGGTAGAAGATCGTCACCAGCGAGATCACCACCGTCAGGCCCGCGCCGGTCAGGCCGAACCGACTCTTGTAGGGCCGCTCCATCAGCGGGAACTTCTTGCGCAGCAGGATGAACGACACGCCCTGCGCCACATAGGACAGCATGGCCCCGAACACCGCCATGTTCAGCAACGTCCCGCCGATCACCGCCGCGCCCTTCTCGGCCCCGAGGATGAACCAGACCGCCAGCATCACCGCCAGGCCGGCCGCCGAGCCGGTCAGCAGGGCCACGTCCGGCGTCTTGCGCACCCCGTGGGTCACCGACAGGGCGCGGGGGAAGTAGCCGGCCCGCGACAGCGAATAGATCTGACGGCCATAGGCGAAGATGATGGCGTGGAAGCTGGCGATCAGGCCCGCCACCGCGACGGCGGCCAGGACCTTGGCCAGGCCCCCGCCATAGATCGTGCGGAAGCCCTCCAGGATCGGCTCGCCCGACTTGGACAGGGCGAAGGTCCCCGGCGAGATGGCGCTGTTGAGCCACAGCACCAGCAGGGCCGAGACGATCAGGGTCAGCATGCCCAGGATGATGCCCTTGGGCAGGTCGCGCGCCGGGGTGTGGCTTTCCTCGGCCGCCAGCGGCAGCTGTTCGATGGCCAGGAACAGCCACACCGCGAACGGCAGCTGGGCCAGGGCCCCGCCGACGCCGGCCGGCAGGAACGGTCCGTGGCCGTCCTTCAGCTCGGTCCCGCCCGGGCCGACGTTCATGGCGTACTTCAGGAAGTCGGCGTGCGGCAGGGCGCTGACCCAGAACACCGCCAGGCAGGCCAGGGCCAGCAGGGTGATGAACACCGTGAACCGGAACGACATCGCCACGCCGCCGGCGTTCAGGCCGACGAAGATCACGTAGGAGCCGATCCAATAGAGCGGCTGCACCCAGGCCGGCGTCTCGAAGATGCCGCCCAGGTACGAGCCGATGAAGAAGCAGACCACGGCGGCCGTCAGCACGTATTCGACGTTCTCGCACAGCCCGGTGATGAAGCCGCCCCACGGCCCCATGGCGGCGCGGGCGAAGCTGTAGGCTCCGCCGGTGTGCGGCTGGGCCGCGGCCATCTCGGCGATCGAAAAGGTCAGGCCCAGATACATCACGGTGATGATCAGGGTGGCCACCAGCATGCCGCCCCAGCCGCCGACGCCCATGCCCAGGTTCCAGCCCGAGAACTGGCCCGAGATCACCGCCCCGACGCCCAGCGCCCACAGCGAGAACACGCCCGCGTAGCGCTTGAGGCCCCGTTTGTCGAAATACTCGGCGCCGACTTTCTCGTAGCTGACGCCGCCGCCGGCGGTTTCCTCGCCCATCACCCGTCCCTCCTCGCCGATTGTCCCAGGCGCAGGTTGCCCTCATCGGACCGAAACGGCGAGCCTTCGTGATCACGAATTTGGCGATTTGGGAGATCGGCGTTCACTATTTCGGCGCGCCGTTGTCGCCCTGCGCACAAGACGAGCGCCTCAATTCTTGGTAGAGCTTCACAACCCATGGGGAGGTCCGGAAGATGAGGAAGCTGGCGGTGCGGGCGGCGGCGGCCCTGTTCGGAGCGCTGGCGGCGCTGGCCGCCGGCGCGGCCTCGGCCCAGCCGCCGACCTGCCGCTACAAGGTCGTGGACGCGCCGAAGTCCCTGTTCCCGGAGATCGGCTACCAGACGATCCAGGTCGCCTGCAAGAACACGGACGGCGCCCACCAGGCCCTCGCGCACGTCCTGACCCTCGACGTCGGCGGCGGCGCGATCCAGCTGGCCGCCTCCGCGCCCGGTTCGAGCGGGTTCGTGATGCAGCTGCCGTCCGACGTTCTGGTCGCGACCGGCGCCAGCGTAGCCGTGAACGCCAACCTGTTCAGCAACTGCTGCGTCTACGCCGCCCCCGGCCTGCCGACCCAGTTGGCGGGCTGGGAGATCAGCGGCGGCCAGACCTATGCGCTCCAGGGCGCCGATCCCGCCAAGCAGGGCTTCCCGTTCGACGCCAGCCTGGCGCAGCTGGCCAACGGCGCCGTGGCCATCGTTTATTCCGGCCCGGGCCAGCCCGTGCCCGTCGGGACGGTCATGGCCGTGACCGGCAGCCACATGCTGGTGTTCGGCGGCAAGAGCGTGGCGCCGCCGGGCGATCCCAAGTCCGAGTTCTTCGGTCCCAACGCCCGCACGGTCGCGGGCCTCTCCGCCGACGCCAGGACGCTCTGGCTGGTCGCCTTCGACCGTTCGCCCTCGCCCAACACAGGGCTTGAGCTTGCCGAGGCCGCCCAGGCCCTGCTGCACCTGGGGGCGAACACCGCGCTCAATCTCGACGGCGGCGGATCGACCAGCATGGTCCAGGCCACGACCGGCGGCGGCGGCTTCGCCCTGCTGAACACCCCCGCCGACTACCAGCCGCCGTGCACGGTCTACGCGTCCGGCCCGACGAGCGGCTGCGAGCGCTATGTGGGAACGACCCTGACCGCGACCGTCCAGGCCTCGGGGCGCTAGAGGGTCCGATCCGTTTGCCGCCCCCTTTGTTGTCATCCCGGGCCCTCGGGACGCGCTTTGCGCGCGCCCAAGGATAAACTGCGCGAAGCGTAGACCCGGGACCGACGCCTGAACGCCGCGCTTCCGGCGGTCCCGGATCTGCGCGCATCGCGCTTGTCCGGGATGACAGCCGATCCATGGGCCGCCAACCGCCAGCTTGACTCCGCCCGTCACCAGTCGCATATTTCTGTCATGACAGAAACGGCAGACAACGCGAAACGCCTCCCCGCCGCGGTCGAGCAGTTCGTGCTGCGCTGGGGCGACATGGGCGGGCAATGGGGCGTCAACCGCTCCGTCGCCCAGATCCACGCCCTGCTCTATCTGGCCGACAAGCCGATGACCGCCGAGGACATCGCCGACAGCCTGGGCATGGCCCGCTCCAACGTCTCCAACAGCATCCGCGAGCTGATCGGCTGGAAGCTGATCCGCCGCGTGCCCCAGCTGGGCGACCGGCGCGACCACTACGAGGCCGAGGCCGACCTGTGGCAGATGCTGACCCGCATCGCCCAGGGCCGCAAGGAACGCGAGATCGACCCGATGGTCGAGGCGCTGGGTCCGGTCCTGGCGGCGGCCGAGGATGATCCGACGCTCAGCCCCGTGGCGCGCAAGCGCCTGAAGGAGATGCACGGCTTCGTCACCACGATCGACAGCTGGTACGGCCAGATGCTGAGCGTGCCGCCCAGCACCCTGATGTCGCTGATCAAGATGGGCTCGAAGGTCGTCGGCCTGCTGGGCATGGGGCGCGGCAAGCCGGACAAGGCGAGCTAAAAATTTGGCCTGATATTTCTCTTTTGACAGAAATAGCAGGAATATGGGAACAGGGGATTTGGCGATGCTCGAACTCGAAGGAACCCACCCGCCCCATGGCCGGGGCGAGCTGGAGCCCGCCTTCGCCACGCCCGCCGACCCGCGCGACCCGCGCTTCCGCGCCCTGTTGGGCGAGGCCGGCTGGAGCCGCCTGCCCCAGGCGGTGCGCGAGCGGTTCAGCAAGCGCCTGCGGCCCGGCATGGCCGTGACCTATGTCGGCGAGATCACCGAAAGCCGGCGCACCTGGGCGGGCCGGGCGCTGGCCCAGCTGTGCCGGCCGATCGGCGCGCCCCTGCCCCTGTACGACGACCTCGGCGTGGCCGCCGTGGTGACGGTGACCGAGGACGGCCAGGCCGGCGGCCAGTTCTGGACCCGGATGTACAACCAGGCCCAGGGCTTTCCGCAGGTGATCCACAGCAGCAAGCGCTTCGCCGGCCCCACCGGCCTGGAGGAGTATCTGGGCTGGGGCTTCGGCATCGCCCTGGCGGTCAGCGCCGACGAGACGGCGCTGCACTTCCACAGCCGCCACTACTTCCTGGCGCTGGGTCCGAGGCGGCTGGGCCTGCGCCTCCGGCTGCCGGCCTGGCTGGCGCCGGGCGCCCTGACCATCAGCCACATCGACCAGGGCGACGGCGGCTTCGCCTTCGTCCTGGACCTGCGCCATCCGCTGCTCGGTCCGATGCTCCGCCAGGTCGGGGTGTTCCGCGAGCGACCGCCTCACGTCCACTAGGCCACATCCACTAGACCTTCGGGAGCCACGCCGATGACCGACCTGATCTGGACCCTGGTGTTCGCCCAGGTGGCGATGGGCGGGTTCGACACCCTCTATCACCACGAGCTGACCGAGCGCCTGGCCTGGCGACCGTCCCAGGCCGGCGAGCTGCGGCTGCACGGCGTGCGCAACCTGTCCTATGCGGTGATGCTGCTGGGCCTGGGCTGGACCCAGCCGCAAGGTGCGCTGGCGCTGGCCCTGATCGCGCTGATGCTGGGCGAACTGGTCGTGACCCTGTGGGACTTCGTCGAGGAGGACCGCACGCGCAAGCTGCCGGCCAGCGAGCGGATCACCCACACCCTGCTGACCCTGAACTACGGCGTGGTGCTGGCGCTGGTGATCCCGCTGCTGGCCGGTTGGGCGACGAACCCGACCGCGCTGGTCCCGACCTTCTACGACGTCTGGAGCCTGCTCTGCTCCCTCGCCGCCGTGGGCGTGGTCGTCTTCGGCCTGCGCGACCTGGCCGCCGCCAGACGGACGGCTCGGATCGTCGCCGCCGACCCCGTTCCGCTGGTCCAGGCGCTGGCGCCGCGCCAGGCGGTCCTGGTCACCGGGGCCACCGGCCTGATCGGCCGCCGCCTGGTCGCGGCCCTGGTGGGCGCCGGACACGAAGTCATCGCCCTGACCCGCGACCGGCGCGCCGCCGCCGACCTGCCCGCCCCGATCCGGATCGTCACGTCCCTGGACCAGATCGCCGACGACGCGCGGGTCGACGCCATCGTCAACCTGGCCGGCGAGCCGATTTCCGACGGCCTGTGGACCCCCGCCAAGCGCCGGCGGATCGTCGGCTCCCGCCTGGCGGTGACCCGGGCCGTGGTCGCCCTGATCGCCCGGTTGGACCGCCGTCCCGAAGTGCTGGTCAGCGGCTCGGCGATCGGCTGGTACGGCCTGCGCGGCGACGAGACGCTGGACGAGACCGCCGACGGCGCCGACTGCTTCTCGCGCACGGTCTGCCGGCGCTGGGAGCGCGCGGCGATGGCGGCCCAGGACCTGGGCGTGCGCGTGGTGCGCCTGCGCATCGGCATCGTCCTGGCCGTCGACGGCGGCGCCCTGTCGCGCATGCTGACGCCGTTCGAGTTCGGCCTGGGTGGTCCGTTCGGGGCCGGGCGTCACTGGATGAGCTGGATCCACCTGGACGACCTGGTGCGCCTGATCGCCCACGCCGTCGCCACGCCCGGCCTGAACGGGCCGGTCAACGGCACGGCGCCGGAGCCCGTGCGCAACGCCGCCTTCGCCCAGGCCCTGGGCCGCGCCCTGCATCGCCCCGCCGTGCTGCCGGCCCCGGCCGCGCCCCTGCGCTTGGCCCTGGGCGCCTTCGCCGACGAGCTGCTGCTGAAGGGGCAAAGGGTGATCCCCGCGGCGGCCCTGGCCAGCGGCTTCACCTTCACCTATCCCACGCTCGACGAGGCCCTGGGCGACATCGTCGGGGCGTCGAAACCGGGCCGGCCGAGGACGGACGCTTCCCAATCCCGCGCGCTTGCCCCAGCCTGACGGAGCGACCGCCCGGAGCGAGGCGCGGCGAACGGAGGATTCGGCGCGATGGCGGACGAGATCGACCTGGGAGAGTTCGACTATGTGGTGGTCGGCGCCGGCTCGGCCGGATGCGTGCTGGCCAACCGCCTGTCGGCCGATCCCTCGGTCAAGGTGCTGCTGCTCGAGGCGGGCGGCCGGGACAACTGGATCTGGTTCCACATTCCGGTCGGCTACCTGTTCGCCATCGGCCATCCGCGCGCCGACTGGCTGCTGGAGACCGTAGCCCAGCCTGGACTCGACGGCCGCGTCCTGGCCTATCCGCGCGGCAAGGTGATCGGCGGCTCCTCGTCGATCAACGCCATGATCTACATGCGCGGCCAGGCTCTGGACTATGATCATTGGCGACAGAAGGGGCTCGTGGGCTGGGGCTGGGCCGACGTGCTGCCCTACTTCCTGCGCCATGAGGACCACATCGCGCCGAAGGGCGACCATCACCGCGCGGGCGGCGAATACCGGGTGGAGCATCCCCGGGTGCGCTGGGACATCCTGGACGCCATCCGCCAGGCCGGGGTGCAGGCCGGCGTGCCCGCGGTCGAGGATTTCAACGGCGGCGACAATTCGGGCTCGTCCTATTTCCAGGTCAACCAGCGCGCGGGCCGGCGATGGAGCACCGCCTCGGCCTTCCTCAAGCCGGTGCTGGCGCGCGGCAACCTGCGCCTGGAGACGGGCGTCGAGGTTCAACGGATCGAGCTGGACGGGCGGCGGGTCGTCGGCCTGCGCGCGATGCGCGGCGGCCAGGTGCTGACCGCCCGCATCGCCGGCGAGCTGATCCTGGCGGCCGGCGCGATCGGCTCGCCTCTGATCCTGCAGCGGTCGGGGATCGGGGACGCGGAGACCTTGAAGCAGGCCGGCGTCGCCGTACGCCACCACCTGCCGGGCGTCGGCGCCAACCTGCAGGACCACCTGCAGATCCGGCCGGTCTACAAGGTCACGGGCGTGCGCACCCTCAACACCGACTACGCCAACCTGGTCAGGCGCATCGGCATGGGCGTCGACTATGCGCTGCGCCGGTCCGGCCCCCTGACCATGGCCCCCTCGCAGCTGGGGATGTTCTGCCGCTCGGACCCCAGCCGGGCCACGCCGAACCTGCAGTTCCACTTCCAGCCGCTGAGCCTGGACCGCTGGGGCGAGGGCCTGCACCGGTTCGGGGCGTTCACCGCCAGCGTCTGCAACCTGCGCCCCACCAGCCGGGGACGCGTCGGCCTGTCCGGCCCAGGCCTGGCCGACCCGCCGCGGATCGATCCCAACTACCTGGCCACCTTGGAGGATCGCGACGTCGCGGTCGCCTCGCTGCGCTGGGCGCGCCGGATCGTGAGCCAGCCCGCCCTGGCCCCCTACGCGCCCGAGGAGTTTCGCCCCGGCGCGGCGATCGAGACGGACGAGGCGCTGCTGGCGGCGGCCAAGGCGCTGGCCACCACGATCTTCCACCCGGTCGGCACGGCCGCCATGGGACCGGCCGACGACCCGCTGGCGGTCCTGGACGAGCGCCTGAGGGTGCGCGGCCTGCGGGGCCTGAGGGTGGTGGACGCTTCGGTGATGCCGGCCATCACCTCCGGCAACACCAACGCCCCCACGGTGATGATCGCCGAGAAGGGCGCGGCGATGATCCTGGAGGATCGGCGATAGGCCTCCCCACGCACGCCAAACCGCAAGATCGGTCGAGCGCGATCCGGCGGCGAGCGACTAACTGGCGCCACCACGGAAAAGGATGACGATGAAGGCGGCGCTTCGAAACTACCAGGCTCGGATGCGGCGGGTGCTGGACTATGTCGACCAGCATCTCGACGGTGATCTGGACCTTGAAACGGTGAGCCGCGTCGCGGCCTTCTCCAAATTCCATTTCCACCGGCAGTTCATGGCGACCTTCGGGTTGTCGGTGCATCGCTACGTCCAGCTCGCCCGCCTGAAACGCGCCTCGCACCAGCTTGCCTCGAAGGACGCTCACAGCGTCACGGAGATCGCGATGGAAGCTGGTTATGACGCGCCGGACGCCTTCGCCCGCGCCTTTCGGCGCAGGTTCGGACAATCGCCTTCGTCGTTCCGGAAATCGCCCGACTGGGCGCCGTGGCTTGCGGCCTTCGGGCCTTTGGACAATGCCAGGAGCAAGCTCATGCACATCACCTACACCCCCGACGACGTCTCTATCCGCCAAGTCCCCCCGACGCCGGTGGCGATCCTGGAGCATCGAGGCGACCGGGCGACGCTCGGCGCCACGATCGAGCGGTTCATCGCCTGGCGGAAAGCCGCCGGCCTGTCGCCCGAGACGAGCTCGACCTTCAACATCTTCCGGTCCGAGAGGATTCCCGAAAACCCCGCCGACTACAGCATGGACCTCTGCATCGGCACCGATCGGCCGATCGCGCCCGACGACGAGATCATGAAGGCCGGCGAGATCCCCGGCGGACGCTGCGCGGTGCTGCGCGTCGTCCACGACACCCACAACCTCGAGCCGGCGGCGCTCTACCTTTACCGGGATTGGCTTCCCGCCAGCGGTGAGGAAGCCCGGGACTTCCCGGTCTATTGCCAGCGGCACTTCTCGTTCCCGCCGAACGCGTCGGTGCACGAGGTGGTCGTCGAACTGTTCCTGCCGCTCAAATAACGACAGGCGCACGAAAAGGACGGTTCGGCGGCGAGCCGAACCGTCCAGGCGGCCAAGGCGTTGGCCGCCACGATCTGCCACCCGGTCGGTACGGCCGCCATGGTAACCGCCGACGATCCTCAGACATAAGGGGCCCACATGAAGGCGATCGTTCCGAAGACGCCGGCCGCCGTGAAGACGGAAGCGACCGCGATCAAGGCCGCCGTCAGGGCCTTGCGGACGCCGTCGGCGCTCCTCTCGGCCGCGCCGTATAGCTCCAGGAAGGCCAGCGGGATCAGGTAGCTGCCGAAGGTCATGACGATGTCGGCCGGTCCCGACATGTCCTTCGTCATGCCCACCGGCCCCCGATTGACGACGATCCAGCCCATCAGACCCACCCGCAGGAACCAGACCCCGCTGACCACCATGAAGGTGCGCAGGGCCCAGCGCCGGTGCTGTTCGAACCGCCGCTTGATCGCGTGCCGCCAGGCCAGGCCGGCGAAGATCAGGATGAGAAGGCTGTTGATCAGGATCGCGACGGCCGAGATCACCGAAAGATAGGTTCCCCTGACGACCGCCAGCCAGACACCGCTCAGCGCCATGAAAATGGCGACGACGAGAAAGGTCCGACCGGTCCAGCGATGCAGCCTGGGCCATTTGCGGCGCAGCCCGGGGATCATCTGCATCAGACCGCCCAGCGTCACGACCGACGCCAGCAGGACGTGGGCCGCGAAGACGATGTTGCCCGCGTCGTCGCCTTTTATGTAGCCGTCGATCAGGGGCTTGTCGTTCCAGCCGGCGAAGTTTCCGGTCGCGGTGCGCACCCCATAGAAGGCGAGGATGAAGCCGATGAAGGCGGCCTGGCCGATGGCGGCGACGGCGAACCAAAGGACGCCCGCCCAACGCAGGGCGGTCGCCCCGGCGCTTCGCGGGAACGGTGGCGAGGATGGGATCGACATGGCGCCTCCTGACGCGACCTCCAGGCTGAGGCCGATGGCAGGGATGGCGGCGACGCGGGCGCGGGGTCTCGCCGATTTGGAATTCGGCTAGAGATATTTTGTCGAGGACGCGCGCGCCGGTGGACAAGGCCGGGCGCCGAGGGGCAATTTCGAGGGGGAGGAACGTATGCCATCGGCGGCGACATCCGGCACTTCGATCGCGGCCATGGGGAAAGGCCTCCGGCCGCGCGGGCGGCTGCAGGTTCATGCGGCGATCGCGACGGCGTCGTTCGTCTGCTACATCCTCGGGCGGCTCGTTGATGGCGGCGCCTCGACGGCCTTCTCGGTCATCGGCGTCGGAGCCTGCGGCTGGGCCTGGCTGGCGACCCGGGCCCTGTTCGATCCGGCCGAGCGCGATGCGCGATGGGCTCGCGTCGTCGGTCTGGTCGTGGCGCTGAGCGGGGCCCTTTCGGTCCTTGCCCCGGCGGGGGGCCTGATCTGGCGTGTCGCCGACAACACCTATGCCCTGAGCGGCTCGACCGCGCTGCTGCTGACCTTCGTCGAACCCTTCCATCGCTATACGCGCGATCTGCCGGACGCCGAGAAGCGGTTCCGGTTCGCCTTCGTCGCGATCTACGCCGTCTTGGTGGCGGTCTCGGTCATGGGGCTGCGCGCCGTCGGCGAAGGACCCGACGAGGCCATGCGGGACGACCTGGCCAAGAGCGCCTGCGCCGTCATGGGGCTCGCGGCCCTCTTGGCCGCGGTGCGGTTTCGACGGGGCCATCCGCTGGCGACGCGGACCACCACGGCGCCGCGCCGCGCGCCGACCGAGGACGACGCGCGGCTGGCCGAACGCCTTCGACGGTTGTTGATCGACGAGGCCCTCGACAGTCGGCCCGAGCTCAAGATCGGCGATGTCGCCGCGCGGCTGGGCGAGCCCGAGCACCGGATCTCCCAGTGCATCGGCACGGCGCTCGGCTTCCCGAACTTCAACCGCTGGATCAACCACCACCGGATCGCGCGGGCCAAGCGGATGCTCGCCCACCCGGACGAGCGGCGGTCGATCCTGGAGATCGCCTTCGCCTGCGGCTTCGCCTCCCTCGGTCCGTTCAACCGCGCCTTCCGGGACGAGGTCGGAACCACCCCTCGGGCCTATCGCTCAGCGGCACGGACGAGCGTGGAAGGCTAGGCCGGACCGAGACTTTAGGCGCACCTGGATCCTTCTCCCCTTGCGGGAAAAGGTGGCCTGCGAAGCAGGTCGGATGAGGGGTCGAAAGCCCTCTCCGGAAAGATCTGAGAGCCCCCTCACCCGACCCCACGTCGTGGGGCCACCCTCTCCCGCAAGGGGAGAGGGATTGAAGTGCGATCAGCCCGCGAGCGCGGCCTTGATGGCGTCCAGGCCGTCCTGGGCCTTGGAGGCGTCCGGGGCGCCGCCCTGGGCGAAGTCGGCCTTGCCGCCCGCGCCTTGGCCGCCCATGGCCAGGACCGCGGCCTTGGCCAGGTCGGCGGCGCTGAACTTGCCGACCAGGTCGGCGGTCACGGCCACGGTGACGGCGGCCTTGCCGTCGGTGGTCCCGACCAGGGCCACGACGCCCGAGGCCAGCTGCTTCTTGAATTCCTCGGCCACGCCGCGCAGCTCCTTGCCGCCGACGCCGTCCAGGACGCGGGCGATCAGGGCCACGCCGTCGACGTC
Organism: Caulobacter sp. Root487D2Y; assembly: GCF_001427165.1. Taxonomy (NCBI): domain Bacteria; kingdom Pseudomonadati; phylum Pseudomonadota; class Alphaproteobacteria; order Caulobacterales; family Caulobacteraceae; genus Caulobacter; species Caulobacter sp. Root487D2Y. The sequence continues at coordinate 242,131 of NZ_LMFD01000009.1, forward strand.
TTCAGGACCCGCCGCGCCGCCGCCCGAGCCGCCGCCCAGGGCCAGCTGCTTCTTGGCCTCGGCCAGCTGCTTTTCCAGGGCCTTGCGCTCGGCGACCAGGGCGTCGACGCGGGCCAGGACCTCGGCGACCGGGGTCTTGAACTGGTCGGCCAGGGCCTTGGCGACGCCGGCCTGGTCCAGCAGGAAGCGGCGGGCCGCCTCGCCGGTCAGGGCCTCGATGCGGCGAACGCCGGCCGCCACGCCTTGCTCCGAGACGATCTTGAACAGGGCGATGTCGCCGGTGCGGGCCACGTGGGTGCCGCCGCACAGCTCGACGGAGTAGGCTTTACCGGTCTCTGTCAGCGACTCGCCCAGCGTCAGCACCCGGACGCTGTCGCCGTACTTCTCGCCGAACAGCGCCACGGCGCCGGCCTCGATGGCCTCCTGCGGGGCCATCTCCTTGGTCTCGGCCGGGACGTTCTGGCGGATCACGGCGTTCACTTCGGCCTCGATGCGCTCGATCTCGTCGGCGGTCAGCGGGCCGCCGTGGCTGAAGTCGAAGCGCATGCGGTCGCCGTCGACCATCTGGCCCTTCTGGGCGACGTGCGGGCCCAGCACATGGTGCAGGGCGGCGTGCACCAGGTGGGCGGCCGAGTGGTTGGCGCGGGTGGTGGTGCGCTTGTCGGCGTTGACCGAGGCCACGACCTGGTCGCCGACCTTCAGCGGGCCGGCCAATTCGACGCGGTGCACATAGAGGTCCCCGGCCTGCTTCTGGGTGTCGCTCACGCGGCTTTCGACGCCATTGGCCTCGATCACGCCGGTGTCGCCGGCCTGGCCGCCGCTCTCGGCGTAGAAGCTGGTGCGGTCCAGCAGGACGTCGACGCTCGCGCCCTTGTCGGCCGACTGGACTTGAGCGCCGTCCAGAACGATGGCCTTCACGGTTCCGGTGGTCTCGGTGTTGTCATAGCCGACGAAATTGGTCGGGCCGTTGGCCTCGCGGATCGGGAACCAGGCGGCGGCCGCGCCCTGCTGGCCCGAGCCGGCCCAGTTGGCGCGCGCCATGGTGCGCTGGCGGTCCATGGCCACGTCGAAGCCGTCGGTGTCGACCGTGATGCCCTTGGCGCGCACGGCGTCCTGGGTCAGGTCCAGCGGGAAGCCGTAGGTGTCGTACAGCTTGAACGCGGTCTCGCCGTCCAGCACGCCGCCGGCCGTCAGGTTGGCGGTGGCTTCATCGAGCAGGCCCATGCCGCGGCCCAGGGTGACGCGGAAGCGCTCTTCCTCCTGGCGCAGGGTCTCGACGATCGAGGCCTCGGCGCGGCGCAGCTCGGGATAGGCCTGGCCCATCTCGGCCACCAGGGTCGGGGCCAGGCGGTGCATCAGGGGCTCGTTGGCGCCCAACAGATAGGCGTGGCGCATGGCCCGACGCATGATCCGGCGCAGGACGTAGCCGCGGCCTTCGTTCGACGGGGTGACGCCGTCGGCCAGCAGGAACGAGGACGAGCGCAGGTGGTCGGCGATCACCCGGTGCGACGGCGCCTGGGCGCCCTCGGCCTTGACGCCGGTCAGCTCGACGCTGGCGGCGATCAGCGCCTTGAACAGGTCGATGTCGTAGTTGTCGTGCACGCCCTGCAGGACGGCGGCGACGCGCTCCAGGCCCATGCCGGTGTCGATCGACGGCTTGGGCAGCGAGACGCGCTCGCCGCCGGCCATCTGCTCGAACTGCATGAAGACCAGGTTCCAGATCTCGATGAACCGGTCGCCGTCCTCGTCGGGGCTGCCGGGAGGGCCGCCGGGGATGTGGGGGCCGTGGTCGAAGAAGATCTCCGAGCACGGACCGCAGGGACCGGTGTCGCCCATCGACCAGAAATTGTCGTTGGTCGGGATGCGGATGATGCGGTCGTCGCCGAGGCCGGCGATCTTCTTCCAGAGATCGGCCGCCTCGTCGTCGGTGTGGTAGACGGTGACCAGCAGCTTGTCCTTGGGCAGGGCGAAGTCGCGGGTCAGCAGGGTCCAGGCGTGGTGGATCGCCTGTTCCTTGAAATAGTCGCCGAACGAGAAGTTGCCCAGCATCTCGAAGAACGTGTGGTGGCGGGCCGTGTAGCCGACATTGTCCAGGTCGTTGTGCTTGCCACCGGCCCGGACGCACTTCTGCGACGAGGTCGCGCGCGGATGCGGCGGGGTCTCGGCGCCCGTGAACACGTTCTTGAACGGCACCATGCCGGCGTTGACGAACAGCAGGGTCGGATCGTTCTGCGGCACCAGCGGCGCCGAAGGGACGATGGCGTGATCGGCCGCGCCGAAATAGTTCAGGAAGGTGCTGCGGATCTCGTTCAGGCTGGGCATAGGCGTCTCGGGCGTTCGTACTGAATCCGGTGGACCCGGAAGTTGGCGCTGCATAGCGCGGTTTCAAGCGATGTGGAAATCGCGTTGGCGGTCGGGAGGCGCGGAAGCTTGTCGCATGTCTCATCAAGGACCTTCCCCGTGGGGGCGGTGTCGGCGGCGCCGGCGGAGGGGAATGATAGGCGGGCGGCCCTGGCCCGGATCCACCCGTCCCAAATCTCCCCCCACCGATCGCTACGCGATCGCCTCCCCCACAGGGGGAGGGTCCTTTGACAGCGGCCGGCGGCGTGCCCCCCGGAACCTTTGGGCGACCTCCCCCGAGGATGCGGATTGGCGGTCAGCTCAGCAGACCCCCCCGTCGCCCCCGGACCTTGTCCGGCGCGCCACCTCCCCCTGAGGGGGAGGAGGGGAGGACTAACGAAATCGGACGCCTGGCATGGGGTCCAGGCGTCCGGGGATCGCGGCCGACCGGGCGGTGTGCGCGGCGGGCTATAAGGCGGGGGTCGCCCGCTGCGGGCGGCGGCCGCGAAACCTTCGACCGGTCCAGGCGCCCGAAGGCGGCCTGGACCGGGGAAGTCCTATTCTTCGCCGTCGTCTTCGGGACCGCCGACCAGCAGTTCTTCCTCGATCTTCCGGGAAGACTGGCGCACGGCGATCTCGATCTCGGCGGCCAGGTCCTTATTGGCCTTGAGGAACTCGCGGACGTTATCGCGGCCCTGGCCGATGCGTTGGCTGTTGTACGAGAACCAGGAGCCGGCCTTGTCGATGATCCCGGCCTTGACGCCCAGGTCGATGATCTCGCCCAGCTTGGAGATGCCCTCGCCGTACATGATGTCGAACTCGACCTCGCGGAACGGCGGGGCCACCTTGTTCTTGACCACCTTGACCCGGACGTTGTTGCCGACGATCTCGTCGCGGTTCTTGATCGAACCGGTGCGGCGGATGTCGAGGCGGACCGAGGCGTAGAACTTCAGGGCGTTGCCGCCGGTGGTGGTTTCCGGGCTGCCGTACATCACCCCGATCTTGTGACGGATCTGGTTGATGAAGATGACGATGGTGTTGGCCTTGTTGATCGAGGCGGTCAGCTTGCGCAGGGCCTGGCTCATCAGACGCGCTTGCAGGCCCGGCAGGCTGTCGCCCATCTCGCCTTCGATTTCGGCCTTGGGGGTCAGGGCCGCGACGGAGTCGATGACCACGATGTCGACGGCGCCCGAGCGCACCAGGGTGTCGGTGATCTCCAGGGCCTGTTCGCCGTTGTCGGGCTGCGAGACCAGAAGGTTGTCGAGATTGACGCCCAGCTTGAAGGCGTAGCCCGGATCCAGGGCGTGCTCGGCGTCGACGAACGCGGCGGTGCCGCCGGCCTTCTGGCATTCGGCCACCACGTGCAGGGCCAGGGTCGTCTTGCCCGAGCTTTCCGGACCGTAGATCTCGATCACCCGCCCCTTGGGCAGGCCGCCGATGCCGAGCGCGATGTCCAGGCCGAGCGAGCCGGTGGAGATCGACTCGATCTCGACCTTGCCCTTTTCGCCCAGCTTCATCACCGAGCCCTTGCCGAACGCGCGGTCGATCTGGGCCAGCGCGGCTTCCAGAGCCCGTTGCTTGTCGCCGTCTTCTTTGCCCACGAGTTTCAAAGCCGCCTGATTGCTCATTGGAGAGGTCCGCCCTTATTTCATGATTCCAACAGCCGGATCGGAGGTTCGCGACCGCCGCGCCCACCCGCCTGTGGAATGATTAATGCGTACATGGTTTGTTCTATGTTCGCAACATGTTCTTACTCTAGAGACCGGATACGTCAGAACCGGTCGCATGAAACGCGGCCCATGCGACAATTTCTCCACCCTGAAGGCGACGAGGAGCGCTGGAGCTCAACCCGGCCTTAACGACGCTCCGTCATCCTGCCCCCTCTCCGGGGGACCTTCCGTCTTGTCGATCGATCCGCGCCGCCTTCTGGGCCTGGCCTTCGCCAGCGCCGACCTTCTTCTGGAAGTCGAGAACGGCCGGGTGACGCTGGCGCTGGGCGCCGCGCAGCGGATCATGGGGCAGGACGAGCGAACCCTGACGGGCCGCGCCTGGCGCGACCTGTTCACCACCACCGACCGCCCCCTGATCGACGCCGCGACCAGCGTGATGGACGACGGCCAGAGGCGCGGACCGGTCACCGTCCGCATGGCGGGCGGCGCGCCGCGCCACGTGAGCCTGACCATGCGCGCCCTGCCCGACAACGGCGGCCGGATCTCGGTCTCGGTCACGCCCGCCCCCGCCCCTTCCGGCCAGGTGGACGCCGAAGGCCTGCGCAGCCGGGCGGGCTTCGAGGACATCGCCCGGGGCCTTTTCGAGGCCGCGCGCGTCACCGGCCTGGAGCTGGAGCTGGCCATGGTCGAGTTCCAGGGCCTGGACTCGGTGCGCCAGCAGTTGTCCAAGCCCGAGGCCCACGCCCTGGACCTCAAGCTGGCCGGAGCCGTGCGGGCCGAGTCTCACGGCGGCGGCATGGCCACCCGCCTGTCGCCCGACCGCTTCGCCCTGGTCCGCGCCAAGGTCGACCACCCCGACGACATGGCCCAGCGCCTGACCCGCTCCACCGCCGTGCTGGCCAACGCCCACGTGGCGCCGATCGACGGCGGCGTCGTCCCGACACGCAGCCTCAAGGCCTTGCGCTACGCCCTCGACGATTTCCTGCGCGAAGGCCTGGGGGACACCGCGCCCCTCAACCTGTCCGAGGCTATGAACCGGTCGGTCAAGCGCACCCTGTCGCGGGCCGGCGCCCTGGGCGCGGCGGTCAGCCAACGGCGCTTCACGCTCGCCTACCAGCCGGTGGTCGACCTGAAGAGCGGCCTGGCCCACCACCACGAGGCCCTGGTGCGCTTCGAGGACGGCGGCAGCCCGTTCCAGCTGATCCGCATGGCCGAGGAGTTCGACCTGATCGAGGAGCTGGACCACGCCATCGCCGAGATGGCGGTCAAGCGGCTGGCCGCCGATCGGACCGGCGCGATCAAGCTGGCGATCAATGTCTCGGGCCGCACCATCGTCAACGAGGGCTTCGTCGACCATATCGACCGCCTGCTGGCCAGGACCGACGTCGCCAAGGGGCGGCTGATCTTCGAGATCACCGAGACCAGCGCCATCGACGACCTGCCGCGCGCCAACCAGCACATCCAGGCCCTGCGGGCCCTGGGCTCGCTGGTCTGCCTGGACGACTTCGGGGCCGGGGCCTCGTCGTTCGCCTATCTGCAGGAACTGAACCTGGACATCGTCAAGATCGACGGCCGCTACGTGCGCGAACTGGCGGGAAGCGGCCGCGACGGGGCCATGGTCCGCCGGCTGGTCGAGCTGTGCCGCGACCTGAAGATCCGCACCGTCGCCGAGATGGTCGAGACCGCCGAGGTCGAGGACGTGGTCCGCAGGTCCGGCGTCGACTTCGCCCAGGGCTGGCTGTTCGGCAAGCCGACCGACCAGCCGCAGCCGGCGCTGAAGATCGGCTCCGTGACGCCGGCGCCTCGCCGGGTCGGGGTCTCGGAGGGGTGGGCGTAGATTAGAGTCCTTTCCTCCCCCTTGTGGGGAGGGTGGCGGCGAAGCCGACGGGTAGGGTTTGATGACTCAGCGGACCCCATCCACCAGCTTCGCTGGTCCCCCCTCCCCACAAGGGGGAGGGAAGATATCCGGTCCTACTTCCCCGCCTTGGTCTGGGCGATGTAGTTGTCCACCACCCGATCCAGCACCGTCAGCGGGGTCATGCCCGCCAGCAGGCCGGCGTCGTGGAACTTGCGGATGTCGAACTTCTTGCCCAGCGCCTTCTTGGCCCGCTCGCGGGCGCGCAGCCAGGTGATCTTGCCGACCATGTAGCTGCAGGCCTGGCCCGGCCAGACGACGTAGCGCTCGATCTCGGTGATCGTGCCGCTTTCCTCGTCGCCCATCGTCTCGGCCATGTACTTCACGGCCTGCTCGCGGCTCCATTTCTTGTAGTGCATGCCGCTGTCGACCACGAGGCGGACGGCGCGGAACAGGGCGTCGTGCAGCATGCCGATGTGGCCGAACGGGTCGTCCTTGTAGATGCCCATCTCGACGGCCAGCTGTTCGGTGTAGAGCGCCCAGCCCTCGGAATAGCCCGAATTGCCGATCGTCTTGCGCAGCAGCGGCAAGCCTTGCGCCTCGTTGGACAGCGACAGCTGCAGGTGGTGGCCCGGGACGCCCTCGTGGACGGTCAGGGTGGTGAGCAGGAACTTCGGCTGCTCGGCCGTGTTGCGCAGGTTGATCCAGTAGATGCCCGGGCGCTTTCCATCCAGCGAGGGCGAATTGTAGTAGCCGCCCGGCGCGCCGACCTCGATGGCCTTGGGCACGCGGCGGATCTCCAGCGGAGCCTTGGGCAACTGGCCGAAATAGGCCGGAAGCTGCTTTTCGATCCACTTGGCCTTGGTGTTCAGGTCGGCGATCAGCTGTTCCTTGGCCGCGTCGGTGTCGGCGTAGACCTGGCTGGGATCGGTGGCCAGGGCGCGCATCTTCTCGCCGGCCGTGCCCTTGGTGATCCCGCGGCTCTTGAACAGGGCGTCGATCTCGGCCGAGATCGACTTCACCAGGTCCAGGCCCAGCTGGTGGATCTCATCCGGCGTCATGGTCGAGGTCGTGTAGTTCTTCAGCGACACGGCGTAGTAGTCGCCGCCGTCCTTCAGGCGCCAGACGCCGGCGTCGTGGGTGGCCTTCGGACGGACGCCCTCCAGCAGCGCGATCTGGCGCTTCAGGGCGGGCAGCACCGAGTTCTCGTAGATCCTGCCCGCCTCGCCGGCCCAGTCGCCGGGAATGTTCTTCTCCTTGGTCCGGCGGACCACCGACAGCACCAGCGGCGCCTGGGCCGTCGGGGTGTCGGCGAAGGACTTCATCTGGACCAGGGCCTTGTCGATGACGAAGTCCGGCGGGATCACGCCGTCGGCGTAGTCGCGCGCGGCGATCGCCGACTCCTGGTCCATCAGCCGGGCGAAGGCCTCCATGCGCGACAGATAGGCGTCGGCGTCGGCCTTGGTCTCGATCGAATGCTGGGTGTCGAGGAAGTCGGGATAGGACTGGTACGAGCCCGTCAGCTGGCTGAGCACATAGGGCGCGCCCGAACCGCCGCCGGCGTAGCTGAACTTCGTGTTGCCCTCGTCCTGCACCGCCAGGGTGAACTCGACGGTGTCGTAGTTGACCACGTCCATGCCGCTCAGCGCCTTGCGGTCGATGGCGCGCAGGTCGGCGAGCTGCTGCTTGGTCTGGGCGATCCCGGCGTCGATGGCGGCGAACGAGCGGTCGGTCAGCTGGGCCTTAGTCCAGGCCAGCTCGCCGACGTCCAGGCCCAGGCCGGTGGCCGTCTCGGGCGACTGGCGCAGTTGCTTGGCCATGATGGCGTCGAACAGGGCGTTGAGCTTGGCGCTCTCGCCCGAGGCCGGCGCCGTGTCGGCGAGGGCCAGGCCCGGGGTCGCGGCGGCCAGGCCGACGGCGACGGTGGACAGCAGCATCTGACGGCGGTTTTGCAAGGTGGGGTCCCCTTCCCTCGAATGTTTGACGCAAAGGCGTAGAGGCGCTTTCCCGTCGCGGCAACGGCGCCGGTATTAATTTCCCGTCATCTTGCGGCGGAGCGCACGTTTCGTGCGGCCGGCGGCTCAGCCGCCGATCACTCAGCTGAGCGTCACGAACAGCTCGTTCTCGATCACCCACTGGCCGGTGACCTTGCGCCAGGTCGCCAGATAGGTCCCGCGGGTGTCGGCCGCGCCGCGCGTCGCGCCCACCCAGGTCCCGTGCTCGGCGGCCCGGCCGCCGGCGGCGTCCAGTTCGATGCGCTCGGTCGTGCGGACATAGGCGACGAAGGCCGGGTCGGCGAACTGGCTCGCGAAGGCCTCAAGCACGTCGCGCGCGCCCAGGATCAGCGAACCGTCGCCGACGATCACCTTGATGTCCGGCGCGAAGAACGGGGCCAGGCGGCGGGCGTCCTTGCCGGCGATCAGCTTGTTGGTCAGCTTGCGGCGGGCGGCGATGGCGTCTTGCGGAGTCGTCACTAGATCAAGTCCTAGCGGCGGGCGGCCCTGGCGAACACGGCAAGCCCGTATAGGCTGACCGCCCAGACCCGAACAGGACTTCGATGATTCCGCCCATCCTGACCACCGCCCGCCTGACCTTGAGCCCGCCGCGGGCGTCCGACTTCGAGGACAGCGCCGCGATGTGGAGCGACCCGCTGGTCACCCGCCACATCGGCGGCCGCACCTCGACGCCCGAGGAAAGCTGGCAGCGGCTGCTGCGCGCCCGGGGACTGTGGGCGGTGCTGGGCTACGGCTACTGGGCGGCGCGCGAGACCGCCAGCGGCCGCTATGTCGGCGAGATCGGCTTCGCCGACTTCCATCGCGGCATCGAACCTTCGATCGACGGCGTGCCCGAGATGGGCTGGGCCTTGGCCAGCTGGGCGCACGGCCAGGGCTTCGCCAGCGAGGCGATCGTCGCGGCCCTGGCCTGGGCGCGCGACCAATGGGGCGACGCGCCCATCGTCTGCATCATCGACCCCGACAACGCCCCGTCCCTGAAGCTGGCCCACAAGATCGGCTTCCTGGAGGTGGCGCGCACCACCTACCGCGACGCGCCGACGGTGCTGCTGCAGCGGGGGTGATCCGCGCTAGGGCGCGGCCTGAACCGGAGTCCGCCGCCGCGCCCGCCAAGCGCGCCATGTCCCGAAGCCGACGCAGACCATGATCCCGTAGCTCCAGAGCGCCATGCTCAGCCGGAAGGTGTTGATCGTCACCCGCAAGTCGATCGCCGTGGCCACATGCGAGGCCACGATCATCGTCATGAAGGCGGTGGCGACAAGGGTCCACACTTGGCGAGCCCGCAGCGAGGCCCAGACAAAATAGACCAGTGTGGCGGCGTCCGCGCAGAAGACCCCCAGGCCGGTGTTCACGGCGCTGGCGTTGTCGACCGCCAGCGAAACCAGCCAGTTCGCCAGGAACGCCGCACCGAACCTTCGCGCCGTTTGGTCGCCGTACCCGATGGCGAGGCTGGCGGTCCCCACGGCCAAGCCGAGGGAGATCATCGTATGAAGCTGCAAGCGTCCCCCGAGCGGCGCCATGAATCCCGGGAGACCTTGCCTCAGGCGGCGCGCGGCCGACAGAAACCGCAGGTCCGGTCACCCGACCGCACCCGTTTCACGGCAGCTAGGCCGCCTGCAGCTGCTGTTTGACCCGCTCGGCCAGGGTCTTGATGTCGATCGGCTTGGGCAGGAAAGTCACGCCGGTCTCGCCTTCCAGCAGGTCGCTGAACTCGGCCTCTGCGTAGCCGCTGATGAACATCACCGGGGCGTTGCCCAGATAGGCGCGGGCCTTCTTCAGCAGGGTCGGGCCGTCGATGCCGGGCATGATCACGTCGCTGATCAGCAGGTCGATCGTGCCGGCGTGTTCCTCGGCGATGATCAGGGCCTCCTCGCCGTCGCTGGCCTCCAGCACCTCGTAGCCCCGGGCGCGGAGCAGACGGGCGGCGACGCCGCGCACGGCGTCCTCGTCCTCGACGAACAGGATGCGGCCGGCGCCCGACAGGTCGCGCGGCGGGCGCGGCTTGGCGGTTTCGGCGACCGTCAGGGCGGCCGCGGCGGCGGCCTGCTGGGCGGGGGTGGCCTCGAAGACCGGCAGGAAGATGCGGAAGGCCGCGCCCTCGCCCGGACGGCTGTGGACGTGGATCCAGCCGTCGGACTGCTTGACGATGCCGTAGACGGTGGCCAGGCCCAGGCCCGTGCCCTCGCCCACCGGCTTGGTGGTGAAGAACGGGTCGAAGATCTTGCCCATCACCTCGGGCGGGATGCCGGGGCCGTCGTCGCTGACCTCGATGAAGGCCTGGTCGCCCTCGGCGCCGGGGAAGCCCAGGCTCTGGGCCTCGTCCTGCGTGAGGCGGGCGGTGCGGATGCGCACGACGCCGCCGCCCTTGGCCGCCCGCACCGCGTCGCGGGCGTTGACGGCCAGGTTCATGACGGCGGTCTCGAGCTGGCTCTTGTCGGCCCGCACCTGCGGCAGGTCGCGGCCGTAGTCGGTGATCAGCTTGACGTCTTCACGCAGCAGACGACGCAGCAGGACCTCGAATTCCGAGATCAGCTCGCCCAGCTCCAGCACCTCGCGCTGCACGGTCTGCTTGCGGCTGAAGGCCAGCAGCTTGCGCACCAGGTCGGCGGCGCGCACGCCCGTCTGGCGGATCTCGTTGAGGCCTTCGTAGGACGGGTCGCCCACCGGGTGGCGGTGCAGCAGCTCGTCCAGGCGCAGCTGGATGGCGGTCAGCAGGTTGTTGAAGTCGTGGGCCACGCCGCCGGCCAGCTGGCCGATGGCCTGCATCTTCTGGGCCTGGGCCAGCTGCAGCTCCATCTGCTTCTGCTCGGAGACGTCGATCAGATAGGCCACGAGGCGCCCGTCGGCGCGATAGAGGTAGAGGTGGGCGATGCGGGTCGGGTCGCGGGCCAGGCGCACCTCGAACGGACCGCTCTTGCCCTCGGCCAGCCGGGTGTCGGCCTCGGCGCGCGAAGGCGGGTCGATCAGGGAACCGAAGATCGTGCCGGACGGCACCGCGCCGGTCATGGCGGCCAGGGCCGGATTGGCCTCGAGGATGCGGGAGTTGAACGGGTCCAGGCCGTCCAGCAGGGCCGCGCCGAACGGCGAGGCGCCGGAGAAGGCGTCCAGGGTGCGCGGGGCCGGGACGCTTTGGGCGACGGCGGGGGCCGGCGCGGCGGCGGCGACCGCGACTTCCTTCTCGATCACCACCGGCAGGCGGACCAGCAGACGGCCGCCGCGCAGGCGAGCGGCCTCGGCGCGGCGCTCCTGGCCGGCGATGATCAACGAGCCTTCGGCGCGCTGGCCGTCGCGGGCCTTGACCAGGGCGGCGAACAGGCCGGCCCCGGCCGCGCCCTTGGGCAGGCGGCGGGCGTCGCCCACGGTCTCGACCCAGGCGGCGTTGGCGGCCAGCAGCCGGCCGTCGGCGGCGGTCAGGGCGGCGGGTTCGGACAGGGCATCGACGAAGGCCTCGACGCCCTCCGGCTCGGGATCATTGACCCCGGTCGAGGCGCGGATGGCCACCAGGCCCAGGATCGCCACGCCGGCGACGCCGCCCAGCAGCAACAGGCCCGCCAGGGTGGCGGGTCCGGCCCGCAGGGCGGGCGCGGCGGCGAAGGCGGCGGCCAGGACCAGGAAGATGGCCGCGCCCCAGATCAGCAGGTCCGGACGGCGCTTGACGGCGCCGGCGGAGTCTGTCGCGCCAAAGTCTTTCATGGGCGTCTCGGTCATGGTCGACCGAAATCCTTCTGCAGCCTTGCGGGCATCCAGCCCATCGATTCGCGGGATAGAATACCCTTAACCCGCTCTCGGAGCGCGATCCGTGATCGATTCCTGATTCCGTGACGAGATTGTGGTGCCGCGACCTAGTCCGCGACGTTGACGCGCAGCCGATCCAGCAGGCCGCGCAGCAGATCCACCTCATCGCCGGACAGGTCGCCGCGCAGGCGGGCGTCGAACCGCTCGGCCGTCTGTCGCAGCCGGAGGAACCGCGCCCGGCCCTCGGGAGTCAGAGCCACCTGATGAGCCCGGCGGTCGGCCTTGTCGCGGGTGCGGGTGATCAGGCCCTGCGCTTCCAGGCCGTTGAGGTGATGCGTCAGGGTCGGCCCCTGGACGCCGACGGCCTGGGCCAAGTCCGACTGGGGCTGATGGCCGCCCGGCATCAGCGACCGCAGCACCAGCCAGGTCGACAGGGAACCGCCGGCCTGCGTCATCGCCTCGTCGAACGCCCGGGCCACGGCCTTGGAGACCTGGGACAGGACGAAGCCGATCGGCGGGGCGGAAGGCGGGCCCGAAGGTCGATCCTGGGGATTCATGATTCGATAGATAGACGTCGAATGATTCGATGTCTATGAATATCGCCGCCGCCAGAACGGCGGTCCGCGAAAGGATATCGCCATGAACATCGGCCTGATGCTGCTGCTGTCGCTCCACGTGCTGTCCGCCATCTTCTGGGCGGGCTCGACCTTCGTGCTGGCCCGAACGGGCGGAAGCGGGATCGACGCCCTGCGCCGCCCGCAGTTTGGCGCGGCGGGGGTCGCCATCCTCACCGGCGTTCCCCTGGCCGCGATCCTGCACGGCGGAAACCTCGGCCGGCAGGAGCAGGTGCTGATGGTCGCGGTCATCGCCGCCGTGACCGCCCTGGTCGTCCAGATCCTGGACCGCGCCAACCCCGCCCGCAGCCAGCGCATCGCCGGCGGCCTGCTGGTGGTCACCGTGCTCGGCATGGTCATCGCCCGCTACGTGGCGTGAGCGGCCCTCAGTCCGCCCAGCTGCGCTTCTTGGCCTGCTTGTTGCTCATCACGAAGCCGATGACCTTGGCCACGGCCTCGAAGTGCTCGGCCGGGATCTGCTCGTCGACGTCCATGGCGGCGTAGAGGGCGCGGGCCAGGGGCGGGTCCTCCAGCACGTAGACGCCGTGCTCCTCGGCCACGGCGCGGATCTTCAAGGCCAGGTCGTCGACGCCCTTGGCCACGCAGATCGGCGCGGCGGTCTCGCCCTGCTCGTACTTCAGCGCCACGGCGTAGTGGGTCGGGTTCATGACGACGACGGTCGCCTTGGGCACGGCCTGCATCATCCGCTGGCGCGAGCGCTGCATGCGCAGCTGCTTCTGCTTGCCCTTGATGTGCGGGTCGCCCTCGGACTGCTTCATCTCGTCCTTGACGTCCTGCAGGCTCATCCGCATGCGCTTGTTGAAGCGGATGCGCTGCCAGAACCAGTCGAAGCCGGCGGTGGCGATCAGGAAGATCAGCACCATCCAGAACAGCTTCATGCACAGCTTCAGCGACATCGGGATGATCGCCCCCACGTCCATGCCCACCAGGGTGGTGATCTGAGCCGCGTCCGGCTTGATCACGAACCAGGCGATGATGCCGGTGACGATGAACTTCAGGGCCGACTTGGCGAACTGCACGAAGCCGTCGGGACCGAAGATCCGCTTCAACCCCTTGATGATGTCCAGCTTCTGCAGGTCGGGCTTGATCTTGTCGGCCGAGAGGATGAAGCCCGACTGGGCCACATTGGCCGCCGCGCCCAGCAGGCCCGACACCACCATCACCAGGATAACCGCCGGCAGGGCGGCCATGACCGCGGTCTTGGCGATGGCCCGGATGCCGCCCTCGACGTCCATCGTGCCGGCGTGGGCCAGGAACGGGGTCAGGGAATTGACCAGGTCGCGGGTCAGCCAGCCGCCGGCGATGACCACGACGCCGAACGCGCCCGAAAGCGAGGCCAGCTGCGAGATGTCGGCGGATTTCGGGACGTCGCCCTTGGCGCGCGCGTCCGACAGCTTCTTGGCTGTTGGCTCTTCTGTTTTTGACGCGTCGTCCTGCTCGTCGGCCATGGCGTCCCCCTAGTTGAACACGGCCAGGAGTTCCCGATAGCGATCGGTCCACACCATGGCGATGCCGCCGAGCGAGAGGCCCAGCAGGGAGAGGCCCAGGATCACGCTGAGCGGCGAGGTGACGAAGAAGATCTGGAACGACGGCATCACCCGGCCGACCAGGCCGGTCGCCAGGTTGAAGACGATCGAGAACACCAGCACCGGCGCCGACAGCTGCAGGCCCAGCTTGAACGAGTCGGCCACGGTGCGCACGGCCAGGGCGGCGGCGTCGCCCACCGGCACGGCGCGGCTGAACGGGAACAGGTCGTACGACTTGACCATCGCCCCGATGAACAGGTGATGCAGGTCGGTGACCATGATCAGGGTCAGGCCCAGCATCGACAGAAAGGTGGCCACCGACGTGCTGCTAGGCGCGCCGGCCGGGTTGGTGGTCTGGGCGAAGGACAGGGTGGTCTGGATCGAGATGATCTCGCCGGCCGTGGCCAGCGAGGTGACGAACAGCTTCAGCACCGCGCCGATCATCAGTCCAACCAGCACCTCGTGCAGCACCGCCCCGCCGACGGCGCCGACGCTGCTGGGCACCGTGACGATCGACTTGGAGACCAGGGGCGCCAGCAGCATGGCCATCAGCACGGCGAACGACAGCCGGATGCGCGGCGGCACGACGCTCTCGCCGATGCCGGGCATCAGCATGACCATCGCGCCGATGCGGGCGAAGACCAGACCGCCGGTGTAGACCTGCAGGACGGTGGCGTAGCTGTCCAAGCCCCCTGCCCCTACATTCCCGCGATCTTGGCGGCGATCTCTTTCATGAAGCCGGACATCAGCGCCCCCATCAGCGGCAGGAACAGCAGCAGCGAGATGAAGATCGCCACGATCTTGGGCGCGTAGACCAGGGTGGCTTCCTGGATCTGGGTCAAGGCCTGGAACAGGCCGATGGCCACGCCGACCACCAGGCCGACGATCAGGATCGGCGCGCAAAGCTGCAGGGTCAGCCAGATCGCGTCGCGGCCGACATCCAGGACTTCGGCTCCGCTCATCGGATGGCCTCTAACAGGTACGCGCGCACGCGGGGAACTGACGGTGACTCGCACCATCGCCCGTCATGGTTAACAGCCAGTTAGGGAGGATTAACAGAGGGCAGTTTCGCGCGTGGCGAAACGTCGCCTTCTTCCCCTCCGGGAGAGGAGCGCCGAAGGCGCGGAGGGGGCAAGTGTTCGCCCGCGGTGCGGTTCGCCGCCTGCCCCCACCTGGCGACTGCGTCGCCTGTCCGCCCCCATAGGGGGCGGAGGCCTACTTCGGCTTCCGCGCCGCCTGGACCTCGATCTCGACCAGCATGCCCGGCTGGACCAGCGAGGTGATCTGGCTGGTGATCCGCGAGGGCTTGTTGGGCTGTTCGGCGGTGCCGAAGAAGGTCTTGTAGCTCTCCATCATGCCCGCGAAGTCCATCTTGCCGCCCTTGGCCGGGTCGCCGACCAGCAGGACGCGCATCATCACGACGTCGCCCATGGTCGCGCCCTGGGTCTTCAGCGCCTCCTGGATGCGGGTCAGCACGCCCATCGTCTGGGTCTTGGTGTCGCCGAAGGTGGCGGTCAGGGCCGGGTCGCCCTTGGGGTCGAGCATCGGCGGGGTCATGCCGCTGACATAGATGGTGTCGTAGCCGGCCGGCACGGTGACCACGCTGGCGATCGGCGAGGTCGGCGCGCCGCCCCGGACGATCTCCTGGGCGTTGGCGGCGCCGGCCGCAGCGAGGGCGATGGCGGCGGCGAGGATCAGGCGCTTCATGGTCGTCTCCTTGAGTGGTCGTTGTTGCGAACCGGCGAACTAGTGCGCCTGCAGGCTGGCCGGCTTCTTGGCCGTCTTGAGCTTGGCGCGGGCGGCGGCGAGGTCGGCGGCCGTCACCGGCTTGCCCTTGTTGCCCCAGGAGGTGCGGACATAGGTCAGGATCGCCGACAGGTCGGCGTCGTTGAGGTCGTCCTTGAACGCCGGCATGCCGGCCCGGCCCGCCAGCACGGTCGCCATCATCGGGGCCGGATCGCCCTGGACGAAGGGATCGCCGGCCAGGGCCGGGAACGCGCCCTTGACGCCCTTGCCCGTCGTCTGATGGCAAGCCGAGCAGTTGTCGTTGAACAGCGCCTGCGGCGTGGCGGCCAAAGCCGTCGACGCGGCGGCGGAAGCGGCCAACAGGCCGCAGAGGAACGCGAGCGAACGATTCATGGAAACTCCCCGAGGAACCTTGAGCCAGGCATAGCGCGACTTCACGCCTGGAGCACGCGGGCGTGCAGCTTGCCGATCTGCTGCCAGGCCGACTCGATGGCGCCGGCCTGCCAGCCGCCCAGATAGGTCAGGTGCTCGCCGGCCAGGTAGACGCGGCCGTCGGGCTCGCACAGCACCGGATAGGAGGCCTTGCGCCCCTCCTCGCCCCACTCGGCCCAGCCGCCCAGATTGAACTGCGCCAGGTGCCAGCTGAACGAGAAGGCGTTCTCGAAGTTCTCGGCGTATTCGGGGAACACCTTCTGGCCGGCGGCCACGGCGAACGCCGCGCGGTCGGCCGGGCTCTTGGCGCTGATCTTGGCCGCCTCGCCGCCGAACGCGTAGTAGCCCAGCAGCACGCCCTTCTGGCCCTGCCAGCCGGTGGACGGCAGGGTGATCGTGCCGATGCCCGGCATGTCGTTGTAGATGTGGCCGCCGTAGATGTGGTGGTTCTCTTCCCAGAACCGGGTCTTCATCTGCAGGCCGATCTTGTTGACCGGCGCATAGGCCACGCCCGACATCGCCGCCTTGAACGGCTTGGAGAAGTCGGCGTCGACATTCTTCAGCACGCTGAGCGGGATGGTGCAGACGCAGTAGTCTGC
This sequence comes from Caulobacter sp. Root487D2Y, assembly GCF_001427165.1. NCBI lineage: Bacteria > Pseudomonadati > Pseudomonadota > Alphaproteobacteria > Caulobacterales > Caulobacteraceae > Caulobacter > Caulobacter sp. Root487D2Y. Next base: position 258,681 of record NZ_LMFD01000009.1, read on the forward strand.
GGTGATGGTGTCCCGCTCGCCGAACTTGTCGGTGTAGGTGACGGTCACGCCCTTGGCGCCCTGCTTGATCTTCTCGACCACGCACGAGTAGCGGATCATCGAGCCGACGCGCTTTTCGAAGCCCTTGGCGATCTGGTCCATGCCGCCGATCGGCTGCAGCATCGTGCGCTGCTGCTCGTAGCCGGACACCGAACTGAGCACCCGCCAGGCGTTCGAATGCAGCACGTCCGACAGGCTGTAGGGCGTCGAGGGCTTGCCGGGGCCCGGCTCCACCCCCGCGCCGGGATGGACGTCGAAGCCCCGCCCTTCGGTGCCGGTATAGGCCAGATCCGTCGGCGACAGGCGCCCCTCGGCGATCATGTAGGCCACGAACAGGTCGCGGTCCTCGGCCGTCAGCGGCGCGTCGAGCTGGCCCTTGGAGGCGGCCTTGGCGATCATCTCGGCGGCGTAGCCGCGGGCGTCGGCGGCGATCTGGCCCTTGCGGATCGGCCTGCCGGCCAGTGGGCCGCCGCCCTTCTCGAAATAGACATAGGCCGCGTCGTTGTCGTTGACGAAGCTCTCCAGCGGCACCCCGAACAGCTTGGTGTAGTGCAGGGTCGAACGGTGGTGATACGGGATCCGCCACGGGCCGTGGTTGATGTAGAGCCCCTCGTCGAACTCGCAGGTCTGGGCGTTGCCGTTCAGGTCGGTGTGCTGGAAGCCCTTGCGGGCCGTCTGGCAGCGGCCGCCGGCGAACGACCGCGCCTCGATGATCTGCACCTGGTAGCCGGCCTTGGTCAGCTCGTAGGCGGCGGTCATGCCGGCCAGACCCGCGCCCAGCACCACGACCTTGGTCCCCTTGGGATCGCCTTCCAGCTTGGGCGGCGCGGTCTGGGCCGAGGCGAAACCGAAGCCCAGGGCGTCCATGCCGGCCATGGCCAGGGACACCCCGCCAAACGCCGCGAGGCCTTCGAAAAACCGCCGCCGCGTCAGCACCTCGCCCGCCCCGTTCAGGGACGGCGCCGCCATCGATCGATCACTCATACGAACCCCGACTTTCCGCTGTCGACAGTCGCCGGTGAGCCGGCCCGTCAGCCTGCTCATCTCGAAACTTGCGCCCTTCTCGAGCAATGCGAAACCCGTGCGATCGCGAGTAAAACCCCTGTATGCCGCAGGGCTGGGCGCCTGCCGTCTCGCCTGTGCGAACAGCGGGCGAAGTGAAATTTCAGCGCGCCGCCGCAACGCAAGAAAGCCGGGCGCGAGGCCCGGCTTTCCGCTGATGATCGGCGGTGTTCCTAGAAGGCGGCCGAGGCCTTGAGGTACCAGAAGCCCCCCTGCCAATCGACGATCGAGTCCGAACGGTAGATCCGGCCGTTGGTGGCCGACTCGCCGGTCAGGTCGGGCGCCGGGTAGTTGGCGAACAGGTTCCGGGCCCCCAGCGAGACGGTGTAGGTGTCGGTCGCGTGGTAGGACAGCTCCAGATCGACGAACGCCTCGGTGTCGAACTTCTGGATCACCGGATTGCCGACGCTGAACATGTTCTTGTACGGCCCCCAGATGTTCAGGCGGCCGATGGCCTGGAACTTGCCGACCTCGTGGTTGGCCGACAGGACCGCGCGCCAGGCCGGCGCGGCGTGCTTGAAGTCGTAGACGCCTTCGCCGTCGAAGAACTGGTTGGAGAACACCTTGTCGATGACGAACTTGTTCACGTTGCCGCTGGCGGTGAACGCGGTCGACTGGCCGTTTTCCCAGTCGACCTTGTAGGTCGCCACCACGTCGACGCCCCACGTCGTGGAGTCGAACGCGTTCTGGTAGAACTGCACCTGGCCGATGGTGGCCGCGCCGGGCACGTTGGCGGCGACCAGGGCCGCGCGGATGGTCGGCGTCACCGTGATCGGCGTGGTCGCGTAGAACTGGTCGTCGATCTGGATCTCATAGGCGTCGACCGTCAGGCTCAGGCCGCTCATCGGCGTGGCGGTGAAGCCCAGGGCGATGTTCAGCGACTTTTCGGGCTTCAGCTCCTTGGCGCCCATGTACTGGGCCACCGGGTTGGTGGCCGGGAACAGGCCCGAGGCGATGATCGCGCCGTTCTCGACCCGGGTCGAGACGTTGGTCGTGAACAGCTGGCCCGGGGTCGGCGCCCGGAAGCCGGTGCCGATCGAACCCCGGATCCCGAACGCGTCGCTGACCTGGTACTGGGTCGCGATCTTGCCGTTCACCGTGCCGCCGAAGTCGGAGAAGTGCTCGCCGCGCAGGGCCAGGTCGAGGAACCAGGCCTCGGTGATGTTGGCCGAGGTTTCGACGTAGCCGGCGTAGGAGTCGCGGGTCAGCTTGCCCGAATAGTCGGGCGGCGAGCCGGGGGCGCCGTTCGAGCCGACGGCCAGGGCGTTGTAGACCGGATCGATGCCGGCGAAGCCGTCCGTGGCGTCGGACTTGTAGTTGGCGCAGTTCAGGCCGGCCGTGATCGGCAGGGCCGCGCCGGCGGCGGTCGGCGTATGGGTGACGGCGCTGCAGAAACCGAACGGATCGGGCACGGCCCAGGTCCCCGCCTTGTAGGACGGCACGTCACCGGCCTCGATCTCGTAGCCTTCCTTGCGGTACTCGGCGCCGAAGTTGACCGTCACCGGGGTGGCGAAGCCGCCCACGGCCCAGTCATAGGCGAAGTCGGCGTTGGCGGCCGATTCCGTCGAGATCAGCGAGCCGACATAGAACGACTGCGGCGAGTCCGGCCCCATCGACGGGTTCACCGTGTCCCACAGGGTGTAGGACAGCTTGTCGTTCCCGTAGCGGCCGCTGATGTCATAGGTCAGGCCGTTGGAGAACTTTCCCTTCAGGCCGCCGGCCAGGCTGTAGTCGGTGATGTCGCCCCCGAACATCGGCGTGAAGCCGGCCGGGAAGATCGAGCTGAACTGGAACAGGCTGCCGTCGGACTTGCGGATCGGCGTGGCGTTGACCGCGTTGCTGACCGGCGGGCGATAGTTGAAGTACTCGGTGGCGCTGCTCTTGGAATAGTTGGCGAAGGCGTAGACCGACACGGCTTCGGAGAATTCGTAGCCGGTGTTCAGGACGCCGCGTGTCGCCTCGGCGTCGGGCTGGCCCCACTTCTGGACATAGTCGTGGATCAGGGCGCCGTAGGCCGGATTGGCCGCGGCGTAGTCGGCGACGCAGAAGCCAGCCGACTGGTTGGGAATGCCCTTGTTGCAGTACTGCTTGCCGCGATTGACCTGGTTCTGGCTGGTGTATTCGAAGGTGCCGTTGACGAAGCCCTTGTCGCCGATCGGCAGGCCCAGGTTGCCGGTGACCAGCACGTCCTCGCCGTCGCCCAGATAGTACTGGCCGTATTGGGCGGTCAGCGAGCCGCCGCTGGGGCTGTCCTTGAGCTGGAAGTCGATGACGCCGGCGATGGCGTCCGAGCCGTATTGGGCGCCGGCGCCATCGCGGGTGACCACGACGTTCTTCAGGGCCGAGGCCGGGATCGTCGCCGCGTCGGGCGCCTGGGCGCCGGTGCCGCCGATGCTGACCAGGGCCGAGCGGTGACGCCGCTTGCCGTTGACCATGAACAGGGTCTTATCGGTGGGCAGGCCGCGCAACGAGGCGGGGCGGATGAAGGTCGCGCCGTCCGAGATCGGCTCGCGGGCCAGGGTGTAGGACGGGACCAGGGTCTTGAGGATGTCGTTGGTGTCGGTGAAGGTCGAGGCCTTCAGATCGGCTTCGCTGAACGAGTCGACCGGGACCGCCGAGTCCAGCACCGTGCGGGGCTTGCCGCGCGCCGTCACGATCAGCGTGTCGAGCTCCGCGGCCGCATCGGGCGGTGTAGCGGGCGCCACGGCGGGCGCGTCAGCGGCGTAGGCATTCGAACCACACGCCAAGAACAAGCTGACGGTCGAAATTCCTGCAAGCAAGAGATTCCGCGAGCGATTATTCATATGTACCCCCTCGAGGCGCTTAATGCGCGCGTTTGTTTCTCCTCCGTGACGTTTCCCGGGTACGCGTGTTCTTGTTGTGAGACTCGAATACAGACTCAACTCACGACGATTGCCGCAATTGGAACAGTTCGTCAGACCTGAAATTTCTGCAATAGCCGCGACCGTCACAGGATCGTAACGGGGGGCTTCAGGGCTTCGGCTGCCCCATTGCACGGCGCCCGCCATGCTTTTTGTGCAGCGCCGTGATCATCATTGCGGCGCCGCAACGACCGCGGAGCCGCGCGCGGGGCTCGCCGACCGTCTCAGGGAAAACCGGGATCGATCGTGGACGAGGTCATAGTCCGAGGTCCGGATTCGACCCGATGCTTCGCCGCCGGATTCGCGCCGGCTACGGAACGACGAGGCTGCGCCCCGCCCGCTTGCCGTCGGCCGAGCGAGCCCGCACCTCGACCCGACCCGCGACGGGCGCGCCCTCGACATAGGGCCGCCAGGGCCCGCCCTCGACGCGATATTCGATCGGCAGGCCCGGGAGCTCGACATTGGCCTTCAGCCGCCCGTCCTCGACCACCGCCCCCGCCATGGGGATGCGATAGGCGACGCCGGCGGCGTCCAGCCGGCCCAGTTCGCGCTGGCCCAGCAGGTTGGCGAAGGCGGTCCAGTCGGCGTCGCGCCGGGCCCGCATCTGGGCGGTGAAGGCGCCGGTCGTGGGATCGTAGGCCTTGCCCGGCGTGTAGGGCGTCTCCCAGTTCGCGCCATGCCAGGCCCGTTCGGCCAGGGCCAGCATTCGCGGGTACAGCATATAGTCGACCTGGGCGTCCGAGCGGATCGTCTCGCTCCACAGCTGGCCCTGCAGGCCGTTGAAGCGCACGCCCGGCTCCAGCGGATGGTCGTCCTTCGAGGCCTGAGGCCTGCCGTGCAGGTCGGTCCACAGCTCGGCGTGGGCCGGCAGGTTCTCGGGCATGAAGTCGAACACCTTGCGGGTGTCGGTGGCGCGCGAGGGCCAGTCGTAGCCGCGCTCCTTGGGGTCGGCGGCCTGGGGGCTGTCGAAATAGAGGACCTCGGGCGTGGAGATCACCACCTCCCAGCCCTGGTTGGCCTGGACATGGGCGCTGGCGGGCCCCTCGCCGGCCAGGGCGCCCCAGTTGTTGGAGTGGACCTTGGCGGGCATCCGGTCGGCCTCGGCGTGGCCCATGCCGTCGCTCCAGCCGGCCACGACCACGCCCCTTTCCGCCAGCAGGGCCGAGACCTTCTCGACGAAGTGGCCGCCCAGGTCGGCCGGCTTGATCCCGGTCCTGGCCTCGTAGGCGGCGCAGGCCGGCGAGGCGCTCCAGGCGCCGGGCGTCTCGTCGGCGCCGATGTGGTAGCGGGTCAGCGGCTGGCCGGCGGCGGCGTGCAGGACGGCCATCTCGTCCTCCACCTTGCCGAGGAAGGCGTAGGCGCTGTCCAGGCACACATTGATGGTGTTGTCGTCGTAGTGCTGGATGCTGCTGTAGACCGAAGCGTTCTCGGCCTCGCTCAGCAGATAGCGGCCGGCCTCGGCGTCCGGTTTCCCCTCGGCGCGCAGGCGGGCGGCGCGGGCCTCCATCGCCTTGATCGCCGCCCGCGAATGGCCGGGCATGTCGAAGGACGGGATCACCTGGATGTGGCGGGCCTGGGCGGCGCGGACGATCTCGATGTAGTCGGCGCGGGAATAGAAGCCGTTGACCGGTGTCGACGGGTCCGGACCGGCGCCCAGCTGCGGCAGCAGGCAGGTTCGCTCGGTCAGGTCATGGCAGCGGCGCGACCCGATCAGCGTCAACTCCGGCAGGCCGGCGATCTCGACCCGCCAGCCCTCGTCGTCGGCCAGATGCAGGTGCAGGCGATTCAGCTTGTAGGCCGCCATCTGGTCGAGGATGGCCAGGATCTCGGCCTTGGAGTGGAAGTTGCGGGCCACATCGACATGCAGGCCGCGAAAGTCGAAGCGCGGAGCATCGTCGATGGTCAGGCGCGGGACCGTGCGTCGAGCGTCGACCAACTGGGCCAGCGACGCCAGGCCGTTGGCCGCGCCTTCGGGATCGGAGGCGACGAGCTCGATGGCGCCGGCCTCGATCGTCAGCCGATAGCCGCCGAGCGCCAGCTTCTCGGCGGGGGCCAGCCTGATCCGCAGCGGCGCGCCGCCCGACGCCTCGGCCGCCCCGGCCTTGGCCAGACGCGCCAGCGCGGCCGCCAGGGCGGCGCGCGGGAGGCCGCTGACGGACACCTTCACCCCGCGCGACAGATCCAGCTCGCCGCCGCGTGGATCCAGCCGGGTGCGGAGCGGCGTGGGCAGGACGGCGGCGCGCGGGACCGGCTGGACGCCGGCCCCGGCGGCGGCGTTGACGGCCCAGATCCGCGGCGAGGTGGCCCACACCGTCGTGTCGGCGGCCGAACCGCCGGCCAGCCGGGCTTCGTCGGTGAACGGCGTGACGAAGGGCAGGCTCTCCAGCCCGGTCTCGGGATCGACCACCGGCCGGGTGCTGGCGACCGTGCGCGCCGCCAGGCCCTCGGCCGCCACATAGTGGTTGGGCATCGGATAGAGTTCGGACAGCTGGTGGCCCGCCAGCTTCAGGGGGACGCGGATCGGCCGTCCGGGCGCCAGGCCGACGAAGGCCGCCGTCGGCGTCAGGCGGTAGAGGTCGCCGTTGATGTGGCTGAGAACGAAGGCGTCGCCGCCGGCCTGCAGGATCGGGGTGACGCTGCTGAAATACAGCGACCAGCCGGCGGCCGGGGCTTCGGGCGCGGCCAGGGTCAGCTCGGCCAGATGGCACGACGGGGCCGGCGCGCAGAGGGCGGGACCAGGGCGGTTGTCCAGGACCTGGTAGCGGACGTCCAGCGTGGCGGCTAAACGGTCGAGCTGGGCCTGGGTCGGCTGGGCGTGGGCGGCGGTGCTCAGTGACGCCAGGGCGGAAGCCAGCGCGATCAGCCGTCGTGACATGGAGCCTCCCAGGATTCGCCAGAGCCTAACCCCGTGAGGAGCGGGTGAGCGAGTCCCAGACTAGCAGCCAGGCCCCGCCCCCAGCGGCAGGCATCGTCCGTCGACGTCGGCCGGGGCCGGCACGCCGGTGACCGCCGCCAGCGTCGGGGCGATGTCGACCGTCTCGATCGGCAGCACCCGTTCGCGCGCCGGGCCGCCCTTCCACCAGAACAGGATCGGCACCCGGCGGTCGTAGTCCCAGGGGCTGCCGTGGCTGGCCACATAGGTCGCGCCCGCCGCCGCCAAGGTCTGGTAAGGCTTGAAGGCCACCAGGATGTCGCCCACCCGGCCGGGATAGGCGCTGCGGCGCATGCGCTCGGCGACGCTGATCTCGTCCGGCGGCGTTCCCTTGGGCGGGGCGGCGGCGGTCAACAGGGTGTTGGCGTCGTAGGCCTCGTAGACCTCCGGGCGCTTGGCCAGGATCGCCAGCGCCGCGGCGACCACGCGGGCCCGGTCCAGCGCCGTCGGCGTCTTGCCGTCGGCCCCGACCACGTACAGCGACTCGATGCCGCCGGCCTGAACCAGCGGGTCGTAGTCGAGCTTCAGTTCGTCGCGGACCTGAGCGTTCAGCGCCTTCATCCACGGGATCGACGGCACGCGGCCGGCGTCGTAGCCCTGCTGGGCCAGCCGCTCAGGGAAGTCCGAACCGCCGTGGTCGGCGGCCAGCACGACCAGGACCTGGCCCTTGACCTTGCCCAGGCCGTCGAGGAACGCGCCCAGCCGGTCGTCCAGACGCAGCAGGTGGTCGCACATCTCCGGTCCCTTGGCGCCGTAGCGGTGGCCGATGAAGTCGGTGGCCGACAGGCTGATCGTCAGCACGTCGGTGGCCTCGCCGTCGCCCAGCTTGAATTCTTCGCGCAGGGCCTGGGCGGCCTCCAGGGTCACGCGGTCGGTATAGGGGCTGATCGACAGGTCGTTGGTGACGCCCGCCTCGTCCGTGGCGGCCGGTCGAGGCAGGGCCGCGCGCCAGGCCCGTCCGCCGGTGACGTAGTCGCTCTCCAGCGCCTTGCAGCGCTTGTCGGCATAGGTCCAGACGAACGGCTTCTTCTTCTGGTCGGCGACGAGTTTGGCGTTGAACGCCGCCACCGGCGCCAGCCGCGCCTTGGCGTCCTGGCCCGGTTCCACCCAGGTGGTCATGCCGAACCGCGTCTCCAGCCAGAACACGCCGTCGGCCTGGTGGCCGGCCATGTTGATCGCGCCGCGGTCCTTGCCCGACACCGCATAGACCTTGCTGGCCGGCGACACCGCCTTGAGCCAGTCGCCATAGGTGGTGGCCATCAGCAGCTTGGGGCTGACCAGGCGGCCGCCGCCCGACGGATCGTTGGCCAGGGTCACCGACGGGTCGTCCAGGCAGTAGGTCTTCTTGCCCGTCGCCAGGTCGTAGAAGTCGTTGGCGACGACGCCGGTCTTGTTGGGATACTTGCCGGTCAGCAGGGTCGAGTGGCCCGGGCAGGTCTCGGTCATGCCGTGCGACTGGTAGCCGCTGGGATAGACCGTCCCCTGCCGCGCCAGCCGGCCCAGCCCACCGTGGAAGTCGGCGCGGTATTGCTCGAACAGGCTGGCGCTGAACTGGTCGATCGAGATCACCACCACCAGCTTCGGCTTGGGCGCCGCGACCGGCGCGGCAAGGGCCGGCGCGAGCGGGGCGGCCAGGAGAGCGGCGGTCAGGGCCGCCAGGGCGGCGGCTTTGCGGGCGACGGTTTTGGGCAGGCTGAACATCCGCGCCAACAAGCATCGTCACAAAACCGTCGCAAGCCGGAACTGACCCTCGCCGGGCGTTTTCGTCCGCCCCGCCTAGACGGGGACGTGGCTGACGAACTCGATCAGCCGGCCGTCCGGATCGTGGGCGAAGCCGGCATAGTAGTGCGGATGGATCTGCGGCAGCACGGCCGGGGCGCGCTCCTGGACGCCGCCGTTTTCGCCGGACCGGCCGTAGGCGCGGTCGACGGCGGCGCGGTCGGCGGCGAGGAAGGCGTAGTGCACGTCCAGCGACGGCTCGCCCTCGACGATCCAGAAGTCGAGCCGGCCGCCGTTCGAGCCGAAGCCCTTCTTGGGACCGTCCACGACCAGGCGATAGCCGGTGGGCTCCAGGACCTGCTGGTAGAAGGCGACGCAGTCGTCCAGGCGGCGGGTGCGGATTTCGAGGTGATCGAGCAAGGGAGCGACCTTTCAGGGGAGTGAAACGACGCCGTGACGTGTAGCCGCGCCAACGCGGCGTTTGGCGGCGAAGACGGCCGGCGAAACGCGGAAATTCGGCGTTCTCGCGCGTTGTTTTCGCATAGGCTGGCGACCATGAAACTCGACCGCTTCGATCGCCAGCTTCTGAACCTGGTCCAGGAGGACGCGGGCCGGACGTCGGAAGACCTGGCCCAGCGGGTGGCCCTGTCGCCCTCGGCCGTGCAGCGCCGCCTGCGCAAGCTGAAGGAGTCCGGCGTCATCGTCCGCCAGACCGCCATCCTCGAACCGCGCAAGGTGGGACGGCCGACCTTCTTCATCGTCTCGCTGGAGGTCGAGCGCGACCGGCCCGAACTGCTGACCCAGCTGCGGACCTGGCTGGCGGGCCAGGAGCACGTGCAGCAGGCCTTCTACGTGACCGGCGAGGCCGACTTCATTCTGGTGGTCACCGCGCCGGACACCGAGACCTACGACGCCCTGATGGCCCGCCTGACCATCGAGAACCCCAACGTCCGCAAGTTCACCACCAACGTGGCGTTGGGCGTGGTCAAGCGCGGGCTGACGATCCCGGTTTCGCTGGACGAGGATTGAGGCATTCCAAAAATCCGCGGATCAAAAGGTCAGTGTTTGAGCTCCGCCTCCAGCGCCCGCGCCGCCTCGCTCGGCGAGACTTTCCCCGCATCCCGATCGACCGAGAAGTTGGCCTTTCGCATCGCCTCGACGCTGATCGCGCCATTCAGATCTTCCAGCGCGTCCCGCAGCCGCCGGTCCCCCGCCCGGCCCGGCGCGATCAGCAACACCGCGTCATAGGGCGGCAGCGCGCCCTTCGGGTCGCCCAGCACCACCAGGTCGTCGGCGGCGATGCGGCCGTCGCTGGAGAAGGCCGAGATCACGTCGGCCTCGCCCGAGCCGAGGGCGCGGTACATGAAGGTCGGCTGGAACTGGCGCTTGGCCTTGAAGCGCAGGCCGTAGGTCGTTTCCACGCTGGTCCATTCGGGGCGCGAGAAGAACTCCAGGTCGCCGCCCATGGTCAGCCGCGGAGCCTTGGCGGCCAGGTCGGCCAGGGTCCTGATCCCCAGCGCCTCGGCGCGGTCGCGGCGCATGGCCAGGGCGTAGGCGTTCTCGAAGCCCAGCGGGGCCAGCAGCACCACGCCGTCGCGGCGCTTCAGCTCGGCGCGCAGGCCGTCCAGCACGGCGGCGCGCCCGGGGTTGTCCTCGCGGCCCAGGACGTTGGCCCACAGCGTGCCGGAATAGTCGACATAGGCGTCGATCTCGCCGGCGGCCAAGGCCCGGTAGGCGACCGCCGAGCCGAGGTTGATCTTGCGGGTCACCTGCCCGCCCCGCCCCTCCAGCCGGTCGGCCATCAGCTCGGCCAGGATGTACTGCTCGGAGAAGTTCTTGGCCCCGATCACGTAGCGGGCCGGGCGCGGCGCCAAGTCGGCGGCCAGGGGCGCGACGGCCACGGCCAGGCCGACGGCCAGGCCCAGCAGCCCCGCGCCCCACAGCCGCCGATCGCGCCGCTCGGTCCCGCGCTCGATCAGGCCCAGCAGTTGGTCGACGACCAGGGCCAGCCCGGCCGAGGCGACGCAGCCGGTCAGGACCATGGCCCAGTTCTCGGTCTGCAGGCCCGAGAAGATGTAGTCGCCCAGCGAGGTCTGGCCTACCGGCGTCGACAGGGTCGCCGCCCCGATGGTCCACACCGCCGCCGTGCGCACCCCGGCCATGATCACCGGCGCGGCCAGGGGCAGCTCGACGCGCCACAGCCGCTGGCGGTCGGTCATGCCCACGCCGCGCGCCGCCTCGACCACCGCCGGATCCACGCCCGTCAGGCCGGTCACGGTGTTCCGCAGGATCGGCAGCATCGAATAGAGGGTCAGGGCCAGCAGCGACGGCAGGAAGCCCAGGGCCGAGAAGCCGTGACCGAACGCGCCCCTGGCCAGGTTCGAGAGCAACAGCAGCAGCGGATAGAACAGGGCCAGCAAGGCCAGGCTGGGGATGGTCTGCACCAGCCCCGCCAGGGCCAGGGACGGCCAGCGCAGGCGCGGGCTGCGGGCGGCCAGCACGCCCAGCGGCAGGGCGATCAGCAGGCCGAGCGCCAGGGCGGCCGCCGACAGGACGACGTGCCAGGCCAGGCGCCCTGGTAGCAAAGAAAGATCCGGAAGCAGGGACAGCAGGCCGCTATTCACCGGCGATCTCCCGCATCCGGGCGGCCTGGCGGCGCGGCGCCTGCATCAAGGCCTCGACGGCCGGGTCGGGATGGCCGGCCAGCAGGGCCCGAGGCGTGTCGTCGGCGATCACCCGCCCCGCCGCCATCACCACGATCCGGTCGGCCAGCAGCACGGCCTCGGCGATGTCGTGGGTGACCATCACCGTGGTCAGGCCCAGCTGGTCGTGCAGCCGGCGCACGTCGTCGGCCAGGGCGACGCGGGTCACCGAATCCAGCGCCCCGAACGGCTCGTCCATCAGCAGGATCGAGGGCTTGGCCGCCAGGGCCCGCGCCACGCCCACCCGCTGGCGCTGGCCGCCGGACAGGGCGGCGGGCCGGCGCGCGGCGACCTCCCGGGGCAGGGCGACCAGGTCGAGCAGCTCGGCGGTCCGCGCGGCGGTCGCGGCGGGCTCCCAGCCCAGCAGGGTCGGGACGATGGCGATGTTCTCGGCCACGGTCAGGTGCGGGAACAGGCCCACCTCCTGGAACACATAGCCGATCCGCCGGCGAAGGGTCGGCCCGTCGAGGTCGGCGGTCGCCGCCCCGTCGATCAGCACCCGGCCGCCGTCGGTCTCGACCAGGCCGTTGATCGTCTTGAGCAGGGTGGTCTTGCCCGCGCCCGATCCGCCGACCAGGGCCACGAACTGGCCTTGCGTGATGGACAGGCTGGTGGGTTCGAGAACGGTCGCGCCGTCATAGGCCTTGCGCACCTGGTCCAGAACGATGGCGTCGGTCATGCGGCTCCCGAAGGCGAACAAGCGGCGCCCTGTCGCAGGGACGTCCTGTCACAGTCAGTCAGAACGCGCGGCGTGGGAAGCCTAATGCGACAGCTGATTCCCCGCGCATGGTTCGACGCGAGGCGAACGCTCACTGGAGATTCCCATGGCCGCCGCCCTCGCCGCCCGCCTGTTCGACGCCCGCGTCACCTCAGCCCGCAAGCGCGCCCGCGGCGCCCTCGCCCCGCTGCGCTGGGCCGTGGTGGTGATGGTGCTGCTCAACGCCCTGGTCTGGGGCGGCATGATCGCCACGGCGCGCGGCATGATCGACATCCACCAGCTGGTGGACCAGGCCTGGGCCTTGAGCGCGGCCTGGATCACGGCGATCCCGCACCTGGACGTCACGATCTCGCACTGAGACGCCACGGCGCGTTCGGGACACACCGAACGCGCCGGCGGATCACCCCACGCCCAGGTGCCGGGCCAGCTTGTCGAGGGTCTGGTACCCCAATTCCACCGCGCCGAAGCCGATGACGGTCTCGCGCTGCTCCTTCGTCGGGAGCAGTTGGCGCATGGTCAGCACGCATTTGCCGTCGCCCTGTTCATCGAAGGTGATCGTCGTGTGGAACCGCGCGGGGTCGTCGTCGATGTCCGAGCCATGCTCCATCTCCAACAGCCTCGGCGCCTCGATGCGCAGGAACACCATGCGGTTGTCCCAGCGCGTGCCGTCCGGGCCGGTGTAGACGAACCGCCAGCGGCCGCCTTCGCGGATGTCGATCTCCAGGGTCTCGGTCGTGAAGCCCTCCGGCCCGAACCACCGCGTGATCTGGCCCGGATCGGTGAAGGCCTCGAACACGCGGGCGCGCGGCGCGGCGATCACGCGGCACAGCACGACCTCGCGGTCGAGCGCCCAGGTCGCGCGGGGGTCATGGCTCATGGTCTTCACCTTTCGAGACGGTTGGTCGTGGGGATTGCGGTTGCGCGAGGAAGCGCTCCAGCCGGTCGAGCCGCGCTTCCCAGGCGGCGCGCGTGTGATCGAACCATCGCGCAGTCTCGGCCAGGCGCTCGGCGTTCAGGCTGCAGGGGCGCTTCTGGCCGTCGCGCCCCCGCGCGATCAGCCCGGCGCGCTCCAGCACCTTCAGGTGTTGCGACACCGCCGGCAGGCTCATGGCGAAGGGCCGGGCGATCTCCTGCACGGTCATGTCGCCTTCGCTGGCCAGCCGACTGAGGATCGCCAGCCGGGTTTCGTCGCCCAGGGCCGCGAAGGCGTCACTAAGAGGCTGAAAAGACTGCACGTTTGCGACCAGTAAGATATTAAAGCATTTGCTTAAATATCGCGATGGGCGGCGTCCGTCAATGACGGCCGCGAGGACCACATGAAAAATGGTCCGCGTCCGAATCCGCGGTGCGGCGCCGGTCCGCGCCCGCCGCTCCGCCAGGCTGGTCGGAGTTTATGAAAAGATTTGCGGAAGAAATACGTTATTTTCCGAGGCCATTCCTGTTGCATGACTCAGAAATTTGCATTTGTTTGCACCTCCAAAGACCCCGCTTAGTGGGCTCGGGAGGGGCGGCGTGCGTTACAATCGACCAGAGTTGGATGGGCTGCGGCTCGCGGCCTTTGGCCTGGTGCTGGCCTTTCACCTTCCAGACTACCTGCCGCTGGCCGCCGAAGGCTCCTGGCTTCGGGACGCGCTGTGGACGGGCGCGTTCGGCGTTCCGGTGTTCTTCCTGCTGAGCGCCTTCCTGATCACCGAGCTGCTGACCCGGGAGCGCGACGCGACCGGCAAGATCGGCGTGGGGGCGTTCTACGGACGCCGGATCCTGCGAATCTGGCCGCTCTACTTCGCCGTCCTGCTGGGCCTGACGGCGCTGGACCACCTGAGGCCGGGCTTCGGTCCGGCGCGCCCCGACCAGTTCGCGGCCTTCGCCCTGTTCTACGGCAATTGGCACGTCGCCCTGAAGGGCTGGGTGGCGGGTCCGGTCGATCCGCTGTGGAGCATCTCGGTCGAGGAACAGTTCTACCTTCTCGTGCCCCTGGTCCTGGCCTGGGGCGGCCGACGCGCCATGGGATGGCTGGCCGTCGTCGCCCTGGTCGCGGCCTACGGGACGATCTGGCTGTATGCGCGGCATCCCGTGGCCGGCGACAACGGCCAATGGACCAACGGCTTGGTGCAGTATCAGTTCTTCGCCGCCGGCTGCCTGCTCTCCATCCTGCTGAAGGGGCGCGTCCCAAGCTGGGCCTGGCCGACCCGACTGGCGCTGGCGCTGGCCGGGCTGGCCTGCTGGCTGGTCGCGGTGCGCGTCTGCGGGGTGCGCAGCTGGGACCCGCAATCGCCGTCGGCGATCCTGGCGCTCGCCGGCTGGGGGCTGATCCTGGCGGGGACCGTGGCGGTCTTCCTATCGGTCCTGGGCGTGAGGGCGGACGCGGTTCCGGCGCCGATCGTCCGCGGCGGCCGCATCTCCTACGGCCTCTACATGTTCCACGCCTTCGGGCTTTCGCTGGTCTTCTGGGTGCTGATGCCAGCCCTGGATCGATACGCGCCAGGTCTGTCGACCAGCGTCCCGGGACGCGCGATGGGGGTGATCCTCGCCGTCGCCCTGATCGTCCTGCTGGCGCAGCTGTCCTTCAGGTTCCTCGAGACCCCGTTCCTGAAACTGAAGGATCGCCTCGCGGTCGTCGGGCGGTAGGGGGCGTCGATATTCAAGCGTGGTGCGTGGTCCTCGTCCTTCGACAAGCTCAGGATGAGGACCAAGTGCAGGCGGTGGCAGTAGAAAACCTCATCCTGAGCTTGTCGAAGGACGAGGTTTTTCGCTTCCGAACCCGAACGGCGGTTGGCCGGCCCCTAGATCGGCATCCGCATGATTTCCTGGTAGGCCGAGATCACCTGGTCGCGCACGGCCATCACCGTGTCGAGGCTGGCCTCGGCCGAGGAGATGGCGGTGACGACGTCGATCAGCTCGGCCTTGCCGGCCGCCTGCTGGGCCATCTTCGTCTCGGCCGCGCGGGTCTGGTGCAGGGTGTCGGTCATGGCCGACCGCACTAGAGCGCCGAAGTCCATGCCCTTGTTGGGCGTGTCGGAGCCGCCGATCGACGGCATGGCCATCGAGCCCTGGGCGGCGTAGGCCTTGGCGGCCGCGAGCGCGGTGATCATGGGCTAGCCCCTTACTTGCGCAGGATGTCGAGCGTGCGCGCTTCCATGGCGCGCGAGGTCTCGATGACGTTCATGTTGGCTTCGTAGGCGCGCTGCGCCTCCTTCATGTCCAGCGCCTCGACCAGGGTGTCGACGTTGGGCAGCTTGACGTAGCCCTTGGCGTCGGCGGCCGGGTTGCCGGGGTCGTACTCGGTGCGGAAGTCGCTGCGGTCCGGATCGACCTTGGCCATCGACACGCCTTCGCCGCCGGCCACCTGGGTCGGCTTGAACACCGGCACCTGGCGGCGATAGGGATCGCCGCCGGCCGTGCGGGCCGTCGAATTGGCGTTGGCGATGTTCTCGGCGATCACCCGCATCCGGCCCTGTTGGGCCTTCAGGGCGCTGGCGGCGATGGCCATGGTCGCCATCGACTGGGAGCGGATCTCGGTCATCTAGTCGTTTCCCTTAGCCGCCCGGCCGACGCGTGGACGTCTTCAGCATCTGCATGGACTTTTGGTAGAAGCCGACCGCCGCGTCGTAGTTCATCCGCGCGTCGGTCATCTTGAGCATCTGGTCCTCGAGCGTCACCGAATTGCCGTCGAGGGTGGTCTCGGTGTCCTGGCCTTCCGGCGCGCGCCACGGGCTGACCGTCTTGAGCGGGGCGATGTGGGCGGCGCTGGTGGCCATCATCTGCACGCCGCTGGTCGCCGTCGGCGAAACCGGTCCGCCGCGATAGGGCTGGCCCGTCGCCTGCTGGTCCAAGGTCGCCTTGAAACTGTAGGTCTTCAGGTCGCGCGGCTGGTATTCCGGCGTGTCGGCGTTGGCGACGTTTTGCGCGATGACCTTCTGCCGCTGGGACAGATAGCCCATGCGGCTCTTCAGCATCGCGAAAAGGGGAATGTCGTCGGGACCCATGTCGCTCATGGTGAAGAAACAGGGTTAATTGGGCATTAAGGACCGTGCGGCACATCAGGGGTGCGGCTCCGCGCCGCGCCCTGCGCTATTCTCCTTCGCGACTCGTTTTCTTTCCTCGTTCCGACCCCCTTCTTCGCTTCAGCCAGGCGTCATGGACATCTTCGAACTGATCCGCGCCGTCGCCGCCCTGGCCGTCACCCTGGGCCTGGTCGGACTGGCAGGCGTGGCCCTGCGCAAGTTCGGGCCCGACGCCATGTCGCGCATCACCGCCCTGCGCAAGGACCGCCGCCTGCGGGTGGTCGAGACCCTGGTCCTGGACCCGACCCGCCGCCTGGTGCTGTTCACGCTGGACGGCGAAGAGCGCCTGCTGATGCTGGGCGAAGGCCAACTGCTGGACTGGGGCCCTAGCAAGGCGAAGAAGCCCCCCGCCCCGCCCAAACCCGCTTCCAAGCCCCCTTCCAGGTCCTCTGGGGAGATCGTGGTCTGATGCGCCGCCTGCTCAAGCTGATCAACGGCGCCGACCCCAAGGACCTTCGCCAGGCCGCCATCATCTCGATCCTGGCCGGACTGGTCACCGTGATCGGCCCCGCCGTGGCCACCGCCCAGTCGGCGATCAATGTCGACCTCGGCACCGGCGCGGGCCTGTCCGAGCGCGTGGTGCAGATGGTCGGCCTGCTGACCGTGCTCAGCCTGGCGCCGTCGATCGTGATCATGACCACCTCGTTCGTGCGGATCGTGGTGGTGCTGGGCCTGCTGCGCACGGCCATCGGCGTCCAGCAGAGCCCGCCCAACCCGGTGATCATCAGCCTGGCGCTGTTCCTGACCGCCATCGTCATGGGCCCGACCTTCGAGAAGTCCTACGACGACGGGATCAAACCGCTGCTCGACAAGCAGATCGAGATGCCCGAGGCCTTCGACGCCGCCTCCGCCCCGGTCAAGGTGTTCATGCTGCGCCAGGTCGACCAGGACGACCTGGCCCTGTTCATCCGCCTGTCGAAGATCGAAAAGCCCAAGACCGCCGTCGACACGCCGCTGAAGGTGGTGACGCCGGCCTTCATGATCTCGGAGCTCAAGCGCGCCTTCGAGATCGGCTTCCTGCTGTTCATCCCGTTCCTGGTCATCGACTTGGTGGTCGCCAGCGTGCTGATGAGCATGGGCATGATGATGTTGCCGCCCGCGACGGTCAGCCTACCGTTCAAGCTGATCTTCTTCGTGCTAGTGGACGGTTGGCGACTCGTCGCCGGCAGTCTGGTCGAAAGCTTCCAGCGAGGGTCCGGGGGCGGCTAGAGCGCTTTCGAGCGAAGTGGAAACCGGTTCGCGTGAGGAAAGCGCGTCGACCGAGGAATCTTGAGAAGAAGAGCAATGGGCGTTTTCGTACTGGGGTCGATCAATCTGGACGCCGTGGCGCGGGTCGACGACCTGCCGCGGCCGGGCGAGACCGTGGCCGGCATCTCGCTGGAGCTGTTCCCCGGCGGCAAGGGCGCCAACCAGGCCGTCGCGGCCGCCCGCATGGGCGCGGCCACCCGGCTGATGGGCGCGGTCGGCAAGGAGGACAGCGGACCCAGCCTGAAGGCCAAGCTGGCCGGCTACGGCGTGCAGGTCTCCGACGTCGCCGAGCTGCCCTCGATCCCGACCGGCCAGGCCCATGTCTGGGTGTCGTCCAGCGGCGAGAACATGATCGTCGTCACCAGCGGCGCCAACGCCACCCTCACCCCCCAGCACGTGGCCGCCACGCCGCTGGAGGGCCAGCGCGTGCTGCTCTGCCAGCTGGAAACCCCCGCCCCGGCCATCGAGGCGCTGTTCCGGGCCGGCGTCGCCAAGGGCGCCCTGCGGATCCTCAACGCCGCCCCCGCCCTGCCCCAGGGCGCGGCGCTGTTCCCGCTGACCGACATCCTGATCCTCAACCAGACCGAACTGGCCACCTACGCCCGGCTGGACCACGAGCCGTCGCGCCTGGAGGAGATCAGCCGCGTGGCCCGCAAGCTGATGAGCCGCCCGGACCAGACGGTGATCGTCACGCTCGGCAAGGCCGGCGTGGCCACGATCCGCCGCGACGAGGCCTTCCTGGTCGAGGGCCGCAAGGTCAAGGCGGTCGACACCACCGGGGCCGGCGACTGCTTCTGCGGCGCCCTGGCCGCGGGCCTGGCGGCCAACATGGACTTGCGTGACGCCGTCGAACTGGCCAACGCCGCCGCCGCCCTCTCGGTCCAGAAGCCCGGCGCCGCGCCGTCCATGCCCAGCCGGCGCGAGGTGGAGCAGTTCCTGGAGGGCTAAAATTCCGCTCATCCCGGCGAATGCCGGGATGAGCGGGCTATTGCCTACCGCTCGCCGCGCCGCAGGTTCTTGGCCAGCACCGCCACGATGATCAACACGAAGGCGGCCAGACGGATCAGGTAGAGACCGCCGCGCTCTTCCTGCGGCGTGCCAAGCACCACCGGCAGGGCGTTGCTCACCGCCAGCAGGCCGAAGGCGGCCGAGAAGGCCAGGAACAGGCCGTCGCGCGTGCGGCTCCAGAACTTCAGGAAGAACAGTCCGGCCACCAGGAAGCCCGTGGCCAGGGCGCCGGCGATCAGCCCCTCGACCGGCGTGATCGGCGCGCTCATTCGTCCACCTCCCAGATGAAGCCATAGAGCAGCGTGGCGACCGCCAGGCCGCCCGCGGCCTGGCGGTAGGGCAGCAGGTTCGCCTGGGTGATGAAGATCACCAGGTCGGCCACCAGCAGCAGGTTGTTCAGGGCCAGAAAGCCGAAGCTGATCGCGGTCCATAGCAAGAGGCGCGAGCGGCTGGCCAGCCACGCCCGGGTCAGCAGGCCCGCGCAGGTCATGCTGGCCAGCATGCACAGAATGTAGACGACGGTCGGCCCGCTCATCGGTCCTTCCCCTTGAACTTGAAGGCGTCGGCCAGGGACTGCAGGCGCTCGGTCGGGGCCGAGATCCAGCGAATCACCGTGACGGGTTTGGTGCGGTAGGTCGCGTCCAGGTCGTCGCAGACCTTGGCCAGCACGGGGGCGGCGGGTTGGTAGCGAAAGCAGCCGCGGTCGTCGGCGACCACCAGTCCGGCGGCCTCGAAGGCGGTCAGGTTGTCGGTCACCAGGCTGTGGCTGGCCCGCAGGTCGCCGACCAGCTGTTCGACCGACCAGCAGCGCTCGGGATCATGCTTGAGCCGCAGCAGCAGCTCCAGAGCCCAGACCGAACGCACGTGCTCGCGAATGAACTGAAAGACGTCGCGGTCGACGGTCACCCCGGCCCTTCCCCCAGATTCCCTCAAGCGGCAGCAGGGGGACAATAGGCGGCGGGAAGGCGAGGGCAAGCTGAGCCATGGCGTTCTTTGCCCGGCCGATGCGCGAAACGCCGTCAGGCGGCGCGGATGCCGCTGTGCTGGTCGCTGACCTGCGAGCCGACCACGGCGTCGTAGCCCAGGATCATGTCGACGTCCTTGCCGTTGCTGGCCAGGGGCAGGCGCAGCCACAGGATCGACATGTGCGGCGAACCCTTCCAGGCCAGGCTGTGCACCCCGACGCCCGGGCGCCGCTCGGTGACCACCTTGTCCAGCTCGCGACGCCAGTATTCGACGGCGGCGCTGTTGTAGACGTCTTCCAGGGTGCGGCCGGTGATCTCGCGGCCATAGACCGAGTAGAGGCCGGTGCCGGCCAGGCGCAGGCGGTAGTCGATCGCGCCGTCGAGGTCGCGCTTGACGTCGATCAGGCTGACGGTCGGCAACATGCGCTTGATGCCGGCGGGATGCAGGTCGACGCGCGACGGGAGGCTTGCCCCCCGACGGAGGGACGCCCAATAGGCGAACATCTCCTGGTGAGCGCGGGCCGCCGTGGCCGATGCGCTCAGCTGCGCGTTCATCTTCAGATTCCTTAACAAGCCGTTGGAATCACGACGATTCACTATGTCTTAAGGACCGAATCGCCGCCAGCGAAAATCGCGCCCTACAGCTAAGTTTGTTGAGATGAGTCAATCCTCAAGCGAAACGATCGCGACGCGATCGGGATGCCGAATGGATGTCCAAAATGACCCCGAGCGGCGCAAGCGATTGTTTGAACTAAGGTTAATGAACGCTCAGACTCAAATCCGCTGATGGGTCGAGGGCGCTCCCGGGGGCGGTTCGCGAGCTGTCCCGCTCACGCGTTCGCCGGGGCGACGAGCGCAACCTGGACGGCGCGAAACGCCCGCCATGGCCTCGCCCGCATGCTATGGTGGCGGAACGAGACATCCGGAGGCTGGAGGCCCCAATGCGGAAGCCCGGGCTGATCGCCCTCGCCCTCTCGAGCCTGTCTTCGGCGGCGCTCGCCCAAGCGCCCTTCCGGACGGAGCAGGTTCGGTTCGCCAAGGGCGCGTCCTCGGCGACCGTGACCGGTTCGATCCGGGCCGACGGCGGCGTGAGCTACGCCCTCACCGTGCGCGCCGGCCAGACGCTGAAGGCGTCACTGCGGACCCGCAACGCCTCGGCCCGGTTCAATGTCGTCGCGCCCGGCGTGGACCAGCCGCTGTTCAGCAGCTCGAGCATGGGCGCGACCTATGCCGGCAGAACGCCCGTCGCCGGCGCCTACATGATCATCGTCTATCTGACCGAATCGGCCGCGATGCGGGACGAGACCGCCGACTACGTCCTGACCATCGGCGTCACGGGCTGAGCCGCGCGATCGGACCGGCGCCTGGCGCGCTCTAGGCGCCGCGAGCCCGGCGCGCCGGTTTCCGGCCGCCCTGCCCCAGGCCCATCTGCTTGGCCAGGTCGGACCGCGCCTGGGCGTAGTTCGGCGCGACCATCGGATAGTCCCGCGGCAGATCCCAGCGGGCGCGGTACTGCTCGGGGCTCAGGTCGTACTTGGTGCGCAGGTGCCGCTTCAGCGACTTGAACTTCCGGCCGTCCTCCAGGCAGATCAGATAGTCCGGGGTGATGGAGCGCCGGATCGACACGGCCGGCTCGCGGCCGACCTCGGACGCCTCGACCTTGGCTCCGACATTCGACAGGGCCTGGTGCACGCTGCGGATCAGCGTCGGCACGTCGGCCGCCGCGACGGTGTTGCCCGCGACATAGGCGGCGACAAGGCCGGCCGTGACTTCAATGAGATCGGACTGCGTGTCCATCTTCTTGTCTCCCCCCGACTCGTATTGGCGCGCTGGACGCCAATTCAGTTTTGGATAGCAGATTATTACACGCGAGCAACATAGACGTGCAGGTATCTACCATTCATCGGCGGCGATGGACTGGCCTGGCCGATCTCGGACGCGGCCTTCAGTTGACGGAAATCTCAATTCCAGACGGGCAGCCGTCGATGAACACATTCAACGACTAGGGTCGACTAGCGTGCGAAGTCTCGAGAAAGCGCCAGCATGGCGGCGCGCTGCGGCACCGAATATTCGTCCATGGCGGCCTCGTCGCCCTCGCGGATGGCCTTCAGCAGGGCCGGAGTCATGGCCGACGACAGCGACCAGTTCCAATAGCGCAGCATGGTCTGGGCGCGGTCCACCGCGATGGTGTCGAAGGCCGTCAGCACCCGCTCCAGCCCCGCGTCCAGCGCGCCGGACGCGTCGGTCTCCGGTCGGCGCAGGCCTCGCCACAAGGCCCTCACGGCCCCGCGCGGCAGGCCGGTGGCCTTGCACAGGATCGCCAACGGCTCGCCGCCCGGGTCGGTGAAGATCTTGGCTCCGGTCATCGGCTTCAGGCCCGACAGGTAGGAGATCTCCTCGGCCGTCTCGCGGGTCATGCCGTTCTGGGCCGCGGCGATCGCCGCCTCCAGACTGTCGTAGGGGCTCTTGGCGATGGCGGCGCGATTTCGCTGACGTCGTTCAATGAACTGAAGCGCCTTTCGCGACAGCGGATCCTGCCAGCCCTCGGCCGAGGCCAGGGGGAAAACGTCGCCGACCGCGTCCTGCAGGATTTCCCGCGACACGGCGAAGCGCTGCAGAATCGTGCGCCGCGCCTCGGCGTCGGACCACCAGAACATCACATAGGCATGGCTGGGCCGCAGTTCGGCGCGCTTGAGCAACAGGGGAATCATCTGCGGATTGTCGCGCGTGGCCGCGACGATGTTCTCCAGCCCCTGATGGCTGAAGCGCGCCAGGTCGTTCTTCAGCAGGACCTCGGTGACCCCGGTCTCGTCCATGTCGACCAGGGCGTCGGCCACCACCTCGCTGACCCCGCGCCGCTGGGCGATCAGCCGGCGATGGTCCTGGGTGCTGTTGTAGAGGCAGCTGATCAGGTCGGCGTCGGTCAGCGAAGGCGCGTGCTCCAGCAGGGTCCGGGCCACCGGCAGTTCGTCGCGCAGAAGCAGCCGGACCAGGACGCCGGGCATCTCGGTCAGATTGGCCAGGCGCCGGGCCACCTTCTCGCGCTCGCCCACGACGGCGTCGCGCAGCATCTCGACCAACAGGTCGGCGGTCATGGCGCGTTCGAAGGCGTTGATGCGGCTGGCCGGCAGGCAGACGACGTCGGCCAGCCGCTTGAGCAGGGCGGCGCGCGAGCGCGGCGTGGCGGCCGGTTCGGGCTCGGGACTGGCGAAGGGCGCGGCGTATTCGTTCATGGTCGTCCTGACGGAGGCCCGTCGTGCTCCAGCCTAGACCAGAGCGCCCTTAAAATCGGATGAGCGGCCCTCGAATTACCGCCACTCGCCGGGACGCGAGCGCGGTTCGATCTTCAGCGCGGTGGCGCCCTGCACGTAGCGATCGCGGAAGGCTTCGCGGCGCGGCGCGGCCGGGGCCTCGCGGCGCTGGTCCTGGCGCGGGCGGTATTCGTGGATCTGGGCGCCGACCTGGAAGCCGCCCAGCAGCCGCTCCAGTTCCTCGACCTCGGCGGCCAGGGCGCTGGTGGCGGCGGCCGACTGCTCGACCATGGCGCCGTTCTGGTGGATCACCTGGCCCATCTGGTTCACCGCGGCGTTGACCTCGGCCAGGCCGCCGGCCTGCTCCTTGGACGAGGCGGCGATCTCGCCGACCAGGTCGTTGATCTCGATCACCTGGCCCAGGATCTGGTCCAGGGTGTGGCCGGTCTCGCCGACCAGCTTGACGCCCTTGTCGACCTGCTCGCTGGAGGCGCGGATCAGGCCCTTGATCTCCTTGGCGGCGTCGGCCGAGCGCTGGGCCAGGGCCCGCACTTCCTGCGCCACCACCGCGAAGCCGCGGCCGGCGTCGCCCGCGCGGGCGGCCTCGACCCCGGCGTTCAAGGCCAGCAGGTTGGTCTGGAAGGCGATCTCGTCGATGACGCCGATGATCTGGGTGATCGACTGCGAGGATTTCTCGATGCCGCCCATGGCCTCGACGGCCTCGCGCACCACCAGGCCGCTCTTCTCGGCGTTTGACTTGGCGCTCTGGGTCACGCCCCGCGCCTGCTCGGCGTTGTCGGAGCTCTTCTTGACGGTGGCGGTGATCTGGTCGAGGGCCGCGGCCGTCCGCTCGATGCCGGTCGCCTGGCGTTCGGTGCGCCCCGCCAAGTCCTCGGCGGCGGCCGAGATGTCGCCGCAGCCGGCGCGGATGCTTCGGGCCGCGCCCAGGACGCCGGCCAGGGTCTGCTGCAGGTTGTCGACGGCGGCGTTGAAGTCGGTGGGGATCTTGCGGGCCTCGAGCGGGAAGGCGTCTTCGCGCAGACGCGAGATCAGGTCGCCCCCGGCCAGCTTCTCGACGCTCTGCCCCACGGCGTTGACGGCGGTCAGCTGGGTGCGGGCGTAGGTCTCGACCTCTTGCAGGTGGCGGCGCTGTTCGACGTCGGCGGCGGCGCGCTCGGCGTCCTCGGCGGCGCGGGCCGCCTGGTCGCTGGCCAGCTTGCGCTGGACGCCGTCCAGGCCCTTGGCCAGCGCCCGGACCTGCCGATCGTCGGTCTCGGGCGAGACCAGCGGCTTGTCGTACTGGCCCGCGCCCAGGGCGTCGACCGAACGGCTCAGGCCGTCCAGGGCGCGATGCGTAGCGTCATTCCAGGCCAAGAGCCCGATGATCAGGGTGGCCACCAGCGTCGCCATGCCAGCCATGCTGAACGGCGACACCAGGCCCGGTCCGCCGAACGCCGCCCAGCCCAACTGGCCCAGACCCGCCAGCAGGCCGAGGATGACGATCAGCCTCCAGCCAAGAGGCAGCCGATTGAACCCGCTCATTCCGAATCTCCGAGGCCCAGCTAGGCCAGGTTCGAGAAATGGCGATTGAGTCCTAACGCCTCATTAACCATACCCGGGCCGCGACATTTTGGCGGGGGTTGACGATCGGTTCGATTGAATATAACCATTAAGTTATGGAACTGATGAGTTATAGACCGGGCCTCGACGCCACCTTCGCCGCCCTGGCCGACCCGACCCGGCGCGCCATCCTGGCGCGGCTGGCGACGGGGGAGGCCTCGGTCGGCGAACTGGCCGCGCCGTTCGCCATGAGCCAGCCGGCGATCTCCAAGCATCTGAAGGTGCTGGAGAAGGCCGGGCTGGTCTCGCGGGGCCGCGACGCCCAGCGCCGTCCGGTGCGAGTGCGGGCCCAGCCCCTGGCCGAGGCCAACGCCTGGCTGGAGACCTACCGACAGACACTGGAGGCCAACTTCCAGCGCCTGGACACCCTGCTCGACGAACTGAAGACCACCCAAGGGCGCTGAAGCGCCCTCCCCCAAATCCGATCCAGAAGGAGACGACCCATGGCCCAAGACAAGCTGACCGTCGCCACCCAGGGCGACCGCGAAGTGGTGTTCACCCGCGCCTTCGCCGCCCCCCGCGACCTGGTGTTCGACTGCATGACCAAGCCCGACCTGGTGAAGCGCTGGCTGCTGGGCCCGCCCGGCTGGACCATGCCGGTCTGCGAGATCGACCTGCGGGTCGGCGGCAAGTTCCGCTATGTCTGGCGCAACCAGGACGGCCGGGACATGGGCATGGCCGGCGTCTATCGCGAGATCGCCGCGCCGGAACGGATCGTCCACAACGAGGTGTTCGACGACGACTGGACCGGCGGCGAGACGACGGTCACCTCGACCCTGACCGAGGCCGGCGGCCGCACCACCCTGACCACCTTGGTGATCTACGCCAACGAAGCGGCTCGCAAGGGCGCCCTCGTCAGCGGCATGACCGACGGCATGGAGATGGGCTACGCCCGCCTCGACGCCCTGCTCGAAACCGTCTGACCGGGACCGGAGGGGAGAACGGCCATGGAGGATCGCCTCGCCGACGCCATGGCCGCTCTCCGCTCGGCCGCCACCGCCCACGACCTGGCCAATCTGGACCGGTTCGGCATCGTCGCGCCCAGCGCCCTGGGCGTGTCGATGGCCAATCTGCAGAAGGTCGCCAAGCGCCTGGGCCGCGACCACGACCTGGCCGCCGCCCTGTGGGCGACCGGCGTCTACGAGGCCCGGATGTTGGCCAGCCTGGTCGACGACCCGGCCCGGGTGACGCCGGGGCAGATGGACGCCTGGCGGGCCGACTTCGACAACTGGGGCATCGTCGATACGGTTTGTTTCAAGCTGTTCGACCAGTCGCCCCACGCCTTCGCCAAGATCGACGCGTGGGCCGGACTGAACGACGAGTTCGGCCGGCGGGCGGCCTTCGCCCTGCTGGCCTGCCTGGCCCTGCACGACAAGGGTGCGGGCGACCAGCCGTTTCTCGACGGCCTGGTCCTGATCGAGCGCGCCGCCGGCGATGATCGCAACTTCGTCAAGAAGGCGGTGAACTGGGCGCTGCGGGCGATCGGGCTGCGCGAGAGCCCGCTGCTGAAGGCCGCCGCCCTGGAGACGGCCCGTCGCCTGGCCGCCTCGCCCGACGCCGCGCCGCGCTGGGTGGGCAAGGACGCGCTGCGGGCGCTGGCGAAGGCAACCGCCGTTCGCAGCTGATCCACGGCGTTTCGAAGAAAATCCGACACCGCCCTGTCGCATCGGGCCCCGCCCGATCGTCTTGTCTACAAGCCCTCCGAAGGAGACCGTCGATGAGTGATCTGGCCTTGCGTTCCTCCCCCCGCCGCATCGGCCGCAGCGTGCTGGCGGTGATCGCCGGTTTCCTGGCCGTGGTCGTGCTGTCGACGGGCGTCGACGCCGTCCTGCACGCCGCCAAGGTCTATCCGCCGCCGGAACAGGGGATGCACGATCCGCTGCTGAACCTGCTGGCCCTGGCCTATCGCAGCGTGTTCACCCTGGCGGGCGGCTGGATCACGGCCAAGCTGGCCCCGAACACTCCGCTGCGCCACGCCTTCGTCCTGGGCGTGCTGGGCCTGATCGCCGGCACGGCCGGGGTGGTCGCCACCTGGAACCTGGGCCTGGGACCGCACTGGTATCCGATCCTCCTGGCGGTCACCGGCCTGCCCCTGTGCTGGCTGGGCGGCTGGCTGGCGGTGCGGGGACGAACGTCGTGAGGCTGTCGCGCGGCTGGGGCCTGGCGCTGGAGACGCGCCAGGCCTCGAAAGTTGTCATCCCGGAAACGCGCAGCGTTGTCCGGGACCCAGGGGACTGGGCCAACGCGGTGCAGCCGCCCCTGGGTCCCGGACAGCCTCCGCGAGGCTTCCGGGATGACAACCCGAGTGGGGCCTTCGAAAGGCTCTAGACCCGCTCGACCAGCACGCCCGGCCGTTGGGCGTCCAGCCCGAACGTCACCGGCAGGTGGCGCACGTGCGGGGTCTGCAGGTTCAGGGCCTTGGCCCCGCGCGCCACGGCCAGCTTGCCCAGCGCCATCGGACCGAAGCCGTCCTGCACGCGCGGCTTGGCGCCCAGCCGGCGGCGCAGCACGCCGTTGGCGTAGATGACGTTGGCCCGCATCAGGGCTGGCGGGGTCATGAATTCGATCGAGATCGAGACGTTCAGCATCGGACCGTTCTCGATCCGGTGCGGGGCGTTCTGCCGCCAGGTGACCATGGTCCCGGGCGTCAGGTTGTAGACCTGGGCCCCGGCGTCCCAGGCCGGATCGAAGGCGAACTGCTCGGCGGTCTCCTTCAGGACGATCTTCTCCAGCGCCAGCTCGCCCACATAGGGATCGGCGACCGGATAGACCCAGACCTTCTTGCGCCCCCGGATCTGCCACAGCGACACCAGCGGCACGTCGAGATGGTAGAAGACCTGGGCGTCGGCGCTGCTGATCAGCATGCCCAGATCCCGCTTGAAGGTCTTCAGGCCCGGCGCGCGGGCCTCCTTCTCGGCGAAGATCTCGTCGCAGAGGGCGGCGTATTCCGGCACGAAGTCGTTGGTCTTGCGCAGGTTCAACCAGATGCGTCCGGCCTTGGCGGCCTCCAGCAGCTGGTCGCCGGTCAGATTTCCCGCCGCGCCCTTGCGCCAGGTGGTCCAGGCCTGAGGGTCCTCGCCCATGGTGAAGACGCCCAGCTGGTCGCGCGGATACTGGTCCAGCAGGCGCGCCAGGCCCTCGTCGTCGAACATCGGCCGCTCGTGCAGGCTGTGCTGGAACACCAGGTTCTCGCGGCCGAAGGTCTTGGCCTTTTCGGGGGTCCAGTCGCTGATGACGCTCACGACGCGGTCCTTCCGTAGAAGTGGATCTTGAACGGTCCCCACCACAGGGTCTTGCCCAGCCCCCGTGCGGCGCGGTCCAGCCAGTCGGCGCGGTCGCCCGCGCGGGTCAGCCACTTGAAGCCGGCAACAGCGCCGAACAGCGCGCTCTGAACCACCCCGACGGCCATCCAGCGGGCGACGCCCACGCGGTCGGGGGGGCTGGCGGCGGCGCAGTGCGAGGTCGGGCCCTGGCCGTAGGCGAAGGCCCGGCGGATCGTGTAGTCCAGGCTCAGGCGCTCGGGCACGGGGTCTTCCCAGACCCAGGCGGCCGGCTCCCAGGCGAAGCGCGCGCCATGGGCCTGCATGTGGCCGAACAGCATGTCGTCCTCGCCGCCGATGTGATTGCGCTCCACGGCGAAGGGCGCGGCCGGATCGGGCAAGGCGGCGCGGCGCAGCAGGCTGTCGCCGCAGCCGTAATAGTGGTCGATGACCCCGGCCTCGGCGGGGCCTTCGCGCGAGAAGAAGCGCTCCAGGTAGTCGCGATGCCGGGTCACGCCGACCGGCGCGCGGGCCCGAACCGGACCGAACACCACGTCGGCGTCGTAGCGCGCCTGGGCGGACAGCAGCGCCGCCAGCCAGCCGGTCGGGGCCTCTTCGTCGTCGTCGAGGAAGGCGATCAGTTCGCCGCTCGCCTTGGCCATGCCGGCGTTGCGGGCGTGGGCCACGCCGGGGCGCGGCTCGTGGACATAGTGGACCGCGAACGGGGCCTCGTGGGCCAGCGCGGCGACGGTCGCTCGCGCCGACGGCGTCTGGTCGTTGTCGACGATCACCAGCTCCAGGGCGGCGAAGTCGACACCGACCAAATCCAAGCCAGTTTGGGCGAACACCGAACGCGCCGCGACCGCCAGGCCGTGCGGACGCCGTTGGGTGGGGATCATGACCGTGACGCGCATGGGAGCTCCAGGCTTTGGCGAACCTTAGCCGCCGCGCCTTTGCGCTTGGTTAGCGAACGCGTCGACCAGACCGCGCATGCGTCCGCCCAGGGTCAGCTCGACGCTGGCGATGGCGTCCATGCGGCGGGTCAGGCGTCCGACCGGACCCGCGCCCCGCGAGCCGGCCAGGGCCATCACCCCGTCCAGCGAGTGGGCCATGCGGCCGGCCATGGTCGCGGCCGTGGCCGTGCCGTCGCCGATCTGGACCTGGCTGAGCGCATAGGCGCCCTTGTAGTGGTCGTGGCCGGGGCCGAGGTCGTAGTGGCGCAGGCCCAGGCCCGGCATGGCGGCGATGGCGCGCATGAGGAAGATCTGGCCGGGCGACCACTCGCCATGGGCCGGACTGGTCGAGGCGATCCACGGGTGGAACACGCCGTCCAGCCGCACCCCGAAATGGCCGGCCACCAGCTGGCCGCCGGCATAGAGGTTGATCATCAGCCCCCGGAACGGGCCGGTCTGCTTCTGGAACAGGTCCAGCAGCAGGCCGCGCACCCAGTCGGGGCGCAGGAAGTCATGGACGCCGGTGCGCTCCAGCTGTTCGCGCTTCCAGGCGATCAGCTGGTCGAAGGCCTCGCGCGAGCGGTCGGCGGCGACCAGTTCGAGGGTCCCCATCTCGCGCTCGAGCTTGCTGTCCAGCCGGCGCCAGTTCTTGATCTTCTTGGGACTGGCGGCGCGGACGGCCTCCAGATAGGCCTCGGCGTCGGTTCCGCCCAGGTCGATCACATGAGCGGTCTTCCGCTCGCCGCGGCCGAACACGCCGTGGGGGTCGATCAGGCCGGTGTAGCGGTAGGCGGTCAGGTCGGCGGCGCGCAGCACCTCGGCGGCGTCCAGCCCGGCCTCGGCGCGCGAGATCAGGCCGTGATAGTCCGACAGCGGCGAGCCGATGGCCCGGGCCATGGCGCCGGGACGACGGTGATGCGGCAGGAAGCCCAGGGTCTGCCCCCCGCGACGGATCACGGCCACGCGGGCGTCGTCGCGCACGGCGCCGACGGCGCGCGCGAAGTCCGGACCCAGCAGCGGGCTGGCGAAGGCCGGCTCGGCCGCCGCCATCTCCCGCCACAGCCGCACGTCGGCCTCGGCGAGATCGCGCGGGTGAAGGGTCTCAACGTCCAGCATCGCCACCTGTCCTAAACCGATCCGGTTAGGGAATAGTGGAGCTGGCGCTGCAACTGGCGGGCCACCTTGCCCGGCGCCGATACCCCTGTCAGGCGAACGTGGCCTTCAGGATCGTCTCGATGCCCTGCTGGTCGACGATGTCGAAGGCGGCGGGCTTGTCGGAATCGACGTCGAACACCGCCAGCAGCGTTCCGGCCGCGTCGAACACCGGCACGACGATCTCGCTCGCCGAGCGGCTGTCGCAGGCGATGTGGCCCGGAAAGGCGTGGACGTCCTCGACCAGCTGGGTCTGGCCGGTTTGCGCCGCCGCGCCGCAGACGCCGCGCCCGTAGGCGATGCGCAGGCAGCCCAGCGTGCCCTGATAGGGCCCGACCACCAGCTCGCGCGCCTTCAACGGATCGACCACGTAGAAGCCGGTCCAGAAGTAGTGGTCGAAGCTGCTGGCCAGCATCGAGGCCACCGTCGCCATGCGGGCGGTCAGGTTGGGCTCGCCGTCCAGCACCGAGGCGATCTCGTCGGCCACCTCGGCGTAGCGGGCGGCCTTGTCGGCGGTCAGGGTCTTGTCGTTGAAAGCTTCGGCCATGGGCGGGGATATAGCGCGTTCGGCGGCGGATGCGACCCCTTCGCGCCACATCTAATCCCTGTCATCCCGGACAAGCGCGCAGCGCGCCGATCCGGGACCGACGCGTGAACTCAGCGCTTCCGGCGGTCCCGGATCTTCGCTGCGCTCCGCCCGGGATGACAACCGTTTGAACTACTTGAACGGATGCTCGCCCCACGCCGGCCAGATGTCCGGCAGGTCGCTGGACACCTTGTCCGGATAGACCGGCGCGCGCTTCTCCAGGAACGAGCTCACCCCTTCCTTGGCGTCGCCGGCCGCGCCGCGTGACTGGATGGCCCGGCTGTCGGCCTTGTGGGCCTCCATCGGGTGGTCGGCGCCGGCCATGCGCCACAGCAGCTGGCGCGTCAGGGCCACCGAGACCGGAGCGGTGTTGTCGGCGATCTCGCGGGCCAGGGCCCGGGCGGCCGGCAGCAGGTCCTCCGGCGCGTGCAGCGAGCGGACCAGCCCGCGCTCCTTGGCCTCCTGGGCGCTGAACACTCGGCCGGTGAAGCACCATTCCAGCGCCGTCTGCAGGCCCACCAACCGCGGCAGGAACCAGGACGAACAGGCCTCGGGCGTGATGCCCCGACGGGCGAAGACGAAGCCGAACTTGGCGTCGGTCGAGGCCAGGCGGATGTCCATGGGCAGCTGCATGGTCACCCCCACCCCGACGGCCGCGCCGTTGACGGCGGCGATGATCGGCTTGAGGCTTTCGTACATCCGCAGCACCACCCGGCCGCCGCCGTCGCGATAGATGTCGCCGACCTTGCCCTCTTCCCGCTCCAGCGCCTGGGGGTTGGTGCGGTCGAAGGTGGCCCCGCCGCCCGACAGGTCGGCCCCGGCGCAGAACGCTCGGCCCGCGCCGGTGACGATCACCGCCCGCACCGCGTCGTCGTTGTCGGTGAGGTCGAAGACGCCGATCAGCTCCTTCATCATCCGGGCGGTGAAGGCGTTCAGCTTCTCCGGACGGTTCAGGGTGATGGTCGCGATCCCGTCCTCGACGGCGTAGAGCAGGGTCTCGAAGCTGGGCGCGGCCATGGTGTTTTCCTCCGGGTTTGGCGGCACTCAAACACGCGTATGAATACCCTGCAACCGCCTTGCGTCCTTCGAGGCCCGCGGCGCGGGCGCCTCAGGATGAGGAAGTCGGTTGCTCTGAATTCCTCATCCTGAGGTGCGTAGCGCAGCGAAGCCTCGAAGGACGCAGGGCTTCCCCGACGACACCCTTGGCCTTCTCGCCAGACCTGCCATTCTCCAGTGATCACCGATCACGCGGAGACACGCGGGGCGGAAAAGGGAGGATCCGATGACGTCGATCATCGAAGCCGACTACATCGTTGTGGGCGCCGGCTCGGCCGGTTGCGTGCTGGCGGCGCGGCTGTCCGAGGACGGCCGCCACAAGGTTCTGCTGCTGGAGGCCGGCGGCGACGACCGGCCGACCAAGAACCCGTCCCAGTTCATGTCCAACCTGATGATCCACATCCCGGTCGGCTACGCCCAGACCCTGAAGGATCCCAAGGTCAACTGGCTGTACGCCACCGAGCCGGATCCCGGCACCGGCGGGCGCTCGCACGTCTGGCCGCGCGGCAAGGTGCTGGGCGGCTCGTCCTCGATCAACGGCCTGCTCTATATCCGCGGGCAACAGGCCGACTATGACGGCTGGCGGCAGCTGGGCTGCGAGGGCTGGGCCTGGGACGACGTCTATCCCTATTTCCGCAAGGCCCAGCACCAGGAGCGCGGCGACTGCGGCGACTGGCACGCGACCGGCGGCCCGCTGAACGTCTCGGACGTCACCGAGACCAACCCGATCTCCGACGCCGTGGTCGAGGCCTGCGTCGAGGCCGGCATCCCCCGCAACGCCGACGTCAACGGCGCCCGGCAGGAGGGCGTGGCCTACTACCAGCTGACCGTGAAGAACGGCCAACGCTGCTCGGCGGCGGTGGCCTATCTGCATCCGGCCATGGGCCGTCCGAACCTGAAGGTCGAGACCAACGCCCTGGCCCGCAAGGTGCTGTTCGATGGCAAGCGCGCGGTCGGGGTCGAGTTCAGCCAGAACGGCGTGGTCCGCACCGCCAAGGCGCGGGCCGAGGTGATCCTGGCCGGCGGAGCGATCAACTCTCCGCAGCTGCTGCAGCTGTCGGGCGTGGGTCCGGGCCAACTGCTGGCCGAGCACGGGATCGCCGTGGTCCACGACCTGCCCGGCGTCGGCGAGAACCTGCAGGACCACTATGTCACCGGGACGCGCTTTCGCCTGAAGGCCGGAACGATTTCGGTCAACGAGCAGAGCAAGGGAAGCCGGCTGGCGGCCGAGGCGCTGAAGTACCTGTTCCAGCGCAAGGGCCTGCTGACTCTGTCGGCGGCCCACATCGCCGCCTTCTGTAAATCTCGGCCCGATCTCGCGGAACCCGACATCCAGTTCCACATCCTGCCGGCCACGATGGATCTGGAGAAGCTGTTCAACGAGCAGAAGATGGAACTGGAGGGCGCGCCGGGCCTGACCATCGCTCCCTGCCAGCTGCGGCCCGAGAGCCGGGGCCACATCCGCATCAAGTCGGCCGATCCGACCACCTATCCGGCGATCTTCGCCAACTACCTGTCCGATCCGCTGGACCAGGAGGTCACGGTGGCCGGCCTGAAATGGGCCCGCAAGATCGCCGCCCAGCCGGCCATCGCACCGCTGATCGACCACGAGATGAACCCGGGCGCCGACTTCGCCACCGACGCCGCCCTGCTGGAGTTCGCGCGCGCCACCGGCTCGACGATCTATCACCCGGTCGGCACCTGCCAGATGGGCGCCGGGCCGATGGCCGTGGTCGACAGCCAGCTGCGAGTGCGGGGGCTGACCGGCCTGCGGGTCGTCGACGCCTCGGTCATGCCGCGCCTGGTGTCGGGCAACACCAACGCGCCCACCATCATGATCGCCGAAAAGGCCTCGGACATGATCCGCCAAGCCGCCAAGACCGAGGTCGCCGCCTGATGCATCCGTTCCACCACGCCCAAAGCCAGCCGAACAAGCCGGCCTACATCATGGCCGGCTCGGGCGAGACGGTGACCTACGGAGAGCTCGACGCCCGCTCGAACCAGGGCGCCCAGCTGTTCCGCGCGCTGGGCCTGCAAGCCGGCGACGTGATCGCCATCCTGATGGACAACAACGCCCGCTTCTTCGAGATCGCCTGGGCCGCCCAGCGCGCCGGGCTCTATTTCACCTGCGTCTCGACCAAGCTGACCCCGGCCGAGGTCGAGTACATCGTCAAGGACTGCGGAGCCAAGGCGCTGATCGTCAGCCCGGCCCTGGACGCGGTGGCCCAGGCCGTCGCGCCCTTGATCCCCGGCGTGCGGCTGTTCCGGGTGGGCGGCGGCAAGGACGGGTTCGAGGACTTCGAGGCGGCTCGGGCCGCCATGCCGACGACGCCGATCGCCGACGAGACGGCGGGCTCGGACATGCTCTATTCCTCGGGCACCACCGGCCGGCCCAAGGGCGTCAAGCCGGCGCTGAGCGGCGGGCCGATCGACGCGCCCCACGCCCTGCAGATGATGGCCATGGGCCTGTTCGGCTTCAGCGGCGACAGCGTCTACCTGTCGCCCGCCCCGCTCTATCACGCCGCCCCGCTGCGCTGGTGCATGACCGTGCACAAGCTGGGCGGCACGGTGATCGTGATGGAGAAGTTCGATCCCGAGGCCGCCCTGGCCCTGATCGAGAAGTACGGCGTGACCTGCGGCCAGTTCGTGCCGACCCACTTCGTGCGGATGCTGAAGCTGCCGCCGGAGGTTCGCGCCAAGTATGACGTCTCGTCGATCACCTCGGCGGTCCACGCCGCCGCCCCCTGCCCCGTGCCGGTCAAGGAGCAGATGATCGCCTGGTGGGGTCCGGTGATCTTCGAATACTACGCCGGCACCGAGGGCAACGGCTTCTGCTGGATCAATTCCGACAACTGGCTGGCCCACAAGGGCAGCGTCGGCCAGGCGGTGCTGGGCGAGCTGCGGATCTGCGACGAGGCCGGCGAGCCCGTCCCGGTCCGCACCGAGGGGACGGTCTATTTCGCCAACGGCCCAGCGGTGAATTACCACAACGCCCCGGACAAGACCGCCGAGAGCTACAACCAGCATGGCTGGACCACCCTGGGCGACGTGGGCTGGGTCGACGAGCAGGGCTATCTCTACCTCACCGACCGCAAGAGCTTCATGATCATCTCGGGCGGGGTGAACATCTATCCGCAGGAGATCGAGAACCTCTTGATCACCCACCCCAAGGTCGCCGACGCCGCCGTGGTCGGCGCCCCGCACGAGGAGATGGGCGAGCAGGTGGTGGCGGTGATCCAGCCGCTGGATCCTTCGGTCGACCAAGCTTCCCTGGCCGAGGAGCTGATGGCCTTCGTCCGCGCCAACCTCAGCCATGTGAAGTCGCCCAAGCGCATCGACTTCATGGCCGAACTGCCCCGGCACCCGACCGGCAAGCTCTACAAGCGGCTGATCCGGGACGCGTATTGGGGCAAGGGCGAGGGCGGGATCGTTTAGACCGCGCTTCGACATGTTGATCTTTAAAGGTTTTGCCACCATATTATGAAAATGGTGGCAACTTGACAATCCAACGGCTTCCCCTGGCGATCCATACGAATGTCGCCGATCTGCTCGACCAACTTCGCGTGGCGCAGATCGCGGCCTTTGGCGACGGCGCCAGCTTCCTTCGACGAGAACGGAAGGGGCGCTTCTATTGGTATGTTCGATCACGACAGGAACGCGGCGAACGCGCCGAGCGGTATCTTGGACCCGAAACGCCCGAATTGATCGCGACGATCGAAGCCGCCAAGGCCGCGAAGGTCGTGGCGGACGGCCGTCGCAGGATTGTCCGCGCGTTGCGCGGCGCTGGGCTCCATGCGCCCGACGAACGGTCGGCTCGTATTCTTCGCGCCCTGAGCACGGCGGGGGCGTTCCGCCTCCGCGCGGTCCTGGTCGGCACCGTGGCGTTTCAAACCTATGGCGCGCTGCTGGGCTTTATTTTGCCGTTCCAGGCCGTGCGCACGACCGACTTGGATATCGCCCAAGACTACGGCGTCTCGGTCGCGCTGGACGACGGCTTGGATAGCTCGCTTTTCGAGGTGCTGCGCGGCGCCGACCCAGCCTTCGCGCCGGTCCCCAAGCTCGATTCATCGAAGAGCGCGACTTATCGCACGCCGGACGGCTACGCCGTCGACGTGCTCACGACGAGTCGGGGCGACGGTGACGCCGAAACCTCAAGACTAGCCGCTCTCGACACCGATGCGACGCCGCTGAGGTTTCTCGATTTTCTGCTCCGCGATCCCGTGGACGCCGCGATCCTGCACGACGATGGGATTCTCGTTCGTGTTCCTGCCCCAGCCCGCTTCGCGGTCCACAAACTGATCGTCTCGCGCAGGCGCGACCAAGGAGATCCCAAGCGACGCAAGGATATGGAACAGGCTCAGGCGCTCATCCACGCCCTGACCCAGGACGATCCCTTCGCCCTGCGCGAAGCCTATGCCGAAGCCCGCGAGCGTGGCGAGACCTGGCGAAAACTGTTGGATGAAGCCGTCAGTCTGCTGCCGGAGACGGCGAAAGCCGCGTTGGAGGTCTGACCCGTCCAAGGGCGTCGCCGTACCCGGGAGGCGCCAACCTTCGAGGCCGAGGCTTGCCCGCCCCGCTCTCCCGTGCGACCAATCAAACAACTGTTTACAAGAAGCATGCGGGAGCAAAACGCCATGAAGGAAGTCGCCTACGCCGACATCGCCGGTCTGGTCGGCCAGGAGATCGGGGTCTCCGACTGGGTCGAGATCAGCCAGGAGCGGGTCAACCAGTTCGCCGAGGCGACAGGCGACCACCAGTGGATCCATGTCGACGTCGAGCGCGCGACCCGCGAGATCGGCGGCCCGATCGCCCACGGCTTTCTCACACTGTCGCTGATCCCGATGCTGGGGGCGGGCATCCTGCGGGTGACCGGCGTGACGCGCGGCATCAACTACGGCTGCGACAAGGTGCGGTTCACCGGCATGGTCCGGGTCGGCAAGAAGGTGCGCATGCGCCAGAAGCTGCTGGCCGTCGAGCCCAAGGCCGGCGGCCTGCAGATGAAGAACGAATGCACCATCGAGATCGAGGGCGAGGAGCGCCCCGCCTGCGTGGCCGAGACGATCTCGATCATCTACGGGGCCTAAGCCTGATCGACATCCAGGCTCGGTGCGTGGTCCTCGTCCTTCGACAAGCTCAGGATGAGGACCATTTACAAATCCGAGCCGTGGAAAAACCTCATCCTGAGCTTGTCGAAGGACGAGGTTTTCACCCAGACGGTGAAGGCCAATGCGCCTAAGCCTCACCCGCCCGCCATGGTCCGCAGAGCGGCGGCCGTGGCGGGGTCGGCGGGCAGGAAGGTCTCGATGGCCAGCTCGGCCACCGTCACATCCAGCGGCGCGCCGAAGGTCATGGTGGCGCTGAGGAACGACAGCTCGCCCGCCGCCGTCTTCAGCCGAAGGGGCGCGGCGATCGCCCCGTCGCCGGCGCGCGGATGGGCCTCGCCGCCGGGATAGGCGGCCAGCTCCCTGATCAGGTCGGCCAGCTCGGCGTCGCCGCTCTCGGCCAGCTGCCGGCGCAGGCGCGACAGGATGTGGCCGCGCCATTCGGCCAGGTTGGCGATCCGCGGCGCGACCCCGTCCGGATGCAGGCTCAGCCGCAGCACGTTGACCGGCCCCTCCAGCAGCCTGGCGTCGACCCCGGCCAGCAGCGGCGCCACGGCCGCGTTCGAGGCCAGCAGGGTCCAGCGCCGGTCGACGGCCAGGGCGGGAAACGGCATGTGGGCGTGCAGCACCGCCTCCACCGCCGTCCGCATCGCCGCCAGGCCCGGATCATCGAACGATCGCTCGGGGAACATCGGCGCGAAGCCGGCCGCCAGCAGCAGGGCGTTGCGCTCGCGCAACGGCGCCTCCAGCCGCTCGGCCAGGCGCAGCACCATGTCGCGGCTGGGCGCGGCGCGGCCGGTCTCCAGGAACGACAGGTGCCGGGTCGAGATCTCGGCCTCCAGCGCCAAGTCCATCTGGCTCAGGCGCCGCTTCTGGCGCCAGTCGCGCAGGCGCTCGCCGAAGGGGGGAACGGTGGTCATAAGGCCAGGCTAGGACCAAGCCGGCCCCTTCGCCATTACCTCCGGCGTAATCGACCAGGCTCGCGGCCGCTCCGATGCTGAGGAGGCTCGAACGACGAGCGCCTCGCCGGAGATCGCCATGACCGCTCTCGCTCACCAGCCCAGCCGCCGGACCCTGACCCTGCTGACCGGCCTCGGCGCCGCCCTGACCGCCGCCGGCCCGTCGACCGCCGCGCCGCGCCCGGCCCCCGCTCCCGCCGCCGCGCGAAGCGGAATCGTGGCCCGCGACGGCGCGCGCCTGTTCCACCGCGACTGGGGCGAGGGCCGGCCGGTGGTGTTCCTGGCCGGCTGGGGCCTGCCCTCGGAGGCCTGGGCCTATCAGGCCGCCGCCCTGTCGGACCAGGGCCTGCGCTGCATCGCCTATGACCGCCGGGGCCACGGCCGCTCGGACGCGCCGGGACGCGGCTACGACTACGACACCCTGGCCGACGACCTGGCCGCCGTGCTCGACACCCTGGATCTGAAGGACGTCGTGCTGGTCGGCCATTCGATGGCGGGCGGCGAGATCACCCGCTACCTGACCCGCCACGGCGACGCGCGGATCGCCAAGGTGCTGCTCCTGGCGCCGATGGGCCCCTGTCCGGCGCGCCGCCCCGACAATCCCGACGGCCTCGATCCGGCAATGTTCGAGCAATTTCGCCAGAACGTGCTGCTGCGTGACTATCCGCGCTGGCTGGAGACCAACAGCGGCCCGTTCCTGACCCCGACCACCTCGCCGGAAATGAAGGACTGGATCCGGGGCATGATGCTGGGCACGTCGATGAAGGCCCTGGTCGAGTGCAACCGCTCGGCCACGGCCATGGACCTGCGCGCCGAGTTGAAGACGATCCGGATTCCGACCTTGATCATCCAGGGCGACCGCGACGCCTCGACGCCCCTGGAGGTCAGCGGCCGTCGCTATGCGGCCCTCGTGCCCGCCGCGCGGCTGATCGTCTACGAGGGCGCGCCGCACGGCCTGATGTTCACCCACATCGAGCGGCTGAACGCCGACATCCTGGCCTTCGCCCAGAGCTGACCCCGCCGTGAAACGACAGAGGCCGCGGGATCGCTCCCGCGGCCTCTGTTTCGTCAGTTCCGCCTCAAGCTAGCGCTTGATCGCGTCGCCGATCTTGTCCTGGGCCTGGCCGACCTTGTTCTGAACGTCGCCCTTGGCCTTCTGGGCCGCGCCTTCGGCTTCGAGGCGTTCGTTGTCGGTCGCCTTGCCGGCGGCTTCCTTGACCGCGCCGATGCCCTTGTCGACGGCGCCTTCCACTCGGTTGGTGCTCATGGTTTCGCTCCTGCTGAATTTGAACTCCCCCTAGAAACGGGAAGGTCCGGAGCGAGGTTCCTGTGTCGCCTATCCTACAGTGAGGCGGCCTACCGGCCGACCGCCATGGCGGTGGCGGACACCGCCGCGGCGGCCTGGCTCGCCGCCTGGCTGGAGGGTTCGATCGGCTTGGCGGGTCTGGCCTGGATCACCGGCGGACCGGCCGTCTTGTCCAGCAACGAGACCGTCTCGCGGATGTACTTGGCGTGGGTCACGATGCCGATTTCCAGGCGCTCGCCCGATAGCTCGACCTGCTGGGTCAGCATGCCGGCCACGAACTGCACCTCCTGGCTTTCGGTCGACCCCGGTCGACGGCGCGCGCCCTCGGCCATGAACACCGGCCCGCCCGAATTGCCGGGGAACACCGAGAAGTCCATCAGGAAGGTCGGAAACACGCTGGCCGGGGCCAGCGGATAGGACGCCACCCGGCCCGAACGCAGGATCGGGAAGCCGGCCGGGTTGGCCGACAGGCCGCGCGGAAAGCCCAGGGCCATCATCTCGTCGCCGGGGCCCAGGCCGTACTTGTTGAAGGTGTCGTCCTGGGCCAGCCAGGCCAGGGGAATGGCCGCCTTGGTGAACTCCGGCGGGGCCTCGACCTCGATGGCGGCGATGTCGCGGGTGGGATGCTTGACCCACAGGGCGTGGTCGCCGTCGCGGATCTTCAGGGTGTGGGGATCATAGCGCCAGACGCCGTCGGCGCTCTGGATGCGATAGCCGATCTTGGCCGAGACGCCGGGCATCTTGTCGAAGACGTGGGCGGCGGTGACCAGGATGGTGCGGGGGCGGCCGTCGGGAGTGGGATCCTCGATCAGGAAGCCGGTGCCGACCGTCCGTGATCCGTCGCCGAGCGGCTGTTCAAGCTGCACGGTCGCTTGGATCAGGTCGACCGACAGGTCCCAAGCCATCTATGCCCTCACGCCCCCGGATTCACGCTACGCGAGGGTCAGTTTGACCAGCGCCGTCTAGGCGCACAAGTTGGCGTTCTGACGCATCAGGGGGAAAAACTCACCATGAACCGGCGCAAAATGATGACGAGCGCGGCCGCTGTCATTACGTCGGTGTCGGTGATCCCCCCCGAGAACGCCTTATCCGAGAGCATGATGCCAGAGTCTCCCCCGCCTGTCGCGCCAGTCGCTCAGAAGATCCCCAAACGCACCGAGCAGTTGGGCCGCGTTCGCGTCGACGACTACGCCTGGATGAAGGACGACAACTGGCAGAAGGTCCTGCGCGATCCGACCCTGATCAAGCCGGAGGTCAAGGACCACCTGACCGCCGAGAACGCCTATGTGAAGGCCATGCTGGCCTCGACCGAAGGCCTGCAGGCGGCGATGTTCGAGGAGATGAAGGGCCGCATCAAGGAGGACGACGCCTCCGTCCCCGCCCCCGACGGCCCGTTCGAATACTATTCGCGCTTCAACATCGGCGGCCAGCATCCGATCTTCGCGCGCCGGCCGAAGGGCCAAGGGGGCGCCAAGGCGGACGGCGAGGAGATCCTGCTCGACTGCGACGCCCTGGCCAAGGGCAAGGCCTACAGCCAGGTCAGCGCCGCCGACCACAGCCCCGACCACAAGCTGTTCGCCTACGCCGAGGACGCCCAGGGGTCGGAGGTCCACCACATCTATGTGAAGGACCTGGCCACCGGCGAGGTCCTGAAGGAGCCCGTCGAGAGCAGCACCGGCGACTTCGCCTGGTCGCCCGACTCCCAATGGCTGTTCTGGACCCACCGCGACGACA
This sequence comes from Caulobacter sp. Root487D2Y, assembly GCF_001427165.1. NCBI lineage: Bacteria > Pseudomonadati > Pseudomonadota > Alphaproteobacteria > Caulobacterales > Caulobacteraceae > Caulobacter > Caulobacter sp. Root487D2Y. The sequence goes on from NZ_LMFD01000009.1 coordinate 298,999, forward strand.
ACGGCCGATCGGACAAGATCTACCGGCGCCCCGCGCGGGGCGGGCTGAAGGACGACGTGCTGGTCTATGACGAGCCGGACGAAGGCTTCTTCGTCAGCGTCGGCACGACCGGTTCGGACGCCTTCATCACCATCAGCGCCGGCGACCACGAGACGTCCGAGGCCCTGCTGATCCCGGCCTCGGACCCCACCGCCGAACCGACCGTGGTCGAGCCGCGCACCGTGGGCCTGCGCTATTTTATCGAGCACTGGGACGGCCGTTTCGTCATCCTGACCAACGCCGACGGGGCCATCGACTTCAAGCTGGTCGAAGCGCCGATCGCCACGCCCGGCCGCGCCCACTGGAAGGACTTCGTCCCGCACAAGCCCGGTCACTTCATCACGGGTCTGGCCGCCTACAAGAATCACCTGGTCCGCGTCGAGCGGGTCAACGCCAACACCCGCATCGTCATCACCGACCGCGCCACCAAGGCCGAGAAGCCGATCGTCATAGACGAGGAGGCCTATGTCTTGAGCCTGGAAGACGGCTACGAGTTCGACACCCCGGTGGTGCGCTATGTCTACCAGTCGCCGACCACGCCCCGGCAGTGGTTCGACTACGACATGGCCACCGGCGAGAAGGTCCTGCGCAAGACCCAGGAGATCCCCTCGGGCCACGACCCGGCCGCCTATGTCACCCGGCGGCTCTACGCCGAGGCCCCCGACGGCGCGCAGGTTCCGATCACCGTGCTGATGAAGAAGGGCGTGGCCCTGGACGGCCAGGCGCCGCTGCTGCTGTACGGCTATGGCAGCTACGGCATGTCGATGGATCCGTCGTTCTCGATCCGCAACCTCAGCCTGGTCGACCGCGGCTGGATCTGGGCGACGGCCCATATCCGCGGCGGTTCGGAGAAGGGCTACGGCTGGTTCCTGGACGGCCGCAAGGACAAGAAGAAGAACACGTTCACCGACTTCATCGCCTGCGCCGAGCACCTGCACGCGGCCGGCTACGGCGCGGCGGGCCGCACGGTGGCCTATGGCGGCTCGGCCGGCGGCATGCTGATGGGGGCGATCACCAACCTGCGGCCCGACCTGTGGTCCGGGATCATCGGAGCGGTGCCGTTCGTCGACGTGCTCAACACCATGAGCGACATCTCCCTGCCCCTGACCCCGCCGGAATGGCCCGAATGGGGCAATCCGTTGGAGGACAAGGACGCCTACGACTACATCGCCAGCTATTCGCCGTATGACAACGTCACGGCCAAGCCCTATCCGGCCGTGCTGGCGACCGGCGGCCTGTCGGACCCGCGCGTCACCTACTGGGAGCCGGAGAAGTGGACGGCCCGGCTGCGCGAACACACCACCAGCGGCGCCCCGATCCTGCTCAAGATCAACATGGAAGCCGGCCACGGCGGGGCTTCGGGACGGTTCGACTTCCTCAAGGAGATCGCCCTGGACTATGCGTTCGCCGTGTGGGCGGTCGACAAGGGATGGGCCAAGGCGTGATGGGTGTGGCGTTGAAGAACAAGGCCCTCCCCCTGTGGGGGAGGCGGCGCGCAGCGCCGGTGGGGGGATACGTCGGGCGTTCGATCACTCCCCCCTCCGTCGGCTGCGCCGACACCTCCCCCATGGGGGGAGGACTTTGATGAGCGTCACCATCCGCCCCTCCACCGACGCGGACCTGGCGGCGATCACCGCCATCTACGGCTGGAACGTCCTCAACGGCCTGGGCACCTTCGAGGAGGTTCCGCCGGACGAGGCTGAGATGGGCCGCCGCCGCGCGGCCTTCCTGGCCAAGGGCCTGCCCTATCTGGTCGCAGAACAGGACGGGACGGTGCTGGGCTACGCCTATGCCGGCCCGTTCCGCCTGCGCGCCGCCTATCGCTACACGGTCGAGGACAGCGTCTATGTCGGCCCCGACGCCGTGGGCAAGGGCGTGGGCAAGGCGTTGCTGTCGGCCGTGATCGAGATCTGCGAGGCCCAGGGCCTGCGCCAGATGTGCGCGGTGATCGGCGACAGCGGCAACGCCGCCTCGATCGGCCTGCACACGGCGCTGGGCTTCGAGCAAAAGGGCGTTTTCCCCGACATGGGCTACAAGTTCGGCCGCTGGGTGGATCTGGTCTGGATGCAGCGCCCGCTGAACGGCGGCGGTTCGCGCGAACCGGACGCGCCGGGGATGGAGTTGCGCGGGGTCTAGGAAGATGACGACGATGCAACTTGCTCCGCCGTCATCACCTGCCTAGGGTCCCGCCATGCGCGGCCTTCGCACCCTGATGCTGATCCTGCTGGCGGCGGTGTTCGCCGTTGGCGGACCGCTGCGCGCCCTGCCCGCCCATGCCGACGGCGCTCCGCCCTGTCACGAGATGGCGGCGGACATGGGCGAAATGGCGGGCATGACCCACGACAAGGCGCCGGCGCACAAGCCCAAGCCCGACGCCCTGGCCATGAGCTGCTGCGCCGGCTGCCTGCCCGCCGCCGTCCGCGACATCGCTCCGGCCGCGGCGCCGGGCGCGGCCGTCCGCATCGCCTTCGCCTCGCTCAGCCAAGCCGTCGACGGCCTGAGCCCGGCGCCGGAACACGGCCCTCCAAGACCCCTCGCCTGAAGCCTTCCGCGCGGCCGCCGCGTGGATCATTGTTTCCTTGCTTCAGAAAGGTCGGTCCGATGACCACCAAGATCACCCGCGCCTGCCTGCTGGCCGGCGCCGCCGTCGCGGCGAGCCTGCACCTGGCCGCCCCCGCCCGAGCCCAGGACCATGCCGGCCACGACATGGGCCGGACGTCCGGCACACCGATGACCGACGCCGAAATGGCGACCATGGCCGTCGACGCTGAAACCATGGGGCCTTCCACGCCCATGCACAGCCCGCTCGGCGGCTACGGCATGAACCGCGACGCCTCCGGCACCAGCTGGCAACCCGACGCCTCGCCGATGGACGGCGTCATGGTCCACGAGGGCGGCTGGATGCTGATGGGCCACGCCCTGTTCAATGGCGTCCATGATAGCCAGGGCGGCCCCCGCGGCGACGACAAGACGTTCCTGGCCGGCATGGTCATGGGCATGGCCCAGCGCCCGCTCGGCGAGGGCACGCTGGGCTTCAAGGCCATGCTCAGCCCCGACCCGTTCATGGGCAAGAGCGGCTATCCGCTGCTGTTGGCCACCGGCGAGACGGCCGACGGCGTGAACCCGCTGGTCGACCGCCAGCACCCGCACGATCTCTTCATGGAGCTGGCGGCCAGCTACAGCCGTCCGCTGGGCGGCGGCTTCGACGGTTCCCTCTATGCCGGCCTGCCGGGCGAGCCGGCGTTCGGGCCGCCGGCCTTCATGCACCGCCAGGCGGCCATGGACAGCCCGGAGGCCCCGATCACTCACCACTGGTTCGACTCGACCCACATCACCTTCGGCGTGGTGACGGCCGGGGTGTCGCGCCAGACCTGGAAGGTCGAGGCCAGCGCCTTCCGCGGCCGCGAGCCGGACCAGAACCGCTACGACATCGAGACCGGCCGGCTGGACAGCGTCGCGACCCGCGTCTCGTGGAACCCGACGCCGAACTGGGCCCTGCAGGCCAGCTGGACGCGGATCAACAGTCCCGAGGCCCTGGAGCCCGGCGATGACGAGGCCCGCACCTCGCTCAGCGCCCTCTACGCCCGTCCGTTCGGGAACGGCGGCTCGCTCAGCGCCACCCTGGCCTGGGCCCGCAAGGACCGCATCCCCGGCGACGCCCTGCAGGCCTGGCTGTTCGAAGGCGCCGTGAAGCCCGACCCGCACTGGACCGTGTTCACCCGCGCCGAGCAGGTCGAGCAGGACGAACTGGCCGGCCATCACGGCGGCGCGGCGACCGTGCGCAAGCTGTCGGTGGGCGCGATCTACGACGTGCCGCTGTCGGACACCGTCAAGCTCGGCTTCGGCGGCCTGGCCAGCGCCTTCGACGCCCCCGCCGCGCTCGGCTACGACGATCCGACCGGCGGCATGGCGTTCGTGCGGCTGAAGATCGGCTAGCGCTCTTTGTCTTGACGCGCTTTCTTCACGCGAACCGGTTCCCGCTTCGCTCGAAGGCGACCTGGCCAAAGAAAAACCCCCGCCGTCGCCGGCGGGGGTTTTGCATTTCCAAACCTCATAAGAGGTCGGATCAGCCCTTGCGGCCGCGCGGGGCCTTGGCCTTCCGGCCGCCTTGACCCAGGCCCAGGGCCTTGGCCATGGCCGAGCGCGCTTCGCTATAGGCCGGGGCGGTGGTCGGATAGTCGTTCGGCAGACCCCACTTGGCCTTGTATTCGGCCACGGTCATGCCGTGCGTGGTCAGGTGGCGCTTCAGCGTCTTATAAGGCTTGCCGTCTTCGAAGCTGATCAGGGCGTCAGGCGTAATGCTGCGACGGATCTGAGCCGGCGTAGCCTTCGTAACCGTTTCCACGGGAGCCGCTTCAGGAGAACCAATACCAGCCAGAGCATCGTGAGTCGCTCGGATCAGGGCCGGCAAATCGGAAACCGACGTGCTGTTATTGGCCACGTAATTGGCGACGATCTCGGCAGTGAGCTCGATCAGGGTAGCCTTGTCTTCCACGAGGGTGTCTCCGGTGGGTACTTGACTTGGAAATACACCCGCCCCGTCGAAATACAAGTACTCAATCCGGGTAATCGTGCTTGCCAAGCCCTTAAGGCAAGCGAATCTTGAGAACAACGACGAGAAAATCGCCTCGCGTCTAAACCATAAGAAGCGGTCAAGGCCTCGTTAGCCGGTCCCTGAGCAGCCCTTTCAGACCGATGTTGCTCGAACAAAAGTTTCAACGTCGCAATGATTCGTGGCGTCGGCAGATCAGGCAAAGATCAGCTTTCTTCCAATGGCGCGCCTTGTCGAAGCTGGGCCTTGCCCTTGAAACACAAAGACTTGTCGCCGCCGAGCCGACTTGAGCGACGATATGTGATCACAGACGCCGTCTAGGTTTTCAAAGGCCAAGTCGCGCCGCCGGATGCTGGAAGACTTCAAGGCGCCAAACCGCGCGCGCCTCAGCTCGGCGAGCCCGCCGGCGGTCGAATCTCAGGCGTGAGACGCACGGGCTAATTTCTGTGGAAAACTGCGATTCAGCGTCAGGCCGCGGCGCGACGACCCGAGGCCGCCGAAGCGGAAGCTGATTTAGAGGAAGAAGAGAGTGGCTGGGGAACTAGGACTCGAACCTAGAATGACGGTACCAAAAACCGCAGTGTTACCATTACACCATTCCCCAGCAGGAACGGCGAGACCCTCGGGGCCCGGCGAGGCGGTGGAGATAGCGCAGGAGTCGGACGGATGCAACGTCGCTTTGAACTTCTTTTTTCGAGGTGATTTTTGTCGCTTGCGAGACCGTCGAGGCCTGTCTATAAGCCGCCCTCCAAGTCGGAGTGTGGCTCAGTCTGGTAGAGCACTGCGTTCGGGACGCAGGGGTCGCAGGTTCAAATCCTGCCACTCCGACCATTATTTTCCCGAGATTTCCAAACATACAGCCTGGCGGCGCCGCCCCTCGCGGTGTCGCTCGAGCCGCGCCCGCGCGGCGGTCATGTTCGATCCCGGAACGCCAGGTTGCGCGCTGTTCATTTGACCGCCGCGCCAGGGTCGCTACTAGCTTGCGCGACAATAGGCAGCAGGACGTCCGATGAAGCAGTTTCTCATGACCGTGGCCGGCGTTTTCGTCGGCTTGGTGTTGTTCCTTGTCGGCGTCCCCTTCCTTCTGATCGTCATGGCGGCCGGCGCGGCCCGCCCCGCCCCGGTTCCTGCCCACACCGTGCTGCAGCTGGATCTTCGCGGCGGCCTTTCCGATCAGGATTCGCAGAACCCGTTCGCGGCCTTCGGCGGCGGCGGCGGCCAGTCGGTGATGTCGATCATCGAGACGCTGCGCCGCGCCGAAACCGACGACAAGGTCAAGGCGGTGCTGGTGCGCCTGCCCGAGGGCGGCATGGCCCCGGCCTCGGCCGACGAGCTGCGCCTGGCCTTCAAGCACTTCCGCACGGTCGGCAAGAAGCCGATCTTCGCCCACAGCCAGGGCCTCTATCCTTCGGGCCTGGTCACCTCGACCTACATGCTCGGCGCGGCGGCCAGCGAGTTCTGGATGCAGCCCGACAGCTCGCTGCAGGCGACGGGCGCGTCCAGCGAGGAGATGTTCTTCAAGCGCTTCTTCGACAAGTACGACGTCAAGGCCGACTACGAGCAGCGCTACGAGTACAAGAACGCGGTCAATCCCTACCTCTATAGCGACTACACGCCGGCCCACCGGGAATCGACGCTGTCGTGGATGGGCTCGGTCTACACCACGGCCCTGACGACGGCCGCCCAGGACCGCAAGGTCGATCCGGCCGCCCTGATCAGGACGATCGAAGCCGGCCCCTACAGCGCCGAGGAGGCCAAGGCCAAGGGCCTGATCGACCGCGTCGGCCAGGTCAAGGAGGCCCAGGACGCCATGCTGTCGCGCGCCGGCAAGGGCGCCAAGCTGGTGGACTTCGACGACTACGTCTCGCGCGCCAAGCGTACGCCGCCCAAGGCCGGCCCGACCATCGCGGTCGTCTCGGCCGAGGGCGCGATCATGACCGGCAGCGGCGAAGGCGGTTCGCCGTTCGGCGGCGACAGCACCATCTATTCCGACCAGGTGGCCAAGGCGCTGTACGACGCCATCGACGACAAGGACGTCAAGGCGATCGTGTTCCGGGTTTCCTCGCCCGGCGGCTCGGACACGGCCTCGGAGCAGATCCTGGCCGCCGTGAAGGCCGCCAAGAAGGCCAACAAGCCGATCGTGGTCAGCATGGGCACCTACGCCGCCTCGGGCGGCTACTGGATCAGCTCGGGCGCTTCGGCGATCGTCGCCGAGCCCACCACCCTGACCGGCTCGATCGGCGTGTTCGGCGGCAAGTTCGCCCTGGGCGACGCCCTGGCGCGGTTCGGCGTCGACACCCGCCAGGTGCATGTGGGCGGCGACTATTCGGGCGCGTTCGGCACGAGCCAGGAGTTCACCCCCGACCAGCGGGCCAAGTTCGCCGCCTGGATGGACCGCATCTATGTCGGTTTCGTCGGCCGCGTGGCCGAAGGCCGCAAGCTGCCCGTCGAGCGCGTGCGCGAAATCGCCAAGGGCCGAGTCTGGACCGGCGTCCAGGCCAAGCAGCTGGGCCTGGTCGACGAGCTGGGCGGCTTCTACGAGGCCGTCGACAAGGCCAAGAGCCTGGCCGGGATCAAGGGCGAGGTGAAGCTCAAGAAGATCGGCGCCTCCAAGTCGCCGTTCGAGGCCCTGGAGAAGGCGCTGGGCGTCAGCGAGACCTCGATGCGCACCCTGGCCGCCTCGGCCTGGTTGCTGGGCGATCCGCGCTCGCAATCGATCCTGGACGAGATGGCCAAGGCCCGGCTGCGCTCGACCCCCAGCGGGGCCTCGGTGCTGGCCGAGACGCCGGTTCACTAGGCTCGGCTTTCGTTAGGCGAGGACCAAGGGCCGTCCGGGCGACCGGGCGGCCCTTTTTCGTGCCCGGTCCCCAGGGATCCAAGGCCCTCCCCCCATGGGGGGAGGCGGCCGGAGGCCGGTGGGGGGAGGTTTGGGGTCGCCGACATGGATCCGGCCATCGGCCGATCACTCCCCCCTCCGTCGGCTTCGCCGACACCTCCCCCACAGGGGGAGGGCCTTGGATGCATGGTTTCGCCGCCTCACGCGGAAGCCCGCTGAGCTGGTGGGGAGGGTGCGAAGCGCCCGGGCCTCGCCCGGATGATTTGCAGTTTTGAATACCGTTTCGACGAAGTTCAGGCGCTTCGCGCGGCCGTTATCCGGAAGCCTTCGGATCGCGGATTCTTAACCCGCTCCGATGGAGGCCCCCGACGGGCAGGACGTTGGCGCGTCCTGGACCGTGCGGGCGATTTCAGCCCGCACCTGCCGCTCTCGCCGATCCCCCGCCGCCTGGGCTTCGTCCTGTGTTGCAAGGAACCTGCCCAGAACCGTCGCGAAGGCGTCCACCGAAGGACCACCGACAAACGCTTCCCGCTCGACCACCCCCGAGGCCGCAGCGGTCGCCGTACGTGCGCCCTCCCCGTGCCTTCAGGTGGGATCATTATGCGGGCGGTTCGAAAGGGTGAGGATCAAATAGGTCCAGAAAGTTCAAGACGTTGAAATCGCTGGACCTTGCCCGCTATCCGCCGAGCATGGACGCCTCGGGATCCAGGCAAGCGCCCAAAGAAAAACGGCGGGCTCGTGAGAGCCCGCCGCCTTCCTAGTCTCAAGCGATGAACCGCTTAGAACGCCCAGTCGAAGCCGAAGCGAACCGAACGCGGCGGTTGGTAGGCCGTGACCTTCTGGTAGTCAGGGTTGTGGGACCCAACGGCGCCCGATTGTTCGCCGAACTCGTCCTTCTCGATGCCGGCGTCCAGGTTGAACACGTTGAAGATGTCGGCGCGGAGCACCAGGCCACCTTCTTCCTTGTCCATGTAGGGCAGGCTCGGGATGAACTTCGACGGCACGGTGTAGCGGGCCGACAGGTCGAAGCGGGTGACCCACTCGCCTTCGAACACCGAACCGCGGTTCGCGACCTTGCCATTGCAGAAGCGAGCGGCGGCGCCGTAGCTGCCGTTGGCGATGTCGGCGTCCGGCGTCGAGCCGGTCGGAGCGTTGCCGATGCAGCCGTACTTGCGCGGCGAGATCACCGACAGGTTGGAGCCGATCAGCAGGTCGTCGGTCACGGCGTACGAACCGAACAGCTTGATCTGATGGCCGCGGTGGTTCGGCAGCAGACCATAGGTGCCCGGGATGAACGCCAGGTGGTCGAAGTCGACGGTGATGCCGGCGTCGGTCTGACCGTTGTCCGAACGCGAAGCCCCTTCGAAGTTACCCTTCGATTCGGAGATCGTGTACGAACCCTGCAGGCCCCACTTGCCGTCGAACGCGCGTTCGAAGCTCATTTCCAGGCCGAGATATTCGCGCTTGGCCTTCGGGAACTGCATCTGCTGGGCGGTGACCGTGATCGTCTTGATCGTGGTCTCGCCCGGCAGCGGGTCGGCGAGCGTGATGTTCACGTCGCTGCCCGGATTGATGATCAGGTACTGGTGTTCACCGAACCACACGTCGGCGCAACCGGTGCCGCCGGCGTTGTTCAGAGCGTAGCCGTTGGCCGCGCACCAGTTGCGGATGCCGTAGTCCAGCAGGGCGTCTTCGCTGATCCGACCCAGATCGCGATAGGTGACGTTGACGTTGGCGGTCCACAGCTCGTTGAAGCGGTGCTGGAAGCCCAGGATGTATTCGTCCTGATAGGTCGACTTCAGGTTATGGGCCGCGATGGCGTCCGCGTCGGGCGAGGTGCCGTTGTTGCGAACGTTGCACGACTTTTGACCCACGGGAGCCGCCGAACCGACGGTCGCCGGACAGGCGACCAGGCTGCCACCTTGGATTTCCGCGCCGAGACCGGCCGCGGGCAGAGCCGTGCCAGGGGTCAGAGCACCGAAGGTCGCGCTGCCGCCAGCCGGGAGCCAGAACTCCGAGATGTCGATGGCCGGGCTGGCCGCGCGGAACGCGGTGTTGGACGCGACCGGCAGGTAGGTACGGCCGTACGAACCGTACAGCTTGTCGTTACGATCGCCGAAGACGTCGTAGGTGAAGTTGCCGCGCAGGCCGATTTCGTTGTCGAACGACGAGAACACGTTGCCGTTCGGATCGGCCACCGAGAACTGGTCCTTACGGACGCCGATGCCCAGGGTCAGGCGATCGTTGATGTCCCAGGCGTCCTGAATGTAATAGGCCTTGTTGACGCCGTCGAAGCCGCCGCCGGTCTGGAACTTGCGGCCCTCGATGTACTCTTGGCCCGCCGCGACCGCGCCGCCCAGAGCGCCAGCGGCGCCGGCCTTGCGGTAGGTGTAGTTGCGGCCGCCGTTACGCACCGAGAACTGCGTCAGGGTGGTGTTTTCGCGATCGTAACCGAAGCGGACGTGGTGGCTGCCGAACAGCTTGAAGTACAGGTCGGCGTCGGCGCGATAGAATTCGCGTTCGGCGAGCGACGGGAAGGTCGTGGCCGAGGCGTTCTGGTTGCTGATCGTGACCGCGGTGCCGATACGGGCGTCTTGGACCAGCGGTTGGCTGAAGAGGTTGCCCACCGAGGCGTTGTCGACTTCCGAACGACCGTAGGCGGCCGACAGGGTCAGCCAGTCGGTGAAGGTGCCGGTATAGCGGGCGACATAGTTCTCGCCGCCTTGATAGAGCGTATTGGCGCTGGTGCGGCCCGGCAGGATCTCATCGTTGGCCAGCAGGTAGTTGTAGCTGTCGCGCTTGCGCTTACGGCTGGTGTCGAAATAGGTCAACTCGACGTGCTGGCGGTCGGTGATGTAACCGTCCAGCTTGAAGGCGTAGAACGGGTCGGCGGTGCGGTCCTCGACATAGGTGCTCTTCGCGATGCCGGTGGTCGAGTTGGTCGCCGTGGTGGTTTCCAGGTTCTGGAAGCTGGCCAGACCGTAGAAGAACAGGTGGTCCTTGATGATCGGGCCGCCGGCTTCGACGATGAAGCTCTTGTCCGTACGATTGACCAGCGAGTTGCGGGTGATCGTGGTGTTCGGAGCCTTCTCGCGCAGGCTGTTCGGCTCGTAGTTGCCGTGGATCGCGAAGGTGAAGTCGTTCGAACCCGACTTGGTCACCGCGTTGATCACGGCGCCGGTGCCGCGGCCGAATTCGGCGGGATAGCCGCCGGTCTTCACTTCAACCGACTTGTAGAACTCGAAGGGCACCAGGGTGGCGCCGATGCCGTTCACGAAGTTGGTGATGTTCAGGCCGTTGACGAAGAACACGTTCTCGCCGATCGACGCGCCGCCGACGGCGGCTTGCGACTGACCTTGGCTGACGAAGGTGCCGACGGTGTCGCCGGGGACGGCCGACGGAGCCAGCAGCGTCAGGGCGGTCACGTTGCGGGCGATCGGGACTTGCTTGGTCAGGGTTTCGACGTCGACCACCAGACCCGTGGTGGTGCCGGCGAAGTCCAGCTGCGGGTTGGCGGTGCCGGTGACGACGACTTCCGACACTTCGGCGCCGGCTTCATTGATCGTGAAGCCGTAGTTCGAGGCGGCGCCGATGCTGACCTTGACGTTGCCGTCGCTGGTGGGCTGGAAGCCGGCCTTGTTGATCGTGACCGAATAGCCGCCCGACGGGATCAGGGCGGCGCGGAATTGACCGTCGGCGTCGGTGGTCAGGTTGCGCTCGAAGCCCTGGGCCAGCGACTTGACGACGATCGTCGCGCCGGCGACCGGGGCGCCGTTGGCGTCCTTGACGGTGCCGATCAGCGTGCCGCTCGAATAGTCCTGGGCGCTAGCCAGGGTCGGGATCGCCGTGGCGACCGCGGTCAGGGCCAGCGGCGCGGCGACGGTGGCCAGGCCGGCCAGCAGCGTCGACGTCAAAAGACGCGCGCGAGCGCCGCCCTTGGTGGAAGTCATCTTCATAATATCCCCTCTAGCATGGCGAAGCACCCCGACCGCCCGCACGCGCCCTTTTCGGGGGCGTTACGTTCGGCCTGTACGGGTTTTTGCCCCAACTCCACCACGAGAACTTAGGTGTCCCGGAAAACATTTCCCCGGTTGGGGTGACGTTAGGAGGCGCGCCGCGCGCCGGTCAATTGCCATTACCGATCCGTAATAACATCGCCCCAGGCTGTCGCATTATCGCAACACGATCGCCTCATTTCCGACGAACGCCGCTCAGATTTTCCACAAACCGATCGATAACACGGGTCTCCCCCCCCGTATCCCGTTGGGTTGAAAGGCAAATTCGCCCCATTCCCGCCACGGGCGGCCTTTCGACCAGACGCGACAATAAAACAGGTCAAAACGCCCCCCATCGTGTTGACATTCGGGAAATCACCCCAAGAAACAGCCCTGTTATCGCTATCAAATGCTGAACACTGACCATCTGCGAGAAATTCCTCCCGCGCGTCGCCCAAATTTCGGACACATTTTACCGCCACCGACCGTTGCACGGGCGCCTAAGTGTCGGGATGATGAGCAACAGTCGCCTCGGCGTGCCCCCTTCCCAGCCCTCCCCCGCGAGAGACACCCCATGACCGCGTTCCGACGTGTAACCGACTCGCTTTCGGTCAGCCCTCAGATCGCCATCGACGACCTGGGCCGCGCCGCGATCGAGGGCTTTGTTCTGGTGATCAACAATCGCCCCGACGACGAGGAGCCGGGCCAGCCCTCGAGCGCCCAGGTCGAGGCCGCGGCCCGGGCCGCGGGCCTGGACTACGTGCATATTCCGGTGCGGGGCGGGCCTACCCCTGACCAGGTCGAGGCCGTGCGCCGCGCGGTCGAGGGCGCCGAGGGACCTGTCCTGGCTTTCTGTCGTTCGGGCACGCGCTCGATCGTCACCTGGTCCCTGGGCCAGGTCGCCTCGGGCGCGGCCGATCGCGCCACCCTGGTGCGCCAGGGCGCGGACGCCGGCTACGACCTGTCGGGCGTGCTCGGCGTCTAGGGAAGACCTAGTCGTGGTGGCTGAGAACGACCCGGGCCGCCATCGCCGACGGTTCGGGCTCGCAGCTGGCCAGCACGAACTGAGCCGCGATGAGACAGAGGATGGCGAAGGCCGCGCGCTGGAGCCGTTTTGAAACAAAAATCGCGGTGTCGGCGGCCATGATCGTTACTCCGGGAGGTTTACGGACCGCTCACCGCAAGACCGGCGCCGGGGCTCTCTCCAGTCACCGCGGGGCCAGGCGCCGCAGGGAAAGGCCGACATGATCCCCTTCGTCCGCGAGATCGAGTTCGAATACGGGCGCTGCGACCAGGTCTCGCCGCTGGTCCGTCGCGTGATCGCCGACAACCCGGGGCCCTTCACCTATGTCGGCACCGGCACCTACATCGTCGGGCGCGGGACGGTGGCGGTCATCGATCCGGGCCCCGATCTCGACGGCCATCTCCAGGCGCTGCTGGCGGCGCTGGAGGGCGAGCGCGTCAGCCACATCCTGGTCACCCACCACCACAGCGACCACTCCCCCCTCGCCCGCCCGCTGCAAAAGGCGACCGGGGCGACGATCCATGGCCGCCGCGCGCCGCACCTGGCCGAACCGGATCCGGGCCTGGTGCTGGAGGCCGGCGAGGACGAGGGCTTCCGCCCCGATGTCGAGATCACCGACGGCGACGTCTTCGAAGGTCCGGGCTGGACCCTGCGGGCCGTGGCCACGCCGGGCCACACCTCCAACCACGTCTGTTTCGCCCTGAAGCAAGAGAACGCCCTGTTCTCCGGCGATCACGTGATGGGCTGGTCGACCACGGTGATCACCCCGCCCGACGGCGACATGGGCGACTATTTCGCCAGCCTGGAGAAGGTGCGGGCCCAGGGGTTCGACACCCTGTGGCCGACCCACGGCTCGCCGGTCCGCGACGTGGCGCCGTTCATCCAGGCCTATGCCGACCACCGGCGCGCCCGCGAGGCTCAGGTCCTGGCGGCCCTGGCCCAGGGGCCGACCACGATCAAGGCCATGGTCCCCACGCTCTACGCCGCCGTCGACCCGCGCCTGCACCCGGCCGCCGCCATGTCGGTGCTGGCCCATATGCTGCTGCTGGTGAAGCAAGGGCGGGTCGGCTGTGACGGCGAGCCGGGGCTGGACAGCCTGTATCGGCTGGTCTGAGGTCCTACCCCTTCACCACCGCCAGCAGGTCGCCCACCCGGCGGCAGTTGCGGCCCCGGTCGCCGCCGGCCTCGCGGCCGATCGCGCGCATGTCGACCCGCGCCCCGGCCGTATCGGGACGCACCCGCACGACCAGGTCGTCCTTCAGCCCGTACCAGAAGCTCTGGCCCGTCGCCTCCAGCCGACCGTCGATCGGATCGTCGGTAACGATCGACAGGCCGGCGGCCTGGACGGCGACCTTGGCCGCCTCGTAGGCGTCGGCCGGCGAGCGCGCGACCACCAGCGGCCGGGCGGCCGCGCAGGTCTCGGCGTTGACGTCGGCGACGCGGCGGCCGGCGAAGGCCAGCGAGCCGACCGGCAGGCTGGGGTCGGCCTCGACGGTCTGGGCCTCGCCGCCCCGGGCCGCCAGGGCGGCGTCCGACAGCATCAGCGGCGTCTTCCAGTCGGTGGAGACGTCGTGGATCGGCGGGGCGCCGCCGCCGACCGCGTTCGCCGCGACCATGGCGGCCAGGGTGGCGACGGTGATCGTCAGGGCCAGCAAGGCCTTCTTCCAGAACCGCGAGAAGCCGGCGAACAGGGCCACGATCAGACCCAGCACGCCGGTGGCGACGCCGAGCATGGCGGCCTTGGGCGCCCAGTCCAGGGCCATCTGCTGGTAACCGAGCGCCAGCGGGAACAGTCCTGACTTCACCCCCAGCGCGCCGGCCCCGACCAGCAGGGCCGGCGCCAGGGCGATCAGGATCGTCAGGTCCAGCAGGCCGGAGGTGAAGCCCCCCTTGGCCTTGTTCGCCGCCTCCGACCTGGCTTTCGCCTTGGCCTTCCCGCCCTTGCGGCTGGGAACCAGCGGCATGGCCAGCGGCGCGTCGTCGGCGGCGAAGACCGGCTCGGCATGGAAGGCGTCTTCCGGCACGGACGCGACGGCCGGCGCGGGCGCCAGCGGGCCGAGGGGGAAGTGCTCCTCCTGGCCGCGTTGCTCGAACAGCGGCTCCACCTCGGGCGCGAGAGGTGTCGCGGGGGGCGCCGCGCGGATCGGCGCCGCGACTTCTGGTTCGGGTTGGGGCTCGGGCTCGATCCTGGCTTCGGACTCGGCGTGCGCCAGGGCCTCGACGACCAACGGCTCGGGCAGGGGCGGCGGCTCCGACAGCGGGTCCTCGGGCTCGGGCGCGTAGATCCGCGTGGCCTGCGCCCCGTCGGCCGCGGCGAGGGTCGCGGCCGGGGCCTCGGGCTCGGCCGCCGCTTCGGCGGCCCCCTCCCCCGTCGGCGCCGCGGTCAGACCCGGCAGCACATAGTCCTTCATGCGCTGGCGGATCAGCTTCTTGTCGATCTTGCCGGTCGCGCCCAGCGGGATCTCGTCGACGAAGACCACGTCGTCGGGCATCCACCACTTGGCGATCTTGCCCTGCAGGAACTCCAGGAACTCTTCTTTGGTGGCGGTCTCGCCTTCCATCAGCTTGACCAGCAGGATCGGCCGCTCGTCCCACTTGGGATGCGGCACGCCGATCACCGCCGTCATCGCCGCCTTGGGATGGCCCAGGGCGATGTTCTCGATGTCGATCGAGCTGATCCACTCGCCGCCCGACTTGACCACGTCCTTGGCCCGGTCGGTGATCTGCATGAAGCCGTGGTCGTCGATGGTGGCCACGTCGCCGGTGTCGAAAAAGCCCTCGTCGTCGAGGATCTTGCCGCCGGCGCCCCGGAAATACTCGGCGGCGATGATCGGGCCGCGGATCTTCAGATTGCCGAAGCTCTTGCCGTCGTGCGGCAGGCGCCGGCCCGCGTCGTCGGTCAGCTTCAGCTCCACGCCGAACGGCGGCCGGCCCTGCTTGAGCCGGTAAGGCATCTGCTGGTCGTAGGGCAGCTTTTCCAGCGCGTCGGTCATCACCGACAGGGTGCCGACCGGCGAGGTCTCGGTCATGCCCCAGGCGTGGACCACCTCGACGTCGTAGTCGTCGTGGAAGGCGCGGATGATGTGCTCGGGGCAGGCCGCCCCGCCGATCACCACTTTCTTCAGCACCGGCAGCTTGGCGCCGGTCTCCTTCAGGTGATGCAGCAGCATCTGCCAGACCGTCGGCACGGCGGCCGAGAAGGTGACGCCCTCGGTGTCGAGCAGCTCGAAGATCGAGGCCCCGTCCATCTTGGCGCCCGGCATGACCATCTTGGCGCCGGTCCCGGGGGCCGAGAACGCCACCCCCCAGGCGTTGGCGTGGAACATCGGCACCACCGGCAGGATCACGTCCTTCTGCGACAGGCCCATCACGTCCGGTTGAAGCGTGATCAGGGTGTGCAACACGTTGGAGCGGTGCGAATAGAGCACGCCCTTGGGGTCGCCGGTCGTGCCCGAGGTGTAGCAGAGGCCCGCCGCCGTGCCCTCGTCGAAGCCGCCCCAGGCGCAGTCGGCGTGGTGCTGCTCGACCATGTCCTCGAAGCACAGCAGGCCCTTGAAGTTGGGGGCCTCGCCCGCCGGCCTGAAGTCGGCCGGCATGTGGCCGCGGTCGGTGAACAGCACCACGTGCTCGACGCTGGGCAGGTGGTGCAGGACGCCGGCGATGATCGGCAGGAAGGTTAGGTCGACGAAGATCACGCGATCGCCGGCGTGACTGGCGATCCAGGCGATCTGTTCGGGAAACAGGCGCGGGTTCAGGGTGTGGCACACCGCGCCGATGCCCATGATGCCGTACCAGGCCTCCATGTGGCGGGCGGTGTTCCAGGCCAGGGTGCCCACCCGGTCGCCCGGCTTGATCCCCATGGCCAGCAGCGCGTTGGACACTCGCTTGGCGCGGTCGCGGATCGCGCCGTAGGTCGTACGGACGATGGGCCCCTCGACCGACCGCGTGACGACTTCGCGCGCGCCATGCCACTGGGCGGCGTGGTCGATGATCTTGTCGACCGTCAAGGCCCCGTGCTGCATCAAGCCTTGCATCGGCCCCGCTCTCCCGATCTGTTATCGTTGTTCAGACAAGGCTAGCGGCGCGACGGCGACGGCGCAACGCGGCGCGCGCCCGGGGCGATCGAAACCTGATCGCGCTGATCCGTCGCAGCGCCCGTTCAGGCCACGGAAACCCCGATGGCCTATAGTCCGCGGACCCCGCGACGGACAGGCTTGTTTCAAGTGCGAAGACTGCACGCCATCTTGGCCGACGACCGGCTGGACGAAGTGGCGATGGACACCCATCGCCTGCTGCTGTCGCGGCTGATTCCAGCCTTGCTGTCGGCCGTGGTCGCCCAGCTGGCGTTGGGCGTGACCTTCGCCGCGTGCTGGCTGGCCGTGTTCCTGACGGCCGAGGGTCTGGCGCGGCTGGCGACCGGGCGGTTCAGGCCGGGAGTCCCCGGCACGCCGACGATGCGCGCCGTCTTCCTGCTGGGCGCCCTGCCGATCAACCTGACCTGGTCGTGGCTGGCGGCGATGATTTGGTTCTCGCCGCTTCCCGACATGAAGCTGGCCGCCGTCGCGGTGTGGGTCGGACAGATCGTCTACACCCAGAACTTCCGCCACCAGCCGGTCGCCCTGATCGCGGTCTCCGCCTTCGCGCCGATGGTCAGCCTGATCGTCTTCCCGCTGTTCTTCCTCCCCGGTCAGGGCGTGGGCCCCAACATCGCCCGCTGGGGCCTGGTCTTGGTCGTCGCCACGACGCTGAACGTCATGCTGGCCAACCGCGCCGCCGCCAACCGGATGGACGCCCTCACCCGCGGCCTGCGCGAGGAACGCGAGCGGGCCCTGGAGGCCAACCGCGCCAAGTCGACCTTCGTGGCCGTCACCAGCCACGAGCTGCGCACGCCGATGAACGGCCTGCTGGGCATGGCCTACGCCCTGGACCGCACCAACCTCAACGAGGCCCAGCGCCGCCACGTGCGCCTGATGATCAAGTCGGGCGACAGCCTGATGCAGGTGCTCAACGACGTGCTGGACCTGTCGAAGATCGAGGCCGGCAAGGTCGACCTGGACCACGTGGCCGTCAATCTGCACGACCTGGTCCGCGCGGCCGGCGACGCCTGGCGCGACGCCGCCGCCGAGAAGGGCTTGTGGCTGCGCGCGGAGATCGACCCGTCCGCGCCCGCCTGGATCCTGGCCGACCCCCAGCGCATCCGCCAGGTGCTGATGAACCTGATCTCCAACGGCCTGAAGTTCACCAGCAAGGGCGGGGTGACGATCCAGCTGCTGGCGCCGCCGCCGGAATCGTCGCGGCCCCTGTCCTCGACGGCCGACGGCGCGTGCGAGATCCGGTTGCGGGTGGTCGACACCGGCGTCGGCGTCGACGCCGATGTCCACGACCGCATCTTCGAAAGCTTCACCCAGGCCGACAACGCCGTCTCGCGCAGCCACGGCGGCACGGGTCTGGGCCTGACGATCTCGCGGGCCCTGGCCCATCAGATGGACGGCGACCTGGTCCTGGAAAACGGTGACCTGAAAAAGGGAGGGGGCGGCGCGGCGTTCGTCTTCACCCTTCGCGCCGTTCCGATCGCGCCCCCCGCCGTGACGGCCGAAGAGGTCGAGGGTCAGGACACGCCGGACCTCGACACCCTGCGGATCCTGATGGCCGAGGACAACGCCATCAACCAGGTGGTGGTGCGCACCATGCTGGAAGCCACCGGCGTGGCCCTGACCATCGTCGACGACGGCCAGGCGGCCCTGACCGCCCTGAGGGCGGACGCGTTCGACGCGGTGCTGATGGACATCAACATGCCGGTGATGGACGGCATCACCGCCCTGAACGCCATCCGGGCCGGCGTGGCGGGCGATCCGGCGATCCCGGTCATCGCCCTGACCGCCTCGGCCATGTCGGGCGACCGCGAACGCTTCCTGGCCATGGGTTTCGACGACCACCTGGGCAAGCCGATCCGGCCGGCCGACCTGCTGTCGTCGATCTGCTCGGCCGTGCGGCCGAAAGACCGCTGCACCAAGGCGGCCCGGTCGTAGCGCCGTTTCCAGCGCAATGGCGCTTGCAAAAATAAATCCCAGCCGATCCCTTCCAGCCTCTGATTGTCGCGTTGGGAGCCGCCGTTGAAACTCGATCTGAAGCGCATCGTGGTCTTTACGGCCGACGTGCCGGGCCTTGCCCGTTTCTACCAGGACGTCATCGGTCTCGCCGTGTGCGGTCGGGAAGACGGATGGGTCGAGTTCGACGCGGGCGCCTGCCGCCTGGCGCTCCACCATGGGAAACCGGTCGTGGGTCAGCGCCCGCCCAAGCTGGTGTTCTTCGCCGCCGACGTCGCCGCCGCCAAAGCCATGCTGCAACGGCGCGGGGCTGTCGTGCTGGGTCCGGTCAAGTCCACGAGCACCTTCGACATGTGCGACGGCAAGGATCCGGACGGCAATCCGTTTCAGATCTCGAGCCGAGGCTAGCCGCCCCTACCCCATCGACTCCGCCAGGGCTCGGGCTTCATCCTCGAAGGCGCTGACCGTGTCGACCCGGCGCCAGGCGATGTCGCCGGTGTCGCGGGACAGCTGGCTTTCCAGCACGGCGACGTCGGCGTCCGAGGCGTCGTTGACGCGGGCGGCGACGCGGGCGCGCAGCACCTCGGGCGGCGCCTCCAGCCAGACGCCCTGGAACGCCACGTCGACGTCCTTGGCCAGGGCCTCGGCGCGGGCCCGCTGCTCGGGTTTCAGGAACACCGCGTCGACCACCACCGAGCGGCCGGCGGCCAGGGTCAGGGCCGCGTCGCGGAACAGCTCGCCATAGACCCGCTCGCTCATTTCCGGCGTGTAGGCTTCCTTGGGCAGGCGCTGCAGCGAGGGCACGCCGCACAGGCGCTTGCGGATCTCGTCGGTGCGCAGGACCACCGCCCCCGGGGCCGCGCCCAGGCCGGGCGCGCAGACCCGGGCGAAGGTCGACTTGCCCGAACCCGAGAAGCCGCCGGTCGCCACCAGGCTGACCGGCTTGGGGGCCAGGTGCTCCAGCGCCGTGGCCAGATAGGCCCGCGCGGCCTCGTCGTCGTTGCTGTAGGCCCAGACGTGGGTGCGCACCGCGGCGCGGACGCTGAGCATCAGCGGCAAAGCCGCAAGGCCTGTCCACAGGCCTTCGCCAAAAGTGCGGGCGGCCTCGTCCAGATAGGCGTTCAGCACCCTGCCGGCCGCGTCGCGGCGACGGCGGAAGTCCAGGTCCATCAGCAGGAAGGCCAGGTCGTACTGGATGTCGATGTCCGACAGCGAGTCGTTGAACTCGATGCAGTCGAACAGGATCGGCTTGCCGTCCTCGACCAGGATGTTGCCCAGGTGCAGGTCGCCGTGGCAGTGCCGCGCGAAGCCCTGCCCCGCCCGTTCGTTCAGCAGCGGACCCAGGCGCTCCAGCGCCAGGTCCGTCTCGGCGATCAGCCGCTCGACGGCCTGGGCGCCCAGCCGCGGGGCCAGGCCGCGCAGCAGGTTGGCGTTCGAGGCGATCGTGTAGCCCAGGGCCCCGACCCCGCCGCCCTTCGGCCGCAGCGGCGCCCCGGCGTGGAACTGGGCGATGGTCCGGCCCAGGGATTCCTCCAGCGCGTCGTCGATGGCCCAAGGCTGCTGGGCCAGCACGCCCTGCTCGTCGAAGCGGCGCATCTCCAGCAGGTACTCGACGATCTCGCCGGGCCCATCCATCTCGACTCCACCCGCCTCGGTCCGGGTCAGGCGGCGCACGGCGCGATAGATGTCGGGCGCGGCGGCGCGATTGAAGCTCAGCTCGCGCTCCAGCGACCAGCGGCGCAGCTCCAGGGTCGAGTAGTCCAGAAAGCCGAAATTGACCGGACGCTTGACCTTCCAGGCCGCCTCGCCGACCAGGAAAACCCGGGCGCAGGAGGTCTCGATCACCCGATCGGCCCGCTCGCCCATCCAGGCGGCCACTTCCTGCTCGCGAACCGTCTCCGCGTCCTTGATCACGCCCCAACCTCTTCAAACACGCCGGAATTCGGGGCGTCGGCGTCCCCATAGCGGAAAGTTCGCGCCGCGTCGCGGCCAGTGCGCTTGCTTACGCTTTGGTTGATCGGATATGACTTATTAACCTTAGATAGAGTCACAACCGCATGCTGATCGACGCCGTCCTCAACCGGTCCGAACGCAAGAAGACCGAAATCCTGACCGCCGCGCGCGGCGTCTTTCTCCGGGAGGGCTACGCCGCCGCCGGCATGGAGGTCGTGGCCCGCATGGCCGGCGTGTCGACCGCCACGCTCTACGCCTACTTTCCGAGCAAGGCCAAGCTGTTCGAGATCGTCGTCCACGACGCCGTCGGGCGCATGGCCGAACCCGTGCGCGAGAGCGTCCAGGCAACCGGCGACGCCCGCGCCCGGCTGACCAGCCTGGCGCTGGCCTATGCGACCTTCATGTCACAGCCCGCGACCCGGGCGATGTTTCGGATGGTCGCCAGCGAACGCCGGCGCTTCGAGACGGTGGCCGACCACGTCCTGCGCGCCGCCCATCAGGACCTGGGCGGGGCGGCGATCAAGCTCATCCGGGACCTGGTCGAGACCGGCGAGCTGACGGTCGACCAACCGGCCTGGGCCGGCGGCCAACTGCTGGGCATGCTGGACCACGCCACCCTGGTGCTCGGCCTGGCCGCCGGCGACGAGGCTCAGCCGGCCCGGCCGCTGGGTGAGATTAGCGCCGACGCGGTGGAGACGTTCCTAACGCGGTATGGCAATCCGAAACCCTCGCCCGGAGAGGAGGGGGTTTCGTTCTAGGGAAACAACCGCTTGGTCCCCCACCCCTCGCCGTCCCGCTCATAGACCAACCGTTCGTGCAGGCGGAACGGACGGTCGCGCCAGAATTCTATGACCTGGGGGACGACGCAGTAGCCCGACCAGTGCGGCGGGCGCGGCACCTTGCCCAGGCCGAACTTCAGCGCCATCTCGGCCACCCGGCGCTCCAGGGCCAGGCGGTCGGGCAGCGGGCGGGACTGGTCGCTGGCCCAGGCGCCCAGCTGGCTGTGGCGGGCGCGGCTGGCGAAATAGGCGTCGGCCTCGGCCTCGCTCACCGGTTCGACGACGCCGCGCACCCGCACCTGGCGGCGCAGCGACTTCCAGTGGAACAGCAGGGCCGCCTTGGGCTGGCCGCCCAGCTCCACGCCCTTGGCGCTCTGGGTGTTGGTGTAGAAGACGAAGCCCCGGGCATCGACGCTCTTGAGCAGCACCATGCGCGAATCCGGCAAGCCGTCGGCGTCGACGGTCGACAGGGCCATGGCGTTCGGGTCGCTCGGCTCGCCCTTGCCGGCCTCGGCCAGCCATTCCCCGAATTGGTGGATCGGGTCGCCCTCCGGCAGCAGTTGCGGGGGCACGGCCTCGGTCACCCGGCGGACATAGTCGTCCTCGGACGGCGAGGCGGGGATCAGGGGCGCGTCGGTCATGAGGTGGATATAGGGCGCCGCGCGCCAAAGGACCAAGCATGTGGGGCCAGGCCCCCTCGAGCTTGACGCGGCTGGCTGGTCGCGCGCATTAGCCGCCAACGATCGCGCGGACGTTTCGCGCCCATGGAACAGACCCCTGATGAAACTCGGCACGCGGGCGCGACTGGCCTGGATCCCCCTGGCGCTGTGGTGCGCGGCCGGCCTGTGGATCGGCTATGTCGAGGCCGTCAGATGGAAGGGCGACGACGTCCAGGACTGGATCATCCTGGCGGCCGGCGGCCTGTTCCTGTTCGCGGGCGGGGCGTGGAACCTCTGGCGGCTGCGCGCCAAGGCGGCGGAACAGGCGCGGGTTGAGGGACCGGACGTCGACGTGCCGGTCACCTGGCATCGCAAGAGCGGCTCCTGGGCCGTCATCCTCTTCATGGCCGGGGTGTTCGGGATCTTCGGCCTGGTCTGGCTGATCAGCGGCCAGATCCGCTGACGCCCGCTTGGCTTGAAAACGCTCGGAAAAGTTAACTTAACGCCCCGTTGACCAAACGGCGGCAGGGTCGGCGGCATGACCGCCGGCTCGTCTTCCGTTCCCAGTCTCCAGGCCGCCCGCGCCATCCTCGGCGTCGCGCCCGGCGCCGACGAGCGCGAGCTGCGGGCCGCCTATCGCGAAGCCGCCAAGCGCGCCCATCCCGACCGCCCCGGCGGCGACGCGGCCCTGTTCCGCGACGTGCTGGCCGCCTACCGCCTGCTGCAGGACGCCCCGACGCGGCCGATCCATTTCCCGCCCGCCGTCGCCGAACCGGTCCGGGTCGAGCAGGCCACCCTGCGGATCGACGCCGCCCTGGCCTTCGCCGGCGGGTCGCTCGACCTGACGCTGGACGCCCGCAAGCTGCGCCTGACCCTGCCGGCCGGCCTGCGCGAGAACGACAAGGTCCGGGTCGAGAACGTGACCTTCCGCGTCGCGCTCGAGCATGATCCCGACGCCCTGGTGCGCGGCGGCGACCTGTGGCTGACCGCCCGCCTGGACGCCCGCGCCCTGGCCGAGGGCGGTCGGATCGAGGTGGCCACGGCGCTGGGTCCGCGCCTGGTCTGGATCTCGACCAAGGCCGCCGCCCGGGGCCTGGTGCGCCTGCCCGGCCAGGGCCTGCCCGCCCGCGGCCCGCACCGCGCCGGCGACCTGTTCCTGCGCCTGGAAGCCCTGGGCGACGGCGTCGAAAGCGCCGCCCGCTCGCAGCTGAAGCGCTTCGCGGCCGCCTGGGCGGCCTAGAGACCTTCCAAACACGCGTTTCACGGCCCTATGATCGCCCACGCCGCCGCGGAGCGGCCGGGAGGACGGATCATGACCCAGGAAGCCCTGCGCGCCCGGCGCGAAAAGATCGTTCGCGAGCACATGGCCGACGAGATCGATCACGCCTGGGACAAGGTGCTGGCGACCTTCCCCCACCCTCACTACGAGATCATTGCCACCGGCGCCGTCCACGACGGCCGCCCCGATGTCGAGCGCTACTACACCACCTCGCGCCAGACCTTTCCGGACCAGCGCAACACCCTGCTGTCGTTGCGTCATGTCGACGACGGGATCGTGGTGGAGTTCATCCTGGAGGGCACGCAGCTGGGTCCGCTGGGTCCCCTGCCCGCCACCGGCCGGCCGTTCGCCTGCCAGATGACGGCCTTCTTCCTGTTCGAGGGCGAGACCCTGGTCTGCGAACGGATCTATTCCGACACCCTGACCATCGTGCGCCAGCTGCTGGGCGACATGACCCCGATGGAGGCGCTGGGCGCGCTGGTCGCGGCGGCGAAGGTGAAGACGGCTTGATCGATCTGTCATCCCGGACGAGCGCTTAGCGCGAAGATCCGGGACCGACGCCTGAGCGCCGCGTTCCAGGTCGGTCCCGGATCTCCGCTTCGCTGCGTCCGGGATGACAGGTCGGTGAAAAGGATCGCGCGCGATAAAAAATTCGACCCGGCCTCTTGCTAATAGATCGTGCACGATTAAATCGTTCACTATCGAATAACGCCAAGGAGACAACCGATGTCCACCCTCTATCAAACCCGCGCCACGGCCACCGGCGGCCGCGAAGGCAAGGCCCGCAGCGAAGACGGTCTGCTGGACGTGCGACTGGCCCTGCCCAAGGCGCTGGGCGGCAACGGCCAGGGCACCAATCCCGAGCAGCTGTTCGCGGCCGGCTACGCCGCCTGCTTCCAGAGCGCCATGGCCCACGTGGCCCGCCAGCAGAAGATCGGCCTGACCGGCTCGACCGTGACCGGCGTCGTCGGCCTGGCCCCGCTGGAGGTCGGCTTCAAGCTGGAGGTCGCGCTGGAGGTCGAAACCCAGGGCCTGACCCAGGAAGAGGCCGAAGCCCTGGTTGCGACGGCGCACAAGGTCTGTCCCTATTCCAACGCCACGCGCGGCAATGTCGACGTCGCGATCACCACAAAGGCCGCATGACCGCCAAACCGAACAAGACCAACGGCGAACCGGTCGAGGCCCTGCGCCTCGACCGTCAGCTGTGCTTCGCCCTCTACGGCGCCGCCAATCGGGTGACGCGGCTCTACCGGCCGCTGCTCGAGGCCCTGGGCCTGACCTATCCGCAGTACCTGGTCATGCTGGTGCTGTGGGAGGCCAGTCCCCGCACGGTTGGCGCCGTGGGCGAGGCGCTGGACCTGGAGTCCAGCACCCTGACCCCGCTGCTCAAGCGTCTGGAGACGCAAGGGCTGGTGGCGCGCGCCCGCGACCCCGAGGACGAGCGGCGGGTGATCGTCACCCTGACCGAAGCCGGCGCCGCCTTGCGCGACAAGGCCAAGGCCGTGCCCGAGCAGCTGTTCTGCAAGCTGAACATGCCGTTGGACGCGCTGGGCGACCTGCGCGAACGGCTGAAGGGCCTGGCGGTCTAGGGTGGATCAACGTTCAGCAGTTTGGCGGCTTGGTCAGTAAACCCTTCCTCCTTTCAACCGTCATTCCCGCCCTTGTGGCGGGAACCCCTGGTGCAGCTGACGGTGAGACGTCTTGGCGCGCCAGCGCGCCACACCCCTGCACGTGCGACCGGTAGAGGGGTTCCCGCCACAAGGGCGGGAATGACGGAGAGAAGGAAGGGCGTGTCTGAACGTCGATACGCCCTAGCCTTCGCCCTCGTCCTCGCCGGCGAAACCGTAGGGCTCTGCCGGCGGCAAGCAGCTGACCAGAACCTGGGCCGTCAGGCCCGGCTCGGCGACGATGGACGGCTGCTCGCCGAACACGGCCTCCCAAAGCTCGGCCAACGCCTGGTACGCGACATCGGGCACTCTACGCTCTCCTTACGAGAGACAATGCCGTTGAAGGTCAATGGGTTGCTGGTTAACGGCGCGCGCGGCTCCGCGCGCGCCGTCCGCCCCCTGCCCGCGCCGGTTCGCTTCCGAACCGAGGTTGGTCGCGCCCCAGCACAAGCCAGACTACCAGCCTAGGCGCGCCCCGGCGGCGCTGAAATGGAGCGAAACCCTCGAAGCGCGTCGGAACGCGGCCGAGGCCGCGACCGTCATTTCGACCAAGACGACCTGGGGCGGCCGCCCAGGGGACCGACTAGGGCGCGATGGTCAGTTCGAACGGGGTCGCCGGTAATCCGGTCCGTCCATAGAGATTGAGGATCGGGCTGTCGGCCCAGGCGAAGCGGACCCTGACCGGCGCGAAGCCGGCCGGGATCGTCAGCCGGACCTGGTCGCCGGCCAGGGCCGCGTCCGCGAAACGGCAGGCGCCGCCGGCGTCGCACAGCTCGAACCCGACCGGGCGGGCGTCGGCCTGGACCACCGCCGGCTGGTCCAGCCGCACGACCACCGCATCCGCCGCCCGCGTCGCCGACAGCGGCGCGGGACCGGCCGCGACCAGGCCCGTCTCGCCATAGGCCAGCTTGCGCGCCAGCAGGGCCAGGCGGTGGCCGACCTGCTGCTTGTTGGCCGGATGGATGTCGTAGATGTCGCCGATGTCGACGGCCGAGGCGAGACCGACCTTGGAGTCGGTCGCGGCGACGCGGCGCTGGACGTCGCGGATCTCGGCCCAGCCGGACTCGGCCGGCGCGGTCTGGCGCGGTCCGAACGCGGCCAGCTGCACCACCAGGAACGGCAGGTCCGGAGCGTCGAACGATCGGCGCCAGTCGGCGACCAGGGCCGGCAGCAGGCGTCCATAGGCCGCCGGCTCGGCGACATTGGCCTCGCCCTGGTACCAGGCGAAACCTTTCAGGCCGTAGGGGATCAGCGGCGCGATCATGCCGTTGCGCAGGGTCGACAGGCCGCTGCTCCCCACCCACGGCGCCGTCGGCGGCAGACCGCTCTGGGCGATGGCGGTCGAGACCTTGTAGCGCCAGCTCGCGCCCAGCGGGGCGAACGAACCGTCGTCGAACTTCAGACCCTTCTGGGCCGCCGGTCCCCAGGCCCCGCCGCCGCCGCCGGCGTCGATGGCCCGCACGGCGATCAGGTTGGGGCCGGCCCGCAGCACGCCCGGGGCGATCCTGTACGCGCGCGGCGTGTCCCAGCCCTGCGACGAGCCGATCTCGCGGCCGTTGACGAAGGTGGTGTCCAGGTCGTCGATCGGGCCCAGCGACAGGGTCGCGCCCTGCCGGGCCTGCTTTTCGGTCAGGGTGATCGATGCGCGCAGCCAGATCGTGCCGTCGAAGGTTTCCAGCCCGGGATTGGTCTCCCAGAACTGCTCGGCCCGCATGGTTTTCCAGTCGCGGTCGTCGAAGTCCGGACGGCTCCAGGCCGCGGCCTGCGGCTCGACCTTGGCGGCCCAGCGGCCGAGCTGGGCTTGCCAATGGGCCACCCCGACGTCCGGCGACCGGGCGTAGTCGGCCAGCACGGCCAGGCCTTCGTCATAGCCGCCCAGGGCGTGGAGACCCTCGCGGCTGATCCAGTCCTGGATGATCGAACCGCCCCAGGTGGCGTCGATCAGGCCGATCGGCGCGCCGGTGGCCTTCTTGATCTCGCGGCCCATGAAGAAGCAGGCGGCGCTGAAATTGTTGGCCGATTCTGGGGTGGCCGGACGCCAGGCGGCCTCCTTGGGCAGGGCCGTGGTCGGATTGGGCAGGCTGACGCGGCCGGTCTGCAGCAGGCGGATGTCGGGATCGGCCGCATTGGCCGCCTCGGCCTCGCCGCCCAGCGAGCGGCGCAGCGGATACTCCATGTTCGACTGGCCCGAGCACAGCCAGACATCGCCGACCAGCAGGTCCGAGATGGTCTGGCGCTCGCCGCCGGCCTGGGCCGTCAGGGTCAGGGCCGCACCCGGTTCGCGGGCCGGAAGGGTCGTCGACCAGCGGCCTTCGGCGTCCGCCGTCGCGCTGGTCTTGGCTTCGCCGAGCGACAGTTCGACCACCGCCCCCGGCCCGGCCGCGCCCCAGACCCGGATCGGCTGGCCGCGCTGCAGGACGGCGTGGTCGGTGAAGACCAGCGCCAGCAAGGGCGCGGCGGAGACAGTCGTGGCGATTGCGCTGACCGCGGTCGCCGCCAAAAGGCCAAGGATCTTCGAACGCATGGACATGACCTATCCCAAAATCCGCTCATCCCGGCGAATGCCGGAACCCAGATCCCATAACCGCGTGGCTGATTGGAGCAGCGCTGAGCTCATGGAGCCAGCACTCCGCCACGCCATCTGGGTCCCGGCATTCGCCGGGATGAGCGGAGACAAAGAGAACTAGTTCGCGGCCTTCCCCGGACACACCGCGCCCGCCGGATCCGTCGTCAGCTTCACGCCCTGCAGCGTGACCACCAGCTTGCCGGCGGTCGACAGCGCGAACGGCGCGGTCACGGCCGTCACGTCGGTTCCCGCCGCCTGGAAGCACTTGAGCGACACCTTCAGGCTCTTCCACTCGCCGACCGGCGAGGCTTCGAGCACCGGGGTGACGTCCAGCTTGCCCGCCCCGATCGACAGGGTGACCGGCGCGGTCGGCTTGGCGTCCACGCGATAGTCGATCAGCAGGTCGATCTCGGCGTTGGTCTGGAACGACAGGTCGAAGGCCTTGTCCGCCGCCAGGGCCGCGGTGGCCGCGGTGTCGCCGGAATAGGTCAGCTGACGCCCGGCTTCCTGCACGTTGCCCGCGTCGACCGGACGAACCTGGACGGCCGTGGTCGGGGTCAGCTTGAACTCGAACGGCGCCGGCGTCTTGCCGCCGACGAAGTAGTTGCTGACGTTCTCGCTGGCGATCTTGAAGCCCGGCTTTTCGGATAGCGTCCCGACCCGGGCCTTGGAGGCGTAGGTCAGGCCGTAGCCGTAGGCGAACTGCGGGTCGTAGCTCTTGTCGCCGCGGTTCAGCGTGAACTGGCCGGCGGTCTTGGGCCAGCTGAAGGCCAGCTTGCCGTGGAAGTCGGTGCGCGGCTTGCCCGCCTTGTCGCCGATCAGGACGTCGGCGATCCCGCCGCCTTCCGAGCCCGGCAGCCAGGCGGCCACGAAGGCGTCCGAGGCGTTGATCTCGGGGTTCACCCACAGCGGACGGCCCGACAGGAACACGCCCACCACCGGCACGCCGGCGGCCTTCAGTTTCTTCAGCAGGGCCAGGTCGGTCTTGTTTCCGGGCTGGTATTCCAGCGTCCTGATGTCGCCCACGCCCTCGGCGTAGGGCGTCTCGCCGAACACCACGATCGCGACGTCGGGCTTTTTCGCGAACGAACCGTCGACGCTGAGCGTCGCCGAACCGCCCGAGGCCTCGACCGCCTCCTTCAGGCCCGAATAGATCGACTGGGCGTTGGGGAAGTCGGCCTTGGTGTTGCCCGTGCCCTGCCACGACAGGGTCCAGCCGCCGGCCTGCTGGCCGATGTCGTCGGCGCCCGAGCCGGCGACCAGGATGTTGGCGCTGGCCTTCACCGGCAGGACGCCGTTGTTCTTCAGCAGCACCAGCGACTCGCGCACCGCCTGGCGAGCGATGGCGCGGTGCTCGGCCGAGGCCATCAGCGCTTCCTTACCTTCCAGCGGACGCGCCTGCTGGAACAGGCCCATCTTGGCCTTCACGCGCAGGATGCGGCGCACGGCGTCGTCGATGCGGGCCATCGGGATCTCGCCCGACTTGGCCTGGGCAACGGTGTTGTCGAACAGGTCCTTCCAGCTGTCGGGCGCCATGTACATGTCCAGGCCGGCGTTGGCGGCCTGCGGGCAGTTCTTGGGCGTGCAGCCGGCCACCTGGCCGTGGCCGTTCCAGTCGCCGACGATGAAGCCGTCGAAGCCCATCTTGCCCTTCAGTACGTCGGTCAGCAGGCTCTTGTTGCCGTGCATCTTCTCGCCGTTCCAGCTGTTGAACGACGCCATGATGGTCATGGTCCCGGCGTTGATGGCCGGCACATAGCCCTGGGCGTGCAGGCGGATCAGCTCGGCCTCGGAGACCTGGGTGTCGCCCTGGTCCTTGCCGTTGTGGGTGCCGCCGTCGCCGAGGAAGTGCTTGGCGCTGGCCGCGACGTGGCCCTGCTGGATGACGCCACCCTGGCTCACCGCGCCCTGCAGGCCCAGGATCATCTGGCCGGCGTAGGAACGGACGATCTCGGGATCTTCCGAATAGCCTTCGTAGGTCCGGCCCCAGCGGTCGTCGCGTGGCACGGTCAGGGTCGGGCCGAACGCCCAGTCGAAGCCGCTGGCGGCGGTTTCCTGCGCGGTGGCCGCGCCGATCTTGCGGATCAGCTCGGGATCGCGCGTCGCGCCCAGGCCGATGTTGTGCGGGAAGAGCGTGGCGCCGACGGCGTTGCCGTGGCCGTGGACCGAATCGATGCCGAACATCAGCGGGATCCGCGTGCCGCCCTCGCGCTGCGCGGCGGCGGCCCGGAAGGCCTTCACCGATTCGACCCACGGGCCGATCGGCGAGCGGTCGGGCGCGCCCAGCGGCGGCGAGCTGCCGCCGGCCAGGATCGAGCCCAGGGGGTAGGTCTTCAGGTCTTCGGGCTTCACCGAGCCGATGTCGCCCTGGATCATTTGGCCGACCTTCTCCTCGAGGGTCAGCTTGCCCAGCAGGGCGTCGACGAAGGCCTCGGTCTGGGGATCCACCAGGCCCTGGCTCTTCGCGGCGGGCCATTGGGCGGGATGGGCGGTGCTCTTGGTGTCGGCGGCGGACGCCGCGCCGTTCAAGACAGTGGTCGTCAGAAGGGTGGTCGCCAGCAACGCGGCGCAGAAGGCCTTGGTGTTCATAACTCCCCACATTTTATCGTTGAATTCCGACAGCGTTGTCAGTCGCACGCCGACGCAGCCGGAGCAATCTACACGCCCTCATTGGTACCGGTATCTAAAAGCTCGACGGCGATCCATACACGGTCTAATTTGTGTGACAAATAGAAACGCCCATCGGGCGTCATTGGGGGAGATGACATGCGGGGATATGCGGCGAGTCTTGTGTCCGGCGCGGCCCTGGCGGCCCTCGCGGCAGGCCCGGTCGGCGCCGCCGAACAGCAGCTTTCCTCCCCCGACGGCGCGCTCAGGATCACGGTTTCGGACAGCGACGGCCAGGCCCGCTACGCCGTCGGCTACAAGGGCCGCCCCCTGCTGGCGCCTTCCCCGCTGGGCCTGGCGCTCAGCGCCGGCGGCTCGCTGTCCCATGGCCTGAAGATCACCGGCGTCGTCCCGTCGACCAACGACACGACCTACGACCTGGTCGCCGGCAAGACCCGGACGGTCCGCGACCACTACAACCAGCTCAGCGTCGATTTCCAGGAGCCAGACGGCGGCAAGCGCCGGCTGCGGGTGATCGTGCGGGCCTATGACGACGGCGTGGCCTTCCGCTACGTGCTGCCCCAGCAGGCGGGGCGCGAGACGGTCGACATCCGCAACGAGGAGACCCGCTTCGACTTCCCGGCCGACTACCGGTGCTGGGGCCTGAACCTGGGCAAGTTCGGGACCAGCCACGAGGGCGAGTTCGATCCGGTCCAGGCCTCGAAGCTCCGCGAGCACAATCTCTATGACGCGCCCCTGGTCTGCGAGGGCGAGGACGGGGGCGCCGCCTTCGCGATCGCCGAGGCCGACCTGAAGGACTATGCGGGCCTCTACCTGACCGGCCGCGGCGACGGCGGGCTGGGCGTGCAGGTCAAGCTGTCGCCCAGGCTGGACGAGCCGCGCATCGCCGTGCGCGGCAAGCCCGGCGCCGACATCGTCTCGTCCTGGCGGGTGGTCATGGTCGCGCCGACCGCCGGCAAGCTGATCGAGAGCAGCCTCGTCGCCACCCTCAACCCGCCGACCGCCCTGGCCGACACCCGCTGGATCAAGCCCGGCAAGGCCGCCTGGGACTGGTGGAACGGTCCGGTCGTGTCGGGCGTGCCCAAGGCTGGGATGAACGACGCCACGATCAAGGCCTATATCGACTTCGCGGCCGCCAACGGCCTGGACTACATGCTGATCGACGACGGCTGGTACAGGAACAGCGGCGGGGCCGGCACGGTGAAGCCGGGCGCCGACATCACCAAGACCATCCCCGAGATCGACATGCCCGGCCTCGTCGCCTACGCGGCCGAACGCAAGGTCGGCCTGTGGGTCTGGGCCCACTGGAAGTCGATGGACGACCAGATGGACGAGGCCCTGGCCCTCTATGAGAGGTGGGGCCTGAAGGGGATCAAGGTCGACTTCATGGACCGCGACGACCAGGCCATGGTCGACTACTACCACCGCCTGCTGACCAAGGCCGGCCAGCATCATCTGATGGTCGACCTGCACGGCGCCTATCACCCCACGGGCCTGACCCGCACCTATCCGCACTACCTGACCCAGGAAGGCGTGCTGGGCGCGGAGTACAACAAGTGGAGCCGGCGGATCACCGCCACCCACAACGTCACCCTGCCCTACACCCGCATGCTGCTGGGCCCGATGGACTACACGCCCGGCGGCTTCCGCAACGTGGCGCCGGCGGCGTTCAAGCCGCGCAACGACCTGCCGTTCGTGCAGACCACCCGCGGCCAGGCCCTGGCGCTGTACGTGGTCTATGACAGCCCGTTCGGCCTGGTGTCCGACAGTCCCGACACCTATCGGGACAGCCCCGCAGGCCTGGACTTCGTCAGCGCGGCCCCGACCACCTGGGACGAAACCCGGTTCGTCGCCGGCGAGATCGGCCAGTCGATCGTGCTGGCCCGCCGCAAGGGCGCGGACTGGTGGATCGGCGCCATGACCAACGAGGCCGGACGGACCGTGAAGGTCCCGCTGGGCTTCCTGGGAACCGGCGTCTTCGCCGCCGACATCCGCCAGGACGGCGCGGCGCCGACCGATCTCACCGCCTCGAAGCGGACGGTGAAGGCCGGCGACGTCCTGACCCTCAAGCTCGCGCCCAGCGGCGGCGCGGCCGTCCATCTGACCCCCGCCCCCTAGACGGAAGTTCCCGCTTGTCCTCCTTCAAAACCCTCCTCGCCCTGGCCGCGGCCGCCGGCGCGCTGGCCCTGGCCGCGCCCGGCCTCGCCGCGCCGCCGGTGGCTCAGCCCTATAGCTGGAACACCGTCGAGGTGCTGGGCGGCGGCTTCGTCAGCGGCGTGGTCTATCACCCCACTGAAAAGGGGCTGGTCTATATCCGCACCGACATCGGCGGCGCCTATCGCCTGGACCGGGCGACCCGCCGCTGGATCGCCCTGAACGACGACCTCAAGCGCGCCGACGGCCAGCTGGCCGGAGCGCTGAGCCTGGCCGTCGATCCGCGCGACCCGAACCGGCTCTACATGGCGGCCGGCGAATATACCGGGCCCAATGCGCGCGGCGGCGCGGTGCTGCGCTCCACCGACCGGGGCGCGACCTGGCTGAAGACCGAGCTGCCGGTCAAGATCGGCGGCAACGAGGACGGCCGCAACACCGGCGAGCGGCTGATGGTCGATCCCGCCCAGGGCGCGGTGCTGTTCCTGGGCGCCAAGGACGGCCTCTATCGCAGCGCCGACCACGGCGAGACCTGGTCGCGGGTCGAGGGCTTTCCGCGCGTCCACGTCACGCTGACGGCCTTCGACCCCGTCGAGAAGACCAAGACCGGCGAAACGGCGATCGTCTATGCCGGCTTCGCCACGGCGCCCAAGGACGGGATGAGCGGCGGCGGCTTGCTGGTCAGCACGGACGGCGGCAGGAGCTGGGGCCTGGTCAGCGGCCAGCCGAAGGGCCTGATCCCGCACCACCTGGCGCTGGACGCCAAGGGCGGGGTCTATGTCGCCTACGGCAATGGCCTCGGGCCCAACGGCGTGACCAACGGGGCGGTCTGGAAGATGGACCCCGACAGCGGGGCCTGGACCGACATCACCCCGATCAGGCCCGGCGGGGCCGACCTGTTCGGCTATGGCGGGCTCAGCCTGGACCCGGCCCATCCCGGCGTCGTCGTGGTCTCGACCCTCGACCGCTGGAACATGGGCGACGACGTCTTCCGCAGCACCGACGGCGGCAAGAGCTGGAAGGGTCTGCGCGACAGGTCCGAGCACGACACCGGCGGCGCGCCCTGGGTGCGCGGCCTGGAGGCCAAGGCCGGCCGCGCCATGGGCCACTGGATCGGCGACATCGACATCGACCCGACCAACCCCGACGAGGCGATCTATGTCACCGGCTACGGCCTGTGGCGGACGCAGGACCTGACCGAGGCCGACCGCTCGGGCCGCACCCACTGGCGGTTCGACGACGAGGGGCTGGAGGAGACGGTGGCCCTGGAGTTGGTCTCGCCTCCGAACGGAGCCCCCCTGATCAGCACGATCGGCGACATCGGCGGCTTTCGCCACGACGACCTGAACAGCGCGGCCCGCAGCCGCTATTTCGACCCGCACGGCGGCACCAATCGCGGCCTCGACTACGCCGAATTGGAGCCCAGCATTCTTGTTCGAACAAGCGACCCGACGCCGACCGCCGGCTTGCGCTCGACCGACGGCGGCAAGACCTGGAAGGCCTTCGCCGGCTCGCCGCCGCGCGACGCCCACATCCACACCGGCCGCATCGCCCTGTCGGCCGACGGCCAGCGGATGGTCTGGGCCATGCGCAACGCCGTTCCTTACGTCTCCAGCGACGACGGCAGGACTTGGCGGCCCGTGCAGGGCGTCACTAAGTCCGAGCGCCCCGACTTCACCCCGGCCTCGGACCGGGTGAACCCGCTACGGTTCTACGTCTATGACGCGGCCCAGGGCGCGGTGCTGGCCAGCGCCGACGGCGGCGAAACGTTCAAGGTCACGGCCCGCGACCTGCCGAGGGGCGGCCCGCTGAAGGCCGTCCCCGGCGTCGAGGGCGAGCTGTGGCTGCCCACCGCCCAGGGCCTGATGCGCTCGACCGACGGCGGCGCCGGCTTCAAGGCCGTCAGCGGCGTCGGCGACGCGGGCCTGGTCGGGTTCGGCAAGGCCGCGCCGGGCCAGACCCATCCGGCGGTGTTCGTCTGGGGCAAGGTCGGCGGGGTCGAGGGCCTGTTCCGCTCCGACGACGTCGGCAAGACCTGGGTCAAGCTGCACGACGATCCCAAGGGGCCCCATTGGGGCTTCGCCGAGCTGCGGGCCCTGACCGGCGATCCGAACCGCTTCGGCCGCGTCTATCTCGGCGTCCACGGCCGAGGCATCCTCTACGGCGATCCGCAAGCAAACGCTTCGGCGCCTGTCCAGCCTTAGGGATCGTCATGAGCTTCAATCGCCGCGACCTGCTGAACCTCGGCGCCGGCCTGGCCGCCGCCTCCGCCACGCCCGCCCTCGCCGCCCCGAAAGGCGGCTTCCAGCCCAACTGGGAGTCGCTGGCCGACGGCTACAAGACCCCCGACTGGTTCCGCGACGCCAAGCTGGGGATCTGGTCGCACTGGGGCCCGCAATGCGTGCCCGAATACGGCGACTGGTACGGCCGCCAGATGTATATCCAGGGCAACGGCGTCTACGAGCATCACGTCAAGACCTACGGCCACCCGACACAGTTCGGCTTCATGGAATTCATCCCGCGCTGGAAGGCGCAGAACTGGGATCCGGAAGGGTTGATGAAGAAGTACCAGGCCGCCGGGGCCCGGTACTTCATGTCGATGGCCAACCACCACGACAACCTCGACATGTTCGCCAGCCGCCACCATGCCTGGAACACCCTGCGCGTCGGTCCGGGGCGGGACATCGTCGGGACCTGGGAGAAGGTCGCCCGCGCCCACGGCCTGCGGTTCGGCGTCTCCAACCACTCGGCCCACGCCTGGCACTGGTGGCAGACGGCCTACGGCTACGACGCCGAGGGCCCGCTGAAGGGCCGGCGCTACGACGCCTTCCGCCTGACCAAGGCCGACGGCAAGGGCACGTGGTGGCAGGGGTTGGACCCGCAGGAGCTCTATACCGGCCGCAACATGCTGATCCCCGAGGGGATCGACAGCATCAAGGCCGCCAACGCCTGGCACGACGCCCACGACGGCGAGTGGATCGAAAGCCCGCCGCCGAACAATCCCGCCTTCACCGCGAACTGGCTGGCGCGCCAGAATGACCTGGTCGACCTCTACCGGCCCGACCTGGTCTACTTCGACAACACCACCCTGCCGCTCGGCCAGGCCGGGCTGTCGGCCACCGCCTACTACTACAACCAGGCCCGCGCCTGGCGCGGCGCGACCGACGTGGTGGTGACCGGCAAGAAGCTCAATGCTCTCCAGCGGCGGGGCATCGTCGAGGACGTCGAGCGCGGCTTCTCCGACCGCCTGCGGCCAGAGCCCTGGCAGACCGACACCTGCATCGGCAACTGGCACTACGACCGCGGGCTCTACGACCGCGACGGCTACAAGAGCGCCAGGGACGTGATCCAGCGATTGGTCGACGTGGTCAGCAAGAACGGCTGCCTGCTGGTCTCGATCCCCATGCGCGGCGACGGCACGATCGACGACAAGGAGGAGAAGGTGCTGGAGGGCATGGCCGGCTGGATCGCCGTCAACGGTCCGGCCATCTACGCCTCGCGGCCCTGGCGAATCTATGGCGAGGGCCCGACGCGGCTGGTCGAAGGCGCGATGAACGAGGGCGACGCCAAGCCGTTCGAGGCCGCCGACATCCGGTTCACGACCAAGGCCGGCGACCTCTACGCCCTGCCGATGGCGTGGCCGGACGGCGAGCTGGTGATCGAGAGCCTGGCGACCTCCGGCCCGACCAGCGCGGGCGAGGTGCGGCGGGTGGAACTGCTGGGCTCGCCCGAGCCGCTGGCGTTCAAGCGGGATGGCAAGGGGTTGCGGGTGGTCTTGCCCAGGGCGCGACCGGCGTTCACGCCGGTGGTGAAGATCTCGGGGCCTGGGTTGGTGTAAGAGCCCTCCCCCTGTGGGGGAGGCGATCGCGCAGCGATCGGTGGGGGGAGCCGTAGGACTGTTCGATCCGGGTTGTGGCCGTCTGTCGATTGCTCCCCCCTCCGTCGGCTTCGCCGACACCTCCCCCATAGGGGGAGGGACTTGGCGGCGCGGGTTCGCCCCGCCGACGCATTGACGCTCTCTACGGCAACCTCCCAGACTGCCGGAAAAAGGAAACGCCAATGACCACCCTCGCCGGCCGCACGATCCTGATCACCGGCGCCTCCTCGGGCATCGGCGCCGCCTTCGCCCAGGCCGCCGCCAAGGCCGGGGCCAAGGTCGCCGCCGCCGCGCGGCGGGCCGACAAGCTGCAAACCCTCGTCGCCGAGATCACCGCCGGGGGCGGGACCGCCCAGGCCTTCGCCATGGACGTCGAGGACGAGGCCTCGGTCATCGCCGGCTACGACGCGGTCGAGGCCGCGTTCGGCGCGCCGGAGTCGGTGATCGCCAACGCCGGGATCAACATCGAGGGCTCGGCGCTGGACATCGGAATCGAGGATTTCGACAAGGTCCTGGCCGTCAACACCCGCGGCGTCTTCCTGACCGCCCGCGAAGGCGCGCGGCGGATGATCAGGGCCGGCAGCCCGGCCAGCGAGCGCGGCCGCATCGTGCTGGTGGCCTCGATCGGCGCGCACAAGGTGCTGCCGGGCCTGACCGCCTACGCCGCCTCCAAGGCCGCCACCGCCCACATGGGCAAGAGCCTGGCCCGCGAATGGGCGCGCAAGGGGATCAACGTCAACGTCCTATGCCCCGGCTACATCAAGACCGAGCTGAACGCGGCGTGGTTCGACAGCGAAGGCGGCCAAAAGCTGGTCTCGACCTTCCCGCGCAAGCGGCTGATGGAGACGAGCGACCTGGAGGCGATGGCGCTGTATCTCGCGTCCGACGAAGCGCGAGCGGTGACGGGGTCGGTGTTCACCGTCGATGACGGACAGTCGCTGTAAATCACCCTCTCCCGGAGGGGAGAAGGAGGGGCCCGCGCCGCAGGCGTGGGAGGATGAGGGGTGACGCCGTTGGCCGGAGCGCCGGCACGCCGGCAGACTCAGAACCCCCTCACCCTCCCACCGCTACGCGGTCGGGTCCCTCCCTCTCCCCTTGGGAGAGGGTTTCCGTCAGCGCCCCCACACTGTAGACCACCTGCCTCACCCAAGGAGCCTTCCATGCCCGACACCATCAAGCGCGGCGTCACCGTCGACCAGAAGCTGAAGGCTCACCGTTACCTGGCGACGCTGACCGCCGCCCGCGCCGCCGACGTGGCCAAGGCCGCCAAGGCCCGCCTGGCCAAGCATCCGACCGGCCGCGACGAAGCCATCGACGCCGCCTATGCCGACCTGAGCGCCAAACAGAAATAGACCCTAGCCCCGCGTCCGGCCGAACCGCGCCACCAGGTCGTAGGCTTCGCCCGGGAACAGCTGCCGCACCCAGGTGATCGGGGCGTCGACGCGCCAGGTGCGGCGCTCGACCGCCAGCAGCGCCGTGCCGACGTCCAGCGTCATCAGCGCCGCCGTCGCCGCGTCGGCCCCGACGGCGCTGATGCGGTTCTCGGCCTCGGTCCACGGCACGTGGTGCAGCAGCCAGGCGCCGGGCGACTCGTCGGCGAAGTCCAGGTCGGCCGCCTCGGGCACGGCGGCCAGGCTGATCAGCCGGTCCTCCAGGGCGAACGGCCGATCGCCGGCGACATGCAGGCCGCGCAGCACCAGCAGCTCGCCGCCCGCCGCCAGGGCGATCTCCTCGACATCGCCGGCCTTGGCCTCGCGCCGCCGCCGGTCCAGCAGATCGAAACGGTAGGTCTCGCCGCGCGCCACGATCTCGGCCTGGATGTCGGGAATGTCGAGCACGGTGGAATGGACGCGCGGCCGGGCCACGAACGAGCCGGCGCGGCGACGGCGGACGATCAGCCCCTCTTCCGCCAAGGCCGACATCGCCTTGTTCACGGTCATCCGCGAACAGCCGAACTGGGCCATCAGCTCGGTCTCGGACGGAACCTTGCGGCCCGGCGTCCAGGCGCCCGAGCGGATCAGGTCCTCGATCTGGCCGCGAATGCGCTGGTGCAGCGTCGTCTCGTTCACGCTCAAGCCAGCACGCTCCCTCAAGACAGAATATTGGCCAAGGCCGTCCGATAGCGCGCCAGGATCGCCTCGCGCGCGTGGTGGCGTCCGCCGCTGACGACCTGCCGGCCACCGCGCCAGACGCCGTCGACGGCC
Organism: Caulobacter sp. Root487D2Y; assembly: GCF_001427165.1. Classification (NCBI taxonomy): domain Bacteria; kingdom Pseudomonadati; phylum Pseudomonadota; class Alphaproteobacteria; order Caulobacterales; family Caulobacteraceae; genus Caulobacter; species Caulobacter sp. Root487D2Y. The sequence goes on from NZ_LMFD01000009.1 coordinate 337,255, forward strand.
CCGTGTCGCCCGGCGAACACCCAGCTGTCCAGCAGGGCGTCGCCGTCGCGGCCGATCATCGCCGGATGGGCGCGGTCCAGGGTCACGAAGTCGGCCGCCCGCCCCCGGCGCAGGCCGCCGACCACGCCCAGGGCCTGGGCCCCGCCGCCGACCGCCGCGCGGAACAGCGCCCCGCCCGTCGAGCTGCCCGGCGCCTTGGCCAGCACGTTGCGGGCCCGCCGGGTCAGGCGCTGGGCGTATTCCAGGGTCCGCAGCTCCTCGGCCGCGTCGATCAGCACGTTGCTGTCCGAGCCGATCCCGAACGCCCCGCCGGCCGCCAGGTAGTCGTGGGCCGGGAAGACGCCGTCGCCCAGATTGGCCTCGGTGATCGGACACAGGCCCGCCACCGCGTCGCTCTTGGCCAGGCGCTCGGTCTCCATGGCGTTCAGGTGGGTGGCGTGGACCAGGCACCAGCGCTTGTCGACCGGCGCGTTGTTCATCAGCCAGCGCACCGGCCGCGCGCCGGTGGCGGCCAGGCAGTCGTCGACCTCCTGGGTCTGCTCGGCGATGTGGATGTGGATCGGGTCGGCGCCGGCCAGCGGCAGGATCGCGGTCAGCTCCTCGCCGGTCACCGCCCGCAGGCTGTGCGGCGCGATCCCGACCACCGCGTCGGGCAGGCCGGCGACCGCCGCGCGGCTGGCCTCGATCAGCCGGCCGTAGCCGTCGACGTCATGGATGAACCGTCGCTGGCCCTCGCCGGGCGCGACGCCGCCGAAGCCGGCATGGGCGTAGAACACCGGCAGCAGGGTCAGGCCGATGCCCGTCTGGTCGGCCGCCGCCGCGATCCGCGCCGCCATCTCGGCGGGGTCGGCGTAGGGCGAGCCATCCTTGTCATGATGCAGGTAGTGGAACTCGCCGACCCGGGTCGAGCCGGTCTCCAGCATCTCCATGTAGGCGAGCGCCGCGATCGCCTGGACCTCGTCGGGACCCAGCCGGTCGACGAACCGGTACATCAGCTCGCGCCAGGTCCAGAAGCTGTCGCCGGTTGGCCCGCGTGTTTCGGTCAGGCCCGCCATGGCCCGCTGGAAGGCGTGGCTGTGCAGGTTGGGCAGGCCGGGCAGGCACGGGCCGTGGGCGACTTCGCCGGACTGGCGGGCGACGTCAGTGTCGATGCGGCTGATCGCGCCGTCGGTGAGCGTGAACCGAACGTCCTTGGCCCAGCCGTCGGCCAGCAGGGCCTGCTCGAACCACAGGGTCTGGGGACCGGCCGGCGCGACGCGCTCGGGGGCGGGCTCGGTCTCCCCCTCGGTCTTGGGGGGCGGCGTGTAGATCGGCTCGTCAGCCTCAGGTTCTGACGGAAACTCGTCGTCGGTCACTGGACAGTCCTCGGGTCGCGCGAATATGTCTATACATATTGAAGCCGTCGGCAAGAGACCGAACCGGCGTCGGGAGATCCCAGGCCATGCGCTGCGATCGGGTGTGGAGCAAGGCCCGCCTGGCCACTTTCGCCGCCGACCTGCCGGGCATGGGCGTGGTCGAGGACGGCGTCGTGGCCAGCCTCGACGGTCGCATCGTCCATGCCGGCCCGGCCGCCGACGCGCCCGCCTTCGAGGCGCTTGAAACCATCGACTGCGAAGGCCGCTGGATCACGCCCGGCCTGATCGACCCCCACACCCACCTGATCCATGGCGGCGACCGCGCCCACGAGTTCGAGCTGCGGCTGGCCGGCGCGAGCTACGAGGACATCGCCCGGGCCGGCGGCGGCATCGTCTCGACCATGAAGGCCACCCGCGCCGCCTCGCGGGCCGAGCTCGTGGCCAGCGCCCTGGCCCGCCTGGACGCCCTGATCGCCGAGGGCCTGACGACCATCGAGATCAAGTCCGGCTACGGCCTGTCGCTGGACGATGAGCTGAAGAGCCTGCGCGCCGCCCGCGCCCTGGCGGACGTGCGCCAGGTGTCGGTGACGGCCACCTTCCTCGGCGCCCACGCCCTGCCGCCGGAATACGCCGACGCCCCCGACGATTACATCGACCACGTCTGCTACCAGATGATCCCCGCCGTCGCCGCCGAGGGCCTGGCGGACGCCGTCGACGCCTTCTGCGAGGGCATCGGCTTCACCCCCGCCCAGACCCGCCGGGTGTTCGAGGCGGCCCACGATCACGGCCTGCCCGTGAAGCTTCATGCCGAGCAACTGTCGAACCTGAACGGCGCGGCCCTGGCCGCCGAGTTCGGAGCCCTGTCGGCCGACCACCTGGAACACCTGGACGACGCCGGGATCGCCGCCTTGGCCAAGGCCGGCACCACCGCCGTGCTGCTGCCGGGAGCCTTCTACTTCGTGCGCGAGACCAGGCTGCCGCCTGTCGAAGCGCTGCGCGCGGCTGGCGTGCCGCTGGCCCTGGCCACCGACTGCAACCCCGGCACCTCGCCCCTGACCAGCCTGCTGCTGACCATGAACATGGCCGCCACCCTGTTCCGGATGACCGTCGACGAATGCCTGGCCGGCGTCACGCGCGAGGCCGCGCGGGCGATCGGGCGGCTGGAAAGCGTCGGGACGCTGGAGGCCGGCAAGGCCTGCGACCTGGCCATCTGGGACATCGAGCGTCCCGCCGAACTTGTCTATCGCATGGGCTTCAACCCGCTCCATGCGCGCGTCTGGAAGGGTGAAGTCACGTGATCGAAGTCGTTCTCAACCCCGGCGAGGTCAGCCTGACCGACTGGAAGGCCGTCTATCGCGGCGCCCCCGCGCGGCTGCATCCCGGCGCCGCCCCGGTGATCGCGGAAAGCGCCGCCGCCGTCGAACGCATCCTGGCCAAGGGCGCGCCGGTCTACGGGATCAACACCGGCTTCGGGAAGCTGGCCAGCGTGCGGATCGGCGACGCGGATCTCGAGACCCTGCAGCGCAACATCGTCCTGTCCCACGCCGCCGGGACGGGCGCGCCCTCGCCCGTCCCGGTGATCCGGCTGATGATGGCCCTGAAGCTGGCCAGCCTGGCCCAGGGCGCGTCGGGCGTGAAGCCGGCGACCACCGACCTGCTGGAGGCCATGCTCGTGAAGGGCCTGACGCCCGTCACGCCCTGCCAGGGCTCGGTCGGCGCGTCGGGCGACCTGGCCCCGCTGGCGCACATGGCCGCGACCATGATCGGGGTCGGCGAGATCTTCGTCGGCGGCCAGCGTCTCCCGGCCATCCAGGCTCTGATGGAAGCGGGCCTCAAGCCGTTGACGCTGGGTCCCAAGGAAGGCCTGGCCCTGCTGAACGGCACCCAGTTCTCGACCGCCAACGCCCTGGCCGCCCTGTTCGACGCCGAGCGGCTGTTCCAGTCGGCCCTGGTCACCGGCGCCCTGGCGACCGAGGCCGCCAAGGGTTCGGACACCCCGTTCGATCCGCGCATCCACACCCTGCGCCGCCAGCCCGGCCAGATCGAGACCGCCGCCGCCCTGCGCGCCCTGATGGCCGGCTCGGCGATCCGCGACTCCCACCGCGAGGGCGACACGCGGGTGCAGGATCCCTACTGCCTGCGCTGCCAGCCGCAGGTGATGGGCGCGGCCCTCGACGTGCTGCGCCAGGCGGCCGTCACCCTGGCGACCGAGGCCAACGGCGTCTCGGACAACCCGCTGATCTTCCCCGACACGGACGAGGCGCTGTCGGGCGGCAATTTCCACGCCGAGCCCGTGGCCTTCGCGGCCGACATGATCGCCCTGGCCGTCTGCGAGATCGGCTCGATCGCCGAGCGGCGCATCGCCATGCTGGTCGACCCGGCCTGCTCGGGCCTGCCGGCCTTCCTGACGCCGAAGCCGGGCCTCAACTCCGGCTTCATGATCCCGCAGGTCACGGCCGCGGCCCTGGTCTCGGAGAACAAGCAGAAGGCCTATCCGGCCAGCGTCGACTCCATCCCGACCTCGGCCAACCAGGAGGATCACGTCTCGATGGCCGCTCACGGCGCGCGGCGCCTGCTGGCCATGGTCGAGGCCGCCGAGGCGGTGATCGGCATCGAGCTCCTGGCCGCCGTCCAGGGCTGCGACTTCCACGCGCCCCTGACCTCGAGTCCGGCCCTGGAGAGCGTGCGCCGGATCCTGCGGGCGCAAGTCCCGCACCTGTCGGACGACCGCCACTTCCACCCGGACATGGAGGCCGCCAACGCCCTGGTGCGCGCCGGCGCGGTCGTGGTGGCGGCGTCCAGCGTCGACCTGCCGGGGGTGGAGGCGTGAGCGCTCGAGCATCGTGCGTCCTTCGAGGCCCGCTGCGCGGACGCCTCAGGATGAGGAGCTTTGTCGCTGCTCAATTCCTCATCCCGAGGTGCGAGCCGCGGGCGAGCCTCGAAGGACGCACGGCGGTTGGAGGGTCGGAGCCATGAGCCCGCAGAACTGGCTCCACGTCACGCGCGGCGAGGCCCCGCTGGTCGTCAGCATCCCGCACGCCGGAACGATCATCCCGTCCGACATCGAGGCGCGGCTGGTCTCGCCCTGGCTGGCGCGCAAGGACGCCGACTGGTGGCTGGGCGAACTCTACGCCTTCGCCGACGGCCTGGACGCCACGGTGGTCCGCACCGGCGTCTCGCGCACGGTGATCGACGTCAATCGCGACCCGTCCGGCGTGTCGCTGTATCCCGGCCAGGCCACCACCAGCCTGTGCCCGGTCGACACCTTCGACGGCGAGCCGCTGTATGTCGCCGGCCAGGAGCCGGGCGCGGCCGAGATCGCCCGGCGGCGCGTCACCTTCTTCGATCCCTACCACGCCGCCCTCGAGACCGAGCTCGACCGGCTGGTCGCGGTCCACGGCAAGGTGGTGCTGTACGACGCCCACTCGATCCGCTCGCGCGCGCCCCGGCTGTTCGACGGCGAGCTGCCGCAGTTCAACATCGGGACGAACGGCGGGGCGGCCTGCGATCCGGGCCTGACCCGTAGGGTCGAGGCCCCCTGCGACGCCACGGGCCTGCCACGCGTCACCGACGGCCGGTTCAAGGGCGGCTGGATCACCCGCCGCTACGGCCGGCCGGACCAGGGCGTCCACGCCGTCCAGATGGAGCTGGCCTGCCGCGGCTATATCGACGAGCCGACGGTGCTGAGCTCGGACAATTGGCCCACGCCCTACCACGCCCCGCGCGCCGCGCCGCTGCGCGCCGCCCTCGCCGACGTGCTGAAGGCGTGCATCGCCTTCGCCCAAGCCGCAGTGAATTGATGAGGCCGGCAACCATCCTGCGTCCTTCGAGGCCCGCTGCGCGGGCGCCTCAGGATGAGGAATTCAATAGGGCGGTCCTCATCCTGAGGTGCGAGCCGAAGGCGAAGCCTCGAAGGACGCAGAGCGCCCAAGCCGCCCTCCCGCCAAACTCCCTCTCAACGCTCGAGACCCGCCCATGACCCGCCTCGACAACACCCGCGTCATCCGCCCCGCCACCGGAACCGAGCTGACCACCAAGTCCTGGCTGACCGAGGCCCCGCTGCGGATGCTGATGAACAACCTGCACCCCGACGTCGCCGAGCGGCCCGAGGAGCTGGTGGTCTATGGCGGCATCGGCCGCGCCGCCCGCGACTGGGAGAGCTACGACAAGATCGTCGAGACCCTGCGCCGGCTGGAGGACGACGAGACCCTGCTGGTCCAGTCGGGCAAGCCGGTCGGCGTGTTCCGCACCCATGTCGACGCGCCGCGCGTGCTGATCGCCAACTCCAACCTGGTGCCGCGCTGGGCGACCTGGGAGCACTTCAACGAGCTCGATCGCAAGGGCCTGGCCATGTACGGCCAGATGACCGCCGGTTCGTGGATCTATATCGGCGCCCAGGGCATCGTGCAGGGCACCTACGAGACCTTCGTCGAGATGGGCCGCCAGCACCACGGCGGCGACCTGGCCGGCAAGTGGCTGCTGACCGCCGGCCTGGGCGGCATGGGCGGGGCCCAGCCCCTGGCGGCGGTGATGGCCGGGGCCTCGTGCCTGGCCATCGAGTGCCAGCCCTCGCGGATCGAGATGCGCCTGCGCACCGGCTATCTGGACAAGGCCACCGAGAGCCTGGACGAGGCCCTGGCCTGGATCGAGGAGTCCCGTCGAAACCGGACTCCGATCTCGGTCGGCCTGCTGGGCAACGCCGCCGAGCTGCTGCCGGCCATGTTCGCGGCCGGCGTCCGCCCCGACCTGCTGACCGACCAGACCAGCGCCCACGATCCGATCAACGGCTACCTGCCGGCCGGCTGGACCCTGGACCAGTGGGCGGCCGCCAAGGAGCGCGAGCCCGAAACGGTGAACCGCGCCGCCCGCGCCTCGATGGCGGTGCATGTGAAGGCCATGCTCGACTTCCAGGCCGCCGGCGTGCCCACCGTCGACTACGGCAACAACATCCGCCAGATGGCGCTGGAGGAAGGCGTGACGAACGCCTTCGACTTCCCCGGTTTCGTGCCGGCCTATATCCGCCCGCTGTTCTGCCGGGGGATCGGGCCGTTCCGCTGGGCGGCGCTGTCGGGCGATCCGGAGGACATCAGGAAGACCGACGCCAAGGTCAAGGAACTGATCCCCGACAATCCGCACCTGCACCACTGGCTCGACATGGCCGCCGAGAAGATCAAGTTCCAGGGCCTGCCCGCCCGGATCTGCTGGGTCGGTCTCGGCGACCGCCATCGCCTGGGCCTGGCGTTCAACGCGATGGTCGCCTCGGGCGAGCTGAAGGCCCCCGTCGTGATCGGCCGCGATCACCTCGACAGCGGCTCGGTCGCCTCGCCCAACCGCGAGACCGAGGGGATGATGGACGGGTCGGACGCGGTGTCGGACTGGCCGCTGCTGAACGCCCTGCTCAACACCGCCTCGGGCGCCACCTGGGTGTCGCTGCACCACGGCGGCGGGGTGGGCATGGGCTTCTCGCAGCACGCCGGCATGGTGATCGTCGCCGACGGCACCGAGGCGGCGGCCAAGCGTCTGGCGCGGGTGCTGTGGAACGACCCGGCCACCGGCGTCATGCGCCACGCCGACGCCGGCTACGAGATCGCCAAGGCTTGCGCGCGGGAACACGGGCTGGACCTGCCGGGGATTTTGTAAGCCATACTCCCCCCTCCTCGCGGATTAGATAGATGCGCGTCCTGAGAGCCGCCGACCGGATCGCCACGCCGTGGAAGAACGGCGGCGGCCACACGCGCGAGGTGGCCGCCTTCCCGCCGGGGGCGGACCTGGACGGCTTCGAGTGGCGGATCAGCCTGGCGCAGATCGCCGCCGACGGCCCGTTCTCGACCTTCCCCGGCGTGGACCGGGTGCTGACGGTGATCCAGGGCGAAGGGCTGCTGCTGACCGTCGACGACCGCATGCTGGCGCTGGACGCCGCTTCCCCGCCCCTGGCCTTTCCGGGCGAGGCGCGGGTCGCGGCCCGCCTGACCGACGGACCGATCAGCGACCTGAACGTGATGGTGCGGCGTGACAAGTGGCGGGCGCGGACCCGCAGGCTGACCGTGGCCGGCGCCAGCGAGGTGGCCGCCAAGGCCCGGGTGACCCTGGTCCTGGTCCTGGATCCGTTGCGCGTCCTTCGCCCCGGGGGCGCGATCGACCTGTCGCCGCTGGACGCGGTTCTGCTCGAACACGGCCACTCACACCTAAGCCTCGAGGGACGCGGCCGAACATTGATCTCCGAAATCACGGTCGACCCGGAGCATATTCCACAGTAAAGCTTCGACTATTCCGCGCGGCAGGCAAATCAACGCGCGACCTCCCGTCGCACGGAATTTGCCACGTCTTCGCCTTATCTGGTCGCTAGTCGGGCCAACGCTTTAGGCCTCAAAACGATCCAGGACGAATTAATGCAAGCATCGACAGCGAAGAAACTCGCCCCCCTGGCGCGCGGCGCGCTGGGCCTGGCCCTGGTCTTCGCTCCGATGGTGGTGGCGGCGATGGAGAACCCGCACAAGGCCCCCCGCGGCCCCTCGCCGACCCTGCAGCGCCTGCTGGCCGACATGGCCGCCAAGCCCCAAAAGCCGGTCCGCAAGACGCTGATCTGGAGCGGTTCGGACATCGACGGCGACGGCGCGCCCGACTTCGCTAACCCGACCGGCGGCGCGCCGCGCGGCCATGACGAGTTTGGCGACGGCCAGTTCGGCGCCCGCCGCGACGGCGGGGCCCGCGAGCACGAGGGCGTCGACTACGTGGCCCAGGCCGGCCAGGACGTCCAGGCCCCGATCTCCGGCTACGTCACCAAGATCGGCTACGCCTATGCCGGCTCCAGCGACCTGAAGTTCGTCGAGATCAGCAATCCGGCCCTCGGCTATGTCGCCCGCGCCTTCTACGTGACCCCCGGCGTCGAGGTCGGCCAGACCGTCCGCCTGGGCGAAACCATCGGCCGCGTCGAGAGCCTGCAGAGGCACTATCCGGGGATCACCAACCACGTGCACCTGGAGGTGATGGAGCCGGGCGGCGAGCGGGTGAACGCGGCGGCGCTGATCGTGAAGAAGCTGGTGGTTCAGGCGTAAGGTTCAGCGGCCAACACTTGCCCCCAACGGGTCGCTTCGCGACCCTCTTCCCCCACAGGGGGAAGAGGGCGCCGCGCGCGCGTCCTCCGCCCCCTATGGGGGCGGACAGACCGCGAAGCGGTCAGGTGGGGGCAAGTGAGTGAGCCACCTGACCTACTTCCGCATCACCACCACCGGCTGACCGGCATACGCCACCGTCTGATCCACCGTCTCGAAGTCGACCGGCTTGGCCCCGCCCCCGATGAACCGCACTTTGATCTCGCGGTTCTCGACCATCCCCTTGAACGACCCCGACCGCGCCCCGATCGTCAGCCGCCCCGAGGCGTTGTCGTAGCTCATCGGGATGCGGCTCCAGGCGCCGCGGGCGTAGCCGTTGCTGAGACCGTCGTCCTCGTAGAGCTCGAACGTCCCGTCGGCGCCGGTGTAGACCACCACGGTCAGCGGGGCGTCGGGCTTCTCGCCGACATATTGCTGGACCACCGTGGTCGGCACGATCGAGCCGGCCTTCACGAACAGCGGCATGCGCGACAGCGGCGCGTCGGCCTTGATGGTCTGGCCGCCCTTGAAAGCCTTGCCGCTCTCGAAGTCGTACCAGGACGCGCCGGCCGGCAGGTAGACCGGCCGCGAGCGAGCCTTGAACTCGGTCACCGGGGCGACTAGGAACGCCTTGCCGAACAGGTATTCGTCATTGACGTCGCGCGCCGTCTTGTCGGCCGGGAAGTCCATCACCAAGCCGCGCATGATGCTGCCGTCGCGCTGATAGGTGTCGGCCGCCAGGGTGTAGGTGTAGGGCATCAGCCGGTAGCGGAGCTCGTCGTACCAGGCCAGCGCCTTGTAGACCTCGGTCCCTTCGTCGGCGAGGTTGTAGATCTCGCGGAACGGGGTCTCGCCGTGACTGCGGAACAGCGGGCTGAAGGCGCCGAACTGGAACCAGCGCAGGTTCAGCTCCTGCCACTCGGCCCAGTGGGCCGGGTCCTTGTTGGTGTAGCGATCCTCGACCGAGAAGCCGCCGATGTCGGTGGTCCAGTTGGGGATGCCCGACATCGACAGGTTCACGCCGGCCGAGATCTGGTCCTTCAGGTCGTCCCAGCGCGCGACCACGTCGCCGCTCCACAGGGCCACGCCGTTGCGCTGGATCCCACCGAAGCCCGAACGCGACAGGATGAAGCTGCGCTTGTCGGGGTTCAGCTCATGCTCGCCCTCGAACACGCCGGTGGTGTGGATCAGCGGATAGGAGTTGAAGAACTCCGCGCCCGGGCCCATGGCCGTCGGCCCCATGCGCAAGGTGCGCTCGGGGATGTCGAGGTTGGAGTGCATGTCCGGCTCGTCGCTGTCCATCCACCAGGCGTCGACGCCGTAGACCTTCAGGCTCTCCTTGACCTGGCGCCAGTAGATGTCGCGCGCCTCCTTGGAATAGGGGTCGTAGAACGAGTTCAGATAGCCGGGGCCCACCCAGTCGAGCGCGCCCTGCTCGATGTTGCGGTGGTACATGTGGCCCTTGGCGTCGAGCTCCTTGTAGTGATCCGTGGTCGGATAGAACTTGGCCCAGATCGAGATCATGAAGTGGGCGTTGAGGTCGTGGACCTCGTCGATCATCGCCTTGGGGTCGGGGAAGCGCGTCTCGTCGAACTTGTGGCTGCCCCAGCTGTCGTCCTTCCAGTAGCGCCAGTCCTCGACGATGTTGTCGAGCGGCAGCTTGCGGGCCCGGTATTCCTTGACCACGCCCAGCAGCTGGTCGGCGGTCTCGTAGCGCTGGCGGCTCTGCCACAGGCCGTAGGCCCAGCGCGGCATCATCACCGCGTCGCCCGTCAGGCCGCGATAGCCGCTGATCACCTGGTCCAGGTCGCCGCCGCCGACATAGTAGTAGTCGATCGCATGGGCGACCTCCGAGGTGAGGGTCAGCGAATGCTGGTCGGCCGCCGCGATCGGGTTGTTGTGCAGCAGGGCGATGTAGCCGTCGTTGGGATCCCACTCGACGCGGATCTTGTGGCGGGTCCCGGCCTTCATCGGGACGGTGAAGTTGTGGAACCAGGGGTTCCAGTTCTGCCGCCACCTGTCGATCGTCAGCTTGCCGTCGACGTAGAGCTTGGCGTAGCTGGACGAGTAGAGCTTGAACTTCTGGACGCCGCCGACAGGGGCCTCGACCGAGCCTTCCCAAACCACGGTGGCGCCCTTGACCGGCTTCTTGTCGGGGCCCGTCAGCTCGGCCGGCCAGTTGGGCAGGTCCTTCAGATAGCGGTAGTTGATGTCCTGCTCGGTCCGGGTCAGCTTGAGCTCGCCCTTGACGTAGTACCTGGCGGTGAAGCCGCCCGGCTTGCCGGCCGCGTCGAAGATCTTCAGGTCGCGCGAGGCCAGGTCGTACGGCGTCGGGTCGCCGAAGCGAGTGATGCCGTTGTTCTCCCACAGCAGGCCGTAGTTGCGGGTCGACAGCACGAACGGCACGGCGATGTCGCGGTTGTACTGGGCCAGTTCGACGTCCTGGCCATTGTAGTTCATCTGGCCGTTCTGGTGCTGGCCCAGGCCGTAGAAGGCTTCGTCCGTGCCCGGATTGAACTGTTGGCTGACGCCGTAGAACGTCTTGCCGTCGATGGTCTCGGTCTTGAACGGACGCCGGCCGTTCTCGGCGAGGACCAGCTTGCCCGCCTCGTCGCGGAAGCTGACCGCGCCGTCCGCCAGGGACACCTCGGCCGCGGCCTTGCCGGCCTTGACCACCACCTTGCCGCCGGCCTCGCTGACCGTGAAGGCGCCGCCGGGCTTGGCCGTGACCATCAGGCTGGGCGGGACGTCCAAGCTGTCGGTCGGCGTGGCGGTGACGTGGATGACCCGCTCGCCCATCACCTGCAGCCGGACCTTCTTGGCCGGCCCCGAGGCGGGGGTGACGATCACGCCGTCGGCGGTCTTCTCGAACGCGCCGTCCAGGGCGAACGCACTGGTCGAGGCCATCAGGGCCAGGGCCAGGCCGGCGGCGAAGGTCTTCGGGAGCATGCGCATTGGGTCTTCCTATGGTCTCGATTTATCTGCGCCGATCCCCGCGCTCGCCGGGATGAGCGGGTTCAATGTCAGTACGTGGCCAGCTTGACCTTCAGCACCTGCGGCAAGGTCGTCAGGTTCAGGCCGTAGTCGGTCTGATCGCCGTTCCACAGGCGGTCGAAGACCCACAGGCCGTTCTCGAAGTGACCCTCCTCGACCCGGGCCATCATGAACCGCTCGCCCTTGGCCGAGCCGAAGCTGACGCGGGCGCGATAGCCGGTGACCAGGAACTCGTTGGCCGACAGCCGGGCGATCAGGGCCCCGCCGTCGGGGACCTCGCGATTGGGCTGCTTGTCGGCCTTGCCCATCCAGGGCGCGTCGATCGAGCCGAACTGCCATTCGCCGTACGAGACGGTGGCGGTCCAGCGGTCGCCCAGCTTCAGGGTCTCGGCCTTGCGGTCGTCGGCCTCGCCCACGCCCCAGACGTCGCCCGTATAGGACAGCCTGGCCCACTCGCGGGCCATCGGGGCCAGCAGGCGGTAGTGGACCGCGAAGTTCTCCAGCGCCTGGGCGTCGACCGTCTTGGCGCCGAGCGGGTAGTTGGAATAGCCCGTGTAATCCAGGCCAAACGGCGAGAAGCCCAAGGCGTGGGCGCCCAGCACGTCATAAAAGAACCGCGCGAAGCCCTTGTCGTCCCCGATCTCGGGCACGAACAGGGCGTTGTCGGGCCGCGCGTACTGCTCCAGCGTCTTCCGGACGTTGGCGCTCTCGCGCATGTAGATGTCGGGCGCGATGGCGTCGATCGAGGGCGCGGCGGCCTTCCAGACGTCCAGCACGTTCCAGGTCGGCCCGCCCGACGAGTAGGTGTACGGATCCTGGTAGTTGAAGGGATCGCGCAGGGCCGCGTTGACGTACATCGGCAGGGCCAGCTCGCGCTTGCCGGCGGCGGCGACCTCGTCGACGAACCGGCCGATCGACCAGGCATGGAAGAACTCGTCGGCGTCCTTGCCGAACACCTGGCTCCAGGTTCCCGGCTTCTTGCCCATCGCCTTGACCAACTGGGCCGGCACGGGCCCCTCGAACAGCTTCTGGGCGGTCGGCGAGTGGTCGCGGACGGCGTTGTAGGTGCCGGTCTCGTTCTCGGGCTGGATCATGATCACGGTGTGATCGGGATCGGCCGTCTTCAGGTGGCGCATCAGGGCGGCGAAGGCCTTCTTGTCGGCCTCCAGCGTGGCTGGGAAGTGCGGCGACAACGAGTTGCGGGTCTCGCCTTTGGCGGTGATCACCCGCGGGAAGCGCTTGTTGTCCAGCTTGACCCATTCGGGCGCGTAGTTCGGACCGTTGTTCTTCCAGGTCCCGAACCACAACAGCACCAGGCGCACGTCGTTCTCGCGGGCCTGTTTCAGCAGCACGTCGACATACGAGAAATCGAACTGCCCTTCGACCGGTTCGATCTGCTCCCAGGCGACCGGGATCTCCAGGGTGTTGGCGTGCAGGGCCTTCACGGCCGGCCACACCTTGGGCAGCTGCGAGGGATAGTTGGCGGCGTTGTTGGCCTGGACGCCCAGCATCAGGAAGGGCGCGCCGTCGACCATCAGGGCATGGCGACCGTCCTTCTCGACCAGCCTGGGGGCGTCCGTCGCGTGGGCGCCGCCGACGAACAGCGACGCGGCCGCGACAACGGCCAGGGCCGAGGCGAGGGGCGAGGCGAGCTTGCCGCGCGCGGAGGGTGAAAACTGGCTGGGCATCGGGCCTCCCGGTTCGTCGACGTTCCCGGGAAGCATCCCATCGCGGCGACTTTGTTAGCGCTATCACTCGTATAAGTATGATAATTCCTTGGCAAGGCTTGGGAAGCCTTTCGCCACGGTTTCGAGCCGCGGCGTCAGGCGTCCGGAGGCGGGTCCGCGCGGCAGTAGCGGGCGATGAAATCGGCGTGGCCGGGCGCGGCCTCGGCGGCCTGCCGCACCGCGCCCCGTCGCAGCTTCAACCCGTGCGACAGCTCGGCCAGGGGGATGGCGTCGGCGCGCCGGTCATAGTCCTTCGGCCAGACCTGCTGGCCCAGCAGCACCGACAGCCAGCTGGGCTCGAAGAAGGCCTCGTAGGTGTCCAAACCCATCGATCCGGTCGCGCGGAAGGTCTCCAGCGTCGCCTTGAGACTGTCGGGCAGGCTCATGGTCCGCACCGCGTCCCAGAAGGGCTCGCCCACCCGCTGGTTGGTGCAGTAGTGGGCGATCAGGAAGTCGCGGATCCGCTCGTACTCCTCGCCGCTCTTGGCGTTGAAGGCGTCCGCCAGCTTCGGATCGCAGGCCCGGTCGGGGAAGAACTCGATCAGGTGGCCGATGCCGTTCTGGATCAGGTGGATGCTGGTGCTCTCCAGCGGCTCCATGAAGCCGCCGGCCAGGCCCAGGGCCACGACATTGCGGTTCCAGAACTTGCGCCGCCGGCCGGTGACGAAGCGCAGGGGCCGGGGGACGTCCAGGGCCGCGCCGTCCAGATTGGCCAGCAGGGTCTGCGCCGCCGCGTCGTCGTCGATGTACTGGCTGCAATAGACATAGCCGTTGCCGGTCCGGTGCTGCAGCGGGATGCGCCACTGCCAGCCGGCGGAGCGGGCCGTGGCGCTGGTGAAGGGCGTCGGCGGGCCCACGTTCTGGCTGGGCACGGCCAGAGCCCGGTCGACCGGCAGCCAACGGCTCCAGTCCTCGTAGCCGGTCTTCAGCGCCCCTTCGATCAGCAGGCCCCGAAAGCCCGAGCAGTCGACGAACAGATCGGCTTCCACCCGCGCGCCGCTCTCCAGCACCACCGCCTCGACGAAGCCGTCGTCGGCGCGCAGGGCCACGTCGACGATCTTGCCCTCGGTGCGCCTGACGCCGTTGGCCTCGGCGAAACCGCGCAGGTAGCGGCCGTAGAGCGTGGCGTCGAACTGGAAGGCGTAGGAGTAGGTCGAATAGACCGAGCGCGGGTCGGGCGTCGGCGGGCGGAACCGGCCGAGGTCGGCCATCATCGTGACCAGCGAATGCTCCTGCAGGCCAGCGGTCTCGCCCGCCGCCCGCATGCGCAGCCAGTGGTGGTGCGGCGGCACGCCGTCGATCGGCGGGCCGAAGTCGCCGAAGCCGTGGAAATAGCGCGAGCCGGGCTTTCCCCAGCCGTTGAACTCGATGCCCAGCTTGAAGGTCGCCTGGGTCTTCTTGATGAAGTCGATCTCGTCCAGGCCCAGAGTGGCGTTGAACAGGCGGATCGGCGGGATCGTCGCCTCCCCCACCCCCACGGTGCCGATCTCGGCCGACTCCACCACCTCGATCGCCACGGGGGCGCCCTCGATGAAGCGCGACAGGGCCGCCGCCGCCATCCAGCCGGCCGTGCCGCCGCCAACCACGACGATCTTGCGGATGCGATTGTCGGTCACGCCGCTCTCCACCTGGAACCTGCGAAAGGAAAAGGCCCGCGCTTCATCGAAGCGCGGGCCCGATCCTAGTCCAACCTGGGCTTAGAAGTTGAGGCGCAGGGTGGCGGTGTAGCGACGGCCGCTGACGAACCAGGCCCGGCCGTTATAGCCGGTGTTCTGTTGGAGCAGCTGCTTGTACTTGCTGTCCGACAGGTTCTGGGCTTCGACGCCCAGCTGGACCTTGTCGTTGACCTTGTAGAACAGCGATCCGTCCAGCTGGCCGTAGTCGTCGGCCCACATCGGCAGGCCCCAGGTCTGGTTGTACTGACCGGTCTTGCTGTCGAAGCCGTTGGTGCCCTGGCCGCCGTTGACGTTGACGGCCTGCAGGTACTTCGAACGCCAGTTGTAGGCGAGGCGAGCCGAGATCGGACCCTTCTCGTACATCAGGGCGACGTTGTAGCTGTACTTCGACAGGTTCGCGAGCGGCAGGTTCGTGAAGCCCGCGCCGTTGGTGTCGATGCCGTACTGGTTCAGCAGCAGGGTCGAGGCCTGGCCCGAGGTGATGTTGCTCGGGGCCGGATGGACCGTCTGCTCGCTGTCCACGTAGGTGAAGTTGGCCTGGAGGCCGAAGCCCGACAGCCAGCCCGGCAGGAAGTCGTAGAACTGGTTGTAGGCGAGCTCCACGCCCGACGCCTTGCCGTCCGCGCCGTTGACCGGCGCGGTGGTCGAGAACTGGTAGATCTGACCGTTCGTCGAGGCGTAGGGCACGTTGTAGACCTGGTTGATCACAACGTCGCTGAGGTCCTTGTGGAACACGGCCATGGTCAGCGAGCCGGTCGGCGCGAAATACCATTCCAGGGTCGCGTCGAACTGGTTCGAGCGGGTCGGCTCCAGATAAGGGTTGCCGCTGGCGGTGCCGGTCAGGCTGCTGACCGCCGCCGTCCCCGTGCCGCTGATCGACTGGCTGATCGTGGTGTAGGCCTGCAGCTGGGTGAAGTCCGGACGGGCCAGGGCCTTGGCCGCCGCGAAGCGGGCCTGCAGCGTGTCGGTCAGCTTGATCCGCACGTTGAGGCTGGGCAGCACGTCGGTGTATTCGTTGTGGAACGTGCCTTCCTGCGTCGAGCCCTGGAACCTCGGGATCAAGCCCGCCGGGATGGACGGATCGAGCGTGGGCGTCGTGGCGCCGACGAAGGCGCCGGTCGCGATGTTCTTGGTCTTGACCACGCGCACGCCGAGGGTGCCGTCGACCGGGAACTTCAGGTCATCCCAGCCAAAGGCCGCCTGGGCGTAACCGGCCCAGGTGTTCTCGTCCTGCAGGTTCTCCGAACCCAGCCCGCCGTAGGCGGGAGCCGGCCAGACATAGCCCTTGTCGCTGAAGCTGTTGTCAGCCCGGAAGCTGTGCAGCAGCTTGTAGCTGTCGGGATAGCCCTGGGCCAGGGACAGCGCCGGGAACACCACGGCGGCTGGCAGGTTGGCCTTGCCGTTGAAGAAGTTCGGGAACTGGTAGACCGTGGTCGGAGCCGGATAGTCCGTCAGATAGGCCAGGTCCGGCATGTACCAGCCCAGCATCCAGGTCTGGCTGATCCCCTGCCAGTTGTAGGACGGGTTCGACTGGATCGTGGAGGCGTCGCGGTCGGTGTAGCGGGCGCCGAAGCGGATGTTGCGCAGCGGACCGGCGTCGAACTTGTATTCGACGTCGCCGCGCCAGGCCCACTCGTGACCCACGCTCTCGTCGGCGTGGTCCATGGTGAAGCCCCAGAAGTAGTTGGCGGGGTTGGCCATGTACTGCTTGTCGACGGACAGCTTCGGAACGTCGCCGGACAGATCGACGTCCTCGCTGGGGATCAGCAGGCCGGTGGCGACCGTGGAGTCGAAGCCGCGAGTCGTGGCGCGCACATATTGCACGTCGGTCTTGATCGTCAGCTTGTCGTCCGGAGTCCACTGGGCGTGCCAGGACACGTCGCTGGTCCGCGAGTTGCGGTCGGCGGCGCGGACGTCGTCGTTGAACGACATGCCGCCCGGCGCGCTCAGCGTGCCCTTCTTGAACAGGCCCTTGTCGTCGAACTGGCCGTTGGTCACGACCACGTCGCCCGGATTGAACACCTGCGAGAAGATCGCGTACTCGCCCCACTCCATTTCATACTTGGACTGGAAGTAGGTCAGCGAGGTCTCGAACTTGTCGCTCGGACGCCATTGCAGGGCGCCGAAGACCCCGGTGCGCTTGCGGTTGAAATCCAGGGTCCGCCATTGCAGGCCGTTGGGCACCCAGACGGTCTTGCCGGTGGTGTTCCAGCCGTTGCCGGTCTCGGTGGTGTCGTCGGTGGTGGTGGTGGTGCCCTGATTATAGACCGTGCCGTTCGGAGCGTGCGGGAAATAGGCTTCCTGCTGGATGCCGTCGGTGCGGGTGTGGCTTTCCGAATAGGCCACGTCGATCAGGGCGCCGAACTCGCCGACGGGCGTGTCCCAGCGATTGCTGATCAGCGCCGAGTACGAGGGCGTCCAGTCGCCCTTGGCGAGGTCGCCATAGGTGCCGGAAACGGCCGCGCCGACCTTCAGGCCCTTGTGATCGAACGGCATCTGGGTGCGCAGGTTCACGAGGCCGCCGATGGCGCCTTCGATCTGCTCGGCCGAGGGGTTCTTGTAGATGTCGACGCCGGCCATCAGTTCGGGCGGGACGTCCTCGAACGACAGCGCGCGGCCGCCGTTGGCGCCGAAGCTGTCGCGGCCGTTGAGCTCGGAGCGGACATAGCTCAGGCCCCGGATGTTGACGCCGCTGCCTTCGACCGAGAAGTGCTCGGGGTCGCCGCGCGACATGGTGTGGTCGATGGTGACGCCGACGATGCGCTGCAGCGCTTCGGTGACCGAGCGGTCCGGCAGCTTGCCGATGTCGTCGGCGCTGATGCCGTCGACGATTTCGGTGGCGTTCTTCTTGATCTCTTGAGCGGACTTGATCGCGGCGCGCTGGCCGGTGACGACGACTTCTTCGACCGTGTCCGCGGTCTGAGCCGGCGCCGCCTGTGCGAAGGCGGCGGCGGGCAGAGCGGCGCAGAGAACAAGCGCCGACGCGCCCATGAGCATGGCGTTGCGAGAATTGCGAAGCGGCATTCCGGTTTCCTTCCCCCAGATGAGATCCGTCCCAGCGCTCTCAGGGCGCCGGTGACGTGCGCCGCTATGGCGGTCGCACGATCTGAATCTGACCTTTAGTCATATAAGTGATACTTACAAGCCGAAATTGATAGCGCTATCATTTTGCTTCCTGGGGCGCGGCTTTGGCGCCACGGTGGCGGAAATCCCCGTGAATCCGCGGCGTTTGCAACCATCATTATTATACTATAAATGCCTGGCATGGACGCGAGTATCCGCGGTCCGTGGCGTCAAGGAAGAACATGGGTCAGGGAAACGGGGGCGGCAGGTTCCGCAGCGCTCACAGCTACGGAAAGCTGGATCGCGACGGGTTTATCCATCGCAGCTGGATGAAGAGTCAGGGCCTGCCCGACGACGTGTTCGACGGCCGGCCGGTGATCGGAATCTGCAACACGTGGTCGGAGATCACCCCCTGCAACGCGGGCCTGCGCGACATCGCCGAGCATGTGAAGCGCGGCGTCTGGGAAGCCGGCGGCCTGCCCCTGGAGTTCCCGGCCATGTCGCTGGGCGAGACCCAGATGCGGCCGACCGCCATGCTGTTCAGAAACCTGCTGGCCATGGAGGTCGAGGAATCGATCCGCGGCAATCCGATCGACGGCGTCGTGCTGCTGGGCGGCTGCGACAAGACCACCCCGGGCCAGATGATGGGCGCGGCCAGCGTCGATCTGCCGACCATTGTCGTCTCGTCCGGCCCGATGCTGAACGGCAAGTTCCGCGGCAAGGACATCGGCTCGGGCACCGACGTGTGGAAGTTCTCCGAGGCCGTGCGAGCCGGCGAGATGACCCTGCCGGAATTCATGTCGGCCGAGAGCGGCATGAGCCGCTCGCCCGGCACCTGCATGACCATGGGCACCGCCTCGACCATGGCCGCGATCGTCGAGGCCATGGGCTTGAGCCTGCCCTACAACGCCTCGATCCCCGCCGTCGACGCCCGCCGCGCGGCCATGGCCCACCACACCGGCCGCACCATCGTGCGCATGGTGCATGACGGCCTGACCATGTCGCGGGTGGCCACCCGCGCCGCGTTCGAGAACGCCCTGCGCGTCCACGCCGCGATCGGCGGTTCGACCAACGCCGTCGTCCACCTGCTGGCCCTGGCCGGCCGCCTGGGCGTCGAGCTGAGCCTCGAAGACTTCGACAACCTGTCGCGCGACGTGCCGCTGCTGGTCGACCTGCAGCCCTCGGGCCGCTTCCTGATGGAAGACCTGCACTATGCCGGCGGCCTGCCGGCGGTGATGAAGCAGATGGCCGCGTTTCTGAACCCCGAGGCCCCGACCGTCTCGGGCGTTCGGATCGGCGAGCAGTACGAGAAGGCCGAGGTGTTCAACGCCGAGGTCATCCGCGGCGTCGAGGCGCCCGTGAAGCCCGACAGCGGCATCTGGGTGCTGCGCGGCAACCTGGCCCCGGGCGGCGCGGTGATGAAGCCCAGCGCCGCCAGCCCCGAACTGCTCAGCCACAAGGGCAAGGCCGTGGTCTTCGAGACCATCGAGGACTTCAAGGCCCGCATCGACGATCCGGACCTGGACGTCGACGCCGGCTCGATCCTGGTGCTCAAGGGCTGCGGCCCCAAGGGCTATCCGGGCATGCCGGAAGTGGGCAACATGCCCCTGCCGACCAAGCTGCTGGAAAAGGGCGTCAAGGACATGGTCCGCATCAGCGACGCCCGCATGAGCGGCACCGCCTTCGGCACCGTCATCCTGCACGTCTCGCCCGAGTCCGACGCCGGCGGTCCGCTGGCCGTGGTCCGCGACGGCGACGAGATCGCGCTGGACGGCCCGACCCGATCGCTGAACCTGCTGATCTCCGATGAAGAACTGGCGTCGCGCCTGGCCGCCTGGCGCCAGAACCCGCCGGCGCCCAAGGCGACGCGCGGCTACGCCAAGCTCTACATCGACCACGTGCTGGGCGCCGACAAGGGCGCGGACCTGGACTTCCTGGTTGGCGCCAGCGGTTCGGTCGTCACCCGCGAGTCCCACTGATGAATCCCATGGACAGCTCGGTCACGATCTTCGGCGACTGGGGCACCTCGCGCCTGCGGCTCTATCTGCGCCAGGGCAAGAGCGTGCTCGACCGCCGCGACGGGCCGGGCATCGGGGCGCTGACCCAGTCGCCGCGTGACACCTTCCTCGACCTGGTCGGCGACTGGCGCGAGGCCGGGCCGTCGCTGGCCCTGCTGTGCGGCATGGTCGGCTCGCGCAACGGCTGGCAAGAGGCGGCCTACGCTCCCTGCCCCGCCAACGCCGCCGACATCCGCGAACGCCTGCTGCACATCGACGCCGACGGCCTGCCGGTGGCCATCGTGCCGGGCCTGTCGTGCCGCAACGCCCTGGGCGGACCGGACGTGATGCGCGGCGAGGAGACCCAGATCCTGGGCGCTCTCGAGCTCGACCCCACGCTCAAGCGCGGCCGGCGCCTGCTGGCCCTGCCCGGCACCCACACCAAGTGGGTGGTGGTCGAGGGCGGGACGATCACCAGCTTCCTGACCGCCCCGGTCGGCGAGCTCTACGCCCTGCTGCGCGAGCACTCGATCCTGGCCAAGGCCGCCCCCGGAGACGGCCCCGAGTCGCCCGAGGGATTCGCCCGCGGCGTCGCCCGGATCGTCGAACAGGGGCCCGCGCGCCTGCCGCACCTGATTTTCGAGACCCGCAGCCGACAACTTCTGGACGGCCTGCCCAAGGACGAGGCCATGGGCTTCCTGTCCGGCCTGCTGATCGCCAGTGATACCGCAACCACCTCAAGCTGGTTTGGGGATCTGGGCCAGGTGTCGCTGATCGGCGCCCCGGCCTTGAGCGCCCTCTATGCCCAGGCCATCGCCGCCCATGGCGGGTCCAGCGTGGCCGTCGACGGCGATTCCGCCGTCCTGGCTGGATTGACAACGTTGTCGCCAGCTCAGAACAGTGGAGTTCATGTCCTTGCCTAAGCTTCAGACCCCGCCGATCGTCGCCATCCTCCGAGGCGTCACGCCCGAAGAAATCATCGACATCGCCGCGGCCCTGGTCGAGGCCGGAGTCCGGGCCATCGAAGTGCCGATGAACTCGCCCGACCCGCTGGTCAGCATCGGCAAGCTGTGCGCCGCGTTCGGCGACCAGGCCCTATGCGGGGCCGGCACGGTGCTGTCGCCGGAGGTCGTGGACCAGGTGGCCGGCGTCGGCGGCAAACTGATCGTCACCCCCAACACCGACGCCGCCGTCATCAGCCACGCCGTCGGCCTGGGCCTGACCGTGATGCCCGGCTTCGCCACGCCCAGCGAGGCTTTCGCCGCCGTCAAGGCCGGGGCCCGCGCGCTGAAGCTGTTCCCGGCCGGCACCTTCGGGCCGGGCCACATCAAGGCGATGCGCGACGTGCTGCCCAAGGACGTCAGCGTCTATGCCGTCGGCGGTGTCGGCGCGGCCAATCTGAAGCCTTGGATCGAGGCCGGCGTGTCCGGCATCGGCGTCGGCGGCGAGCTCTATCGCCCGGGCTACACGGCCGAAGAGGTCAGCCAGCGGGCCAAGACTCTGGTGGCGGCCTGGGTCGACCAGACCACCCAGTAACCAGTCCGCGTCGCAACAAGAATACGGCCCTAAGGGGGGACCCCAGTGAGAACCATCGATTTCGTCATCCTGGCGATCTACGCCGTCGCCATCTTCGGATTGGCCCAATGGGTTTCCCGCGACAAGGGCGGCCACAAGAAGGACTCCACCGACTACTTCCTGGCCGGCAAGGCCCTGCCCTGGTGGGCCATCGGCGCCTCGCTGATCGCCGCCAACATCTCGGCCGAACAGATCATCGGCATGAGCGGCTCGGGCTACGCCCTGGGCCTGGCCATCGCCTCCTACGAATGGATGGCGGCCCTGACCCTGCTGATCGTCGGCAAGTTCTTCCTGCCGATCTTCCTGAAGAACAACATCTCGACCATGCCGCAGTTCCTGGAGCAGCGGTACGGACCCAGCGTCCGCAACGTGATGGCGGTGTTCTGGCTGATCCTCTACGTCTTCGTGAACCTGACCTCGATCCTGTGGCTGGGCTCGATCGCCATCCACACCGTGACCGGCGTCGACCAGATGACCGCCCTGGTGATCATCGGCGTGTTCGCCCTGGCCTATCAGCTGTGGGGCGGTCTGAAGGCCGTGGCCCTGACCGACATCGTCCAGGTGGCCCTGCTGATCACGGGCGGCCTGATCATCGTCTACCTGTCGCTGGACAAGATCGGCGCGGGCGGCGGGGTCGTCGCGGGCTTCCAGCATCTGACGAGCCAGTTCCCCGAGAAGTTCGACATGATCCTCAGCAGGGACAATCCGCACTACAAGGACCTGCCGGGCCTGTCCGTGCTGTTCGGCGGCCTGTGGGTGATGAACGTCTCGTACTGGGGCTTCAACCAGTACATCATCCAGCGCGCCCTCGGCGCCAAGGACATCGCCGAGGCCCAGAAGGGCATCGCCCTGGCCGCCTATCTGAAGCTGCTGATGCCGGTGATCGTCGTGCTGCCGGGCATCGCCGCCCTGGTGCTGGTTCCCGGCCTGACCAAGCCCGACCAGGCCTATCCGGAGATGATGAAGCTGCTGCCGCCCGGCGTGCTGGGCCTGGTGTTCGCCGCCCTGGTGGCCGCGATCGTCGCGTCGCTGGCCGCCAAGATCAACTCGATCGCCACCATCTTCACCCTGGACGTCTACGCCAAGATCAAGACCGGCTCGAGCGAGCGCCACCTGGTCACCGTGGGCCGGATCACCGCCGTCGCCGCCGTGATCGTCGGCATCGTCATGGCCAAGCCGCTGCTGGGCAAGGCCGAGCAGGCCTTCCAGTTCATCCAGGACTTCACCGGCTTCTTCACCCCCGGGATCGTGGTGATCTTCATGCTGGGCCTGTTCTGGAAGCGCGCCACCACCGCCTCGGCCCTGGTGGCCGCGATCGGCGGCGCGGCCCTGTCGGGCGCCTTCTTCGTGGCCGACAAGATGGGCGTGTTCGTGATCCCGTTCATGAACCGCGTGGGTCTGGTGTTCCTTCTGACCCTGGTCGCCGCCGTCCTGGTGTCGCTGGTCGCGCCGCAGAAGAAAGCGGTCAACGTCGTGTCGCTGGAAGGCGTCAGCTACAAGACCACCACTGGGTTCAACATCGCCGGCCTGGGCGTGATCGTGATCCTGATCGTTCTTTACGCCACCTGGTGGTGATGAGGCGGGCGGCGTTTTCCTGGATGAGCGCCCAAGTCTGAACCGCAAGCCCCGTCACGACCGCCGTGACGGGGCTTTCATCTTCGACATGATTGTTCCGGGCGTGAACGAAGCACGCTACAAGGTCTGACCTTATTTTGAAGACGACCGTTTTCGAGAGCATTCAGGGGGAACGAGCACTTGGTGATCCGTACGCAGCCGGGCCTCAGTCTGACCTATGGACTCGTCGAGTCCTTGGGCCAGGCCATTGTCACGGGTGAATACGCCCAGGTCGGCTTCCCCACCGAAGGCGAGCTGTCCAAGCAGTTCGGCGCCAGCCGCACGGTGACGCGCGAGGCGGTCAAGATGCTGACGGCCAAGGGCCTGCTCAGCGCCCGCCCCCGCCACGGCACCGTGGTCGAACCCGAGAACGAATGGAACCTGCTGGATCCCGACGTCCTGCGCTGGATGCTGGAGCGCAAGTTCTCCTTACGCCTGCTGGCCGAGTTCACCGAGATGCGCCTTGGCATCGAACCCGCCGCCGCCGCCCTGGCCGCCCGCAACGCCGACGAGGTCGGGCTTGAAGGGATCCGCAAGGCGCTCAACCGCATGAAGGCCGCCGCCGGCGGCGAAGACGATCCGCTGTCGGCCGACATCGCCTTTCACGTGGCGATCCTCAACGCCACCAAGAACCCGTTCTATCGCGACTTGCACGAGCTGGTGAACACCGCCCTGCGGATCTCGATCCGCTTCACCAACCGCATCAAGGGCCGCACCGCCTCGATCCCCTCGCACGAGGATGTGGCCGACGCGATCTTCGCCCGCGACGCCGAGGCCGCGCAGAAGGCGATGCAGATCATCCTGGTCGACGTGCTGGATCTGATCCGCGCCGCCTCACCCGACACTGAATCCGCCAGCGCCCGCCGCGACGCCTGATCGGGCGTTGCAACGGCGCGCGTTCCGGGTAAGTTGACAGCGTTGTCACGCCTAAAGGCGGCAAGGCGGCTCGCAGAAGCCCTCGAGGAAACACCATGCGTCCAGCTTTCAAGATCCTGACCGCCTGCGCCCTGCTGTCGGCCCTGTCGGCGACGCCGCTCGCCGCCCGCGAGATCGCTCCAGGGGACCAGGTCAAGGCCATGACCCGCGGCGTCAACGTCCTCGGCTACGACCCGCTGTGGAGGGATCCGGCCAAGGCCCGCTTCCAGATGCGCCACTTCAAGACCATCAAGGACGGCGGCTTCGACGCGGTGCGGGTCAACCTGCACGCCTTCTCGCACATGGACGCCGACAACCAGCTGGATCCAGCCTGGCTGAAGACGCTGGATCAGGTCGTCGAGGCCGCGCTCGCCCAGAAGCTCACCGTCATCCTCGACGAACACAATTTCGGCGACTGCGGCAATGATCCCGCGACCTGCAAGCCCAAGCTGACCGCCTTCTGGAAACAGATCGGCGAACGTTACAAGGACGCGCCGGACGGCGTGGTGTTCGAGCTGCTGAACGAGCCGAACAAGGCCCTGACCGACGAACTTTGGAACGCCTGGGTCGCCGAGCTGCTGCCGGTGGTCCGCGCGACCAACCCGACCCGCAACGTCATCATCGGCCCGGCCTTCTGGAACAACATCGATCACCTGAAGCAGCTGGACCTGCCGGAAGGCGACCGCCACCTGATCGCCACCGTCCACTACTACCTGCCCATGGCGTTCACCCACCAGGGCGCGCCGTGGAATCCCGACACGCCCAAGCTGGGCGTGACCTGGGGCACGCAGGCCGAGCGCCAGCGGATGAAGGCCGACTTCGACGGCGTCCAGGCCTGGGCCAAGGCCCACGACCGGCCCATGCTGCTGGGCGAGTTCGGGGCCTACGACAAGGGCGACATGGCCTCGCGCGCCGCCTATACCGCCGCCGCCGCCCGCGAGGCCGAGGCCCGCGGCTGGGCCTGGGCCTACTGGCAGTTCGACAGCGACTTCATCGTCTACGACATCAACAAGGATGCGTGGGTCGAGCCGATCCACGAGGCGCTGGTTCCGAAGTAGGCCGCTCTTCTCTCGTCCGCCTCCCGGCCCTCGGGTCGGGCCAAGCGCGTCCATGGGACGTTCGTCCGGGATGACAAAGAGAGCGTTTCGCGCCATTCCATCCGCGCCCCGTGCTCTCCCCACACAGGAACCTCGCCGTGCAGAAGCCCTACGTCGCCGCCGACACCCGCTATGACGCCATGCCTTATCGCCGCACCGGCCGCAGCGGGCTGGACCTGCCGGCGATCTCGCTGGGGCTGTGGCAGAACTTCGGCGGCGCGGACGTGTTCGAGACCGGCCGCGCCATCCTGCGCCGGGCCTTCGACCTGGGCGTCACCCACTTCGACCTGGCCAACAACTACGGCCCGCCCTACGGCTCGGCCGAGGAGAACTTCGGCAAGGTCATGGCCGCCGATTTCGCCGCCCATCGCGACGAGCTCGTCATTTCCACCAAGGCGGGCTGGGACATGTGGCCGGGCCCGTACGGCGGGATCGGCGGCTCGCGCAAGTATCTGATCGCCAGCTGCGACCAGAGCCTCAAGCGCATGGGCCTGGACTATGTCGACATCTTCTATTCGCACCGCGTCGACCCGACCACGCCGCTGGAGGAGACCATGGGCGCCCTGGCCCACCTGCATCGGCAGGGCAAGGCGCTGTACGTGGGCATCTCGTCCTACTCGCCCGAGCTGACCCGCCAGGCCGCCGCCATCCTGAAGTCGGAAGGCGTGCCGCTGCTGATCCACCAGCCGTCCTATTCGATGCTGAACCGCTGGATCGAGGACAACCTGCTCGACACCCTGGAGGAGCTGGGCGTCGGCTGCATCGCGTTCTCGCCCCTGGCCCAGGGCATGCTGACCAACAAATACCTAGGCGGCGTGCCCCAGGACTCCCGCGCCGCCCGCGAGGGGTCGCTGGGCGGGCACATGCTCAGCGCCGACAACATCGCCCGCATCCAGGCCCTGGACGCCCTGGCCAAGGCCCGCGGCCAGAGCCTGGCCCAGATGGCCCTTGCCTGGGTGCTGCGCGATCCGCGCGTCACCTCGGCCCTGATCGGCGCGCGGACCGTGGCCCAGCTCGAGGATTCGCTGGCGGCGCTGAACACCCTGGGCTTCACGGACGAGGAATTGAGGCAGATCGACCGCCACGCGACCGAGGGCGCGATCGACCTGTGGAAGATCTCCTCCAACCTGGCCGCCTCGGATTTGCCCAAGAGCTGACCGCATCTTGCGGTGGAGCGCCTTCGGAATACAATCAGCCGAATGGACCCGGGGGCCGACGGCTTGGACCAGACAGTGAGCGGCATCGACCGATTGACGCCGCGTGAGCGCGATTGCCTGCGTCTCGTGGACGAGCACCTGAGCTCGAAGGAGATCGCGCGCCGTCTCGGCCTGTCCAAGCACACCGTCGATTGGCACCTGGACAAGGCGCGGCGGCGGCTGGGCGTCGCCGATCGCTACGAGGCCGCCCGCCTGGTCTCGCCCCGCAACCAGACCCCCCCTCCGATCGCGCCCCCTCCGATCGCGTCAGGGTCCGACGCGGCGGGACTAGCCCCTCAGCCTTCCCCTGCTCATCCTTCCTCCAGGTCTTTTGACCCCGTCGAGGTCTCGCGGTTCGCCGACCAACAGGTCGAGGGCCGCGATATCGAGGAAGGAACAGCCGGTGCCGCCACTTACGGACTCTCAGAAGGACGCGATCGATCAGGCCATCAGCCTGCGCCGCGACGCCTTGAACTTTCAGAAGACCTGGCCGACCCTCAACTCGCAGGACGACCTGGCCCCAGCCTTCACCTGGACGGAGCTGGAACGTCAGCTCGCCAGCCTGGCGGCGACCGCCCAGAGCGCCATGATGGCTTCGGACCTGGTCAACGCGACGCGCAAGCAAGCGAACTTCAAGCCGCCGGAAATGGTGCTGCGCGAGATCCTCTGCGTGGCGGGCGCCTTGATGGACGAGAGCTTCCTGCCGCCCGGCCGTTCGGAAGTTGGGGAGGCCCCAATGACCTGACCGTCGGCCAACGGCTGGCTCTGATCGCCGCCATGATGCTCGCGACCGCCTTCGCGTTCGGATCCTTGCTCGCCGGCCTGCACGCCCTTCGGGGCCTCTTCTAGGCCCGTCGCCGCCCGAGCGCTCTCCACAGCTTCACCCCCATCACGCGTCGCGCCTCCACGGATGGGCGGCGCGAGGAGAACCGTCATGCTCAAGGAACGCCGCAGCGCCGCCGAGGCCGTGGCCGAAGCCCTGTTCGCCGCCGAGAAGGCCATCGACGCGGCCATCGCCAGCACCGCCGCCCTGACCACCCTGATGCCGGCCTCGCGAGAAGCCGCGAACCTGTCGGTGATGGTCGGTCAGGACGCCCTGATCAGCGCGATCGAGACGATGCGCGCCCTGGGCGTGGCCCGGCAGAACATCCTCGAAACCCATCAGGGCCTAAGCAAGGCCCAGCACGACATCGGCCTCTCGGCCGTTTCCTTCGGCGGCGGCGGCAAGAAGCCGCCCCCCAGCCTGATCGGCAGCCTGCGGGCCGTGCCGACCACGCGCGAAGTCGCCTGAACCCTCCCCTCCTCAGGCCTCGCGCCGCGGGCCCGATCATGCGCCCCCACATGTGATCGGGCCCGCGACTTGCCGTATCGGCTTGCGCCAGGGATGGGTTTACGCTGAAGGGTCGGCGCGCCGCCGGCGGCCCTGCCCCAGAAACCTCGCAGATGTACGTCCAGACTCTCGACCAGCTGTTCAGCCTCGCCGTGCTCGTGACCTGTTGCGGCCTCGCCGTCTGGCGCGGGCGCTGGGTCGAGCGGATCGCCGCGGCGGCGATGGCCGCGGCCTGGTTCGCCAGCCCCCTGGTGCAGGACGACCAGCAGACGCTCGGCGCCCAGAGCGGCGTGCTGGTGGTCGATGTCCTGCTGCTGCTGGTCCTGCTCTACCTGGCCCTCACGACGGATCGCTGGTGGACCATGGCCGCGGCGTCGTTTCAGGGCGTCAGCGCCCTGGTTCACCTGGCGGCGGCGATCGACAAGCAGATCATCCCCCGCGCCTACTACGTGGCCGGCAGCCTGCTGAGCTACCTGGTGATGGGCGCCCTTTTGATCGGCGCCTGGAACGCCGGACGACGGGAGAGGCCCGGTCCGGACAGGTTCACCTGACCTCGTTGCGCCTCCTTACGATCATTTAATCCGGTGAACGGCGTTTCTCGGCTAGAAGGCGTTGGCTGTTCAAATAATCGGAGCTGAGGTGGTCGTGCATCAACGGATCAATAAACGCGGCCTGCGTTCGACTGCGTTGCCCGTGATGCTCTGCATCAGCGCTTTGGGCCTGTCCGCCTGCGACCACGGCGGCGACAAGGCCAAGGCCAAGACGTCCAAGCCGTCGCAGGCCGCCAGCCAGACCGTCGGCGTGTCGGTGGTGTCCGTCCAGTCGCTGCCGCGGGTCATCAACGCCTCGGGCACCGTCACGCCCTGGGAAGAGGTGCCCGTCGGCGCCGAGACCGGCGGCCTGACGGCCGTGTCGGTCAACGCCGAGGAAGGCCAGACCGTCCGCCAGGGCCAGGTCCTGGTGGCCATGAACGACACCATGCTCCGCGCCCAGCTGCACCAGCAGGAGGCCGCGGTGGCCAGCGCCAGGGCCACCCTGGCCGAGGCCCAGGCCGCCCTGGGCCGCTCGCGCGAGCTGCAGGCCAAGGGCTATCTGTCGACCGCCTCGCTCGACACCGCCACCGCCCGCCAGCAGACCGCCGCGGCCCAGCTGGAAGCCGCCGACGCCTCGCGCAACGAGACCCTCGCCCGCCTGGGCCAGGCCGTCGTCCGCGCGCCGGTCTCCGGCCTGATCAGCCGCCGCAGCGTCACCAAGGGCCAGATCATCTCGCCCGGCGTGGAACTGTTCCGCATCGTCCGCGACGGCCGCCTGGAACTGGACGCCGAGATCCCCGAAGCCGACCTGCTGGCCCTGCGCGCCGGCATGCCGGCCACGGTCACCTCCGACCAGGTCGGCCAGACCACCGGGACGATCCGCATCGTCACCTCCGAGGTCAACACCCAGACCCGGGTCGGCCTGGCCCGCATCAGCCTGGCGCCCGGCAGCGGCTTCCGCTCGGGCATGTTCGCCCGCGCCCAGATCGCGGCCGGCGCCCAGCCCGCCCCGACCATCCCGACCGCGGCCATCCTCTATCGCCAGAACCAGCCGGGCGTGTTCGTGGTCGGCGCCAACAACCATGCCCAGTTCCGGCGCATCGACATCCTGGCCCGCAACGCCGACCGCACGGCCGCCAACGGGTTGAACCCCGGCGAGCGGGTCGTGGTCGAGGGCGCGGGCTTCCTGGGCGACGGCGACAGCGTCCGCGTCGCCGCCTCTTCCGGCAAGACCGCCCCGCCCGCCGTGGCCGTCGCGGCGAAACGCTAGGGGCTGGCGATGAACAACATCTCACGCTGGGCGATCAAGAACCCGATCCCCGTCATCCTGCTGTTCGTGCTGCTGACCATCGCCGGCATCTCCGGCTTCACCAGCATGCGGATCAACGACAATCCGGACGTCGACCTGCCCTTCGTGGTGGTCAGCGCCTCGCGCCCCGGCGCGGCCCCGACCGAGCTGGAGACCCAGGTCACCCGGCTGATCGAGGACTCGATCGCGGGGCTGGGCCAGGTGCGCCACATCAGCTCGACGGTCGGCGACGGCTATTCCTCGACCTTCATCGAGTTCGAGCTGGGCGTCGACCACGAGCGGGTGACCAACGACGTCCGCAACGCCATGGCCAATCTGCAAAGCTCCCTGCCCCAGGACATGCAGATCCCGAACGTCACCCGCATCGACATCTCGGGCGACGCCCTGATCACCTATGTGGTCCAGGCCCCGACCCTGACGCCGGAGCAACGCAGCTGGTTCGTCGACAACGACGTCGCCCGCGCCCTGCTGGCCATCAAGGGCGTCGGCCAGGTCAACCGCCAGGGCGGCGTCAGCCGCGAGATCCAGGTGGCTCTCGACCCCGACCGCCTGTCCGCCCGCGGCGTCACCGCCGCCCAGGTCAGCCAGGCCCTGCAGTCGGCCAACGCCGACCTGCCCGGCGGCCGCGTCACCGTCTCCGGCTCCGAACGCGCCATCCGCACCCTGGGCGCGGCCGGCTCGGTCGACCAACTGCGCGAGACCCGCGTCCAGCTGGGCAACGGCGAGACCGTGCGCCTGGGCGATCTGGGCGACGTCGAGGACCGTTGGGCCGAACCCCGCAACCGTGCGCGTTTCAACAACGAAGAGGTCGTGACCTTCAACATGGTCCGCTCGCGCGGGGCCAGCGAGGTCAAGATCGCCGAGAAGATCCGCAAGGAGGTCGAGAAGCTCGACAAGGCCCACCCCGAACTGAAGATCGTCGAGCTGACCTCGAACGTGAAGTATATCGAGCAGAGCTATTACGCCTCGCTCGAGGCCCTGGGCCTGGGCGCCCTGCTGGCGGTGCTGGTGGTGCTGCTGTTCCTGCGCGACTGGCGGGCGACCTTCCTGGCGGCCGTGGCGATCCCGCTGTCGCTGTTGCCGACCTTCGCGCTCATGGCGCCCCTGAACCAGTCGCTGAACGGCGTGACCTTGCTGGCGTTGTCGCTGACCGTCGGCATCCTGGTCGACGACGCCATCGTCGAGATCGAGAACATTGTCAGACACATGCGCGGGGGCAAATCGCCCTATGACGCGGCCATGGAGGCCGCCGACGAGATCGGCCTGGCCGTCGTGGCCACCACCTTCACCATCGTGGCGGTGTTCGCGCCCGTCGGGTTCATGCCCGGCATCGTCGGCCAGTTCTTCAAGGCCTTCGCCCTGGCGGCCTGCATCTCGGTGCTGTTCTCGCTGCTGGTCGCCCGCATGC
Source organism: Caulobacter sp. Root487D2Y (assembly GCF_001427165.1). Taxonomy (NCBI): domain Bacteria; kingdom Pseudomonadati; phylum Pseudomonadota; class Alphaproteobacteria; order Caulobacterales; family Caulobacteraceae; genus Caulobacter; species Caulobacter sp. Root487D2Y. The sequence goes on from NZ_LMFD01000009.1 coordinate 368,135, forward strand.
TGACGCCGCTGATGGGCGCCTACATGCTCAAGGCCCACCACAAGCCCGACAGCGATCCGTTCTGGATGGCCCCCTATCTCAAGGCCCTGAACTGGGCGCTGAGCAACAAGCTCAAGGTGGCCGCTCTGGCCCTGCCGATCCTGATCGGCACCGGCTTCCTGTTCACCCGCCTGCCGTTCGAGTTCCAGCCGGCGGCCGACCGCGGCCGCGCGCCGTTCAGCGTCGAACTGCCGCCGGGCGCGACCCTCGACGAGACCGACGCCATCGTCATGCGGATGACCCGCGAACTGGAGGCCCGCCCCGAAGTGACCGGGGTCTACGCCTCGGTCGGCAGCGACGGCGTCAACCAGGCCCGTGTCACGGCCGACCTCGTGGCGAAAGGCCAGCGGATCAGCCAGCGCGACTTCAGCCGCCAGATGGTCGACCAGTTCAAGGCCATCCCCGGGGCCCGCATCGGCGCCGGCGGCAACAACGGCGGCGGTCCCAGCGACGGCTCCGCCTTCACCCTGCGCCTGATCGGCGACAACGGCCCGCAGCTCGAGGTCGCGGCGCGCGCCATCGAGGCCCAGATGCGCGGCGTCAAGGGCCTGGCCAACGTGGTCAACACCGCGGCCATCGCCCGTCCCGAGATCATCGTCACCCCCAAGCCCGACCAGGCCGCCCGGGCCGGCGTCTCGGCCGGGGCGATCTCGCAGGCGGTGCGCGTGGCCACGATCGGCGACATCGACCAGTCCCTGCCCAAGTACAACCTGGGTGACCGCCAGGTGCCGATCCGTCTGCGCCTGACCGACGACGCCCGCGAGAACATGTCGGTGCTGGAGACCCTCAAGGTGCCCTCCAGCCACGGCGGCTCGGTGCCGTTGAACGCGGTGGCCGACGTGCGCTTCGGCGCCGGTCCCTCGCAGATCTCGCGCCAGGACCGCTCGCGGGTGGCCGAGATCACCGCCGAGTTGGACGGCCTGGTCGTCGGCGACGCCTCCAAGGCCGTGCACGCCCTGCCGGCGGTCAAGAACCTGCCGCCCGGGGTGCGCGAAGCCCCGGCCGGCGACGCCGAGTTCATCGCCGAGATGCTGACCGGCTTCGCCGCCGCCCTCATCACCGGCATCCTGCTGATGTACGTCGTGCTGGTGCTGCTGTTCCGCAGCTTCGCCCACCCGGTGACCATCATGGCCGCCCTGCCCCTGGCCATCGGCGGCGCGTTCGGTCTGCTGGTCCTGGTCAAGAGCAGCTTCTCGATGTCGACCCTGATCGGCATCCTGATGCTGCTGGGCATCGCGGCCAAGAACTCGATCCTGTTGGTCGAGTACGCGATCATGGCCATGAAGGGCGGCATGACCCGCAGGGAGGCCTTGCTCGACGCCGCCCACAAGCGGGCCCGGCCGATCATCATGACCACGGTCGCCATGGCGGCGGGCATGGCCCCGGTGGCGTTCGGCTTCGGCGCCGACGTCGAGTTCCGGGCCCCGATGGCCATCGCGGTGATCGGCGGCCTGATCACCTCGACCTTCCTGTCCCTGCTCTACATCCCGGTGGTGTTCATCTTCATGGACATGCTGAAGAACTGGTCCAGCAAGATCATGGACCGGTTGTTCCAGCACCAGAAGCGCGCGCCCAGCCATGCCGTTCATGGCCATGGGCATCCGCCCGAGCCGATCGTCAGCGGCGGTGGCCGGGAGCTTTAACCCCGACCTCGACGGTGCGGAGCCAAGTCAAACCCCTCGCCCCAGCGGCGAGGGGTTTATTTTTGGCTTGTCCCCGTCTTCGGCATCGGGTCTCGATCGAAGGACCGGCGCGACTCGCCGGCCCAGGGCCCGCTCATGAATTCCGATCTCGACACCGACACCGCCGCCGCGCGGGCGCTCTTCCAGTCGCTCGAGGGCATGGAGGGGCTGTCGCGGCCGGAACCCGCCGTCGCGACAGCCGCCAAGCGCCGTTTCCCCGGCCAGGCGGCGCTGATCAAGCTCTATCCCGGCGTGCTGGTGGCGGTGACCATCGCCCTGGCCTCGCAGTGGCTGGCCCAGCACTACGGCGCGCCGGTCATGCTGTTCGCCCTGCTGTTCGGCATGACCTTCCACTTCCTGCACGAGGAAGGCCGCTGCGTCCCGGGCATCGAGTTCTCGTCCAAAGCGATCCTTCGCTTCGGCGTGGCGCTTCTGGGCGCGCGGATCACCGCCAGCCAGATCCTGGGCCTGGGCTTGACGCCAATCATCATGGTGATCGTCGGCATCGGCTCGACGATCGGCCTGGGCGCGTTGCTGGCCAAGCGCATGGGCCTGCGATCCAGCTTCGGGGTGCTGTCGGGGGGCGCGGTCGGCATCTGCGGCGCCTCGGCCGCCCTGGCCATCGCCTCGGTCCTGCCGCGCGGCAAGGACGCCGAGCGCGACACCATCCTGGCCGTCGTCACCGTCACGGCCCTGTCGACCATCGCCATGATCACCTATCCGCTGCTGACCGCGGCCCTGCACCTGGACCACACCCGGGCGGGGATATTCCTGGGCGGCACGATCCACGACGTCGCCCAGGTGGTGGGTGCCGGCTACATGATCTCGCCCCACACCGGCGACGTGGCGACCTATGTCAAGCTGCTGCGGGTGACCATGCTGCTGCCGGTGGTGTTCACCATCGCCTTCGTCGTGGCGCGCATGGGCCCCGGAGCCGGCGGCGGCGCCAAGCCGACCGTGCCGCTGTTCCTGATCGGCTTCGCGGTGCTGGTGATCGTCAACAGCCTGGGCTGGCTGGCCAAGCCCGTCACCGACGCGGCCAACGAAGTGTCGCGCTGGTGCCTAGTCACGGCCATCGCGGGTCTCGGCATGAAGACCTCGTTCAAGGACCTGATGACCGCCGGCTGGCGGCCCGTGGCGTTGATGGTCTTCGAGACGGTCTGGATCGCAGGGGTGGTGCTGGTGGCGGTGACGTTCTTCACCTAGCCAAGGCCTACCTAGCCGCTGTTTGGGCCGGGATCGTCCGCAACGCCTGGGCCACCAACGGCGCCAGGCGCTCACCGATGACCCGCGCCCCCGCCGCGTTGGGGTGGATGCCGTCGCCCTGCATCAGCCGCCGCGACCCGCCGACCCCGGCCAGGATGTTGGGATAGAGCGGCGCGGCGAACTCGTGGGCCAGGGTCGGATAGACGGCGTTGAACTCGCGCGCATAGGCCGCGCCGAACAGGGTCGGCGCGCCGACCCCGACCAGCACCACGCCGATCCGCCGGTCACGCAGGCTCTGCAGGATGGCGCGCAGATTGGCCTTGGTCACCCGCGGCTCGATCCCCTGCAGCAGGTCGTTGCCGCCCAGGGCGACGACGCACAGCGTGGTGTCCCGCGCGACGCTGTAATTGACCCGCGCCAACCCGCCGCCGCTGGTGTCGCCCGGCACGCCGGCCGCCCGCACCTGAGCGCCCACACCCATCCGGGTCAGGGCCGCCTGCAACTGGGCCGGCATGGCGGCTCGGGCCGGAACGCCAAGTCCCGCGGTGATGGAATCGCCCAGCACGGTGACGACCGGCGGCCTGGCCGGCGGACGCGGCCCGGCCGCCGCCTGGGTGGCGAGGAGCAAGCCGGCGAGAATCCGGCGACGGTCTGGAAAGCGCGGTGCGGCGAAGCTCATGACTTCCTATGTGGGCTGGCCCTCATCCAGACAATGTCCACGAAATCAGGAAGTTTCATGGCCGAGGCCTCCGCGTCGCCCGGGTCATGATCCCGCGGGGCGACGCGGCGCGGCTTTCGACGGCGGGCGGGCCTTTGGCGGCGGCGGCGCGGCGACCGGCGGCGACGAGGTTGGAGGCGGCGTCAGCAGCGGATCGCCAGGATTGCCCGAACCGGCCTGCGGCAGGCTGTTGATCGGCACGCCCGGCAGCATCGGCTCGCCCGTCCACTCCCAGTGCCAGGGCTCGAACACGTAGTTGACGAAGCCGAACCGGCCGGCGTTGACGACCATCCAGCGATAGACGCCCGAGCGGGCCATCGCCAGACGGTTGGGATCGGCGCTGGAGTCCGGCCCGAAGCCCGGGGCGGCGGCGATGAACAGGTCCACGGCCAGGCCCGTGCGGTGGGCCGAGCAGATGGTGCGCGACACGCCCTGGCAGTTGTTGTCGCTCGCGCAGCGGGCGGCGTCGGCGAGGGGGTCGCGGAAGCCGGAAAACAGGGTCAGGGTCCGTGGGTCGCGCACCACGCCCGCCGCCTTGGCCTCGGCGACCATCCGGCGATAGGCGTCCAAAGCGCCGGGGCGCAGCTGGATGGTCTTGCCGCCGTAGCTCTCCTCGGGCTTGGCGGCGGCCAGCATGGCGGCCGACGGCGCGCCGGGACAGATCCCCTCGCCGTTGACCTTCACGAACGGCCGCGAGCGATGCCAGCGCACCAGCATCACCTTGAAGGTCTCCGGATCGAAGGTCCCCGTCGACTTCAGGCCATGGCCGCCCTGCCAGCGCGCCAGGGCGGCGGCGAAGCGGTTCGAACCCGGGGCGCAGGCCGTCTGGATCTCGTGGGCGACGTGCGGGGCGTAGATCTCCCAGCCGATCTCGTCGCGGCCGAACGGCGCCCAGGTCAGGGTGGTCAGCGAGGCGGCGTTGACCGGCGCGGCGCTGGTCGAGGCCCCGCCGGCTTGGCAATCCTCGGGCGTCGCACCGGCCGTCGGCGCGAAGGTCGGGCTCGACGGCGGGTCGTTGGACGGCAGGTAGGTCGGCGGCTCGTAGGCCAGCGGCTCGCGCGGGGCCGAGACCGAGGGCGGCGGCACGGCCGGCGAGGGCCGGCTGGGCCACAGCACCCAGGCGAAGAACACCGCGATGAGCACGGCCAACCCGCCCACAACCCAGATCAGCCGACGCAGAATCTTCAACCGGTGGCTCCTTGGTCCAGAGGACCGCCGTGGAACTTCGCCATGGCTGAAGGCTTGAGAGGGGCAACGCGTTCCCGCCTCGGAGTTGTTACATGCCCTCGACCCTGCGTCCCGCCGCCCTGTTGCTTGGCTGTCTCGTGGCGACGACCGCCTGTTCCGATCCCGCGCCGAAGCCGCAACAGCCGCCGGCCGCGTCGCAGCCCGCCGCTCCGTCGCCGCAGACCCCGCCGCTGGTTCCCGCCGCGCCCGCGCCAGCTCCGGCCGCGCCTTCGCCGCTGGCCCTGTCGGTCAACGCCGCCGCCTTCGATCCCGCCGCCGTGACGCCCGAGGCCAAGCAGGCCTATCTGGTCCGCGCCCAGGTGCTGCTGGACCGCGCCCACTTCTCGCCCGGCGTGATCGACGGCCAGGAGGGCGGCAACCTGACCCTGGCGCTCAGCGCCTTCCAGGAGGCTCACCGCCTGACCGTCGACGGCAAGCTCAGCCCCGCCGTCTGGGACGCCCTGGCCGCCGACGCCGCGCCGGTCCTGACCGACTATGTCATCACGGCCGAGGACGTGGCCGGTCCGTTCACGCCCGACATCCCCAAGGACGACTACGAGGCGATGGCCAAGCTGCCGGCGCTCGGCTACGGCACGCCGCTCGAGGGCCTGGCCGAGAAGTTCCACATGGACGAGCCGCTGCTTCAGGCTCTCAATCCCGGCGTCGACTTCTCCAGGGCCGGGACCACGATCATCGTCGCGGCCCTGGGCGCCGACGGCCTGCCCGGCAAGGTGGCGCGGATCCTGATCGACAATTCCAAGGGCACGCTGCGCGCCTTCGGCGATGACGACACCCTGCTGGCGGTCTACCCGGCCACGGTCGGCAGCACCGAGCGCCCCGCGCCCACCGGCGAGTGGGAGGTCAATACGATGGCCCCGCGTCCGACCTACACCTACGACCCCTCGCGCCTGACGTTCGGCAAGCCCAAGGGCAAGCTGACCATCCAGCCGGGTCCGAACAATCCGGTGGGCTCCACCTGGATCGACCTGACCAAGGACACCTACGGCATCCACGGCACGCCCGATCCCAAACTGGTCAACAAGCGCGCCTCGCACGGCTGCGTGCGGCTGACCAACTGGGACGCGGCGGAGCTGGGGGCGGCGGTGCGGAAGGGCGCGAAGGTGGTGTTCGAGGGCCGGGCGGCGCGGTAGCGAAGACCTTCTCCCCTCCGGGAGACGGTTTCTAAATCGCCAGCCGCAGCCCCACCCGCACCACGCGCGGCGCCGCGTAGCCCGCCACGCCGTCGGCCGTCCGTGAGGTCTGGATATTGGCGTCCAGCAGGTTGTCCCCCGCCACATAGGCGGTCACCAGAGGCCGCACCCGCCAGTTCAGCCGGGCGTCCAGGCGGTAGGCCGGGTCGAGCACGCGGCTGTTGAGGTCGTCCTCGAACCGCTTGCCCTCCCAGGTCAGGTCGGTCGCCAGGGTCAGTCTGTCGGTCAGCTCGGCCGACAGACCCGCCGTGGCGCTCCAGATCGGGGCCTGGGCAGGCCGCTTGCCGGTCAGTTGCGGGGCGGTCGAACCGCCGTCCACGCGCGCGTCGGTGACCGACAGGGCCGAGCTCAGGGTCACGGCCCCGACCTTGCGGTCGGCCCGCCCCTCCAGGCCGACCGCGTCGATGGTTCCGGCGTTCTGGCGCTGGCGCAGCACCCCGCCCGCCGGGATGAAGCCGCCGATCGGGAAGGTCGCGGGCCCGGCGCCCAGGGTGACGTTGACGATCGGATCCTCGATCCGGTTCCAGAACGCCGTGGCCTCGATCAGCCCCTTGGCGCCCTTGCGCGAAACACCCGCCTCCAGCCCTTCCAAGCGCTCGGGCTCGAGGGCGGCGTTGGCCTCGGTGACGTCGTTGCCGACTCGGAACGGGCGATAGAGCTCGTTGAGGCTGGCGGGGCGGAAGCCGGTGTAGCCGGCCAGGCGGACCACCGCGTCTCCCGCGATCTCGCGGGTCACGCCCAGGCGGCCGCTGACCACCTCGCCGTCGCGGTCGGCCGGACGCCGGTCCACCAGCACGGCCCCGGTCAGGGCGTTGCGCTCCACACGGAAGCCGTCGGTGGTTTCCCAATGGTCCAGCCGCAGGCCGCCGGCCACCAGCCACGGGCCGGTCGTCCACGAGCCGTCGGCATAGGCCCCGACCACCGAGGTCTTGCCGCCCGCCACCCGGTCGCGGGTGTAGGTCCCGCCCGAATAGCCGTAGCGCTCGCGCTCCTCGCCGTCGTTCAGGCGGGCGTCGGCGCCCAGCTCCCACTCCACGCCGCCGATCTTCTGGCGCAGGGCGCCGTTCAGGCCCCAGCCGGTAGCGGGCGTCTTGTCCTGACTGTTGGCCGGGGTGGTGAACGAGCGGTCGGCGGCCACGGCGACCGAGCTGTTGAACAGGTCGCTGGTCCGCCGCCAGGCCTGCAGCCGCCAGCCCAGGGCCTGACCCCGCGGAGCCCGCACCAGGGTGGCGCTGAGCACGTTGCCCGAGGCGTTGGCGCGCGCCCCGACCAGGCCCGCCCCGCGATCCTCCTCGAAGAACCCGCCGCGCAGCGACAGCAGGCCCAGGCCCGTGGCCATGTCGATCCGGCCGGAGATGCTCTTGGCCTCGAGATCCGTCCTGGTGTCGGCCGCGCCCCGAGCGTCGCCGCGCACCGGCACGTAGCCGTCGGACTTGTCGTAGAGGGCCGCGCCGAAGACTTCGAACCGCCCCAGGGTCGAGACCGCCGCCGCCGAGGCGCGCCGGCTGCCCAGCTCGCCGACCGAAACGTCGCCGGCGATGCCCGCGTCGCGCTCCTTCAAGCCGATCACCCCGGTCAAGGCGCCGGCGCCGTAAGGGCCCGCCCCCGCCCCACGCACGATGTCGACGCCGCTCAGGGACTCCGGGGCCAGCTGCGACCAGATCACCCAGCCGCCGAACGGGTCGTTCAGCGGCACGCCGTCCAGAGTGACCAGGGTGCGCCCCGCGCCCGACGGGGCGATGGCCCGCAGGCTGATGCCCTGGGTGGTCGGATTGGCCGACAGGCTGGAGGTGCGGCGAAACAGCGAGACGCCGGGCGTCCGGCTGATCGCCTCGTCGACCCGCTGGGTCGTGGCCAGGTCGCGCTCGCTGAGATGGACCGCCGAGAAGGCCGCCTCGGCGGCGGCGGGCGGCAGACGGGCGGCGGTGACGATCACCTGTTCGACGGGGGGCGGCGAGTCGAAGGGCATGGGAACCTCGCGGAGGCAGCGCTTGGCGATCACCTAGACCGGTTCTGGCGGCGGAAGAACGGCGCTCATGCGGTCCGGTTCGATTTTCCGTCATTTGTGCAATGAGACTGGCGTTCTAGGGTTAGGAACGATTTTAGGGCCGGGAGGACCGTCATGAAGATCGCCATGCAGATTAGGCGCCTGCCGCCGGTCCGCGCGTCGCTGCGGCCGACCAACCACCCCTACCTGACCGGGGCCTGGACGCCGCTGCACGAGGAGGTCGACGCGGCCGATCTGGAGGTGCTGGAGGGCGCGATCCCGACCGACCTGGACGGCGTCTATCTGCGCAACACCGAAAACCCCGTGCACCAGCCTCTGGGCCGCTATCACCCGTTCGACGGCGACGGCATGGTCCATCAGATCGAATTCCAGAACGGCCAGGCCAGCTATCGCAACCGCTTCATCCGCACGCGCGGGTTCGAGGCCGAGCAGGAAGCCGGCGAGAGCCTGTGGGGCGGTCTCGCGGATGGTCCGGGCACGTCCAAGCGACCGGGCTTCGGCGCCCATGGCGGCCTGAAGGACACCGCCAGCACCGACATCGTCGTCCATCGCGGCGAGGCGATCGCCACCTTCTACCAGTGCGGCGAGGCCTATCGCCTGGATCCCCTGACCCTGGAGAACCTGGGCGTCGCGTCGTGGGCGCCGCTGGACGGCGTATCGGCCCACGCCAAGGTCGACGAGGCGACGGGCGAGCTGCTGTTCTTCAACTACTCAAAGCACGCGCCCTACATGCACTACGGCGTGGTCGACGCGAACGGCCGGCGCACGGTCTATCAGCCGATCGACCTGCCCGGCCCGCGCCTGCCGCACGACATGGCGTTCACCGCGAACTATTCGATCCTCAACGACCTGCCGGTGTTCTGGGACGCGGGCCTGCTGGAGCGCGGCATCCACGCCGTGCGCCTGCACAAGGGCGTGCCCTCGCGGTTCGGGATCTTGCCGCGTCACGGCGGCGCGGTGCGCTGGTTCGAGGCCGCCCCGACCTACGTCCTGCACGGGCTGAACGCCTATGAGGACGGCGACGAGATCGTTCTGGACGGCTACTTCCAGGAAAACCCGACACCGCGCCCGCTGGAGGACGCGCCCGAGGGCCACGGCCACCTGATGGCCTATCTGGACGAGCACAGCTTCCGCCCCAAGCTGCATCGCTGGCGGTTCAACCTGGCGACCGGCGAGACGACCGAGCATCACCTGGACGAGCGGATCCTGGAGTTCGGCATGTTCAACCAGGCCTACGCCGGGCGGCCCTACCGCTACGCCTATTCGACCACCGCCAAGCCGGGCTGGTTCCTGTTCAACGGCTTCGTCAAGCACGACCTGGAGACGGGCCAGAGCTGGAGCCTGCCCCTGGAGCCCGGCCGCTACGCCAGCGAGGCCCCGTTCGCGCCGCGCGTCGGGGCGACCAGCGAGGACGACGGCTACCTGGTCAGCTTCATCATCGACGAGAACCGGGGCGCGTCGGAGTGCCTGGTGGTCGACGCCAAGACCATGACCCCGACGTGCCGCATCGCCCTGCCCCATAAGATCAGCAGCGGGACCCACGCGGTGTGGGCGGCGCGCGAGCGCTTGAACCCTCTCCCATAAGGACAAGGATTCTAGCAGCTTGCCGGATCGTCCCGCTTCAGCACGCAGATCATCTTGTTGCCGCGCGGCGCGCCGTAGACCGCGACCAGCCGCTTCTCCAGATAGGTCCACTTGTTGCGGGTGTCCTGGGCGGCGACGCTCATGGCGCGCGTGTAGGCCGGCATCCCGCGCGCCGTGCCGGTGGTGTCCTTGTTGAGCACCGCGTGCTTGATCCGCCCGGGGCAATGGGCGAATTCGGGAAAGCCCTCGTAGCAGCCGCTGATCAGTCCCGACGGAAACACCCCGCCGCCGCCCGGCGCCAGCCAGAGCGCGGGGGCGGTATGGTTCAGCCCCTGGGGATCATCGATCGAGGGCGCGGCGCGCGGCGCGTCGGTCCAGTTGCTGTGCGAATAGAAGTCCTGGGCGGCATGGAAGACCAGGCCCATGTCCTCGAAGACGTTGCACTTGGCCCGCCCCTTGGCGCCGTTGAAGATGCAGCCGCCCCAGATGCTGGTGCTGTCCAGCTCGAGGTTGGGCTTCACCAGGCCAGCGGCGTCGGTCACCGCGGCGTTGATGTGGGTGATCACGTAGGTGCGGCACGCGGTCAGGGTGGTCACGGCGCCGGATTGGCTCTGCGGATATCCGGGAGCGTCGAAGAAGTCGCCGCCGTCGCAGTGGGCGGCCTTGAGGTTCGACAGGCCCCGGTCCGGATTGTCGGGCGTCCCGACCGCGCCCCACGTGCCGTTGGCCCCGGCCAGCTGTCCCAGCGACTGCGGGCCGAACCCGAACGAGGCCAGGCCGCTGCGGGTGATGCGCTCATGCTCGGCGTTCTGGCCCAAGGCGCGGATGGTGCCGAAGGCCTGGGCCCTGGGAACCAGCGCCTGGGGCGCGAGCAGGATGGAGACAGCCGCGACCGCCAAAATCATCGAACGCTTACGCATGACGACACCTCCTTGATTTTTCAATCAGAGGTTACGGCAGCGGGCATGAAAGTACAGCTGGAGTTCAGCCCGTCAGAGCCACAAGCCCGTCGCCGTCAGGCCGTCGCCCCAGAACCCCTCGGCCGGCCGCGTCATCCGCCCGTCGGCCACCCGACAGCCGCCGGGATGGTCCTGCGCCAGCCACCACGGCCCGTCCAGGTCCGCGAAGGCGCACGACCCCGCCAGGTGCAGGGCGGGCGCTATGGCCAGGGACGAGGCGACCATGCAGCCGACCATCAGCGTGAAGCCATGGTTGCGGGCCTCCTCCAGCATCAGCAGGGCCTCGGTCAGGCCGCCGGCCTTGTCGAGTTTGAGATTCACGGCGCGGTAGCGGCCGCGCAGGGCGGCCAGGTCTTCGGCGGTGTGCACCGACTCGTCGGCGCAGATCGGATACGGCGGATCGTAGCCTTCCAGCGCCTGGTCGTGGCCGGCCGGCAGGGGCTGCTCGACCAGGGCGATGTCGAGGTCCGACAGCACGGGCTTGAGGCCGTCGAGCATGGCGAAGTCCCAGCCCTCGTTAGGATCGACGATCAGCCGGGCGTTCGGCGCGGCCCTGGCCACGGCCAACAGCCGGGCGGCGGGATCCTCGGCCGACAGCTTGACCTTGATCAGCGGCGCGCCGGCCACGGCGCGGGCCGCCGCACCCATGGCCTCGACGCTGTCCAGGCTGACGGTGACGGCGGTGACCAGGGTGTCGGGCACGGGCAAGGCGGTCAGGGCCTCGACGCTGAGCCCCTCGCGCTTGGCCCGCAGGTCCCACAGGGCGCAGTCCAGGGCGTTGCGGGCCGCGCCGGGCGTCAGCCGCGCCAGGGCGTCGTGCGGCCGCGCGCCTTCGCGCAGGGCCTGGGCGGCGGGCTGGAGCTGGGCGATCACGCTGTCGACCGTCTCGTCGTAGCGGGCGTAGGGCACGCTCTCGCCTCTCCCGATCAGCTCGCCCTCGACGATCTCGACCACCACCACCTCGGCGGCGGTCTTGACTCCGCGCGAGATGCGGAACGGGGCCTTCAGGCGGTGGCTGGCATGGGCGATCGAGACGGTGCGCTGCATGTCCCTGCCATCCCACCGTCTGGCGGATTTGGCTAGGGGCGACGGCGGATCGGGGAGTCGGCGCGACGCTCGCGGAGCACCTGCATGGCCAGCCGGGGATCCCACACGAACAGCGCGCCCCAGACCATCAGGACGCCGGCGTAGTTCAGCGCCCCGAGCAGGCCGCCGGGCCGACCGGGACGGGTGAACCGGACCGAGCGGGGCTGGGGCTGGAACAGGCTGGGCATGGCGATGTCGGTCATGGCGTCCTCCTTGGATGCCGAACCTTCGCCGCTCTATACGTCAGTTCCGGACGTATGATATGACCGCGTCGCCCCCATATGTCGCCGACGGGCGTTTAGACCCCGACAGCAGGAGCGCCGCGCGCATGAGCAAGCCGATCACCATCACCCTTCCCCACCAGCTGGGCCTCGCCGAAGCGCGCCGCCGGATCGACGAAGGGTTCGGCCAACTGCTGAGCCAAACCGGCGGCATGGTGAAGGACGTCCAGAAGAGCTGGACCGGCGACGCCCTGACCTTCTCGGCCCAGGCCATGGGCCAGCCGATCTCCGGCGTGCTGACGGTGTTCGAGGATTCGGTGCGGATGGACGTCGTCCTGCCCGGCCTGCTGGGCGTGATCGCCGGCAAGATCACCGGCCAGGTCAAGAAGCAGGGTCAGCTGTTGTTGGAGAAGAAGTAGGGGTTCCAGTCCTTCATGCTTCTCCAATCCCCCTTTTCAACCGTCATTCCGGGCCTTGTGCCCGGAACCCCTTTCTCCGCCGCAGGTGCGGAGGTGTGGCGCGCCAGCGCGCCATTTTGCTTCACCGTCGGCTGAAGGAGGGGTTCCGGGCACAAGGCCCGGAATGACGGTGGTTGGGGAACGGGCCAGGTGAGATCTCGAGCTAGACCTTAAGACGTCTTCACCCGCCGCGCCGGCGCGTTCTTGGCGGCCGGGCGGCTGGCCGGGGCGCGCTTGGCCTTCGGCGAGGCCTTGGCGCCCTTGCGGGACTCACGCTCGGCGGCGACCTTGTCCAGCCGGTCCTGGGCGATCTGGGCGTGCTCGGTGCAGCGGGCGTGCATGGCCGCCAGCTCCTTCTCGGTCAGCTTCTCGATGCCCATGAAGTCGTTCTCGGCGGCGGAGGTCAGGATCAGCTCGTCGAGCTTGGTCTGAACCGCCGCGGCGTCGCGGTTCTGGGTGTTCTGGATCAGGAACACCATCAGGAAGGTGATGATCGTGGTGCCGGTGTTGATCACCAGCTGCCAGGTCTCGGAGAACTTGAAGATCGGCCCGGTGGCGGCCCAGACGGCGACCAGCAGCACGCAGACGATGAAGGCCGGCGGGCTGCCGGTGATCCGCGCGGTGGCGTTGGCGAATTTGGCGAACAGCTTGTCCATGACGCTCCCAGCTCTTGGACCTGAGGGTCCGGGGTCATAACGCCCGACGGCGCGGCCGGGTTCGGGCGTCCGGCGCGAGGCCCCCAGTTCGGCGCCAGCGGCGCCCCCGGTCAGGCCGCCTGTGCGTTAGGGACGCATGTTCGACCCGTATCTGCTGTTCCTGCTTGGCCTCGGCGTCGTCGTGCTGCTGGTCGCGTGGCTGCCGATGGCGCTCAGCCGCCTGCCGCTCTCCCTGGCCATCCTCTGCGTGCTGATCGGCGTGATGGTGTTCCAGGGCGGCGTCCTGCCCTTCCGTTCCGATCCCGTGCGGTTCTCGACCCTGACCGAGCGGCTGACCGAGATCGTGGTGATCGTCTCGCTGATGGGCGCGGGGCTGAAGATCGACCGGCGGATCGGCTGGCGGCGTTGGGGCTCGTCCTGGCGGCTGATCGCCATCACCATGCCGCTGAGCATCATCGCGGTGACCCTGATGGGCGTCCACGGCCTGGGGCTGGGCCTGGCCTCGGCCCTGCTGCTGGGCGGCGCCCTGGCCCCCACCGATCCGGTGCTGGCCTCCGACGTCCAGGTCGGACCGCCCCGGTCGGGCGAGGACGGCGAGGCCCGCTTCGCCCTGACCTCCGAGGCCGGCCTCAACGACGGCTTCGCCTTCCCGTTCGTGCACCTGGCGGTCGCCGTCGCCCTGGCCGGCGGGGTCGTGGGCCAGCCCCTGATCACCCACTGGCTCGCGGTCGACGTGCTGTGGCGCGTGGTCGCCGGGGCCGGGGTCGGCTGGGCGGTGGGCAAGGCGCTGGGCTGGGCCACGTTCAAGGCCCCGCACGCCAGGATCTCGGGCACCGGCGACGGCCTGGTGGCCCTGGGCGCGACCTTGGTGGCCTACGGCGTCGCCGAGGCCGCCCACGGCTACGGCTTCCTGGCGGTGTTCGTCGCCGCCCTGGCCCTGCGGGCGACCGAGCGCGACCACCAGTTCCACGAGGCCATGCACGACTTCGCCGAACAGGTGGAGCGCCTGCTGATGATGCTGGTCCTGGTGTTGCTGGGCGGGGCCGTGGCGGGCGGCCTGCTGGATTCCCTGACCTGGAGGGAGGCGGCGTTCGGGCTGGCGCTGGTCTTCATCGTTCGGCCGCTGGCCGGTTGGATCGGCCTGATCGGCGCGCCGCACTCTATGCGGGAGCGCGCGGTAGTGGCCTTTTTCGGCATTCGCGGGATCGGGTCGTTCTACTACCTGGCCTACGGCCTCAACCACGGCGACTTTCATGGCTGGGACGGGCTCTGGGCGATCACCGGCTTCGTCGTGCTGTGCTCGATCCTCGTCCACGGCGTCACCGCCACCCCGTTGATGACCCGGATCGACGCCTGGCGGCGGCGCGAAATCCTGAACCGGGACAAACCGCAACCCCGAGGCGATTGAACTTCACCTTAGGATGCGGCAAAGCGTCACAGCATCGCGTATCGACGAAACGTAACGCCCCTGGTCGCGTATTTCTTCCCGTCCGGGGAACGGGAAAACAATGCAGGCTAACGTCGCCCATCAGGAACAGCGACGGCAGGACAGGGTCCTGCTCGTCCTGGCCGTGGCGTTGCTGGCCAGCCAGGCGTTCAGCGATTTCCTGACCCGCAACGCCCTTGGCGTCGCGACCCTGTGGCCGTCGAACGCCCTGCTGGCCGGCGGCCTGCTGGTGCTGAGCCCGCGGCGCGGCGCCATCCTGACGATCGTCGCCGTGATCGGCCACATGGCCATCGATCTTCTGGTCGGCGACGGAGTCGGCCGCGCCGCCCTCTACACCCTGGTCGACGTCGGCGAGGCCCTGCTGGTCTGGCGGGTGACCCGGCGTTTCTTCGGCGGACCGCCGCGGGTGCGGACCATGCGGCAGCTGGCCCTGCTGACCACCCTGACCGCGCCGGTCACCCTGTTGATGGCCGTGGTCGCCGCGACCGTCCTGGCCATGGTCTACGGCCTTCCCTTCGTGACCTTGCTGACCGACTGGTTCCTGTGCGGCGTGCTGGGCATGGCGATCGTGCTGCCGGCCGTGCTGGTCCTGCTGGACAGCGAGCATCGCCGCGCCTTCCAGCGCCCGATGCCTGAAACGCTGGGGCTAGGCCTGCTGGTGGCGGTCCTGACGGCGACGGTGTTCCACGCCAAGGGGCTGCCCGCGCCGTTCCTGCTGTTCCCCGTCGCGCTGCTGGCCGCCTTCCGCCTGGGTCCGCGCGGAGCGGCCCAGGCCTCGCTGATCGTCGCCTGCGTCGCCATTCCGCTGACCGTCCACGGGCTGTGGGGGCCGCAGATCTCGACCAATTGGTCCCAGGCCCACCAGAACCGGCTGGTCCAGGTGTTCGTCGGGGTGCTGTTCGTCACCAGCCTGGCCGCGGGCCTGGCCCTGGCCCAGCAGGAGCGCCTGCGCCGCCTGCTGGTGCGCCGCGAGCAGCTGACCCGCGCCGCCCGGGCCCGGGCCCTGGCCGCCAACGAGGCCAAGACCGAGTTCCTGGCCACCATGAGCCATGAGATCCGCACGCCGCTGAACAGCATGCTGGGCTTCTCGCAGCTGCTGGTCGAACGCCAGGACCTGCCGCCCGACGTCCGCCGCCAGCTGAGCCTGATCGACAGCGCCGGCACGGCCCTGCTGACCGTCGTCAACGACATCCTCGACTTCTCGCGGGTCGAGGCGGGCCAGGTGGAGCTTTTGTTCCAGCCGACCTCGGCGGCGGCGGTGCTGCACGACGCGGTCGGGATCATCCGGCCCGAAGCCGAGAACAAGGGGCTGACGCTGGAGGTCGAGGTCGTCGATCCGGTCGGCGGGCTGCACGACCTGGACGGCCTGCGCCTGCGCCAGGTGCTGCTGAACCTGCTCAACAACGCGGTGAAGTTCACCGAGGCGGGACGGATCCGCGCCTGCCTGACCATCGAACCCGGAGAACTCGAGGACCGACTCAAGTTCGAGATCATCGACACCGGCGTCGGCATCGCCATCGAGCAGCAAGGCCGGCTGTTCCAGCGCTTCAGCCAGATCGACAGCTCGGCCAGCCGGCCCTACGGCGGCGCGGGACTGGGTCTGGCGATCAGCAAGGCGCTGGTCGAGCTGATGGGCGGCAAGATCGGCGTCGACAGCGCCCTGAACCACGGCTCGGCCTTCTGGCTCGAGCTGCAGGCGCCCCAGGTCGAGGCCTATGACGCCGTCGAGCCCGGACCCGTCGCCACGCCGGGCGCGGCCCGCATACTGCTGGTCGACGACCACCCGATGAACCGCGAGATCGGCGCGGCCTTGCTGACCCTGGTCGGCTGCCAGGTCGAGACCGCCGACAACGGCGAGCAGGCGGTGGCCAAGGCGGCGCGCGGCGGCTTCGACATCATCCTGATGGACATCCACATGCCCGAGATGGACGGCTTGGCCGCCACCCGGGCCATCAAGGCGCTGGACGGCGGGGCCGGCGACGTGCCGATCATCGCCATGAGCGCCGACGCCCTGCCCCAGCAGGTCGAGCGCTGCTACGCCGCCGGCATGGTCGACCACGTGGCCAAGCCGGTGCAGCGCGAGGTGCTGTACGCCAAGGTCAGCCGGTGGCTGGCGCGGAAGTAGAAGGTCCTCCCCCTGTGGGGGAGGTGTCGGCGAAGCCGACGGAGGGGGGAGCGATCGGCAGACGACCACAACCCGGATCGACGATCCGACAACTCCCCCCACCGGCCTTCGGCCGCCTCCCCCACAGGGGGAGGAACTAGGCTTCCCTACCACCTTCTCCACCACTAACCTCACCCGGCAATTCGGGGAGACGACCATGAAGATCCTGCGCCTGGCCGCCCTGGCCGTCTGCGCCGTGCTGGCGGCCTGTTCGCCGGCCAAGAAGGAGGCGGCCCCGACTCCTGGCCGCACGGTGCTGAAGCTGGCCACCGACTGGAAGGGCGAGGCCGAGCTGGGCGGCTATTACCAGGCCGTGGCGACCGGCGAATACGCCAAGCGCGGCCTGGACGTGACCCTGATCCAGGGCGGTCCGGGCGTGAACGTGCCCCAGCTGCTGGCGACCGGCGCGGTCGACGTCGGCGTCGGCTCCAACAGCTTCATCGTGCTGAACCTGGCCAAGGAGAAGGTGCCGGTCAAAGCCGTCGCCGCCTTCATGGATAAGGATCCCCAGGTGCTGATCGCCCACGACGGCCAGGGCATCAATTCCATCGCCGACATGAAGGGCCACCCGATCCTGCTGTCGGACGCCTCGATCACCGCCTTCTGGGTGTGGCTGAAGGCCAAGCACGGCTTCACCGACGACCAGGTGCGCAAGTACAACTACTCGGCCGCGCCGTTCCTGGCAGACAAGTCCGTGGTCCAGCAGGGCTATGCGACGTCCGAGCCCTACCTGATCCAGAAGGAGGGCAAGATCACCCCGAAGGTCTTCCTGCTGGCCGACGACGGCTATCCCGCCTACGCCTCGTTCGCCCTGGTCCCCGACGCCCTGATCGCCAAGAACCCGGCGGCCGTGAAGGCCTTCGTCGAGGCTACCGCGGCCGGCTGGACCAGCTACCTCTACGGCGACCCCAAACCGGGCGACGCCCTGATCCTCAAGGACAATCCGGAAATGACCCAGGACGTCCTGGACCAGGCCCGCGAGAAGATGCGCGCCTACGGCATCGTGCCGCGCCAGGGCGTGGGCAAGATGGACGACACGCGCTGGGCCGAGTTTTTCCAGGTCGCGTCCGAGCAGGGGGTGTACCCGAAGGACATGGACTACAGGTCGGCCTACACCCTGGATTTCCTGCCGAAGTGACCTCTTTCGCTCTCATATCGATTGTCATCCCGGACAAGGCCCGAAGGGCCGCCGATCCGGGACCGCCGGAAGCGCTGAGTTCACGCGTCGGTCCCGGATCTTCGCGCTGCGCGCTCGTCCGGGATGACAGCCGTTGAGCATCGCATCTCTCCAACAGGTCGAAGTCGACTACCCCGGCCGAGGCCGCGCCCTCGGCCCGGTCGACCTGGCGCTGAACCCCGGCGAGATCGTCGCCCTGGTCGGGCCGTCCGGCTGCGGCAAGTCCACCGCCCTGCGGCTGCTGGCCGGGCTGGAGCCGCCGACCCGCGGGACCGTGAGCCGCGCCGCCGGACGGGGCGAGACCTCGGTGGTCTTCCAGGCCCCGACCCTGGCCCCGTGGATGAGCGCGGCGGCCAATGTCGCCCTGCCGCTGGAGCTGGCCGGGACCGCCAGGCGCGAGGCCCGCGACCATGCCGTTCAAGCCCTGGACAAGGTCGGACTGAGGGGCGTCGAGAACGCCCGCCCCGCCCAGCTGTCGGGCGGCATGGCCATGCGCGCCGCCCTGGCCCGCGCCCTGGTCACCCGCCCGCGCCTGCTGCTGCTGGACGAGCCGTTCGCGGCCCTGGACGAGATCACCCGCCGCGCCCTGGCCGACGACGTCCTGGCCCTGGCGGCCGAGCTGGCCCCGGCCGTGGTCTTCGTGACCCACAATGTCGAGGAGGCCGTCTACATGGCCCGCCGGGTGGTGGTGATGACCGCCGCCCCCGGCCGCATCGCCGGCGAGGTGGCGGTCGACGGCCCGGTGGTCCGCCCGCCGGGCTTCCGCGCCACGGCGGCGTTCCGCGAGACGGCCGAGGCGGTGTCGCGGCTGTTGGCTCAAGGGGTGGCGGCATGATCGCTCCGCACCAGTCCCTCCCCCTGTGGGGGAGGCGATCGCGAAGCGATCGGTGGGGGGAACCTGCCGAGGTGGGACGACTCCCCCCTCCGGCCCATTCGGGCCGCCTCCCCCACAGGGGGAGGGCCTGTTCCGCATGACCCGCGTCCTCGCCCCGCTCCTCTTGATCGTCCTCTTGCTGGCCGCCTGGGAAACCGCCTGCCGGGTGCTGGCCGTGCCCGTCTACATCCTGCCCGCCCCGTCGGCGATCGGCGCGGCGCTGGCCGAGGGCTGGCCGCTGCTGCTGGCCAGCGCCTGGAACACCCTGTCGACCGCCCTGATCGGCCTGGCCCTGGCCAGCGCCCTGGCCTGCGGCCTGGCGCTGCTGGTCAGCCTGAACCCGACCGTCGAGGACGCCGTGCGCCCCGTGGCCGTCACCCTGCAGGTCACGCCTTTGGTGGCCATCGGGCCGTTGATGACCATCTGGGCCGGGATCGAGCACCCTCAGCGCGCCGTCGTCGCCCTGGCGGCGGTGGCGGCGTTCTTCCCGATCTTCTCGGGGGCCCTGACCGGCCTGAAGGCCGTCGATCCGGACCTTTCCCGCCTGTTCGACCTCTATGGCGCGCGTCGCGTCCAGAGGCTGTGGCGGCTGCGGCTGCCCTCGGCCGTGCCCGCCCTGCTGGAGGGCCACAAGGTGGCGGCCGGCCTGGCCGTGGTCGGCGCCGTGGTCGCGGAATTCGTGGCCGGATCGGGCGGCAACCAGGGCCTGGCCTGGCGCATCCTGGAGGCCTCCAACCGCCTGCAGACCGCCCGGGTGTTCGCCGCCCTGGTGGTGCTGGCGGTGATGGGGGTGGTCCTGCACGGCCTGATCAGCCTGGCCGAACGCCGCCTGTTGGCCTGGTGGCGCGGTCGCTGACCGCCGCGCGCGCCGACGCCTGCTCAAGGTCGAAAACGCGACATAACACCACAATCTTTCGGCGAGGTCGGGCCGCGTTAGGTCAAGATTAAGTCCGGGCGCCTATCAATCGGGGCGATCCCGCGCTCGTTTCGGACCGGTTCATGCGTTTCGCCCTGCTCCTGCCCGTGCTGTTCAGCCTCGCCGCCCCGGCGTACGCCGAGGGCGCGCGCGAGAGCCGCTATGGCCCGACAACGCCCCGGCAGGCGTCCGCCGCGACCGCCGCCCGCTACGACGGCCCGATGCTCGGCTGGGCCAACAAGCGCCAGGCCATGACCAATGTCGCCGCCCCGGCGCCGTCCGCTCCGGCGCAACCCGCCCCGCTCGCGGCCTGGGCCGGCTATAGGGCCGCGCCCTCGCCGGTCGCCTACGCGCCGCCTGCCCCGACCGCGCCGGTCTTGCCGACCAGTCTCTACGCCGCGCCGCGCCCGTCGCCGGCCGCCGCCGCGACGCCGGACCAGTCCCAGGCCCCGGCCAAGGACTGGTCAAGCTACCGCAGCGCCCGCATGACGGCCGTCGCCCCGGTCGCGCCAACCGCCCCGCAGGTCGCCGCCGTCGACACCCGCGCGACCGGCGCCCGCTTCTATTCGGTGGGTCGCGACTATGGCCTGACGCCCGACGCCGCGCCGCCGGCCGGCGTCGACAACCGCGTCTTCGTCACGGTCAGCGAGCCGCCGCCCGAGCCCAAGGACGCCGTCCCCATGCACGGTTCGGCCGACTGGCTGGCGGCCGGCGCGCGCGGCGACGACGGCGATGACGACGACAGCGCGGCCCGCCGCGCCAAGACCCGGAACGAAGGCCTTTGATCCAGTCGCGCCTCCATGACCTCATCGCCCTGGCCGATGAGCCCTCCAGCTCGCGTCGTCGCGAACTGCTGCGCGGGGTCACCGACCTGTTCTTCGCCGCCGACGGTCACGGCGAGGTCGAGATGGGCCTGTTCGACGACGTGATGGGCCAGTTGGCCGGCGAGATGGAAGAGGCCGTGCGGATCGAGCTGGCCGAGCGGCTGGGCACGAGCGCCACGCCGCCGCCGTCCCTGACCCGGACCCTGGCCAGCGACAGCATCGCCATCGCCCGTCCGATCCTGGAAGGCGCGCCCCAGCTCAGCGAAGCCGACCTGCTGCACGTGGCCCGCACCCAGGGCCAGGACCACCTGCGCGCCATCTCGCAGCGCCCGGTGGTGCCCAGCCTGGTGTCCGACGCCATCGTCGAGCGCGGCGACGACACCACCCTGGGCGTGCTGCTGCGCAACGAGGGCGCGGTGCTGTCGCGCGAGGCCCATGAGGCGGCGGTCGACCGCGCGGCGGCCAATCCCGAGCTGCACGAGGCGGTGATCGACCGCAAGGCCATGCCGATGGACCTGCTCAACGAGATGTACTTCGTGGCCGAGGCGCGCCTGCGCGACCGGATCATGGAGCGTAACGCCAATGTCGATCCAGCCATCCTGGAAGCGGCGCTGAAGGCCGGCCGCAACCGCGTCGCCGCCGGCGACGGCGCCTTGCCGGCCGACTATCAGGCGGCGGTCAAGGAGATCGTGGCGCTGAAGCTGCGCGGCGCGATCACGCCCCAGGCCCTGGTCGCCATGCTGCGCGCCAACCGGACCACCCAGTTCCTGGTCGCCCTGGCCGAGCTGGCCGACATCGACTTCCACACCGCCCGCAAGATCATCGAGCGCCGTGAGCTGGACGCCCTGTCGGTGGTCTGCAAGGCGGCGGACTTCGACCGCGCCCTGTTCCTGACCTTCGCCCTGCTGATCCTGGATCCGAACGACAACGCCATGGGCAAGGCCAAGGCCTATGGCGAGCTCTACGCCGCCTTGCCCCGCGACGCGGCCCTGCGCACCATCCGCTTCTGGCGCATGCGCCGCACCAGCGGCGACGTCGCGGCGGCCTAGAGCCGCCTTTCGAAGACGGGCGTTCGCACGGAACTGGCGCCTCCCGACCCCGTTCCCTTCCCGTCGAGGGGCCTTCCGTCTCCGGAGCGCCCTAGTGGAACTGCCCAAGAACAAGACGGCCCTGGCCGCCGGCGTCGCCCTGGCTGGGATCGTGACGACGGTCGCCCTGGCGACGGCCGTCTGGCCCGCGCTGACGCGGCCGGATCCACCGGCGGAGGCGACCGGAAACGACGGCCTGCGCATCCGCCTGGTCGAGCCGCCCAAGGCGGTGGTCGCCAAGACCAGTCCGCTGGACGTCGGGCTGTCCGAGGCGGCCCAGGCCATGGCCAAGGGCCGCGAGGCGCTGTTCGTCAGGACACCGGGCTTCCGTCCAGCTCCGGCTCCCGCGCCGGCTCCTCCTCGATACGCGCCGGTCCAGACCGCACGGGCCGATGAAGATGACGATCTCGCGCCGCCGCCCGAGCCGGTCGACGACCGATGGGAGCGCGATCACGGCGAAAGCGGCGTCGAGCTCGCCCAGCAGCGGTGGGAGGAAGAGCGCCAGGCCCGAAGCGAACGCGAGCGCCGCGCGGCCTGGGAGCAGACCCAGCGCGACCGCCGGCGCTGGGAGGGAGGCCGCGAGCAGGATCGCTACGACGACCGGCGCTATGACGACCGCTACGCGCCGCCGCCGCCGGACGACGATCGCCCGCCGCCGAGGTGGTGATCGCGCGCGCCTAGCCTCGGCGCCGGTGCATCAGGGTCAGCAGCCAGCCGACGCCCAGGCCGCCCACGACGGTCAGGGGCAAGGTCAGGAGATCGGGCGTGGGTTCGCGCAGCCACAGGTCGCGGCCCGCCAGCAGGCCCCAGACCACCAGGCCCCAGATCGCGCCGTGCACCGCCCACGGATGTTGGTCCATCCAGCCGCGCGGGCCGGTCCGGAGTTCCGGTTCGCCGGCGGGCTCGACGGGGCCGCCGCAGGCGTCGCAAGTCCAGCCGCCCCAGGGGCCGAGGGGCGCGGCGCTCGTGTCGACCGGCGCCCCGCAGGCCTTGCAGCGCGGAGGCTCGGCGCGACGGCGGACCGTCGAGGGCATGCCGCGCAGCCCCATGATGACGATGAACAGATAGAGGACGAGAAAGATCGCCTGTGAGACGTCCAAGTCCCTGAAACTCCCGCCCATGTCGCCCCCGAAACGCCACCTCGCCAAAAGCTAGGGCGTGTCGCGTCTTAGGTCGAGCCTTGGGGGAGGCCTGCTGGCGCGCGTCCTAGCGGATGCGGATGCGGACCGGGACGTCGATGAACGAGCCGGCGCGGCTCTTGCCGTCGGGGCCCATCAGGTCGACCTGGAACTGCGAGGCCATCGACACGGCGGCCTTGCCGACGCCCATGTCGGCGGGGAATTCGCTTTGCACCGAGCAGGCGGTCAGGCCGCCGTCGCGCTTGACCATGCAGCTGAGCATCGCTTCGGCGATCTGAGGCTGGACGTCCTTCACCTGGGTGACGACGGGCTGATCGGCGACCGGGGTCGGAACGATCGAGACAGCGGCGGCGGCGAGCAACGAAGCGATCACTGGGTCTTCCCTACTGGTTCTTGGGTCCGGCCCGTTCGAGGCCGTCCGGTTTCATTTTGGGTCAGGCGGCATGCGCCTGCTTGACCCGCTGCAACCCCTGAGCCGCCAGGTCGGTCAGCGACCGCAGGCCCAGTTCGGCGAAGATGTCGAAGGCGCTGGCCAGGGCCATCGCGGCGCGATCGAGGCGGCCGTCGTCGCGGCCGGTGATCTCGACCCGGGCCTCGTAGAGCCGAGCCAGGTTCATCTGGGTCACGGCCCAGGCGGCCGGGTCGCGGGCGCCGGGGATCGAGGCCAGTTCGGCCTTGAAGGCCATTTCGGCGGCGTCGAGCACGGCCAGGTCGGCGGTCAGCTCGGCGCAGCGGGCCAGGCTGAGGGCGCGGTTGTTGGCCACGATGGCGCGCAGGGCCAGGGCCGGCTGGGTCTTGAGGATATGCGAGGCGCGGTCGTAGCAGGTGACCGCCCGCTCGAAGCAGCGCTCGGAGGTGGTGGCCTCGCCCATCGCCTGCAGGCCGGCGCCCAGGGCCGCCTGGCCCCGCGCCCAGTCCATCGGGCTGTGATCGGCGGTGACCGGCTCGAGCGCCGCGGCCAGGGCCTCGACGCCGTCGGCGATGTGGTTGATCTCGCCGTCCAGCTCGCCCAGCTGCACCAGGGCCGCGCCGCGCAGGGATTCAAGCCGCGACCAGGCCAGGGGTTCGAAATCAGGATCCAGGCCCGCCTCGGCGGTCTTGGCCTCCTCCAGCGCCACCTCGGTCAGGGCGCGGTCCTTCAAGCGGGCGGCGCAGGCCAGCAGCAGCTCGACGCGGGCGGCGCGCTGGTCGGCCAGCAGCAGGCGCGAGGCCCCGCCCTTGACGCGGCGCGCGGCCGACAGGCCCCGCAGCGGCGCCTCGAAGGCCTCGGCGGCGGCCAGGGCGCGATCCAGGTCGTTCTCGCCCAGGGCCACGCGGCCTTCCAGCCCGGCCAGCAGGGCCTCGGCCATGGCGCAGCGGTGACCGGGCGCGGTCTTGGCCAGGGTCAGGGTGGCGCCAGCGGCGGCGTGCAGGCCCTCGTCGCCGAACAGGTCGGCGCCCAGCACGGCCAGGGTCGCCTGCTCGCAGCGGGCGGCGGCCAGGCTGTCCTGCTTGTGTTCGGCTTCGAAGATCCTGGCGGCGGCCTCGGCCTGAGCCGCGCCCTTGCGCAAAGCCGTGGCGTCGCCCGAGCGGCGGGCCAGTTCGCGCCAGACCACGGCGGCCTCCAGCAGGCGGTGGCCGCGGTCCTTGGCGCCGATCCGGCCGGCGGCGACGTCGGCCGAGCGGGCCTCGTTGACCAGCAGGCGCAGGTCCAGCAGCTCCAGCAGCGAGGTGTCGCCGCCGGTCAGTCCGTCGCGATGCGCCGCGGCCCTGGCGGGCGCCCCGGCGTCGACTCCAAAGAGCCTCTTCAGATCACGACCGAAATCAAACATCGCTGCGCACTCCGCACACGGACCGTCCCACGCCGGGACGTCCGGCAAGGGTTCAACGCACGAGTAGCAAAGCCGGAGCCAACGCGTTTAACAAGCGGTTAACGGACCTTAAGATGGCGTTAACCATAAATATTTGGAGCGTGTTTACACTTCGTTCCAAAATACCCGTCAAACCCCTGTTTTTGCACCGAATTGGCACACTTCTTGCTTGGCGGATCCTTATTGGAAAACGCGCGCGGCCGCACTTGTTAGAACATTGTTCACTCAAGTGAAAATGACGTTAACCATGGATTTTAAGATCCTGTTTACCCTCTGTTCCGGCCCAGCTCTCCGCTTCCCGCCCGAGCGGGGGTTCGCGGGCCGCTAGAGGCCGTAGCCGCGCGCCATGGCGGCGGCGAAGATCGGGATCAGGGCGAACACCGCGAGCTCCAGGCTAAGCACCCGTCGCACCTTGGCCAGGTCGGCGGCGGCGGGCGTGAAGGCCGGATCGGCCTTGGCATGTTTGCGCCATTTCAGGATGGCGATCGTCGGCAGGATCGACAGCAGACCGACCACCGCGAAGGCGGCGATCTTGGCCCAGAACACCGGATTCTCCAGATAGAAGGCCGGCCCCTTGGCGCCCCAATAGACGCGGCAGAACCCCACCACCAGGATCAGCCCCGCCGTCGCCCCGTAGGCGGCGTCGATCCTCGCCAACGTCCCAAGGGACGCTCCGCTCAAGCCAGGCCTCGCCAGGACCCTCTCCACGGCGAGAAGGCCCGCCAGCGACAGGATCAGCAGGTGGTGCAGGATGGCGA
This sequence comes from Caulobacter sp. Root487D2Y, assembly GCF_001427165.1. Classification (NCBI taxonomy): domain Bacteria; kingdom Pseudomonadati; phylum Pseudomonadota; class Alphaproteobacteria; order Caulobacterales; family Caulobacteraceae; genus Caulobacter; species Caulobacter sp. Root487D2Y. The sequence goes on from NZ_LMFD01000009.1 coordinate 393,427, forward strand.
GAACGAGATCCGACATGCCAGGCTCCGACTCGGTGGATGTCGATCGAGCATGCCTCGGAGAACGACGTTCGTCACGACGCCCCCCTCCCCGCCCCCCCCTGGCCAGCTTCCGAACCCGCCTCTAAACAGAAAGGCATGAACGCCTCCGTCGATCTCTGGACCGCCTCGCTCTGCAAACCCGATCCCGGCTATGGCGGCTGGGCCCATGTCCGCCGCAACGCCGACGGGACCCTGGCCGGCGCGGCCGGCGGCGAGCGGCGGGTCGGCGGCGCCAGGATGGTGCTGACCGGCGTGATCGAGGCGCTGAGCGCCCTGGCCGACCTGCCGGCCGACACGGCGGTGACCCTGCACTTCGCCGATCCGGACCTGGCCGCCGAGCTGGTCGCCAGCGACGGCGCCTACGCCACGGCCGAGCCCGAGGCCTGGGCCGCGGCCCGCAAGCTGCTGGCCGCCCGCCCCGTACTGGTCCTGTCGCCCTTGCCCGACGCCACGCCCGCCGCCGGCTTCCTTCGCGCCTGGGCCGACTTCGGCCTCGACACCGCCAAGACCCGGGGCTTGTTCAAGGCCGCGATCCCGAGGCCGAACTTGCTGAAGTTCCCGGGCTAGCCGCCTACCGCCCCGCCACGATCAAGTCGGCCGTGGCCGGGTTGCAGGCGAAGGGGACGTCGGCCAGGGTCGCCATGCGGATCAGCGCCTTGACGTCGACGTCGTGCGGCTGGGGCGACAGCGGGTCGACGAAGAACACCAGCATGTCCAGCAGCCCCTCGGCCAGCAGGGCGCCCAGTTGCTGGTCGCCGCCCAGCGGGCCGCTCTTCAGGCGGGTCAGGGTCAGGTCCGGCAGGGCCTGGAGGATCCGCCCGCCCGTGGTGCCGGTGGCGTAGAGCTTGTGCCGGGACAGGAACGCCTTGTGCGTCACGGCCCAGTCGACCAGGGCCGCCTTCTTGTCGTCGTGGGCGACCAGGCCGATGGCGAGCGGGGCGTCGACGGACATGCGGCGGATCTCCTGAACCCTGGAGCTTCCTCCCTAGCCGCTTCGGGCGGAAAGGGAAGAGCCGCGCCCGTCAGGAAAACCGGATCTTGGTCGGGGCCGAGAACTCCGGCGTGCCCTTCTCGATCAGCACCTGGTCGTGCAGCGACAGCTTGGCGCTGGCGGCGAAGATTCCGGCCGTGGCGCAGACGACCTTGCCGCCGCGCACCTCCAGCCGCACGCCCTTCACCTTCAGGGCCAGCTCCATCTCGAAATCGAGGTCGGCGATCTTGACCGCGCCGTAGCGCAGCTCGATGCGCGGCTTGTGGGTGGAGGCGATCTTGTGGTCGTCGAGGTCCTGGAAGAAGACGTCGTCGGGATGGGCCTTGGATTCCTCGACGCACTTTTTGAAACGCTCCAGCTTTATCCAGCCGTCGAACAGCACCCTCTCGACCGACAGGTCCATCAGCTTGTCGACCTCGCGGCGGCAGCCGCCCTCGACGTCCTCCCAGCAGGCGCTGGGGAACTTCTGGGCGGCCTGGGAGATCGCCTCGGTCAGAGGCGGGGCGCCCTTGCAGGCCTCCAGCGGATCGCCGCCGTCCTCGGCGAACAGGGCGCGCCAGGTCGTGGCGCCGGCGGTGGGCGCGACCATGGCCGCATCGGTCATGGCGCGGTCTCCAGCGTGGGATAGTCCACCAGCCTCACCTCCCCGTCGTCGGCGGCGCGCTCGATCCGCAGCGACACCGCCATGCCGGCGCGCGGCGGACCGTCGGGGGTCAGGACGACGACGCCGGGATCGGCGACCAGGGCGATATCGGGCGTGCACGGCGCGGCCTGGACCCTGGACGGCCGCGACGACGGCGCCCGCGCACGGCTCAGCAGCTTGGCCAGACCGAAGCCGCCGGCGGCGGCCGCGGCCAGGGCGACCAGCCACAGCCAGATCGGTATCGCGGGCCGCTCGGCGGGAGGCGGCGCTTCCACCGGCGTCGCCGGCGCGCCCGCCACCGGCGGCGGCCTCGGCGACGGGGGCGGTTCGACCACCGCCACGGGCGGAGACTCGGGCTCGACTACGGGCACGGGCTTTGGCCGCACCGGCTCGGGCTTGACGGGCTTTGGCGTCAGCGTCGGCGGCGTCTGGACCGGCGGCTTCGACACGACGGGCGGCTGAACGGGCGGGGGTTGGACGACGGGCGGCGGCGCGACGACGGGCGGGGTCTGCAGGACCAGCGGCGGCTGGCCGCGCATCCCGGCCGTGCGCCAGGCGTCGGCCGTGCAGCGCCGCCAGCGTTCGGGGACGCCGGCATAGGGGGCGCAGGCGGCCTGGATCTCGGGGATGACGGCCAGCGGATCGGCCGGCGGCTTCGGGGTCTTCGGGCGATTTTGCCAAGAGTCGATCAGCTTGTTCAGCTGCGGCGTGATGTCGACGGGTTCAGGCGCGGGCGCCGTGGCGGGAGGAACGGTCGTGGACGGCGTCGCGGCGGCGGGCGCGGCGTCGGGGAACAACCGCTGGCAATAGGCCGTCGCGTTCGTCCGGCCGACATACGACCGCAGGCATTCGGCGTAGGTCTTGGGCGCGGCGACGGCGGGGGCGGCGGTCGGCGCCGCGACGGTCGGAACGGCCGTCGTCACCGGGCGAACGGACTGCTGGAACGCGGCGGCGGGCGTCGCGATCGCCAGCAGCAGCACCGCGACGACGCCGCCGGCCCGGCGTCCCGCGGAACGTCCGGCTTGGTCGCCCCCAACCCTGCCCAGATCCCGTGTCACTCCAGACGACCTTTCAATCGCGAGGAAGAGGGCCAGCACGGTCCGCCCGCGACAATGCGCGGTCAAGTAGAATTAAATCAATCCGGCAACCTGAACGGACAAGCTTGGCCGTTCAGCGCGGCGGCGAGGCCTAGCCGCGTTCCTTGGTCCGCTCGAACCGCACCTTGGGGTAACGTTCGGCGACATAACCGATCTCCCAGGACGACTTGCCCAGGAACACCGGCTGTTCGTCGATGTCGTGGGCCATGGCCGTGCGGTGCTTGTTGGTGAAGTCCTCGACGTCGGCGCGCTCGCCGCTGATCCAGCGGGCCTCGGCGTAGGGCGCGGCCTCGAAGATGCAGTCCAGGGCGTATTCGTTGGCCAGGCGGTCGGCCATGACCTCGAACTGCAGCTGGCCCACGGCGCCGACGATGAAGTCCGAGCTGCCGATCATCGGGCGGAACAGCTGGGTCACACCCTCCTCGGCCAGGCCTTCCAGCGCCTTCTTCAGGTGCTTGGCCTTCAGCGGATCCTTGACCCGCACGCGGCGCAGGATTTCCGGGGCGAAGTTGGGCAGGCCGGCGAAGCGCAGGGTCCCGCTCTCGGACAGGCTGTCGCCCACCCGCAGCACGCCGTGGTTGGGAATGCCGATCACGTCGCCGGCGAAGGCGTCCTCGGCCAGTTCGCGGTCGCTGGCGAAGAACATGATCGGCGCGTTGACGCTCATGGCCTTGCCGGTGTTCTGGGCCTTCAGCTTCATGCCGCGCGTGAAGCGGCCGCTGGTCAGGCGCAGGAAGGCGATCCGGTCGCGGTGATTGGGGTCCATGTTGGCCTGGACCTTGAACACGAAGCCCGAGACCTCGCTGTCGCCGGGGGCGATGTGGGTGTCCACGCCCGCCTTGCTGACCTTGGCCGGATGCGGCGGCGGGGCGTAGGCGCCGATGCCGGCCAGCAGCTCGTTGACGCCGAAATGGCGCAGGGCCGAGCCGAAGAACACCGGCGTCATGTGGCCTTCCAGGAAGCTCTGCACGTCGAACGGCTTGGCGGCCTCGGAGACCAGCATGGCCCCCTCCTCCACCTCCGACAGCTCCTCGGGGTCGAGGTACTGGACGATGGCGTTCGACTTCAGCGACACGGCGGGCGGATGGCCCTCCTCGTCGGTCGAGCTCTTCTTGGCGTAGGGGATGAAGGTCTGGGCCCGCAGGTCCAGCATGCCCTTGAACCGCCCGCCCGAGCCGGCGGGCCAGAACAGCGGCGCGGGGTCCAGGGCCAGCTTCGAGGAGACCTCGTCCAGCAGCTCGAACGGGTCCTGGGCCTCGCGGTCCATCTTGTTGATGAAGGTGATGATCGGGATGTCGCGCAGGCGGCACACCTCGAACAGCTTCAGGGTCTGGGGCTCGATGCCCTTGGCGGCGTCCAGCACCATGATCGCCGCGTCGGCGGCCGTCAGGGTGCGGTAGGTGTCTTCCGAGAAGTCCTCGTGGCCCGGGGTGTCCAGCAGGTTGAACATCAGGCCGTCGTGGTCGAACGTCATGACCGAAGCCGAGACCGAGATCCCGCGCTCGCGTTCGATCTTCATCCAGTCGGACTGAGTGCGCCGGGCCTGGCCGCGGGCCCGCACGGCGCCGGCCGCGCGGATCGCCCCGCCGGCCAGCAGCAGGTTCTCGGTCAGGGTGGTCTTGCCGGCGTCGGGGTGGCTGATGATCGCGAAGGTGCGCCGACGCGCGGCCTCGAGGGCGAGGGAGGTGCTCATCCCCGGGGGTTAGCTCCCCGAGGCCGCCTTGTCACCCTCTGCCGACGCCTTGGCGGCCGACTTCGGCGTCTCCGGCGTCGCGGCCTTGTCGCTGTCGGCGGCCTTGGGGTCGATGGTCTTGAGCAGGGCCTGGGCCGCCTCGACCTCGCCGCCGCCGTGCGGATTGCTGGCCAGCGGGGTGAGCACGGTGCGGGCCGTCTCCACGTCCTTCACCTGGATCAGGGCCTTGGCCGCGTCGAGGCGCAGGTGGCCGACCTGCGGCGCCAGGACCACCGCCCGCACGCGAATGTCGGCCATGGCGTCGGTCAGCGGCTCCAGGCTGTGGGCTTCCGCATAGCCGTGCAGGGTCTCGGGATTGTCCGGATTGACCTTGAAGGCGCGGGCGAACAGCTTGCCGGCCTGGGCGAAGTCGGCGACGCGCTGGGCCGGATCGTCCGTTCCCGCGGTCAGGCGGCTTTCCCCCAGCGCCACCAGCGCCGCCTCGTCCTTGGGATCGGCGGTCAGCAGACCATTGAGGATCGCCTCGCCGGCCTTGCGGTCGCCGAACGTCGTCTCGGCCCTGGCCAGGATCAGCTGGCTGAACCGATCCTTCGGCCGCTTGGCGGCGGCGGCGCGGATGTCGGCCAGGGTTTCGGCGGCCTCGTCCTTGGACACGCCCAGCTTCAGCCGCTGGCCTTCCAGAAGCAGGTCGTCGGCGCCGGGCGACAGGTGGGTCACGGTGATGGCGGGCTCCAGCGCGCCGGTCCGCGGCAGAGCGCCCGCCGGAATGGGCCGGTTCATATAGGCCTGCAGCTTGCGGCGCAGACCTTGCGGGTCATCGCCATAGACCTTCCGCCAGGCCTCGACCGGATCCTCGCCGGAGCGCACCGCGTCCAGATAGGGGCCCAGCAGCTTGTGTCGCGCCGGGTCGGACAGGATGTAGTGGGTCAGCAGCCAGGCCTGGGCGTAATAGGCGTAGACGTCCCGCTCCTTGAGCGCCCCAGGACGCTTGCTCAGCACGTCCTCCATCGAGATCCAGCCGCCCGGCTGGGTCAGGCTGTAGGCCCGTCCCCGGTTCACCCCGCCCACCACCATGCGCGACCTGGCCAGGTCGGCGGTCATGTAATATTCGGCGTAGCCCTCGACCAGCCAGGCCGGATAGGCGCTGGGATAGTACTGCAGCATGAAGTGGTGCACGTATTCGTGCAGCACCGTGTCGTCGCCCTTGTTCCGGTCCCCCTCGCCGGCGCCGTCGCGGATCGCCACGACGAAGACCTCCGGCACCGAGGAGAGATAGACCCCCGCCATGCCCTCCTTGGCGCTGGGCAGCACGCGCTTCAGCTGTCCCAGGCCCGAGACCAGATACACGGGCAGCTTGCGCGGCGTGACCTCGTCCTTGGGGCGGCCGTGAAGCCGGCGCAGCAGCGAATCGAAGTCCTCGAGCTGGGTCGCGTACTCGCGAACCGCGTTCTCGCTGCGGCCGTAGACCACGAAGTGATCGCTCTCGGCCCGCAGCCATTCGGCCTTGGCCGGCGATCCGGCCGCCAGAAACGCGGTCGCCAGCAGTCCCGACAAAATCCCGCGACTCTTCAGAAAGCCCTTCACGCGCGCCACCCCCTCAACGTTGCGTTGAACCTAAGCGGGGACCGTCGCCGTGAGCAAGGCCGACGATCAGCTCGCCGGCGCGGCCTTGTCGCCCTCGGCGCCGGCCCCGACCGGACGGCGCCGGGCCATGGCCTGTTCGAAGCGGGCGCGGGCCTGGAGACGTTCGGGGCCGGCGTGCGGATTGTTGAACACCGGCTCCAGGATCGCGGCGGCCTCCTCGAAGCGATCGCGGCGCATCAGGGCGTCGGCGGCCGCCAGCCGGAAGGCCGCCACCTGCGGCGCCAGCTGCTCGGCCCGCAGCAGCACATTGACGACGTTGTCGCTGGGATAGCCGGCCTCGCCGCGTCGGCTGATCCCATAGTCGTAGAGCAGCAAGGGACTGTTCGGATCGACCTTGAAGCCCTTGCCGAACCAGTTGCGCGCCTCGTTCAGCAGTTCGGCGGCGCGCGGCCGGTCGCCGCGGGCCTGCAACATGCAGGACCAGCCCATCATCTGGATCGCCTCGACGTCGCGCGGATCCGCCTCGATCCGGTGCTTGAGGATGGCCTGGGCCTTGGCGCGGTCGCCGAAGTCGTTCTCGGCGCGGGCCAGGACCAGGTCGGCCAGGCGATCGTCGGGATAGCGGGCGGCGCGTTCGCGGATCATCGCCAGCACGGCCGGCCGTTCGGCGGGCGGCACGCCCAGCTTCAGGCGCTGGTTCTCCAGCAACAGGTCGTCGGCCGAGGGCGGCAGCCGCGTGACGGGGGCCGCGGTCGCGCTGGGCGCGGGCCGGGGCATGCGCAGTCCCGGCAGCTTGGCCATGTAGCGCTTGAGCGTCCGTTCGAGATCGCTCAGCGGCATGCCCGCCGCCGTGACCATCTCGCCGACCGGGTCGCCGCCGGCCGCCACCGCCCCGGCATAGGCCGTCAGGCGCTTCAGGCGGTCGGGATCCGACATCATGTAATGGGTCAGGATCCAGGACTGGGCGTAGAAGGCGCCGACGTCTCGACGGCCGCCCTCGAGGGCCCGGCGGCCCAGGATCTGGTCGTAGGGCTCCCAGACGCGGCCGCGCAGCCAGGCGATCCGCTCGTTGGTCACGCCCAGCTCGACGACATCGGGTTTGAACCGCGTGGTCTTGAAATATTCCGCATAGCCCTCGACCAGCCAGGACGGATAGGCGGCCGGCGCGTGCTGGGCCATGAAATGGTGGGTGTATTCGTGGAACAGGGTGGCGCGCCCGCGATCTTCGCCGCCCTCCAGGCTCATGAGCGCGAAGACGTCGCCGATCGAGGCCGAGTAGAAGCCGTTCACCTTCTCGTCCAGGTCCGGCTTCACCCGCAGTTCGTCGAACCGGCGCGGCACGAGATAGATCGGCAGCGGCCGCCCGTCGGAACGCTCCATCGCGCCGTGCAAGGTTCGCAGCAGGCCGTCGAAATCCTCCAGATCGCGCGCGAAGTCGCGCAGCGTGTTCTCCCCGACCTTGCCGTACAGAACAAAGCCCGGCGTCTCGGTGCGCGCCCAGTCGCCGCCGTCGCGGGCCCTGGCGACTCCGCTTCCGACCAGCGGCGCGACGGCGGCGGACAGGGCGAAGGCTCGTCGGGACATCGGGCGTGACGACATGCGGATTCTCCAGGCGGCCTTGGAATGTTTGGCGACTCGGGGGCGGCGAACAACCCCAGGGCGCACGCTAAATGCGCTCGAAACGTGACGGTTGCCACCCCGCGCCGACGCCGCGCGTGGTGCGACCTTCCGCCCCGTACCCAGCCTACGAAAAGCCCGGAACGACCCTAGTCTTCGCGGGGTTTTAGAGTCATGCTGACGTTACTGCGGACCTGCCCACGCAGAGGGGCGGCCGCGAGCGAGGAAACGACAATGGCTATGGTTCACGAGCCGCGCCACCAACGCGGCGTCTGCACCCCTCAAGGCAACGCCCTCTGCCTGGGCGTGGCGCTTGGCGGTCTGGTCCTGGTGGCGATGATCTTGAGTTGGCTGTTCAGCCTGGTCGGCCTGTTCCTTTAGGCGACCAGGGTCTTCAGGCCTGGACCATGGTCCAGGCCCGCGGTCAGGCCGCCAGACGCCGCCAGACCTGACGGTCGGCTTCCACGTTGCTCAGCGCGCCGGCCTTCTGACGCTCGAACAACGATCCCATGATCTCCAGACTCAGCTGCGCGTAGCGCACCTGCACCTGATCGACCAGGCAGCCCCGCGACGGCGCGATGAACAGCGCCGCGTTGATGTCCGGAGCCTTGCTGATGATCAAGGCGGCCAGGCGCCGGGCCTTCTCCGGATCCTTGTGATGCAGCAGCGGCTCGGCGGCGTACAGCTCCTGACCCAGCTTTCCGACATAGTTCAGCGACACCTTGGCGAAACGCTCGCTGGTGAGCGGCGGGGCCAGTTCGGCCGCGTCGAAGCTGAGAATGACGTCGTTGAGCAGGAAAAGCATCGGAACCTTGCTGAGGCCTGGCGGCGGCGGACGGGGCGGTCGGGGAGACGCCGGACACCCTGCCGCATCGAGCTTTCGTTCCGGTTTAGGAGCAGGGTTAACGGCGTGGGAAATGAGATTCCTGGATAAACGTCGGGACACGGAACAGGACTTGGCGCGACCGCTCCGGCGCCCCATGTGGAGACCTCGTTCCGCCGGAGGCAGCGCTTGATCCCGCCAGACACTTTAAAGGGCGACATCACCGCCGCCCTGCGTGACACCGGCTTCTGTCGCGTCCCGCCGGCCGAGGCCGACGCCTTGCTGGGTCCCGAGGCCCTGGCCGGGTGGGACGCCTTCGCCGACAGTTGGAACGATCTGGGCCTGGACCGCTTCATGGCCGACGGCGGCCGCTATCGGCGGCGGCGCTTCGCGGCGTTCTCGGCCTCGCCTGGAGGCCTGGTCCGCAAGCCGCATCAGCCGCACTATCAAAGCCGCGACTACAACGGCCTGAACGGCGGGGTGCAGCGCTGGTTCGAACCGATCCTCGACACCGTGGCCGAGCATCCGGTGACCCAGGGGATCCTTCGCGAAGGCCTGGCGCTGTTCCATCCGCTGACCGTCGATCCGCCCAAGGCCTGGCACGTGGAGCTGCACCAGTTCCGCATCGAGGCCGGCGACGGCGAGACGGGCCTGCCCACCCCCGAAGGCGCGCACCGCGACGGCGTCGACTGGGTGATCGTCATGCTGGTCGAACGGCACAACGTCGCCAGCGGGGTCACGGACATCTTCGCGCCGAAGGGCGCGCGGCTAGGCGCCTTCACCCTGGAGCGGCCGCGCGACAGCGTGTTCCTGGACGACCACCGCGTGCTGCACGGGGTAACGGCGATCCACCCGCTGGAACCGGGCGTGCCGGCGCGGCGGGACGTGCTGGTCGCGACGTTTCGGCGGGAGTAGGCGCGGTGCGTCCTTCGAGGCTCGGCTACGCCTCGCACCTCGGGATGAGGGATTCAGAGCAACAAAGATCCTCATCCTGAGGCGTCCGCGCGGCGGACCTCGAAGGACGCACCGCGCCTCAGCCCTTGGGTTCCGCTTCCACCGGCTCGGTCAGGAAATGCCGCCCGTCGCGGTCCTCGATCTCGATCACCCAGATATCCGGATCGATCCGCGCGGCGCGTTCGGCGTAGGCGTCGAGATCCGGCTCGAAGTCCGAGCGGACGGGCTGCATCCAGAACCGCTCGCCGTCGCCACGCGTGGCTTCGCTATAGAGCTTGGCGGTGTTGGCGCGGCGGTCGACGGCCTTGACCAGCACCGCACCGGCCCGCGGGTCGCCCTTGCGGGCCACCGTGGCGAAGGCCCCGCCTAGTTCCGCGCGCCGGATCAGCGCGCCGACCCAGATGTCCGTCGAAAGTAGCATCGCTAACCGAACCGCAACCTCGGCGCCCTAAGGCTGCCTGCTGAAACCGCTCTCGCAGAATACGAGATTATGACGTCAAGAAAGACCCTTGGGGGTCGGATGGCGCGGTGGCTAGGGATTTTCGTCACGACCGCCGGGATCGGCGCGTCGAGTCAGGCCCATGCCGCCACCGCCGCCGACCAGCTCTACGAACGCACGCTGATGACCTCGGCCGACGCGCGCTGCCGGCTGTTCAAGCCCGCGGTGGGCTCGGCCCTGGACGCCGCCCGCGCCCAGGCGCGCGGCGCGACCCTGCGTTCGGGCGTCAGCGAGGTTCAGGTCCAGGCCGTGGAGCAGCGGGCCCGCGCCAAGGCCGGCGTGGCGGCGTGCAACTCTCCGGACCTACAGACAGCGGCCGGCCGCGTGCGCCAGGCGTTCGACGGCTATTCGACCATGCTGCGGATGACCTATCCGGGCGACCGCGCCACCTGGCAGGCCGACCGCTCGGTCTCGGCGACCATTCCGATCTGGCGGCTGTCGCAGCCGGCCGGGTTCGGCGGCGACCGGCTGGTGTTCGGCCTTTCCGGCCGGGCCAACGACATGCTGGCCGTGGCCGTCTTCGCCGACAACGCCCAGCCCTACACCGCGCGCCTGGTCGTGCGCGACACCCTGCGCACCCAGGGGCCCTATCTGAACGCCCGCAACGCCAAGGGCCTGGCCGCCAACGCCGCGCCGCGCAACGCCAGCCGGGTGTTCGGGGCCGAGACCCGCGACGCCGCGCCCCCCACCCTGCTGCCGACCGGCGCCAAGACCGGCCTGTCGTTCCGCTTCCCCCGCGAAGCCGCCGACGCCATGAGCCGCCTGGACCCGCGCGAAGCGGCGACGGTGGAGTTCGTGTTCACCAGCCGGACGGGCGTGGACGTGGTGCGGCGGGCCTATGTGGAGGTGGGGGATTTCGCGGCGGGACGGGCTTTTCTTCGGTAGGCGCTTGGGCGGCTAACGCTTGCCCCCTACGGGCCTTCGGCCGTCTTCCCCCAAAGGGGGAAGAGGTTCGCGCGAACGGTCCTCCGCCCCCTATGGGGGCGGACAGGCGGCGCAGCCGCCAGGTGGGGGCAAGTGGGTGAGGCCCCTACCTAGGCGGGGCGAACTTCACGACGTTGGGCCCCAGTTCCGCCTCTTCCGACTCGACCTCCGGCAGGGACAGCGGCTCCAGCAACGGCGCCTCCATCATCGGGCGCGAGGCTTTCAGCAGCACCGGCATGCGCACCGAGACGCTGGTGCCGGCGCCCAGGCGGCTTTCGATATGCATCTCGCCGCCGTGCAGCTTGGCGAAGGCTCGCACCAGCGACAGGCCCAGGCCGGTGCCCTTGGCGCGCTGGTCGACGCCGCCGGCCTGCTCGTAGGGGCGGCCCAGGCGTTCCAGGTCCTCGGGACTGATGCCGACGCCGGTGTCGGCGACCACCAGCTCGAACTCGCCGTCGTGGCCGTCGGCCGTGACCGTGACCTGGCCGCCGCGCGGGGTGAACTTCAGGGCGTTGGACACCAGGTTCAGCACGATCTGCTTGAGCGCCCGGCGGTCGGCGTCGACCTCCAGCTCGCCCGGCGGCAGGACGCCGCGCAGCTGCACCCCGGCCGCGTCGGCCTGGACACGCAGCAGCCGCATGGCGGCGGTCACCGCCTCGCGGGCGTCGAACTCGCCGCGCTGCAGCTCGAAGCGCTCGGCCTCGATCTTGGACATGTCCAGCACGTCGTTGATCAGGTCCAGCAGGTGGCGGCCGCTCTCATGGATCAGCTCGGCGTATTCGCCGTAGCGATCGGTCAGCGGACCGAACATCCGGGCGCGCATGATGTCGGAAAAGCCCATGATGGCGTTCAGCGGCGTGCGCAGCTCGTGGCTCATATTGGCCAGGAAGCGGGCGCGGCCGGCGGCCAGGCCTTCGGCCTCGGCGCGGGCCTGCTGCAGGGCGGTCTCGCGGGCTCGTTCGATCGTGGCGTCGCGCATGACGCCCACCAGCAGGTCGGGCGAGACCTGGCGCAGGTCCAGGCACAGGGTGCGGGTCGGATCCAGCAGCGGCGCGAAGGCGACGCTGGCCTCGCCGCCGTCGAGGGCGGCGGCCAGGGCGGCGCTGACCTTCTGGCGGTCGCCGGCCAAGGCGGCCGAGGCCAAGCCCTCGTTGACCAGGTTGAGGGTCGCGACGCCGCGCGGCGCGGCCCCGCGCACGCTCTTGACCCGACCGTTGCTGGCGATCACCAGCAAGAGCTGCGGCGCGCCGTCGACCAGGGTCTGGAGGGTGTTGAGTTCGCCGATCTGGCGGTTGTCGCGCTCACCCGCGCGGCGGTGGGTGAGGATCAGGCCCGAGGCCAGGCCCACCCCGACGGTGGCCACCGACAGGAAGCCCAGGATGAAGGCCAGCGGACCGGTGGGCGCGGGCGGGGCCAGGCCCGACAGCTGGGTCAGGGCCGCCACGGCGCCGCCGATCAGGGCCAGGCTGGCGCCCTCGGCCAAGCGTCGCGGCGAGGACAGGGTCGAGGCGGCCGCCACGGGGGCCAGGATCCAGGCGCTCATCGCGCCGGACACGCCGCCGGTCACCACCGCCGCGCCGGCGCCGCAGGTGGCCCAAAGCACCAGGATCAGGGATTGCAGGCGCTCGTCGCGCCGGTCGCCGCTCCGATCGTTTATGGCCAAGGCGGCCAGGGCTGGAAGCGCGCCGGCCGCCAGGGCCAGCCAGATCGGAAGGCCGACGACGCCAGGCGTGAAGGCCGCCGCGCCGGTCGCGAAGATCACGGTCGCCAGCCAGCCGAGCCGCCAAAGATGCGCCGCGCCAAAGACCCCCGGCGAGGTTTCCCTCGAGAGATGGGCCTGACCCGGCCTGGGGCCGGTCTGGAGCGGGGCGCCGTCGATGGGCAAGGCCGCGAGAATCCCTTCCGGTGAGTCTTCGTCGTCAAAGGGTAACGCCGGGAGCCCCCTCCCCCAAGGCCGTACAATCGGCGCGGGATCGTTAACGCCAGAGCTTCTTGTGGATGGAAACGGATTCGTAAGCGCCTTGGTTCATTCTGGCCCATCGAAGTAACGGACAGAAGGTCCGGGAGTCCCCATGCCGCCACCGGCGATCACCGACGCCTCGAGCCCCGCCGAGACGCCGCGCGAAAGCGCCGGCGCCGATACGGGCCTGATGTCGCAAACCACCGCCTTCCGGCGGGCGGCGGCGCGCGCGCGGCGGCAGCAGGCGCTGGACGATCAGAAACGCTCGTTCCTGCGGATGGTCAGCCATGAACTGCGCACGCCGCTGAACGCGGTGATCGGCTTCTCAGAAATCCTGTCCTGCGAGCTGTACGGCCCCCTGGGCGCGCCGCAGTACAAGGAATACGCCACCCTGGTGCACGAAAGCGGCCTGAAGCTGCTGCGGCTGGTCAACCAGATCGTCGAGATCGCCCGCCTGGAAGGCCACGTGACCGACCTGGACCTGGGCGAGGAGAGCCTGGACGACGCCGTCGAGGACGTGGTCCTGCAGCTGCGCGGCGAAGCCCTGGCCCGCGGCGTCAGCATCGTCACGCCCGAGGTCGGAACCCTGCCCTGCCTGCAAGCCGACGGCCGGGGCCTGCGCACCATACTGACCAACCTGCTGCAGAACGCCCTCACCCACTCGCCCCAGGGCGGATTGGTGGTGATCGAGGCGAAACAGATCGGCGGCGGCCTGGTCGAGATCGAGATCCGCGACCATGGCGAGGGCGCCGACCCGACCGACCTGGCCCGGCTGATCCGCCCGTTCGAACAGGGCGGGGCCACCCTGACCCGCGCGTCCGGGGGCGCGGGCCTGGGCCTGCCGATCGTGGACCTGCTGACCCGGGCCATGGACGGAAACCTGCGGCTGAAATCCGCGCCTGGGCAAGGATTCACCGCCGTCGTCACCCTGCCCGAAGCCCAGGCGCGGACGTCGATGGCGCGGGCGCGGCCTTAAAGGTCTTCCCCTTTCGGCTGTCGCGTCTTAAGTCCGCGCCATGCAACGCCCCATCGACGCCGCCCTCGACGAACTGGCTGACGAGTTCGAACTGCTCGGCGACTGGGAAGAGCGCTATCGCTACGTGATCGAGCTGGGCAAGGACCTGGCCCCGCTCAGCGAGGCCGAGCATTCCGAGGCCAACAAGGTGCGCGGCTGCGCCAGCCAGGTATGGCTGGTGACCGAACCCCAGGCGGACGGCACGATCAGGTTCCGGGGCGACAGCGACGCCCACATCGTCAGCGGCCTGATCGCCATCCTGATGCGGCTCTATTCGGGACGGCCGGCCAAGGACATCGTCGATTTCGACGCCGCCGCCGCCATGGCGCGGCTGGGCCTGTCGGAGGCCCTGTCGTCGCAGCGCTCGAACGGGCTGAAGGCGATGGTCGCGCGCATCCAGCGGGACGCTGGGGCGCTGGCCGGCTGACGCGCCGTGCGTCCTTCGAGGCGCGCTTGCAGCGCGCACCTCAGGATGAGGAATTCAGCAAGACCGGCACGGACGTCCTCATCCTGAGGCGCCCGCGCAGCGGGCCTCGAAGGACGCACGGCGACGGCGGCCTAATTTCAGAAGAACCCGGCGCGCGTGCCGATGAACCAGATCGCGATCACGATCAGCACCAGCTGCAACAGCCAGTTGACCGGCGACGGAATGGGGCTGCGCTGGACCGCGTAAAGAGCCAGGCCAAGCAGCACGAGGGCGACGACGATGACGATCAGAATGCTCATGCCGGTCTAAGCGCGTCTCTTGGTTGAAAGTTCCAGCACCGCTTGAGAAGCCGCCGGCCAGCGCCTATCAGCCGCTCCATGAGCTTCCGCGTCGCCGCCCTCTATCGCTTCACGACCTTCGCCGACCCGCTGACGATCATGCGGCCGTTGTCGAAGCTGTGCTGCGGCCTGGGCGTCAAGGGCACGCTGCTGCTGGCCCGCGAGGGGATCAACGGCACCATCGCCGGCCCGCCCGAGGCGATCGACCAGGTGCTGGACCACATCCGCGCCCTGCCCGGCTGCGACACGCTGGAGCTGAAGTTCGCCGACGCCGAGGCCATGCCGTTCCACCGCATGAAGGTGCGGATCAAGCGCGAGATCGTCACCCTGGGGGCCGGCGACCTGGATCCGGCCAACAACGCCGGGACCTATGTCGAGCCGGCCGACTGGAACACCCTGATCGCCCGCGAAGACGTGGTGGTGATCGACACCCGCAACGCCTACGAGGCCGCCATCGGCACGTTCGAGGGGGCGATCGATCCCAGAACCGCCGCCTTCAGCGACTTCCCCGCCTGGTTCCGCGCCTTCCGCGAGACCTGGGACCCGGCCGCCCCGCCGCCCAAGGTGGCGATGTTCTGCACCGGCGGCATCCGCTGCGAGAAGTCCACGGCCTTCCTCAAGAGCGAGGGCGTGGACGAGGTCTTCCACCTGAAGGGCGGCGTCCTGAACTATCTGGAGACCATCCCCGCCGACGCCAGCCTGTGGCATGGCGAGTGCTTCGTGTTCGACGAGCGGGTGGCGGTCGGCCATGGCCTGGCGCCGGGCAGCCACGCGCTGTGCCGGGGCTGCCGCATGCCGGTCAGCCCCGACGACCGCGCCTCGGAGCACTATGTCGAGGGCGTCTCCTGCCCGGCCTGCCACGACGCCCGCGACGACGAGGCCAAGGCCCGCTACGCCGAGCGGCACAGGCAGGCGACGCGGGCGAAGGAACTGGGCATCGCCCATGTCGGGGCGGTGATGGGCGAGCGGGACGTCGAGCCCTAGGATACTTGGCTTCGGCGGCGAAAACCTCGTCCTTCGACAAGCTCAGGATGAGGTTTTCTACTGCACGGCCCGCACAATGGTCCTCATCCTGAGCTTGTCGAGGGACGAGGACCACGCACCGGACCTGAACATCGATAGGACCTGGAAGACGGGATCATCCCCGTCGCCCCCGCGTTATCGAGGCTCCCTTCTCTGACGGAGCCTCCCCATGGCCGCCTATGACGCCTCCTACGGCACGCCCGCCGCCGCTCGCCAGGGCCTGCTGTCCAGCCTGTCCGACAAGATCTCGGGCCTGTTCCACAAATCGCCCTCAAGCAACCATGGCGCCGATCCCTATGCGCCCGTCCCGCCGGCCGACTACGCCCTGACGCCCGACGCCGAGGGCAAGATCACCCTGGCCGGTTACAAGGTGCCGGTCGCCATCGCCGTGATCGGCGCCGGCCTCGTCGCCGCCCTGCTGATCAACCGCCGCACCCGCGCCCCGGCCATCGCCGCGGCCACCACGGCCTGGAGCTTCTTCGGCGCCAAGCTGGCGAGGTGAGGCCCCGCTTCGAACCTTTCGCGCACGCCTCGCGTTAGGCCGTTCCCCTTTTTTGACCCCCATTCGAAGGAAAGCTTCCATGCCCCACACCAACGAAGACCACATCAAGCTCGTCAACGGCTTGGTCGAGACCACCATCGACAGCGCCGACGGCTATGAGGAAGCCGCCAAGGACGCCGAGGGCGCCCGCTTCAAGACCCTGTTCACCCAGCGCGCCCAGGAGCGCCGCTCGGTCGCGTCGGAACTGCAGGACGAGGTCCGCCGCCTGGGCGGCGAAGCCAAGGACGACGGCACCATCCTGGCCGCCGCCCACCGCGCCTTCGTCAATCTGAAGGACAGCCTGACCAAGGGCGACGAAGCCGTCGTTAGCGAGGTCGAGGCCGGCGAGGACTACATCAAGGCCAAGTTCGAAAAGGCCCTGAAGGACACCGACGTCGACGCCCAGACCCGCGCCGCGATCGAAAAAGCCTGGACCTCGGTCAAGTCCGGCCACGACCAGATGCGCGACATCAAGCACATGCTGAAGCACTAGAACAAAGGCCCTTCCCTCCCCTTTATGGGGAGGGGGGACCAGCGAAGCTGGTGGGTGGGGCCCACGGCGCCAAACACACTGCACCGATCCCCCACCCGACCTCCTTCGGAGGCCACCCTCCCCACAGGGGGGAGGGAAGAATTCGAGAGCTGGGCGGCCGCTCTGGACGGCATCACACCATCCGGTAGTGCATCGCCAGCCGCTGCAGCGCCAGCTTCAGCACCGTCTTGCCCGCCCGTCTCGGCAGGCCCAGTTCGCGCTCGGCGACCTGCAGGGCCGTCTCGGCCAGGCACACCCGCTCCAGCATCTCCCGCAGGCCCGGCCCCACCGCCGTCAGGGCCGCGGCGATCCGGTCCTTGGCCGCCCTGGCCCGCAGCGCCGGCTCCAGGAGCGGGCCGCCGCTCCCTCCCGGCTGGGCGTCCCAGTTCATGGTCAGGCGGCCCACCGTGCCGGCCTTCTGGAAGTCTTCGCGCAGCCGCTCGCCGGCGGCGATCTCGACCGTTTCCAGCCCACCTCGTCGCGCCAGCCACGCCAGTGGCGACTCCCCGAGATTGGCCCGCAGCACCACGTGCTGGTCGCTGCCCTCGATCACCACGCGCTCGCCCTCGATCACGCCCGGACGCCCCGGCGGCGGAGCCGGCGGGGCCAGCGGCTTGACCAGCCGCCAGCCGCCCTCGCGGCGCGGGGCCAGGGCGCCGTCGCGGGCCAGCATGCGGAAGGCGGCTTCGTCCACGGTCAGCATGGCCCGCCGCCGCGGGGCGAAGCGGACCACATAGCCCAGGCCCTTGACCTCGATCAGCGCGCCAGGCCGCCGCAGCAGCCGCTCGGCGCGGCCGGCCAAATGCTCGGCCTCCAGCGCTCGCTCGAACGCGCCGCTCATCGGTCCGCCCCCAGCTGGGTCAGCTCCGGAATGGCCTCGGGCGCCTGTTTCACGCAGGCCTCCAGCACGGTCATCCGCGCGTCGAAGGCGGCGTTCTCGCGCATGTCCTCGATGCGGTGGCAGGCATGGCCGCAGGTAGTGCGGTCGCGATTGAACGCGAACGCCACCCGGATCAGCGGCCAGTTGAAATTGACGTGCGCCAGATAGATGGCGATCTGCCGGGCCCGCGCCGCCGCCTTGCTGGTCCGCCCGGTCGAGGCGATGTCCGATGGCGCAACCCCGGTCGCCAGGGCGACGGCGTGAGTGATGAAGGCGGCCGTCAGTCGGTCGCGGCGCGGGTCGGGCGAGATCGCCCAGAGATCCTCGAGAGCTTGAGCCAGCATCGGCTTCCCCCTGCGAACGGCGTCCCCGTGACGCCCTCGACCAGAATCCTAGGCCGAGATTCCTGGGGTGAGGATAACTTTCCTATTACGCGCGTCTAGTAGGAATATAAACCTTTGATTGTGCTGGGGCGAACCCCGCTCTATCCCCGCGACCAAACGGGCATCGAGGCCTCCGGGATGATCGCGCCCTTGGTGGTCACCACCGCCGCCGCGAGCGCGTGGCCGCGACTCACGGCGGTCTCGACCGGCAGGCCGGCCAGGCGCGAGGACAGGTAGGCGGCGTTGAAACTGTCGCCCGCGCCGGTGGTGTCCAGCGCCTTGACCCTGGCCGGCGCCGGTGTGGCGATCCGGCCTTCCGGGGTGTGGACATTGACCGCGTGGCTCTCGTCGCGCGCCACCACCTCGGCCCCAAACCCGGTTCCTGGGGCGGCCCATACGGCGGCCAGGTCCTCGGCCTCGCGGCCGTAGAGCGGGCGGCTGTCCTCGCCGCTCAGCGACACGTAGCGACACGACGGCACGACGCCGTCCAGCGCCTCGCGCGCCGCTTCCGGCGAAGCCCACAGGGCTGGGCGGTAGTTGAAGTCCAGCGCCACGGCCACGCCCAGCGAGTGGACGTAAGCGAGAATGTCCTTCAGCCGCGCCCGCCCGATGTCGCCGATCACCGCCAGGGTGACGCCCGACAGATAGACCAGGTCGCTGGCCTTGGCGGCGGCGATCAGCTGGTCGGCGGTGTGCTGCGAGAACAGGTCGCGGATCGGGGCCCGCTCGCGCCAGTAGTGGAACTTCCGCTCGCCGTTCTCGTCCAGCACGATGGCGTAGAGGCCCGGCAGGCGGTTCTCGGCCTCGCGCACCAGGGCGGTGTCCAGCCCCTCGCGGCGCATGGCGGCCAGGGCGCCGTCGCTGAACGGGTCGCCCTTGCCCAGGGCGGTGCAGTAGGCG
Organism: Caulobacter sp. Root487D2Y; assembly: GCF_001427165.1. NCBI lineage: Bacteria > Pseudomonadati > Pseudomonadota > Alphaproteobacteria > Caulobacterales > Caulobacteraceae > Caulobacter > Caulobacter sp. Root487D2Y. The sequence goes on from NZ_LMFD01000009.1 coordinate 412,290, forward strand.
ACCGCGTCGCCCAGCCGGGCCATGTAGACGGCGGTGTTGAAGGTGTCGCCGGCGAACCCCATCCGGTGCAGGCCCTCGCCCTCTGGCGACAGCTCGACCATGCATTCGCCCAGGACGGTGATCTTGGCCATATGACCTTCTTCTTGAGCCCTCCCCTTGATGGGGGAGGGTTGGGTGGGGGTGGTCACGGCTTCAGCGGCTGAACCGCCGTGTCACCCCCATCCCCGACCCTTCCTCCTTCAAGGGGGAAGGGAGAAAACGCTACCCTTTTTTCCGCTCCGCGATCCAGGCGTCGATCTTCGCCTCCAGCACCGCCAGCGGCAGCGAGCCGTTCAGCAGCACCGCGTCGTGGAAGGCCCGCTCGTCGAACCTGTCGCCCAGCGCGGCTTCGGCCCGATGGCGTAGTTCCAGGATCTTCAGCTCGCCGACCTTGTAGGCCAGGGCCTGGCCGGGCCAGGAGATGTAGCGGGCCACCTCGACGTCGATATTGGTCGGCGACAGGGCGGTGTTTTCGATGAAGCAGGCCTTGGCCTGGTCCAGCGTCCAGTGCTTGGCGTGGATGCCGGTGTCGGCCACCAGCCGGCAGGCCCGCCACATCTCGTAGGACAGCCGGCCGAACAGCTCGTAGGGGTCGCGATAGATCCCCATCTCCTCGCCCAGCCATTCGGAATAGAGGCCCCAGCCTTCGCCATAGGCGTTGAAATAGACGGTCTTGCGGAACTCCGGGACGCCGGTCTGCTCCTGGGCCAGGGCGGTCTGGATGTGGTGGCCGGGCGCGCCCTCGTGCAGCACCAGGGCCGGTAGTTCGTAGAGCGGCCGCTGGTCCAGGGCCGAGGTGTTGATCATCAGCCCGCCGGCCCGGCCGGTCTTGGGATCGCCGCCGAAATAGCGGCCGGTGGTGTAGCCCTGCTCGATGCTGGCCGGCACCGGGCGCACGCCGTAGGTCAGGCGCGGCAGGGTCCCGAAGTGGGCGGGCAGCTGGTCGTCGGCCCGCTTGGCGATCTCGCTGGACTTCTCCAGCAGCTGCTGGCGGCTGGCGGCGTAGAAGCGCGGGTCCTTGCGCAGGAAGGCGATGAAGGCCGGCAGGTCGCCCTGGAAGCCGGCCTGCTTCATCACGACCTCCATCCGCGCGCGGATCCGCGCCACCTCCGACAGGCCCAGGGCGTGGACCTGGTCGGCGGTCATGGTCGTGGTGGTGTGGCGGCGCACCAGGAAGGCGTAGTAGCGCTGGCCGTCGGGCAGGTCCGAGACCGCCAGGCTCCTGGCGGCGTGCGGCAGGTATTCCCGTTCCATGAAAGTCACGAAGTCGGTCCGGGCCGGGGCGACCTTGTCGGTCACGACCTTGGCTCCCTCGGCCAGCAGGGCGGCCCGGCGGTCGGGGGGAATGGCGGCGGGCAGGTTGTGCAGCGGCGCCAGCAGCGGGTCGTCGGCCAGGGGCGTGGCGGCGGTGCGGCGAGCGCGGTCCAGCACGACCTGGGCGGTCGGGACGGCCTGGACGAAGCCGGTCGCCACCCCGCGCCGGGCGCCGGCGATATTGGCCGCGTACCAATCGGGCGCCTGGGCCAGCAGGGCGATCCACTTTTGAGCCTCGGCCTCGGACCGCAGATGCATGCCGTTGGCGCGGTAGAGCAGGATCACGTCGAAGCCGCCGTCGGTGCTGAACGGCATGCGGGCCTCGTCGAACGACAGGCCCTCCAGCCGCTCGTCCAGGCTCCATTTCAGGATGGCGTGGGTCAGGCGCTGGTCGGGCTTGAGCGCCTTGAGGTCGACGCCGTCCAGGGTCTGGCGGGCCGAGGTCAGCAGGGCCTTGCGGTCGGCGTCGGCCTTGGGTCCGACCGGCGGGAACTTGAAGCGCGAGGCCTCGTCCGCCCCGCCCTCCCCGTCGTCCTCGCCGGCCCCCGCCGCCTCGTAGGCCTTGACGGCCTGGGCCAGGCGCTCCGAAGCGTTTTGGGCGGCGGCGCCGGACGTCGCGGCGACGGCGGCGCCGTTCAGCATCAAGGCCAGGGCCAGGCCCAGAAGGACGCGTTTGGACATCGGAAGCTCCCCCGCGGGTTCACCGCGAAGGTTAGATCAGGAATCGCCTCGTCCTAGAAGGCTGGCGCTAGAACGTCGTCTTGCAGCCCTGCCTGGCGTGAACACCGCGCAGGAAGCCGCGACGGGCGTAGCCGGCGTCGAGGGCGGCGTTCAGCCGGCGGTCGGCCGGGGCCGCGCCGGTGACTTCGCGCACCAGGCTCCGGAACGGGATGATGGAGTTGATCACCGTCTTGCCGCCGGCCTCGGCCAGCTTGCCGGCGCGGTTCTCCTTGACCTCGTTGCCGACGACATAGTCGGCGCCCAGCACCTCGTTCAGCGAGGTCAGCTCGCTGGACAACTGCTTGCAGGTCTTCAGGCCCTTGAGGCTGTAGGGATCGTTCTGCGCCTTGACCAGGATCGGCGGGATCTGGCGCTTCATGATGCCGACGTCGCGCACGGGCTGGGTGCCGATGTCCACGGACTTCTTGCGAACCTCGGTCCAGCCGCCTTCGTTCGGCTCGGCGTTTTCCGGCGTCGTGGACGAGACGGGAGGGATGACCTGCTTTTCAGGCTTCGCGGCCTGGCTTTCGGCCGCGGGCTTCCGGATCGGGTATTGAGGCTTGGGGCCCGCCTGGGCCTGAACCGCCCCCGCCAGCACCAAGACCGTCGCGAGCGCCGCCATGCGGGTCGCCTGCGTTTGTCCAAGCTTGAAGTCAGTCATGGTCCGTCATCCCCAGTCCCACCCGCCCGAGCAGGGTGATCACCGATCAGCAACGGCGGCCCGCGCAACCGGTTCCATAGGCCTATCAGGCGCCCACCGGATGCGTCACGCTTCAAATTCTGGGAGGGAAATTGGAGCGGGCGAAGAGATTCGAACTCTCGACCCCAACCTTGGCAAGGTTGTGCTCTACCACTGAGCTACGCCCGCATCCGGGATATTTCGGGTCTCGTTCCATCGCCGGAGGACCGGAGAATGGAGCGGGCGAAGAGATTCGAACTCTCGACCCCAACCTTGGCAAGGTTGTGCTCTACCACTGAGCTACGCCCGCATCGGCGAGGGCTGAAACAGCGCCCCGCGACGAGGAGGCGGCTTATGGCAGAGCGCCCTGCCGTTGGCAAGCGGTCTGACGCGGGTTCGGGCGCGTCATTGTGGACAACGCGCGGCCCCTCCCCCGCGGGGGGAGGAACGCCACTTGCGCGAACGCACGTTTTGCCCGCTCAATCGCCCCTTCATTTCGGGGACTTGAGCCTTTTGCGTCTGTTCGTGTTCGGATTGGGTTATATCGGCCAGGCGTTCTCGCGGGCCCTGATGGCGCGGGGCTGGGAGGTGGCCGGCACGGCGCGCGACGCCGCCAGCGCCGCCAGGCTGGCCGCCCAGGGGATCCAGACCGTGGACGCCGAAGACCGCGCCGCGATGATCGCCGCCCTGACCGGGGTCAACGCCGTTCTGATCACCGCCCCGCCGACCGCCGAGGGCTGTCCGGGCCTGGAGGCGGTGATCCCCGCCCTGGCCGCCGCCCAGGCCTTCCCCGACTGGATCGGCTATCTATCGACCACCGGCGTCTATGGCGACTTCGAAGGCCGCTGGGTGTTCGAGAGCTCGCCGCTGAAGGCCCAGTCGGTCGAGGGCGCGCGCCGCGTCGGGGCCGAGCGTGACTGGCGCCAGGTCGGGCGCGGCATGGGCCTGACGGTGACGACCTTCCGCCTGCCTGGCATCTACGGTCCCGGCCGCAGCGCCCTGGACCGCCTGCGGGCCGGCGAGGGCCGCCGCATCGTCAAGGAAGGCCAGGTGTTCAGCCGCATCCACCGCGACGACATCGTCTCGGGCCTGCTGGCTTCGCTGGACCGCCCCCGGGCGGGCGGCGTCTACAATCTGTGCGACGACGAGCCGTCCCCGCCGCAGGACGTCATGGAGCATGCCGCCAGCCTGCTGGGCGTTCCGGCGCCGCCCGATCTGCCGTTCAATGCGCTGGGCCTGTCGCCCGCCACCCGCCGCTTCTACGCCGAGAACAAGCGCGTCTCGAACGCCCTGGCCAAGGCCGAACTGGGCTGGCGGCCGAAATACCCGACCTATCGCGAAGGCCTGGCGGCGATCCTGGCGGGCGGGGGTTAGAGGCTGTTCGGCCAGCGGCGAGCGCCGTGAAAGACCCTGAGAATTTCGATCTCGTCATCACGGACCTTGTGCGCGACGATAAAGGGACTTCCGGGCACCACGAGTTCGCGCGCGCCGGCACGACGCCCTGGTCGTCCGATGCTGGGGAAGTCACGAAGCCCCGCAACCGTACTGACGATCCGTTGAACCTGGCTCGCCGCCGCTGAGGGGCGATCTTGAGCGATCCACGCCCGAGCCAAGGCAAGATCGCGCTTGGCCGGCTCGGTCCAAACGAGGCGCATGCAATCAATCGCGTGTGGGCATGGGACGTTCGTTCGGCGTGTCCCAGGACGCGACCCATTCCGCGATTTCGTCGTGCTCGAAGACCCGTCCCTCCTCGGCCGCACGCAAACCTTCGTCGATCGCCGCGTCCTGCCAGTCGCGTAGCTCGAGGAATTCGCGCACGGCTCGCTCGACCAGCACCGCCTTTGGCTGGTCCATGACCTCGGCGACCTCGGACAATCGCCGATCTAAGTCACCGTCGAGTTCTAAGCGGAAAGGAGCGGATTTCGTCATCAGCATTCCCGAACAAGTCGTGAACATACCATACGGCCGACGACAGAAAAGGCCAGTTATTCCTCCTCCGGCCCGATGTCGGCGGCCGCCCAGGCGGTGGCGGGGGCCTGCCCCGCCGCGCGCGCTCGCGCCGCCCGGGCCAGGCGGCGGGCCACCGGGTCGTCGTCGACCGGTTCGGCCAGCACCCGCGCCTCGGCCACCGCCGCGATCAGCCGCTCCAGGTCCTGAGGCCGCGACAGCCGGTGGTCGCCGTCCTTGATCAGGGTGAAGACCACGTCGCTCGAGGTCAGGCCGTTGGCCAGCTCCAGGGCATGGGTCCAGGGCACGTCGGGGTCGGCGCCGCCCTGCAGGACGCGCACCGGCATGTCGATCGGCACGGGCCCCGGCAGGATCGACCAGCGGGCGCCGTCCTCCAGCAGCTGGCGGGTGATCGGATAGCCGCCGTCGTCGTACTCGGACGGGCGGATCCAGCGGCCGTCGCGGGCGATCGCCGCCTTGTCGTCGGCCGACAGCTCGGGCTCCATCAGCTTCTCGGTGAAGTCCGGCGCGGGGGCGATCAGCACCATGGCCTTGACCCGGTCGGGACGCGCGATGGCCGCCAGGCAGGCCAGCCAGCCGCCCATCGACGAGCCGACCAACACCAGCGGCCCCTCGGTCAGCTCGTCGATCACCGCCAGGGCGTCCTCGCGCCAGCGGCTGATCGTGCCGTCGGCGAACTCGCCGTCCGACTCGCCGTGGCCGAAATAGTCGAACCGCAGGTAGCCGCCGCCGGTCGCCCGGGCCTGATCGGCCAGAACCTCAGCTTTGGTTCCGGTCATGTCCGAGTGGAAGCCGCCGAGCCATACAACCGTGGGCTGGGTTCCGTGGACGGCGCGATACGCCAACCGCAGATTGCCGCCACGAACGAGGTGCTGAAGGGAATCGGTCATGGCGCGGCCTTGTTCATTTCGATAACTACGACCCCTCAAACCTCGTTAGAGCAACGCGTGTCCATCCTTCCCGACGATTTCACGCTTCTGCAGGTGACCCCGGAACTTGAAACCGGCGGCGCCGAACAGACGACGATCGACGTGGCCCACGGCGTGATCGCCGAGGGCGGCAAGGCCCTGGTCGCCACCAAGGGCGGCCGCATGGCCGCGCGGTTGGAGGCCGACGGCGGGCGTCTGGCGCAGATGCCGGCCCAGTCGAAGAACCCGCTGATCATGCTGGGCAACGCCGCGCGGATGATCGACCTGATCCGTCGTGAGAAGGTGTCGCTGGTCCACGCCCGCTCGCGCGCCCCGGCCTTCAGCGCCCTGTGGGCGGCGCACGCCACCAAGACGCCCTTCGTGGCCACCTATCACGGCGTCTACAACGCCAAGTCCAGCCTCAAGCGCTGGTACAACGCGGTGATGACCAAGGGCGACCTGGTGATCGCCAATTCGGAATACACCCGCGCCCACGTGATCGCCGAGCACGGCATCCCGTCCGATCGCGTGGTGGCCATCCCGCGCGGCGTCGACCTGACCCGCTTCGAGCCCGGCCTGGTCTCGGCCGAACGGGTCAAGGCGCTGCGCGACGCCTGGGGCGTGTCGCCCGAGGACCGCCGGCTGAAGGTGCTGCTGGCCGGCCGCCTGACCCGCTGGAAGGGCCAGGCCCTGGTCATCGAGGCCGTGGCGCGGCTGAAGGCGATCTCGGACACCCGCATCCTGCTGCTGCTGGTCGGCGACGACCAGGGCCGCAAGGCCTATCGCGCCGAACTGGAGCACATGATCGCCCAGGCCGGGCTGCAGGACAGCGTCAAGCTGGTCGGCCACTGCGACGACATGCCGGCGGCCTATCTGGTCGCCGACCTCGCCATCGCCCCGTCGCTGGAGCCCGAGGCGTTCGGCCGGACAGCGGTCGAACCCCAGGTGATGGGCAAGCCGGTGATGGCCGCCGATCACGGCGCGGCGCGCGAGACCGTAGTCGACGGCGAGACCGGCTGGCTGGTCGCGCCGGGCGACCCCGAAGCCTGGGCCCAGGCCTTCGCCAACGCCTGCGAAACGGGGGCCGCGCGACGCCAGGCGATGGGCATGGCGGCCCGGGTGCGCGCCCGAAAATTGTATTCTGTTGACGCGATGGTCGAAGCAACGCTCAAGGTCTACGCACGCGTTCTGGAGACGAAAAGTTGAGCAAGGAAATCAAGAAGGTCCTGGTTATCAAGCTGGGCGCCCTTGGCGATTTCGTTCTGGCCCTGGCGGCGATGAAGAAGATCCGCGAAGCCCATCCGCGCGCCAAGATCACGCTGCTGACGACCCCGCCCTTCGAAGCCCTGGCCAAGCTGTCGCCCTACTTCAACAGCGTCGAAACCGACGGCCGTCCCAGCGACTTCGGCGACCTGACCGCCCTGCTCGGCCGGCTGCGCAAGGCCCGTTACGACCGGGTCTACGACCTGCAGACCAACAGCCGCACCAACTGGTACTTCCAGGCCCTGCGGCCGTTCGCGCCGCAATGGTCGGGCATCGCGGCGGGCTGCTCCCTGCCCCAGCGCGGCAAGGCCCGCGACCACATGCATACGCTGGAGCGGCAGGCCGACCAGCTCAAGCAGGCCGGCATCTGGCCCGACGCCCCCACCGAGCCCGGCGGCGCTCCGGCTCCGGACCTGTCGTGGATCCTGCGTCGCATCAAGGAGCCGCGCCCGGTGGCCGGCGCCGCTGCGCCGCGTCCCTATGTGCTGCTGGTGCCAGGCGGCTCGGCCCACCGGCCCGAGAAGCGCTGGCCGGTCGAAAGCTACGCGCAGCTCGCCGCCCTGCTGAAGGCGCGCGGGCTGGACATCGTCATCATCGGCGGACCGCAGGAAAGCGCCATGGCCCGCCAGATTCAGAAGGCCGTGGGCCAGGCCCGCGACCTGACCGGTCGCACCGACTTCGCCCAGCTGGCCCTGCTGGGCGCCAAGGCGGCCCTGACCGTCGGCAACGACACCGGTCCGACCCACCTGCTGGCCGCGGCCGGCGCGCCGACCATCGCCCTGTTCTCCGACGCCTCCAATCCCGAACTGTGCGGCCCGCGCGGCCACGTCGCCGTGATCCGCTCGCCGGACCTGAAGGCCCTGCCGGTCAGCACCGTGGCCAGCGCCGCGATCTCGCTGCTGCCGCGGTGAGTCAGAAGAGCTAGAAGAACCTTCCCTCCCCTTCATGGGGAGGGTGGCCCCCGAAGGGGGTCGGGTGGGGCTCGTTGAGCCGACACCCTGCACCGATCCCCCACCCGTCGGCTTCGCCGCCACCCTCCCCACAAGGGGGAGGGACGAGCATGAAGGTCGGCTCTCGCTCTGACTAATACCCCTCGTACCGCCCGGGCTTGTGGTTGGCGATGATCACCACGCTCAGCGCCACGGCCGACAGGATCGACAGCAGCAGCTTGTCCCAGCTGATCACGGCGAAGGCCGCCGCCACGATCAAGCAGTCGGACGCCATCTGCACCTTGCCGGCGCTGACCCCGCGCTTTTCGTAGAGCCACAGCGCCAGCACCCCGATCCCGCCGACGCTGGACTTGTGCCGGGCCAGGGCCAGGATGCCCATGCCGATGATCGTGCCGCCGAAGATCGCGGCGAAGACCGGGTCGACCGTGGTGATCCTCAGCCAGGCCGGCATGCCCAGGGCCAGGCCCGCCAGCAGCAGGTTGGTGACCAGGGTCTTGCCGGTGAACACCCAGCCCAGGGTGCGCTGGGCCAGCACGTAGAACGGGATGTTCAGCAGGAAGAACAACACCCCGACCGGCCAGTGGGTCAGATAGGAGACGATCAGAGCCACGCCGGCGACCCCGCCCGTCGACAGGCCGGCCGCCTTCAGCAGGGTCAGGCCCACGGCGATGAAGCTGGAGCCGATCAGCAGGGCGTGGACGTCCTCGATCGGGGTGTGGCGGGCGGGCGAAGTCGACGTGCTCATGGAGGCTTGAAACGGGTCACGATTGGAAATGAAGGCCGACCCGACCCCGGCGTTTCGCTCCCCCGATCCCTTCTCGGCGCGTCCGGCTCCTTAAAAGGCGAGCCTGTCGTGCGCATGCGCCTTGATAGCGCGGGACTCCTTCGTCATATATCACTTGCGAACGCGGCGTCCCCTGGACTCCGCGCGAACTCATTCAACGATACGCCCCCGGATCGATACGTCCGGTAGCAAAAGCCCTTTAACAATACCGGAGCCGCCCTATTCGCCGTCCTATGCAAACGCCGCCCGTCAAGGATGGTCCGCGTATAAACGATGACATCCGCGTCCCTCGCGTCCTGCTGATCGACCAAAATGGCGAGAAGCAAGGCGAGATGCCGATTTCCGCCGCCCTGGAAGCGGCCGAGGAAGCAGGCCTGGACCTGGTTGAGATCGTTCCGAACGCGAACCCTCCGGTCTGCAAGATCCTGGACTACGGCAAGTTCAAGTTCCAGGAGCAGAAGAAGAAGAACGAGGCTCGCAAGCGGCAGAAGATCGTCGAGCTCAAGGAAATCAAGCTGCGCCCCAACATCGACATTCACGACTACGACGTGAAGGCCAAGTCGATGACCCGGTTCTTCGAGGAAGGCGACAAGGTCAAGGTGACCCTGCGCTTCCGCGGCCGTGAAATGGCGCACCCGGAACTGGGCATGAAGCTGCTGCTGAAGGTCAAGGCCGACTTCGACGAGATCGCCAAGGTCGAGTACGAGCCGCGCATGGAAGGCCGCCAGATGATCATGATCCTGGCCCCGCGCTAAGGCGCCCAGCCAAGCTCCACGAAACGCCTCGGTCGCAAGGCCGGGGCGTTTTTCTTTGCTCTGCCCTGAGCGCCGCCGCAACCAGACGGGGAGAACAAGCTCGACAATACCGTCGGCCCTTTCTAGCTTGACCGTAGTTTGGGGGACTTCGCGTGTTGAAGAGCATCTTGGCCGTCGTGACGGCCGGTTTAGCCATGGCTGCGGCCGTTTGCGCCAGCTCCGGCTCGGCCTCGGCGGAAGTTCCGCCCCTTTCCGTCTATGGCGGCCTGCCCAATCTGGAGGAGGTCGAGATCTCTCCGGACGGCGGCAAGCTGGCCATCATCGTCACCAACGGCGAGGAGCGCTCGGTGATGGTCCGTGACGCGGCCGAGGGCGGGAAGGTCATCACGGTCCTGCGGGTGGGCCAGACCAAGCTGCGCGACATCAAGTGGGCGGGATCGGACCACCTGCTGGTCACCGCCTCGGCCACGACCATGGTCTTCGCCCTTTCAGGACCCAAGCGCGAATACTGGAAGACTTTCGACTACGACATCGTCACCAAGAAGCAGACCTTCCTGATGAAGGACGCGCCGGGCACGATGAATGTCGTTCTCACGCCGCCCACGGTCCGCTTCATCGACGGAACGCCCCACGCCTTCGTCGAGGGCGTGTACTTCGTCGACCGAATGGGACGAAACACCCTCTATCGGATCAACCTCAAGACCGGCGCGACCAAGATGGCCAGCGCCTCGGGACTGGAGGGCACCGATAGTTGGCTGGTGTCGCCGGAAGGTGAACCCCTGGCGCAATCGGTCTACGACGAAGAAAAGGGCGCCTGGAGCCTGATGCTGAAGTCCGGGGGAACCTGGAGCACGGTCGAAAAGAGCGCCTCGCGCACCGGTTCGCTGGGCTTGGAGGGCCTCGGCCGCGACGGTCATTCGGCGCTCGTGTGGATGCGCGACCCCAAGGACGAAGACAAGCTCGTGCTGCGCGAGTTCTCGCCGCAGGGCGGTTCGACCGAGGTTCCCCAGGGCGGGGCCTTCGACCAGCTGGTGCATGCGCCCGGCGACGGCGCCCTGCTGGGCGGCTACGCCCTGGTCGGCGACGAGCGGCGCTATACGTTCTTCGACCCGAAGGACCAGGCGAACTGGGACGCCTTGCGGGCGACGATCCCGGACGAACAGCCCATCCTGGCCTCCTGGTCGGACGACCGGCGCAAGATCGTGGTGTTCGTCGACTCCGCCGCCCTGGGCCCGGCCTACGCCCTGTACGACGCCGACGCCGGGACCCTGCGGTGGCTGGGCGGGACCTATGTCGGCCTGACCCTGGACGGCATCTCCGAGGTGCAGTCGATCAAGTACAAGGCCGCCGACGGCCTGGTGATCTCCGGCTACCTGACCCTGCCCAAGGATCGCGAGGCCAAGAACTTGCCGCTGGTGGTGCTGCCTCACGGCGGCCCCATGGTGCGCGACACCCTGGGCTTCGACTGGTGGAGCCAGGCCCTGGCCTCGCGCGGCTACGCGGTGCTGCAGCCCAACTTCCGCGGTTCGGACGGCTTTGGTCCGGATTTCATCCGGGCGGGCTACGGCCAATGGGGCAAGGCCATGCAGACCGACCTCTCGGCCGGCGTTCGCGGCCTGGCCAGGGGCGGGATCATCGATCCCAAGCGGGTCTGCATCGTCGGCGCCAGCTACGGCGGCTACGCGGCCCTGGCCGGCGCGACCCTGGATCAAGGCGTCTATCGTTGCGCCGCCTCGGTGGCCGGCCCGTCCGACCTGCCGCGCATGCTGATCGACAACAACCACCTCCAGGACTCCACCAACAACTCGACCCTTCGTTACTGGCTGCGGTTCATGGGCGCCGACGGCGTCAAGGACCCCGACCTGGCCGCCATCTCTCCGGCCCGATTGGCCGACAAGGTCGCGATCCCGGTGCTGCTGATCCACGGCAAGGACGACACCGTCGTCCCCTACGTCCAGAGCACGCTGATGGCCGACGCCCTGAAGAAGGCCGGCAAGCCCGTCGAGCTGGTCACCCTGACCGGCGAGGACCACTGGCTGTCGCGCGGCGCCACCCGTCAGCAGATGCTGAACGCGGTGGTCGGCTTCCTCGAGAAGAACAACCCGCCGAACTGACCACCTCACTCCACCTCCTATCCATGACGCAGAGCGCGTCCACGGAGCCCACTCGACTATGAAGAAACTGTTCGCCGCCGCCGCCATGGCCCTGGCCCTCGGAGGCCTGGCGGCCTCGCCCGTTCAGGCCGCCGCGCCGTTGGAGGCCTACGGCCGCCTGCCCTCGATGGAAAGCGTCTCGATCTCGCCCGACGGGACGATGATCGCCTTCATCGTGACGGCCGACACCGGCAACGATCGCTACATCGTGGTCCAGCCCCTGGGCGGCGAACCGATCCAGACGGCCAGCATCGGCTTCCGCAAGGTGCGCTACATCAAATGGGCCGGGAACGATCACGTCATCATCGTCACCACGACCACCGACGTGGTGCCCGGCGTCTTCTACGCGGGCGAAATGCGCCAGGGCGCCAGCCTCAACGTGCGCAACGGCAAGATGACCCGCCTGCCCGAGCGCTCGGCGGAATCGATCGTCAACGTGCTGATGGGCCAAGTTCAGCCCGGCATGATCGGCGGCAAGCCCTCGGTGTTGACCGCCCTCTTCGTCGCCGACGGCAAGAGCATCCACACCGCCAACGACCGCCTGGACCTCTATTCCATCGACCTGGACAGCGGCATCGCTCGCCGCCAGCAGATGGGCGACACCAGCACTCGCGGTTATCTGGCCCGCAACGACGGCACGCCGCTGGCCAAGGTCAGCCTTCGCCAGCGCGAAACGGTCAGCCAATGGACCTTGTCGCTGCGCAAGGGCTCGGCCTGGCAGGACGTCTATCAGTTCAACGGGCCGGTCGACACGCCGGACCTGTTCGGCATCACCCGCGACGGGACCAAGCTGGTGGTCGACAGCTATGACGAGGAAGAAGGGTGGCGGCTGACCTATCTCGATATCGCGACCGGCAAGCTCGGCGACCATATCGGCTCGGGCGGGTCCGTCGAGGTGCTGACCGACAACGACGCCGTCGTCCTCGGCTACCAGTCGCAGGACAGCTTCGTTGAATACGATTTCACCGAACCGGCGCTCAAGGCCGCCTGGCCGATGGTCAAGAGCGTGTTCAAGGGCAAGCAGGTGACCCTGTCGTCCTGGACGCCCGATTTCGGCAAGCTGGTCGTCTATGTCGACGCCGGCTCGGAATCCGGGGCCTTCTACCTGGTCGATCTCACGGCGAAGAAGGTCAACCCGCTGGGCCGCGCCTATCCCAAGCTGGCCGCCGCCGATGTCGGCGAGGTGCGGGCCGTCAAGTACAAGGCCGCCGACGGCCTGGAGATCTCGGGCTACCTGACCCTGCCGCCCGGCAAGTCCAACGCCAAGGGCCTGCCCCTGATCGTGCTGCCGCACGGCGGCCCCCAGGTCCGCGACGGCGCGGGTTTTGACTGGTGGTCGCAATCGCTGGCCTCGCGCGGCTATGCGGTGCTGCAGCCGAACTACCGCGGCTCGGCCGGTTTCGGCCAAGCCTTCGTCGGCGCGGCCTATGGCGAATGGGGCCGCAAGATGCAGACGGATCTGTCGGACGGCGTGAGCTATCTGGCCGCCCAGGGAACGATCGACCCCAAGCGAGTCTGCATCGTGGGCGCCAGCTACGGCGGCTACGCGGCCCTGGCGGGCGTGACCCTGCAGAAGGACGTCTATCGCTGCGCCGTCTCGGTGGCCGGGATCAGCGACGTGAGCGACTTCCTGCAATGGCGGGTCAACCAGGGCGGCTCCAAGTCGCTGACGGTGCGCTACTGGACTCGGTTCCTGGACATCGAGGCCTATAACGATCCCAAACTGGCGACCATCTCGCCCGCCAAGCTGGCCGCCAAGGCCAGCGCGCCGATCCTGCTGATCCATGGCCAGGACGACACGACCGTGCCGTACAGCCAGAGCACCGGCATGACCAAGGCGCTGCAGGCCGCCGGCAAGCCCGTCGAGTTCGTCGCCCTGCGCGGCGAGGACCACTTCCTTTCCAGCGCCGACACGCGGCTGGAAATGCTGACCTCGGCCGTCACCTTCCTCGAGAAGAACAACCCGCCGAACTGACGGGCGACGTCGCTCCCATCGGCGGCCGCTGTCTGAAATTTCAGATAGCGGTCGCCAGGGCCTGCGATCCGGCGTAAACCGCGCGCCCTGATGAGCACGCTTTCCACGCCCGACACGCCGACGACCCTGAAGACGCCGGACACCAGTCCGCGCGCGCTCTATGTCCTGCTGCTGGTGGTGTTCATCAACCTGGTGGGTTTCGGGCTTGTCATCCCGCTGCTGCCCTTCTACGCCAAGTCGCTGAACGCCAGCCCCTGGCAGGTGACGGCGCTGTTCTCGGCCTATTCGCTGGGCCAGTTTCTGGCCGAGCCGTTCTGGGGACGGCTGTCGGACCGCATCGGCCGGCGGCCGGTGCTGATCGTCACGATCCTGGCCAACACCCTGTCCTACGTGGCCCTGGCCTTCGCGCCGAACATCGCCTGGGCCTTCGCCATCCGCCTGTTCAGCGGCTGCGCCACCGGCAACATCTCGACGATCCAGGGCTACATGGCCGACGTCACACCGCCGGAGAAGCGCGCGGGCCGCATGGGCCTGCTGGGCGCGGCGTTCGGCATGGGCTTCGTGGTCGGCCCCACCCTCGGCGGACTGCTGCCGGGCGTGGCCAAGTTTTTCGGCCATTCCGACACCGGCCGCCTGGCCTTCCAGATCCCGCTGCTGACCGCCGCGGTCCTGGCGGCGATCGCCTCGCTGGGCGTCTTCCTGTTCGTGGTCGAGAGCCGGGCGCCCAGCCACAAGGACGCCCCCGTGACGCGCCGGCGCGACCATCTGGCCGCCGCCGCCGCCCACCCGGTGCTGTCGCGCGTGCTGCTGGTCACCCTGATCTCGACCGCCGCCTTCGCGGGCATGGAGGCGATCTTCGGCTTGTGGACCCAGGCCCGGTTCGACTGGGGTCCGCGCCAGGTGGGGCTGTGCTTCGCGGTGATCGGCATCATCGCCTCGGTGGGCCAGGGCCTGATCACCGGCCGGCTGGCCCGGCGGTTCGGCGAGGCCAAGGTGCTGACCGCCGGCCTGACGATCATCGCCTTCAGCCTGGCCCTGACGCCCTTCGTCCCGACCAGCGCCTTCGTGCCGGTGGCCGTGGGCTGCACCGCGTTCGGCCAGTCGCTGGTCTTCCCGTGCATCGCGGCCCTGATCTCGCGCGCCACCCCGCCCGACAAGCAGGGCGCCATGCTGGGCCTGAACATGGCCGCCGGCTCGCTGGCCCGCATGGGCGGACCGATGCTGGCCGGTCCGCTGTTCGGCCTGGCGATCGGCGGTCCCTACTGGCTGGGGGCGGTGTTGATGCTGCCGGCGGTCGCCTTCGCCCTGACGATCGAAAGCCGGGTCAAGGCCGCCGCGTAAGGCGCTTGCGTTCCGCGCCCCTTTCCCGTACTAACCCCGCCTTTCCGGAACCGCCTGGCCAATTGGCATGCCATGGCGGTTCGTCATGCTATCTAGAGGACGGGGCGGTTAAGCGCTCCGACGCGAAATGCCTAAGTTGAAGACCAAGTCGGGCGCCAAGAAGCGCTTCAAGATCACGGCCACGGGCCTGCTGAAAGCCGGCGTCGCCGGCAAGCGTCACCGTCTGATCGGCCACAACGGCAAGTACATCCGCCAAAACCGCGGCACGAAGGTCATGAGCGAATCCGACGCCAAGACCATCCGTTCGTACCTGCCCTACGGCCTTTAAGGAGCGCTGACACATGGCTCGCGTTAAACGTGGCGTCACCGCCCACGCCAAGCACAAGAAGGTTCTTGAACAGGCGAAGGGCTTCTACGGCCGCCGCAAGAACACCATCCGCACCGCCAAGGCCGCCGTCGACAAGGCCGGCCAGTACGCGTACCGCGACCGCAAGGTGCGCAAGCGCGCCTTCCGTTCGCTGTGGATCCAACGCATCAACGCCGGCGCTCGCGTCGAGGGCTTCACCTACTCGCAGTTTATCCACGGCCTGGACGTGGCGGGTATCGTGATCGACCGCAAGGTCCTCTCGGACATCGCGGGTCAAGACCCGGTCGCGTTCAAGGCCATCGCTGACAAGGTCCGCGCCGCCCTGGCCGCTTAAGGTCTTTTCGGGTTCGTCCCGATTGCGATCTGAAGAGCCCTCCGGTGCGAGCCGGAGGGCTTTTTGCTGCCTGGCCTTCTTCTCCTCACCCGTGAAACGGGGGAGGTGGCGCGATGCGCAGCATCGTGACGGAGGGGGCGCTCGGCCGCCGCAGGGACGCCCCCTCCGTCACGTCGCGTATCCGCGACGCGCCACCTCCCCCGCGATGCGGGTGAGGAGAAGGGGTTCCGCCCCAAGTATCGGTTCAACCTCCGCCCCAAATCCTCTAGACGGAACCCCGTCATGACCGATCTCACCACTCTCGAAGCCGACGTGCTGGCGCAAGTCGCCGCCGCCGGCGATCTCGCCGCCCTCGACGCCGTGCGCGTCTCCGCCCTGGGCAAGACCGGCTCGATCTCGGGCCTGCTCAAGACGTTGGGCGCCATGAGCCCCGACGAGCGCAAGGAGCGCGGCGCGGCGATCAACGTCCTGCGCGACCGCGTGCAGAGCGCGCTGAACGACAAGAAGGCCGCGCTGGAAGCCGCCGCCCTCGACGCGCGCCTGGCCAGCGAGACCCTGGACCTGACCCTGCCCGCCCCGCACCGCCGTCGCGGCAGCGTCCATCCCACCATGCAGACCATGGACGAGATGATCGCCATCTTCGCCGAGATGGGCTTCGCCGTGGCCGAGGGTCCGGACATCGAGGACGACTTCCACAACTTCACGGCCCTGAACTTCCCCGAGAAGCACCCGGCCCGCGAGATGCACGACACCTTCTTCTTCAATCCGAAGGAGTCCGGCGAGCGCATGCTGCTGCGCACCCACACCAGCCCCGTGCAGGTGCGGACCATGGTCTCGCAGAAGCCGCCGATCCGGATCATCGCCCCGGGCCGCACCTATCGCTGCGACAGCGACGCCACCCACACGCCGATGTTCCACCAGGTCGAGGGTCTGGTGATCGACAAGGGCATCCACATGGGCCACCTGAAGTGGACCCTGGAGACCTTCATCGCCCGGTTCTTCGAGACAGACGCGGTGACGACGCAGTTCCGGCCGCACCACTTCCCGTTCACCGAGCCGTCGGCCGAGATGGACGTGCAGTGCGATCGCTCGGGCGGCGAGATCAAGATCGGCCAGGGGACCAGCTGGCTCGAGATCCTGGGCTGCGGGATGGTTCACCCCAACGTCCTGCGCGCCTGCGGCATCGATCCGGACGAGTACCAGGGCTTCGCGTTCGGCATGGGCGTCGACCGGCTGGGGATGCTGAAATACGGCATGCCTGACCTGCGCGACATGTTCAGCTCGGACGGCCGCTGGCTGGACCACTACGGCTTCAGCGCCTTCGCCGCGCCGAACGCCGCTTCGGGACTGAGCTGATGGACGCGGCCGCGCACATCGATCTGACGGCCACCGTGTTCGAGGGCGTGGAGATTTCGCTCTACGACCTGGCGCGCGCCTGCATGGCCGAGGGCAAGACCTCGATCTCGGACCGCACCTTCCGCAAGTGCCTGATAACCGGCCCCGCGGTTGTGCTGGTGTTGGACAACGTCGAGTTCAAGAACACCAACTTCGGAAGCCACGGCAGCGACATCCGCGCCATCGTCCTGCGCCCCGCCAGCCCCAATCAGGTTGTCGGCGCCATCCCTGTCACTCATTGCACCTTCGACGGCTGCCAGTTCCTTGGCCTGGGTTTCACCGGCTCGGACCTGTTCCTCGATCAGCTGTTGAAGTTGGAAACCAAGGCATGAAGTTCACCCTTTCCTGGCTCAAGGACCACCTTGAGACCACCGCCTCGGCCACCGAAGTCGTCGCCGCCATGACCATGGCCGGCCTTGAGGTCGAGCACGTCACCGATCCCGCCTCGAAGCTGGCCGCCTTCACGGTCGCCAAGATCGTCGAGGCCGTGCAGCACCCCAACGCCGACCGTCTGCGGGTCTGCCAGGTCGACACCGTCGACGGCCGCAAGGAGATCGTCTGCGGCGCGCCCAACGCCCGTCCGGGCCTGACCACGGTCTACGCCCCGATCGGCGCCTATGTGCCCGGCCTGGGCGTGACCCTGGTCGAGAAGCCGGTGCGCGGCGTGGTGTCCAACGGCATGCTGTGCTCGGGCTCCGAGCTGGAGGCCGACGACGGCTCCGAGGGCATCCTGGAGCTGCCCGACGACCTGGCCGTCGGGACGCCCGCTTCGCAGGCCCTGGGCATGGAAGCCGTCATCGACTTCGAGGTCACTCCCAACCGCCCCGACTGGCTGGGCGTGGCCGGCATCGCCCGCGATCTGGCCGCGGCCGGCGTCGGGACGCTGAAGGACCTGTCGATCACCCCCGTGCCGGGGACCTTCCCCTGCCCGATCAGCCTCAAGGTCGACGGCGACGCCTGCCCGGTGTTCAGCGGCCGGCTGATCAAGGGCGTCAAGAACGGCCCCTCGCCCAAGTGGCTGGCGGACCGGCTGAAGGCCATCGGCCTGCGTCCGATCAACACCCTGGTCGACATCACCAACCTGATCACCTACGACCGCGCCCGCCCGCTGCACGTCTATGACGCGGCCAAGCTGGTCGGGACGGTGATCGAGGCGCGCCTGGGCCATCACGGCGTCAACGGCGACGAGCACCTGATCGCGCTGGACGGCAAGACCTACGACCTGACCCCGGAAATGTCGGTGATCTCCGACGCCGCCGGCGAGCGGCCGATCGGCATCGGCGGCGTCATGGGCGGCGAGAGCACCGGCTGCTCGGACGACACCGTCGACGTCTTCGTGGAAAGCGCCTGGTTCGACCCGATTCGCACCGCCCAGACCGGCCGCGCGACCGGCATCAACAGCGACGCCCAGTACCGGTTCGCCCGCACGGTCGACACCGGCTCGCTGGTGCCTGGCCTGGAGCTGGCGACCAAGCTGATCCTTGAGCTGTGCGGCGGCGAGGCCTCGGACATCGTGGTGGCAGGGCAGGCTCCGGCCGCGCCGGGCCCGATCCTGTTCGACCCGGCCTATGTCGAGGCCCTGTCGGGCCTGGCCATCGAACCCGAGCGCACGCTGAAGATCCTGACGGACCTGGGCTTCACGATCGCCCCGCCGACCGACGTCTCGACCGCCGAGTTCGCCACCCACGCCGAGAGCCTGGTCTGCGTCACCCCGCCGACTTTCCGCCGCGACGTGCAGGGCAAGGCCGACCTGGTGGAGGAAGTGGCCCGCATCGCCGGCTACGCCGCCCTGCCCTCCACCCCGCTGCCGGAAGCCGCGCGCGCGGTCGGCGGCGTGCTGACCGCCCGCCAGGCCCGGGCCCGCATCGCCCGCCGCGCCCTGGCGGCGGCCGGCTACAACGAGGCGGTGACCTGGAGCTTCACCAGCCAGAAGATCGCGGCGCTGTTCGGCGGCGGCGCGGCGGAACTGGTGCTGGCCAATCCGATCGCCTCGGAACTGGACTGCATGCGCCCGTCGATCCTGCCCAACCTGATCGAGGCGGCCGGACGCAACGCTCGCCAGGGCTTCGCGGACGCCGCCCTGTTCGAGGTGGGCCCGGTGTTCTTCGGCGACCGTCCGCAGGACCAGAAGACCACCATCGCCGCCATCCTGGCCCCCCGGGCCCCGCGCGGCTGGGACAAGGCGGACGCGGAAGACGTGTTCACCGTCAAGGCCGACCTGATGGCCCTGCTGGAGGAGATCGGGGCGCCGGTCGCTTCGCTGCAGACCGCCCAGGGCTCGGCCTCGTCCTGGTGGCACCCGGGCCGCTCGGCGCGCCTGCAGCTGGGTCCCAAGGCGGTCCTGGCCGAGTTCGGCGAGCTGCATCCGGTGGTGCTGAAGGCCCTGGACGTGGCCGGCCCGGTCTATGGCTTCGAGATCACCCTGGAAGCCGTGC
The DNA here is from genome assembly GCF_001427165.1 of Caulobacter sp. Root487D2Y. Taxonomy (NCBI): domain Bacteria; kingdom Pseudomonadati; phylum Pseudomonadota; class Alphaproteobacteria; order Caulobacterales; family Caulobacteraceae; genus Caulobacter; species Caulobacter sp. Root487D2Y. Next base: position 431,670 of record NZ_LMFD01000009.1, read on the forward strand.
CCGAGCCGAAGAAGAAGTCGGTCAAGACCAAGCCGGCCTTCACGCCCTCGCCGCTGATGCCCCTGACCCGCGACTTCGCCTTCGTGGCCGACAAGGCCAAGGCGGCGGGCGACCTGGTCAAGGCCGCGGCCGGCGCCGACAAGGCGCTGATCGACGCGGTGCGGGTGTTCGACGTCTACGAGGGCCCCGGCGTGCCGGAAGGCTCCAAGTCGGTCGCCCTCGAGGTCGTCGTCCAGCCGCGCGACAAGACCCTGACCGAGGCCGAGATCGAGGCCCTGTCGGCCAGGATCGTCGCGGCGGTCGAGAAGGCGGGCGGGAAGCTGCGGGGCTGAGGCTCACGCACTTGCCCCCACCTGACCGCTTCGCGGTCTGTCCGCCCCCATAGGGGGCGGAGGACGCGCGTTGCGCCGGCGGCTCCTCTTCCCCCTCTGGGGGAAGACGGTCGCGAAGCGACCCGTAGGGGGCAGGTGCTAGCCGCCTGAGCGCGAACGCACATTTCTTGCGCACCACGCCCCAATCACCGCCCAAGCACGGCAAGACCTTGCGCCGGGCCCAAGCCCACGCTAACTGTGTAATCGCACACGGAGTTTCCGCGCCATCATGCTTACGCAGCTGGCCATGAACGTTCTGATCGCGACCGGCCTCACCGCCGGCGTCGCGATCGCGTGCGCGCGCACCATTATGATGCAGGCCAAGATTAAAACCGTTCGTGTGCGAACGGGGCAGCACAGGCGCGCGGTCGACTAGACGACCACCACAGCCGAAGATCGCAAGATCCGCAAAGCCCCGCTTCCCACAAGGAGCGGGGTTTTTGCTGTGCGGTCGTCGGTCCTTCCACAAACCCAAAGGACCTTGAAACCCATGAGCTACCTGCCTTCCCCACCCGCCTTCAATTCCGACCACGAAGGCGTCACCGTCCACCAGCTGCTGTTGGCCGCCCAGGACGCGCCCTCGGCGCTGGAAGCCGTCCGCCAGGGCCTGGCCGACAGCGGGGCCGAGCTGTGCGCCCTGTCGATGAAGCCGGTCGGCCAGATCGTCGAGGGGTCCTTGCGCGTCCGTCACCTCAGCGACCAGGCCGCCCGACTGTTGGCCCGCGACCTGGCCGCCTGGCCGGGCGTCACCTCGGCCAGCGTCGAGCATCAGTGGGTGCGGCCGTGAGCGCGCTCAAATCCTCCAAGGACGGAGAAGACGACAAACGCCGGCTGTTCCTGGTGATCGCCGACGACACGCCCGACGCCCTGATGCGGGTGTTGGGCGTGGCCAACGTCCAGCAGACCCGTCTGCGCGCCTTGAGCGCCCAGCCGGACGGCGCGGGCCTTTCCATCCGCCTGGAGCTGGACGATCAAGGCGACGAGCGGGCCCAGATCCTGGCCGCCCGCCTGTCGGCCTGTCCGTCGGTGCGCGGCGTCGGCTTCGGCTGGCGATAGGGTGTAACCTTTCGCCCGCCTGATCCGTATCTAGAGGCACGTCCTCCCGGAGCCGCCCGATGATCCGCCGCCTGCCCGTTCTGATCGCCGTCCTGATCGCCAGTTTCGCCGCCATCGTGCTGCCCGCCGACGTCCTGGCCGCGTCGAAGCCCGCCCCGCCGCAGACCGCCGTGTTCGCCGGCGGCTGCTTCTGGTGCATGGAGAACGACATGCGCGGCATTCCCGGCGTGCTGAAGGTCGAGAGCGGCTACACCGGCGGCCACGTCGACAAGCCCAGCTATCGCGACGTGACCAGCGAGACCTCGGGCCACTACGAGTCGGTGCGCGTCACCTACGACCCGGCCAAGATCGACTACGGCTTCCTGCTCTACAAATACTGGAAGCTGGTCGACCCCACCGACGACGGCGGCCAGTTCTGCGACCGCGGCCCGTCCTATCGTCCGGCGGTGTTCGTCACCCCGGCCCAGCGCCCGATCGCCGAAAAGTCCCGCGCCGAGGCCGCCAAGCGCCTGAAGACCGGCGTGATGAAGGCCCAGATCCTGGACCTGAAGACCTTCTGGCCGGCCGAGGCTTATCACCGCGACTACGCCAAGAACCACGCGATCGAGTACCACGCCTACCGCATGGGCTGCGGCCGCGACCTGCGGCTGAAGCAGGTCTGGGGCGGTTAGGGCCGACGAACTAAGGCGCCGCCCGCTTCGAAACCGGCTTTTCCCTGATTGGCGCCTGAGGAAGATCAGCATCGACTGCGGTGACGTTCGCTTCCGGCGAACCCGCTGGAGCGCGCGCCATGCCCATGAACAAGCCGTTCGCCGAGCGCTGGCTGGAACGGAGCCTGTTCGCCTCCCGTTGGCTGCTGGCCCCGATCTATCTGGGCCTGGTGGTCGTGCTGGGCGCGATGATCCTGGTGTTCTTCCAGGAGCTGATGCACGAGCTGCCGATCATCCTGACCTCCAAGCCGGAGTTCGCGATCATCCTGGCGCTGTCGCTGATCGACCTGTCGCTGACCGGCAACCTGCTGGTGATCGTCATCCTGGCCGGCTACGAGAACTTCGTGTCGCGGATCGACACCGCCTCCCATGCCGAGCGGCCTCATTGGATGGGATCGGTCGACTATTCGGGCATGAAGATGAAGCTGATCGCCTCGGTCGCGGCCATCTCGGCGGTTTCGCTGCTCAAGGCGGTCCTGAAGATGAGCGAGGATCCGGACATTCCGTTTGACCAGCCCCGGCTGGCCTGGCTGATGGGCATACACCTGACGTTCGTGTTCTCCGGCCTGCTGATGGCGGTCATGGACTGGGTCGCCGGCAAGATCACCAAGCACTGAACCTTCGGCGCCCGCGGGCCGTTGTGCTGCCCTAAGCGGCGGGGAGACGACGGCGATGCGCGTGCGGATCGAGACGCGGCTGGACTACGACTATCCCGAACGGGCGGAATCCCTGCTGCAGATCGAGGCCGCCGTCGCGTCGGACCAGACGGTTGTCGAGGAGCGCCTGAGCTTCGATCCGCCCCTGACCTTCGTGCGCCGCGACGACCCGGTCAGCGGCGAGCGGCGCGTGGCCTTCGAACACCAGGGCCGGCTGGCCATCGTCTACACCGCCGTGGTCGAGATCGCCGATCGCGAGATGGACCTGGCCGGCGCCGTCCAGCACCGGGTCGCCGAACTGCCGATCGAAACCCTGCCCTACCTGCGCGGCAGCCGTTACTGCCCGTCCGACACCTTCGAGACCATCGCCGACCAGAAGTTCGGAAACCTGCGCGGCGGCGAGCGCGTCGCGGCCATCGTCGCCTGGATCATCGGACACCTGGAATACCGCCCATGCAGCGACTGGCGCACCACCGCCCTGGAGACCTATGTCCAGCGGGCCGGCGTCTGTCGCGACTTCGCCCACCTGGCCGTCACCCTGTGCCGGGCCAGCGACATTCCGGCCCGGGTGGCCAGCGTCTACGCCCTGGGCCTGCACCCGCCCGACTTCCACGCCGTGGCCGAGGTCTTCGTCGGCGGCCGCTGGCGCCTGCTGGACCCCACCGGCCTAGCCCCGATCGACGGCCTGGTCCGCATCGCCTACGGCCGCGACGCGGCGGACGTGGCCTTCCTGACCATCTTCGGCCAGGCCAACATGATCAGCCAGAGCGTGACGGTGACGGCGGACTAACCCGGCGCGCCGCCGGTCGGCTTGCGCCGCGACTTCGCCTTGGGCTTCTTCTTGGTGAACCGCTCGAACAGCACGAACGCCGCCGGCAGGGTCAGCAGGAACGAGGCCAGCCCCACCCCGCCCTTGGCGATCAGCACCGTCGCCTTGGGCACCCCGTAGATCGTGAACACCTTCACCGGCAGCAGGATCTGCGGATCGGACCCTTGCGCCTGGCCGTTGGCCGAGATCGGGATGGCCTTGAACGTGGCCGGCGTGACGTTGAAGCGCACCAGCAGCACATGGTCGCCCTCGGCCTTGGGCGAGACGATCCACTTGACCCGCTCGACGCCGGTGGCGGCGATGCGCTGCACGTCGAACTCGTGGGTCGGAGCGGGGGTCAGGGCCAGGTCGGCGCCGCTGAGCTCGACCTTCATGCCCGCCGGCGGCTGCACGTCGCCGTAGCCGTAGTCGTACGCATCCCCGGCGCCCGCCTTCACCCCATCCTGGGCCGCGCCAGTCCAGTGCGTGTCGCCGGTGGTGTACTCGGCCTCCAGCACCCCCTCCTCGTTCTCGCGGATCGTGCGGGGGTATTTGATGTTCAGCCAGCCGATGGCCGTGCCGTTCGGGTCGCGGACGACGAAGCGCGACGCCGCGGCGACCTGGGTCGCCGGCCGATGCGAAGCCGGGGCCGCCCTGGCGTCGATCAGCCGGGGCAGGACCACGGCGCAGACAAGCGCCAACGCCAGCCAGACGAACCAGGTGCGCTTGAGCCGCTCGAACATGGCGCTTCCTCGCGTCGGGCGCGCTTTTCGGCGCGGTCCCGCCGCCGCGAACCGAACTTCCCGCGCGGCCGGACTTTCCCGTGGAGATTGATAATGGCGAGAAACTCTCGCGAATCCAAGCGCCTATAAGTCCTCCCCCCATGGGGGAGGTGCCGGCGAAGCCGACGGTGGTGGGGGGAGTGATCGGAAGACGGCCGCGACCTGGGTCGACGTCCCTAGAACTCCCCCCGCCGGCCTTCGGCCGCCTCCCACGGGGGGAGGGCCTTGCTAGAACGGCAGGATGTTGCGCTGGCGGCTGTAGGCCAGGTAGCCGACATTGGCGCCCAGGCGCAGGCCGACGCCGGCGCGGATCGGGGCCAGGGTGATGGTGTCGGCGCGCTGGTAGTTCACGCCCAGCCCGCCGATCAGATAGGCGGTGCCCTCCACGCCCGGGAAGCGGCGGAAGATGGCGTCCGGATACTGCAGGTTATAGCACAGGGTGAAGACCCGGCTGGCGTTGCCGCCCCAGTCCCAGCCCACCGACGGCCCCTGCCAGAATACTTCCTGGGTGTCCTTGCCCTTCATGTACAGCAGGCCCCGGCCGTAGCGCAGGCCCACGCCGATGGCGCCCGAGCCTTCTTCGCCGGCGATGTAGCCCGTGGGCTGGCCGTTGTCGCGGAAGGCGCGCTCGATCACCGCCCCGATGCTTTCGGCGGTCACGCCCAGGAAGTCCGAGCCGCTGCGGATCATCTCGTCGGCCGAATAGGTCTGGGCGCGGCCGGTGTCGTACTGCGACTGGCGCGGCGGATCGCCCGGACGCTCCTGGGCGGTGCTGGCGCAGGCGCTCAGTCCGGCGGTGGCCATGCCCGAAAGGATCAGCTTGCGGCGGTCCATGTGCTCTCTCACGATTCCAACGGCCTAGACTGTCTCAACCCTTTGAGTCGGGTTTGCGGCTTGAAGCTTAACGGCGAGTTAACCATGACCGTTCCTGCCATGACGGATGCCGACAAGCGCCCTTCCCTCCCCCTTGTGGGGAGGGTGGCGGCGAAGCCGACGGGTGGGGGATCGGTGCAGGGTGTCGGACGCGGGGCTTTTCTGCCGACTCAGCAGCCCCCCACCCGACCCTGGCGCTGCSAGGGSGAGGGAAGGGGTTTACGCTCTGCGCATAGCCAACAAACCCCAGCGATTTCAACGCCCTGAACTTTCTCGACCTGATTTGGTCCTCACCCTCCAAACCGCCCGTATCCTGATCCCACCTCGCCGCATGGAAAGGGCGCATGGCCAGCGACCGATGCGGCGGCGGGGGGCGATCGAGCGGGCAGCTCTGTCGGCGGTGTTGTCCGCGTGGGTATGGACAACATCAAACCTCACGTCTCCAGGGCCGGCCGGGCATGGAACACAGAAACGGCGTGGCGTGAGGGCTGACCTAGCAGCAGGCGGGCGGTGACGCGCCCGCGGTCCGGGACCGGGGTTCGTTGACCTGGCCCGCCCGTCGGAGGCTTCAAGGCGGCGAGGCCCTAACAGGGCTCAGCGTCGCGAGCTTCCGGATAACGACCGCGCGGAGCGTCAGGCTTCGTCGAAACGGTATTCTTTTTCAAACTCCGGACGGTGTCCGGCGCTCCGCGACCCTTTCCATCACCTCAGCGGCCAACCGCGTGAGGCGGGCCAGCCGTGTCCGGGGAGGAACGCCACTCGCGAAACCGCGCAAATATGCTAGACGCAGCGCCATGACTTCGACGCCTCTCGACCGCATCCGCAATTTCTCGATCGTGGCCCATATCGACCACGGCAAATCGACCCTCTCCGACCGGCTGATCCAGGAGACCGGGGGCCTCACCGCGCGTGAGATGACCGCCCAGGTCCTGGACAACATGGACATCGAGAAGGAACGCGGGATCACCATCAAGGCCCAGACCGTGCGTCTGGACTACAAGGCCGACGACGGCCAGACCTACATCCTCAATCTGATGGACACCCCCGGCCACGTCGACTTCGCCTACGAGGTCAGCCGCAGCCTGGCCGCCTGCGAAGGCTCGATCCTGGTCGTCGACGCCTCGCAGGGCGTCGAGGCCCAGACCCTGGCCAACGTCTATTCGGCCATCGACAACAACCACGAGATCGTCCCGGTCCTCAACAAGATCGACCTGCCGGCCGCCGAGCCCGAGCGCGTGCGCGCCCAGATCGAGGACCTGATCGGCCTGGACGCCAGCGACGCCGTCCTGGCCAGCGCCAAGTCGGGCGTCGGCATCCACGAGGTGCTGGAAGCCATCGTCACCCGCCTGCCGCCGCCCAAGGGCGACGAGAACGCCCCGCTGAAGGCGCTGCTGGTCGACGCCTGGTACGACGCCTATCTGGGCGTCGTGGTTCTGGTCCGCGTCTTCGACGGCCGCCTGAAGGCCGGCCAGAAGATCAAGATGATGCAGCACGGCTCGACCCACCTGGTCGACCGGGTCGGCGTCTTCAAGCCCAAGAACACCCCCGTCGAGAGCCTCGGCCCCGGCGAGATCGGCTTCTTCACCGCCCAGATCAAGGAAGTGGCCGACGCCGCCGTCGGCGACACCCTGACCGACGAGAAGAGACCCACCGAAAAGGCCCTGCCCGGCTTCAAGGACGTCCAGCCGGTCGTGTTCTGCGGCCTGTTTCCGGTCGACGCCGCCGACTTCGAGGACCTGCGCGCCGCGGTCGGCAAGCTGCGCCTGAACGACGGCAGCTTCACCTACGAGATGGAATCCAGCGCCGCCCTGGGCTTCGGCTTCCGCTGCGGCTTCCTGGGCCTGCTGCACCTGGAAATCATCCAGGAGCGCCTGTCCCGCGAGTTCGACCTCGACCTGATCGCGACCGCCCCGTCGGTGGTCTACAAGATCCACATGCGCGACGGCACGGAGATCGAGCTCCACAACCCCGCCGACCTGCCCGACCCGATGCACATCGAGAGCATCAGCGAGCCCTGGATCAAGGCCACGATCTTCACCCCCGACGAGTATCTGGGCGGCGTGATCAAGCTGTGCCAGGACCGTCGCGGCGCGCAACGCGAGCTCTCCTACGTCGGCAGCCGCGCCATGGTGGTCTACGACCTGCCGCTGAACGAGGTGGTCTTCGACTTCTACGACCGCCTGAAGTCGATCTCGAAGGGCTATGCCTCGTTCGACTACCAGGTCGAGGACTACCGGCCCGGCGACCTCGTGAAGATGTCGATCCTGGTCAACGCCGAGCCCGTCGACGCCCTGTCGATGCTGGTCCACCGCGACCGCGCCGAAAGCCGGGGCCGGGGCATGTGCGAGAAGATGAAGGAGCTCATCCCCCAGCACATGTTCGTCATCCCCATCCAGGCGGCGATCGGCGGCCGGATCATCGCCCGCGAAACGGTTAGAGCTTTGCGCAAAGACGTCACGGCGAAGTGCTACGGCGGCGACGCCTCGCGCAAACGCAAGCTGCTGGACAAGCAAAAGGCCGGCAAGAAGCGCATGCGCCAGTTCGGCAAGGTCGAAATCCCGCAGGAAGCCTTCATCGCGGCGCTGAAGATGGACGGGGATTGATCAACAGATGAACGCTGAAGCTGAGGCTAAGGTCGCCGTTCTTCAACATTTCGATCGCCGACGCAGAGACTTGTGGACGCGAGTGATCAGCGAGCTTCCCCTCCCTGCGTTAGGGATTCGCGCGGACCTTATTGTGAGCGGTCGCCACCCCACGGCGATCGAAATTAAAACGGAGAACGACAATCTTTCCCGTCTAGCCAAGCAAACAACAGCGCTCAGCCATGCCTTTCCGCTGGTTTATGTTGCAGCTAGCACTAATCATATTAGAAAAATAAGCTTCGAACTCAATCCAGATTTCGGATTGATAGAATTGAAATCCAACGGCGTCACAAAATCGCTTCGGACCGCGAAGATATCTCGCGCATACTCTCCATCGGTGTCGGTTGAGGTACTGCCGAATCTGGCTTTGGCGAATTGGCTAGGCGTATCACGTAACCTATCGCGTCAGCGATTACTGGCGGCAATAAGGGCCGCATCAAAGGCAGATCAAGCCCGGGCTTTCAGATCATATCTCTCGGAACGAGCTTCGACCCAAGCATTCAAAAATAATATATCCGAAGACAAAAGTTCAGACCGGAAAAATACACCAAAGCGCGTTCTCGCCATCACGTGCCATCCGGAAACATACGGATCCAATTTTGGTAAAGTTCCGGCAATTATAAAAGGCAGGTTTGAAATATTTTAATCGACCCATTCGTCTTCATGGGCTTCTGGAGGTAACGGGTCGTTATAGTTTACCTGGCGATGAAGATGAAGATTAATGCGAACTGAAGTCCATCGCTGCGGACTATCCAACATTACGAGATCACCATCTGCAGCTTGACGAATGCGCTGAGAACCCCACGCAACTATGTCTTCCTGCCAATAATCACTTTCTCGAACAGCTACAGCTGCAGCGCGATAACATTTTTCTTTGTCGTTTAAATTGATGTCTAGAGCATCAATTTCGCGCCTCTCGTAAATCCAGTTTCCAGAGTCAGGATAGTCGACCCGAGGAGCCGGCCCCTGCCCTCCTCCGCCTCGCTTACCTGCGTGAACTGATGCACGATCGGAATACAAGCAATGGAAACCCAGCTGTTGCAGTATAGCGCTGTCCCGGATAACCCTGTGATATTGCCGCTCGCGAATTTCAACCACTGCGCCAGTCGGATGAATCTCTTTAAATCCACCGGGAAAACTAGTTGCGCAAAAGGCAACGTTTGCGTCAGCTATGCCAGACGACAAGGAACACTTCCTTAAAGCTTCTAAACTTTCCAGAGCTGCAAGATTAACATCTTGCCTTGCGTATAACTGACCGTAATCCATCAAAATAGTAATATTTGATCTATCAAATTTTAGCCCCCTTAGACAGCCAAGATCATCCGACTGCCATAGATCATCCTTTTTAACGCGAAGGAATATACCTCTCCCCATATCCAAAAGACGCTCTGCCTGACGTCGCAAATCATCCTGACTACCAAATCTCTGCAAAGTCGGGATGACATCCTCATGAGCATCTACGAAATTACACCAATTTGCGTATCCAGCCCCCGAATCGCACAGAGCCTCGAGCTCGATATCAGGATCATGTTTCGGGTCGATGGGCCTTATGATGTCGGCAGCAAAATATCGACCACCCAACATCTGCCTAACTTTATCTACAGATGCAGAGATTGGATTCTTATGGTGCCACTTCTGAAGTGGAATGAGGGGGATAATCCTGTCCTTATCGACACCAGACAACATCTCATATGCAGGAACCTCGGCTTTCCGAATGTGGACGATCGGCAAATAGCGCGCATCGCTCAACATATTAATCAGCGAGCCCCAACCGAATTCGCAAAGCCACTTCCGACACTTGGAGTTGATCAGCAAGCGCAGCGGGCGTCATACGATTGACGCCCGTAGCCTGATCAATCAAATGCCAGGGCATCACGATTTCTGCAGCCAGCCTGTTAGCTTCCCACTCGATGCGCTTCGATAGTCCGCTTCTATAAAAAGTGTCGTCGGCTAACTCAGAATTTAAATCGTCTTCAATCTGAGTTCTATGTAGTACGAAATGGGCTATCTCGTGAGCTATCGTAAATCTTTGACGACTTTTCGGCTCACCCCGATTGACCCTTATAGTCCAAACTCCGCTCTCATCTTTTGATAGCTTTCCCGATATGCCGAGCGGCAGGTCGGCCACCATGACCTTCAGTCCAAGATCTCTAGCTATATCACCTACCTTAACTGGCGGGGACTGCTGATGTCTCTTCAGTATTTCTTGAAAGGAATCTTGAGAAGCCATCATTCTACCCACGGCTCGTCAGGTGACGGGGGAGCCCCATCTATCTCTTCAGTAATAACCCGCGACGCTAAAATAGCTTGCATATCACCTTTCATTCTATCACTGACAATGGAAGACACTATTCCAAAAAACTCGTCCGATCTTAGATATAACTGCATAGCTTTAATTGCATCTTTCGATGCTTCTTCGGAAATTTTTTGATATCCCCAAACCGCAGCCAAACCCAAGAAAAGAGCAAGCCCGGCAACTACGACTGTTACCGTCGTTAGAAGGATGCCAATGACATCCTTGTATTCCCATCCGGACAGAGAGGGTGCACCTCGCCAAGCGAACACGACGAGGAAGGTGGCCAAAACGGCCTGCACTATTATAAGTATAGCGGCTGTTAGACGCATCATCCCCCCAGAACTTAACCTTTCACCGTAGCTTGCCATTCGTCAACAAGCTGAGATAGCAGTTTCATACACGGCTCAACCAATAGCGTGTTGAGCGCCGTCCGGCCCCACCAATGGCGCGGGGGGCATCTTCCCGCTAAACCCGACTCCATGCTCCGCCTCTCCAACCTGACGCTCCCCCTGGGCCATCCGCCGGAAGACCTGGCACCAGCCATCTGCGCACGCCTGGGCATCCCCGAACGCGACCTCCTCAACCACGCCATCGCCCGCCGCGCCCATGACGCGCGGAAGAAGGCGGCGATCCTGATGGTCTATACGGTGGACGTGGCCCTGCGCGACGAGGCCGCCGTGCTGGCGCGGTTCGAGCGTGACAGCCAGGTGCGGCCCCGGCCCGACACCGACTACCGCCTGGTCGCCCAGGCCCCGAAGGACTTCACCGGTCCCCGCCCCGTCGTCATCGGCGCGGGACCCTGCGGCCTGTTCGCCGGGCTGATCCTGGCCCAGATGGGCTTCAAGCCGATCATCCTGGACCGGGGCAAGGTGGTGCGCGAGCGGACCAAGGACACCTGGGGCCTGTGGCGGCGCGGCGAGCTGAACCCGGAGTCCAACGTCCAGTTCGGCGAGGGCGGCGCGGGCACCTTCTCGGACGGCAAGCTCTACAGCCAGGTCAAGGATCCCCGCCACCTGGGCCGCAAGGTGCTGGAGGAGTTCGTCAAGGCCGGCGCGCCCGAGGAGATCCTCACCGAGGCCCATCCGCACATCGGCACCTTCCGCCTGGTGACCATGGTCGAAAGCCTGCGCGAGACCATCGAGGCCCTGGGCGGCGAATACCGCTGGCAGCACCGGGTCGAGGACTTCGACATCGAGACCGCCGCCGACGGGTCGCGCCGGCTGAAGGGCCTGCATCTGTCGACCGGCGGCTATCTGGAGGCCGAGCACGTGGTGCTGGCCGTCGGCCACAGCGCCCGCGACACCTTCCAGACGCTGTACGACCGGGGCGTCCATATCGAAGCCAAGCCGTTCTCGATCGGCGTGCGGATCGAGCATCCGCAGTCGTGGATGGACAAGGCCCGGTTCGGAGCCTGCGCCGGCCACCCGGACCTGGGCGCGGCCGACTACAGCCTGGCCCACCACTGCGCCAACGGCCGCACGGTCTACAGCTTCTGCATGTGCCCGGGCGGCACGGTGGTGGCGGCGACGTCCGAGCCCGAGCGGGTCGTGACCAACGGCATGAGCCAGTATTCGCGCAACGAGCGCAACGCCAACTCCGGCTTCGTGGTCGGCATCGACCCCGAGCGCGACTATCCGGGCCACCCGCTGGCCGGGATCGAGTTCCAGCGCAAGTGGGAGAGCCTGGCCTATGTGGCGGGCGGCTCGACCTACGCCGCCCCGGCCCAGAAGGTCGGCGACTTCCTGGCGGGAAGGCCGTCGGAAGCGCTGGGCGAGGTGCAGCCGTCCTACCGGCCGGGCGTCGAGATGACCGACCTGGCCCAGTGCCTGCCGGCCTTCGCGGTCGAGGCCATGCGCGAGGCCCTGCCGGTGTTCGGCCGCCAGATCGCCGGCTACGACCACCCGGACGTGCTGCTGACCGGCGTGGAAACCCGCACCTCCTCGCCGATCCGCATCACCCGGGGCCAGAACTTCCAGAGCCTCAACACCGCCGGCCTGTTCCCGGCCGGCGAAGGCGCGGGCTACGCCGGCGGCATCCTCTCGGCCGCCATCGACGGCATCAAGGTCGCCGAGGCGGTGGCGGCGGCTTACATCGAATCCACGACCTGATTGCTAGCAGCATCCGAGGGAAGAAGGCCCATCGGCATGCAACCTTCGCCTTGTCACTCCGAATGTGCACCTCAGGTGACGCTCTCCTACGTCCATGAAACCGCTGCGCTTCACCCGTCACGCCCTTGTCGAACGCATGCCGCGCTACGGCCTCACGCGTGAGATCGTCGAGGCCATCGTCCGCCAACCCGACTGGGTCGAGCTGGATCCCGACGCCCCCGCCGTCGAACGCCGCTTTGGGCGACCGCCCGGCTTCATCCGCCACGTCGGGGTGGCGTGCGTGGAGGAAGAGGACCATATTCGCGTCGTATCGGTCTTCCCGGACCGCAACGCGAGACCACCCGATGCGTCGTGAGCCTACCTACGATCCCGAAGCTGACGCAGCCTATATCCCGCTGTCCGACACCAAGCCGCACGAGGCCGAGGAGGTGGCGCCGGGCGTGGTCCTCGACTACGGCGAGGACGACCGCGTTGTGGGCATCGAGCTTCTGCGGGTGAGCAAAACCTTGGCTCCCGGCATCTGGTCCAAATGGCGGGCGCCCGACGCCGGCGACGCCCGGATCGAAGCGGCGGAATAGCACCGCCCCATGCTCAAGATCCTCGGCCGCACCTCATCGTTGAACGTCCGCAAGGTGCTGTGGACCTGCGACGAGCTGGGCCTGGCCTATGAGCGCGAGGACTGGGGGACGGGCTTCGCCTCGACCCGCAGCCCCGAGTTCCTGGCCCTGAACCCCAACGGCCTGGTGCCGGTGCTGATCGACGAGCAGGGCGCGCTCTACGAGAGCAACACCATCTGCCGCTATCTCGCCGCCCGCTTCGGCCACGGCCATCTGCTGCCGCTCGAGCCGCGGCCCCGCGCCGGGGTGGAACAGTGGATGGACTGGCAGGCCACCACCCTGAACCCGACCTGGGGCTACGCCTTCCTGGCCCTGGGCCGCCCGACGCCGGGCTATGACGACCCGGCCAGGATCGCCGCCAGCGTCGAGGCCTGGAACAAGGCCATGGCCATCCTCGACCAGCGCCTGCAGGAGACCGGCGCCCACGCCGCCGGCCACGACTTCACCCTGGCCGACGTGGTGCTGGGGGTGTCGGTGCACCGCTGGAAGGCGACGCCGATGGCGCGGGCCGCGCTGCCGGCGGTCGAGGCCTATTACGCGCGGCTGAAGGAACGGCCGGAGTTCGGGCGGTGGGCGCTCGACGCGGTGCCTTAGCGTCCATCCTCCGGATCGCCCGCATTCCGCTCCATGCCCCATAAGGCTTTGCAGCCCTTTTGCGCCAACTTATCCTCCCTCACTCCCGGCGCGAGATAATGCTGCCTATGAGCAGACGCCTGGATGACGCCCCGCCCACCTGGTTCCGCCTGTCGGAGGAATCCTGGGCCGAGATCGGTGAGGAATATCGCAACGGCGCCACGGCCCGGGCGCTCGGCGCCAAGTGGAAGGTTTCGCCCACCAGCATCTACCGCCACGCCTGCAAGGACGGCTGGACCAAGAAGAGCCATGGCGACGCCGTGGCGCGGGCCCATGTCGCGGAGGTTCGCGCCGACGCCGAGGCGCGACGGGAGGCCGCCGCCGCGCCAGCGCCCGATCCGACGCTCTCGACCGATCCGGCGGACCTGCGGGCGGTCGCGATGGCGCGGCTGGCCCGGGCGATCCACGACGGGCGGGAGGACGAGGCGCTGCGCCTGACCAACCTGGTCCAGAAGCTGGAACGCCTCGCCCCACCGCCGGCCTCGCCCACCGACGGCTATCCGGATGACGGCGGCGCCTATGTGGACTGGCGGCCGACCCGAGAGGCGGTCGAGCGCGAGGTGGAGATCATGTTCCGGCAGGTGGTCGCGATCGCCTATTTCATGCTGAAGGACCCCGACAAGGTGCCGCACGTCTTTCGGCGGCGTGTGCGGGAATTTCGCAGGCGCTACCTGGGCGAGGATGACGCCGAGGCGATGGCGAAGGCCGTGCACTTTACCGAGTACGTCCTGAAGGATTTGGAGGGGGTGGTCATGGACTTCCATGGTCCCGAGCCGAAGCCGGCGATCCGGCGGCCGAACCGGACCTGGCCGCCGGCGTCTCCGCCCTTCCCCTCCCGCTGATCAGCTCGCCATTTTTCGCGTCTTGGCGAACGGGCTGAGGCCCAGCCAGGACTGCATGTCCGACGCCAGGTCGGCGTCGCCGGTCAGCAGCAGGCGCTGGCCGTCCAGCGCCGCGCGGACGGTGTCCAGGCCCATCCAGATAGCGGTCATGGTCCGCAGGTCGGCGGCGACATAGAGGTCGACGTCGAAGCCGGGGTCGACCGAGCACAGGTCGACCGGCGCGCCGGCCCTGCTCGCGTGGGGGCCCGCGTTCGGCTCGACGATCAGCCACCAGGACCGCTCGCTGGCCGGCCGCTCGGCGTAGAGGAACTGGATGACGCTGCGCCGCCGGGGCATCGGCTCCAGGTTCATGTTGCGGCGCATGTCCCACATCAGCAGCGAGGCGTCGAGGTGCTGCAGCGACAGCTCGGTGGTCACCCAGCGCTGGCCCCAGAGGCCCATGGCCTCGATCATGGTCTCCAGCTCGCGGCCGGCCGGGGTCAGGTGATATTCCAACACCCCGCTGTCGCGGCCGGCGACGCGGCGCACCACCCCGGCGTCCTCCAGGTCGCGCAGGCGCTGGACCAGCAGGGCCGGCGACATCCGCGGCACGCCGCGCCGCAGGTCGTTGAAGCGGGTCGAGCCGGCGACCATCTCGCGCACCAGCACGATGGTCCACCGCGTGCACAGCACCTCGGCCGCCATCGCGACGGGACAGAATTGCCCATAGCTGCGCTGAGACATCGCCACCTCCGAAAGACAGAACGATGTTAGATTAAGGCCGCCGGGCCGGGCGGACTAGTTCAGTGACTGTACCGGCCAGGTTCAGTTGCTGAACTAGCTGGCGGGAGCGCGCCTTGGGCAAGGTCACGGAACCGGCGGGGTCGAGCCCCGCCTCCGACAAGAAGGTTCAAGACATGCCGCTCGACACCGCCGTTCCCGAAACCGCCGCCGCCCCCGTCGCTGACAGGATCGACTGGCTGGCCCGCGCCGACCGCCTGGCCGAGACGATCGCCGCCCAAGCCGCCGCCCACGACGCCGACGACAGCTTCGCGGCCGACGCCTACGCCCAGCTGAAGGCCGAGGGCTTCTTCAAGGCCCTGGTCCCCGTCGAGTTCGGCGGCGGCGGGGCGGAGGTCGCCGAGATCTGCCAGGTCATCCGCCGCCTGGGCGCGGCCTGCGGCTCGACCGCCCTGGCCTTCGCCATGCACAGCCACCTGGTGGCCGTCGCCGCCTGGCGCTGGCGCAAGCAGGGCGCGCCGACCGAGGGCCTGCTCAAGCGGGTGGCCGCCGAGGACCTGGTGCTGGTGTCCAGCGGCGGGTCGGACTGGCTGGCCAGCGGCGGCCAGGCGGTCAAGGTCGAGGGCGGCTTTGCGATCACCGCCCGCAAGGCGTTCTCCAGCGGCTGTCTGGCCGGCGACCTGCTGGTGACCAGCGCGGTCTGGCAAAATCCTGAGGAAGGGCCCGAGGGGGGCCCGACGGTGCTGCACTTCGCCGTGCCGCTGAAGGCCCAAGGGGTCGAGATCGTCGAGACCTGGCGCACCCTGGGCATGCGCGGCACCGGCTCTCACGACGTGGTGCTGTCGCAGGTGTTCGTGCCCGAGGCGGCGATTTCGGGCCGGCGGCCCAGCGGGCCATGGCATCCGCTGTTCCACATCATCGCCATGATCGCCTTCGCCCTGATCTATTCGGCCTATCTGGGCGTGGCCGAGAGCGCGCGGGCCCAGGCCCTGGCGATCACCGGACGCAAGGCGCCCGACCCGCACCTGGCCGAGCTGATCGGGTCGATGGAGAACGCCTTCGCCGGCGCCGAGATGGCCTGGGAGCGGATGGTCGACACGGCCGAGACCGGCGTCCCCGGCCCCGAAACCACCAACCGCGCCATGATCTGCCGCACCCTGCTGGCCCAGGGCGCGATCGCCGCGGTCGAGCGGGCCATGGAGGCGGTCGGCGGGCTGTCGTTCTACCGCGACACCGGCCTGGAGCGGGCGTTCCGCGACATCCAGGGCGCGCGGTTCCACCCCCTGCAGGACGCGCCGCAGCGGCGCTATTCGGGCAGGGTGGCGCTGGGCTGGGACATCGACGCCTAGGTCTGGGACGCCTGAGCCTGGGGCTGAGCCCGCACCCGGAACACCCGGGCCTCGCGCGCCACGTCGTACAGGCGATAGACGATGAACGCGCCCGGCTGGGCCTCGCGGAGGGCTTCCTCGGCGGGGGTCAGCCGGAACGGCGTGGCCGGGCCGCCGGTGGTGGTCTTGACGGCGATGCGGCGCGCGGCGCCGGTGCGGCTGAAGCTGACCAGGTCGCAGCCCTCGTCATCCGGCGGCAGGGCCAGGCGGATCTGGGCGGCCAGGTCCGCTCGGCCGCGCTCCTCCAGCCGCCGCTGCTCGTAGACCAGGGCGGCGGCCACGCCGATCCGGGCCAGCATGCGGGCCTCCTGATCGCGGGCGGCGGGGTCGTACTTGGCGACCAGCCGCTCGGCCCGCTCGCTGGGCGGGACGTGGTGGGCCCGCGACGGCGCGCCCTCGGCCAGGATGGGCGCGACCGTACAGCCCAGCAGGGCCGGCGGCTGGGACAGGTCCTTGAGCGCGGTCGGCTTGGCGGTCAGACAGCGGTCGATCGAGTCGACCAGGCTGTCGCCGAAGTCCCAGCGCGGCGGATGGTCCTTCAGGGTGGGCAGGCCGATCAGGGTCAGGATCGCCGAGATCTCGCCCTGCAGGAAGGTGATCGCCCCGCCCGAGCGGTTGGTGACGAAGCGCAGGGCGCGCTGGTGGTTGGCCGGATCGTAGGCGCGGCCGGTCATCACCTTGTCGAGCATGACCAGATAGTCGCCGACCACCAAGTCCTGCTCGGCCTCGTTCCACGTCTTGCCGTTGATCGCCGAGTCGCCCACGCGGCGACGATGCCCCAAGCGACGGCCCGACGCCAGGATTTGGCTCGGGCGGCGGTTCGGGGTCGGGACGTATCGCCGCCAACCGTGCTAGAAGCCCGTCCATGACCGACAAGCCTGAAGACCACCCCGAGATTCCCGGCGAGACCCCGATCCAGCGCGCCCTGCGCCTGAAGAAGGCCGCGCTCGCCGCCAAGCCGAAGCCGCCGCGCGGCGGTCGGTTCCAGCGCGAGCAGGCCGCCGCGGCCGCCTCGAGCAGCAAGAGCAAGCCCTGGATGACGCGGTAGGGACCGATCCGAACGCGTTTCCCTTAAAGCGGCGCCTTGAGAACGCCGTGCTTTGACCGCACGTTGAGGCCCATGCGCGCCGCTTTCCCCATTCGCCTCTTGGGCCTCGCCCTGCTCCCGTGGCTCGCGGCCGGTCCGGTTCTGGCCGAGACGGCCCAGACGGCCAAGCCGCGGGCCGAGACGCCGACGCCGGTCTCGCCCGTCACGGTCATGCCGCCGACCCAAAAGCCCAAGGTGGTCGCCACCTGGCCGACCGGCGGCGAGACGATCGCCCCCGGCGTGCTGGTCCTGAAGGTGGTGTTCGACCAGCAGATGACGCCGCGCGACTTCGCCTACGCCCTGGGAACCGGCGGCGAGCGGCTGGACTGCCTGAAGACCCCTCGCCTGCTCAACGACGACAAGACCTTCGTCCTGCTGTGCACGACACTGCCGGGCAAGACCTACGCCGTCGCGCTGAACCCGGACGCGCCCGGCGGTCCGGCCTTCAGCAACCTGGCGGAAAATCGCGCCGAGCCCAGCGCGCTGACCTTCACCACCGGGACCGGCGAGCCCGTCACCAAGCTGCGCGACGCCATCAAGGCCGCGGGCCTGGGCGGCCTGGACATGCCCGTCGAGGAAGCGCCGGAAACGGCCAAGACCGCGCCATAGGCGGGCGGCGCGCGCGTCTTCGGATGGAAGGATGGGGGAGAGCCGGCCGAATTCGTGCGTCGGGACACCCCGGCCGGCTCTCGGCCTGCGGCTGGACTCGCCCCGTCGGAAGTAGGCGGCCCGGCGCGTCGAGGGGAATCGGGGGAGGACACCTCGACGTCTGCAAGCCCGTTCAGGTTGCAGCATCCGCGTAGGGGCCGCCATCCGGTAAAACCCTAGAACGCGAGCGTTTAGTCCCGGTCGGGCCACAGGGGAATGACTCGATGCTCCTCGTCGGCGCCGAGGGTCAGCCGCACGGTCAGGCCGATGTCGCCGGACTCGTAGACCAGGTCCGCGCCCAGCTGGCGGGCCAGGCCGCGCACCACGCGGAAGCCCAGGCCGCCGTCGCTGAGCGGGTTGAAATCCTCGCTCAGCCCCACCCCGTCGTCGGTCACCTCGACCACCAGACCGCCGCCGACCGACCGGCACGACACCCGGATCCGACCGGCCACGCCGGTGGGATGGGCGTATTTCAAGGCGTTGGTCACCAGTTCGCTGACGATCAGGGCCACCGGCGTGGCCTGGTCCGGCCGCACCATGCATCCGCCCGAGTCCCTGTGGGTGATGACCGTGTCGCCGGCGAAGCTGACGGTCTGCATCAGGCTGGTGCACAGCTTGGCCAGGAAACGGCCCAGGTCGACGCCGCCTCCGCCGAGACCGTGACCCGGCGCGTCCGACAGCAGACGATGCAACTCGCCGACCGTCTCGATCCGGGCCGCCACTTCCTCCAGCGCGATGCAGGCCTCGCGGGCCGACAGCGGCCGGTCGGCCTTGTAGAGTCGCGTGGCCTGCAGCCGGGTATAGCCGGCGATCAGGGCCAGGTTGTTGGCGATGCGATGTTGGGCTTCGCTGAGCCGGTCGTCAGACCCGGCACGGCGAACGGCCGCATCACCGAACTCTCGGTGCTCGACGTCCATGGCTGGGAGCTTTCGATAAGGCGGCAGGATATTCCGTCGCCCCATAGAAGCACAAACCGAATAGAAACGCGATAGGTTTGTTTGACAAAGAATCCGAGCTTTATTTATCTACCTTATGAAAAACGCCTTCTGTCGGGAACTCGACTGATCAATGACTTAAACTAAGCGTTTTAATCACTTGGCGCTTGCTTAGCGAAACACGCCTAGCGCGCCTAATGAGTAAGTGGCATATTTTCCGCCAAGTGCGGTTCTTGAGTTTCGATGGAACCCGATGGCGATGCTCGCGCGTTAGCTCCACCGGACAATAGGAGAGCCGCCCCTTTTCCGGGGGCCGAGACCGATGAACGATCTAACCCGCCCCGAACGCCTGCAGATCATGCTCACGCAGGAGGAGCTCGCCGCGTTGGACGACTGGCGCTTCGCGCGCCGCATGCCCAGCCGCGCCGCCGCCGTGCGCGAACTGCTCAAGCGCGGCCTGGAAGCCGAAGGCATTGAGCTGGCCGAAGGCAGGATGCGCTCGCGCGACTTCGGCGTCGTGGACGGCCCCCTGCGCTCCAACGGCTCCGGCGGAGACGGCGAAAGCGCCTAAGGCTCGCCGTTTCCGGCCAAGCCTGGCCTTTCCCCAAGGTCCACCTTTCGCGGAGGGCGATCCGCGCCCATCATCGCGCGCAAAGAGCGATAGGGGCGGAACGTCATGCGGTGGATCCTGCGAGGCCTGTCGGCCGTCGTCTGTTTGGCGCTGGTCGCCGTGCTGGCCCTGGTCGGACTGGACCTCGCAACCCAACCTCCCAAGCCCGACATCCAGGCCCTGGTCGCCCGGGCCGACGCCTACGACGTGCGCATCCGCCGCGACGAATGGGGCGTGCCCCACATCCTGGGCAAGCGTGACGCCGACGCGGCGTTCGGCCTGGCCTACGCCCAGTCCGAGGACGACTTCGCCACGATGCAGTCGGTGGTGCTGGCCACGCGCGGGACCCTGGCCCGCCGGGACGGCCCCAAGGCGGCGGTCACCGACTATCTGGTCGGCCTGCTGGACGTCTGGCCGACGGTCGAGGCGGGCTATCCCAAGCTGCCGGCCGACCTGCGCGTGATGCTCGAGGCCTATGCCGACGGGGTCAACTACTACGCCGCCACCCATCCCAAGGCGGTGACGCCGGGCCTGCTGCCGCTGAGCGGCAAGGACGTGCTGGCCGGCTTCGTGTTCAAGCAGCCGTTCTTCTACGGCCTGGACGGCGAGCTGAAACGGCTGAACGCGCCCGAGGAGCCGCAGAAGGCCCCGCCCAAGGGCTCGAACGGCCTGGCCCTGGCCCCGTCGCGCACCGCCGACCACCTGCCCCGCCTGCTGGTCAATTCGCACCAGCCCTATACCGGTCCCGTGGCCTGGTACGAGGCCGTGGTCGAGAGCGGCGAAGGTTGGCATGTGGCCGGCGGCTTCTTCCCTGGCGCGCCGTTCATGCTGCACGGACACAACGCCAATCTCGGCTGGGCCAACACGGTCTCCAAGCCCGACCTGTTCGACGCCTACCGCCTGGTTATCAATCCCCAGAACAAGAACCAGTACCGGCTGGACGGCGCCTGGCGCGACTTCCAGCGGCACGACGTGAAGCTGAAGATCAAGCTGTGGGGGCCGATCGTCATCCCGGTGACCAAGCACGCCCTGCGCACCGTCCAGGGCCCGGTGCTGGAGACCAAGCACGGCCTGTTCGCCCTGCGCTACGCCGGCATGGGCGAGTACCGCCAGCCGCTGCAGTACTGGCGGCTGAACAAGGCGCGGAACATCGAGGAGTGGCGGGCGGGCATCGCCACCCACGCCCTGCCCAGCCTGAACTACATCTATGCCGACGCCGCCGGGAACATCGGCTTCGTCCACAACGGCCAGTATCCCAACCGCCGCGAGGGCGTGGACTGGCGCGGCGTGCAGCCCGGCGACCGTTCCGACCTGATCTGGCAAGGCTACCGCCCTGTCGAGGCCATCCCCCAGCTGTGGAACCCCAAGTCGGGCTACGTCTACAACTCCAACAACAGCCCGTTCCTGGCCAGCGACCCGGCCGACAACCTCAAGCCCGCCGACTTCCCGGCCAGCGAGGGACTGCAGACCAACGTCACCAACCGCGCCCTGCGCATCCAGGAACTGGTCGGCGCCGATCGCGCGATCACCGAGGACGCGTTCCGTCGCTACAAGTTCGACATCACCTATTCCGAACACTCGGCCGAGATGGCGATGGTCAGGCAGGTGACCGCCATCAACCCGGGGACCGACGTCGACCTTAAGGCCGCTCAGGACACCCTGCGCGGCTGGGATCGCCGCACCGACGTCCACAACCGCGCCGCCGCCCTGGCTTCGCTGATGATCCAGCCGATCCTGGTCGCCCAGATCAACGGCGACACGCCCCCGACCCCGCTCGGCAGCCTGAAGGCGGCGATTCTGACCCTGAAGGCGAACTTCGGCCGCCTCGACCCGGAATGGGGGCAGGTCAACCGCATCCGGCGCGGCAAGGTCGACCTGCCGATCGACGGCGGCGCCGACACCTACCGCTCGGTGTGGGGCGTCCCCCAGAAGGACGGCACGCTGACCGCCGACGCCGGCGACACCCTGATCATGTTCGTGCGCTGGGACGCGGCCGGCGTGGTGCACTCCGACAGCATCCACCAGTTCGGCTCGGCCACCCTGGACGCGGCCTCGCCGCACTATGCCGACCAGACCCCGCTGTTCGCGACCATGCGCACCAAGCCGGTGCTGTTCACCGAGACGGAATTGAAGGGGCACGTGAAGGAGGACTACCGGCCGGGCAAGCGCCGAGGACCGCGTCAGGCGCCATGACTTCGCCGTGGTCACGCGCTTGAACGTGGCCGTGGGCCAAGGTTAAGGTCCGCCGCCATTCTCCAGCTTCAGAGAGCTCTCCATGCGCAAGATCGTGATCCTGGCCGCCGCGGCCGCCGCCCTGATGGTTTCGGCCTGCAACACCGTCGAAGGCGTCGGCAGGGACGTTTCGGCCGCCGGCCGCGCCGTGACCAACACCGCCAAGGACGCCAAATAGTCGCAGGATCAAGGGTTGCGGACTTCGCCCAACCGGAGTCCGCGAACCTTGTGATAGTTAAGCTGGCGCATCATTCGACCACGCGTTCGCCGCGTTTTTCCAAGGCGGACCGCGACTTATCCACAAACCCCGAAACGTTTGTGGTTAACCGCCCAAGTATCGCCGTTTTTACTGGCTCGCCTTGCGGGCGAATTCTTGAGCCGCCAGCCGTTCATCTCAACGAAAACTGATTCAAAATGGCGCATGCGACCGTGCGCCCCCTTTCGCCGGAACCGTCGCGGAGGCATATCCACGCCCATGAACGACCAGCCGTCCTCCTCCAGCCTCCAGCCGGCCAGCATGCTGACCGGCATGAAGCGCGGCGTCCGCCATCGCTGCCCCAACTGCGGCGAGGGACGGCTGTACACGCGCTATCTGAAGGTCGATCTCGACTGCGAGGTCTGCGGCCACGACCTGGCGCGCTATCCGGCCGACGACGGCCCGGCCTATTTCACGATCCTGATCATCGGCCATCTGGTCGTCGCGCCGCTGCTGCTGTTCCCGTTCATATGGAAGATGTCGCCGACGCTGGTGGTGCCGCTGACCGTGCTGCCGCTGGCCGCCCTGACCCTGATGCTGCTGCCCCGCGTCAAGGGCGCGGTGATCGGCGCCCTGTGGGCCGTGGGCCTGCGCAAGGCCGAGGACTGCTCCGGCGGCTGACGCACCGGACGAGCCGATTCGCCGCCACTCGTCATGGTTGCCATCCCGCGCCGATAGCCCCAGGATGACGCCGCCCGCTCCGGAGGGGTGCGAATGGTCGGCTTGCTCGTCTTGTTCCTCATCGTCGCAATAGGGCTCTCCTGCCTCCTGGGACGGGCCTTCGTTCGCCGCCTCGCCCGACGGCCCGCCGCGATCCTGACCTCCGCCGTCTTGGCGGGACTCCTGGCCGCCAGTTGCGACGTCGCCTACAAGGCGGCCAGCGAAGCGCCCAGCCCCGCCGCCTCGCCCTGCGCCGCCGCCGCGCCGGGTCCGGCTTGCGACGCCGCCGAACGCACGCGGTATCTGGCCGAACTGGCCGACCAGCAGATCCGCACGATGCCCGTCCTGGTGAAGTGGCGCGACCAGCTGCCCTGGGGCAAGCAAACGCCAATCACCGTCATCATCGCCTCGGCGGACCGCGCGGCGGCGGAAACCGCCCTGGACGCCGCCGCGGTCAAGAGCGGCGGCCAGGTCGAGGAGAAGCCCGTCGCGATCGGCCGCAGGGTGCGCGCGGAACTGACAGGCCTCAATGTCGAGATCGACAAGCCCGAGCAGACGGTCCGCGACGTCACGGCGTTGCAGAACGTCACTTTCGAGTGGCTGGTGAAGCCCACACGCCCCGGCAAGACCGTCCTGACGCTGCGGATCTTCAACGAGTTGATCACGCCGGACGGCCCGATCGAACTGGAGCGCCCCGCCCTGGTCCATGAGATGTCGGTGAAGATCGGCTTCCTGGACTGGCTGACCTGGCAGATGGAGCGGATGACGGGCCTGCAGTGGGCGATCGGCGGGGTGCTGACCGTCCTGGGCCTGGCGTTCGCCAACCGCGCCAAGCTGAGGCGCTGGTGGAGGCGGCGGCAGTCGCCAAAGCCCCCCGAACCCTAGCCCTCCGCCGCCGTGGCGCGGGGCCGTCGCGGAACCTTGGCCGCGCTTCTCGCATTCCTTCCGCCTAACCCCGACGCGCAGGGCGCTCGGATGCAACGGAGACGGACATGCTCGGCACGATCCTCATCATCATCCTGATCCTGGCTCTGATCGGCTCCCTGCCGACCTGGGGCCACAGCCGCTCGTGGGGCTACTATCCGTCCGGCGGCCTGGGCCTGATCCTCGTGATCATCATCGTCCTGGTCCTGATCGGCAGAATCTAGCGGCGCCAGGGCGGTCCGGGGGCGCACGTCCGCGTGTGTCCCCGAGCCGCCCGCACGCCCTTCCCCGGACGACCCATGTTCGCCTAAGGTCCCTCCCAACGACACGGGGGGCGACATGACCGACACCGCTGCGGCGACAACGCCCCAGGCCGCCGCGCCCCAGGCCGCACCCATGAGCGCATGGCGCCGGGCCCGCGCCATCCTCGGCGGGTCGGCCGGCAATCTGGTCGAATGGTACGACTGGTTCGCCTACGCCGCCTTCTCGATCTATTTCGCCAAGGTCTTTTTCCCCAAGGGCGACCAGACCGCCCAGCTGATGCAGACCGCGGCCATCTTCGCGGTCGGCTTCGGGGCGCGCCCCGTCGGGGCCTGGCTGATGGGCCTCTATGCCGACCGCAAGGGGCGCAAGGCCGGCCTGACCCTGGCCGTGGGCCTGATGTGCGTCGGCTCGCTGATCATCGCCCTGTGCCCGGGCCACGCCAGGATCGGCGACGCCGCCCCGGTGATCCTGCTGCTGGCCCGCCTGCTGCAAGGCCTGTCGGTGGGCGGCGAGTACGGGGCCAGCGCCACCTATATGAGCGAAATGGCCGGGAAGAAGCGTCGCGGCTTCTGGTCCAGCTTCCAGTACGTGACCCTGATCATGGGCCAGCTGGTGGCGGCCCTGGTGCTGGTGATCCTGCAAAACACCCTCAGCAAGGAAGACCTGGCCGACTGGGGCTGGCGCGTCCCGTTCTTCGTGGGCGCGGCCCTGGCCGTGGTGGTGTTCTGGATCCGCACCGGCATCGAGGAGAGCATCTCGCACCAGAACGCCGCGCCCCGCGACCCGGTCAGCCGGCGCCAGGTCGTCTGGGTGGGCGGACTGCTGCTGGCGACGGTCGGATCCATGGTCGCGGGCTTCACCGAGGCGCCGTTCGCCGCGACGGCGCAATATGGCGCGGTGGCGCTGCTGATCGCGACCTATGTGGCCCTGGCCGCGCCGCTGGTCTCGCGCCATCCCAAGCCGGCCCTGGCGATCATCGGCCTGACCGCCGCCGGCTCCTTGGCCTTCTACGCCTACACCACCTACATGCTGAAGTTCCTGACCAACACGGCGGGCTTCGACAAGGCCACGGCCGGGGCGATCAACCTGGCCACCCTGGCCGGCTTCATGCTGATCCAGCCCTTGTTCGGCTGGATCTCGGACCAGGTGGGCCGCAGGACCATGCTGGTCTTCGCCTTCGGGGCGGGGGCCCTGATCGCCTGGCCGGTGTTCAGCCTGACCGCCAAGGCGACCAGCCCGGCGCTCGCCTTCGGCCTGATCTTCGCGGCCCTGTTCGTGCAGTCGGGCTACACCTCGATCAGCGCCGTGGTGAAGGCCGAACTGTTCCCCACCCACGTGCGCGCCCTGGGCGTGGCCCTGCCCTACGCCATCGGCAACGCCGCGTTCGGCGGCACGGCGGAATATGTCGCCCTGTGGTTCAAGCACGAGGGCATGGAGAGCGGCTTCTACCTCTATGTGTCGGCGATCATGGCCGTGGGCCTGACCGTCTCGCTGCTGCTGCGCGACACCGGCAAGCACAGCCTGATCCTCGAGGACTGACGCCGCTCCCTCTTTCACCGACTCTCGCTTCCGACTTAAGCTCGCCCGATGTTCCCTTCGCACCCGTTCACCGTCTCCCAGCAGTTCATGGCCATGCCGATCATCGATCTGCTGGCCCTGGGCTTCTTCCTGTTCTGCTGGCTGTTCTACGAGCCGATGCTCAAGCGGCTGGGTCACGAGAAGAACGTCATCAACACCGACATGACGGTGATCCGCCGCCGATGGATGGCCGAGATGGCGGTGCGCGAGATCGCCCTGCTGGACGGCCAGTTGCTGGGCCACGCGATCAATTCGGCCTCGTTCTTCGCCTCGTCGAACCTGATCCTGATCGCCGCGGCGGCCGGGGTGCTGTTCGGCGGCGACAACGCGCTCAAGAGCATCGAGGGCCTGGCCGTCCTGGCCCCGGCCTCGGCCCTGGTCTTCCAGATCAAGATGGGCGTCGTGCTGATCGCCCTGGCGCGGGGCCTGCTCGACTTCATCTGGGCCATCCGCCAGATGAATTACTGCCTGGCCGCCATCGGCGCGACGCCGATGTGGGCCCCGCGCGCGGTGCTGGAGGAATATGCCGAGGCGGCGGGCGCGATCCTCAATCCCGCCCTGTCGGCCTTCAACGCCGGGGTGCGCGGCTATTATTTCGCCCTGGCGGCGGCGGCCTGGCTGCTGGGCCCGATCGCCTTCGCCGTGGCGACCGGCGGCGCGATGGCGCTGCTGCTCTGGCGCCAGCGCCGCAGCCCGGCCTCGACCGCCGTTCGCAAGGTGCGCCAGATCCTCGAGCGCCAGCCGGTGGTCGTCGGCCCGCACCTGACCGACAAGCGCGACGAAACCTGATGCGCCGGACGGTCCTTCGCCTTCTTCTGCTGGCCCTGTTGACGCCGTCCATGGCCAACGCCGGAGAGGATGGCTGGGCCGCCTGGCGCGCGGGGCTGGCCCGGACCTGCCCGTCCCACCATGTCGATTGGATCGCCGACGGCAGCTACGACGCGTTGCTGGGCGCCTTCAATTCGACCCTCGACGCCAGGACCCAAGCCCAGGTCGCCGCGATCGCCGACTATGACCATCGTTGCGCCCAGGAAACCGCCGGCTTCTCCTGCGAAATGGGTGTCCACCTCGACGCCTTTCAGCGGGCGGGCCTGCTCGACCGCTTCGTCCGGTTCGGCTGCCGGACCGTGCGCTGCGAAGAACAATCCTTGTGCAGCCGGTTTCCGACCTAGGGCCGGGCCGACGCCGAACCCGGCCTCCTCATTCGGCCGTCACGCCCTAGCCGCCCAGGCCGCGCCCCTGGGTCGCGGCGAACAGCACGAAGACCGCCGCCGCCAGGGCCAGGGTCGCCGGACTTAGGGCCAACCGCGCCGACACGTCCGGCGACGCCACGCTTGGGCCTCTGGGGATCAGCAGCAGCGGCAAGGCGGCAAGGCCGATCTCGCTCACCGCGTCGTGGAAGCCCCGCGACGCCTGCGCCCCCTGATAGAGCAAGGCGGCCGCGGCCACGCCCACCACCGCCGCCAGCCACGCGGCCCGCGCCACGCGACGGGCGCTGGCCAGATCCGGCCACAGCGCCCTCAGGCCCCGCGAGGACGCCGCCAGCGCCCCGCCATAGATCGCCGCCCCGGCCGCCCCCAGCGCCGCCCGCCACCACGGCCCCTCGCCCAGCAGGTCGCGCGCGGCGAAATAGGCGTCGCCATCTTTCAGCAGCATGGCCTGGACCAGATAGCCGCCCTCCCAGAACAGGCTGAACGCCGCCACCAGGATCAGGAACAGCCGCGGGCCGGGGCGCGAGAGCGGAACCCTCGCGCTCAGGATCAGGGCCAGGCCGCCCAGCAGCAGGTTGGTCAGCGGCCCGGCCGCGTCGATGAGGGGCGAGGTCCGCTCGCAGCGGAACAGCGACGCGGTCAGCAGCTCGACACGGCCGCCCAGGGCCAGGCAGGCGCCGCCATGACCCAGGCCCTCATGCGCGAAGCAGACCAGGCACATGGCGATCAGGGCGATGGCCGCGGTCGTCGCCAGGCTGTCGCGCGAGGATGCCGGCGCCATGAAGTCCTCCGTCCGCCGGCAGGTTCGGACCTTTGCCGTCGCGGCGCAAGGCCCCGGCGCTAGAGCCCAATCTCCGCCCGCGCCTTGCGGGTCAGCTTGGCGGCGATCAGCCCGTGGGCGGTCTTCAGCCAGTCGGCCACCTCGTCCGCGTCCTCGGCGGCCAGGTCGGCGAAATGCAGCCACTTGGCGCGGGCCAGATAGGGGGCGGGCGCGGCGCGGCCCGTCTCGCTCAGCACCTCGAACGCCACGTCCGAGGCCTTCAGCGAAAAGCCGTTCGCGCCCACCGCCCCGCCCAACACCGCGAACATCTTGCCGCCCACCTTGTAGACGTGGTCGGCGCCCCACTGGATGGTCATGGTCGCGCCCGGCAGGGCCAGGGCGGCGGCGTCGAACGCTTCGGGGGTCATGCCCCCACGCCCACGCCGATCGGGCAGACCACGCCGGTGCCGCCGATGCCGCAATAACCCTCGGGGTTCTTGGCCAGGTACTGCTGGTGATAGTCCTCGGCGAAGTAGAACGGACCGGCCGCGCCGATCTCGGTGGTGATGCTCCCCAGCCCCTGGGCGTTCAGCGCCTGCTGATAGGCCTCCTTGGACGCCACCGCCGCGGCGGCCTGGCTGTCGGAGGTGACATAGATTCCCGAGCGGTATTGCGTGCCGATGTCGCCGCCCTGACGCATGCCCTGGGTCGGGTCGTGGTTCTCCCAGAAGGTCTTGAGCAGGGCCTCGTAGGTGACCGAGCGCGGATCGAACACGATCTGCACCACCTCGGTGTGGCCCGTGCGGCCGGTGCAGACCTCCTCATAGGTCGGGTTCGGCGTGATCCCGGCCGCGTAGCCGGCGGCGGTCACATAGACGCCGGGGACCTTCCAGAACATTCGCTCCACGCCCCAGAAACAGCCCATGGCCAACACCGCCACCTCCATCCCGTCGGGATAGGGCCCCTTCAGCGGATGGCCGTTGACGAAGTGGGTCCGGGCCGTCGGGATCGCCGCCGCGCGCCCCGGCAAGGCGGTGTCGACGGTCGGCATTTCGAGGGTTTTGGGGGCGGAGGCCATGGCGGAATCTCGGGTCGAAACTTGAGCCGCCGATACTAAGCCGTTCGCGATCTCGTTTCACCTCGTATGGCCGCTTGCTACCGCAACCTTCCTGAGTATATTGCGCCCCTTCCTGCGTCGGGGGTCTCAACCGCCTTCCGCATCTGGTGCGCATGGTGAGGTGGCCGAGTGGTTGAAGGCGCACGCCTGGAACGCGTGTATAGGGGAAACTCTATCGAGGGTTCGAATCCCTCTCTCACCGCCACCTTTCTCTATAAAAATCAACGATTTAAGAATATTCTGGCGCATATTTCCACTGGCGCGCCATAGCGCGGGCCAGCGTTGGCACGTTTGGCGCGGGTTCTGCCCTTGAAGACCTCGGTCAAACGGAAGGCCGCCACAAGCGGACTCAGGCCGTGGGCTTGGTTGGCCTTGGCCAAGCCGCGCAAGTCGCTCGTGGGGATGCCGCAAGCAAAGCGCGCCGTGCATGACCTTCCACGACCGGCGGGCGCAAGGCCTGGAAAAGCCAGATCCGATGTTGTCGCGGAGGCGCGGCCGCCTCCATCGCGCGAACGTGGGCCGAGCCCTTGGTCGGGCGGATTGGAGAGCGTCCCAGGCGGCTAGATGGCCGGATCGATGGCGCCGGCCTCCTCCGCCCGTTGCATCGCCACCGCCTCGACGATGTGGGCTCGGTAGAGCACGCCGAGCAGGTCGGTCTGGGTGATGATGCCCAGCAGAACACGGTGCTCGTCGACCACCATGGCCTCGTGCGCGACCCCGCTGGACAGGATCGGCAACAGGGCCTCGATCGCGGTGCCGGGGCGAACCTTGTGCACGAACGGATCCAACACCGCCTCGACGGGACCGTCCCGGCCGGTCTGGAGCTCGGCCCGGCGCACCATGCCGACCACCTTGCGATCACTGTCGACGACCGGCGCGGACCGCAGGTCGTGGGCGCGCATGTAAGCCAGAGCGCTTTGGGCGGTCTGGTGCAGGTCAACGCTCAGCACGTCCCGGGACATGATGTCGCTGCACAGGATGTGCGCGTGGAGACGCCGATGGGCTTGCAGCTCGACCTCGCGGAACAGCGCGTCCAGGTCCTCGCGATCGACGTCCAGCAGGTCGCCATAGTGGGCCAGGGCGTTGTCGATGTCCTCGGCGGTGAACCCGACCCGCTGCAAGGGCGGCGCGTCGTGGGTCGCGTGCACATTGGCCGGCTGCGGCACGCGGTGCGGATAGGACCGCCCCGCCGCCCGCGCATAGGCCATGGCCGAAAGCACCAGCAAGGCCGAGCACAGCCCGACCGGCACGAAGACATAGGCGTAGGAGGTCGGACCGACCGGACCGGCGACCAGGGCGGCGCCCAGCGCGACGGCGCCGCCGGGCGGGTGCAGGCAGCCCAGCAAGCCCATGGCGACGATCGCGCAGGCCACGGCTGTCGCCGCCGCCAAGGCGGGATGCGGATGGAAGGCCAGGGCGCAGGTCACTCCGGCCAGGGCCGAGACCATGTTGCCGCCGATGATCGCGCGCGGCTGGGCCAACGGGCTGGCCGGCACGGCGAAGGCCAGCACCGCCGAGGCGCCGATCGGGGGGACCAGCAGCGGCAGAGCCGAGGCATGTCCGCTGGCGACCATGTGCGCCAGCAGACCGGTGGCGGGAATGCCGAGCAAGGCGCCGAGCCCCGATCGCAGGATGTCCGCCGGCCGGATCGGATTGCGGCCGCGCAGGGCCAAGGTGAGGGTTTGCAGCATGATCTCTCGGGGACGGGTCTGGTCAGGCCCGGTCGCGGCCAAGGCGAGCAAGGGCGGCGGTCAGGGCGGGCTCCAGGGACTTCAGCTCCTTGAGATGAGCCGTGCTCAACTCGGCCAGCAGGTCTTCGGCCTTGTCGGTCAGCGCCAGGTGCACCTTGCGGCGATCCTGCCGGGACGGAAGCTTGCTGATCAGCCCCGCCTCGACCATCCGCGCGGTCAGTTCGGTCGCGGTGTGGGGCGCGATCATCAGGCGTTCCGACAAGGTCCCCACCGTGGGCGCGTCCGCGCCGTCGAAGCCGGCGATCGCCAGCAGCGCCTGGTGCTGCTGGGCTGGAAGGCCCGCGCCATGCGCGGCGGTTTCGCTGAACGCCAGGAACCGGCGCAGCTCGTAGCGGAAGGCCGCCAGCGCCACGTACTGCGTGCGTGTCAGGCCGTCTTCGTCACGATTCTTGTCGTCCAAGCGCCCACCCCTCTTGGAAAATATCGTAATACGACATATTGGCGCTTTCACAAGAGCCGCTCCGAGAGGGAAGCATGACCGCCGCCGAGTCCAGTTTCATGGGGAACGCCCCACGCCGCGCGCTTGGCGACTTCACCGCCGACCGCCGCCTGCTGATGTTGGCGGCCATGGCCCTGGTGGTCGGCAGCGGCGGGGCGGGCGCGGCCTGGCTGCTGATCCGCCTGATCACCCTGACGACCAACCTCGTCTGGTTTGGACGGTTCGATATCGCTTCCCGCTCGCTCGAGCACCTGGCCCCCTCCCCCTGGATGGTGGCCGCGCCGGTGCTGGGCGGCCTGGTCATCGGTCTGATGGCGCGGTTCGGATCGGAGAAGATCCGCGGCCACGGCATCCCCGAGGCCATCGAGGCGATCCTGATCGGCGGCAGCCGCATGTCGCCCAAGGTGGCCGTGCTCAAACCGATTTCGTCGGCGATCTCGATCGGCACGGGCGGACCGTTCGGGGCCGAGGGCCCGATCATCATGACCGGCGGGGCGATCGGCTCGCTGTTCGCCCAGTTCTTCCACCTCAGCGCCGCCGAGCGGAAGACCCTGTTGGTGGCCGGCGCGGCGGCCGGCATGACCGCGATCTTCGGCACGCCGGTGGCCGCCGTCCTGCTGGCGGTCGAGCTGTTGCTGTTCGAATGGCGGCCGCGCAGCTTCATCCCGGTCGCGGTCGCGGCGGTCACCGCCACCAGCTGGCGGCCGCTGCTGTTTGGAAGCGGCCCGCTGTTTCCGTTCGCCGCCGATCCGCTGCTGCCCTGGTGGGGCTTGGCCCTGTGCGCGGGCCTGGGCGTGCTGGCCGGGCTGCAGTCGGGTCTGCTGACCAAGCTGCTGTACGGCCTGGAAGACGCCTTTGAGCGTCTGCCGATCCATTGGATGTGGTGGCCGGCGCTGGGCGGTTTGGGCGTGGGCCTGGGCGGGCTGGTCGAGCCTCGGGCCCTGGGGGTCGGCTATGACGTGATCGGCGACCTGCTGACCGGACATCTGGTCGTCCAGGCGGTGGTCGTCCTGCTGGTGGTCAAGGCGCTGATCTGGCTGGTGGCCCTGTCGTCGGGCACTTCGGGCGGGGTGCTGGCCCCGCTGCTGATCCTGGGCGGGGCGATGGGATGGCTGGTCGGCCAGGTCTTGCCGGGCGACGCGGGCTTCTGGGCCTTGCTGGGCATGGCGGCGATGCTGGGCGGCACCATGCGCTCGCCGCTGACCGCCGTGATCTTCGCGGTCGAGCTGACCGGCGACTGGCGAATGCTGGCCCCGCTGCTGGCGGCCTCGGCGGCCGCCTACGCCACGACGGTGCTGCTGCTCAAGCGCTCGATCCTGACCGAGAAGATCGCCCGCCGCGGCCGACACCTCACCCGAGAGTACGGGGTCGATCCCTACGAACTGGTCCGGGTCTCGGAGGTGATGGTCCAGGCGGTCGACACCCTGCCGGCCGACCTGCCCATTCCCGCCGCGGTCGCGGTTCTGGAGCGCGGTCGTCACCGTGTCTATCCGGTCGTCGAGGCGTCCGGGCGGCTGGTCGGACTGGTGTCGCGGGCCGACGCCCTGGCTTGGCGGGTCGAGGGCGGGCTGGACGAACAGACGCTCGCCGAGCGGGTGTCGGACGCGGCCCTGCCGGTCGCTCATCCCGACGACGTCGTCGCGCGCGTGGTCGGCCTGATGCTGGCGACCGGCCAGGGCCGCATACCGGTCACCGACCCGGCCACCGGCCGACTGGTGGGCCTGCTCGCCCGCAAGGACCTGCTGCAGATCCATGCGACGACCTCGAAGGCCGAAGGCGAACGACAGGCCTATTTCCTCCCCGGGCGACGGGACTAGCTCGGTGACCGGCGAGTCCGAAGAGCGGTCGAGGCGCGAACGGATGCTCGTGCTGGCGGCGCGACAGCAGGCGCTGGCGGAGGTGCTGTTACAGATCCGCCGACTGATCGGACCCGAGGCGACGCCGGACGCCGGCGAGCCCGACCAGGCCTACCAGCGCCTCAAGACCGGCTGGCGGTCGCTGCACGCCTGGCTGGAAGAGGCGGGCCGCGAGAGCCGTCTGGAACTGCGGCTGCTGCGCTCGGAACAAACCCATAGGTTTGCATCCGAGCGGGCGGGGCCCTGGGTCTGGCTTCGCGATCTGATCCACAAGCGTCGATCTGGATCCAGGCCGCCCAAAGGTGATGTTGCGTGAGTTCGACGGAACAACGGCAGGATGGAGACAGGCTGCGAAGAACCGGTCGAATGCGACCGGCGCGACGGGCGGGATTGGGTGGAAAGAGGCCGCTCCGCCTATTAGCTCGCGCCTTCTGCCGGAAGAGAGCGTATTCTATCGCGCATAGGATGAAAGGCGGACGTCATGACGCCTTACGAGCTACGGCGAGCCAACATCGCCCATTTCACGCTGTTGCTTGCCCGGACGAACGATCCCTCCGAGCGCTCGCGCATCGAGGGATTGCGGGATGAGGAACGGCTCAAACCCGACGAAAAATACCCGCAGACGGGCGCGGACAGCAAACGCCCTCGGGACTGATCTCAAAAGGCGCCGCTCCAGGAATTCCGAACGCTAGTCAGCCTGGTCCGAGACTTCATCCGCCGGCGCGACTTAGCGACCCAGCGATCATGAGGTGCAGACGCCACTGTCAGCGGCCATACGGCTCAGCAACCGCCCCAGCCCGTTCAGCGTCCAAGACGACTCTCCCGAGGCCTACGCTGGATCGTGACCGCCTCGTCCGCCGGCGCCGGCTGGCGGGTCACCCTCACGCCCTTGAGCCAGAGCTGAAGCGCCTCCCAATGGATGGCGGCCGTGACCTTCAGGGTCAGCAGAGGCAGGGCGATGGCGGCGGACAGCAGGTCGCGATCCTCCATCGGTCGCCGCTCGGCGGCCATGGCGGCGATGAGCAACGGCCCCTCGGCGTCCCGCCCCGTGATCGTCAGATCCAGCCTCTCGCGCGGGACATGGCCCAGGAATTCATAGTCCATCGCCATCTCCATGAAGGGCGAGACATAGAGGGCCTTGGCCGCGCCCTGGCGGATCCGTCCGGTCGCCTGATCCCCCTCCGGCACGGGAATGACATAGGCGTGCCGGACCCCGAAGGTGCTGGTCACCTCATAGACCAAGGCCGCCAGCCGGCCGTCGAGATGGTGGCAGTAGAAGACGCT
The DNA here is from genome assembly GCF_001427165.1 of Caulobacter sp. Root487D2Y. Classification (NCBI taxonomy): domain Bacteria; kingdom Pseudomonadati; phylum Pseudomonadota; class Alphaproteobacteria; order Caulobacterales; family Caulobacteraceae; genus Caulobacter; species Caulobacter sp. Root487D2Y. The sequence goes on from NZ_LMFD01000009.1 coordinate 465,784, forward strand.
GATGGGATTGAAGACGTAACCCAGGACGCGCGGCATGGTCAGCAGGCGAACCGGCCCTTGGCCGATGTCGATCCGCGCCCGTCCGAGCCAAGCCTCGACCTGCGACCGCAAGGCCGTTGTCGAACCATCCCCGTGATCGCGATCGTGAAAGGACAGCAGGTTGAACCGGCTGCGCGAGAACAGACGCAGCCGCCTGTCCAGGTCGTCGAGCTCCTCCAGATCCAGCAGCAGCCAGAAGACGCGATAGTTGAACCGATGCGCCTTGGGCCGCAGTCGCTGGTGCATGACCTCGCCGCGATAGAGCGCCGACGCCCAGGTCACGCCGCCGCCTCCATGGTCTGGGCCGGAGCGGGCGACAGATGGATGCGCCCGCTCTCGTTCTCGACTGTCCAGGGGCGACGCACGCCCCCCAACTGCTCGGCGACGGCCAGGCCCGACTGCAGGCCGTCCTCGTGGAAACCCGCGCCGAAATGGGCGCCGCAGAACCAGACCCCGCCCTGCCCTTGAAGACTCCACAGCTGCTTCTGCGCCCGGAGCGCCGCCGGGTTGAAGATCGGGTGGTCGTAGAGCTCGCTGCGCAACAAGGTGTCGGGGTGTGGCGGGCGTGGCGGGTTTAGGGTGACGAACAGGTCCTGGCCGGTCAGGCCCTGAAGCCTGTTCATCCAATAGGTGACGCACAGGCCGTCATCCGCGCCGATGTAGTTCCAGCTCGCCCAGGCGCTGCGGCGGCGGGGCATCAGGCCGGCGTCCGTATGGAGAACGGTCAGATTGCGGCTGTAGCGGAAGGCGCTCAGCAGTTCGGCCTCGCGGACCGTCGGCTCGGCCAACATGGCCAGGGCCTGATCGGCATGAGCGCCGATCACGACGTGATCGAAGCATGCGACCCCGCCCTGGCTGTCGTGGATCATGACCCCGTGATCGGTGCGTCGCACCGCGGTGACGGCCCTTTCAAGCCGGACGTCGCCAAAGCCCCTGGCAAGATGTTCGACATAGACCCGGCTGCCGCCCTCGACCGTTCGCCAGAGCGGGCGACCGGCCAGTTTCAACAGGCCGTGATTGCCGCAGAACCGAATGAAGGCTTCGGCTGGATAGTCCAGCAGCGTATGGGCGGGCGAAGACCATATCGCCGCGGCCATCGGCAGAAGGTGGTCGTCGCGAAAGGCCTCGCTGAAGCCTTCCCGCTTGAGGTAGCCGCCGAGTGTCAGATCGGGGTCCATGGGGCCCATCAGGTCGATCGGGGCCTGCCGATAGAAGCGCATGATCTCGCCAAGCATCGACCAGAAACGGGGCCGCACGACGTTGCGGCGCTGCGCGAACAGGCGGGGCGCGGCATATTCGAACCGCCCCTCGTCCAGCGATACGGCGAAGGACATTTCAGTCGCCCGCGTGGCGACGCCCAGATGCTTAAAAAGGGCGATCAGATTGGGATAGGTGGCGTCGTTGAAACAGATGAACCCCGTGTCGACCGCCACCTCCCCCTCCATCGTCGGCGCCGTGACGGTGTTGGAGTGACCGCCCAGACGATCGGCCTTTTCGTAGACCGTCACTTGGTGGCGCTGCGACAGCAGCCAAGCCGATGACAGGGCCGCGACCCCAGACCCCACCACGGCGATCTTGAGAGGTCCCGTGGAAGGGCGAGCGTACGAGGATGACATTGCGGCTCCGAAAAGCGCTCGCCCTTCAAGGGTCGGGCTTTATCGGACTACGCATCGGCGTCGGGATTGGATCGCGAATGATCCAAATATTTGCCCGGGGCGTACTAAGCTTCATGCATGTCGCGACCTCGTCATTGGCGTCACAAGGAAGTCGGTCTCTCCGCATGAGCCATCCGGAGCTCGAGCAAGACCCGCTGTTTCACGACCGCCTGATCGAGGCGGTGGCGCTGCGACGCGACCGCGATGCGTTCGCCCATCTCTTCAACCATTTCGCCCCGCGGCTTAAAGCCTGGTTGATCAGGTCCGGCGCCGCGCCCGGCGCGGCCGAAGATTTCGCCCAGGACGCCATGCTGACCGTGTGGCGCAAAGCGGATCTATTCGACCCGCGAAAGGCCCGGGCGGCGACCTGGATCTTCACCATTGCCCGTAACCGGCGGCTGGATGCGCTGCGGCGCGACGCCCGCCCCCTTCCCACGCCTGAAATTGAATTGGCGGGCGAAGCTGTTCTCCGCCCCGACGAGATCCTGTCGATGTCGGAGGACACCGAACGGGTGCGAGAGGCGCTGTCGCGCCTGAGCCGCGAACAGGTGGAGGTGTTGCGCTTCGCCTTCTTCCTGGAAAGCCCCCATTCCGAAATCGCCCTTCATCTCAATCTGCCTCTAGGCACCGTCAAATCCCGAATTCGCAACGCCATGATAAAGCTTCGCCTCATTCTCCAACCGTCTCGGGAGGTGCCCCGATGATCCCACGCCACGGCCCGTCCGAGGAACGGCTGCTCGCCTACGCCGCCGGCGTCCTCAGCCCGCCTCAGGCCGTCGTCGTCGCCACCCATCTGGCGCTGCGCCCCGCGGCCGACGCCTGGGTGCGCCGGCTCCAGGCCGTCGGCGGCCAATTTCTCGAGGAGACGGCGCCCGTCGCCCTGTCCTCGGACGCTCTGACACGAGCCTTGGCGCGCATCGAAACCGATACGGGCGAGGTCAAGAGGCCGGCCCCGCTGAACGACATGGCCGAACTACCCGAACCGCTGCGGCGCTACGCCCTTGGACCGTGGCGCTGGATCGGGCCAGGCATGCGGGTGCGTGACGTCCATGCCCCGCGTGACGGCGACTGCAGGGTCATATTGCTTAGGATCGATCCGGGGCGCGAGACGCCCCGCCACACGCATGGCGGCGTCGAACTGACCTGCGTCCTGACCGGCGCCTACGCCACCGAGACAGATCGTTTCGAGGTCGGCGACCTGGAGGAGGCCGACGGCGAGGTGCTTCACCGGCCGCGGGTGGTGTCGGATCATCCCTGTCTCTGCGTCGCCGCCCTGGACGGCCAGATCCAACTCGACGGCTGGTTGGGACGACTGGTGCAGCCCTTCGTGCGGCTATGACCGAACTCCTGCCGCTTTGGGCGGCGGCGGCGCTTTTTCTGGTTCTGACGATGAGCGCGGCCTGGCTGGTCCAGTGGCGCACCCGGCAGGGCGGATGGGCCGACGTCTTCTGGTCGCTCGGCCTGGGCGCGGCCGGCGTCGCTGTCTCGCTGTTTCCGCCGCATGGCGCGGCGCCGTCCGCGCGCCAGGTGCTGGCGGCCGTGCTGATCGGGCTTTGGGGCTTGAGGCTGGGCGCGCACATCGCCAAGAGGGCGGCCACCGAGCGCGAGGACGCCCGATACGCTCGCTTGCGTCACGACTGGGGTTCACGTTTTCAGACGCGAATGTTCGGCTTCCTGATGTTGCAGGCGGGCGCCGCGGCGTTCCTGGCCCTCAGCATTCTCCTGGCCGCGCACAATCCAGCGCCGGCTTTAGGCTTCCAAGACGGACTGGCCGCCCTGATCTTCCTGTCCGCCCTGGCTGGCGAGGGACTGGCCGATCATCAACTCGCCGCCTTCAAGGCCAACCCGGCCAACCGCGGGCTCATCTGCGACAGCGGCCTGTGGGCCTGGTCGCGCCACCCCAACTACTTTTTCGAATGGCTGGGTTGGTGCGCCTGGCCGCTTTTCGCCATCGACTTCGGCGGCGACTGGCCCTGGGGTTGGCTGGCGCTGAGCGGACCGGCCTACATCTATTGGCTGTTGACGAAGGTCTCGGGCGTGCCCTTGTTGGAAGACCACATGAAGCGCTCGCGCCCCGCCGCCTTCGCCGCCTACGCCGCCCAAACCAGCGCCTTCTTCCCTCGCCCGCCCCGTCGCTAGGCTGGCGGGCGCAGAAGCCTCGCGACCAGGGCGCAAGCGGTCGCTGATGCGCTGGCGCTGACGCACATGCCCCAGACCATGTCGATCAGGGCGAGCTTCAGGCTCCAGCTCTTGAGCGTGGCCAGATTGGTCAGGTCATAGGTCCCATAGGCGAACAGCCCGAGCAGTCCTCCCCAGAGCAGGGCCTTCTTCCAGCCGCCCTCGGCCAGCCCAGGCAGTACGGCGAACAGGGTCAGCCCCGCCGCGTACAGCGCATAGAACGCGATCGCTGGCGCCAGTCTGAAATTTTCCGCCAGCATCGACCCGATAAGCGGCCGGTAGAGTCGGTCTCCCATTGCTCCCAACCAGACCGTGTCGATCATGGCGAAGACGACCAGCGTCAGGACATAGGCGACGGCGACGTTCATGTGAGGCTCCACCCTTTCCAACGCGATACGCGTGGGGCGTGCGAATGGATCATTTGATGCTCATCTGGCAGGTTGAATGGCGCATGCCGGCCGCGCCGCCAAGTCCCACGCCGATCTCGTCGAAGAGGAGGTTTTCCTGCCGGCGACCCTGCCAGCGGAAGATGAACATCCAGCGCTCGGCGCCGGCCGAATCCACGATCAGGTAGAGTTTCCCGCCGTCGCCGTACCGATCTGGCGGCAGGCTTCCGGCATCAGTCGGCCCGCACGCGCGCCTCGATACGGCGCCGCGCCCCGCATCGCGCCGACATCGCCGCCAGCGCGGCGAATCCGACGGCCGCTGCGCACCACGGGCAATGGAGCGCCGGTCCACGTCCGCAGATCTCGCCCAACGCCCAGACCGAGACCATGTGCAGCCAGGCCAGCTGAGCGCTGACTCCGGCGGCGATCAGGGCGAGGATCGCGAGGCGCGACCAGAATTTCGGCGTGAACGTCACGAGAGCGCGACTCCTGTCGAGGACATCAGGCCACCATCCGTGATTTTCCCGACCTCGCCTTGACGGAAATCAAGGCCGGGCCGCGCGAGGTGCGCAATCTGCACCCGGGCAGTCCAAGCGACTTCGGGAAATCATGACAACGCCATCGGACCTTATCGGCCAGGGGCCGCACACCGCCAACGCGCACCTGGCCCCTCCGGGGGGATCCAGAGGGCTGCTCGTGTTCTGCCTGATCTCGGCCTTCGCCGCGGTGATGGGCGCCGGACTGACGCAGGATCCGATCTTCCGGCTTCACGCCGGCATCGTCGCCCTGGCCGCCATGCTCGGCGCCTTCGTGCTCACGGGCAAGCTGGCGGGGGGGACCCTGCTGGATGAGCCCGACCGCTACGCCGACGGCGTGATCAAGGCCGGCGTGATCGCCACCATGTTCTGGGCGGCCGTGGGTCTGCTGGTCGGGGTGGTGATCGCCTGCCAGCTGTCCTGGCCCCGGATCTTCTATTTCCCCGAGGCCGGGTGGCTGAACTTCGGCCGGCTGCGGCCTGTCCACACCTCCGGGGTGATCTTCGCGTTCGGCGGCAACGCCCTGATCGCCACCTCGTTCTGGGTCGTGCAGCGCACCTGCCGGGCCCGGCTGGCCGGCGGCATCGCGCCCTGGTTCGTGTTCTGGGGCTACCAGCTGTTCATCGTCCTGGCCGCCACCGGCTATCTGGCCGGCGCCACCCAGAGCCGCGAATACGCCGAGCCCGAATGGTACGTCGACATCTGGCTGACTCTCGTCTGGGTGACCTATCTGCTGGTGTTCCTGGGCACGATCTGGAAGCGCCGCGAGCCGCACATCTACGTGGCCAACTGGTTCTACCTGGCCTTCATCGTCACCATCGCCCTGCTGCACCTGATCAACAACGCCGGCGTTCCCGTCGGCCCGCTGAACCACAAGTCCTACGGCGTGTTCTCCGGCGTCCAGGACGCCCTGGTCCAGTGGTGGTACGGCCACAACGCCGTCGGCTTCTTCCTGACCGCCGGGTTCCTGGGCATGATGTACTACTTCGTGCCCAAGCGCGTGGAGCGGCCGGTCTACAGCTACCGGCTGTCGATCGTCCACTTCTGGTCACTGATCTTCATCTACATCTGGGCGGGCCCCCACCACCTGCACTACACGGCCCTGCCGCAGTGGGCCCAGACCCTGGGCATGACGTTCTCGATCATGCTGTGGATGCCGTCCTGGGGCGGCATGATCAACGGCCTGATGACCCTGTCGGGCGCGTGGGACAAGCTGCGCACCGACCCGGTGGTGCGGATGATGGTGGTCGCCATCGCCTTCTACGGCATGAGCACCTTCGAAGGCCCGGTGATGTCGATCCGCGCGGTCAACGCGCTGAGCCACTACACCGACTGGACCATCGGCCACGTGCACTCCGGCGCCCTGGGCTGGGTCGGCTTCATCAGCTTCGGCGCCGTCTATTGCATGGTGCCGTGGCTCTGGAAGAAGCCGGCCATCTACTCCAACAAGCTGATCGAGTGGCACTTCTGGCTCGCGACCGTCGGCATCCTTCTCTACATCGCCGCGATGTGGGTGTCGGGGATCATGGAAGGCCTGATGTGGCGTGAGTACACGCCCCAGGGCTTCCTGGCCTACAGCTTCATCGAGACGGTCTCGGCCAAGCACGTCGAGAACGTCATCCGGATGGTCGGCGGCCTGATGTACCTCTCCGGAGCCCTGATCATGATCTTCAACCTGTGGCGCACGGTCGCATCGACCTCCGCCGAGCCCGCGGTCTCGGCCGCGCCCGCTCCCGCGATCGCCTGAGGACCCCGCGATGTCATTCTGGAAGCACCACGCCAAGTTCGAGCGTCACTCCCTGTGGCTGGTCGTCGGCGTCCTGATCGTCGTGTCGATCGGCGGCCTGGTCGAGATCGCGCCGCTGTTCTGGCTGCAAGGCACGATCGAGAAGGTCGACGGCATGCGGCCGTACACGCCGCTCGAGCTGGAAGGGCGCGACATCTATGTCCGCGAGGGCTGCTATCTGTGCCATTCGCAGATGGTCCGCCCCCTGCGCGACGAGGTCGAGCGCTATGGCCACTACAGCCTGGCGGCCGAGAGCATGTACGACCACCCGTTCCAGTGGGGCTCCAAGCGCACGGGCCCGGACCTGGCCCGGGTGGGCGGAAAATACTCCGACGCCTGGCACCGTGACCACCTGAACGATCCGCGCTCGGTGGTCCCGGAGTCGGTGATGCCGCCCTACCAGTTCCTGTCGAACGCCGAGCTCGACTACCGCGACCTGGTCGACAAGATGCGGGCCCAAAGGACCGTCGGCGTGCCCTACACCGACGCGGAGATCGCCAACGCCAAGGCCGATCTGGAGGCCCAGGCCGATCCGTTCTCGACCGGCGCGGTCGCCCTGCGCAAGCGCTACGGCGCCAAGGTGGTCAATCGCGACTTCGACGGCGATCCCGACAAGATCACCGAAATGGACGCCCTGGTGGCCTACCTGCAGATGCTCGGCACCCTGGTCGACTTCAAATCCTACAAGGCCCAAGCGCCCGAGAACCAGAGGTAGCGGCATGACCTACGAAACCGTCGCCCGCATCGCCCAACAAGGCGGCCTGATCTACTTCGGCCTGATCTTCCTGGTCGGCGTGGGTTTCGCCCTCTGGCCGTCCAAGGCCGCCGAATACAAGCGCGCCGCGCAACTACCGCTGGAAGACGAGGAGCTGCGCTGATGGCCGACCGCGAAACCGACGACGTCACCGGCACCGAGACCACCGGCCACGAGTGGGACGGCATCCGCGAACTGGACACCCCCCTGCCGCGCTGGTGGCTGTGGGTCTGGTACGGCAGCATCGCCTTCGCGATCGTCTACTGGATCCTGATGCCGGCCTGGCCGGGCGTGCACGGCTACACCAAGGGCCTGCTGCATCACTCCGACCGGGCCGATGTCGCCAGCGACCTTCACGCCCTGGACATCCAGCGCGGGGCGGGCGCGGGCATGATGCGCAAGGCCAGCCTCGACCAGATCGAACAGGATCCCAAGCTGCAGGCCTATGCCCAGCAGGTCGGCCAGTCGGTCTTTGGCGACAACTGCGCCACCTGCCACGGCGTGGGCGGCACGGGCGGCAAGGGCTATCCGAACCTGCGCGACGACGTCTGGCTGTGGGGCGGCTCGCTGCAGGACATCCAGCACACGATCACCGTCGGCGTCCGGTCCGGACACCCAGGCCAACGCCTGTCGCAAATGCCGGCGTTCGGCCGCGACGAACTGCTGCCGCCCGCCACCGTCAGCGACCTGACCGAATATGTGGTCAAGCTGTCGGGCCGGCCGGCCGACGCGGCGGCCGCGGCGAGGGCCGCGCCGGTGTTCGCCGAACAATGCGCCAGCTGCCATGGCGTCGACGGCCGCGGCATGCAGTCGGTCGGGGCGCCCAACCTCACCGACGGCGAATGGCTGTACGGGGCCGACCGCACCGCCATCCGGGGCCAGATCCATGCCGGCAACGGCGGCGTGATGCCCACCTGGGAAAGCCGCCTGAGCCCGGAGACCATCAAGGCCCTGGCGGTCTACATCCACGCGAACGCGGGCGGTCAGTAGGGGTCATGCCCACGCTCATCGACAAAACGCCGCCCAAGTCCCCGCCCAAGTCCTACGCCTCGACGGCGGTCTCGGCCGCCGCTCGGGCGAAGGCCAAGGGCGACGCGAAGGGCGGGCTCTACAAGCCTCGCGAGCCGATCTACCCGAAGCTGGTCCACGGCCGCTGGCGAACGGTGAAGTGGGCGGTGCTGATCGCCACCCTGGCGGTCTATTACATCACGCCCTGGATCCGCTGGGCGCGGCCCGGCGACCTGCCCCAGCAGGCGGTCCTAGTGGATTTCACCGGCCGCCGTTTCTACTTTTTCGACATCCAGCTGTGGCCGCAGGAAGTCTACATCTTCACCGGCCTGATGGTGATGGGCGCGCTGGGCCTGTTCCTGGTCAGCGCCTTGTTCGGCCGCCTGTGGTGCGGATACACCTGCCCACAGACCGTCTGGACCGACCTCTACATCGTGGTCGAGCGCGCGTTCGAGGGCGACCGCAACGCCCGCATGCGCCTGGACGCCCAACCCCTGTCGTTCAACAAGCTCTGGCGCAAGACCGGCAAGCACCTGACCTGGCTGGGCATCGCCTTCGGCACCGGCGGCGCCTGGATCTTCTATTTCCACGACGCCCCGACCCTGATCCGCACCTTCTGGATCGGACAGGGCGCGATGACGGCCTATGTCTCCTGCGCCCTGCTGACCGCCACCACCTACATCTTCGCCGGATGGATGCGCGAACAGGTCTGCACCTACATGTGCCCCTGGCCGCGCATCCAGAGCGCCATGCTGGACGAGCACTCGCTGCAGGTGGCCTATCTGCGCGACCGCGGCGAACCCCGAGGCGCGCACAAGAAGGGTCAATCCTGGGAAGACCGAGGCGACTGCATTGACTGCAACCAGTGCGTGGTCGTGTGCCCGATGGGCATCGACATCCGCGACGGCAGCCAGCTGGAATGCATCAATTGCGGCCTCTGCGTCGACGCCTGCGACGACATCCTGGGCCGGCTTGGGCGGCCGACCGGGCTGATCGCTTATGACTCCGTCGACGCCGTCGCCGCGCGCGCCAACGGTCAGAAGGCGGTCTACAAGCTGGTTCGCCCGCGCACCGTCTTCTATGCGTTCGCCCTGGCCGTGGTTTCGGCCCTGACCCTTTGGGCCCTGATCGGCCGGCCCGAGGCCGAGCTTCATGTCATCGGCGACCGCAACCCGGTCTTCGTCCGCATGCACGACGGGGCGGTGCGCAACGGCTATACCCTGAAGATCGCCAACCGCACCTTCGCCGACCACCGCTTCGAGATCGTCTTCTCGGGGATCGAGGGCGTTCGCCTCAGCCAGCCCGGGCGAGCGGCGGGCGCCAGCATCGGCGTGGTCGTGCCCGCCGACCAGGTGGTGGCCGTGCGGGTGTTCGTCACCGCGCCGCCGAACGACCTGCGTCCGGCCAGCCTTCCCGGTCGCTTCGTCGTCCGCTCGGGCGACATCGAGTCCAGCGCCAAGACCGTCTTCCTTTCCGGAGCCGCGAACCAGTAATGAGACCGGCCGTCCCCTCCCCCGCCCCACCCGCCGCCCCGTCCGTCAAGGGACAGATCACCGGCAAGCACGTCCTGATCGGGGTGGTGCTGTTCTTCGGCCTGGTCGTCGGCGTGGACGCGTTCTTCGTCGTGAAGGCCTACAGCACCTTCTCCGGCCAGGTCGCCTCCAACCCCTACGAGGCCGGGCTGGCCTTCAACCGCACCCTGGCCCTGCGCGAGCGGGAGGCGGCGCTGGGCTGGACGGCCGAGGCGGCGGTCCCCAGGCCGGGCGTCGTGGCCCTGCGGATGAAGGACAAGGTCGGACGGCCGCTGTCTACCTTGTCGCTGACCGGAACCCTGGAGCGGCCCGCCACCGAGATCGGACGCCAGGTCCTGGTCTTCACCCCGACCGGCGACGGGTGGTACCAGGCCGGCGCCAGGTTGGACGGCGCCTGGGACCTGCGCGCCACGGCCCGAAACGCCCAGGACCAGTTCGAGATCGAAACCCGGCTGGTGGGCCAATGAGCCAGAGCCTCGCCGTTCCGCGCGACCTTGAGGCGTTCGTCCACCGCGACGCGGCGGGCAAGGGTCGCCTGGAGCTGCTGGTCAGCGGCGCCCGCTGCGCGGCCTGCATCGGCAAGATCGAGAAGGCCGTGGTCTCCGTGCCTGGTGTCGAGAGCGCGCGCCTGAACCTGACGACCGGCAAGTTGGCGGTCGATCTGGGGGTGAATTCGGCTGATCCCGACCGAGTGGTGGAGATCGTCGAGGAGCTGGGCTACCGCGCCTGCCTGTTCGACCCGACCGAGGCGGCCGCCGCCCAGGACCGCGAGGGACGCGAGCTGGCCGTCGCCCTGGGCGTGGCGGGCTTCGGCGCCGGCAACGTGATGATGTTCACCGTGCCGGCCTGGGCGGGCCTGTTCGGCCAGGAGCTGAACGCCTCGACCCTGACGGTGATGTACTGGCTGGCCGCCATCGTCGCGACCCCGTGCGCGCTGTTCGCGGGCCGCCCGTTCTTCCGATCGGCCTGGGCGTCGCTGCGGCGCGGCAAGGCCAATATGGACGTGCCGATCTCGATCGGGGTGATCCTGACCCTGATCGTCAGCTTCTCCGAGACGATCCTGGGCGGGCGGCACGCCTATTTCGACGCGGCGGTGACCCTGCTGTTCCTGCTGTTGATCGGCCGCTATTTGGACCACCGCCTGCGCGCCAACGCTCGGTCGGCGGCCCGGGACCTGCTGGCCCTGCAATCGCCCGTGGCGGTCCGCCTGGAGGGCGGGATCGAGCGCGGCGTGCCGGTCGCCGAGGTGCGGGTCGGCGACCGCGTGGTCGTCGCGCCCGGCGAGCGCGTTCCGGTCGACGGCCGGGTCGAGGCCGGCGTCTCCGAAATCGACAACGCCCTGATCACCGGTGAGACCGCCATGGCGGCGGTCGGCGTCGGGTCGACCCTGCACGCGGGCGCCTTGAACCTCACCGGTCGCCTGGTCGTCGTCGTCACCGCGCGCAGCGAGGACTCCACCCTGGCGGCGATCGCTCGGCTGATGGAGGCCGGCGCCCAGAGCCGCTCGGCCTATGTCCGGCTGGCCGACAAGGCCGCCGCCCTCTACGTGCCGATCGTGCATTCGGCGGCGGCCCTCACCTTCGTCGCGTCCTGGGCTCTGGGCCTGGGTCCGCGCGAGGCTCTGCTGCGGGCGGCGGCCGTGCTGATCATCACCTGCCCCTGCGCCCTGGGCCTGGCCGTGCCAGCGGTGCAGATCGCCGCCAGCGGCCGGCTGTTCCGCAAGGGCGTGCTGGTCAAGTCCGGCGCGGCGCTCGAGCGCCTGGCCGAGGTGGACTACATCGTGCTCGACAAGACCGGCGTGCTGACCGAAGGCCAGCCTCGGCTGATCGGCGCGTTCAACCATCTGGTCGCCATGGCCGCGCCCCTGGCGCGCGCCTCGCGCCATCCGCTGGCCCGGGCCCTGGCGGCGCAGGCCGGGGTCGGCCTGGTCGCCAACGACTGCGTGGAGACGCCCGGACAAGGCGTTGAGGGCCTGATCGACGGACGGCGCGCGCGCCTGGGCCGCGCGTCGTTCGTCGGCGCCGCCCAGGGCGCGCGGGAGACCGAGCTGTGGTTCAGCTTCATCGACGACGACGTGAAGATCCGGTTCGCCTTCGAGGACCAGCCCCGCGCCGACGCAGCGGCCGCCGTCGCCGCGCTCCGCGCCCTGGGGCTGGGCGTCGAGATCCTGTCCGGCGACCTTGAAGAGCCGGTGGGCCAGGTCGCGCGGGCCGTCGGCGTTCAGAACTGGCGCGCGGGCCTGACGCCGATCGAGAAGGCCGCCGCCATCGATCGGCTGAAGGCCGAGGGGCGCAAGGTGCTGATGGTCGGCGACGGCCTGAACGACGCCGCCGCCCTGGCCAGGGCCCATGCCTCCATGGCCCCAGGCGCCGCCGTCGACGCGGCCCAGAACGCCGCCGACCTGGTGTTCACCGGCGACGAACTCGGCGCGGTCGCCCAGGCGATCACCGTCGCGCGCACCGCCCGTCGCCGCGCCCTGGAGAACTTCGCCTTCTCCGCGCTCTACAATCTCATCGCCGGTCCGGCCGCCATGCTGGGACTGATCAATCCGTTCATCGCCGCCCTGGCCATGTCCGGATCCTCGATCACCGTCCTGCTCAACGCCGTGCGGCCCGCCCTGGGCGAAAGGCGGAGCCGTTGAACATCCTTCTCTTCCTCGCGCCGGCCTCGCTGGCGCTCGGCGCCTTGGGGCTGGCCGCCTTCCTCTGGACCATGCGGTCGGGTCAGTACGAGGACCCCAAGGGCGACGCCGAGCGCATCCTCTACGACCATCTCGAAGATCGTCCGCCGACCGCCAAACCCAAGTAACCCGATCGGGCGACGCCACCGCTCTTCCCTGGTCGCCAGTTCGCCTTCGCGAACGCTAGGGGCTTTCCCCGTTTGCCTTGAGACCAATCCCGGATCGCCGCCGGGATATGCCTGATTGTGAAGACGCCGCGGCGGTCGACAGTGATCCGCGTCCCGAGACTTCGGCGAAAGGCGTCCGCATGACCGCGCACCATGGCCCCGCGCCGCCTTGTTCCCGTGACCTGGCCAGGTGAGCCGGGAGCCGTGCGCGCTCGCCGCTCGATTCAAGGCCCGGCTTTGGCGGCGCTCGCGCTGTCGGCCTGGGCGTCGCTGACCGGCGCGGCCGCCGCCCAGGACCTGGAGCCGCGCGCCTATTCCCCGTCGCCGGTCGGCGCGACCTTCGTGGTCGCCGGCTACGCCCATTCCAGCGGCAAGATCGCGTTCGACGCGGGGGCGCCGATCAACAACGCCCAGGCCGACCTCAATCTGGCCACCGTGGGCGTCAGCCATGTCTTTGGCCTGGCTGGGCGCCAAGCCAGCGTGACGGCCGCCCTGCCCTATGTGTGGGGCGACGCCAGCGGCGATGTCGGCGAGTCGAGACGCGCGATCACCCGCTCGGGCCTGGGCGATCTGCGGCTCAGGGTCGGCGTCCTGCTGATCGGCGGCCCGGCGCTTTCCAGAAAGGCGTTCGCCGTCCGCAAACCCTCGCCGATCCTGGGCGTCAGCCTGCTGGCCGTCGCGCCGACCGGCGAGTACATGCCCGACAAGCTGGTCAACATCGGCGCCAATCGCTGGGCGTTCAAGCCGGAGGTCGGCGTGTCCTTTCCCATGGGACGCTGGCAGGCCGACGCCTATGCCGCGGTCTGGCTCTACACCGACAACGACGACTTTCTGGACGGCAAACGGCGCGAACGCGACCCGATGGGCGCGTTCCAGGGTCACCTCAGCTACACTTTCCGCCCCGGGCTGTGGGCGGCGGTGAACGGCACCTACTACCAGGGCGGCGCCACGACGGTGGACGGGGTTCGTGACGGCAACCGCCAGGAGAACGCCCGCGTGGGCCTGACGCTGTCCGTGCCGATCTCGCGCACCCAATCGATCCTGTTCACCGGCAGCGAGGGCGCGCTGACCCGGTTCGGCGGCGACTTCACCACCTTCGGGATCAGCTGGCGGGCGTTGACCTTCAACTGAGGCGGCGCGCCCTCCGATTTGACATCGGGGCGCCGCGTCCCCATCTGACAGTCACCGAGCGCGATCCGATCGCGCCGGACGCCTGACCACAGGCTTCTCGTCTCCAAGTCCGCGCTCAGCGCCAAACGCTTGGAGCCACAGGGAATTTCCCCGCCATGCCCTTTTCAGATCGGCCGTAGGACGGCCAGCGTCGGCCTAGGCCACGCACGATCCTGACCAGGGCGGCGGCTTCTCTCCGAAGCTCGCGGTCTTCATGAAACGCCAGCGCCAAACGGCGAGCGTTCGCCGAGCCCCACGCGGCCCCGCGCTTCGAGCGCCGGCCAGGGCTCAAGACACATCCAGAAAGCCACTATGAATACCCAAACCCAATCCACCCAGGCCCCGCCCGCGATCTACGTGACCGAGGCCGACTTCGAGATCCTCTCCAACCTGGCCGACGCCGCCGGCCGCGCGCCGGGCGGCCGCGTCCTGGCCGAGGAAATGGCCCGCGCCATGATCGTCGAGCCCAATGAGCTGCCGCGCCCGTTCGTGCGCATCGGCTCGCGGGTCCAGTTCCAGGACCTGTCCAACGGCCAGACCCGCGCCGTTCGCATCAGCCTGCCGCGCGACGCCAGCATCGACGACAACCGCATCTCGGTGCTCAGTCCGGTGGGCGCGGCCCTGATCGGCCTGACCGCCGGCGAGGCCTTCCACTGGACCGACCCCGAAGGCCGGGCGCGCGGCGTCCGCGTGCTGGCGGTCCAGGACTAGAACCCCCGCTCGCCCAGCCATCCCTCCACCGCCGCCACCGCCGCCGGCAGCAGGTCCGGGCGTTCGATGTAGTAGTGGTCGGCGTCCTTGATCTCGACATAGCGCTTGTCGGCGCAGCCCAGGGCGTCGAACAGGCGGCGAGCGTGGCTGGGGGTGCAGGCGAGGTCCGCCGTGTTGCTGATCACCAGGGCCGGACAGCTGATATTGGCCGCGTTCAGCACGCCGTTGGCCCGGCTCTCGTCATGGCTCCATTGCGACAGCCACGAGCGCAGCGTGGTGAAGCGGGCCAGGCCCACGGGCCCGTCGTTGGCGATGCGCGGATCGCCCAGATAGCAAGTGCGCGGCCGACGGTCGGACGGATCCTGGGTCGGATCGGTCCAGCGCACGTCGCACATGGTGCCGTACACCACGAACGGCCGCTCCATGTCCGGGTCGCGGGCCTTCAGCGCCGTCAGGGTCTCGCGGACCCGGGCGGTGATGCGGCGGTTGCGGGCCAGCTGGGCGTGGCGGAACACGGTGACGAACGCCTCGTCATAGGGCGGCTGGTGCGGGCAGTTGGGCGCGTAGATGTCCAGGGCGGGGTCGCGGTCGAAGGGCCGGTCCTCGTCCAGGATCGAGGGATCCAACCATTCGGTCAGGGTCACCGAGCGGCTGATGTGGGCGGCCAGCAGCATCACCCCGTCGGCCGGTTGCAGTCCCGCCCCGACCAGGTCGACCGGGTCGCCGGCCGGGGTGTGGGTGATCGTCGGCCGCTCGGCCTGCTCCTGGTAGAACAGCGACAGCGAGCCGCCGCCCGACCAGCCGCCCAGGATCACCTTGCCATAGCCGAACCGGGTCTTCAGGTCGGCGATGCAGGCGCCCAGATCCAGGACGCACTTCTCCAGGATCAGGGCCGTGTCGTTGCCGCGATAGCGGGTGTTGCAATAGACGACGTGCCGCCCGGCCCGGGCCAGGGCGGTGACCAGCGGCAGGAACGCGCCGCCGCCGATCGGGTGGCTGAACAGGATCACGGTGTCGGAGTCGCCGACTTCGGGCCGGATGCGCATGCACTCGACGAACACCTGGCCCTCGGGACCGCCATAGGTCTCCTTGAGGCGGGAGGTTTCGGCATAGGCGTAGCCGTAAGGCTCGCGGACGATGCGCATCGAACCACTGGTCACTTGCCGCCCCTTACGTAACCTCGTTATTTCAAGCCTCAAGGACAGGAAATTGTCCCCGGGGAAGTCAAGGCCGCCCCCAAACCCCTTCGAGGGAGGACCGCCGCCATGGCGCAGCATCCGACCGGCATCCACCACCTGGCCTTCATGGCCGGCGACATCAAGAAGCACATCGCCTTCTTCAGCGAGGTGATGGGCTGTCCGCTGGTGGCGCTGTTCGACATGCACGGCGTGCCGGGAGGCCTGCACGCCTTCCTGCGAATGAACGACCACAGCTACTTCTCGATCGTGCAGCTGCCCGACGTCGACAAGATCCCCGTGCAGCTGGGCGTCACCCATGCCGGCAACGGGGCCCTGCCCAGCGCGCCGGGCACGCTGCAGCACCTGGCCTTCCGGGCCGACAGCGAACAAGAGCTGCTGGCGATGCGCGACCGCATCCGCAGCCACGGGATCAACGTGCTGGGCCCGATCGACCACGGCATGTGCCGCTCGATCTATTTCGCCGGCCCCGACCAGATGACCCTGGAGGTCGCCGCGCCGGGCGAGCCGATCGACCCGGCCCGCTGGGTCGATCCCGCCGTTCTGGCCAAGGCCGGCATCAGCCCGGAGGAGGCCGCCCGCTTCAAGGCCCCCGCCCCCTATGACGGCCCCTCGCCCGTGCCGCAGCCGGCCTATGCCGAGGACAAGCCGCACATGGCCTATCCGAAAAAGGCCTATCTGCAGATGCTGGCCGCGCCGGACGCGGTGATCACGGCGTCGGCCTCGTATGCCGAGCCGCCGGTGAAGGCCCTCTAGTCGGCGTCCTCCACGAACGCCTTCAGCCGGCCCAGCGTGTCGTCCCACTGGCGGGAGACGCCGTCGAGATAGGCGCGCGCCTCGTTCAACGCCTCGCGCCGCGCGGCGAAGCGGCTTTCGCGGCCGACGCGCAAGGACGCCACCAGGCCGGCGTCCTGCAGCACGTGCAGGTGCTTGGTGATCGCCTGACGGGTCAGGGCGGTGTCGGTCGACAGGGCGGCGATCGACCGCGCCTGGCCGTCGCCCAGCTTGCTGAGCAAGGCCAGGCGCGTGCGGTCGCCCAGGGCCGCGAAGACTTGGGCCGCGAAGATCGGCGTCGGGTCGAGGGCGGCGGGCTCAGGATTCAACATGGGCCTTGATGTTCTGGACCTGCTGCGTCCAGCCCCCGTCGTTCATCCGGAAGGCTTCCTCGCGGCGATGGGCGGGGACCTTGTCGAAGCCGGACTCGATGATCTTCAGCCGGGTGCCGGCCCCGGCCGGTTCGAGCAGGAACTCGACCAGGGTGGGCTCCTCCTTGCTGTAGTCGACGTCGGGATCGATCCCGTAGGGATGCCAGGTGAAGGCGAAGCGCTTGGGCGGTTCGATGGCCGCCACCCTGGCCTTCCAGGTCACGTGCTCGTAGCCCGGATGGGTGATCTGGCCCCGCGCCTCCTGGCCGACGACGAACGGCGCTTCCAGGTCGACCTTGAACCAGGTCCCGAATTCCTTGTGGTCGCTGACAGCGCGCCAGACGCGCTCGATGGGCGCGTTCAGCTCGATGGTTTTTTCGATGCGATCGGTCATGACGGCAACCTCCTGGTTGCCTATTGATGACTCCACGAAGACGGAAAGGCAACCGCTTAGTTGCGATATGGAATGAAGGCCCGCTTTTTGTAAAAGCGCTGTGAGAACAATGCGGCTTGGTCGCACGGCCCAGGTCGACTACGACCCTGCCATGGACGCCAAGACCCCCGCCGAACGCTACATCCTGATCCTGCAGTGCCCCGATCGTAAGGGCGTGGTCGCCGCCGTGTCCGGCTTCCTGGCCGACAACGACGCCTCAATCGTCGAGAGCAGCCATTTCAACGACGGCCTGGCCGACCAGTTCTACATGCGCACCGTGTTCCGGCCCGACGGCGCCATGCCGGGGATCGACGACCTGCGCCGCGGCTTCGAGCTGATCGCCAAGCGCTTCGGCATGACCTGGGCCCTGCATGACGCCAACGCCAAGCCCAAGGTGCTGATCGCCGTCTCCAAGTTCGGCCACTGCCTGTTCGACCTGCTGCACCGCTGGCGCGCGGGCCTGCTGCCGGTCGAGATCGTCGGGGTGATGTCCAACCACGAGGACATGCGCTCGTTCACCGAGTGGAGCGGCCTGCCCTACTTCCACCTGCCCACCACCAAGACCAACAAGGTCGAGCAGGAGGACGCCTTCCTCAAGCTGGTCGATGACCTGGAGGTCGATCTGGTGGTGCTGGCCCGCTACATGCAGATCCTGTCGCCGGCCCTGTGCGCGCGGCTGTCGGGGCGGTGCATCAACATCCACCACTCGTTCCTGCCCAGCTTCAAGGGCGCCAAGCCCTATCACCAGGCCTTCGAACGCGGCGTGAAGATCATCGGGGCCACGGCCCACTACGTGACCACCGACCTGGACGAGGGCCCGATCATCGAACAGGGCGTCCACCGCGTGGACCACAGCCACACGCCCGACGACCTGGTGACCCTGGGCCGCGACGTCGAGTGCACCGTGCTGGCCCGCGCGGTCACCTGGCACGTCGAGCATCGCGTGCTGATCGCCGGGGCGAAGACGGTGGTGTTCGACTAGACCCTACCTATATCCCAACCTTCACCGAGCGCGGTTCACGCGACATGAGGGGGTACGGCATGGGTAGGATCGGAATCGCGGCGCTGTCGGCGCTGCTGCTGGGCGCGAACCTCTCACCCGCCCAGGCCGCCGAGCACTACACCGGTCCGATCATCGACACCCACGCCCATCTGCGCACCAACGACGGCAACGGCCTGTCGGCCAGCCATCCGATCGGCACGGCCGAGCTGCGGGCGCTGGACCAGGCGGCGGGCGTTCAGCAAAGCGCCCTGATCGTCATCGCCCGGCAGGGCGACATGGCCGCCACCCGCGCCCTGAACGACGCGGCCATCGCGGCGGCCAAGGCCGATCCCCAGCATTTCTATGTGATCGCCTCGGTGCATCCGGCCGACGGCGACGCGGCCCTGGCCGAGCTGGACCGCCTGGCCAAGCTGGGCGTGAAGGTGATCAAGCTGCACCCCAACACCCAGCGGTTCGACGTCGCCGATCCGGCCGTCGCCAAGGTAACGGCCAAGTGCGGCGAGCTGGGCATGGCCGTACTGTTCGACAGCTTCAATCCGCTCGACGCCAATGAACTGGGCAAGCTGCTGATGCTGTCGCTGCGGCAGCCCAAGACCAACTTCATCTTCGCCCACATGGGCTTCACCCAGTTCCGCGACGTGCTGACCCTGTCCACGCTGCGCAAGCTGGGCATGGGCGGCAATGTCTGGCTCGACATCTCGGCCATCGGCACGGCCTATGCCGGCTCGCCCGTGCAGCCGGAACTGGTCTGGACCCTGCGCCAGCACGGCGTAGACCACGTGCTGATGGGCTCGGATTGGCCGGTCGACACGCCCGCCACGGCCATCGCCGCCGTCCGCGCCCTGGGCCTGACCGCCGACGAGGAGCGGCTGGTCCTGCACGACAACGCCGCCAAGCTGCTGGGGCTGAATTAGGGTCCGGCCGCCATTAGCCGGCCGCCACAAGCCCCAGTCCCGCCGCCACCGGCAACCACAGAGCCAGGTCGGCGATCACCGCCCCGGTCTCGCGGCCGCTGGCCTGGGCCGCGCGGGCGGCGGCGGCGTGGACGTCGGCCCCCTCCTCGCCCAGGGCCTCCAGCCAGGCATGCCGCCAGGCCGGCAGGGCGTGGACGGCGACGCGCCAGCGGCTGCGGGCCACCGCGACCGGTGTCGGGCAAGGCGGCGGCGGGTCGATCGGCCCGCCCCGGTCGACGGCGGCCAGCACCGGTCCCGGATCGAAACCCAACATCAGAAGCCGCACGCTGTCGGGCCGCCTCAGCCGCGCGCCCGGGGTCAGCAGCAGGTCGGCGGCCAGGGCCGGTCCGGCCAGGCGCTCCACCCCGACCCCGCGCTGGGCCTCGGCCCGGGCTCGGTCCAGACGGGCGAAGTCGGCCGGCAGGGCCGAGAGCGCGGCGGGACCGTCGTCGCCGGCCGGCCGGGTGGCCTCCAGATAGTCGGCGAAGTCCGCGCCCAGGCCGTAAAGGCTGGGGTCGGTCGACGGCCGCGCGGCGACATAGCCGGCCGCGAACAGCTCGAACACCTGCTCGCCGGCCAGGGCCCGCAGGCAGGGGAACTCGGCGACCAGGCACTCCATCAGCCGCGCGCGGTAGCCGCGGGCGTAGAGCGACAGGCGCTGGGCGGCGGTCAGGCGTTCGTCACCGACGATCACCGCGTCCAGGTCCGGCGGCGCCGCCCGGCCCAGGATCGCGCCCTGCATCCAGTGCTGCAGCCCGGTCAGGTAGGGATCAGCCAAGCGCGCGCACCGCTTCCATGGCCGGTCGCCAACCCTTCCGCGCGTCGGCCGCCTTGGCCAGCTCGGCCAACAGTTCGGCCCAGGCCGGGATGTTGGCGTCCCATTCCAGCAGGGTCGAGACCCCGCCGGTCCGCGCCTGGACCTGGGCGTAGAGCGGCCAGACCGCGTCGGGCACCGGGGCGTCGTGGGTGTCCATCAGATGGGTGCCGAAGTCGCTGGGCCCGGCCAGGTGCACCTGCACGATCCGCTCGGCGGGAATGGCGGCGACGTAGGCGGTCGGGTCGAAGCCGTGGTTGAAGGCGCTGACATGGACGTTGTTGACGTCCAACAGCAGGCCGCAATCGGCGGCCTCCGCCAACCGGGCCAGGAACTCCCATTCGGGCATCTGGGACGAGCGGAACTCCAGGTAGCTGCTCGGGTTCTCCAGGATCAGCGGCCGGCCCAGGCGGTCCTGCACGGCCTTCACCCGATCGATCACGTGGGCCAGGGCGGCCTCGGTCAACGGCAGAGGCAACAGGTCGTGGGTGTTGATCCCCGCCACCCCGGTCCAGCACAGGTGGTCCGAGATCCAGGCCGGCCTGATGCGGTCGGCCAGGGCCGCCAGCCTATCCAGATAGGCGGCGTCCAGCGGATCGGCCCCGCCGATCGACAGCGACACCCCGTGCATCACCACCGGCCGGTGGGCGGCCACCACCTCGAGCACGTGGGCGGCGTAGCCGGCGTGGTCGAGGAAGTTCTCGCTGATCACCTCGAACCAGTCGACACCCCAGGCGGTCGGGGCGGTCGCCATCAGGTGCGGGAAATGCGGTTCGCGCAGCCCCACCCCGTCGCCCAGATTGGGCAGGCCGAGACGGGGCGCCAGCGATCGTGAACCTGCCATCGGGGCCATCAGGTCGAGGGCGGGAAGACGAGGCGCAGATTATCCGGGCCCGGAGGATCGGCCGGAACCGTTTTGCCCCGATGCTCCATCACCGCCTGATAGGCGCGATAGGCCACGTCGTGCACCTTCTCGCCGCGCTGGTAGAGCATCGGATCGCCGAACGCCACGGACTGCCAACCGTCCTTGCCCTGACTGTTCTCCACGAAGTCGTACAGCTGCATCTGGCCGGTGTTGGGGAACACCTGGGAGGCCGAGATCGGCACGGCGCAGCCGCCGAACCCGCCGCATCGGTTGTCGCTGGGGGCCGAGTACAGCTTCTGGGGCGGCAGGCCGCAGCCGCCGCTGGCGCCGGGTCCGGCGCAGCCGCCGCCGAAGCCGCGCGTCACCACGGCCGAACCGCAGTTGCCGCCGCCGCTGATCGGCTGAACGAAACCGCAGCCGCCCTGGGCGTGGCAGTTGTTGGAGCCGCGGCAGGTGTGGAAGATCTCGACGGCGGCGCAGGCGTTGTCGCCCGCCCCGTCCAGGTCCAGCGCCTGACACGAATGGTACAGCTTGCCCGGCTTGGCCGGATCCAGGCCGATCGACAGGTCGGGCGTCATGCCCAGCACCGCCCAGGCGATCGACATCCGGTCGCCCGAGCCGGCCATGGACGGGAACGGGAACAGCACCGGCCCGGTGGCCGGCGGGTTCCAGTAGTCATTGAGCACGGTGGTCACCCCGGCGATCGCCCCGATCACCGCCTGGCTGAGCAGCTTGTGGCTCTCGGCCCGGGCCGAGGGCTCGTTCAGGGCGTTCAGCGCCGTCGCCAGTTCGTCGGGGGTCGGCAGCTTGAGGGGGTTGGACGGATCGTAGTCCGGCCCCTGCAGTTCCTTGGCCGTCCAGGCCTTGTTCTTCTCCAGCCACATCGGCCAGGTGACGACCTGGGGCAGCAGCTCCGCCACCTTCTTGAAGCGCTCGTAGTGATCCATCGGATCGTTGTCGGACCTCGCCACGGCGTCGGCCGACGGGATCTGCGTTCCCGCGTCGTCATAGCTGGGATAGTCGGCGCGCAGGGCGGTGTTCGACGGCTGGTACTTCGGCTTGACCGCCTGCAGCAGCTGGGGCCGCCGCTGGATCTCGCTGCCCTCGCCCTGGTCGGTGATGGCGTCCATCATCGAGATCATCTGCTCGAAGGCGATGGCCTGGTCGGTGGTGGCGATCGTGGTCTCGAAGCCCATGAACTCCCGCATCGGGTGGCCGGGCGAGGAGAAGCTGTTGAACAGGTCGTTCTGCACGGCCGTGGGCGTGAACATCAGGTCCCACAGGGTGGAGCCGTCGCTGTAGGTCAGGCTCAGATAGTCGTAATAGCACTGGTACATCCAGCCGATCGTGCCGAACCGCGGCAGGGGCTGGCCGGGCTTCCAGTCGGCGAAGGGCGCCTCGGGAAAATAATCCTTCTCCTTGCCCTGCTTGATGTTGGCGCGGGCGTCGGCCTCGGGCTGCTCGATGGCGATGAACAGCCGCAGCAGGGTGTCCGACAGCGGCCCGACATTCACCGGCACGTCCTCGTGGTGGATCGTGTCCTTCAGGTCGATGATGTTGGGAATGACGCTGTTGGCTGGGCCGTAGCAGGTCCAGCCGTGGCGATCGTCCTGCAGGGCGGTGTCGGTGAAGTTGGGGCTGACGCCCAGCACGGTGGCCATGTTGGCGGCCATCTGCAGGTGCAGCATCTCCTGGATGAACACCGAGAAAACCAGGTTGAAGGCCTGGTCGTTGGCGGTCACCGGATTGGCCGAGGTCTTGGATCCTGGCCAAAGCCGGCCCTGGTAGAAGTCGTTCCCCTGCCCCGTGATCGCGTGCATGCCCTGGATCGAGTAGAGGCTGGTCATGTAGAGCGGGATCGTGAACAGCTCGACGTCGACCGCCGCCTGGGCGATGGCCCGCAGGGCCGCCTTGTCTGTCTTCTTGAGCGCGGGATCGCGGGGCGCCTGAGCGCTGGCGCTGAGGGTGCGGGTCACGGCGTCCTCCGATCTGAATCCGGCGAGCGCCCGTCGAGGGGCTGCCGGCGCGACCGGGACGACTCGACCCGATCGCCCACATCTTAGGTTGCGACGCCGTCAGATCAATACTTCAGATTGATCTGACGGCGGGCGCTTACAGCAGGATGTCGGCCGAGGTGAGCGTGCCGGTGACCTGCAGGGCGATCATGAAGTCGGCCACCCCGTCGCCGTTCACGTCGCCCGAGACGTGGTGGTAGCCCGAGGCGTCCGGCGCGGCGATGATCAGCTGGCCCGCCACGTTGGAGAAGCTGGTGACGACCGAGAAGGCGTCGTTGGCGCCGGTGCCCGAATTGGCGTCGATGCCGGTCAGGTCCAGCTTGTCGGCCTCGGCGTGGCTGAAGTCGAAGATCAGATCCGTGGCGATCGGCGAGCTGTCCGCCGGAGCGTTGTAGACGAAGGTGTCCGCCCCCGCGCCGCCGAGCATGAAGTCGGCCCCGCCGGCGCCGACCAGGATGTCGTTCCCGTCCATGCCGTAGAGGATGTCGTTGCCGGCGCCCGCGATCAGGGTGTCGGCGATATCGTGGCTGGTGCTGTCGCCAACCATCGTGAAGGCTTGGGTGGCCCCGCCGCTGGCGATGACGTCGGTGGCCTTCAGCGTGGTGCCCGCGACCGTGATCACCGACTGGAAGTTCCCACTGGAGTCGGGGGCCGAGTAGATGAAGGTCGTGCCCCCGAAGCGCGCGATGGTGACCTTGCCGCCGTCGATCGCCGAGATGTCGATCTTGTCCTGGTCGGGGGTGAAGTCGATCACGCTGTCGTAGGCGCTGAAGTTCGAGTTCGAGATGGAGTCGTAGCGGAAGGTGTCATGCGCGGCGCCGCCGTACATGATGTCGGCGCCGTCGCCGCCGGTCAGGGTGGAGTCGGTCGCGCCGCCCACCAGGACGTCGTCCCCGCCGCCGCCCGACAAGCTGTCGACGCTGACGCCGGTGCCGCCATGGCTTCCGTCGTCGCCGAACATCGAGAACTTGACGCCATTGCTGACGAGCAGGTCCGAGGTCCTGATGTCGCCGAACACCTGAACGACGCTCGAGTTTCCAAGCGCGCCAAAGTAGATGAACGTGCTGGCCCCGAACCGCGCGAGGATGACGATGCCGTCGTCGGCCGCCCTGAGGTCCAGCTTGTCCTGGCCGGTCTGGAAGTCGGTGATCACATCCCAGTGCAGGATGGGCGATTCGCCGTCGTCATAGACGAAGGTGTCGAGCCCCGCCCCGCCGGTGAGGGTGTCGCCGCCGCCGGCGCCGCGGATGGTGTCATTGCCGCCCGACCCGTTGATGGTGTCGCGCCCCGAACCGCCCGTCAGGATTTCGCCGGCGGCCGACCCGTTGATCGTGAAGCCGAAATTGGCCACGCCGGTGACGATGTCGGTCACCTCCAGGCCCTGGCCGAGAGACTTGATCTGGCCCTCCGCCGTGCCGTCGCCGTTTGTGTCGATGGACAGGACCTTGTTGGTCCCGTCCGTGGTCAGGGTCAGCTCGGTCGTGCCGGTGATCAACGGGGTCAGCCGCAGCGTGTCCACGCCGTGGGCGAAGTCGGTGATGGTGTCGAAGGCGGCGATCGTGCTGTCGCTGACCGCTTCGTAGGCGAAGACGTCCGCCCCGCCGGCGCCCGTCAAGGTGTCGGCGCCGCCCTTGCCCGTCAGGGTGTGGGCCGAACCGTCGCTGATCAGGATGTTGGCGTTGGCGTCGCCGGTGGCCGAGCCGGTGACGGTCACCGTCAGCTGGGCCGTCGCCGAGGCGCCGGAAGGATCCTTGATCGTGTAGTCGAACTTGTCGGTCACGACCTGGCCGACGACCAGGCCTTCGTGGTCGGCCACGTAGCTGTACGTCCCGTCCGGATTGATCGTCAGCTTGCCGTTGGCGCCGTTCACCACCGTGCCCCCGCCCACGACGGGCTGGTCCACGTGGGTGGCGTTGTAGGCGACGTTGGTCACCGTCAGCGACGCGACGGTGTTGTCGATGTCGCCGTCATTGGTGCGCACCGAGCCCGTGACCGTCAGGCGCTGCGTCACCGCATTGGCGTCGTTGGCGGCGGTCGGCGCGTCGTTGACGTTGGCGACCGCCGCGGTGACGGCGCTGGTCTTGCTTTCCGGCGTGCCGTGCAGGTCGGTGTAGGTGGTCACCACGCGGATGGTCGCGCCGACGTCGGCGTCGCCCAGCGTATAGGTCGCCAGGTCGGTCCCGACATTCGTAAAGCCGCTGCCGGTGTTGCGCTGCCACTGGTAGTGCAACGGGCCCAGCCCGTCGGCGTCGGCGAGGGTCGAGGTGTTGGCCGTCAGGACCT
The DNA here is from genome assembly GCF_001427165.1 of Caulobacter sp. Root487D2Y. NCBI lineage: Bacteria > Pseudomonadati > Pseudomonadota > Alphaproteobacteria > Caulobacterales > Caulobacteraceae > Caulobacter > Caulobacter sp. Root487D2Y. Next base: position 491,093 of record NZ_LMFD01000009.1, read on the forward strand.
GGTCTTCCGCGACCGTGCCGGTGATCGTCACCGCGCCGGCCGGCGCGTCGTTGATATTGACCACGGCCGCGGTGGCGCCGCTGGTTTCGCTCTCGGCCGCGCCCTGGCCGTCGGTGAAGCTGACGGTCACGCGGACCTGGGCGCCGACGTCAGGGTCGCCCAGGGTGTAGGTCGCCTGATCGGTTCCGACATTGACGAAGCCGCCGCCGATGACGCTGCGCTGCCACTGATAGTGGAACGTGCCCAGGCCGGCGGGGTCGGCCAGGGCCGAGGTGTTGGCGGTCAGGACCTGGTCTTCTGTCACCGTGCCGGTGATCGTCACCGTCCCGGTGTGCGGACCGTTGGGCGGCAGGACCGTCGCCGTGGCGGCGCTGGTCACCGCCTCGGCCGTGGCGTGCTGGTCGACATAGCTGGTGACCACCCGGACGACGGCGCCGATGTCGGTGGCCGTGAGCGTGTAGGTCGACTGGTCGGCCCCGACATTGACGAAGCCCGAGCCGGCATCGCGCTGCCACTGGTAGTGCAGCGCGCCCAGCCCGTCGGCGTCGGCCAGGGTCGCGGTGTTGGCCGTCAGGATCTGGCCCGAGAACGCCGAGCCGGTGACACTGACACCGCCGGTCGGGACGTCGTTGACGTTGGCGATGGCGGCGGTGGCCGAACTGGTCGCCGACTCGGCGAAGCCCTGCTGGTCGGTGTAGCTGACCACCACCCGGACAATGCCGCCCACGTCGGAGTCGCCCAGGGTGTAGGTCGACTGGTCGGCGCCGACATTGACGTAGCCGCCGCCGATGTCATGCTGCCACTGGTAGTGCAGCGTGCCCAGGCCGTCGACGTCGGCCAGGGTCGAGACCGCCGTCAGCACCTGGTCCTCGGTCGGCGTGCCGGTGATGCTGGCGCCGCCGGTGTGCGGGTCGTTGACCCCGGCGATCGACGCGGTGGCCGAGCTGGTCACCGCCTCGGCCGTGCCCTGCTGGTCGGTATAGCTGACCACCACCCGGACCGTGCCGCCGACATCGGGGTCGCCCAGGGTGTAGGTCGCCTGGTCGGCGCCGACATTGACGAAGCCGCTGCCGACGTTGTGCTGCCACTGGTAGTGCAGCGTGCCCAGGCCGTCGAGATCGGCCAGGGCGGCGGTGTCGGCCGTCAGGATCTGGTTCTCGGTGGTCGTGCCGGTGACGCTGACGCCGCCGGTCGGGGCGTCGTTGACGTTGGCGATGGCGNCAGGCCGTCGACGTCGGCCAGGGTCGAGACCGCCGTCAGSACCTGGTCCTCGGTCGGCGTGCCGGTGATGCTGGCGCCGCCGGTGTGCGGRTCGTTGACCGCGGCGATGGCGGCGGTGGCCGAGCTGGTCACCGCYTCGGCCGTGCCCTGSYSGTCGGTGTARCTGACCACCACCCGGACCGTGCCGCCGACATCGGGGTCGCCCAGGGTGTAGGTCGCCTGATCGGTTCCGACATTGACGAAGCCCGAGCCGACATTGTGCTGCCASTSGTAGTGCAGCGTGCCCAGACCGTCGAGATCGACCAGGGCGGCGGTGTCGGCCGTCAGGATCTGGTTCTCGGTGGTCGTGCCGGTGATCGACACGCCGCCGGTCGGGGCGTCGTTGACGTTGGCGATCGACGCGGTGGCSGARCTGGTCGCCGACTCGGCGAARCCCTGCTGGTCGGTGTAGCTGACCACCACCCGAACAATGCCGCCCACGTCGGAGTCGCCCAGGGTGTAGGTCGACTGGTCGGCGCCGACATTGACGAAGCCCGAGCCGACATTGTGCTGCCACTGGTAGTGCAGCGTGCCCAGGCCGTCGACGTCGGCCAGGGTCGAGACCGCCGTCAGSACCTGGTCCTCGGTCGGCGTGCCGGTGATGCTGGCGCCGCCGGTGTGCGGGTC
>NZ_LMFD01000009.1:493075-493756 GCF_001427165.1 Caulobacter sp. Root487D2Y
ACCGTCGAGATCGACCAGGGCGGCGGTGTCGGCCGTCAGGATCTGGTTCTCGGTGGTCGTGCCGGTGACGCTGACGCCGCCGGTCGGGGCGTCGTTGACGTTGGCGATGGCGGCGGTGGCCGAGCTGGTCGCCGACTCGGCGAARCCCTGCTGGTCGGTGTAGCTGACCACCACCCGGACCGTGCCGCCCACGTCGGAGTCGCCCAGGGTGTAGGTCGCCTGATCGGCCGCGCCGATGCTGACGAAGCCCGAACCGGTGTTGCGCTGCCAGTCGTAGTGCAGCGTGCYCAGRCCGTCGACGTCGGCCAGGGTCGAGACCGCCGTCAGGACCTGGTCCTCGGTCGGCGTGCCGGTGATGCTGGCGCCGCCGGTNTGGTAGTGCAGCGTGCCCAGGCCGTCGACGTCGGCCAGGGTCGAGACCGCCGTCAGGACCTGGTCCTCGGTCGGCGTGCCGGTGATGCTGGCGCCGCCGGTCGGGGCGTCGTTGACCGCGGCGATCGACGCGGTGGCCGAGCTGGTCACCGCCTCGGCCGTGCCCTGCTGGTCGGTGTAGCTGACCACCACCCGGACCGTGCCGCCSACRTCGGGGTCGCCCAGGGTGTAGGTCGCCTGATCGGCCGCGCCGATGCTGACGAAGCCCGAACCGGTGTTGCGCTGCCAGTCGTAGTGCAGCGTGCCCAG
>NZ_LMFD01000010.1:0-479583 GCF_001427165.1 Caulobacter sp. Root487D2Y
GTGATCGCCGCCGTCAACGTCGTCTTGCCATGGTCAACGTGACCAATCGTGCCGATGTTGCAGTGCGGCTTGTTACGTTCGAACTTTTCCTTGGCCATTTTCTTAGCTCCAGGACCCCAGAGGGGCCTTCAATGGTTGAACTTCTGGGGTGGTGGGCGGGTGGGCTCCATCAGAGCCCACCCTATTCATCTCGTACGCTTTTTCCGGGGAAAAAGCTTACGCGTACTTCTTGATCACTTCGTCGGCGACGTGTTGCGGCACCGGCTCGTAGTGGTCGTATTGCATGGTGAACTGGGCGCGGCCCTGAGACATGCCGCGCAGGGTGTTCACGTAGCCGAACATGTTGGCCAGCGGCACGAAGGCGTTCACCACCGTAGCGTTGCCGCGCATGTCTTGGCCCTGGATCATGCCACGACGACCGTTCAGGTCGCCGATGACCGAACCCAGATACTCTTCCGGGGTCACGACCTCGACGGCCATGATCGGCTCGAGCAGCTTGGGAGCGCCCTTTTCACGCAGTTCCTTGAAGGCGGCGCGCGACGCGATTTCGAACGCCAGCACGCTGGAGTCGACGTCGTGGTACTTGCCGTCCGTCAGGGTCGCCTTGAAGTCGATCAGCGGGAAGCCGGCCAGCAGGCCGTTGTCCTTGACGGACTCCAGGCCCTTCTGGACGCCGGGGATGTATTCCTTCGGCACCGCGCCGCCGACGATGGCGCTTTCGAACACGAAGCCCGAACCCGGCTCGCCCGGTTCGAAGGTGATCATGACGCGGGCGAACTGGCCCGTACCGCCGGTCTGCTTCTTGTGGGTGTAGTCGATCTCGGCGCGCTTGCCGAGGGACTCGCGATAGGCCACCTGCGGCGCGCCGATGTTGGCTTCGACCTTGTAGGTCCGCTTCAGGATGTCGATCTTGATGTCCAGGTGCAGTTCGCCCATGCCCTTCAGGATCGTCTGGCCGCTTTCGAAGTCGGTCGAGACGGTGAAGGACGGATCCTCGGCGGCCAGCTTCTGCAGGGCGACGCCCAGCTTTTCCTGGTCGGCCTTGGACTTGGGCTCGACGGCGATCTCGATGACCGGGGCCGGGAACTCCATGCGCTCCAGGATGACCGGCGACTTCAGGGGATCGCACAGGGTATCGCCGGTGCGGGTGTCCTTCAGGCCGGCCAGGGCGACGATGTCGCCGGCATAGGCTTCCTTGATGTCTTCGCGGTTGTTGGAGTGCATGAGCAGCATGCGGCCGACCCGCTCGCGCTTGTCGCGCGTGGCGTTCAGCAGGCCCATGCCGGTTTCCAGCTTGCCCGAATAGATGCGGCAGAAGGTCAGCGAACCGACGAAGGGGTCGTCCATGATCTTGAACGCCAGAACCGACAGCGGCTCTTCGTCCGAGGCGCGACGCACGACTTCTTCTTCGGTCTTGAAGTCGATGCCCTTGGTCGGCGGGATGTCCAGCGGCGACGGCAGGTAGTCGACGACGGCGTCCAGCAGCGTCTGCACGCCCTTGTTCTTGAAGGCCGAGCCGCAGAGGATCGGATAGAAGGCGCCGGTCAGCACGGCCTTGCGGATGCACTTCTTCAGCACGGCTTCCGAGGGCTCTTCGCCGCCCAGATAGGCTTCCATCGCCTCGTCGTCCATTTCGACGGCGGCTTCGACCAGATAGGCGTGGGCCGCCACGGCCTTGGCCATCAGGTCGGCGGGGATCTCTTCGTCGCGGAAGTTGGCGCCCAGGGCGTCGTTGTCCCAGATGACGGCCTTCATGCGGACCAGGTCGACCAGGCCGCTCAGCGAGGATTCCGAGCCGATCGGGAATTGGATCGGAACGGCCTTGGCGCCCAGGCGGTCGCGGATCGATTCGACCGACTTGTCGAAGTCGGCGCCGATCTTGTCCATCTTGTTGACGAACACGATGCGCGGAACGCGATACTTGTCGGCCTGACGCCAGACGGTTTCGGTCTGCGGCTCGACGCCGGCGTTGCCGTCCAGCACCGCCACGGCGCCGTCGAGGACGCGCAGGCTGCGCTCGACTTCAATCGTGAAGTCGACGTGTCCGGGGGTGTCGATGATGTTGAGGCGCTTGTCTTTCCAGAAAGCGGTCGTCGCGGCCGACGTGATCGTGATGCCGCGCTCTTGCTCCTGGTCCATCCAGTCCATGGTGGCGGCGCCGTCGTGGACTTCGCCGATCTTGTGCGACTTACCCGTGTAATACAGGATCCGCTCGGTCGTCGTCGTCTTTCCGGCGTCGATATGCGCCATGATGCCGAAGTTACGGTAGTCTTCGATTTTATGCTGGCGGGCCATGGATCTAGCTCTGCGTGACAGCCCGACCCCAAGCTGGGGCAGGGACATTTAAACGTGCGGCGCGGGCGGTTTATCTCAAACCGCCCGCGCCTGAAAGAGTGCTGGTAAGAAAGGTTACCAGCGGTAGTGCGAGAACGCCCGGTTGGCTTCAGCCATCTTGTGCGTGTCTTCGCGCTTCTTCACCGCGGTGCCGCGGTTGTTGGAGGCGTCGAGCAGCTCACCGGCCAGCTTTTCGGTCATGGTGTTCTCGCCGCGCTTGCGGGCGGCGGTCACCAGCCAACGGATGGCGAGGGCGCGGCGGCGGTCCGGACGGACTTCCACCGGCACCTGGTAGGTGGCGCCGCCGACGCGGCGCGACCGGACTTCGATCGCCGGGGCGACGTTGTCCAGGGCGGAGTGGAAGGTCTCAAGCGGACCTTGGTCCTTGCGCTTGTTTTCCAGGATGTCGAAAGCACCATAGATGATGTTTTCGGCGACGGCTTTTTTGCCCTCGTACATCACGTAGTTCATGAACTTCGTGACAATCAGATCTCCAAACTTGGGATCCGGCAGGACTTGGCGTTTCTCGGCGCGACGGCGGCGGGACATCTTCTTCTATTCCTTACTTCGGACGCTTGGCGCCGTAGAGCGAACGACGCTGCTTACGATCCTTGACCCCTTGGGTGTCGAGGACGCCGCGCAGGATGTGATAGCGGACGCCGGGCAAGTCCTTGACGCGGCCGCCGCGGATGAGCACCACCGAGTGCTCCTGCAGGTTGTGGCCTTCGCCCGGGATGTAGCAAACGGCTTCGATGCCGGTGGTCAGACGGACCTTGGCGACCTTACGCAGAGCCGAGTTCGGCTTCTTCGGGGTCGTCGTGTAGACGCGGGTGCAAACGCCGCGACGTTGGGGGCAGCCCTTCAGGGCGGGCACCTTGTTCCGGACCGGCTTAGGCTGGCGCGGTTTGCGGATGAGCTGGTTGACGGTAGGCATTAAGTCTCTGCTCTGATGGAAGCGTGTGCCTTTCGGCCGAGGCGCTTCAGGGTCCTTGTCATTTTATTCCGGCTTGTCTCGGCCCCGGATGGGGACCTGATAAACACGAAACTCGCCGGGACGCGGAAGGCGTTCCGGCGGGCTATCCGTCGGGTAAGGGACGGGCGCTCATCAGGACGGACAGGGTCCGCCTCGAAAAGAGCGCGGAAACTACTCGCGAACGTCTCCCACGTCAATGCCGAGTCATTTCGCGGGTTTGCGTCGGTTAACGGCCCCCTAACGGCCACGCTTTCGCCACCTGAGGTGGCGAGCCTGGCGAGCCTTGTCCCGCCATTCCCGAGCCCGCCTTGCGCCTGTCGAAGACCCCTCGCGGACGCCTGGAGCGAGGCGTGATCCTGGCCGCGACCCTAGGGCTGCACGGCCTGGTGCTGTTCCTGCTGACCCGCCCGGTGGCGCTGGTCTTCCCCGACCGCTCCACCAACGAGGGGGCTATCGAGGTGAGCCTGGACCGGTCCAGACGCTCGACGCGGCCGACGGCGCGATCCGAGACGACCGCGCTGGCCCCACATCGCCCGTCGCTGGCCGCGCCCTCGATCGTGGAGGCCCTGCCCGCGCCGGCCGCCCCGCCGGGTCTCGCCCCGGCGATCGTCGGCGCGACACCCGGTTCGAAGGGCGGCCTCGCCGCCGCCCTGCGGGCTGGCGGTTACGCCTGCGCCGGCGGACGCAACGCCCTGCTCTCGCCCGAGGAACGCGCGCGGTGCCAGGAGAAGCTGGGCGCTCTGGCGCTGAACGCCCCGCCTCTTCCCGCCCCGATCGATCCGGCCAAGCGCGCCTATTACGACGCTGTCGCCGAGGCCTATCGCAATCCCGGCCAGATGGTCCCGCTGACCGCGCGCGGAGGGCGCGGCATGTTCGCCGTCGACGACAACGTTTTTCCGGGTCACGGCCCGCGCGTCGGCTGCTCGGTGAAGTTCGGGCCTAACGCCGATAAGGCCCCCAAGGGACCGCCCAACGCTCTGCGGGCCGGCCCCTGCTTCATTCAGCCGCCCGTCGGCTCGTTGACGCCCGAAGGGGACATTCGCAAGCCCTACTAGGGTCAAACCCCACTGGCGCAAGCGCTTGATCGCCCCATCTAGGCGTTTGGAGGACACGGTTTCGCCACTTGCGGTGGCAAGGTTCGTCCTTCTGTTCCTGTCGAGCTTTCCTCTTTGTCCCTGAACGCGGCGCGCAAAACCCGGCTGAGAAACGGCGCCGTCTTCTGCGGGTCGCTGCTGCTGCACGCCGCGATCCTGACCGCCCTGGGCTGGCCGGTGATGACGCGCTTCCAGGACCGGTCGAACGACGAGGACGCGCTCAGCGTCACCCTGGAGCGCAGCGTCGTGCCGCGCAGGCCGGCGCCGGAGACCCTCGCCAGCCCTGACCGCGCCGCCGCGGCCCTGCCCGTGCAGCCGCGCGCGCCGCGCCTGGCCCCGCCGTCCTGGGTGCGGCCGCTGGGCGTCGGGCCGGTTCCGGGACCGCCCGCTCCGCCCAACCGCGTCACCGGGACCCCGCCGAAGCCGCAAGGCCCGGAAGGCGACCTCCGCACCGCCCTGCGCGGCAGCAGCGCCGGGTGCGCCAACGCCGACGCCGTCGGTCTGAACCGGCGTGAGCAGGAGCATTGCGACGAGAAGTTCGGCGCGACGGCCCGCAACGCGCCGGTCTATGACGCGCCGATGGAAGCGGGCAAGCGGCGCGGCTTCGACGAGCAGGCCATTCGCCAGGACGCCGCGCGCGCGGCGCGCGAGGCCCCGGTCGGCGTGGGCGTGGACCATCGCAGCCGCGAAGGGCCGGGAACCATGAAGGAGATTCCGTGGGTCGGCGGCGCCGAGCAGGACGGGCTGGGCAATCCGAGGTCGGCCGCCCAGCAGCGCCTCAAGCAACTGCAGGACGCCGACAAGGCCGACGAGCGTCGAAAGAAGGCCGAGCGGGAGAACGACCAGCGCTAGCGCCGCCGCGCCAGGGTCAGGCGACAAGCGTCAAAGCGTTCCAGGCGGCCGTGTTCAGCGTCACCGGGGAATAGTCGCCGAACGCCCAGCGCAGCGGCAGGGCGGCCGGACGGCGCCAGGCGCGCTCGACCGTGAGCCGCCACCGGCGCTGGATCAGGTCGTCGCCGGTCGGCCTCCAGTCGATCTCGGCCCGACCCTGGAGGTGCAGCAGGTCGCCGGTCTCGAAATCGACGAACAGCAGGGCCGCGCGAGGATCCAGCACCAGGTTGCCCAGGGTGTTGAAGAACCGGTTGCCCCGGAAGTCGGGGATGGTCAGCACGTCGCCGCTCGCCTTGACGAAGCCCGGCAGGCCGCCGCGGTGCGAGATGTCGACGCCGCCGTTCTCGCCAGCGGCCCGGGTCGCCACGAACATCGTGTCGGCGCGGGCGATCTGGGCCAGGGCCTCGGCCGTCGGGAAGGCGATCGGCTCGGCCGGGGCGGTGGCGGCCGGTCCCGGCTCGACCGCGCGGGTCTGGATGTATTGCGGGCAGTTGCCGAAGCTCTGGAGGATCTGGAGCGTAAGCCCGCCCTGCCCCGCCGCCGCGATCAGGCCGTTGGCGCGGTTGCGGCGGCGGGTGGCGAAGTCCAGGCCCAGGGCGCCGAACGGGCGACCGGCGGCGAACAGCTCGGCGCCCGGTTCTCCCGCGCGCGGCAGGGCCGCGACGGTCAGGGTGTTGGGGTCCGGGCTCTGGACGAAGCCCGGCGGACCGGTCAGCACGGTGGCGACCGGCCAGCCGTCGGCGTCGGTGGTGGCGATGAACAGGTAGGGCAGCAGCGCGAAGAACTCCCGATGCTGGTCGGGCATGAACGGCCGGATGCCCGTCATGCCGGGCGTCCCCGTCCCAGCCATGACCTGGGCGATCAGCTCTCCGCGATGGAAGGGACCCTCCACGTCACGCGGCCTTGGCGGTCGCGAAGGCGGGCATGGGCTGGAACCAGGGTTGGGCCTCGATCCGGGCCAGCCAGGCGCGGACGGCCGGATAGGGCTCCAGGTCGACGCCGCCGTCCGGGGCGTGGGCGACATAGGAGTAGCAGGCCAGGTCGGCGATCGTGACGTGGTCGGCGGCCAGGAAGGCGCGGTCCGCCAGGTGGCCGTCCATGAAGGTCAGCACCCGGGCGGCGATGCGGGCGGCGCGGGCCGGATCGTCGGGGAAGTCGAACAGGGCGATCATCCGGGCGACGGCCGGGCCGTGCATGACTTCGCCGGCGGCGATCGACAGCCAGCGCTGGACCCGGGCCGCGGCCGCCGGTTCCTGGGGCAGCCACGCGCTGTCGGGGGCGTAGCGGCGGGCCAGATAGACCAGAATGGCGTTGCTGTCGGCCAGGGTCAGGTCGCCGTCCCGCAGCACCGGGATCTGTCCCAGCGGATTGAGGGCCAGGAAGGCCGGCGCGGCGCGGACCTCCTTGGGCGCGTCGACGAACCGGTAGTTCAGGCCCAGGGCGTTAAGCATCAGCCCCACCCGATGGGTGTGGCCCGACAGGCCCGTGCCGTGCAGGACGATCTCGGTCTTGGTCATGGGAAGCCTCCCCGTGTTGCGATGGGGGAGCTTCGCTCTTGCGCCATCCGGAATGAATTGAGCAAATCGACAAGTCATAATTGCGGATCGTGAAATGGACCGTCTGGACGAGCTGGCCCTGCTGGTCGCGGTGATCGACGCCGGCGGCCTGGCCGCGGCCGGGCGCAAGCTGCGACGCTCGCCCGCCGCCATGACCCGGGCCCTGGCGGCTCTCGAAGAGCGGATGGGCGCGCGGCTGATCGAGCGCACCACCCGCCGCCTGGCCCCCACCGAGGCGGGCCGCGACCTGGCCGAGCGGGCCCGGCGGCTGCTGGCCGACTACGAGACCGCCCTTCAGGCCCCCGTCCCGGACGCGGTGCGCGGCACGCTGCGGATCACCGGCCCGACCGTGTTCGGCGGCCGCCACCTGACCCCGGTCGTCGCTGATTTCCTGGCCGCGCATCCGGCCGTCCAGGCCGACCTGACCCTGCACGATCGAAATCTCGACCTGATCGAGGGCGAGCTGCACGTGGCCCTGCGGATCGGGCCGCTGGCCGATTCCAGCCTGCTGGTCCGCAAGCTGGGCGAGGTGCGCCGCGTGGTCGTGGCGTCGCCCGACTACCTGGCCGGGCGCGGGACGCCGCTGGAGCCCGCCGACCTGGCCGGGCACGACCTGATCCTGACCACCGTGGTCTCGGCCTCGCCCGAGTGGCGGTTCGAGAAGCAGGGCAAGGCCCGCGCCGTGCGGCTGGAGCCCCGGCTGCGGGTCAACAATGTCGAGGCGGCCCTGGCGGCGATGGCGGCCGGCCGCGGGATCGGCCGGGCGCTGTCCTATCAGGTGGCGCCGGACCTGGCGGCGGGACGGCTGGTCCGCCTGATGCCCGACTTCGAGCCCCCGCCCCTGCCGGTGCAACTGGTCACGGTGGGCGGCCGGTTCATGCCGCCGCTGGTGCGGGTGTTCCTGGACTTCGCCGCGCCGAGGCTGGAGCGGCTGGCGGTGTTGCGGGAGAGCTAGGGCGGCGGCGCGGGCGTCGCGACGCCGCCGGCGACGGTCAGGGTCTTGTAGCAACGGTCCTTGTGGGCTCTCCAATAGACCGTATCGATATTGGCGCAGCCGTTCTGGACGATGGCCTGCTGGATCTCGGGGGTGTCGACGCTTTTCTGACCCATGTGCTTGCGGATCAGCGGCTTGCACGCCTTCACCGCCCGGGGACTGATGTTGTCGCGCTCACGGATGATCTCAAAAGCGGTCTTGCCCGTCTCCTGGGTGGCCACGAAGCCTCGCGGCAACTGATCGGGCTCGGCCGACTCTCCACACAGGGTCCGTCCGCCGGCGTCCTCGCTGATGGTCAGGGCGCCGTACTGCACGGTCCCCGGCTCCTTGTAGGTCCCCGCGACCTTGGCCCAGGCGGCCTCGACAAAGGCTCGGTCGGCCGGCAGGAGGAAGCCGTCGGAAGGCTTGGGTTCGGGCGGAGGCTCCGGCGCGCAGGCCTGTAGAGCCAGCATCGTCACGACCGTCGCGGCCCACATTCCCCGTCTCGTCATCGCTTCCCCCGAACGCGAAAAGGCGGCGTCGACTCAACCCGCCATACTTTCGACTAGCACATGCGCCCGATCGGGGGAGCCCTGCCGTTAAGACGGCCCCACCGGCGCCGGACGGGTTTCGACGCCCGTGCAGTAGCGCGCGTAGGCATACATGTAGCGAGGGTCGAGCTGCCTCTCGCATCCGGCCTGGACATATTCCGTCATCACCGAGATGGGAGCCGGACCAGGGCCCTGGAGCGCGCGTCGAAGGATCGCGCGGCACTGGGCACGGGCCTTGGCGGCGAGGGTGTCGCCCCCCCAATAGATCACGAAGCCGGCCGCGTCATGCTCATGGACGGCGATCGTGCCGGTCCAGTCTCGACCAGGGCCGCTGGCGTCGACACAAAGCGCCTCCGCGCCGTTGGGCATGCGGCTGATCACCGGATCCCAGAAACTGACGTCTTCCGGCGAACCGAACCGTTTGGCGATCTTGCCCGCGGCGAGATCGACGAAGGCCTTGTCGGCGGCCGCGGCGAAGCGATCGGACGGCTCGGGCTTCGGTGGCGGCGCGGGCGGCTTGTACAGGACGAAGGTCGCCCCCGCCGCCGCCAGGCTCAGGCCGAGCGCCCAGAAGATAATCTTACGGACCACGTTCCCCCCGAAACACGTGCGGCCAAAACGCAAAGAGCGGCCGGGACTTAAAGTCCCGACCGCTCTTCACTAGCACAACCTTGAGGGTTGTCGCCGTCCGGCTATTCCGCGTCCGCCGTGGCGATCACGGCCGGCAGCGGCTCCATCGCTTCTTCGCGCTGCTGGGCCAGCTGCTCGTCGCGCTTGGCGGCGACGCGCTGCAGGCTGCGCAGATAGGAACCCGTGCCGGCGGGGATCAGGCGACCCACGATGACGTTTTCCTTCAGGCCTTCCAGGGTGTCGGTCTTGCCGTGCACCGAGGCTTCGGTCAGGACGCGGGTCGTTTCCTGGAACGACGCGGCCGAGATGAAGCTCTTGGTCTGCAAGCTCGCCTTGGTGATGCCGAGCAGCACGGGCTGCGTCGTGGCCGGACGGCCGCCGCGCGCGACGGCCTTGTCCTGCTCGACGTAGAACTCGGGCTTGTCGAGGTGATCGCCCTTGATCAGACCCGTGTCGCCCGGCTCGACGATCTCGACCTTCTGCAGCATCTGACGAACGATCGTCTCGATGTGCTTGTCGTTGATCGGCACGCCCTGCAGTCGGTAGACCTCCTGGATTTCGTCCACGAGGAAGTTGGCCAGGGCCTCGACGCCCAGGATGCGCAGGATGTCGTGCGGATCCGGGTTGCCGTCGATGATGTACTCGCCGCGCGTGATGAAGTCGCCATCATGCACCGCGATGTGCTTGCCCTTCGGGATCAGGAATTCGACCGCTTCGGGCTGGTTGCCGTCTGCGTCGATTTCCGGGGTGATCTTGATCCGGCGCTTGTTCTTGTAATCCTTGCCGAATTCGACACGGCCGTCCATTTCCGCGATGACCGCGCAGTCCTTGGGACGGCGGGCTTCGAAGAGTTCGGCGACGCGCGGCAGACCACCGGTGATGTCCCGGGTCTTGGCGCCTTCGGTCGGGATCCGCGCGATGACCTCGCCCGGCTTGACCATGTCCCCGTCGGCGACGGAGAGAATGGCGCCGACCGACATCAGGTAGCGAGCCTCGCCGCCGTTCGCCAGGCGAACATAGGCGCCGTCTTCACCCAGCACGCCCATGGCCGGACGCAGGTCCGAGGCGCGGGCCGAGGTCCGCCAGTCGGCGATCACGCGTTGCGCGATGCCGGTGGCTTCGTCGGTCTCCTCGCGGACGGAGAAGCCGTCCACCAGGTCTTCGGCGCGGATGCGGCCGGCCACTTCGGTGATGATCGGGGTGGTGTAGGGGTCCCAATCGGCGAGGCGCTGGCCGCGCTTCACCTTGTCGCCGTCCTTGACCTTCAGGCGCGCGCCGTACGGCGGCTTGTAGTTCTCGCGTTCCTTGCCGTCGACCAGCACGCTCACGGCCGTGTTGCGGCTCATGACGACCAGCTGGCCGTCCGAACCGACCACGGTGGCGCCGCTGACGCGGACCGTACCGTCGTTGCTGCTTTCGAAGAACGACTGCTCGGCCACCTGGGCGGTGCCGCCGATGTGGAAGGTCCGCATCGTCAGCTGGGTGCCGGGCTCGCCGATCGACTGGGCGGCGATGACGCCGACCGCTTCACCGATGTTCACCGGGGTGCCGCGGGCCAGGTCGCGGCCGTAGCAGGCCCCGCAGACGCCGATCTTGGCCTCGCAGGTCAGGACCGAACGCACCTTCACCGACTGCACCGCGGCGGCTTCGATGGCGTCGGCCATGTTCTCGGTCAGGTAGGTGTCGGCCGGAATGATGATCTCGCCGGTCGCCGGGTCCTTGATGTCCTCGGCCGAGAAACGGCCCAGGACGCGGGCGCCCAGCGAGACCAGCACGTCGCCGCCTTCGACCACGGCGCGCAGGGTGATGCCCCGCGTGGTGCCGCAGTCTTCCTCGACGATGATGCAGTCCTGCGCGACGTCGACCAGACGACGGGTCAGGTAGCCCGAGTTGGCGGTCTTCAGCGCGGTGTCCGCCAGGCCCTTACGGGCGCCGTGGGTCGAGTTGAAGTACTCCTGAACGGTCAGGCCTTCCTTGAAGTTCGAGACGATCGGGGTCTCGATGATCTCGCCGGAGGGCTTGGCCATCAGGCCGCGCATGCCGCCCAGCTGCTTCATCTGGGCTTGCGAACCCCGGGCGCCGGAGTGGGCCATCATGTAGATGGCGTTGATTTCCTTCTCGCGGCCGTTCTCGTCCTTATGCTTCATCTGAAGCTCGGCCATCATCTCGTCGGCGACGCGATCGGTGGCCTTGGCCCAGGCGTCAACGACCTTGTTGTACTTCTCGCCCTTGGTGATCAGGCCGTCGGCGTACTGTTGCTCGTACTCCTCGGCCAGGGTGCGGGTTTCGGCGACGATCGCCTCCTTCCGCTTCGGGATGATGATGTCGTCCTTGCCGAAGGAGATGCCGGCCTTGGCCGCTTCCTTGAAGCCCAGACCCATGATCTGGTCGGCGAAGATCACCGTCGCCTTCTGACCGCAGTGGCGGTAGACGACGTCGATCAGGTTGCCGATTTCCTTCTTGGTCAGCGCCTTCTCGATCAGTCGGTGACCGATCGCGGTGTGCTGGGGCAGAAGGGCGGCGATCTTCATCCGGCCCGGGGTGGTGTCGATCACCCGGCGACGGATGACGCCGTCGGCGTCCATTTCCGTGAAGCGCGACTTGATCTTGGCGTGCAGCGACACGACGCCGGCGTCCATGGCGGCTTCGATTTCGCCCAGGTCGGCGAAGATCTTGCCTTCACCCGGCTCGCCGTCGCGGGCGACCGACAGGTAGTACAGACCCAGGACGATGTCCTGCGACGGCACGATGATCGGGCGACCGTTGGCGGGCGACAGGATGTTGTTGGTCGACATCATCAGGACGCGCGCTTCCAGCTGGGCCTCGAGGCTCAGCGGGACGTGAACGGCCATCTGGTCGCCGTCGAAGTCGGCGTTGAACGCGGCGCAGACCAGCGGGTGCAGCTGGATGGCCTTGCCCTCGATCAGCTTCGGCTCGAACGCCTGGATGCCCAGACGGTGGAGCGTCGGCGCGCGGTTCAGCATCACCGGGTGCTCGCGGATCACCTCTTCGAGGATGTCCCACACCTGGGGCTGCTCGCGCTCGACCATGCGCTTGGACTGCTTGACGGTGCCCGACAGGCCCTTGGCGTCCAGGCGCGCGTAGATGAACGGCTTGAACAGCTCCAGGGCCATCTTCTTGGGCAGGCCGCACTCGTGCAGCTTCAGGTCCGGACCCACGACGATGACCGAACGGCCCGAATAGTCGACGCGCTTGCCCAGCAGGTTCTGACGGAAGCGGCCTTGCTTGCCCTTCAGCATGTCGGCCAGCGACTTCAGCGGACGCTTGTTGGCGCCGGTGATGACGCGACCGCGACGGCCGTTGTCGAACAGGGCGTCGACCGACTCCTGCAGCATCCGCTTTTCGTTGCGGATGATGATGTCGGGGGCGCGCAGCTCGATCAGGCGCTTCAGACGGTTGTTACGGTTGATGACCCGGCGATACAGGTCGTTCAGGTCCGAGGTCGCGAAGCGGCCGCCGTCCAGCGGCACCAGCGGACGCAGTTCCGGCGGGATGACCGGAACGACCGTCAGCACCATCCATTCCGGGCGGTTGCCGGACTCGGAGAAGGCTTCGAGGATCTTCAGGCGCTTGCTGAACTTCTTCTGCTTCATGTCCGACGGGTTGCCCGCCAGCTCTTCGCGCAGCTTCTCGGCCTCCTTGTCGAGGTCGATGGCCTTCAGCAGATTCTGAACCGCTTCGGCGCCGATCTCGGCGGTGAAGCTGTCGTCGCCGTACTCGTCCTGGGCGCGCATGAAGTCGTCCTCGCTGAGCAGCTGGTGCTGCTTCAGCGGGGTCAGGCCCGGCTCGGTGACGATGTAGTATTCGAAGTACAGGACGCGCTCGATGTCCTTCAGCGGCATGTCGAGCATCATGGCGATGCGCGAGGGCAGCGACTTCAGGAACCAGATGTGGGCGACCGGCGAGGCCAGTTCGATGTGGCCCATGCGCTCGCGACGGACGCGGGCCAGGGTGACTTCAACACCGCACTTTTCGCAGATGATGCCCTTGTACTTCATGCGCTTGTACTTGCCGCACAGGCATTCGTAGTCCTTGGTCGGGCCAAAGATACGGGCGCAGAACAGGCCGTCACGCTCGGGCTTGAACGTGCGGTAGTTGATGGTTTCGGGCTTCTTGATCTCGCCGAACGACCACGAGCGGATCTTTTCCGGCGAGGCCAGCGAGATGCGGATCTGGTCGAAGGTCGGAGCGGCCTGGACCGGATTGAAGATGTTCAGGACTTCCTGGTTCATCTTGGTTCCTTCTGCGGGTCTACCCGCGAAAATTCAAAGTTGGAGAGCGGGCTGACGGGGCCCCTCCCCGGCCTTCGGGCCAGGGAGGGAAATCCGGATCAGCTGTTCTCCAGCTCGACGTTCAGGCCGAGCGAGCGCATTTCCTTGACCAGCACGTTGAAGCTTTCCGGGATACCGGCTTCGAACGTGTCGTCGCCGCGGACGATCGACTCGTAGACCTTGGTCCGGCCGGCCACGTCGTCGGACTTCACCGTCAGCATTTCCTGCAGGGTGTAGGCCGCGCCGTAGGCTTCCAGAGCCCACACTTCCATTTCCCCGAAGCGCTGACCGCCGAACTGGGCCTTACCACCCAGCGGCTGTTGCGTGACGAGCGAGTACGGACCGATCGAACGGGCGTGGATCTTGTCGTCGACCAGGTGGTGCAGCTTCAGCATGTAGATGTAGCCGACCGTGACCGGACGCTTGAACTGGTCGCCGGTCTGGCCGTCGAACAGGATCGACTGACCCGACGGATCGACGCCCGCCATGACCAGGTGCTCTTCGATGTCGCCGATGCGCGCGCCGTCGAACACCGGGGTGGCGATCGGAACGCCCTTGCCGAGGTTGCGGGCCAGTTCGACCAGCTCTTCCTCGGTTTCCGGCAGTTCCTCGTCCGGGCCGTAGATCTCGGTCAGACGATCGACCAGGGCCTTCTTCTGGCCGCCGGCCTGCCAGTCTTCCAGCAGGACGGTGATCTGCTTGCCGAGGTTGGCGCAGGCCCAGCCCAGGTGGGTTTCGAAGATCTGGCCGACGTTCATGCGCGAAGGCACGCCCAGCGGGTTCAGAACGACGTCCACATGCGTCCCGTCGGCGAGGAACGGCATGTCCTCGATCGGCAGGATGCGCGAGATGACGCCCTTGTTGCCGTGACGGCCGGCCATCTTGTCGCCCGGCTGAAGCTTGCGCTTCACGGCCACGAAGACCTTGACCATCTTCATCACGCCCGGGGGCAGTTCGTCGCCGCGCTGCAGCTTGTCGACCTTGTCCTCGAAGCGACGGTCCAGGCGCTTGCGGTTCTCGTCGAACAGACGACGCAAGCTTTCCAGTTCGCCCATCGCCTTCTCGTCCTCGAGGGCGATCTGCCACCACAGACCCGGCTGGACTTCAGCCAGGCCCTCGGCGGTGATCGCGCCGCGCGACAGGCCCTTGGGACCCGACAGGGCGACGTTGCCGATCAGCAGTTCGCGCAGGCGGCCCGAGATGTTGCGGTTCAGGATCGCGAATTCGTCGTCGCGGTCCTTGCCCAGGCGGTCGATCTCGGCGCGTTCGATGGCCAGGGCGCGTTCGTCCTTGTCGACGCCATGACGGTTGAACACGCGCACGTCGACGATCGTGCCGGCGACGCCCGGGGGCAGGCGCAGGCTGGTGTCGCGGACGTCCGAGGCCTTTTCGCCGAAGATGGCGCGCAGGAGCTTTTCTTCCGGCGTCATCGGGCTTTCGCCCTTCGGGGTGACCTTGCCGACCAGGATGTCGCCCGGCTGGACTTCGGCGCCGATCGCCACGATGCCCGCTTCGTCGAGGTTGCGCAGGGCTTCCTCGCCGACGTTGGGGATGTCGCGGGTGATTTCTTCCGGACCGAGCTTGGTGTCGCGGGCCATGACTTCGAATTCCTCGATGTGGATCGAGGTGAAGACGTCGTCGCGGACGATGCGTTCGGAGATCAGGATCGAGTCTTCGAAGTTGTAGCCGTTCCAGGGCATGAACGCGACGAGCGCGTTGCGGCCCAGGGCCAGTTCGCCCAGCTCGGTCGACGGACCGTCGGCGATGATGTCGCCGGCGCTGATGCGGTCGCCCACCTTCACCAGCGGGCGCTGGTTGATGCAGGTCGACTGGTTGGAACGCTGGAACTTGCTCAGACGGTAGATGTCGACGCCCGAACGGGCGGCGTCGGTCTCTTCCGTGGCGCGGACGACGATACGGGTGCCGTCGATCTGCTCCACGACGCCGGTGCGCTTGGCGATGACCACGGCGCCCGAGTCACGGGCGACCACGGCTTCCATGCCGGTGCCGACCAGCGGGGCGTCGGACTGCACCAGCGGCACGGCCTGACGTTGCATGTTCGAGCCCATCAGGGCGCGGTTGGCGTCGTCGTTTTCCAGGAAGGGGATCAGGGCCGCGGCCACCGACACGACTTGGCGCGGCGACACGTCCATCAGGTCGACTTGCTCCTTCTGGAGCAGGGTCGGTTCGCCGTTGATCCGGCCGGGGACCAGGTCGTCGACGATCTCGCCGTTCAACACCTTGATGTTGGATTGGGCGATGACGTGCTTCGACTCTTCCATGGCCGACATGTAGACGACCTCGTCGAGCGGCTTGCCGTCGGCGACGCGACGGTAGGGGCTCTCGATGAAGCCGTACTTGTTCACGCGGGCATGGGTGGCCAGCGAGTTGATCAGACCGATGTTCGGGCCTTCCGGCGTTTCAATCGGGCAGATGCGGCCGTAGTGGGTCGGGTGAACGTCGCGGACTTCGAAGCCGGCGCGCTCGCGGGTCAGACCGCCCGGGCCAAGCGCCGACAGACGGCGCTTGTGGGTGATCTCCGACAGCGGGTTGGTCTGGTCCATGAACTGCGACAGCTGCGAGCTGCCGAAGAATTCACGCACCGAGGCCGCGGCCGGCTTGGCGTTGATCAGGTCGTGCGGCATCACGGTGTCGATGTCGACGGACGACATGCGTTCCTTGATGGCGCGTTCCATGCGCAGCAGGCCGACGCGGTACTGGTTTTCCAGCAGTTCGCCGACCGAACGCACCCGGCGGTTGCCCAGGTTGTCGATGTCGTCGATTTCGCCGCGGCCGTCGCGCAGGCCGACCAGCAGCTTCAGGACGGCCAGCACGTCTTCCTTGCGGAGCACGCGCATCTCGTCCGAAGCGTCCAGCTCCAGGCGCATGTTCATCTTCACGCGGCCGACGGCCGACAGGTCGTAGCGCTCGGCGTCGAAGAACAGCGACTTGAACATCGCTTCGGCGGCTTCGACGGTCGGCGGCTCGCCCGGACGCATCACGCGGTAGATGTCGAACAGCGCGTCCTCGCGGACGGCGTTCTTGTCCACCCGCAGGGTGTTGCGCATGTAGGCGCCGACCGTGACGTGGTCGATGTCCAGCACGTCGATGGTGCTGAAGCCTTGGTCGGCCAGGGCCTGGATCGAGGTGACGTCCAGCTCGTCGCCGGCTTCGGCGTAGATCTCGCCGTTCTCGAAGTTGACGGCGTCGCGGGCCAGGTAGCGGCCGGTCAGGGCTTCCGGCGCCAGCAGCAGGGTCTTCAGGCCGCCGTCAGCCAGCTTCTTGGCCTGGCGGGCGGTGATCTTGGTGCCGGCCGGAGCCACTTCCTCGCCGGTGTCGGCGTCGATCAGGGCGAATTCCGGCTTCACGCCGCGCCAGCGCTCGGGCTTGTACGGGGTGGCCCAGCCTTCGGCGCCGGCCGCGGTGCGCTTCTCGAAGGGCACGACGTCGTAGAAGGTGGTCAGGATCTCTTCGCCGTCCATGCCCAGGGCATAGAGGAAGGTGGTGGCGGGCAGCTTGCGGCGGCGGTCGATGCGGACATAGACCACGTCCTTGGCGTCGAACTCGAAGTCCAGCCACGAGCCGCGATAGGGGATCACGCGGGCGGCGAACAGCAGCTTGCCCGAGGCGTGGGTCTTGCCCTTGTCGTGGTCGAAGAACACGCCGGGCGAACGGTGCATCTGCGAGACGATGACCCGCTCGGTGCCGTTGACGATGAAGGTGCCCTTGTCGGTCATGAGCGGGATGTCGCCCATGTAGACGTCCTGCTCCTTGATGTCCTTGACGGACCGGGCGCCGGTTTCTTCTTCCGTTTCGAACACGATCAGGCGCAGCTTGACCTTCAGCGGCGCCGCGAAGGTCATGTCGCGCTGGATGCATTCCTCAACGTCGTACTTGGGCTCTTCGAATTCGTACGAGACGTATTCGAGCACCGCGCGCTCGTTGAAATCCTTGATCGGGAAGACGGACTTGAAGACCGCTTCGATGCCCTCGTCCTTGCGCACGCCCGGACGGACTTCGCGCTGGAGGAACTGCTCGTAGGAGGAGCGCTGAACCTCGATCAGGTTCGGCATCTGCACAGCTTCGGGGATGCGGCCGAAAGACTTCCGGATCCGCTTCTTGCCGGTGAAGGATTGCGCCATGTTTTTTCCCTGGGCGCGGACGGACTCCGCGCGTGAATTCGAATGTACCTAGCGTCCACCCTCGCCGCTCTCCATCCAGGAGAACCGCGGACGCTGGAATTCCCCTGTCAGGGCAACCGGGACCGGAAGCCTGACGGGCGCCCCTTCGCGCTGGTCGGAGGGCGGCTGACCGCGCCTCGGGGCGTATCATGCGGACACACGCGTACGCGCTCCGCCGAATATCTTCGTGAGCCGGCGGATATAGGACAACCCGCCGGGGTTGGGAAGGGGGTTTATCCACAAAAGATCGCGCCCGCGCCGGGAACCGGCCGCGCGATCCTCATCTTGGGTCTCGGACCCAAGGCTAGGTCCGGTTCATCGCCTTGCCGACCACCGAGATCGCCAGCCCGACCAGGCAGACGAAGAAGGCGATCTTGGTGATGGCCACGGCCACATGCATGACGAAGCCGAGGATCCCGAACACGATCATCAGAACCAGCAGGATGGCGGCGAGCTTGAGCATGGGCAGATAACTCCGATAGGCGGCAAAGGTTGCCGCGCGCCGCTCGGGATTTGTCCTAGACGCTGAGGTCCACGAAGTTGGGAACGGCCAGGCCGCTCTTGGCCTGGGCCTTGGCGCCGTCCATGGCCTCCTTGATCTTGGCCTTCACGGCCTCGTCGACCTGCTGGAGCGCCGCGGTGCGCTGGTCGGGCGACATGGCCGCCAGGCTCTCCTCGGTCAGGCCCGCGTTCTTCATGGCCTCGGCCTTCCAGGCCTTGAGCTTTTCCTCCCAAGCGTCCTTCTTGGCTTCCTTGGCGAAGGCCACCAGGCCCTTGTCGCGGACCTTGTCCAGGTCGCTGGCGGTTTCGATCGCCGTCGTCGACACGCCGCGCGCCGATGCGGCGCTGAGCGGGCTCCACGTCGAATAGCCCCCGCCCGAAATCCCTGAAATCGCCATCGCCAGCTCTCCTTTCGGTTCGCTCGAAGGTTGCAAGTCTCGTGCCAAAACGAGACGGCGACGGGCCAAAAGAAAACGGCCCCGGAGGTTTCCCTCCGGGGCCGTCAACGCGTGCGTCAGAAAACTGACGCCGGCAGGTCCCCCATGCGCCCACCCTTGAAGGCTTGGGCATGGGGACGTGAATTACTTCACGGTGACCTTGGCGCCGGCTTCGGTCAGCTTCTTGGCGACTTCTTCGGCGATTTGCTTCGAAACGTTTTCAACGACGTTCTGCGGAGCGCCTTCGACCAGGTCCTTGGCTTCCTTCAGGCCCAGGTCCGGACGAACGCCGCGGACTTCCTTGATCACGTTGATCTTCTTGTCGCCACCGTCCGTCAGGACGACGGTGAATTCGGTTTGCTCTTCGGCGGCTTCGGCCGGAGCGGCGGCAGCGCCGCCAGCGGCGGCGACGGCGACCGGAGCGGCGGCCGAGACGCCCCACTTTTCTTCGAGCAGCTTGGAGAGCTCAGCGGCTTCCAGGACCGACAGGGTGGACAGTTCTTCAACCAGCTTTTCGAGCTTGGACATGTGTAAGTTCCTTAGAGGATGAGGGATTTATGCGGAGATGACCGTTACGCGGCGTCTTTGGTCGCATAGGCGTTGAAGACGCGAGCCAGTTGGCCAGCCGGGGCCTGCAGGACGCCGGCGATCTTGGTCGCCGGAGCCTGGATGAGGCCGATAAGCTTGCCACGGATCTGGTCGAGCGACGGCAGCGTGGCCAGGGCCCGCACCGCGGTTTCGTCCAGAACGTTCGTCTGGCCCAGGATGCCGCCGACCAGCTTAAGCTTGTCGTTTTCCTTGGCGTACTGGGTGACGATCTTGGCGGCGGAGACAGGATCCTTGCCATAGGCGATGGCGACCGGGCCGGTGAACAGGGCGTCGCCCTTTTCGCCGATCGAGCCGTCGAGCGCCTTCTGGACCAGGGTGTTCTTCACCACCTGGAACGTGCCCTCTTCCTTGCGGAGGCGGGCGCGCAGTTCAGTCATTTCCGCAACGGTCATGCCCGAATAGTGGGTCACGACGACAGCGCCGGCGTCGGCGAACACGCTTTTCAGCGCCTCGATCGACTCCTGCTTTTGAGCGCGGTCCATTGCGGTCTCCTACTCAATTACAGCGGCCGGACCATTCCGGCAGCCAAATGCGCGTCACAAGCGGGATCGCTCCCGCACGCGAGTTGCATCAGCCTGTTCCAAGGAAAGTCAGCCGCGCGTCCCCATCCCGTAGGCGGAAAATAGCGTGGTCTTGTCCATCCCTGTCTCCCGACGGCGAGGAAGGGCTCTTCCTCGATTATGGCGTTGGTGACCCCACGCCCCGCTGTTCACAAACAGGTCTTCGCCGGGCGAACCCGACGGAGAAGGGGCGGCGTATAGACGGTTTGGGGAGGGATTTCAACAGGCCACCTTATCCTTCTCCCCTTGCGGGAGAAGGTGGCCCGCGAAGCAGGTCGGAAGAGAGGTCTCTCAAATCTGGCCACACGGACCGCCACCCTCTCCCGTAAGGGGAGAGGGGAAGCTCTGGCCTCGCCCCTCGTTTCCTGGATAACAAGGAGAACCGCCAAGGGGGATCACCATGAAGCGCACGCTCACCGCCGGCCTCGCCGCCCTGATGCTCGTCTGTCTCGCCGCGCCCGCCCACGCCGAGCCGCGCTTCGCCCCGATCCCCAAGGCGGTGGTGGCCGACCCTCCGCGCGACGCGGCCCACCCCGCCGACATGGCCGCCTTCACGGTCCCGACCGGCGGCGTGCGGGTCAATGCGCTGATGTACCTGGCCTCGGGCGACCAGCCGCATCCGACGATGCTGTTCCTGCACGGCTTCCCGGGCAACGAGACCAATATCGACCTGATGCAGGCCGTGCGCCGGGCCGGCTGGAACGTGCTGAAGATCAACTATCGCGGCTCGTGGGGCAGTCCCGGCAAGTTCTCGTTCGCCAACGCCCGGCTCGACGGCGAGGCGGCCACCGCCTTCCTGTTCGACCCGGCCAACGTCGCCAAGTATCACATCGACACCAGCCGGATCGTGGTGGCCGGCCACAGCATGGGCGGCTTCATGGCCGCCGACGCCTCGGCCGCCGATCCGCGCGTGGCCGGGACGGTGCTGATCGACGCCTGGGACATCGGCAAGGAGAAGGCCGGGATCACCGACGCCGCCGCCCGCAAGGCCGCGATCAAGGGCATGACGCCCGACACCGTTCCATTGGCTGGGACCAGCGCCACCCTGCTGGTCACGGAGATCGAGACCACGTCCGCCAAGCTGGACCTGGAGGCGCTCAGCGCCCGC
Organism: Caulobacter sp. Root487D2Y; assembly: GCF_001427165.1. Classification (NCBI taxonomy): domain Bacteria; kingdom Pseudomonadati; phylum Pseudomonadota; class Alphaproteobacteria; order Caulobacterales; family Caulobacteraceae; genus Caulobacter; species Caulobacter sp. Root487D2Y. The sequence continues at coordinate 20,691 of NZ_LMFD01000010.1, forward strand.
ATCGCCGACCGGCCGGTGCTGATGATCGGGGCCGAGCACGCCGGCGCCCCCACGACCCGCAAGCTGGCCGCCGCCGCCCGCCAGGCCCGGGCCAAGGCGCTGACCGAAACCTACATGGACACCGACCACAGCTTCTCCGACAGCCGCATCGCGCTGGAGGCCGAGGTGCTGCGGTGGCTGGGCCGGTTCGATCCGGCCTCGGCCAAGCCCGGCACGCCGCAGATCCCGCTGAAGGCCGCCTATGACGAGACCAACCCGTTCGCCCGGATCCTGCGCGGCGAGATGGTCGTGCCCAAGGTCTACGAAGACGACCAGGTGCTGGCCTTCATGGATCACGCCCCGGCCGAGCCGGGCCACGTGCTGGTGATCTCCAAGACCTCCAAGGCCCGCAACATCCTGGAGATCTCGCCCCAGGATCTGTCGCGGATCATGACCGTGGCCGCCAGGGTCGGCCAGGCCCAGGTCGACGGCCTGGGCGTCGAGGGCTTCACGATCGTCCAGAACAACGGCGTCGGCCAGAGCGTGCCCCACCTGCACATCCACGTCATTCCGCGCGTGGCCGGCAAACCGCTGATGTTCGTCGAGAACGAGAAGGGCGATCCCAAGGCCATCGAGGCCGTGGCGGCGAAGATCAGAGGGGCGATGAAGCCCTGATCGCCGTGCGTCCTTCGAGGCTCGCCTTCGGCTCGCACCTCAGGATGAGGACTGTGGATTGGCTCCGAATTCCTCATCCTGAGGCGCCCGCGACGCGGGCCTCGAAGGACGCACGGCGTCAGCCCAACCGCTCGATCACCGCCCGCGCCGCCGCCACGCCCGTCGCGAAACAGGCCTGCAGCAGGTAGCCGCCGGTCGGGGCTTCCCAGTCCAGCATCTCGCCGGCCACGAACACGCCGGGCGCGGCCTTCAGCTCCAGCCCGTCCAGCGCTTCGAACGACAGCCCGCCGGCGCAGGAGATCGCCCGCTCCAGACCCTGCGCGCCGGTCAGCACGATCGGCGCGGCCTTGATCGCCGCCGCCAGGGTGTCGGGCGCGACCGGCAGGGCCACGCCGTGCGCTTCGCGCAGCAAACCGATCTCGACCGGCGACAGGTGGGCGGCCTTGCGCAGCCAGCTCGACAGCGACTGTCCGCCCCGCGGCCTGGACAGGCGCGCGGTCAGCTGGGCCAGGGAAACGTCGGGCCGCAGGTCGATCTCCAGCCTCGCCGCGCCCCGCGCCTGGATCGCGTCGCGCAGGGCCGCCGACAGGGCGTAGACCGCCCCGCCCTCCAGGCCGTAGCCCGCCGCCAGGGCGTCGCCGCGCGAACCGGCGCCCTCGAAGCTCAGCGCGATGTTCTTCAAGGGCGCCCCGGCGAACCGCTCGCGGAACACCTCGGTCCAAGCCACGGTGAACCCGACATTGGCCGGCCGGAACGGCGTCACGGCCGCGCCCCGCGCCGCCAGCAGCGGGGCCCAGGCGCCGTCCGAGCCGAGCCTGGCCCAGCTGGCCCCGCCCAGGGCCAGGATCGTGGCGCGCGGCCGCGTGGCGCGCGGCCCGTCGGGCGTGTCGAAGGTCAGGTCGCCGGCCGCGTTCCAGCCGGTCCAGGTCGAGCGGAGGTTCAGCGCCACGCCCCGCCCCTCCAGCCGCGCGATCCAGGCCCGCAGCAGCGGCGAGGCCTTCAGCGCCTTGGGGAACACCCGCCCGCTGGTGCCCACGAAGGTCGCCTGCCCCAGCCCATCGGCCCAGGCCACGAGGTCGGCGGGCGTGAACGCCTCCAGCATCGGCCGCAGGATCGGCGCCGCTCCGCCGTAGCGGCCGACGAAGCGCTCGAAGTCCTCGGAATGGGTCAGGTTCAACCCGCCGCGCCCGGCCATCAGGAACTTGCGGCCCAGGGTCGGCATCCGCTCGAACACCGCCACCGACAACCCGGCGCCGCTCAGCGCTTCGGCCGCCATCAGCCCGGCCGGCCCGCCGCCGATCACGGCGACGTCGAGAACTTGGGGATCGGTCACGCGGGCTGGATGTCCGTCAGCGAGATGAGGTCGTCGCTCTTATAGACCCCCAAACGCAAAGCGGGCGCTGGATCGCTCCAGCGCCCGCTCGCATGGTCTAGGTCGAAAGGCTTAGGCGTTGATCGAAGCGACGTCGATCTTGAAGCCCGGGCCCATCGTCGAGGACAGGCCGATGCGCTTGACATAGATGCCCTTGGCGCCGGTCGGCTTGGCCTTGTTGAGCGCGTCGACCATGGCCTTCACGTTCAGCAGCAGGGCTTCGTCGGTGAACGAGACCTTGCCGATGCCGGCGTGGACGATGCCCGCCTTCTCGACGCGGAACTCGACGGCGCCGCCCTTGGCGTCCTTCACGGCTTGGCCGACGTTCGGGGTCACGGTGCCGACCTTCGGGTTCGGCATCAGGCCGCGCGGGCCCAGCACCTTACCGAGGCGACCGACCAGGGCCATCATGTCCGGGGTCGCGATGACGCGATCGAAGTCCATGAAGCCGCCGGCGATCTTTTCGTACAGATCTTCGGCGCCGACGTGCTCGGCGCCGGCCGCGGTGGCTTCGGCCGCCTTGGCGTCCTTGGCGAAGACGGCGACGCGGACGTCGCGGCCGGTGCCCGACGGCAGGTTCACGACGCCGCGGACCTGTTGGTCGGCGTGGCGCGGATCGACGCCGAGGTTGACCGAGATCTCGATCGACTCGTCGAACTTGGCCTTGGCGTTGGCCTTGACCAGGGCGATGGCGTCGGCGACGGCGTGGGCGGCTTCACGATCGCCGGTCCAGGCTTGGATGCGCTTGGGTTGCTTGGCCATGGTCTTAGGCCTCCACGATCTTCAGGCCCATGGCCTTGGCGGAGCCTTCGATGATCTTGGCCGCGGCCTCGAGATCGTTGGCGTTCAGGTCCTTCATCTTCTTTTCGGCGATCTCGCGCAGCTGGGTGCGGGTCACTTCGCCGACGGTCTCGCGACCGGTCAGCTTGGCGCCGGACTTCAGGCCGGTGATCTGCTTCAGATAGTGCGTCGCCGGGGGCGTCTTGGTGACGAAGGTGAACGACTTGTCTTGGTACACGGTGATCACGGTCGGCAGGGGGGTGCCCTTTTCGACGTTCTCGGTGCGCGCGTTGAACTCCTTACAGAAGCCCATGATGTTGACGCCGCGCTGGCCCAGTGCGGGGCCGATGGGCGGTGAAGGCGTGGCGGAGCCGGCCTTCACCTGGAGCTTGATATAGCCCAGGATCTTCTTAGCCATTGTATCCTCTCAAGAAAGCCGAGCTAACGGCCTTCGCTGGTTGGCCGTGGTGCGGGCTTGGCGTCCCTCCCACGGATTTGATCTCGCCATACTCGGACAGATAACGGCGAGCACGCCCCGGGACGGAGTCCTGGAGCGAGGCGGGGCGTGTAGCAGGTGGGGACGGGGGAGTCTAGCGATGGGTCCTCCTCCCGCGAGGAGAAGTCTAGGACTCAGAGCAGCTTCCGATAGACCAGGAACCCCGACTTCTCGGCCACCTGGTCGTAGAGCCGCATCGCCGTGGCGTTGGTCTCGTGCGTCTGCCAGTAGACCCGCGGCGAGCCGGCCGCCTTGGCCGCCGCGTAGACCGCCTCGATCAGCGCCCGACCCACGCCCTTGCCCCGCGCCTGCGCCGTCGTGAACAGGTCCTGCAGGTAGCAGCTGGGCTCGACCGAGATAGTGCTGCGGTGGAACAGATAGTGGGTCAGGCCCAGCAGGCGGCCGTCCTGCTCGGCGACCAGACAGTGGACGGGCTCGTAGGCGTCGAAGAACCGGGACCAGGTCATGGCCGTCGCCGCCGGATCCAGGGCCGTGTCGCCCGAGCGGCCGTAGAAGGCGTTGTAGCCGTCCCAGAGCGGCAGCCATTGCTCGCGGTCCGCGCGGGTGACGGGACGAATCACGATGTCGGCCATGGTCGGGTCCTACGAAGCGGCGGCGGGCGGCCGCATCCTCCCTATTCTCGGAAGCGATGCAATGACGCGGCGCGCGAGACCTTGGCGCGGTCCTCGCGACCGACCGTCTCGGTCAGGTCGAAGACCAGCTTGGAGGCCCCGGCGGCGACCAGCCACAGGAAGGCCAGGATGCGCAGCAGCGGCCCGGCCTGCGGGTGCTGGGCGGCCAGGACCAGCAGCAGGACGAAACCGCCGACAGCGGCCAGGGCCAAGGCCAGGGAGGCGAGTCTGCAATGGAAGACCGACATCGGACGGATCCCGGACGGAAGACAACACAGCCTTTGTCGCGCCGAACGGCATAAGCGATCCATTCGGGTTCGGGCTCACGACATAAAGCCGGCATAAGGCTTACCGGAGGGGTCGCGCCGGCTAACACTTGCCCCCACCTCGCCGCTTCGCGGCCTGTCCGCCCCCACAGGGGGAGGAGGACGCACGCACCGCGACCCGTAGGGGGCAAGTGATCGAGCGTGCGGCGCTAGCTTTTGAATTCCGGACAGCAAAAACCCCGCGCCGTTTCCGACGCGGGGTTTTCGAAAACTCGGTCAGCCGTGACTGAAAATCAGCTGATCTTCTCGACCTGGCTGTATTCCAGCTCCACCGGAGTGGCGCGGCCGAAGATCGAGACGGTGACGCGCAGGCGGGCCCGCTCCTCGTCGACCTGCTCGACCGAGCCGTTGAAGCTGGCGAACGGACCGTCGGTGACGCGGACGTTCTCGCCGACCTCGAACAGCACCACGGTCTTGGGACGCTCGACGCCCTCTTCGATCGTGCCGATGATGCGCTGGACTTCCTTTTCGGAGACCGGCTGCGGCTTCGACGCGCTGCCCAGGAAGCCCGTGACCTTCGGGGTGTTCTTGATCAGGTGATAGGCTTCGTCCGAGAGGTTCATCTTCACCAGCACGTAGCCGGGGAAGAACTTGCGCTCGGCGTTGACCTTGCGGCCGCGACGGATCTCGACGACGTCCTCGGTCGGAACCAGGATCTCGGAGAAGCTGTCTTCCAGACCGTGGCTCTTGGCCTGTTCGCGGATGCTCTCGGCCACCTTCTTCTCGAAGTTCGAGTAGGCGTGGACGATGTACCACTTGTGGTTCGGATTGGACGCGGTGTCGGTGCTCATGATGTTTCTTATCCCGCGGCGATCTTGAGGAGCAGGTTGGCGCCCAGGCCCAGGATCCAGTCGGCGAAGGTGAAGAACAGCGAAGCCAGCACCACCATGATGAAGACCATCACCGAGGTGATCCAGGTCTCCTTGCGGGTGGTCCAGGTGATCTTGCGGGCCTCGGCGCGGACTTCCTGCGCGAAGCGAACCGGATTGATCGGCTTTTTCGGCGGAGCCGGGGCCTTGGCGGCGGCGCCCTTGGCGGCCGGCGCCTGACCGGCGGGCGCGAGCGCCGCTGCCGTCTTCGCGGCGCGGTTCTTGATCGCAGACGGGCTAGAACCCGGTTTCCTGGCCATGACTTAAGAGGCTCGCGACTTTCGATAGGTCAGCCCGAAAACCGGGTGACCGATGACATATAGTGGCAGGAGTGGAGGGACTCGAACCCACGACCCTCGGTTTTGGAGACCGATGCTCTACCAGCTGAGCTACACTCCTGCGGAACCGCGACCCCCTTAACGGAGATTCCGGCTTTCCGACAATGAACATCGCGCCGGTAGGCTCTTTGAAGCCCGCCAGCGCGTTGGTCTCATCGCCAGAGCCGCGTCGTTTAGCAGGGTCGTTCGAGCCCGGCAAGCGGCCGGAGCGCGATCCGCGCTTTCGACGGCTTCGGCCGCGAAGGATCAGCCGTCGCCGCGACGCGTTAGGCCTTGGCGCCAGATCGAAGCCCGGAGGAGACGCGCCATGCCAACGCCCGCCAGCCCGAACCCGAACCGGCCGTCAAACCGAGAGGTGGAGAACGAGAACCAGCGCCCCGCACAGGGCGCCGATGGCCAGGCGCCGCGTCCCGCGACCGAGCCTAGCGGCGCGAAAGGCAGCTCGACTTCACCGAAAACCCGGACGGATCCGGGCTCCGGCGAAGCCTGAGACGATCAGCCGGCCTTTTCCGCTTCCGGCGCGGGCGCCGGGGTAAGGGCGGCGCATTGGATGTTCAGGTACGACCACTTCACGTCCGCGAGCTTGCGGCCGCATTGGGTGTTCTCACCCAGGTCGCGTCCTTGAAGAGAGATCGCCACGCCCTTGGCCGGATCCGGCGCCGGCGCGGCTCCGGAGATGTCGTAGTAGCCGCCGCCTGGGCCGCGAACCACGATGCACGAGGTCGATTCCACCGGCCGGACGCAGCCGGAGGCGGTGACCGCCTTGCCTTCGAGGGAGACTTGTTGAGCTTGCTGACCGGTGGCGCCGGTTTCCTGCCCGCAGGCAGCTACGCTTAACGCTAACAGACTGGCCGCCGCGGCGGCCTTTACGAACCTTACCCGCATACGTTCCTCCGTATCATTGGCCTCCGCGACGTCTTCTGGCGCGGAAACAAGAGGAAGAGTGCGCCCCGTTTGGGGAGGCGGCAATCACAATTTTGACACGGTTCAAAAAACACGCGCCCGCCATTTTGACGCTTTTGGGGAAGATTTTCTCAAAGCCCTTTCAGACCACCAAAGTTGACATCCACGCGCCTGTGCTCACATGAGACGCAGTCGCTTCAGGGCCGTGGCGACGCCCTCTTAGAATCTCGCGGTCCGCCGCGCGTCCAGGACTTGAAACGCAGATTATGACGGCCATCGAAACCACCGCCGCCCCGCCCGCCCCCCCGGCCGCCAAGGAAGCCGCCTGGCACACCGAGACCGTGCTGTGGGTCAAGCACTGGACCGATCGCCTGTTCAGTTTCGCGATCACCCGTCCGGCCAGCTTCCGCTTCCGCTCGGGCGAGTTCGTGATGATCGGCCTGCCGCCCCGCGAGGAGCTGGGCGAGAAGAAGCCGATCCTGCGCGCCTATTCGATCGGCTCGCCGCACTTCGCCGAGGAACTGGAGTTCTTCTCGATCAAGGTGCCCGACGGCCCCCTGACCTCGCGCCTGCAGCAGATCAAGGAAGGCGACCAGATCCTGCTGGGCAAGAAGCCGACCGGCACCCTGGTGCTGGACGCCGTCCGCCCCGGCAAGCGCCTGTTCCTGTTCGGCACCGGCACGGGCCTGGCGCCCTGGCTGTCGGTGGCCCGCGACCCCGACGCCTACAGCCGCTTCGAGCAGGTGATCGTCGCCCATGGCGTGCGCGAGGTGAAGGAACTGGCCTATCGCGACCTGTTCACGTCGGAGATCCACGACGACCCGCTGGTCGGCGACGAGGCCAAGGCCCAGCTGGTCTACTATCCCACGGTCACCCGCGAGCCGTTCGAGCGCCAGGGCCGGTTCACCGACCTGATCAATTCGGGCCAGCTGTTCAAGGACCTCGGCCTGGACCAGGTGAAGTTCGATCCCGAGCACGACCGCGCCATGCTGTGCGGCTCGATGGCGATGATCAAGGACACCGCCGCCCTGCTGGAAGCCCACGGCATGAAGGAAGGCTCCAACGCCGAGCCGGGCGACTTCGTGATCGAGCGGGCGTTCGTGGGGTAATCCAAATCCTCCGCTCATCCCGGCGAATGCCGGGACCCAGATCCCTTGGCGGTGGGTCTGACGGGAAGAACTCGGAGCATTCTGGAGCCCGTCCCAGCTTTTCCATCTGGGTCCCGGCATTCGCCGGGATGAGCGGATTTAAGTAGAACTCTGGGCTCATGGTTGCGGGAGTGCGGGCGTGGGCGGTGACAAGCTTCAACTGAAGAACCTGACCGTCGCGGAGGCGCGCGGCCGCATGCTGGCCGACGCCGCGCGGCTGGGGATCGAGCAGGTCGCCCTGGCCGACGCGATCGGCCGGGTGCTGGCCGCGCCGATCGTCGCCGATCGCGACCAGCCGCCGTTCGACGCCTCGGCCATGGACGGCTGGGCGATCCGCCGCGCCGACCTGTCGCCCGACGCGCGGTTCCGGATCGTCGGCGAGAGCGCCGCCGGTCGGGCCCATGTCCAGCCCATCGAGGCCGGCCAGGCGGTGCGAATCTTCACCGGCGCCCCCGTGCCGCCGGGGGCCGACCTGGTGGTGGTCCAGGAGAACGCCGCGCGCGACGGCGACACCGTCAGCTTCACGATCGACCGCGACCCGCCGCCGGGCAACATCCGGCCGGCCGGCGGCGACTTCCGGTCCGGCGACGCCCTGCTGGCGGAAGGCGCGCGGATCGACGCCTGGCGGCTGGCGCTGGCCGCCGCCGCCGGGCGCGCCGACCTGGCCGTGGCGCGCCGGCCCCGCGTCGCCATCCTGGCCACCGGCGACGAGCTGGTCCCGCCCGGCGCGACCCCGGCCCCCGACCAGATCTTCGAGTCCGGTTCGTTCAGCCTGGCGGCCCTGGTCGCGGCCTGGGGCGGCGAGGCGGTCAGGCTGAAGGCCCAGGCCGACGACCTGGACGCCATCGCCCGCGCGGTCGACGCCGCCGAGGCCGACCTGATCGTCACCGTCGGCGGGGCCTCGGTCGGCGACCACGACCTGGTCAAGCCGGCCCTGGCGACCCTGGGGCTCGACCTGCGCGTCCAGACCGTCGCCGTCCGCCCCGGCAAGCCGACCTGGTTCGGAACCCTAAAGGACGGCCGCCGCGTGCTGGGCCTGCCCGGCAACCCGGCCTCGGCCCTGGTCTGCGCCGAGTTGTTCCTGCGGCCGCTGCTGGCCGCCCTGACCGGCGCCGATCCGACCCTGACGATCAGCGCCGGCGCCCTGACCGCCGCCCTGCCCGCCGCCGGTCCGCGCGAACACTGGATGCGCGCCGCCCGCGCCGTCGACGTCGAAGGCCGGGTGTGGGTCACGCCTTTCCCCGACCAGGACTCCTCGCTGATCGGCGTGTTCTCCCGCGCCGACTGCCTGGTCCTGCGCCCGGCCGGCGCGCCGGCGGTCGCGGCGGGAGACGTGGTGGAACTGCTGCCTTTGGCGCGGGGTTGATGCGCCAGGCCGACAGGGTGGTCGCCACGACTGGCGACGACGCACGCGGAGCGTGCTAAGCCGCGTTCGAAGCGGTTTCCCGACGACCGCGGCGGAGTTTGTGTTCATGGGTCGTATGGGCAAGATCGCGGCGCACATGGTGCTGGCCTTCGTGGCCATGCTGCTGGCTCAGGCGCTGACCACCGGCGCCACGCCCTTCACCCCTTCCAGCCTCGCCCTGTCCGCCCTGGCCCTCGCGGCCCTGTTCGCCGGCTGCGCCCTGCTGGTCGAGATCCTGTTCCAGGTCGAACGCTCGCCGTGGCGGTTCTTCGCGGCCAGCGACGGCCTGCGCCTGGCGCGCTCGGCCCTGCTGGCGGTCCTGACCTTCGCCCTGGTCGCCCGCCTGGCCGACGTGCGTCAGCCGGGCGGCCTGCGCACCCTGGCCGCCGCCTTCCTGCTGCTGACCGCCCTGCTGGCCGGACTGCGCATCGTGCGCCGCGCCCTGCACGAGCAGGTGCTGGTCGACGCCCTGACCCGCCTGCGCCCGGCGCCCGCCTCGGCCGCCCTGCCCCGCCTGCTGATCGTCGGCTCGGCGAGCGAGGCCGAGGCCTTCCTGCGCGCCCCCGCCGCCCTGGGCGAACGCTACGCCCCGGTCGGGGTGCTGACCCCCGAGGCCCGCGAGACCGGCGACGAGCTGGGCGGGGTCTGCATCCTGGGCGCCATCGACGATTTCGACGCGGTCATGGCCCAGCTGCGCGACGGCGGCCTGCAGCCGTCGGCCCTGCTGTTCCTGACCGACGGCCCGCTCAGCGCCTTCGGGACCGAGCGGCTGGGCCGGCTGAAGACCGAGGGCGTGCGCCTGCTGCGCCGCCAGGGCGGGCTTGTCGACATGGGCGCCCCTGGGGCCGGCGGCTCCGCCCTGCGCGAGATCAGCCTGGAGGAACTGCTCAGCCGCGCCCCCGTCCGCCTGGACCCCGAGCCGGTCCGCGCCCTCGTGGCCGGCAAGCGGGTGCTGGTCACCGGGGCCGGCGGCAGCATCGGCTCGGAACTGGCCCGCCAGATCGCCGCCAGCGGCCCCGCCCAGCTGACCCTGCTGGACGCCGCCGAGGCCAACCTCTTCCATATCGACCGCGAGCTGGGCGAGGCCTGGCCTCAGCTGCCCCGCCGCGACGTGCTGTGCGACGTGCGCGACGCCGCCCGCCTGGACCTGGTGTTCGCCGCCGAGAAGCCCGAACTGATCTTCCACGCCGCCGCCCTCAAACATGTGACCCTGGTCGAGAACCACCCCTGCGAGGGCGTGCGCACCAACGTGCTGGGCAGCCGCAACGTCGCCGCCGCCGCCAAGGCCTGCGGCGCGGCCCACCTGGCGCTGATCTCCACCGACAAGGCCGTCGCTCCCGCCAGCGTGATGGGCGCGACCAAGCGGGTGGCCGAGGCCTTGGTCCGCCAGTTCGCGGGCGGGCCGAACGGCGCCGGCGGCGACACCCGCGTCAGCGTCGTGCGGTTCGGCAACGTGCTCGGCTCGGCCGGATCGGTGGTGCCGATCTTCCAGCACCAGATCGCCCGCGGCGGTCCGGTGACCCTGACCGACGCCGAGGTCGAACGCTATTTCATGACCATTCCCGAGGCCGTGCAGCTGGTTCTGCGCGCCGTGGCCCTGTCGGCCGGCGACGTCGCCCCGCCGACCGGGGTCCTGACGCTTGAAATGGGCGAACCGGTCAAGATCATCGATCTGGCCCGGCGGATGATCGAGCTGCAGGGCCTGGTTCCCGAGCGCGACATCGAGATCAAGATCACCGGCCTGCGCCCCGGCGAAAAGCTGACCGAGGCCCTGGTCGACGTCAACGAAACCGCCCGGCCCAAGGCCGAGGGCGTCACCGAGGCCACGCCGCTGACGCCGCTGACGCCGATCTCGTCCGAAGCCCTGGCCGCCCTGGAAGCCGCTGCCCTGGCCGGCGACGAGTTCAGCGTCCGCGTCCAGCTGTTCGCCCTGGTCGAACAGCTGCGGGCCGTGTCGCCCGACCAGGTCGCGTCCGTCAAGGCGAGCCCTAGCAGAGCGAACAGAGGCAAGTCCGCCGCGGCCAAAACCCGGGTCTGATCCGGATTGATTCCCGGCCCTTCGTCTCCAGCCCTTCGCCCGCCCCGTCGCCCCAATCCATCGCCCCAATCCATCGCCTATGAGGCGAGCGCAAAAGCCAGAATCAGCTTCCCATGCTCTGGCTTGCCGCGCTTGCAAGGGCGAGTCGTCTCATCCTTGGGACATCAGTAGCGTCGGCGGGAACCTGGATGTTCGAACAGACGGTGGACGTCACCCGCCTGGACGGGTTCGTTCGATACACGCGCGGCATCGTGCGCGCCCGGCTGGTCCTGGTCGCGGTGTTCGTGGGTCTGCTGGCGCTCTACACCCGGGTGAACCTGGCCCTGTTCGGCGTGGTCGAGCTGGGCATCTATGCGACGCTGTTCCTGGCGACCGAGGCGGCGCTGCGCCATGCCGATCCCGTCGTGGCCTTTCGACAGCTGCGCTGGCGATCGATCAGTCTGGTCTTCCTGCTGTCGCTCAACGCCTGCATCCTGGCCGTCAAGCTGCGGCTCATGGGCGACCCGATCATGCGGATGGAGGCCGCCCTGCTGGCCATCTGCGTGCTGATGTTCGCCGCCCTGCGGGTGCACACCGGCAAGGTCAGCTACGTCACCGCCGCCGGGCCGCCGGTGGCGACGCTGCTGTGGATCGCCTTCGACCGCCACGCGCCGCTGACCGACAACCACTACGCGGCCGCCATGCTGCTGTTCGTCGTCGCCGTCCTGGCCGCCACCTGGCGCCAGCAGACCACCGACCGCGCCCTGGCCCAGGCCCTGCGCGACCTGGCCCGCAAGAACGCCGACCTGACCGAGGCCATCGCCGAGGCCAAGGCCGCCAGCCGCGCCAAGTCCGACCTGTTGACCGTCGCCAGCCACGAAATCCGCACCCCGCTCAACGCCGTGCTCGGCTTCGCCCACGCCCTGCGCCGTGACACCTTCCTGACCCCGACCCAGGCCGACCTGGCCCAGGGCGTGCTGGAGGGCGGCGCCCAGTTGACCCGGCTGCTCGACACCGTGCTGGACCTGACCAAGGTCGAAACCGGCCAGGCGGCGCTGACGCTGGCGCCGGTCGACCTTCGACGCCTGGTCCGCGCGGTGGTGCGGGTGTGGAGCGCCCACGCCCAGGCCGTCGGCGTGGTGCTGAGCTTCGAGGACGCCGATCCCGACCTGGCCTACGGCCTGCTGGCCGACGAGGCCAAGCTGGAGCAGACCCTGGTCAATCTGGTCTCCAACGGGCTGAAAGCCTCGCCGTCGGGCGGCGCGGTGGTGGTCCGGCTGGCCGGCGTGGCCAAGGACCAGACGCTGAGCGCCCTGGTCGAGGTGCGCGACACCGGCGCGCCCGTGCCGCCGGAAGACCGCGCGCGGATGTTCGACGCCTTCGAACAGACCGAACGCGGCCGAAACCTGGGCGGCAGCGGGCTGGGCCTGTCGATCTGCGCGGCCAACCTGGCCCTGATGGACGGCGAGATCGGCGTGGACGACCTTCCGGGCGGCGAGGCCCGGAGGGGCCGGAGCGCCCAAGGCAAGAGCATCGGGCGCGGCGCGGTCTTCTGGTTCGCCTTCGAGGCCGCGACCCTGGCGCCGCCCGCCGCGGAACTGGCCGCGGGCTCGCCGGCGGAAGCCAGGGTGATCGCGCCGATCCGGGTGCTGGCGGCCGAGGACAACCCCGCCAACCGCCGGGTGCTGGCCGCCCTGCTGGCCGCCTCGCCGATCGAACTGGTGTTCGCCGAGGACGGGGCCCAGGCGCTGGACGCCTGGCGGGCCGAGGCCTTCGACCTGGTGCTGATGGACGTCAACATGCCGGTGCTCGACGGCGTGGCGGCCCTGGCGCGGATCCGCGAGCTCGAGACCTCGACGCCGCGCCCCCGCACGCCGGTCTGGATGCTGACCGCCAACGTCTTCGACGACGACGTCGCCCGCTACCGGGCCGACGGCGCCGACGGCGTGCTGCGCAAGCCGATCGACACCGTGGCCCTGTTCGCGATGCTGGCGCAGGTGGCGGAGAAGAAGGCGGCGGCCGAGACAAGCCGCGCCTCCGAATCCCTCTCTCATTGAGAGAGGGAGGGACATCTCAGTGGAAATCCCGGCTCCGCTGCAGCCGTCCGGACGTCCGCATCCGCACCGTCGGGGCCGGGGCCTCGGGGTCCTCCTTCATCCGCGCCAGTTCGGCCGACAGGTCGGTGAAGCCCTCGGCCACCACGTGGATCACCCCGTCGGCGGCCTGGACCTTGCCATGGACGATCAGGAACGAGGCGCTCATCACCGTGCGCCGGTGGGCGTCGAAGCAGTCCTTCCAGACCACCGCGTTGGCCACGCCCGTCTCGTCCTCCAGGGTCAGGAACACCACGCCCTTGGCGGTGCCCGGCCGCTGGCGGATCAGGACCAGGCCGCCGACGCTGATCTTGCGGCCGTCGCGGACGCCCTTCAGCCGCTCGGCCGTCGTGACGTTCAGCCGGTCCAGCATCGGCCGGAAGAACCGCAAGGGGTGCGCCTTCAGCGACAGGCTGGTGGTGCGGTAGTCCTCGGCCACGGCTTGCGGCAAGGCCATGACCGGCAGGGCGACGGCGTCCTCGAACAGCGGCAGGCCGGCCAGCAGCGGCGCCTGGCTGTCGACCTTGATTTCGCCCTTCAGCCCCTTGACCGCCCACAGGGCGTCGCGTCGGGAGAGGCCCGCGGACGCGAAGGCGTCGGCCTCGGCCAGCAGCTCCAGCCCGCGCTGCGAGACCCCGGCCCGGGCGAAGTCGGCCGGCGACCGGGCCCCGGCGGCGCGGGCCGCGACCAGCAGCGTGGCGTCGTCCTCCTTCAGGCCCTTGATCTGGCGCAGGCCCAGGCGGACGGCCTTCCAGTAAGGGCGGGTGTCGGGGTTGAAGAGCTTGTCGGGGGCGGGTTGCCTTTCCTCACCCGTGAAACGGGGGAGGTGGCGCGTCGCCATCGGCGACGTGACGGAGGGGGCGTCTTGCGGCGGCGTATCCGCATCGCGCCACCTCCCCCGCTTTGCGGGTGAGGAGGAGTGGGCGGGTGAGGAAAAGGCGCGGCCCTCCAGCGTGCAGTCCCAGTCGCTCATCAGCACGTCCGGAGCCCGCACCTCGACCCCGTGCTCACGGGCGTCGCGCACCAGCTGGGCCGGCTGGTAGAAGCCCATCGGCTGGGAGTTGATCAGGGCCGCGCAGAACACGTCCGGCCAGGCCCATTTGATCCAAGCCGAGACATAGACCAGCTTGGCGAAGCTGGCCGCGTGGCTTTCCGGGAAGCCGTACGAGCCGAAGCCCTCGATCTGCTTGAAGCAGCGGGTGGCGAAGTCGCGTTCGTAGCCGCGCGCGACCATGCCCTCGACGAACTTGTCGCGGTACTGGGCCGGATCGCCGTCGTGCTTGAAGGTGGCCATGGCCTTGCGCAGGCCGTCGGCCTCGTCGGGCGTGAACTTGGCCGCCTCGATGGCCAGGCTCATGGCCTGCTCCTGGAACAGCGGCACGCCAAAGGTGTTGCCCAGGATGCCGAAAAGTTCGTCGGGCGGACCATGCTCCGGCGAGGGCGCGGGCCATTCCACGGGCTCCTGGCCGTTGCGCCGCCGCAGATAGGGATGGACCATGTCGCCCTGGATCGGGCCGGGCCGCACGATCGCCACCTCGATCACCAGGTCGTAGAACCGGTTGGGCCGCAGCCGGGGCAGCATCGACATCTGGGCCCGGCTCTCGACCTGGAACACCCCCACGCTGTCGGCCTTGGACAGCATGTCGTAGACGCCCTTCACCTCGACCGGCACGTCGGCCAGATCGACGATCGGCTGGCCATGCTCGGCCCGCAGCATGCCGAACGCCCGCTGGATGGCGGTCAGCATGCCCAGGGCCAGCACGTCGACCTTCATCAGGCCCAGGCTGTCGATGTCGTCCTTGTCCCACTCGATGAAGGTGCGGTCCTTCATCGCCGCGTTGCCGATCGGCACGGTCTCGTCCAGCCGCCGCTTGGTCAGGACGAAGCCGCCCACGTGCTGCGACAGGTGGCGGGGGTGCTGCAGCAGTTCGGTGGCCAGGGCGATGGCCCGGGCGATCTGCGGATTGTTCGGATCCAGCCCCGTCTGCCTGATGTGCTCGTCGGGCAGGCCGTCGCCCCAGCTGCCCCAGACGGTGTTGGCCAGGATGGCGGTGATGTCCTCGGTCAGGCCCAGGGCCTTGCCGACGTCGCGGATGGCGCTGCGCGGCCGGTAATGGATCACCGTGCCGCAGATGGCGGCGTATTCGCGGCCATAGCGCTCGTAGACGTACTGCATCACCTCCTCGCGCCGCTCATGCTCGAAGTCGACGTCGATGTCCGGCGGCTCGCCGCGGTTCTCGGAGATGAAGCGGGTGAACAGCAGCCGGTGCTCGGTGGGATCGATCGCCGTCACCCCCAGGCAGAAACAGACCGAGGAATTGGCCGCCGAGCCGCGCCCCTGGCACAGGATGCCCATCTCCCGCGCCTTGTGGACGATGTCGTGCACGGTGATGAAGTAGTTGGGATAGTCCATCTTGGCGATCAGCCGCAGCTCCTCACGCAGCTGGTCGGCGACCTTGTCGGGAACCCCTTTCGGATAGCGCCAGGCCGCGCCCTGCCAGGTCAGGTCGGTCAGGTGCCCCATGGCCGTCTTGCCGGGCGGCACCGGCTCGTCCGGGTACTGCTCCTTCAGATCCCCCAGATCGAAGCCGATGCGCTCGACGATCTCGAGCGTGCGCTCCACCGCCTGGGGCCAGCGCTCGAACAGCCGGGCCATCTCGGCCGGGGTCTTGAGGTGCCGCTCGGCGTTGGCCTCCAGCCGAAAGCCCGCCTCGGCGATCGAGCAGCCTTCGCGGATGCAGGTCATCACGTCCTGCAGCGGCCGCCGTTCGGGGCCGTGATAGAGCACGTCGTTGGTGGCCACCATCGGGGCGCGGGCGTCGCGCGCCAGCTCGGCCAGCCGCGACAGGCGCTTGAGGTCCTGGGCGGCGTAGGCCCGGCTGGCGGCCAGCCAGACCCGGCCGCGCAGCTCGCCGGCGATGCGGGTCAGGTCGGTCTCGAAGGCCCCGTCCAGTTTCGCCGGCGGCACGATCAGGGCCAGCTGGCCGTCGGCGTGCTCGAGAAAGTCCTTCCAGAACAGGTGGCATTCGCCCTTCTCGGCCCGGCGCTGGCCCACGGTCAGCAGACGGGTCAGGCGGGCGAAGGCCTCGCGGTCGCTGGGGTAGCAAAGCAGGCTGGGCGCGCCGTCCATGAAGTCCAGCCGGCAGCCGGTCAGGGCGCGGATCGCCAAACCTTGCTTCTTGAGCTCCTTGGCCGCCGTCCAGGCCCGCACCACCCCGGCCAGGCTGTTGCGGTCGGTCACGCCGACGGCGCTCAGGCCCAGGGCCTGGCCGGTCAGCATCAGCTCCTGGGCGTGGGAGGCCCCGCGCAGGAAGGAGAAGTTGGTGGTGGCCTGGAGCTCGGCGTAGGCGTGGGTTTTCATGGCCAGGCCCTCCCCCTGTGGGGGAGGTGTCGGCGAAGCCGACGGTGGGGGGAGTTTGCTGAGAGGGCCGACCACTCCCCCCGCCGATCGCTGCGCGATCGCCTCCCCCACGGGGGGAGGACCTGGTTAGCCAAACAAGCCATGCAACCACCACTTCGGGACCTTCTCCCCGTCCGCGTACAGCCCCGCCCGGAAGATCCAGAACCGTTCGCCTGCCTCGTCCTCCACCCGGTAATAGTCGCGCACCTTGCCCGGCCCGACCTCGTCGAAGGCCTTGCGCCACCATTCCTGGCCGATCCGTTCGGGGCCCTCGGCCAGGCGCACGCGGCGCGACTTGCCGCGCCAGCGGAACTGAACCGGCGGGTCGTCGGGCAGTTTGGCCAGCACCTCGATCGCCTCGGGGCGGCGCAGCAGGCGGGACGGCCGGGGACGGTCGGGGTCCCAACCCGTTTCCGGCGCCGGGTCCAGCGGCGCGGCGCGCCGCACCGACCGTTCCGGCACGTGGCTCTGATAGGGATCGGCGCGCCACACCCGGTCCTCGCCCAGGCGGTTGATCAGCCGGTCGACCAGCGGCGCCAGGCCCTCCTCCAGGCTGATCCCGCCGTCGGCGTCCAGGCTTCGCTGGGCGACCGACAGCGGCTCGACGTCGGCCGCCCACAGGGTGACGATCTCGATCCCGAAGCCCGGGTCGACCGTGTCCAGTTTCGGTTTCAGCAGCTTGGCGATCCGGACGGCGTCGCGGCCGGGGCGCGACAGGCCGGCCCGCACCGGCTGGTCCTTGCCGTCCAGGCGGTGGAACACCAGCTCGAACCGTCGCGCGCCCTGCCCCTCGGCCTCCAGTCGGGCGCACAGCAGGGCGCAGATGTCGCCGGTCACCCGCTCCAGGTCGGACAGGGCGCTGATCGGTTCGAAGAAGGCCAGGCGGTCGAACCACGGGGTGGCCGGGCGGCGGAAGGCCAGGGCCTCGCGGGCCGCGCCCAGGGCCTGGTCGATGCGCATCACCGCGCCCAGCCCGAACCGCTTGGCCAGCTGGGCGCGCGGCAGGGCCAGCAGCTGGCTGACCTGGAACAGGCCCAGGCGCGGCAGCTGGGCCTGGGCCGCCTCGTCCAGCCGCAGGGCGGCGACCGGCAGCGGGGCCAGCAGCGGGGCCTGGCCGCCGGGCGGGGCGATCGTGCGGTCGGGCGCGTAGCGGGCCAGGGCCCAGGCCGCGCCGGGGGTGTCGGCGATCGCCCCCCGGGCCGGGGCGCCCCAGCGCGCCAGCCGGTCCAGCAGGTCGTCGAGCATCGCCGCCTCGCCGCCCCACAGGTGCGAGACGCCCTCGACGTCGAGCAGCAGGCCGTCCAGCCCGTCCAGGGCCACGGCCGGCGAGAACCGCACGCACCAGTCGCAGAGGATCTCCAGCGCCGCGCGGTCGCCCTCGGGGTCGTGGTCGGCGGTGACCAGATCGGGGACCAGGGCCGCGGCGTCGGCGGCCTTCTGGCCGACATGCAGGCCCAGGGCGGCGGCCGCGTCGTCGACGGCGGCCAGGCGTCGGGTCCCGCCCTCGGTGGCGACCAGGGCGACGGGGGGAACCGCCGACACAGATCCTCCCCCTGTGGGGGAGGTGTCGCCGCAGGCGACGGAGGGGGGAGTTTTAGGCCGCCGACCACTGGCAGGATCGACCTTCCGATCACTCCCCCCACCGGTCGCTTCGCGACCGCCTCCCCCACGGGGGGAGGGCCTATTCTCAGCCGACGAGCCGAAGTTCGGGTTCGCCCGCCGCCACGTCGTGATCGGCCAGTTGCGACACCAGACGGAAAGGATGCGGACCATCGGCGGCCTCCGCTTGTTCGAGGATCCAGGCGCCGGGACGGCCGCCCCGGCAGCGTTCGAGTTCGACCCGCCAGCGCGGCGGGCCCAGGCCCGGCTCGCCGGGCGGCGGCTGGCTGGGGGCGGCGGCGATCCGCCAGCGGGTCTGGGCGGCCGAGCCCGACACCTCCCTGACCTTTCCCGCCGGTCCGCCATAGGGCCGACGCCGCAGCAGCACCCCGGTCGATCCCCGCCGTTCGCAGGCCAGCTGCAGGCGGCGTCCGGCCTTCAGGTCCGGCGCCTCGGCCTCGCCGATCGCGGCGGCGACTCCCACCGTGGCCAGGGCGTCCTCCAGAACCGACAGCACCTCGGCCTCGTCGCGGGCCCGGACCTGGATCAGGCGCTCGACCGGGAAGCCCAGCCCCATCAGGCCCGGCGCGTGCAGGTCGTCGCGCCGCATCACCCAGACCACCGCGCCCTTGGCGGCCAGCGGCCGCAAGAGCAAGGCCGCGAAAGCGGCGGGGGCCGCGCCGGTCTCCTCCTCCAGGCCGGAACCGCCGACCTCGTGCCAGCCGCCGCGTTGCAGGCCGCCGGCCGGGAAGCAGCCGTCGAGGCGCGGGTCGCCGAACGGCAGGACGGGAGGCGGAGTCCGAGTCCCCGCTTCCAGGGCGGCGATCTGGGCTCTCAAAGCCGTAAGGGCGGGTTTCGCCCCGGGCATGCTCCACACTCCAATGTTCCACTTTTGTTCTGATCTTCTCGGCTTGGAGAGTCAAGCAGAGCCGCTCATGGTGTCCGCCAGGACGCGCGGAGGCCCAAGATGACCGAAGTCGAACTCAGCACCGACGGCCCGGTCTGGACCGTCACGATCAACCGCCCCGAAAAGCGCAACGCGGTGAACCCCGACACCGCCCTGCAACTGCGGGCCGCGTTCGACGCCTTCGAGGCCGATCCGGAGGCCGCCGTCGCCGTGCTGACCGGGGCGGGCGGGACGTTCTGCGCCGGGTTCGACCTGGCCGTCGCGGCGTCCGGCGAGGGCGAGCGCTACGACCCGGTCGGCGAGGGTCCGATGGGGCCGACCCGACGTCTGCTGTCCAAGCCGGTGATCGCCGCCGTCGAGGGCCACGCGGTGGCCGGCGGGCTGGAGCTGGCCCTGTGGTGCGACCTGCGGGTGGCCTCGCAAAGCGCGATCTTCGGGGTGTTCTGCCGGCGCTGGGGCGTGCCGCTGATCGACGGCGGCACGGTGCGGCTGCCGCGCATCGTCGGCCAGGGCCGGGCGCTGGACATGATCCTGACCGGCCGGGCGGTCGAGGCGGCCGAGGCGCTGAGCTGGGGCCTGGCCGACCGCGTCGTGCCGGCGGGCGAGGCGCTGAACGCCGCCCAGGCCCTGGCCGCCCAGATCGCCGCCTTCCCGCAGGTCTGCCTGCGCGCCGACCGCGCCTCGGCCTTCGCCCAGTGGGACGTCTCGCTGGAGGAGGCGCTGAAGGTCGAGGGGATCGGCGGGCTGGAGCCGCTGCGCCGCGAGGCCCGGGCCGGCGCCGCGCGGTTCAAGGACGGCGAGGGGCGCGGGGGAAAGTTCTGAACCCTCCAAATGATCCGCTCATCCCGGCGAATGCCGGGACCCAGATGGAATGGCCGTGGGGATGACGCCAAGCGCGCATCGCCCTTCCAATCAGCCACTCAGCTATAGGATCTGGGTTCCGGCATTCGCCGGGATGAGCGGATTCTTGAGAACTAAAACCGCGCGGCCTTGCGCCACCACTGGCTGACCAGCATCGGCCCGAACGCGGCGCTGATGCCGCAGGCGTCGGCGAACAGGTCGAACCACGAGGCGTCGCGGCCGACCAGGCCCTGCAGGATCTCGATCCCCCCGCCGAACGCCAGGATCACCAGGCCGATGCGGTGCAGCCGGCTCTGCGGCAGGGCCAGGCTGGCTAGGACGCTCAACACATAGAAGACGATGAAGTGCTTGGCCTTGTCCCAGGGGATCAGGCCCAGGCTGTCGTCGTCGGGCAGCAAGGCCCGGGCCAGGGCGTAGGCCGAGGCGGCCAGGAAGACGATGAAGACCAGGCGGTTGATCTTGCGGGCGCGGATGGACATCGGGGCTCCTGGCTGGGCTCCCTCGCACCTAGCCGGTCCGGTGAGGCTTGAAAATGGCGGGACGGCGTCTTCGTCGCATCGCCTCGCCGGCTGCACGGGATCTGCACCCTCTTCCCTCTCCCCTTGCGGGAGAGGGTGGCGTCCGAAGGACGCCGGGTGAGGGGCCGCACCAACGCAAACGCCGCGCCCAGCGGTCAGGCTGGGCGCGGCGGATGGTTTTGAGAGACCCCTCATCCGGCCCTTCGGGCCACCTTCTCCCGCAAGGGGAGAAGGATCAGAGAGCCCGTCAGAACGTCAGCGCTCGCGCTTCCTTGACGTGCGGCAGGGCCTGGATCTTGGCCAGCAGGGCCTCGTCCGGGGCCTGGTCGACGCCGACCAGGGCGATCGCATCTTCGTCAGCGGAAAGCCGGCCGAGGTTGAAGGTGGCGATGTTGACGCCCGCCTCGCCCAGCAGCATGCCCAGGGCGCCGATGAAGCCCGGCTTGTCCAGGTTGTTGATGTAGAGCATGGCCGGCGAGAAGCCCGCGTCCAGCTCCATGCCCTTGACCTCGACGATGCGCGGCGCGCCGGCGATCACCGTGCCGGCGAAGGCGCGCTTGCCCTTCTCGGTGGTGATGGTCACGCGCATCAGGCTGTCATAGGTGGGGCTGACCTCCTGGCGGCTTTCCGAGACGGTGATGCCGCGCTCCTTGGCCACGGCCGGCGCGGAGACCATGTTGATCTCGGCCAGCATCGGCTTGAGGATCCCGGCCAGGGCCGCCGAGGTCATCGGCTTGACGTTCAGCTTGGAGACCTCGCCCTCGAAGGCGATGTCGATGGCGGAGATGCCGAAGTCGACCATCTGGCCGGCCAGGGCGCCGATCTTCTCGGCCAGGGCCACGAACGGCTTCAGCTTGGGGGCTTCTTCCGCGGTGATCGACGGGCTGTTCAGGGCGTTGGTGACCGCGCCGGTCAGCAGGTAGTCGCTCATCTGCTCGGCGACCTGCAGGGCGACGTTCTCCTGG
The DNA here is from genome assembly GCF_001427165.1 of Caulobacter sp. Root487D2Y. Taxonomy (NCBI): domain Bacteria; kingdom Pseudomonadati; phylum Pseudomonadota; class Alphaproteobacteria; order Caulobacterales; family Caulobacteraceae; genus Caulobacter; species Caulobacter sp. Root487D2Y. The sequence goes on from NZ_LMFD01000010.1 coordinate 41,974, forward strand.
GCCTCGTTGGTGCTGGCGCCCAGGTGCGGGGTGGCCACCACCTTGTCCGAACCGAACAGCGGGTTTTCCTTGGCCGGCTCGGTGACGAACACGTCGAAGGCCGCGCCGCCCACATGGCCGTCGTCCAGCAGCTTGCGCAGGGCCGCCTCGTCGACCAGGCCGCCGCGGGCGCAGTTGACGATCAGCACGCCCTTCTTGGTCTTGGCCAGGTTCTCGGCCGACAGGATGTTGCGGGTCTTGTCGGTCAGCGGGGTGTGCAGGGTGATGACGTCGGCGCGGGCCAGCAGGTCCTCCAGCTCGACCTTCTCCACGCCCATCTCGATGGCGCGCTCAGGGCTCAGGAAGGGGTCGTAGGCCACGACCTTCATCTTCAGGCCCAGGGCGCGATCGGCGACGATGCCGCCGATGTTGCCGGCCCCGATCAGGCCCAGGGTCTTGGCGTACAGCTCCACGCCCATGAAGCGGTTCTTCTCCCACTTGCCGGCCTGGGTGCTGGCGTCGGCCGCCGGCAGCTGGCGGGCCAGGGCGAACATCATGGCGATGGCGTGCTCGGCCGTGGTGATCGAGTTGCCGAACGGGGTGTTCATCACCACCACGCCCTTGGCGGTGGCGGCCGGGATGTCGACATTGTCGACGCCGATGCCGGCCCGGGCGATGACCTTCAGCCGGTTGGCGGCGGCGATCACGTCCTTGTCGAGCTTGGCGCCCGAGCGGATGGCGATGCCGTCATAGTCGCCGATCACGGCGATCAGCTCGTCCTTGGTCAGGCCGGTCTTGATGTCGAAGTCGACGCCGCGGTTCTTGAAGATGTCGACGGCGGCGGGGCTGAGCTTGTCAGCGATGAGGACGCGGGGAGCGGTCATGGAGGTGTTCTCCGATTTCGAGCCCTTCCCCCTTGATGGGGGAAGGGTTGGGATGGGGGTGCGTGCTGAGGTGGCGGGGTTCACCCCCACCCCTGCCCCTCCCCCATCAAGGGGGAGGGAGGGCGCATTGCGAGCTTTAAGCGGCGGCCAGTTCGGCCGAGACCGAGGCGAACGCCCAGTCCAGCCACGGCGTCAGGGCCTCGAGATCCGAGGCCTCGACGGTGGCGCCGCACCAGATGCGCAGGCCGGCCGGGGCGTCGCGATAGCCGCCGATGTCGAGGGCCGCGCCCTCCTTCTCGAGCAGGCCGGCCAGCTTCTTGGCGAAGTCGGCCTGGGCGTCTTCCGGCAGGGCGGCGATCTTGGGATCGACGACCTTCAGGCACACCGAGGTGTTGGAGCGGATCTCCGGCGTCGCCGCCAGGAACTCTACCCACGGGGTGCGCGCGACCCAGTCGGCGATGACCGCCAGGTTCTGGTCGGCGCGGGCCTGCATGGCTTCCAGGCCCCCGATGGACGCGGCCCACTTCAGGGCGTCCAGGGCGTCTTCCACGCAGAGCATGGAAGGCGTGTTGATGGTCGCGCCCTCGAAGATGTCCGCGGCGAGCTTGCCGCCCTTGGTCATGCGGAACAGCTTCGGCATCGGCCAGGCGGGGGTGTAGCTCTCCAGGCGGGCCACGGCGCGGGGCGACAGGATCAGCACGCCGTGCGCGCCTTCGCCGCCCAGGGCCTTCTGCCAGGAGAAGGTCACGACATCCAGCTTGGTCCAGTCCAGCTCCTGGGCGAAGGCGGCGCTGGTGGCGTCGCAGATGACGACGCCTTCACGGTCGGCCGAGATGAAGTCGGCGTTCGGGACGCGGACGCCCGAGGTGGTGCCGTTCCAGGTGAAGACCAGGTCCTTGGCCGGATCGACCTTGGAGGTGTCGGGCAGCTGGCCGTAGGGCGCGTCGAGCACCTCGACGTCGGGCAGCTTCAGTTGCTTGGTGACGTCGGTGACCCAGTCCTTGCCGAAGGACTCGAAGGCCAGCAGCTGCACGGGCCTGGCGCCCAGCATCGACCACATCGCCATCTCGACGGCGCCGGTGTCCGAACCGGCGACGATGCCGATCAGGAAGTCGGCGGGGACTTCCAGCACTTCGCGCGTCTGGTCGATGGCGGCCTTCAGGCGGCCCTTGCCCAGCTTCGAGCGGTGCGACCGGCCGAGCACGGCGTTTCTGAGATTTTCGGGGGTCCAGCCTGGGCGCTTGGCGCAGGGGCCGGAAGAGAACTCGGGGCGAGCCGGGCGGATCGCCGGCTTGGCGAGGGTCGTCATATCGATGTCTCCCATCCTTACAGATGGACTGCATCCCGTTGGGGGGATGTGGCCCGCCGGCGAGAAACCTCGTTTCGGCGGCGAAGGCAAGGAGAGATTTTGCCGCGCGGCGGACAAATCGTCCGACCCGGGAAATTATTTTGCGGCGCGGGTTCGGCGGCGCCAGGACGACACGATGCCCAGCAGGATGCAGATCAGCACGCCGATGGAGTTCAGATTGTTGACCATGCCGTAGGTGGTGTCGTGCGGACGTTCGCCGACGATATAGTAGGCGTGCAGGCTGAACTGGATCGCTTGCAGCAACATCGCGCCGCCCAGCCAGGGGCTGGTGTAACGCAGGGCCAACGTCAAGAAGGCGAAACCGTAGATTCCTTCGCACAACAGATTGACGACCGACTGAGAGGCGGGCGGCAGGAACAGTTGGATCAAGGAATAGACGATCGATCCGGCCAACACGATGAGCGAACCCCACCGCTCGGCCGGGCCGCCGCGAATCCAGGCCAAACCGCACACCGCTAAGGTGGCCGTCCATCCCAAAATTGCGACGAGCTGAATATGCATCCCTAGAGTCTCTAGCGCGAATTAGAGACCCTAGGGATTAAACTCTTGCAATATTGCTTAGCTGGCTTCGGCGATGCGCTCGTCGGCGACCTGGGCCGAGCCTTCCATCTTGTCCCAGCCCATCATCTTGGTGCGGACGCCAAGGCGCAGACGGGTTTGATCCAGTTCGGCGTGAGCATCGACCATCGCGGTGCGGGCTTCGGACAGGGCGGCCAGGGCGGACATGACCTTGGCGGTCGTGGTCGCGCCGACGGTCGCGGCCAGGCCCAGATCCTTACGAGCCTGAACCAAATCCGCCATCATTTCAGCGGCCTGCACCATCGCGGCGTCGATCGCCGCTTCCGTTCCATGCAGCTTCGCGGCCACACGTTTGACAACGAAAATCTTTTCCAACGCCCCATCTCCTTAATGAAAGACTAAGGGAAGAGGTAAACGAAAAGTTAAGACGGGCGCAATGAGAAACACGCGTTAGCGTTGTTTTGCGGTCGCAAGGCGGTATCTTGGAAGCGAAGCGTTAGTAAGATTGCGGGAAGATGGACCTCTAGGATTCTCCTGGGACGGGAAATGATCGACGACAGCCGCAGCTCCGGAGCCGCGACGCACGCGCCCTTGCAAGCGCGAATCTCGGCTGTCGCGCTGACCACCACCGTGGCCGCGCTGCTGGCCGCGTGTCTGTGCTTCATGCTCCAGCAGTGGAGCGTCGCCCGCCAGGAATCCCAGGCCAACCACGAGATCCTGGCCCAGATGGTGGCGGCCGGCGCCGCCGCGCCGATGGCCGATCACAATACGGTCGGCGCCTATCGCGCCCTCGAGGCCGTGGCCAAGGCGCCCAACGTCGTGTCCGTGCGGCTGACCGACATGAACGGCCAGGTGGTCGCCCAGGTCGGCGCGGCCAAGGACGCCGAGGTCGACACCCTGGTTCGCCCGATCAAGCTGGGCAACCGGCGGGTCGGCTCGCTGTCCCTGTCGGCCCGCCGCCCCAGCCTGGGCGACATCATGGCCCGCGACCTGGCCCTGACCGGCACCCTGTTCTTCGGCTCGGCCGGCCTGGCGATCCTTCTGGCCAACGGCCTGGCCCGCCGCATGACCAAGCCGATGGAGCGCCTGTCAAACGCCATGCGCGAGGTCGCCGCCGACGGCCGCTTCAAGCCGGTGGAGCAGGCGGCCGACGACGACGTCTTCCAGAGCCTGACCGACAGCTTCAACCACCTGGTCGCGCGGCTGGAGGTCAACGATCACGACCTGCGCGGGGCGATGGCCGAACTGGTCAAGGCGCGCGACGACGCCAACGCCGCCAACGTCCTGAAGTCGCACTTCCTGGCCAATATGAGCCACGAGATCCGCACCCCGCTGAACGGCGTGCTGGCCATGACCGAGGTGATGGCCATGGGCGAGCTCTCCGCCGCCCAGCGCGAGCGCCTGTCGGTGATCCGCGAGTCGGGCGGCCTGCTGCTGTCGGTGCTCAACGACGTGCTCGACCTGTCGAAGATCGAGGCCGGCCGGCTGGACCTGATGGAGCGCGACTTCGACTTGGCCAGCCTGGCCCTGTCGATCCGGGAATCCTACGCCACCCAGGCGCGGGCCAAGAACCTGGAGTTCGGGGTCTTCGTCGCGCCGGAAGCGCTGGGTTCGTGGCGCGGCGACGCCGACCGTCTGCGCCAGATCCTGGGCAACCTGGTCTCCAACGCCCTGAAGTTCACGCTGGAGGGCAGCGTCTCGGTGCGCTTCGCCTCGGCCGACGACGGCAGCGGCCTGCGCGTCGACGTCGTCGACACCGGCATCGGCATCGACGCCGAAACCTTGCCGCGCCTGTTCGACAAGTTCGTCCAGGCCGACAGCTCGACCACCCGCCGGTTCGGCGGCTCGGGCCTGGGCCTGTCGATCTGCAACGAGCTGGCCACCCTGATGGGCGGCGGCGTCCATGTGCAGAGCCGCGCGGGCCAGGGCTCGACCTTCACCGTCGTGGTGGCCATGCCCCGCGGCGAGGCCCCCGCCCCCGCGCCGGTCCAGGCCGCCCCGCCGCCGATCGAATCCGAGCGCCGCCTGCGCGTGCTGGCCGCCGACGACAATCCGACCAACCAGAAGGTCATCGCCGCCGTCCTGGCCCCGCTGGGCGCCGAGGTCGAGCTGGTGGCCGACGGCGCGGCCTGCGTCGAGGCCTGGAAGCGCGGCGGCCACGACATCGTGCTGATGGACATCCACATGCCGGTGATGGACGGCGTCGAGGCCGCCCGCACCATCCGCTCGCTCGAGATCAGCGAGAACCGCAAGCGCATCCCGATCGTGGCGGTCACCGCCAACGCCCTGGTCCACCAGGTCGAAGGCTACTTGGCCGCCGGCATGGACGGCCACGTCGCCAAGCCGATCGAGGTCACCAAGCTCTACGACGCGATCGAGACCGCCGTGGCCGCCGCCCGGCGCGACAGCTCGAAGGTCGCGGCGGCTTAAAAAACGCCGCTCATCCCGGCGAATGCCGGGACCCAGATGGAATGGTGGTGTGATGGGCTCCAAGAGCTCGGTGCCCTTCCAATCAGACTCCCCGCTACAGGATCTGGGTCCCGGCATTCGCCGGGATGAGCGGATCGTTGGGGCATTCACCTACCTGAACACAACATAACGAGCGGCTCAGAACCGCTTCAGCCTGGGTGTGGTCTCTTGAGGTCAACGTCGTCCCGTCGGGCGTCGGAAAACATTTCGAGAGGAACCGTACCGATGAAAAAGATCCTGCTTTCGATCGCCGCGGCCTCGGCCGTCGCCGCCGTCGTCCCCGCCGTCGCCTCGGCCCAAGCCTATGGCTATGGCCATGATCGCGGCTATGACCGCGGCTACCAGGATGTCGGCGGCGACCGCGTCGCCCGCCTCGACCAACGTATCGACGTGGGCATCCGCAGCGGCGGCCTGACCCGTGGCGAAGCCTGGCGCCTGAAGGGCGACCTGCGTGAAACCGCCCGCCTGGAAGCCCGCTATCGTCGCGGCGGCCTGAGCGGCTGGGAACGCGCCGACCTGGATCGCCGCTACGACCGCATCAGCGCCCAGATCCGCTACGAGCGCCACGACCGCGACTACGGCTACGGCCGTCGCTACTAAGACCCGGACGCCTCGAGAGAGGCCTAGCCGAGCGCCGGCTCCACCCTCAACCGGCTCTCGACCATGGTGAAGCCGCGGCCGCGCAGAAGAACGCGCGCGCCGCGGTTTTCGCACTCCAGGTCCCCGCCCCGGCCGGGATAGGCCTGATGGAACCGCAGGGTCGCCGCGCCCAGCCGATCGCCGAAGAACGGCATGAGAATGCAGTGGGCCGACCCCGTGGCCGGGTCTTCGGGAATGCCGCAGCCCGGCGCGAAGAACCGGCTGACCACGGCGTAGTCCCGGCTCGGATCGGCCCCAGGATCGGCCCCAGGATCGGCCAAGGCGGCGACGATCACCTGCCCCGCCCCGCCCTTGGCCAGGTCCGCCCCGATGGTGTTCAGCAACGCCAGGTCCGGCGACAGCCCCCGCACCGTCGCCTCGTCGGCGACCACGGCCAGCAGATACTGGCCCGCCCAGACCTCCAGCGGCGTCACGCCCAGGGCCCTGGCCAGGTCCGGCCCGGCCTCGACCCGGCGCGGCGGGTCGGCCGGGAAGTCCATCTCCAGCCCCGGCCCGCCGAACACCCCGTCCGCCCGGCGCACCGTCAGGTCACCCGCGAGGGTGTCGAAGGTCAGCAGCGGCGCGTCGACGCCCAGCTCCTCGAACAGGGCGTGGGCGCTGGCCAGGGTGGCGTGACCGCAGATCGGCGCCTCGACGGTCGGCGTGAACCAGCGCAGGGCAAAGCGCGCCGGATCGGCGGTCTTCAGCAGGAAGGCGGTTTCGGCCTGATTGTTCTCGGCCGCCAGAGCCTGCATCCAGGCCGTGTCCGGCCATCCTTTACCGTCTTGGGCGTCGAACGGTTCGACCACGCAGGCCGGATTGCCCTTGAACGGGCCCGAGGCGAAAGCGTCGATGGTCCACTGGCGCATGGCGAGGCTCCGGAAAACGGCGGCTCTCGCGGTCCTAGGGCCAAGGCGTCACAGGATCAAAGGCAACATTGTCTCGGATGACAATGTTTTCCGGACCCTATTGCCCCTCCACCGTGATCTCCGGCCACCGCGCCTGGGCCGAGCCGGTCGTGCGCTCCCAGCCGCCCGCGCCCTTTACCCTCAGGGGATTGGGCCGCAGGCGCATCGCGAACAGGTCCTCCAACCCGAACGGCGCGAACACCGACAGGCTGTCGTCGGCCTCCATCCGCACGCCCACGCAGAAGGCCGTGGCCACGAAGCGCTTCAGGGCGTCGGCGCTGGTCAGCAGCGGCGGATAGGGCTCGTCGGCCCCGAACTTCTTCTCGAACCACAGGTGCACGCGGGCCTGGTTGCGCACCTCGACCAGACTCTTCAGCGGTTCGTCGAACTGGGCCGCCACGCGCCGGATCACCACGTCCTCCGCCTCGTACGAGATGTCGGAATCGTCGTGATAGGCCACGTCGTAGTCCTTGATCCCGTAGTCGGGCGCCCGGCCGGTCAGGTGGTTCCAGACCGGCTGGTAGACCGCGCCGGAAAAGATCATCGCATCGGGCAGCTCGAGGTCGCGGACCGTCCGCAGCACCTGCATCGTGGTCGGCACGCCGCGGATGATGTCCACGAGGCGGGAGTCCAGAGCGTTCATTTGCGGGTCATCCAGGCATGGTCCAGCGGTCCGTGGCCCGCGCCGAACCCCGGCGCGCGCAGCATGGCCTCGTGGACATAGTTCCAGGCCCGGGCGACCGACTCGGTCAGGCTCATGCCCTGGGCCAGGCCCGTGGCGCAGGCGCTGGCCAGGGTGCAGCCGGTGCCGTGGGTGTGGCGGGTCTCGATCCGTTCGCCCTCGAACGCGGTCTCGCCCAGGCGGGTGATCAGCAGATCCATCACGCGCTCGGCCCCTCTTTCGCTTTTTGGCACGTGCCCGCCCTTCATCAGCACCGCGTGGGCGCCCAGCTCCAGCAGGGCCTCGCCGGCCCGGCGCAGGTCGTCGGTGGTCTCGACGCTCAGGCCCGTCAAGGCGGCGGCCTCGGGGGCGTTGGGGGTCAGCAGGGCGGCGCGGGGGATCAGCAGGCTTTTCAGCGCCCCGACCGCCTGGTCGGTCAGCAGCGAGGCCCCGCCCTTGGCGACCATCACCGGGTCGATGACGGCCGGAACCTCCTTGGCGCTGTCCAGCACCCGGGCCACGACCTCGACCGTGGCGACGTCGCCCAGCATGCCGGTCTTGAAGGCGTCGGCCCCGATGTCGTCGAGCACGGCGCGAGCCTGGGCCTCGATGACGTCCAGCGGGATCGGGTGGACGCCGGTCACGCCCAGGGTGTTCTGCACGGTGATCGCGGTGATCGCCGTGGCCGCGTAGCCGCCCAGGGCGGTGATGGTCTTGATGTCGGCCTGGATCCCCGCCCCGCCGCCGGAATCCGATCCGGCGAGAACGAGCACCCGGCCCTGATGTGTTTGAGTCATGAGGGTGGTTCTAGCGGGAAGTGGGGGGTGCGGGGTAGGCGGTTTTAGGCAAGTGGCTCACTCACTTGCCCCCTACGGGTCGCTTCGCGACCGTCTTCCCCCATAGGGGGAAGAGGAGCCGCGTTCGTCCTCCGCCCCCTATGGGGGCGGACAGACCGCGAAGCGGTCAGGTGGGGGCAAGTGGGTGTGATCCCACGTCCCTACTTCGCCCCGCTCTCGAAACTCCCCGCCGCCCCAGGAAACACCACCGGGCTCTCCCAGCCGTCGGCGCTGACGCTCGACACCCCGAAGAACCAGTCGTCGATCACCACATTGGTCAGCACCGTCGAGGTCTCGGCCCCGACCGACCGCGCGTGGCTCCAGGTCGGCTCGGTCGTGCCGCGCCACCAGACGCGGTGGCCAGCCGCATCCGCCGCCGGCGCCCACGAGACCTTGGTGTCGGCGCTGACCGCGCCCTCGATCTTGACGCCCGACGGCGGGGCCGGGGCCGAGGCCAGGGCGGCCAGGGTCACGGCGTTCAGGCGCGTCACCTGGGCCAGGTAGGGGAAGTCGACGCCCTCGACCACGTCGCCATAGGCCCGGCCGTTCTCGACGCGCACGGTCTGGTGCTGGCGGTCATAGTGCTCGGCCGCCTCGGTGACCCGCACCGCCGGATAGCCGGCCTCCAGCATCGGGACCTGGTCGCCGCCCCGGCCGAAACGGTCGGTGCGATAGACCATCACGACGTCGAGGTCCCGCACATAGCGTTCGGCCAGGCCGTCCATGAACCGGGCCAGGTTGCGCGACGGGCTGTCGACCTCGCCGCCGTTGTAGCGCCGGGCGTCGGCCTGTTCCGGGGTCTCGACCGCCTTGGTGCCCTCTGAGAACACCCGCACGTGGGCGCGGTCGACCGCCCCGCCGATCCCGTGGACATTGCCGACGATGTCGTTGTTCAGGTCGGCCTCGACCTTCCAGCCCTCGGCCTTGGCGGTTTCGGCCAGCAGCTGGCCGCCGTAGAGGCCCTGCTCCTCGCCCGACAGCACCGCGTAGACGATGGTGGCGGGGAACCTGTGCTTGGACAGCACCCGCGCCGCCTCCAGCACCGCCGCCACGCCCGAGGCGTCGTCATTGGCGCCGGGCGCGTCGGTGGTCGCGTCCATCACGTCGTTGACCCGGCTGTCGATGTGGCCGGCGATGATCACCACCCGCTCGCGGTCGGTGGTCCCGCGCTGAACGCCCAGCACGTCGACGATCTCGACGCCGTTGGGGGCGCGTTTGCCGGTGAAGGTCTTGGTCGGCATCTCCACCGTGATGCAGCCGCCGCAGGCCTTGGAAATCGCCGCGAACCGCGTCGCCGTCCAGCGCCGCGCCGCCCCGATGCCCCGGGTGTCGGACGTGGTGTCCGACAGGGTGTGGCGGGTGCCGAAGCCGACCAGCGCGCGGATCGTCGCCTCCAGCGCCTTGGGATCGACGTCGGCGGCGATGGTCTTCAGGACGGGCTGCGGCTTGGCGGGGCTTGGGGCGGGGTTTGGGGCGGCGGCCGGCGCGGCGACGGCGGGACCGGCCAGGGCCAGGGCGGCGGCGAGGACGAGAACGGAACGCATGGAGTCTCCCCGGACAGACGAGGCAGCTTGGCGGTTCCGCCGCCGGACGCAAGGGCCGGGTGCGGGGTCAGCCGCGCGGATCGCGCCACATGGCCGCCAGCGGCGGGGCGCCGGGCGCGGGCGCGAAGACCTCCAGCGTGCGAAAGCCCGCCCCCTGGTACAGCGGGGTGTTGAGCGGATTGCTGTTCTCCAGATAGGCCGGCAGGCCCGCCGCGTCGCAGGCCGCCAGGACCGGGGCCAGCAGCCGCCGGCCCAGGCCCTTGCCGCGCGCGGCGGCCATCACGCCGATGGAGAACAGATAGACGTGCGGCGCCTTGGGCTTGCGCCGCGTCATCTCGGCGTCGACGGCCAGGGCGCGGCCCATGGCCCGGGGTCCGCCGTCGACCAGCAGCCGGGCGGCCGCGCCCAGCAGCGACAGCGGCGGCAGCTCCTTGCTCGGTCCCGGGGGCAGCCACATGGTCGCGCCGACTTCGCGCCCATCGGCGCCGTCCGCCAGGTGGCAGACGCCGCGCGGCAGGTAGACGTCGCGGGCCAGGCGCTGGAAGACCGGCCTCAGGCACGGCTTGCCGTCGAAGGTCCAGGTCGCGACCGGGTCCTCGGCGAAGGCCTCGGCGGTGATCGCCCCCAGCGTCCGCCAGTCGTCACGCGCCGCCTGGCGCAGCCCCTCGGCCGGTTCGATCCGAAGCATCAACGAGCCTCCCCCTCTTTTTGGGAAGGCTAGCATGGGCGCGGCGCGTGGCCAGGCCGGGATGGGTCGTGAAAGTTATCCACAGGGGTGACCCTCTTCTTCTTTTCGCTTCGTCATCCCGGATCTTGTGCCCGGGATGACGGTGGGGAGGTGAGCGCGAAGGCGTCTATCCCCGCACATCCCGACACAAACCCACGTGAATCCAACCTCTTACACAAAAACGCACGTTTCCGATCCCCACCCTCCAGGACGGCCGCACACTCAGGGCATGACCCAAACCAACATCCCCGCCTGGTGCCAGGCCCTGCAAGCCAAGCTCATGGCCGCCCTCGACGCGGCCTGGGCGATCCTCGAACACAGCGACGACCCCGCCGAGATCCGCCGGGCCCGCGACAAGGCCAAGGCCTGCGGCGAGCTGGCCGCCGTCGCGCGGAAGGTGGCGCTGATCTTGCCGATGGCGCGGGCGGCGCCGGCCATGGCCGCCGCGGCGCCGGCGTTCGCCGACCTCGCCCCCGCCCTCGCCCCCGTCGCCGCCCAGGCCGAACAGGCCCGCCGGGCGTTCGAAAAGCTCAAGGGCGGACGGCGCGGGCGGTTGTGAGGACCTTTTTCATAAAGCTCCGTCATCCCGGGCCTTGTGCCCGGGACCCCTGGTTCAGCCGACGGTGAAGCGCTTTGGCGCGCCAGCGCGCCACTCCTCCGCCCTTGCGGCGGACAGAGGGGTCCCGGGCACAAGGCCCGGGATGACGGCGGCTAGGGAGCGGATCCAGGTCAAACGTCCGCCCGCGGCGGCCAGGCCGCCAGAGTCCGCGCCTTGACACGGCCAGACCCCGGCGCTCCGATCCGCCAAGGCTTCAGGCGCGGCCCCAGCCGGGGGATGCGGGTCTTCGCCCAGCGGACCAGATCGTGATGACCAAGCACCGCCTCTACACGACCAGCTTCGCCAGCGTCTATCCGCTCTATGTCGCCAAGGCGGAGCGGAAGGGGCGGACCAAGGCCGAGGTCGACGAGATCATCCTCTGGCTGACCGGCTTCAGTCGGGCGGAATTCGACGCCCATCTGGCGAAGAAATCGGACTTCGAGACCTTCTTCGCCGGGGCGTCCGAACTGAATCCCGCGCGGACCGAGATCAAGGGTCTGGTCTGCGGCGTTCGCGTCGAGGAGGTGGCCGAGCCGTTGATGCGGGAGATCCGCTACCTGGACAAGCTCGTCGACGAACTCGCCAAGGGCAAGGCGATGGACAAGATCCTGCGACGCCAGGCGCCCGCCTAGGGCCGCGGGCGACCTTGGGCGGCGCCCCCGATCGCGCCCCACACCGCCAAGGCCTGGACCGTCTCGCGCACGTCGTGGACCCGCACCGCCGCCACGCCCGCCGCCGCGCCGTGCAGATGAGCGGCCAGGGAGCCGCCCAGACGCGCCGTCGGCTCGGCCCCCGACGGGTCCAGCGTCGCGATGAACCGCTTGCGGCTCGCGCCCAGCAGCACCGGATAGCCCAGGGCCACGAAGCGCGGCAGGGCGGCCAGCAGGGCCAGGTTGTGGGCGGGGGTCTTGCCGAAGCCGATGCCCGGGTCCAGCCAGATCTTCTCGCGCTCGACCCCGGCGGCCATGGCCGTGAGGGCCCGGGCCAGCAGGAAGGCCTCGACCTCGGCGACCACGTCGTCGTAGCGCGGATCGTCCTGCATCGTGCCGGGCTCGCCCAGCATGTGCATGAGGATCACCTCGCAGCCCAGCTCGGCGGCGACCTCGGGGGCGCCCATTTCCGAAGTGCCCATCTCCGAAGTCCTTGGGGCGAAGCGCAAGGCGGCGACGTCGTTCCAGATCGTCGCCCCGGCGGCGACGGCGGCGCGAGCCACGGCGGGCTTCATGGTGTCGATCGAGATCGCCACGTCGCTGACGGCGCGGATCGCCGCGATCAGCGGCACGACCCGGGCGATCTCCTCGGCCGCCGGTACGGGCGTCGCGCCGGGCCGGGTGCTTTCGCCGCCGATGTCGAGGATGTCGGCCCCCTCGTCGATCAGCCGCCGCGCCTGGTCCAGGGCCGCGGCGGGATCGAAGAACCGCCCGCCGTCAGAGAAGCTGTCGGGCGTGACGTTGACGATCCCCATGACGCGGGGGCGGACGGGCTGGGCTGTCATGGTTGGGGTTTTAGGCCCGCGACGCCCCCTCCGTCACGATGCGTATTCGCATCGCGCCACCTCCCCCGCTTCGCGGGCGAGGAGGATGCGGCGGCCTCTCCTCCCCCGTGAAACGGGGGAGGTGGCGGGCGAAGCCCGACGGAGGGGGCGTCTCCAGCCCTACCAGTCGATGAACTTGGTGAAATCCCCGATCATCCCCGTCCAGACGCCGAAGTCGTCGTCCAGGCCCGAGATCGTGCGGCCGGCGTTCACATTGACGTCGTACTGGACGTAGGGGTCGCCGTCGTCGTCGAGATAGACCTTCAGATAGCGGTTCTTGCGGTTCCAGGTGTTGGCCTTCTCCAGCGCCAGCGGAGTCTTCAGGTCGAAGCCGGCCGAGAACTGCAAGGCCTTGCAGCGCTTGGCGTCGTTGCAGTCGTAGAAATAGATCTTGAAGGTCTGGCCCTCGGCGGCGCTGTTGATCATCGGATCGCCGCTGCCGTCCTTGGTCAGCTCGGCCTTGTAGCCGCCCTTCTGCAGCCACGCCGACACTTCGGGACCGGTCATGCCGTCCTTGTCGATGCTCTGGGCCTGGGCCGCGCCGGCGCCGGTCGAAAGCGCCATGGCGGCCGCCAGGGCGATCATCACCGTCTTCATCTCAAACCCCTCCCCCGCCGCTCGTCGCGGCCAAGGCGCAGGTTAGCCCCGTCGATGCGGCAGGCAAAGAAAAAGCCGGATCGGCGAACCGGTCCGGCTTTTCCAACGCTGTCTGGACCCAAGCCCTAGGCGGTGACGCCCGTCGACACCGGCACCGAGGCCACCGGCCCGGTCGGCATCTTGTTGCTCTCGTCCTCGATCCGGGTCGGCTGGACGCCCTTCATCACGTTGATGATCTCGTCGCCGCTGAGGGTCTCGAACTCCAGCAGGGCCTTGGCCACCAGGTGCAGCTCGGGGAGCTTCTCGGTCAGGATCTGGCGCGCCTCGTCCTCGCCGCCCTTGACCAGGCGACGGACCTCGCTGTCGATCTTGATCATGGTGTCGGGCGAGACGTTCTGGGTGCGGGCCACCGAGTGGCCCAGGAACACCTCGTCCTGGTTGTCGCCGTAGGCCACGGTGCCCAGCTCGTCGGAGAAGCCCCAGCGGGTGACCATGTTGCGGGCCAGGCTGGTGGCGGCGCTGATGTCGCTGGAGGCGCCCGAGGTGATCTTCTCCTTGCCGAAGATCAGCTCCTCGGCCACCCGGCCGGCCATCATGATGGCCAGACGCGAGGTCATCATGTCGTAGCTCATCGAGTAGCGGTCGCCCTCGGGAAGCTGCATGACCATGCCCAGGGCCCGGCCGCGCGGCACGATGGTGGCCTTGTGGACCGGGTCGGCGATGGCGACGTTGAGGGCCACCAGGGCGTGGCCGCCCTCGTGATAGGCCGTCAGCTTCTTCTCGTCCTCGCTCATGGCCATCGAGCGACGCTCGGCGCCCATCATCACCTTGTCCTTGGCGTATTCGAAGTCGTGCATGGTGACCATGCGGCGGTTCTTGCGCGCGGCGGTCAGGGCCGCCTCGTTGACCAGGTTGGCCAGGTCCGCGCCCGAGAAGCCGGGGGTGCCGCGGGCCAGGGTCTTGACGTCGACGTCGGCGGCCAGCGGCACGTTCTTCATGTGCACGCGGATGATCTTCTCGCGGCCCATGACGTCCGGATTGGGCACCACGACCTGGCGGTCGAAGCGGCCCGGACGCAGCAGGGCCGGGTCCAGCACGTCGGGACGGTTGGTGGCGGCGATCAGGATGATGCCTTCGTTGGCCTCGAAGCCGTCCATCTCGACCAGCAGCTGGTTGAGGGTCTGCTCGCGCTCGTCGTTGCCGCCGCCCAGGCCGGCGCCGCGATGGCGGCCGACGGCGTCGATTTCGTCGATGAAGATGATGCAGGGGGCGTTCTTCTTGGCCTGCTCGAACATGTCGCGCACGCGGCTGGCGCCGACGCCGACGAACATCTCGACGAAGTCCGAACCGGAGATGGTGAAGAACGGCACGCCGGCCTCGCCCGCGACGGCGCGGGCGATCAGGGTCTTGCCGGTGCCCGGAGGGCCGATCAGCAGGGCGCCCTTGGGGATCTTGCCGCCCAGGCGCTGGAACTTGGCCGGGTCCTTCAGGAACTCGACCACTTCCTGCAGCTCTTCCTTGGCCTCGTCGACGCCGGCGACGTCGTCGAACATCACGCGGTTCTTGTTTTCGGTCAGCAGTCGGGCCTTGGACTTGCCAAAGCCCATGGCGCCCTTGGTGCCGCCCTGCATCTGACGCATGAAGAAGATCCACACGCCGATCAGCAGCAGGATCGGCAGCATCTGGAACAGCAGGCCCAGCAGGCTGAAGGTGTTGCGCTGGTAGACGATCACCGAGTTGCGCGCCTCCAGGCGCTTGACCAGATCCTCGGAGTTCGGCGGCACGTTGACCGAATAGGGCTTGCCGGTCTTGGGCTCGACCTTGACGACGTCGCCGCTGATGTCGGCCTTCTTGACCTCGCCGTTGTCGATGTTCTTGAGCAGCTGCGAGTAGCTGACCTCGCCGTTGCCGCCGGGCTTTCCGCCCTGGCTCACGACGGTGTAGGCCATCACCAGCACCACCACGATCGTCGCCCAGATGCCCAGGGTCTTGAAATTCATACGCGTTGTCTTCCCAACGATAGTCTCTGACCTTCCAAGATAGGATGGTCCGGCCGGTTTCGCCACGCGCGGGATATCATGTCGCGGGCTCTTGATCGACACGGCCCGTCGCCGCCTCGAAACGATCCATCACAAGACAACGCGCGCGCGCCGCTTTCGCCTCTGCAAGGATCGGGCAACTGACCGTCCCGTCGGGGGCCAGCACCGCCGGCAGGCTGGGCCGGGCGGCGGCCGGGAGGCCTTGCAGGACCTGGCGTTGCGCGGCGGGCAGGCGGGCGGCGAGGCCTTGCAGGGGGCGAACGGTCAGGCCGGGCTCGGCGGCGGTGATCTCGTAGCGGCCGTCCCAGACGAGAGGTTGACCGGGGATCAAGGCCCTCCCCCCCTGGGGGAGGCGATCCGAAGGATCGGTGGGGGGAGACGTCGGGCGCTCGACCACTCCCCCCTCCGTCGGCTTCGCCGCCACCTCCCCCACGGGGGGAGGGCCTGGTGCGCGTCTGGCCTCGCCCGGTTCGCGGAAGAAGGACACGACGTCCCCCGCCTCGATCCGCGCCCCGGCCAGGGTGGCGGTGAAGGTCTCGCCGCGTCCGATTCGCTCGACCAGCCGCCGCAGCCGCTCGCCGCGCGGCGGCCGCGACGTGCCGGCCGCGCACAGGCAGGCGGCGGCGACCTGGGCGGCGGGGGCGTCGCGGGGCAAAATGAGATAGCCCCTCCCCCTCGTGGGGAGGGGTTGGGGKGGGGGGCTGGACGTCGGACGCATTGCGCGCGGACTCCCCCCACCCCCTGCCCCCTCCCCACGAGGGGGAGGGGAAGCGTTCAAATGGGCCCGCGCCCGCGCCCGCGCCGACCCGGGATCCTCATTGGCCGGATCGTCCAGCCAGGTCTCGCCTCGCGCCGCCAGCCAATCGCGGATCTCGCCGCGTCCGACCGCCAGCAGCGGCCGCAGCACGAACACGCCCCGGCCCTGCGGCCAGGCGGGCGACGGCGACCATTCGCGGGGATCCGGCACCGTCGAGCCCTCGGCCCGCATCAGGGCGGCCTCGGCCAGGTCGTCTTCGGTGTGGCCCAGCAGCAGGACGCGCGCGCCGGCCGCGCGGGCGGCGTCGGCCAGCAGGGCGTGGCGGGCGGCGCGGGCGGCGGCCGACAGGCCCGAGGCGGGCTTGGGTCCGGTCCAGGCCAGGGCGCTGGCGCGCGCGCCGAGCGCGCGGGCCTTGGCGACCGCCCGCGCAGTCCAGGCGCCGCTGGTGGGATTGAGCTGGTGGTCGACGGTCAGGCTGACCACGGCCCGGCCTTGGGCCCGCGCCCAGTCCAGGGTCAGGATCAGCAGGGCCAGGCTGTCGCCGCCGCCGGAGAACCCCACCGCCAGGGGCGCGGCCGCGTCCGGGCGCAGGCGGCGGTCGAGGGCGGCGGTGAAGGCGGGGAAGGTTTCGGTCATGGCCCTCCCCTAATTCCGCTCATCCCGGCGAATGCCGGGACCCAGATCCAAAGGCGCTCGGGCTGGCCGGATAAGCGCTGAGCTCAAGGAACCCGCCACACCGCCATTCCATCTGGGTCCCGGCATTCGCCGGGATGAGCGGATCAATAGATCTAGAACCCTAGCTCGCGCACTTGGCCTGGACGCGCGTCGCCGTGGCCTTGGCGGTGACCGCGTTGGGCGCCTTGGGATAGCGGCGGGACAGCTCGTCCAGGGTCTTGCAGGCGTCGGCGGGCTTCTTCAGGGCCACCAGCGAGCGCGACAGCTTCAGCACCGCGTCGGGCGCCCAGCTGGTCTGCGGCCAGCCGCGCACCGCGCCCAGATAGCTTCCCGCCGCATCGGAATAGGCTTCGCGCACGAACTGGGTCTCGCCCAGCCAGTAGCGGGCCTCCGGCGCCTTGGCGCTGTCGGGGAAGGCCTCGACATAGCCGGCGAAGGCCTGTTCGGCGGCGCCGTAGTCGCCGTCCAGCAGCAGTTGGCGGGCCGACTTGAAGGCCTCGCCCGGATCGGAGGCGGTCGCGGCGGGGGCCGCGGCGACGGCGGCCGCCGCGGCGACCTCCTGGTCGGCGAGACGCTTTTCCAGGGCGGCCAGGCGCTGGTCCAGCGCGTCGGCGCGGGTCTTCTCGCTCTCGTTGGCCCGGCGCGCCTCGTCCAGGTCGTGGGTCAGGGTCTCGTTCTGGCCGTTCAGCTTGGTCAGGGTCTGTTCCAGATCGGTCAGCCTTTCCGACAGCGCCGCGATCTGGGCGTCGGTCTCGGCGGCCTGGACGACGACCGGCTTGCCGGTGTCGCGGCCCTGGAAGACGATCGCGCGCAGTTCGCGGACCACCTTCTCCATCTTGTCCAGCCGTTTGACCGAGCGGTCGTCCAGCGGATCGGGCATGGCGGTCTGGGCCATGGCCTTCGAAGGCAGGGTGATCGAGGTCAGGGCCGGGACGGCGGTCAGGGCCAGGACGGAGGCGAGCAGGGCGGCTTTCAGCGTCATGTCGGCGATTATGCCCCGGTTGCGGACAAAAGTGCGGCGCCAAACAACGACGCGCTACCAAAACTCTGTCATCCCGGACGAGCGCGCAGCGCGAAGATCCGGGACCGATGCCCGAGCGCCGAGCTTCCGGCGGTCCCGGATCTTCGCTGCGCTGCGTCCGGGATGACAGCACGAGGATGCGCCCTTCCCCCATCGAGGGGGAAGGGCGCTTTCCACTTACCGCGCGCCGTCGGTGATGGCGGTGCGGGCGTTGCGGTTCTTGGCCCAGGATTCGTCGCCCGTGCCCGGATCGATCGGGCGCTCCTTGCCGTACGACAGGCTTTCGATGCGCGAAGCCGAGACGCCCTGGCTGACCAGGATCTCGCGGACGGCGTTGGCGCGGCGCGCGCCCAGGGCCAGGTTGTACTCGCGGGTGCCGCGTTCGTCGGCGTTGCCTTCGATGCGCACGCGCACGGCCGGATAGCGGTTCAGCCACTGGGCTTGAGCGGCCAACACCGCCTGGGCGTCGCTGGTGACCTCGTAGCTGTCGGTGGCGAAATAGATCCGCTCGCCGATATTGATCACGAAGTCCTGGACCGTGCCCGGCAGCGGGCCCTGGTTGACCGGCGACCGCGGGGTCTGCGGCGTCTGGGCCGGGGGCATGGGCTGCGTCGGCTGCGTCTGCGGAGCCGCGGGGCCCGCGGGCTTCGGCCGCGAAGCACAGGCGGCGAGCGAGGCGGCCGCAAGACCGATCATCGCCAGTCTAGCAACGCGTTGGGTGTCGAAGCTCATCCAGTTTCTCCTCAAGTCCACGGCCAAGGTTCATACTTCTAGCGCTTGAAGCCTTCGCGGCGCCGCGCCAAATCGTACCTATCGCCTCACAATGGCGTCAGAATGTCGCACACCCACCTGTTTTCACCCGCGGGGTGAACGTCGGATGAACGACTCTAGGGCAACGCGCCTCAATGGTGAAGGTTGCGAGAAAGTCGCGGGGATTAGTCCAGCATTCCATCTCGGTCGTCATCCCGGGCCCTGTGCCCGGGCCCCTCTGTCCGCCACAGGTGCGGAGGGGTGGCGCGCTGGCGCGCCAATCTATCTCACCGTCAGCTGAACCAGGGGTCCCGGGCACGAGGCCCGGGATGACGGCGCTTATTTGAGACGATCGAAGCCGAAACTCGATCATTCCAGCAGCGGCGACCAGGCGGGGTCGGAGGCCGCGCCCTGATAGGCGGCCGGGCGCAGGATCCGGCCGGTGATGTCCACCGTCCACAGACGCGAATTGCCGCTGGAGGCCTCGCGCGAGAACATCAGAACCCGGCCGTTGGGGGCCCAGGTCGGGCCCTCGTCCAGATAGCTGGTGGTCAGCAGGCGCTCGTCGCCGCCGTCGGCGCGCATCACGCCGATGTGGAATTCGCCGCCGGTCTGCTTGGTGAAGGCGATGAAGTCGCCGCGCGGGCTCCACACCGGGGTGGTGTAGCGGCCGCCGCCGTACGAGATACGCCGCACGCCGCTGCCGTCGAGGTTCATGATGTAGATCTGGGCCTGGCCGCCGCGGTCGGAGTTGAACACGATCCGGCTGCCGTCCGGCGAGAACGAGGGCGAGGTGTCGATGGCCGGGTCGGTGGTGATCCGCGTCGACTGCCGGCTGCGCAGGTCCATCACGTAGATGTCGCTGTTGCCGCCCTTCTCGACCGAGAACGCCACCTTGCTGCCGTCCGGCGAGAAGCGCGGGGCGAAGACCATGCCGGGGAACTTGCCGATGGTCTCGGTGCGGGCCGTCTCCAGGTTGGTCAGGTAGATGCTCGACCCCGTGGGCCGCAGCGCCATGTAGGTGATCTCCTGGCTGGTCGAGGAGAAGCGCGGGGTCATGACGATGTAGGAGCCGTCGGTCAGGTACTGCGGGTTGGCGCCGTCCTGGTCCATGATCGCCAGCTTCTTGACCCGGGCCACCTTGCTGCCGCTCTCGGCGACGAACACCACGCGGGTGTCGAAATAGCCCTTCTCGCCGGTCAGCCGCTCATAGACCGCGTCGCTGATCTTGTGGGCCACGCGCCGCCAGTTCTCGGCGGTCGAGGTGAACTGCAGGCCCAGCAGCTGCTGCTGGCTGAAGGTGTCCCACAGGCGGAAGTCGACGCGCAGCACGCCGTCGGACCCGACCGTGACCTGGCCGTTGATCAGGGCCTGGGCCCCGGTCGCCTGCCAGTCGGGGAAGCGCGGCTGGACGTTCACGTCGGCCAGCTTGTCGGCGACGTTGGCGACGTTCAGCGGCTGGAACAGACCCGAGCGCTCGAGATTGCCGCTGATGACCTGCGAGATGTCGGCGCCGCGCCCGCCGCCCGAGAAGGCGGGGATGGCCACGGGCAGCGGCTTGACCGCGCCCTTGTTGATGTCGACCTCGATCTGGGCGCGGGCCGAGCCCGGCGCGGCGGCGACCATCGAGAGGGCCAGGACGGCGGCGCCAGCCAGGCCGGTGAAGACGGACTTCAGGTTCATGCTCGGTGTCCTCCCTATCGCGCCGCGCAAGCGTCGCGCGCCTTGAAGTTCAAATTGAGTTGCTGGCCATAGTAGTCCGGCGGCAGGCCCTCGAAGGGCGCCGACTGGTAGACCGCGCGGATGGCCCGGTCGGCGGCGGCCTTGACCACCGGATCGGACGAACGCCCGGCGTCGCCGGCGCTGACCTGGCCGACGATGCGGCCGCCGGTGGCCAGCTTGAAGCTGACCTTGACCTGGATGGCGGCCCCGCCCTCGACCTCGCAATTGGGATTCCAGCGCCGCTGGATCTCGTCCTTCATGCCGTTGATGGCGGCGGCCTGCTCGCCGGTCATCGCCCCGGCGCCGGGACGGGCCTGGGTGGCGGTCTCCGGACGGGTCGCCCCCTTGGGCGCGTTGGCCGCCGGCTTGCCGGTCGCCTTGGGCGTCCTGGCCAGGGTCTTCTCCAGCGAGGCGAAGAAGTCGGGCTCGGGCTTGGCCGGCTTGGTCGGGGTGGGCTTGGGCGTGGGCGCGGCGGTCTTGGGCGGCGCGGGGGCCGGGGTCGGAACCGGGGCGGGAACCGGGGCCGGCGGCTGCGGCTCGGCCTCGGGCGTCGGCTCCTCGGTCTGGGCCGACTGGTCGACGAGATCCTCGACCGCCGGGCGGACGTTGGTCGGCCCCTCGGTGACGATGGTCACCGGCACGCTCTCGCCGATGATCACCGGCTTGGACGGCTTCCATGGCCCGATCAGGATCGCGACCACCACCAGGGCGTGGAGGCCGATCGACCCCGCCAGGGCCGGAGAGAAGTTGGTTCTGTCGTCCCGACGGATCACCGCTCGGTCACCTCACTGCGCCGGACGCAGGGCGCCCGCGTCCGAAGCGCCCTCGGCGTCAGCCGCCTGCCGGGCCGCCGCGCCCGACGAGGGGCCGCCGGTGTCGGTCAGCAGGTTGATCTTGGCGAAGCCGGCGTTGGACAGCGCCGCCATCACCTGGGCGACCGTGGCGTAGTTCGCCTTGCCGTCGGCGCGCACGAAGATCGGCTTGTCATAGCCGTCGCCGGCGATCGACGAGATGCGCGGGGCCAGTTCGCCGAACGGGACCTCGCCCTCGCCGATGAACACCGCGCCGTCGGCCTTGATCGAGACGGTGATCGGCTCCTGCTGGTTCTGCAGGGCGGCGGCCTCGGTCTTGGGCAGCTCCAGCGGCACGCCGGCGGTCAGCAGCGGGGCGCTGATCATGAAGATGATCAGCAGCACCAGCATCACGTCGACCAGCGGGGTGACGTTGATCTCGGACAGGGCGCCCTTGCCCCGGCGTCGGCCGCGGCGACGGCCGCGACGGCCGCCGGTGGCGAAGGCGTCGTTGGCGGACATGGCCATGGGGTCAGACCCGCTCGCTGAGGCGGCGCTGGATGGCCGTCGACAGGTCGTCGGCGAAGTTGCCCAGCCGATCGGCGAACTTGCCCGCGTCGGTCGAGAACTTGTTGTAGGCGATATAGGCCGGGATGGCGGCGATCAGGCCGATGGCGGTGGCGAACAGCGCCTCGGCGATCGACGGGGCGACCACGGCCAGCGAGGTGTTCTTCGAGATCGCGATGTTCTGGAAGGCGTGCATGATGCCCCAGACCGTGCCGAACAGGCCGATGAACGGGCTGGCGGTGGCCACGATGGCCAGGCTGCCCAGCCCGTCCTCGGCCTTGCCGGTCTCGCGCGAGATCAGGGTGTCCATCATCCGGTCGATGCGCTGGATCAGGAACGCGGCCTGGGCCTCGCCCATCTGGCCCTTGGCCTTGGCGTCGCGCCATTCCTTCAGGGCGGCCTGCAGCATGCGCGGCAGCGGATGGCGCGGATTGGCCCCGGCCTGGGCCGCGACCTCCTCCAGCCCCTGGCCCGAACCGACCTGGTCCTCGAACCGATTGGCCGCGCTGTTCAGCGCCGAAAAGCGGAACAGCTTGTCGATGATCACCGCCCACGAGCCCAGCGAGGCCAGGATCAGCCCGATCATCACCGCCTTGACCACCCAGTCGGCCTGAAGGAACAGCGAAATGAAGGAAAAGCTCTGCGGGCCTGCGGCGGCGTCCATGCGGGGTCCTGCTCCGTTGGGGCGTCAGTATCGTGGAAGGTTGATAGCGCACCTTCCGGGGTTCCGTTGCGCCCTTACTGACATGAAGCGGGGCAATGGTGAAACTATGACAATCGGCGGGGGAGCGGGTTTTTTGCTGGTGAAGCTCTGAGCATCTCGGGGCTTCCCACGTCGTTTCGCCCAACCGTCGCGGGACGCCCCCTCCGTCACGCCGCTTCGCGACGCGCCACCTCCCCCGTTTCACGGGTGAGGAAGAACCGCGCCGACCTTCTCCTCCCCCGCGAAGCGGGGGAGGTGGCGCGATGCGAATACGCATCGTGACGGAGGGGGCGTCCGCGAACTAGGACGTCGCTTCCAACCACGGCGCCATCATCGCCACCATCTCCGCCGTCGGCTTGCGAACGCGGCCGTCCAGGGTGATGCAGACCGCCTCGCCGGCCGCCTGGGCGATCAGCTCGTCGCCGCGGGTGATCCGCTGGCTGACGAACAGGCGCGGGCCCTTCACCCGGTCGTAGGTGGTGCGCACCAACAGAGCGTCGTCGATCCGGGCGGCGCGCTTGAAGTCCAGCTCCATGCGGATGATCGCGAAGGCGGTGTCGGCCGCGTGCAGGGCGGTGTGCGAGATCCCGATCATCCGGAAGAAATCGCTCCGCCCCCGCTCGAAATAGCGCAGGTAGTTGGCGTGGTAGACGATGCCGGAGAAGTCGGTGTCTTCGTAGTAGATCCGGACCGGAAGCTGGTGCTCGCGGCCGTCGAAGACGCCGGCGGTGGGCTGAGGAATCTCGGTCATGGCGTTACTCCTCTCCGAACAGCCCGCCCTGGACGATCTTCGGCGCCGAGACCGGCTCGGTCAGACCCAGGTGCAGATAGGCCTTGCCGCACGCCATCCGCCCGCGCGGGGTGCGCTGGATGAAGCCCTGCTGCATCAGATAGGGCTCGATCACGTCCTCGACCGCGTCGCGGGCCTCGGCGATGGCGTAGGCCATGGTTTCGACGCCGACGGGACCGCCGCCGTAGTTGTCGATCATGGCGCGCAGATAGCGGCGGTCCAGGCTGTCCAGACCGCTCTCGTCGACCTCGAGCCGGGCCAGGGCCAGGCCGGCGGCCTTGCGGTCGATCACGGTCGCCCCGTCGGCGGCGGCGAAGTCGCGCACGCGGCGCAGCAGGCGGCCGGCGACGCGCGGCGTGCCCCGGGCCCGTTTGGCGATCTCGTCGGCCCCGTCGTCCGACAGCGGCGCGCCCATCTTGCGGGCGGCGTGCAGCAGCACGTGGCGCAGCTCGGCCGGGGTGTAGAACTCCAGGCGGATCGGGATGCCGAAGCGGTCGCGCAGCGGCGTGGCCAGCATGCCCGCCCGGGTGGTGGCGGCCACCAGGGTGAACGGCGCCAGGTCGATGCGGATCGAGCGCGCCGAGGGCCCCTCGCCGATCACCAGGTCCAGCACATGGTCCTCCATGGCCGGATAGAGGATCTCCTCCACGGTCGAGGGCAGGCGGTGGATCTCGTCGATGAACAGGACGTCGTTGGCTTCCAGATTGGTCAGGATCGCCGCCAGGTCGCCGGCCTTGTTCAGCACGGGGCCGGAGGTGGCGCGGAAGTTCACCCCCAGCTCGCGGGCCACGATCTGGGCCAGGGTGGTCTTGCCCAGGCCGGGCGGGCCGAACAGCAGCACATGGTCCAGGGCCTCGCCCCGGCCCTTGGCCGCCTCGATGAAGATGCGCAGGTTGCCCTTGGCCTGCTCCTGGCCGACGAACTCGGCCAGGGTCTGCGGGCGCATGGCGCGGTCGGAGGCGCCGGGGATCTGTTCGCCGTGTTGCGCTTCGCCGGAGATGATGCGCGTCACCGGCCCAGCTCCTGCAGCCCGGCCTTGATCAGCGCCTGAACGGTCGCCTCGTCGCCCAGCTTGGCGGCGGCGGCTTCGACCACGCGCCGCGCGTTGACCTCGGCCACGCCCAGGCCCATCAGCGCCGCCACGGCGTCGCCGCTCGGGGCCGGCTTGGCGGGCGCGGCGGCCGGGGTTGGGGCGCCCATGAACACCGGCCCGTCGGTGATCGGCTTGTCCTTCAGCTCGGTGACGATCCGCAGGGCCAGCTTGGGCCCCACGCCCGACGCCCGCCCGACGGCGGCCTTGTCCTCGCGCGCCACGGCCGAGGCCAGCTCGGCCGGCGACAGCACGTCCAGCACCGCCATGGCCGCCTTGGGGCCGACGCCCTGGATGGCCTGCAGCAGCACGAAGGCCTTGCGGTCCTCGCGCGTGCCGAAGCCGTACAGCCGCAGGCCGGCGCTCTCGCTCCACTGGCTCTCGATATGCAGCAGGGCCTCTTCGCCCAGGGCCGGCAGCCGTTGCAGGGTCCGCGAGCCGCAGCGCACGACATAGCCCACGCCCATCACGTCGATCAGCGCCTCTTCCTCGCCGATCTCGGCGACGGCGCCACGAAGACGCCCAATCATAGCTTTTTGGCGATCATGCCACTCTCCGATTGGCGACGCGCAGGTTGGCGTGAGTGATGGCGACGGCCAGGGCGTCGGCGCAGTCGGCCGTGGTCTTGCCGGCCGTGGGCAGAAGGCGGGCGATCATGAAGCCGATCTGGGCCTTGTCGGCCGCCCCGGTGCCGACCACCGCCTTCTTGACCAGGCGCGTCGAATATTCCGCCACCGGCAGGCCGGCGCGAGCCGGGGCGATCAAGGCGGCGGCGCGGGCGTGGCCCAGCTTCAGGGTCGACTGGGCGTTGGTGTTGAGGAAGACCTCCTCGACCGCCGCCTCGTCGGGCCGATGCTCGTCGATGACGGCGCAGATGCCCTCGAACAGGTGCAGCAGGCGCGAGGCGAAATCGGCCTTCTCGTCGGGGACGATGACCCCGTGGGCGACGTGGCTCATGCGCGAGCCCTCGACGCTGAGCACGCCCCAGCCGGTGCGGCGCAGGCCGGGGTCGAGCCCCAGGATTCGGATCGGGATGCGATTCGCGTTCATCATGTGTTCTCGCACCATCGCCGGTTTCGCCCCCAAGGAAAAGGCGCGACTTCGCTAACGAAACCTTAAGCTTGAGCCCGTCAGGCCGGGTTCAGCGCCGCCGCCTGGAACAGCCGGTCCGCCAGCAGGGCCTCGACGGCCGGCGCGTCGACCCAGAGACAGAGCTCGGCGTTCGGCTCGCCGTCGATCCGCTCGATCCGGCCCAGGTGCTCGCCGTCGGTCAGCACCCGCAGGCGCACGGGCTCGAAGGCGAACAGCGACGGGGCCAACAGGCTGGCGGCGACCACGGCGTCGTGCGGGTGGCAGCCGGCCTCCACGCCCCAGGCCCGCCGGTGGAAGGCCATGTACGGCCCCATGGCCTTGTTCAGCCGCGCCGACAGCGGCGAGCCGCAGGCCGCCGAGCCCGCGGCCATGGCCTGGGCGGTCAGGGTGACGCGCGAACTGATGTCCAGCGGCACGAGGCGCGGCATGACCCCGCGCTCCAGCACCCGGGCCAGGGCCTCGGCGTCGCTCCAGCTGTTGAAGTCGGCCCCGCCGCTGGCCTTGCCCTCGACGGTGAAGGCCCCGGCCATGATGGTCGGTCGCCAGGCGCGGAACGCGGCGGGATCCTCCAGCAGGCCGTTGGCCAGGTTGGTCAGCGGGCCCAGGAACAATCCCGCCACCTTGGCCCGGGCCCGGAAGGCCAGCAGGCTGCCGCCTTGCCCCCGGTCCAGCTCGGGCAGCTTCCAGCGTTGGGAGAAGCCGGCGCCGTTCAGGCCGTCGACCCCGTGGGCCGGCCGCATCCGCTCGACCCGCCGTTTGGCCACCCCCGAGCCGGCGCCGATATAGACCTCGGCCGGGCAGCCCGCGAGGCGCAGCACGCCGCGGGCGTTGGCGGCGGCCTGGTCGACATAGGTGTTGCCGAACACCGCCGAGACCGAAACGATCTCCACCAGGTCGCGCGAGCGCGCCAGCATGGCCAGGGCCAGGGCGTCGTCGACGCCGCAGTCGGTATCGATGTGCAAGCGCAGCGGCATGCGGCCAGCATAGCGCGGCCGCCCGGTCGCCGGGAAGCCGCTCCGCCGCCCGGGCCGCCGGTTTTCGCCCCGGCTACGGCCCGCGCGGCCCCAGGATCAGCAAGGCGGGCGGCAGGCAGCAGAACAGGGCCACGGCGAACAGCCAGGTCGCCGTCCGAAACGCCCGGAAGCTGCCCACCGCCAGGCGCCGGTGAAGCCAGCGGGTCTGGACGCACAGGTACCAGGCGACGGCCGCCAGGCCGATCGCCGCGCCCGCCAGCCGGGTCGAGGCGGTCGGCGAGGCGATCAGGATGACGGCGACGGAAAGCGACAGGGCGAACGGCGCGGCGCACAGGCATTGCAGCTCGAACGGCTCGCGCAGGGTCGCGTGGTCGACGGGGCGTCCCTGGCGCCGCAGCGTGCCCACCGCCATCACCAGCGGAAACAGGCTGAAGGCCACCGCGCGGAACAGCAACGGGCCAAGGCCCGAGGACGCCGCCGCCTCGCCCAGTTCGCCGCGCAGGAACAGGTCCAGGGCCTGGGCCAGCAGGATGGAGATCAGCAGGAACAGCGGCGGGCTGATCAGGTCGCCCTCCTCCCGCCCCGCCTGCGACGTGGCCGAGGCCTCGGCGGGCCACAGCAGCACGCGCCAGAGGGTGCGCGGGTAGAACAGCAGCCCGGTCATCAGCTCGTAGAGGATTTCCCCCATCGTGCGAAAGCGAAGGCGTTCCATGACGTTCCCCAACATGCCGGCCCGCGAACCAAACACTCCAGCTTGAGAAATCCGCTCAGGCGCCGGCGTGTCCGGAGACGAAAATCAGGGAAATCCCTGATTTTGAGTCTCCGCAAGGTTGGATTTGGAAATCTGGCACGCGGGGGTTGGTGGGCATCCCCCTCCCCTCTCCCCTCGCGGGAGAGGGTGGCCCGCGAAGCAGGTCGGGCGAGGGGTCGCGTGAACGCAAAAGCCGCGCCCCGCCTTTCGGCTGGGCGCGGCTTTCGATGCCTGCGAGACCCCTCATCCGGCGCTGCGCGCCACCTTCTCCCGCGAGGGGAGAAGGATCAGGTCAGCCCAGCTTGGCGGCGTCCTCGTCGCTGATCTCTTCGTTGGAGTAGACGTCCTGGACGTCGTCGTCCTCGTTCAGGGCGTCGAGCAGCTTCATCAGGGTGGCCACGGCGTCGCCGGTGACCGGGACCTGGCTCTTGGGCCGCCAGGCGATCTTGGTGTTGCTGGCCACGCCGAACTTGGCTTCCAGGGCGGCGGCCACGTCGTTGAGGTCCTCGAAGGCGGTGTAGACCGTGTGGCCCTCGCCCTCCTCGTCCATGTCGGACACCACGTCGTCGGCGCCGGCCTCGATGGCGGCCTCCATCATCTCGTCCTCGGACGCGACCTTGGCCGGATAGCTGACTTGGCCGACCCGGTCGTAGTTGAAGGTCACCGAGCCGGTGGCCCCCATGTTGCCGCCCATCTTGGTGAAGTAGGAGCGGACATTGGCGGCGGCGCGGTTCTTGTTGTCGGTCAGCACCTCGACGATGATTCCGACGCCGCCGGCGGCGACGCCTTCATAGCGGATCTCGGAATAGTCGGCCGCGTCGCCCATCTGCGACTTCTTGATCGCGCGGTCGATGACGTCCTTGGGCAGGCTTTCGGCCTTGGCGTTGTTCACGGCCAGGCGCAGGCGCGGGTTCATGTTCGGGTCGGGCAGGCCCGCCTTGGCCGCCACGGTGATCTCCCGCGACAGCTTGGAGAACAGCTTGGAGCGCGCGGCGTCGGCGCGGCCCTTGCGGTGCATGATGTTCTTGAATTTCGAGTGGCCGGCCATTCGGAGGCTCTTCTCTGATCTGCGAAGTGAAAGTTAGGCGGCGCTTCTAGCGCTTGGCGCCCCGTATTGTCATCCTCCAAGCTGCGAAGCCCGCGCTGGAGACCCTAGATGACCCCGTCCGATTTCCTGTCTGAACCGTTCGACCCGGCTCGCCTCGGGGCTCTCGAGGCGCAGGACCAGGACGCGATCCACGCGGCCCACAAGTCCCCGGCGGCGGCGGGGGTCGTGGCCGCCGGAGCCCTGTCGACGGGCGCGGCCGCGTTGGGCGGCCTGGCGGTCGGGGCGCTGGCGGTCGGGGCCTTGGCCATCGGCGCCCTGGCCATCGGCCGCCTGTCGGTCGGCAAGGCGCGGATTCGCCGGCTGGAGATCGACGAGCTGATCGTGCGACGCGTCTCGCCGGGAAAGCGGCGGCGCCAGGGTTGATCGACATTCTGCCTGGGAAGCGAAAACCTCGTCCTTCGACAAGCTCACGATGAGGTTTTCTAATGCCGAGGCCTCCACAATGGTCCTCATCCTGAGCTTGTGGAAGGACGAGGACCACGCACCGCGTCGACTATCGTGTCCCCTAAGCCACCTTCAGCTCGACCTCGATATTGCCGCGCGTCGCCTTCGAGTACGGGCAGACCTGGTGGGCGGCCTGCAGCAGCTTCTGGGCGGTGTCGGCGTCGAGGTCGGGGGCGTTCAGCGTCAGGCGGGCGCCGATATGGAAGCTGGTGTCGTCCTTGATCAGGTCGACCTCGATGTCGAGGCTGTGCTCGCCCAGCTTGACGCCCTGGCCGCGAGCCACCAGCCCCAGGGCGCCCAGGAAGCAGGCCCCGTAGCCGGCCGCGAACAGCTGCTCGGGATTGGTCCCCTCGCCGTTGCCGCCCATCGACTTGGGATAGCCCAGCTTGACGTCCAGGTGGCCGTCGTCGGTCTTGGCGGTCCCTTCGCGGCCGCCGACGGCATGGGCGTGGGCGGTGTAGATGGCGTCGGTCATGGGGGTGCTCCTTCGGAGAGGTTTGGGGTCGCGCGGCGACCTTGTGACCGAAGGTATGACGCGCGCAAGCGCGGCCGGCTTCCTTAGGGGACCCTCTCCCCTCCGGGAGAGGGTTTCAAACCTCCGGCACGGTCTCCTTCAGCCGCCCGCCGACCCGGATCGGCTCGACGCGGACCGCCAGGCCCGTGCGGTCGTCGGTCTCGACGAACACGCCGCAGACCGTGGCGGGACCCGAGGCGGGGGTGTAGCGCCCGCCGCTGATCTTGGTGGTGAACCGCCGCAGCGGCTCTTCCTTCTGGTTGCCGATCACGCTGTCATAGTCGGCGCAGGCCCCGGCGTCGGTCTGGTAGGCGGTGCCGCCGGGCAGGATCTGGGCGTCGGCGGTCGGCACATGGGTGTGGGTGCCCACGACCAGCGAGGCGCGGCCGTCGCAATAGTGGCCCATGGCCATCTTCTCGGACGTGGCCTCGCAGTGCATGTCGACCACCACCGCGTCGGCCACCTGGCCCAGCGGGGCCTTGTCCAGCTCGCGGTCGGCGGCCGCGAACGGGTCGTCCATGGCGTCCATGTGCACCCGGCCCAGCAGGTTGACGACCATGATGGTCCGGCCGCCCTCGGTCTGGAACAGGTGGCTGCCGCGGCCCGGGGCGTCCGACAGGATCGGATAGTTGGCCGGACGGATCAGGCGCGGCTCGCGCACGATATAGGTCAGGGCCTCGCGCTGGTCCCAGCTGTGGTTGCCCAGGGTCAGGCAGTCGGCCCCGGCCTCGAACAGCTCGCGCGCCGTGTTCTCGGTGATCCCGAAGCCGGCGGCGGCGTTCTCGGCGTTGATGATCACGAACTCCAGCTGCAGCTGGCGGCGCAGGGCGGGCAGATGGTCGGCCAAACCGTCGCGGCCGGATTTGCCGACGACATCGCCGAAGAAAGCAAAACGCATGAATTTCAGTCCTCTTGGACGGCGATATACTCGCTTTCCGTCAGGATGGCGTCCAATCGTTGGTCGTGAGGCTCATCGGGCAGCCCCTGTGTCTCCTGTCCCACATAGGCCAGGCCCAGCATGAACACCGGCCGGCGGGTCCGCAGCGCCGCCAGCGCCCGATCGTAGTAGCCGCCGCCCTGGCCCAGACGCCGTCCCTGGCGGTCGAAGGCCAGCAGGGGCGCGACCACCAGGTCCGGCTCCAGCATCGGGCGCGACGGATCGGGGGCGTTCAGGCCGATCTGGTCGTGGACCAGCGGGTCGCCGGGCGTCCACCGGCGGAAGACCATGTGGCCGTCCTCATCCTCGACGCTGGGCAGGGCCAGGGTCCAGCCCTGCTCGACCAGCCAGTCGGCCAGGGGACGGGTCTCGACCTCCGAGCCCAGGCCGAAATAGACGGCCGCGACCTTGCCGGCCGGCTCCGGGAAGCGCGCGGCCAGGGGTTCGCGGGCGACGTCGACGACCATCCAGCCGGCCTCGGGATGCTCCAGGGCCAGTTCCTTGCGGCGGTTGCGGACGAACACACGCAGGGCGATCTTGGCGGCGGCGGGATCGGCGATGACCATGGCCTCTCCTGCCATTTCAGGCGGCGAACCGCCAGCCGGTCAGCAGCCAGGGAACCAGCCCCGCCACCACGCCGGGGGCGACGACCAGGAACAGGGCGCTGCCGATCAGGGCCTTGGTCTTTCGCATGCGGATCTCACGCGTCGGAACGCTGGATCGCATCAGAATGGGGGAAGGTGGCGGCGCCGTGAAGAACCGTGAAGACGTTTCAATCCACTCGAACCTGTTTGTTACAGGTGGGCTCCGTGTTCCCGCAGCCACGGCCACGGGAGGGAACAGATCCCGATAGAGAGATTAAGGTCCCTGGGAATAGAAATCTTCGACGAGGGCCACAGCTGACCCGCCGTTGGAGAAGATAGGCGTTCGGGGCCCGCAATACCAGTGGGGTGTTGTCGCACTTGCCCCCTACGGACCGCTTCGCGGTCGTCTTCCCCCACAGGGGGAAGAGGTGCCGCCGCCAGCGCGGTGCGCGTCCTCCGCCCCCTATGGGGGCGGACAGGCGGCGAAGCCGCCAGGTGGGGGCAAGTGGGTGGGCCGCTAACCCTTCACCAGTTCCCCCATCACCGCGCTCCACCCCCGCTGCGCCTCCGCCCCCGCCCGGTCGAACGCCGCCCGCAAATGCCGCGTCTGGGCTTCGGTGAGTTCGGCTTCCAGCTTCCGGCCCTGGGGTGTCAGGCGCAGATTCTTGACCCGGCGGTCCTGAGCGCCGGCCTCGGCGCCGACCAGGCCCATCTCCATCAGCTGGCGCAGGGGCGCGTTCAGGGCCTGCTTGCTGACGGCCAGCAGGTCGAGCAGGCCGCGCACCGAGACGTCCGGCCGGCGGCCGATGAAATACAGGATGCGGTGATGCACCCGGCCCAGGCCACGCCTGTCCAGAATTCGGTCAGCACGGTCGGTAAAGCCGCGATAGGCGAAATAGAATTGCTCGATCTCGGGGTGGAGATAGCCCGTCAGGGCAGGATTATCCAGGTCAACCATATTGACACAATAGGCGTTGCCGCCTCATGGTGTCGATAGGTCAAGCATCTTGACGCTATTTTGGACACGGTTGGGAGGGACGGCGATGGCGCGCCTGTCGATGCGGAGTGCGGACATCAAGCCCTCGCCGGTGCGCGACATGCTCAACGTGTCGCAGCGCCCGGGCATGATCTCGTTCGCCGGCGGCCTGCCCTCGCCCGAGACCTTCGCGGGGCTGGACCTGCCCCCGCCGCCGCGCGACCTGCTGCAGTACGGCCCCACCGAGGGCGAGCCGGCCCTGCGCGCCAAGGTCGCCGAGGACCTGGCCGCCCTGGGCCTCGACACCGACGCCGACCGCATCCTGATCCTGTCCGGCTCGCAGCAGGGCATCGACCTGGCCGCCAAGCTGGTGGTCGACGCCGGAACCGCCCTGGCCGTGGAGTCGCCGGCCTATCTGGCCGCCCTGCAGGTGTTCCGCTTCTACGGCGCCCGGTTCGAGATCATCGACAGAAGCGCCCCCGGGGCCGGCTGGGCCGAGGCGCCGCCCGCGATGGCTTACGTCATCCCCACCTTCCAGAACCCGTCCGGCCACTGCTGGACCGCCGCCGAGCGCCAGGCCATGGCCCGGGCCTGCCAGGCCAACGACGTTATCCTGTTCGAGGACGATCCCTATCGCGACCTGGTCTATGAGCCCTGCGACCGCACGCCGGTCTGCGCCGGCATGACGGGCGGCTCGTGGATCTATCAGGGCTCGTTCTCCAAGACCGTCGCCCCGGGCCTGCGCCTGGGCTACCTGACCGCCTCGCCCGACCTGTTCCCGCTGCTGGTCCAGCTGAAGCAGGCGGCCGACCTGCACACCAACCGACTGAGCCAGTGGATGGTGCTGCAATATCTGAACGATCCGGGGCGGGCCGAGCGGATGGACCAGGTCACCGCCCTCTATCGCAACAAGCGCGACGCCTTCGCCGACGCCCTGACGCGGCATCTGGGCAACAGGGCGTCGTGGTCGCTGCCGCCGGGCGGGCTGTTCTTCTGGCTGACCCTGGAGGACGGGATCGACGTCGAGGCGCTGCTGAAGCGCTGCGTCGAGCGCGGCGTGCTGTTCACGCCCGGAAGCCACTTCCTGGCCGAGGGCGGGGCCAGTTCGACGATCCGCCTGAACTTCAGCCTGGCCGAGCCCGAGGCGGCCGAGCGGGGGCTGGCGGTGATCGCGGAGGTGTTGCGGGAGATGGCGGTCGGCTAATACGCGGCCCTTGCATTCTCAACGGTTGTCATCCCGGCCGAAGCGAAGCGTAGAGCCGGGACCCAGGGGCGGCCGCACCGCTTTTGCCCAGTCACCTGGGTCCCGGACAGCGCTACGCGCTTCCGGGATGACAACATTTGAGAGCGGAAGCGAACGCCCGCCTACCCCTGAACCAGCGCCTCGATCCTCTCGGAGGCCCCGTCCAGGGCCTTGATCGCCCGGATCTCGACGCGGGTCTGTTCGGTCTGCAGGCGGGCCAGTTCGGACTGGGCGTGGGCCAGGCGCAGCTTCAGGTCCGACAGCTCGTCGGCCAGCAGCAGGGCGCCCATCAGGAACAGCCGCGTCTCGCCCAGCTGGCCGACGTCCTGGCTGACCTGGCGGACCTGGCGGTCGAACAGGCGGGCGATTTCCAGCAGGTGGGCTTCCTGCCCGTCCTCGCAGCCGACGGTGTAGGGCCGGCCGTTCACCTGGATGGTCAGTTGGGCCATGGATCAGGCCTCCCTTTCCGTCACGCCGTCATCTAAGTCGAACAGGTCGCCGGCTTCGGGCCCCTCGTCGCCGAGGTCTTCCTCTTCGTCGTGCACGCCTTCGGTGATCAGGCTTTCGTCGCCCAGGGCGGCGCGGATCTCGGCGATGGCGCGGCCCAGGGCCTCGGAAGCCTGCTCGCCGGCCTCCTCGAGAGCCTTCTCGCGGGCCCGCGCGGCCTCGAGGTCGGCGACCAGGCGCGCGGCCTTGGACTCGGCCTCGACATCGAACAGGCCGGGATCGCCAGACGCGGCGCCCGACGACGCCGCGGAAGCGGCGGCCGAGAACGCGGCCAGACGCGCGGTGCGCTCGGCCGTGATCTTCTGTTCCAGCTGGCTGACGGCGCGCTCAAGGCGTCGCGCGGCCAGCTCGAGAGCGTTCCCTTCGCCCGGGGTCATCGGCATCGTCCAATCATGCGGCGCAACATATAGACTGCCGTCCGCTTCGCCACCCGCCATGGCGACAATTGGGCGATGAAACGGCGCGGATAACAATAGCTCATCCAATGTGAGCGCTCGCGGAGGTTTCTTGGGGTTGACTTCCCCGCCCCGCACCGCAAAACGCGCTGCAAAATCAAGGTAACGTCGGTCGCCTGGACCGGACGCTCGTTAGGAGAAAGACCTCATGGCCATTCGCGTCGCCATCAACGGCTTCGGCCGGATCGGACGTCTCGTCCTGCGTTCCATCGCCGAGCACGCGCGCCGCGACATCGAGGTCGTCGCCATCAACGACCTGGGCCCCGTCGAGACCAACGCCCACCTGCTGCGCTACGACAGCGTCCATGGCCGCTTCCCCGGCGTCGTCACCTCGGGCGAGGACTGGATCGACGTCGGCCTGGGCAAGATCAAGGTCACGGCGATCCGCAATCCCGAGGAGCTGCCGCACAAGGACCTGAACGTCGACATCGCGTTCGAGTGCACCGGCATCTTCACCGCCCGCGACAAGGCCGCCCTGCACCTGAAGGCCGGCGCCAAGCGCGTGCTGGTCTCGGCCCCGGCCGACGGCGCCGACAAGACCATCGTCTACAAGGTCAACCACGACGTCCTGACCGCCGACGACATCGTCGTCTCCAACGGTTCGTGCACCACCAACGCCCTGGCCCCGGTGGCCAAGGTTCTGCAGGACCTGGTCGGCATCGAGCGTGGCTACATGACCACGATCCACAGCTACACCGGCGACCAGCCGACGCTGGACACCATGCACAAGGACCTCTACCGCGCCCGCGCCGCGGCCCTGAGCATGATCCCGACCTCGACCGGCGCCGCCAAGGCCCTGGGTCTGGTGCTGCCGGCCCTGAAGGGCAAGCTGGACGGCTCGTCCATCCGCGTCCCGACCCCGAACGTCTCGGTCATCGACCTGAAGGTCGTGCCCTCGCGCGACACCACGGTCGACGAGGTCAACGCCGCCCTGAAGGCCGCCGCCGACGGCGACATGAACGGCGTGCTGTTCACCACCACCGAGCCGTTGGTCTCGTCGGACCTGAACCACATCGCCGCCAGCTCGACGGCCGCCCTGCCCCAGACCCAGGTCATCGAGGGCAAGCTGGTCCGCGTGCTCAGCTGGTACGACAACGAATGGGGCTTCGCGACCCGCATGGCCGACACGGCCCTGGTGATGGCGAAGTTCCTCTGATGACGGCGCGGCCCAAGCAAATCCTGCTCTGGGCCGCGACCGGCCTGATCTGGTTGGGCGCCTTTGTCGGCGGCCCAACCTTGATCGCACTCCCGTTCGTTCTGCCCTTGCTGAAGGGGCCCTGGCTCACGCCTTCGGGCATCGACCTTCTCCTGCTCATCGCTTTCTCCGCTCTCTGGTTGGCCGCCCTGATCTGGATCGGGCTTGTCCACCGGGGGAAGGCGCGCCTGGCGCACTTCGTCGTGGCCGGCGTGATCACTGGCGCGATGTTCTTGCCGGGCTTGTTCGCGCGGCCGCAGACCAATCCTACCGCCGAACTCTACCGCGTGCTTTGAGCACCGGGCCTCCTCTAACCACTGAGAAAACCCATGCCCTTCCGCACCCTCGACACCGCCGATCTCGCCGGCAAGCGCGCCCTGGTCCGGGTGGACTTCAACGTGCCCGTCGACGGCGGAGCGATCACCGACGACACCCGCCTGCGCGCGGCCCTGCCGACCATCCACTACCTGTCGACCAAGGGCGCCAAGGTCATCCTGCTGGCCCACTTCGACCGCCCCAAGGGCAAGGTCGTGCCCGAGATGAGCCTGGCCTTCGTCGCCGAGCCGCTGGGCAAGCTGCTGGAGCAAGAGGTGGCCTTCGCCAGCGACTGCGTCGGCCCGGCGGCCGCCGAGGTGGTCAACGCCATGGAGAACGGCGGCGTCGCCCTGCTTGAGAACGTCCGCTTCCACGCCGGCGAGGAAAAGAACGACCCCGACTTCGCCGCCCAGCTGGCCGCCAACGGCGACCTCTATGTCAACGACGCCTTCAGCGCCGCCCACCGCGCCCACGCCTCGACCGAAGCCCTGGCCCGCATCCTGCCCTCCTATCCGGGCCTGGCCATGCAGCGCGAGCTCGACGCCCTCGACGCCGCGCTCGGCAACCCCAAAAAGCCCGTGCTGGGCATCGTCGGCGGCTCCAAGGTCTCGACCAAGCTGGACCTGCTCAAC
Source organism: Caulobacter sp. Root487D2Y (assembly GCF_001427165.1). Lineage (NCBI taxonomy): Bacteria > Pseudomonadati > Pseudomonadota > Alphaproteobacteria > Caulobacterales > Caulobacteraceae > Caulobacter > Caulobacter sp. Root487D2Y. The sequence continues at coordinate 77,870 of NZ_LMFD01000010.1, forward strand.
AACCTGGTCGCCAAGCTGGACCGCCTGGCGATCGGCGGCGGCATGGCCAACACGTTCCTGTTCGCCCAGGGCCACGACATCGGCGGCTCGCTCTGCGAGAAGGACCTGGCCGACACCGCCCGCCAGATCATCGCCACGGCGCAGAAGTCGGGCTGCGAACTGCTGCTGCCGATCGATGTGGTCGTGGCCAAGAAGGTCGCGCCCGGCGTCGACGCCGAGACCCGCGAGCTGGCCGACGTCCAGCCCGACGACCTGATCCTGGACGCCGGCCCCAAGAGCGCCCAGCGGCTGATCGAAGCCATGGATTCGAGCAATACCCTGATCTGGAACGGTCCTTTGGGCGTTTTCGAGGTGCCTCCGTTCGACGAAGCGACGGTTTCGGCGGCAAAACACGCCGCGAAACTCGCTAAATCGGGTAAGATCGTCGCCGTGGCCGGCGGCGGTGATACCGTGGCCGCCCTGAACCACGCGGGCGTATCGGGCGATTTCACCTTCGTCTCGACCGCCGGCGGCGCGTTTCTTGAATGGATGGAGGGCAAGACGCTTCCGGGTGTCTCAGCCTTGGAAGCCTAGGAGGAGATACCCGCGTTCATGGCTCGCCCTCGTCCTTCGACAAGCTCAGGATGAGGGCTGAATTGAACGCGACGCCAACTTGAAATCCTCATCCTGAGCTTGTCGAAGGACGAGGATTTCACGCACGACCAGGGCAAAGAACGCATCAGCGTCGGGCCCCAAAAACAAGAAACGACCCAAATCACTCACGCTTGCAGGAGAACACCACGTGGCGAGGATCACGCTAAGACAGTTGCTGGATCATGCGGCGGAGCATGACTACGCGCTGCCGGCCTTCAACATCAACAACATGGAGCAGGGCCTGGCGATCATGGAGGCGGCGGAAGCCGTCAACTCCCCGGTCATCATCCAGGCCTCGCGCGGCGCGCGCAGCTACGCCAACGACATCATGCTGGCCCGGATGATCGACGCCCTGGCCGAGATCTATCCCAACATCCCGGTGTGCATGCACCAGGACCACGGCAACGGCCCGGCGACCTGCGCCACGGCGATCCAGTACGGCTTCACCTCGGTGATGATGGACGGCTCGCTGATGGAGGACGCCAAGACCCCCGCCACCTACGAATACAACGTCGAGGTCACCCGCAAGGTGGTCGAGATGGCCCACGCCTGCGGCGTCTCCGTCGAAGGCGAACTGGGCGTGCTCGGGTCGCTCGAGAGCGGCATGGGCGAGGCCGAGGACGGCCACGGCTTCGAGGGCAAGCTCAGCCACGACGAGCTGCTGACCGATCCCGACCAGGCGGTCGAGTTCGTCGAGCGGACCGGCGTCGACGCCCTGGCCATCGCCATGGGCACCAGCCACGGAGCCTACAAGTTCACGCGCAAGCCGGACGGCGACGTCCTGGCCATGAACGTGATCGAGGAGATCCACCAGCGCCTGCCCAACACCCACCTGGTGATGCACGGCAGCTCCAGCGTTCCGCAGGACCTGCAGGACATCATCAACCAGTACGGCGGCGCCATTCCCCAGACCTGGGGCGTGCCGGTCGAGGAGATCCAGCGCGGCATCAAGCACGGCGTTCGCAAGGTCAATGTCGACACCGACAACCGCCTGGCCATCACCGGCGCGATCCGCAAGATCCTGACCGAGAAGCCGCACGAGTTCGACCCGCGCGCCTATCTCAAGCCCGCCAAGGAGGCCATGCGCAAGGTCTGCCAGGAGCGCTTCGTGCAGTTCGGCTCGGCCGGCCACGCCGACAAGATCAAGGTCCTGTCGACCGCGACCATGGCCAAGCGCTACAGCGCCGGCGAACTGAACGCCAAGTTCGGCGCGACGGCGAAGAAGGCCGCGGCCGAGTAAGGTTTCCGGCTTTCGTGGATGCGAAGAGGCCTTCCGGGGAGACCCGGGAGGCCTTTTTCATGCGTGGTTCGTCAGATCATTCGCCCGCGGGCGACGCCCGGGGCAACTCCCGTCCTCGCGGGCCGTTAACAGGCCCCATTGGTTCAAGGACACGCACGATGATACTTCCCAAAGGCGCCCTGGTGGCCGTCGTCGACGGCGAGAAGCTGGTGCTGTTCAAGAACACCGGCGACCACGCCCCCGAACTGACCTCCCTGCCCACGCCGGACATCAACGGCGGCGGCGGCTCGGGCGGCCATCCGTCCAGCGCGTCCAATCCCGACGACAGCACCCAGGCCGAGGACGGGTACGCCACCGGCGTCGCGGCCCTGCTGAACCAGCAGGCCCTGACCAATCAGTTCGAGACCCTGTTCGTCGTCGCCGCGCCGAAGACGCTCGGCGAGTTGCGCAAGCATTGGCACAAGGCGCTGCAGGCCAAGCTGGTCGGCGAACTCGCCAAGGACTTGACCGGCCAGCCGACCGACGCGATCGCCACGGCCATCGCCAACGCCTGACCGGTCCGCTTTCGCGACATGTGAAGAGGCCTCCCAGGGCGACCCGGGAGGCCTTTTTCAGTTCAATAGGTCGTCATTCCCGCCCTTGTGGCGGGAATGACGGTGGAGAGGGATGGTTGGACCCCAGCGGCATGACTGCCGACAGATCCTAGTCCTCCGCCGGCGTCAGGCGCGCCGGCTCGCCGTGCCGGGCCTCCAGCCGCATGGGCCGGCCGCGCACCCAGAGCCGGTCGATCTGGATCGCCTCCCAGCCGGTCGGCAGGACCACCGGCGCCTTGGACCAGGTTTCCGGCTCGCCCTCGCCGGGCTCCAGGCGCGGAAAGCCCAGAACCAGGCTCGACAGGAAGCCGCCCATGTTGGCGAAGAACGGACCGGCCCGCGGCTGTTCCGGAAACCGGTCGGGGCGGTATTCGAGGATCTGGGCGAAGCGGCCGCTCTGGAACTTGGCGTAGCCCTCGTCCAGCAGCTTCAGCGCCAGGGCGCGGTCGCCCGTCCGCGCCGCCCAGGCGCCGTACAGGGCCGACAGCATCGGGCTGCCGACATAGGCGTCGGCCTGGTCGAGATAGAACCCCAGGGTCGCCTGCTCGTCCTCGGGATCCAGTCGGTAGCCGAACGGCCACACTCCCATCAGCGGATCGGGCGTGCCGCCCTTCTCCTCGGTCTTGCGATAGCCGTCGTGCGAGACGACCACCCGATCGCGGCGCGGCAGGACCATGCCGTCGGCGACGGCCCGCCAGCGCGGATCGATCGACCGGCCCAGGCGCTCGCCGATCCGGACGGCGTCGTTCAACACCACCACGGCGGCCATGTTGGTGAAGGCGGCGTTGTCGACCGGCTGCTCCCGTTCGGCGATGCCCATGGAGGCGCGGATTTCGTAGCCCTCGGCGGTCCGGTGGGCGCGCGAGACGATCCAGTCGGCGACCGCGGACAGGACCGGCCAGGCCTTCTCGCGCCGAAACTCGCCTTCGCCGGTCGCGTCGGCGAACAGGGCGAAGGCCCGCGCCACGTCCAGCGAGACGTGGTCCTCGTGCCAGCACGCCGTGCCCGGCAAGGGCGCGGCCTCTTCCCCCGCCGACGGCGAGCTCTCCCAGGGAAACTGCGCGCCTTCGCGGCCCATCAGCTGGGCGTTGGTCCGCGCGGACCGCAGATTGCGGAAGCGATAGTCCAGCAGAGCGTGGGCCGCCTGGGGCTGGAGCAGGGTCAGGACGGGCGCCGCGAAGGCCTCGATGTCCCACATCACGTGGCCGTAATAGTAGTGATAGTCGTGCCAGGTGGCCAAACCGAAGATCGAGGTCGAGGCGCACGACGAGGCGTGGGCCGAGGTGTTGAGATAGAAGAACGCCGCGTCGGCCAGGGCCTGCCAGCGGTCGTCGGCGCCTACCAGCCGCACCCGCCCCTTCCACAGCTCGTCCCAGGCCGCGCGGTTCTCGGCGCGGATCGCGTCGAAGCCGTCGTGCCGCGCCTTGGCGGCCATCCGCCCCGCGTGCTCGTCCGGACGGCCGTGCATGGCGCTGGGCACCAGGCTGGTGATCTGCCGCAGGCGATAGGTGGCGCGCGCTCCGCCGCGGAAGGCGTAGGTGGTGATCAGCCCCTGGCCGTCCAGGGCCGGACGCACGGGCTCGACGCCCGCCGCCGCGCCGCCGGAGATCTCGGTGACATAGGCCAGGCCCAGACGACCGAGCCCGCCGGCCGACTCCCACAGCAGGGTGCCATCGACGTCGGCCTTTCCTTCGCCCGGCGTGTCGCGCAGGAACCGCAGAGCCCGGCCCAGGACGCCGGTGGTCTCGACGCCCGCGCGCACCTGCAGGTCGCAGGCGCCGTCGACCTCGAGCGTGGTCTCCTGGCAGACCAGGGTCGGGTCCTCTCGGCTGGCGAAGGTCAGCACCGTGCAGGTCAGGAGGCGGGCGCCGGCCTGGAAGACGAACCGGCTGGTCAGCTCGCCCGTGGCGAAGTCGTAGGCCTGCTCCAGGTCGCCGACCTGGTGCGGCAGGTCGGACAGCCAGGCCCCGTCGACGGCGATGTCGCCGGCCAGGGGATAGGGCGCGGGCGTCGCGCCCTCGATCCGCCGTTCGGGGTCCTCGCCGGCGTAGCCGCCGACGATGGTCATGCCGGCCCGCAGCGGCTGGCAGCGCACGCGCAGGCCGATCAGGCCGTTGCTGACATAGGCGGGCAGTTCACGGCCGCCCGCGCCGGACACGGATGGCGGATTGATGGGACGAGACACGGCGGACTCCGACGACACCGACCCCGTTTCATGGGTCGGCGTGTCCCAAATACCTCGCCGGCCGGAAGGTTCGGAAAATCCGTTCGGGTCAGATCGGCGTGACCGGCGGATAGGCGTGCGCCCCGCCGTTCGGATCCTCGACCTGACCGTCGACCGCCAGATAGTCCGGCCCGATCGGCACCTTGCCGTGGCCGTCGGGGATGTCGAGCACATAGGTCGGCTGGCACAGGCCCGAGAACCGGCCGCGGATGGCGCGCATCAGGGCGCGGCCTTCCTCCACCGTGGTGCGCAGATGGGCCGTGCCCGGCGCGTGGTCGCCGTGGTGCAGGTAGTAGGGCCGCACGCGGTTCTCGACGAAGCCGCGCATCAGGGCGCCCAGGGTCTCGGGATCGTCGTTGACGCCCTTGAGCAGCACGGTCTGGCTCAGCATCGGGATGCCGGCGTCGATGATCCGGGCGACGGCGGCGCGGGCCGCGTCGGTCAGTTCGCGCGGGTGGTTGGCGTGCAGGGCCACATAGACCGTCTTGCCGCCGGCCTTCAGGGCCTGGACCATGTCCTCGGTGATCGCCGCCGGATCGACCACCGGCACGCGGGTGTGGAAGCGCACGACCTTCACATGGTCGATCCTGGCCAGCCGCTCGCCCAGGTCGCGCAGGCGGCGCGGCGACAGCACCAGCGGGTCGCCGCCGGTGACGATCACCTCCCAGATCTCCGGGTGGGCGGCGATATAGGCGAAGGCGGCGTCCAGCTTCTCGGGCGACAGGTTGGCCAGGCCCTCGGGCCCGATCACCTCGCGGCGGAAGCAGAACCGGCAATAGACCGCGCAGGTGTGGGTGGGTTTCAGCAGCACGCGGTCGGGATAGCGGTGGACGATCCCCTCGACCGGGCTGTGGGCCTCGTCGCCGATCGGGTCGGCGACCTCGCCGGGGCTTTCCAGCAGCTCGGCCTCGTCGGGCAGGAACTGGCGGGCGATCGGGTCGCTCTCGTTGGCCGGGTCGATCAGCGAGGCCATGTCCGGGGTGATCGCCACGGCGTAGCGCGCCGCCACGGCCTCAAGCGCCGGCAGCCGCTCGGGAGCGATCAGGCCGGCTTCGGCCAGGGCGGCGGCGCTGCGGAGGGTGCGGGCGGCGGTCATGAGGCGCGGGATATGGCGGATTAGGCGGCCCGGAGCAATGCGGCGGCTTAGCCGAGGTCGTCGACGAACGCCCGGGGCCGCGCCTTGACCGCGCCCTTCAGCAGCCGCCGGAAGGTCGGGCACGCCATGTGGCTGGGCGCGGGACAGGCCGCGGCGTGGCGCAGGCCGTCGCGCAGGGCGGAGAGGCGGCGGATCGTCTGGTCCAGGTCGTCGGCCTTGGCCGAGAGCCGCGCGCGGTCCAGGCGCGGCTTGCCCGCCACGTCGAACATGCCGGCGATCTCGTCCAGCGAAAACCCCGCCGTCTGGGCCAGGGCGATCAGCGACAGGCGCTCGATCACGCCGGCCTCGAACAGCCGCTTCAGCCCCCGCCGGCCGATCGAGACGATCAGGCCCTTTTCCTCGTAGAACCGCAACCGGGAGGCCGCCATGCCCGTTCCTCGAGCCACCTGCGCGATGTCGAGAAGTTTCACGATTGACCTCAAGTCGACTTGAGGTCGTAGCCTCGTCCATAGCCCGCTTGGAAAGCAAGGAGGACCGCGCGTGACGCAGCCGCAAACCGAGGCCAACAAGGCCCAGACCGAGCTCTGGAACGGCGGGGCCGGCCGCAACTGGGTCGAGCAGAACGCCATGCTCGACCGCCTGTTCGAACCGTTCGAACAGCCGCTGGTCGACGCGATCCGGGAACACGGGGCGCGCGCGGTGCTCGACGTGGGGTGCGGCGCGGGCGCCACCACCTTCGCCGTGGCGCGGAGCCTGAAGGGGCAAGGCCGCTCCACCGGCCTTGACCTGTCCGCGCCGCTGATCGACCTGGCGCGGCGGCGGGCGGCCGAACAGGCGGTCGACAACGCCGATTTCGTGGTCGCCGACGCCCAGCAGCACGCCTTCCAGCCCGCGAGCTTCGACGCGGTCATTTCGCGGTTCGGGGTGATGTTCTTCGACGATCCGGTCGCCGCCTTCGCCAATCTGCGGCGGGCCGCGCGTCCCGAAGCGGGCCTGGCCTGCATCGTCTGGCGCGGGACCGACGAGAACCCGTTCATGGCCGCGGCGGAGCGGGCGGCCGGCCCGCTGCTGCCCGAGCTGCCCAAGCGCGCGCCCGACGCCCCGGGCCAGTTCGCCTTCGCCGATCCGGATCGGGTGGGCGGGATCCTGTCGGCGGCGGGATGGCGGGACGCGGACCTCCAGCCGCTGGACGTCGCCTGCGCCGTGCCGGCGGACGACCTGGAAACCTACGCGACGCGCATGGGGCCCGTGGGTCTGATGCTGCCGAGCCTGGAGGCCGGTCGTCGCGCCGCGGTGATCGAGGCCGTGCGGCGGGGCTTCGCGCCCTTTCTGGCCGACGGCGTGGCGCGGTTCACCGCGGCCTGCTGGCTGGTGCGGGCGCGGGGGTAGGGGTTTGTCGACATTCAGGCGCACCCAAAAATCTATCCGTCATTCCCGCCCTTGTGGCGGGAATGACGGGATAAAGGGGGAATGGCTTCGAGAGGGATTGAACGGCCGAAACGCCAAATATTGATCCCTACCCCGCCACCGGCGTCCACAGCACCTGGTCCACCCGCGACGCCCCCGCCGCCAGCATCACCAGGCGGTCGAAGCCCAGGGCCGAGCCCGAAGCGTTCGGCATGATCGCCAGGGCGGCCAGGAAATCCTCGTCCAACGGGTAGCGCTCGCCATAGACCCGGGCCTTCTCGTCCATCTCGGCCTCGAAGCGGCGGCGCTGTTCGCCGGCGTCGGTCAGCTCGCCGAAGGCGTTGGCCAGCTCGACCCCGCAGGCATAGAGCTCGAACCGCTCGGCCACGCGCGGGTCGCCGGGCTTGGGCCGCGCCAGGGCCGCCTCGGCGGTCGGGTATTCGCAGAGGATCGTGGCGCGGCCGATCCCCAGGTTCGGCTCGACCTTCTCGACGATCACCCGGCTGAACACGTCGGCCCAGGTGTCGTCGTCGGCCACCCGTATGCCGGCGGCCTTGGCCGAGGCCGCCAGGACGTCGCGATCCGTCGCCCCCGTCCCGTCGATCGAGGCCAGCAGATCGACGCCCGCGTGCCGCGCGAACGCCTCCGCCACCGTCACCCGCTCGGGGGCGGCGAAAGGATCGCAGTCATGACCGCGAAAGCGGAATTGGAGGGTTCCCACCGTTTCCGCCGAAAGCGCCAGCAACGCCGCGCAGTCGTCCATCAGGGTCTGGTACGGCGCGTCGACCCGGTACCATTCCAGCATGGTGAACTCCGGATGGTGCAGCGCCCCGCGCTCGCGGTTGCGCCAGACCTTGCCGAAATCGAAGATCCGCCGCTCGCCCGCCGCCAGCAGCTTCTTGCACGAGAACTCCGGCGAGGTGTGCAGGTAGAGCGGCGCGCTTTCCCCCGAAAGCGTCAGGGCCTGGGTCTCGAAGGCGTGCAGATGGGCCTCGTTGCCGGGCGAGACCTGCAGGGCCGCGGTCTCGACCTCCAGGAACCCCGCGGCCTCGAACCAGGCCCGGAACGCGGCCTTGATCCTGTTGCGGGCCAGCAGGAACGGCCGCCGGTCGGCGTGGTTTTCAGGCCGCCACCAGGGCGAAGGAGAAGCTGTCGGCACGGGGCGTCCCAGGTCGGGGGGTGGCGAACTTGGCGAGGATCGCTATAGGAGGGCGATATCTAACGCAATTCGCGGCCAAGGCCGCCGCGAGATCCAAGGACGCACTACGTGACCAAAGTCGCCGCCAGCTCGCTGAGGAAGGGTTCCGTCGTCGATATGGACGGCAAGCTCTACGTTGTCCTCAACGCCGAAAACATCCACCCCGGCAAGGGCACGCCGGTCACCCAGCTGAACATGCGCCGCATCTCGGACGGCGTGAAGGTGTCGGAACGCTACCGCACGACCGAGCAGGTCGAGCGCGCCTTCGTCGACCAGCGCGACCACACCTTCCTGTACCAGGACGGCGAGGGCTACCACTTCATGAACCCGGAAACCTTCGACCAGCTGGTCGCCTCCGAGGACGTGATCGGCGACCTGGGCGCCTATCTGCAGGAAAACATGACCGTCGTCCTGTCGACGCACAACGACGTGCCGATCGCCCTGGAACTGCCGCGCACCGTGACCCTCGAGATCGTCGAGACCGAACCCTCGGTGAAGGGCCAGACCGCCAGCTCGTCGTACAAGCCGGCCATCCTCAGCAACGGCGTGCGCACCATGGTGCCGCCGTACATCGCCTCGGGCACCCGGGTGATCATCCTGACCGAGGATGGTTCGTACCAGGAACGCGCGAAGGACTAGGCTTCGCCTAGAGCTTCCAAAAGCCTGTCATCCCGGCCGCGGCGCAGCGGAGAGCCGGGACCGACGCCAGAGCTCAGCGCTTCGGCCCGGTCCCGGATCTTCGCGCTTCGCGCTTCGTCCGGGATGACAGGCTTTTTTGCGTTTTCAGACGTGAAGGGCGCTCACCACCGCAGCGCCCACCGACCCACCAACGCCCCCAGCGCCCCGGTTCCCAGCACGCCCAGGGTGTACCAGGTGCCCACGAACACCATCGTGCTCTCGCCGCAGTGCAGGCCGTAGACCGTGGCCGCCACGCCGCCGGCGAAGGCGCCGGCCGCGAAGCCGGTCAGGGCCGGGCGGGTCGGGGCCATGCCGCGCAGCACCACCAGCGTCGCCGCCAGCCCCGGCAGGGCCAGGGTCAGGATGTAGCGGAAGCAGACCTTCCAGGATCCGCCCATCATCATCGACCGGCGATGCCCCCAATCGGCGGCCAGCCATTGGCCGAAGCCCATGCCGACGAACAGCGCCAGCACCAGAGCCCCGAACAGCAACGCCTTGCGCGGCGCGCCGTCCGGCCGCGCCAGGCGCTCCAGGGCCCAGAAGCCCGCCACGCCCAGCAGGGCGGTGTAGATCGCCTTCATCCAGAACATCCGGCCGGTCATGGCCTGGGCCAGGTCCTCACGCGTGCCCAGCCAGGCCAGCACCATCACCAAGGCCGCCAGGCCTCCGGCCACGGCCACGCCGACGAACCGACGCTGCACCGCCCCGGCCGGGATGGCGCGCGGTCGCACCGCCAGCTGATCGATCAGATCATCCGTCCGCACGGCCACGCATCCTTTCTCCGAGACTCTTCAGCGCGCGGTGCAGGGCGACCTTGGCCGCGCCCTCGCTGACGCCGGCCCGATCGCCGGCCTCGGCCAGGCTGAGACCCTCGATCTTGACGTCGCGCACCAGGTTGCGCTGGCGCTCGGGCAGGGTCTCCAGGGCCTTGTCCAGGTCCATGGCCGAGCCGGGTTCCGGCGCGTAGGCGGCCAGGACCTCGACATAGTCGTCGATCGGCAGGGTCACCCGCACCTTCCGCCGCCGCCAGTGGTCGATCAGCTTGTAGCGCGCCAGGGCGAAGGCCCAAGGGGTGAACGGCTGGGCGCGATCGTAGGTCGCGCGCCGCGTATGCACCGCCATCAGGGTCTCTTGCACCAGATCCTCCACATCGCCGGAAGCGTCGCGCATGCGACGCTCGAAATAGACGCGGAGCCGGCCGCCGAGTTGAGACAGCAACAGCCGATAGGCCGGGGCGTCGCCGTCCAGGCTCAACAGCATCAGCGCCTTCAGGGCGGCCTCGGTTTCCGTCACGCCTCCCCCTTGTTCGCGCGAGACGGCCTGATGGTTACACCGCGTCGCGGAAAGCGGGAACCGGGTCTGGCGCTGTCCGGCGTTTTTCGGCGCGCCGCTTTTTTGTTCGGATACCGGTGTAACCTTTCGCGGCGCCCGTCCGTAACTCCCCTTTGACCGCGCAGGACGGGCCGACGAACGGCGCCGGGCTCGGTCGCACCAGACGAAGGAAACGCCTCCATGAACCGCACCCCCGCTCTCGCCCTCGCCGCCGTGTTCGCCCTGAGCGCCGGCGCCGCCATGGCCCGCGACGACGCCAAGCCGGCCAAGATGGAAATGGAAAAGTGCTACGGCATCGCCAAGGCCGGCCACAACGACTGCAAGGCCGGGGCCGGCACCTCGTGCGCGGGCACCTCGAAGGCCGACTATCAGGGCGACGCCTGGAAGAAGGTCGCCAAGGGCACCTGCACCAGCATCAAGACCCCGAACGGCACGGGCTCGCTGACCCCGAAGACCTCGATGTAGGCCACGCCCGCCCCAACGCTGTCATCCCGGACGAGCGCGAAGCGCGAAGATCCGGGACCGACCCAGAGCGCATGCGTTTCCGGCGGTCCCGGATCTGCGCTTCGCTTCGTCCGGGATGACAGGCTCTTGTTGATTTGAAGAACGTCCCATGTCCCCCACCGCCGGCCTCGGCCTCAAACCGCAGCACTACGCCGAAGCCCTCGCGGCCGAGGACGCGGGCCTGTGGTTCGAGGTCCATCCCGAGAACTACATGGCCGCCGGCGGGCCGCGCCTGCGCTGGCTGCAGGCCGTCCGCGACAGGCATCCGCTGTCGCTGCACGGGGTGGGCCTGTCCCTGGCCGCCGACGCCGATCCGGACCCCGCCCACCTCTCCGCCCTGAAGGCCCTGGCCGATCGGTTCGAGCCGTTCGTGGTCTCCGAGCACCTGGCCTGGAGCACCCATCGCGGCGTCCACCAGCCCGACCTCCTGCCCTTTCCCCGCACCCGCGCGGCCCTCGACCGGATCGCCGGCAACATCGGCCGCACCCAGGACGTCCTTGGACGGACGATCCTGGTCGAGAACCCGTCGCTGTACCTGCCGCTGACCGGTCACGCGCTGGACGAGACCGATTTCCTGATCGACCTGACCCGCCGCACCGGCTGCGGCCTGCTGGTCGACGTCAACAACGTGTTCGTCAGCGCCAGCAACCTGGGCTACGCCGCCGAGACCTATCTGGACGCCCTGCCCGCCGAGGTCATCGGCGAGATCCACCTGGCCGGCCACGGCGCCGATGAGGGCGGCTCAAGCTTGCTGATCGACACTCACGGCGCCCCGGTCGCCGAGCCCGTCTGGACCCTGTACCGCCGCCTGGTCGACCGGATCGGCCCCCGTCCGACCCTGATCGAGCGCGACGACGACATCCCGGCCTTCGACGTGCTGATGGCTGAGCGGAACCGGGCGCATGGGATGCTGGCGAAGCGGGAGCCGGCCCATGTCTGAGCTGGGCCGTTTCCAGGACGCTTTCGCCGCCGCCCTCGCCGAGCGAGCATCCGCGCCGATCGCCGCCTGGCTGCCAAACGGCGAGGGCGACGGCGAGGCCGAGCCCGCCGGCCTGGCCGTCTATCGCAACACGATCGCCAAGGGCTGCGTCGACGCCCTGGCGGCCAACTTCCCGACCGTGGCCAGCCTGGTCGGCGACGACTGGTTCCGCGCCGCCGCCGCCCTGTTCGCCCGCGAGCATCCGCCGACCCACGCCGCCCTGCATGCCTATGGCGAGGCCTTCCCGGACTGGCTGGACCGCTTTCCGCCGGCCGACGACCTGCCCTACCTGCCGGCCATGGCCCGGCTGGATCGGATGTGGACCACCGCCCTGTTCGCGCCGGAGGCCCAGCCGCTGGCCGCCGAAGCCTTCGCCCTGGCGCCCGACGCCCTGGCCGCCGCCCGCCCGCGCCTGCATCCCAGCCTGGCCTTCGCCTGGTTCGACAGCGGCCTGCCCGGCCTGTGGCTGGCGGCCCGCGAACCCGAGCCCGGCGAGATGGCGCTGACCGACGACCCGCAGGGCGTCCTGATCGCCCGGCCCGACGACATGGTGCATGGCCGCCTGCTCGACGCCGCCGGCTTCGCCTTCCTGACCGCCGCCCGCGACGGGGCGAGCCTGGGCGAGGCGATCACCGCCGCGGCCCGGGCGAACCCCGCCGCCGACCTCGCAACCCTCTTCGCCGCCTTGATCGCCGACGGTGCGTTCAGCGGCCTCGACCTTGGAGACCTCGCGTGACCGACCAGATGCTCGCCCCCGCCCCCTCGCGTCCCTGGAGCCGTCCGTTCGACGCCCTGGCCGTCCTGGCCCACCGCGCCCTGCCCGACGGGGTCCTGACCCTGGTCGCGCGCCTGGGCGTCGCCTCGGTGTTCTTCCTGTCGGGACGCACCAAGGTCGACGGTATCCTGCACATCACCGACGGAACCTATTCGCTGTTCGCCGACGAATACGCCCTGCCGCTGATCCCTTCGGACGTCGCCGCCCACCTGGCGACCTACAGCGAGCACCTGTTCTCGATCCTGCTGGTGCTGGGCCTGTTCACCCGGCTCTCGGCCCTGGCCTTCCTGGGCATGACCCTGGTGATCGAGGTGTTCGTCTATCCCGACGCCTGGAGCACCCACCTGTCCTGGGCCGCGATCCTGCTGTTCCTGGTGGCCAAGGGCGGCGGGAAGTGGAGTTTGGATCGGGCGCTGGGGATTCGCTGAGGCCTCCCAAGACGCCCCCTCCGTCGGGCTTCGCCCGCCACCTCCCCCGTTGCACGGGGGAGGAGAAAGACGCCGCATCCTCCTCACCCGCAAGGCGGGGGAGGTGGCGCGATGCGAATACGCATCGTGACGGAGGGGGCGTCCCGTCGCGTCACCACCCGCCGTACCGCGGCCCGAACCGGCGCCGCAGCTCGTCCACCTCGCGCTCGGCGTCGCGGGCGGCCCAGTCGGCCCGGCGGCCGTCCTCGACCGCCTGGCGGCGCTCGCTGCGCAGGCGGTTCAGCCGGTCGCGCAGTTCGTGCTTCTGCTCGTCGTTCAGCTGGGGATTCTTCAGTTCGTCCTCGACGCCCCGCGCCTCGCGGTCGCGCTTCTCGGCGCGGTGGTCGGCGCTCTGGCGGTCCGATTCCGCCTGGCTCAGGCGCGACACGGCCGCGTTCACCAGCTGGCCGTCGGCATAGCCGACCAGGAAGCCGCGCTCGGGTCCCTGCGGGCAAACCCCGGCATAGGCGTTGCCGTCGCGCCCTTCGCTGAAGCCGCGGTCCTGGGTGCAATACAGCTTCAGCCCCTGGTCGCGGGCCTGGAAATAGGGCGCGGCGTCGGGAACCACCCCGGCCTTGGCGCAGGCCTTGGCGTGGTCGTCCAGACGGCTTTGCGGACGCCCCGCCTCGCCGTCCTTGAAGCCCACCCCGGCCCAGTCGCCCTGCAGGCAGGCCTCCTTGCTCATGGTGGCGCAGCCGGCCAGCGCGCCGACCGTAACGACCAGTCCCAGAACCCCCAGTTTCCGAACCCAAAGACGACGCATGTGTAAGCTCCCCAAGGCATGGCCCTAAAGCGTGACTTGGGGGGAGCTAAAGCTTGGCCGTCTGAACGGCCGCTGAACGATGGTTTCCTAGTGGCCCGTACTCAATGAACCGTCACGCGGCGCGGACGCTTCCACAGCTCCTCGGTCAGGGCGTTGGCGAAGCCCAGCCAGCCGAGATAGGGGCTGGAAAAGCCCGAGGCCGGGGCCACCAGCTTGCGGGCCTGCAGGGCATAGGCGGCCGAGGCCGCCAGCGACGCGGTCGCCGCGCCAAGTTGTCCCCCGACGCGCTTGGCGCCGAGGGCCAACCAGAGGGCGTTGAAGCCCTGGACCAGGCTCCAGAGGGTGAGAGCCCGGGTGCGCGTGGGGCTGGACGGCGCGTTCCAGATCCGCAGTCCCGAAAGGGTCATGGCGATGAACAGCGGCGGCAGGATCAGGCTGGTCAGGGCCTTGGGCTGATGGGCGACCGGCTCGTGCATCTCGGCGTAGCCGACCGCGTATTCCTCGTCGTCGATCATCTTCTCGTGGCGGCGGCCCAGCAGGGTCGAGGCCAGGATCGCGCCGCCGGCCAGGGCCAGGCCCAGGAGCAGTTGAGCGCCGGCGGTGCTAGGGGTGTCGGCCTTGACGTCAATCTCGAACGACTCGCGACCGGCGTGAGTCCGCCTCCCGTGGGATCGGCCGTTCGGGATGTGCATGGCGGAACTCCTCGCTAAACATGCTTGTAACCCGCCTAGCTGGGCCTTGGTTCCAAGGCGGCGAAACGGTTTGAGGGTTCCCATGCTCGTTTTCCGCCCCGCCCGGCCCGAAGAGATCGAGACGATCCGCGCCCTCGAGCGCGCCTCGGCCCAGCGTTTCGTCGGGTTGATGGACGCCCTGGCCGCCGACGAGCCCACGCCGGCGTCGATCCTGGCCCCGCGGATCGCCGCCGGCGGCCTGGTCGTGGCGGTGGAGGACGAGGCGCTCGTGGGGTTCGTGATGTTCCGGCGGGTCGAGACCCGGGCCTATGTCGAACAGCTCGACGTGCTGCCCGCCTTCGCCGGCCGGCGGATCGGCGCGGCGCTGCTGGACGCGGCGGCCGAATGGGCGCGGACGGCGGGGCTGGACGGCCTGTCGCTGTCGACCTTCCGCGACGTGCCGTGGAACGCGCCGTACTACCGGCGGCTGGGGTTCGTGGACCTGGCGGAGCTGACGCCGGGGATGGCCGCGATCCGGGAGACGCACCTGGCCCGAGGGCTGGATGAGGACGCGCGGGTGTTCATGACGCGGGATTTGTGAGGGGACGGACGCCCCCTCCGTCACGATGCGTATTCGCATCGCGCCACCTCCCCCGCGATGCGGGTGAGGAGGATTACGCCCTCACCATTTCCTCCCCCGAGCAACGGGGGAGGTGGCGGGCGAAGCCCGACGGAGGGGGCGTCCGTCCGCCGCGACCTAAGCCGGCAGTTCGCCCACGGCGCTCTGCAGGTAGTTCTGCTCGCCCAGCGCCTTGACCAGGCCCAGTTGCATCTCGAGGAAGTCGATATGCTCCTCGGTGTCGCTGAGGATCTCGCGCAGCAGTTCGCGGCTGACATAGTCGCGGACCTGTTCGCACTGGATGATGCCCGGGATCAGCGTCTCGCGGCCGCCGACCTCGACCGAGAGGTCGCTGGCCAGGCATTCGGGCACGGTCTCGCCGATCTTCAGCTTGTGCAGGTCTTGCAGGTTGGGCAGCCCCTCCAGGAACAGGATGCGGTTGATCAGCTTGTCGGCGTGTTTCATCTCGCCGATCGACTCGTCGTAGGTGATCTTGCCCAGGCGCTTGAAGCCCCAGTTGTCGTACATCCGCGCGTGCAGGAAGTACTGGTTCACCGCCGTCAGCTCGTTGGTGAGCACCGCGTTCAAGAGCCGGATGATGCCGGGATCGCCTTGCATGGCGGGCCTCCTCAGATTCGAATAACGGCGCGCGATAGCCGAAAGTGGACGCCGGTTTCGGCGACCATCGCGTGCCCACGTAAAAGGGCTGCCTGAGTCCTTTGGACTCAGGCAGAGGGGACCCTGAGCCATCGGCCAGGTTGCATCAACCGCTATGTCTGCAAGTGTTTCTCAGCCTCACGGAAAAGCGTGAAGCAGGCGCGCGGGCGCGGATTTTAGCGCGTTTGAGGCCTATTCGGCGGCGAAGGCCAGGGCTTCGCGGTTGTCCTGGATCATCTGGCGCATCTCGCAGACGCACTTGGCGCACTGGGCCTGGCAGCCCTTGTGACGGAACACGTCGGCCGGGCGGGTGGCCCCGGCGTCGATGGCGGCGCGGACTTCCCGCTCGCGAATGCCGTTACAGTTGCAGACGTACAAGGGAGACGCGCCCCATCGAATGATTGTCATTCTCATGTAGCGGAGGCGCGCGCCTTTTGCAACTGACTCGCAGTGCGACAAATGGGTCCTAGGTTCTAAGCACCTCCCCCTGTGGGGGAGGTGTCGGCGCAGCCGACGGAGGGGGGAGTGATCGGCAGATGGCCTCATCCCCCCGATCGACGCCCCCAAAACTCCCCCCACCGGCCTTCGGCCGCCTCCCCCACGGGGGGAGGACCTTTGTCCGCCGTCCAAATCGGCGTAATCCCGCCTGATGACCGACTGCCGCCTCTACCTGATCACCCCGCCGGCCCTGGACGACCTAGCCGCCTTCGGCCACGACCTGGCCGCGGCCCTCGACGGCGGCGACGTGGCCGCCCTGCAGATCCGCCTGAAGGACACCCCGGACGACGTGATCGCCGCCGCCGTCCAGGTGCTCAGCCCCATCGCCCGGTCGCGCGGCGTGGCGGTGATCCTCAACGACCGTCCCGACCTGGCCGCCCGGCTGGGCTGCGACGGGGTCCATGTCGGCCAGGGCGACACGCCCTACAAGGAGGCCCGCAAGATCATGGGGCCGAACGCCATGATCGGCGTCACCTGCCACGACAGCCGCCACCTGGCCATGGAGGCCGCCGAGGCCGGAGCCGACTACGTGGCCTTCGGGGCCTTCTTCCCGACCACCACCAAGGACGCTCCGACCACCGCCGATCCGGAGATCCTGTCGATCTGGCAGGAGACGATGGAAGTGCCTTCCGTCGCCATCGGCGGGATCACCGCCGACAACGCCGCCGGCCTGGCCGCGGCGGGGGCCGACTTCCTGGCCGTCTCGGCCGGGGTCTGGAAGCACCCCCAGGGGCCGGCCGCCGGCGTCGCGGCGATCAACGCCGCCATCGCCGAGGGCCTTGCGGCCCGCTTGGCGGCGCGGGGCGCATAACGCCGTTCGCGGAGCTTGCCGGTCAAGCTTGTCGGGCGTAGCGTCTTCCCAACGATAGAATACGGGGAGGACGTCCATGCGGCGGCTTGGTCTGTGTTTGCTTGGCGTAACCGTCCTGGGCCTGATGGCGACGGCCACCGCGACCCTGGCGGAAAGCTGGAAAGCGTCGCCCGGCGAGGCGAAAACCTTCTACGACGCGGACTTCATGCGGGTGGACCAGACGTCCGGCCTGATCGTGCTGCGCATCGCCGAGGGACGGCCCAACGGCCCCTACCGGAGCTGGCCGGCCGGCAAGGGTCCGATCCTGCTGTTCGCCCTGGACTGCGCGGCCGACAAGTGGATCGACCTGGGCATGGACTTCACCGGCGACCAGGGCCTGCCCAAGGGCTGGCGCAAGGGCGAGAAGATCGACGACATCAAGGGCGCCGCCGGCGGCGCGGGCCGCGTGGCGTGCGAGACCAAGGACACCTTGCCGAAGGTGGCGCTGCCCTAGGGGCACCCTCTCCCGGAGGGGAGAGGGAGGGGCCCACGCGAAGCGTGGGAGGGTGAGGGGTCACGCCCTCAGCCGGAGCGCCGCGCCGATGGCCTCGGCCACCCCTCCGGGATCGGCCAGTACGAATTCATTGTCGAACCGCAAGACGCGATACCCGCAGCGCTCAAGAACTTCGGTGCGAACCAGGTCATGCAGTTCGCGATCCTCGTGCGCCGGTCCATCGAGTTCAACGACGAGCTTGGCGTCCCAACAGGCGAAGTCCGCGAAATAACGATCGATCGGAACTTGGCGGCGAAACTTGAAGCCATCGAGACGGCGGCCGCGCACGATCGCCCAGATCTTTCCTCGGCCTGGGTCTGGCCGCGACGCAGGCGGCGAGCGTTGGGGATCTGGTTCATCTCGCGATGAAGCGGATCAAATCAAGAACGTGGCAAGCAAAGTAATCGGGGTTTCACTTTTGACGGTGTCACCCCTCACCCGCCCTCTCCCCTCCGGGAGAGGGTTTCAAGAATTCAACCGCGCCAGCTTCTCCGGATTGCGCATCGTGTAGACCGCGGCGATGCGGCCGTCGACGATCTCCAGGCCCATGGTCTGGAACACCACGCCGGCGTGGCTGAACACGATGCCGGGAGCGCCGTTGATCCGCGCCAGGCGGGCCACCGTGTCGTCGGGCGCGGGCCATTTCTTCTTGATCCCCAGCATCAGGCGCACGGCCTTCTCCAGCCCGAACACCGGGTTCATGGTCGCCTTGGCGAGGCCCCCGCCGTCGGAATGCATGACCACGTCCCGAGCCAGGACGCCGCGCAGCGCCGTCTCGTCGCCGGTCATCGCCGCGGCCAGGAAGGCGCCGGTCAGGCGCTGCTCCTCCTCGGCGCTGGGGCGGTAGCGCGGCTTGCCGGCCTTGACGTGCTCGCGGGCCCGGGCGGCCAGCTGGCGGCAGGCCGCCTCGGTCCGGCCCAGCGTCTTGGCGACCTCGGCGAAAGGAGCGTCGAACACGTCGTGCAGCAGGAAGGCCGCGCGCTCCAGCGGCGTCAGCCGCTCCAGGGCCAGCAGGAAGGCCACCGACAGGTCCTCGCCCAGGCGTTCGTGATCCTCGTCGACCACCGGCTCGGGCAGCCACTCGCCGACATAGACCTCGCGCCGGGCGCGGGCCGATTTCAGCCGGTCCAGGCACAGGCGGGTGACCACCTTGTTCAGGAAGCCGGCCGGGTTGGCCACTTCGTCGGCGTCGACGTCGCGCCAGCGGATCCAGGCGTCCTGCACCACGTCCTCGGCGTCGGCCCGCGAGCCCAGCATGCGGTAGGCCAGGCCGGTCATCGCCCCGCGGCGGTCCTCGAAGATCGCGTCCCGCCCGTTCTTGCCAAAAGCGCTCATGTCCGCACCGCCACCGCGCGGCCGCCGACCGTGACCTTGGAACAGGTCTTGCCGTAGCCCAGCGCGTATTTCACCGTCGGATAGACCCGCGCCGCCGCCAAGGCCAGGGCGATGGCGGCCAGGCCCTTCTGGCCCCAGCGCGAGACGATCTCCTCACGAAGGTCCTCGCTGCTTTCCAGATCGCGGGCCAGGCTGGCGCGGGCGAAGCCGAAGGCCAGGCCCGCGTCCGGTCCCATGGCCTCGCCGTCGCCGGCCAGGATCGCGGCCAGGACCGCGGGCGACACGCCCCGCTCCTCGGCCCGGCGCACGACGATCTGGGTGCAGGGACCGCAGTCCTCGTTCAGCGTGCCGGCCAGGGCCGCGGCGGCGATCGCGGCCGGCGGCGCGCCCTCCAGAAAGCCCTGCAGCCGCCCCACGCCCGAAAAGGCGATCAGCGCCCTGGGGCTGGCCGCCGCCAGGGCGCGCAGATAGCTGGCGTCGTAGTCGTAGCGGCGCTCCAGGCGGCGCACGGCGCCCAGCATCAACCAGGTCAGCATGGTCAGGCCTCCGCTCGCATGGCGCGTCGCCGGCACGACCGCACGATCAGCAGGCTGATGATCGCCGGCAGGAACACGCCGGGGAAGTCGCGCAGCAGCAGCGGCCACGGCAGGGTCGCGCCGCAGAACGGGGTGATCAGGTGGATGGCGGCGTGCAGGGTCAGGAAGGTCGCCGAGGCGACCGCCACGCCCAGGCCGCGCGCCGGATCCTTCACCGCCCAGCCCATGGCCAGGGCGCAGGCCAGATAGGCCGCCCCGATGTCGCGCACGAAATGCTCGTTCAGCGGCCCGGTCTCGATCACCCCCGGCACGCGCGGATACCACCAGGCCGGCGCCAGCAGCATCACCGCGCCGTTGATCGCCAGGATGGCCGGCAGGATCCATTTCACCCAACGCATCGTCACCTCCTCCGTGTTTGGAGACAGGACGAGGCAGCGCGGGCGGATGTGACATGGCGGGCTGATTTACTCGGCCCCGAACCAAAATTCCGCTCATCCCGGCGAACGCCGGGACCCAGATGGAATGGCGGTGTGGCTGACGCCATGAGCGTTGAGCCCTTGCCAATCATCCACCCCGCTACGGGATCTGGGTCCCGGCGTTCGCCGGGATGAGCGGAGGTGGGGCGGGCCTGAAAAATCCCCTCGCCTTGCTTTCGGCGGCCTACGCGACTAGGTATCGCGCCCACTTTCCCGATCTTTCTATCCGCCCGCATGCATATCCCCCGCCGTCATCCTCATGACGCCGCGCAGGGGGAACTATGAGGAACACCCGCCTTGGCCACCGCTTCCGCCCTCCTAAACGTGATGATCGACGCCGCCCGTAAAGCGGCCCGCGGCCTGGCCCGTGACTTCGGCGAAGTCACCGAGTTGCAGGTGTCCAAGAAGGGCCCCGCCGACTTCGTCACCGCCGCCGACCAGAAGGCCGAGCAGGTGATCTTCGAGATCCTCGAAAAGGCCCGTCCCGGCTACGGCTTCCTGGGCGAGGAACGCGGCCTGATCGAGGGCACCGACAAGACCCACACCTGGATCGTCGACCCGCTGGACGGCACCACCAACTTCCTGCACGGCATCCCGCACTTCGCGGTCAACATCGCCCTGCAGCGCGAGGGCGAGGTCGTCGCCGGCGTCACCTACAACCCCATCACCAACGACCTGTTCTGGGTCGAAAAGGGCAAGGGCGCCTATCTGGGCGCCGAGAAGCGCCTGCGCGTGGCGGCCCGCCGCCACCTGGACGAAAGCGTCCTGGCCACCGGCGTGCCGTTCCTGGGCAAGCCCGGCCACGGCCAGTTCCTGAAGGAGCTGCACCAGATCAGCCAGAAGGTCGCCGGCGTGCGCCGCTTCGGTTCGGCCTCGCTGGACCTGGCCTGGGTCGCGGCCGGCCGCTTCGACGGCTACTGGGAACGCAACCTCAAGCCCTGGGACGTGGCGGCCGGCGTGCTGATGGTCACCGAGAGCGGCGGCAAGGTCTCCACGATCGAGGAGCACGGCAACCCGATCGAAGGCGCCTCGATCCTGGCCACCAACCAGGAACTGCACCCGCTGGTGCTGGAGCGCCTGCTGGCGGCCTCGGCCTAAGGGTCCAATTGCGCCTACCCACCGTTGTCATCCCGGAAAGCGCGCGGCGCTTGTCCGGGATGACAACGGTTTGGGGGCGGCCCTTTCACCAAAAACAAAAACGCCCCGGGCTCGCACCCGGGGCGTCTTCGTATCTGGGCCCGGCGCTAGCGGCAGACGGTCCGCGTGTACACCGCGTCGCGATAGGGGTCGTATTCGCGGGTGGTCCAGCAGTCGCGGCCGTAGCCGTAACCGTAGGGGCGGGGGGCGTAGCCGCCGTAGTAGCGCGGGGGTGGCGGCGGCGGGGCGTAGCCGTGGCTGTAGCCGGTGCGATAGTGGTTGTTGTTGTTGCCGGCGATCGCCGCGCCCAGGGCCAGGCCGACGATGCCCCCGGCGATGGCGACGCCGACGTCGTTGTCGTGGTGGCCGCGCCCGTGGCCGTAATAGCCGTGGTGACGGTAGGAGTCGGCCGAGGCGGCGGTCGCGCCCGCGACCATGGCCAGGGCCGCGACGCTCGCGGCGACACGGCCGATCGTGGTTTTCAGATGACGAGTCATGACGCTGTTCCTTCGTGGCGACGGCGTTCCGACACGTCCGTCTCCATGCTGGAGATCCTCGGTCCCGGCGGCTGAACGCAGGCTGAACGGGACCGTCAGCTTCACCGGCCGCGCCCGATCCAAATCCTGACGGCAACGCCGATTTATTCACCTTTCCGCGCGAGGGTGGGACCAGACGGCGCTCAGAACGGGCGACACACAGGCTTGAAGGCGACCAGGCGATGTCCAGGAACGTGGCTTACGCGGCCGGCGAGGATCTGCAGATCCTGTCGTTCGAAGTCGGAACCCAGACCTATTGCGTGCCCGTGGGCGCGGTCCGCGAGATCCGCGGCGTCACCCCCGCCACCCCGCTGCCGGACGCGCCGCCCTATGTGCGCGGCGTGATCAATCTGCGCGGCCAGGTGATGCCGGTGATCGACCTGTCCGAACGCCTGGGCAAGGGCGTCGCCGCCGACAGCGCCCGCCAGGTGATCATCGTGGTCGAGCACCACGACGACGTCGCCGGCCTGCTGGTCGACGCGGTCTGCGACAGCTTCATCGTCTCGGCCGACAGCATCAGCCCGCCCCCGCCGCTGGGCGAGGACATCACCTCGAACCTGGTCTCGGCGGTGATCACCACCGAGGCGGCCATGATCGTGCTGCTGTCGGTGGACGCCATCCTGCCCGAGCGCCGGGTCGACCTGGCGGCCTAGGCGCCCTGCCGCATCCTCGTCCTTCGACAAGCTCAGGATGAGGATGAATTCGAACGCGGCGTATTGATTGTCTTCATCCTTAGCCTGTCGAAGGACGAGGACACGCACACTTCCAAACATTTGTTCGAATATCCCCTTCCTTCGGCCCCCGCCCTCCCGTTAGGGTCTCCCCAACGAACCAGGGAGATCGCCGATGAAGGCCGCCGTTCTGCGCGAAGTGGGCAAGCCGCTCCAGATCGAGGAGGTCTCGATCGGCAAGCCGGGCCCGCGCGAGGTGCTGATCCGCACCAAGGCCGCCGGCGTCTGCCATTCCGACCTGCACTTCGTCGAAGGCTCCTATCCCCATCCCCTGCCCGCCGTGCTGGGCCACGAGAGCGCCGGGATCGTCGAGGCGGTCGGGTCCGAGGTGCGCACCGTCAAGGTCGGCGACCACGTGATCACCTGCCTCAACCCCTATTGCGGCCACTGCGAGGTCTGCCTGACCGGGCACATGAACCTGTGCATCAGCCCGGAAACGCGCCGCGCCAAGGGCGAGGAGCCGCGCCTGTTCCGCGAGGATCTCTCGGGATCCGGAGACACCCGGATGGCCCAATTCCTGAACCTGTCGTCGTTCGCCGAGATGATGCTGGTGCACGAGCACGCCTGCGTCGCCATTCGCCGCGACATGCCGTTCGACCGCGCCGCCCTGATCGGCTGCTCGGTGATGACCGGCGTGGGGGCGGTGATCCACACCTCCGGCGTCCGTCCGGGCGAGACCGTGGCCGTCATCGGCTGCGGCGGCGTGGGCCTGTCGACGATCAACGGCGCGGTCATGGCCGGCGCCGGCCGGATCATCGCCATCGACCGCATCCCGGGCAAGCTGGAGCTGGCCAAGGCGTTCGGCGCCACGGACGTGATCCAGGCCTCGGACGACACGGTCAAGCAGGTGATCGAGCTGACCGGCGGCGGCGTCCACCACAGCTTCGAGGCCATCGGCCTGAAGGTCACCGCCGAGCAGGCGTTCAAGATGCTGCGCCGGGGCGGCACGGCCAACATCATCGGCATGATCCCGGTGGGCACCATGATCGAGCTGCACGGGCCCGACTTCCTGGGCGAGCGGAAGATCCAGGGCAGCTACATGGGCTCCAACCGCTTCCCGGTCGACATGCCCCGCCTGGTCGACGCCTACATGGCCGGCAAGCTGAAGCTGGACGAACTGATCTCGCGCCGCATCAAGCTCGAGGACGTCAACTCGGCGTTCGACGAGCTGAAGCGCGGCGAGCTGGCGCGGTCGGTGATCGTGTTTGATTGAGGTTCACCCCTCCCCGCCCGTCATCCTCGGACTTGTTCCGAGGACCCCTATGTCCGCCGCGCTGAACGTTCAGAGCCATCCGCTGCCGTCTCAGCCGATCCACGCCGTCACCTAGGCTGAAACAGGGATCCTCGGAACAAGTCCGAGGATGACGGCCGTTGGGGTCTTCGTGCACTCTCCCCCTAACGGCCCGACGAGGCCCACCCCAGGGAGGAACCATCATGAGCATCGAAGGCGGCTGTCAGTGCGGCGCGATCCGTTACCGGATCGAGGGCGAGTTCATGGGTTCGGGCGCCTGCCACTGCCGATCCTGCCAGTACTCGACCGGCGGCGGGCCCAACTATGTGGGCCTGGCGCCGAGGGACGGGTTCACGGTCACCCGGGGCGAGCCCAAGCGCTACGTGCGGCCGGGCGGCAGCGGGGCGGACGTCGCCCGCGCCTTCTGCGGCGACTGCGGCACGCCGCTGTGGTCGGAGGGCCGCCTGCCCTTCTATCCGGTCAAGGTCGGCAGCCTGGACGATCCGTCGATCCTGGAGCCGGCCATCCATCTCTGGACGAGCGAGGCCCAGCCGTGGCATCGGATCGAGCCGGGCCGCCCGGCCTTCCCCGAGAACCCGCCGCTGCCCTGAGGACCTGAATGGCCGCCCGCTACGACTTCGCTTCGGACAACGTCGCCGGCGCCATGCCGGAAGTCATCGAGGCGATCGTCGCCGCCAACGCCGGAACGGCGTCGGGCTACGGGACCGACCATGTCAGCGCCGCCGCCGCCGACCGCATCCGCGCCCTGCTGGACGCCGACGCGCAGGTGCGGTTCACCGCCTCGGGCACGGCGGCCAACGCCTTCGCCCTGACCTGCCTGGCCCAACCGCACGAGGCGGTGCTGGCCCACGAGCACGCCCACATCTGCACCGACGAGACCGGCGCGCCGGGCTTCTTCGGCCAGGGCGTGGGCCTGATCGGCCTGCCCGGCGCCTCGGGCAAGATCGCCCTGCCGGGGCTGGAGCTGGCCCTGAACGAGCCGGACGTCTCGTACCGCCAGCCGGCCGCCGCCCTGTCCCTGACCAACGCCACCGAGTACGGCACGGTCTACGGCGCCGACGACCTGGCCGCCCTGATCGCGCCGGTGAAGGCCAAGGGCTATGGCGTGCACTTGGACGGCGCGCGCCTGGCCAACGCCGTGGCGGCGGGTTTCGACCTGAAGGCCGTGCCGAAGATCGGCGTCGACATCCTGGTGATCGGCGGCACCAAGGCCGGCTCGACCCCGACCGAAGCCGTGGTGTTCCTGAACAAGGATCTCGGCCGGCGCCTGGACGCCCGCCTCAAGCACGCCGGCCAGCTGGTCTCCAAGGGCCGGTTCCTCAGCGCCCCCTGGCTGGGCCTGCTGGGCGAGGGCGCCGACGGCGGTCCGTGGGCGGCGCGCGCGGCCCACGCCAACGCCATGGCCCGAAAGCTGGCCGCCCTGATGCCCTTCCCCCTGCGCCACCCGGTCGAGGCCAACGGCCTGTTCGTCGACATGGACGACGCGGCGCTGGAGCGCCTGCGCGAGCGCGGCTGGTTCGTCTATCGCTTCCTGGACGGCACGGCCCGCTTCATGTGCTCGTGGGCGACGACGCCGGAGATGGTCGAGGAACTGGGCGAGGCGCTGAAGGCGGTGGCGTGATTCACGGGAGGGGGACACGCCCTTGCGGCGTGTTCCCAAACCTTGGCTCGGCGCTGGCGGATGGGGACACGCCGCGAGGGCATGTCCCCGACAGCGCTACTCCTCGACCGCCGCTTCCTCCGTCGCCTCCAGCCGCCTCGGCCCGTCCCGCACGATCTTCTCCTCCGCCGTGCGCACCATGCGGCGCTGGTCGTGGAACTTGGCCAGCTGGGCGCAGGCCGTGAAGAAACCGCCGGGGGCGCGAGTGTCGATCCCCTCGGTCAGGGTCAGCAAATGGATCCCGGCCGCCTCGAACCGCGCCAGGACCTCCAGCAGGTCGACCAGGTGGGCGGCGAAGGCGTGCAGGTTGATCACCGCCAGCACGTCGCCGGGCTTGAGGACGGCCAGGGCCGAGTCCAGCCCCGGCTTGTGCACCGCCAGGCCGTAGCAGCGATCATGGAACAGCTGGTCGCAGCCGGCCTCGAACAGGCGCTGGGACTTCGGCCCGTCGATCACCACGCCCCTGACGGGCGGAACTCTGAGATAGCCGACCATGCGCATGAGCCGGTGTGTGGCAAAGCCGAGGGCGGGTGGCTAGGGGCGAGTGCGGAAAGGTCGGGGATAAATCTGTAACCCTCTCCCCGACCGACACCCTCTCCCTGAGGGAGAGGGAGGGACCCATCGTGAAACGATGGGAGGGTGAGGGGTTACACCGCCGACGATTTCACTCAGCGCCCTGCCGGCGCGCCGGCTGGCTCGGAACCCCCTCATCCTCCCACGCCTGCGGCGCGGGCCCCGCCTTCTCCCCATGGGAGAAGGTTTCGGTTTGGGAGAAGGTGACGACGGACGCCCTGCCGGAGCTCTGGACCGTCACCCCCAGCATCGCCGCGATCTCGGCGGCCGGCTTGGGGCGGCTGATGAAATAGCCCTGGATCTCGCCGCAGCCCTGGCGGCGCAGTTCGTCCAGCTGCTCCACCGACTCCACCCCCTCGGCCGTCGTCGTGATGCCCAGGCTGGCGCCCAGGTCGAGCACGGCCTTGATGATCGCCAGGGCGTCGGCGTCGTCGAGGATGTCGCGCACGAAGGTCTGGTCGATCTTGATCTTGTCGAACGGGAAGCTGCGCAGATAGCTCAGCGACGAATAGCCGGTGCCGAAGTCGTCCATCGAGATCCGCACGCCCAGGGCCTTCAGGTGGTGCAGGACCGACATGTTGCCGACGCTGTCCTGCAGCAGGACCGACTCGGTGATCTCCAGCTCCAGCCGCTCGGCCGGCAGGCCCGAGACCGCCAGGGCCGAGACCACGATGCCGACCAGGTGCTTGTCGCGGAACTGGGCCGGCGACAGGTTGACGGCCAGGCGCACGTGCTCGGGCCAGCCGGCCGCCTCGCGGCAGGCCTCGCGCAGCACCCACTCGCCCAGCGGATTGATCAGGCCGATCTCCTCGGCGATCGGGATGAAGTCGCCCGGCGAGACCATGCCGCGGCTCGGGTGGTTCCAGCGCAGCAGGGCCTCGCACCCCATCACCTTGTCGGCGCCCAGGTTGAACAGCGGCTGGTAGTAGAGCTCGAACTGGCCCTCGGCCAGGGCCACGCGCAGGTCCAGCTCCAAGGCCCGGCGCGCCTGCAGGGCCTCGTCCATGGCCCGCTCGAAGAAGTGGAAGGCCCCGCGCCCGTCGGCCTTGGCGCGATAGAGGGCCATGTCGGCCTTCTTCAGCAGTTCGCCGCTGTCCGACCCGTCGTTGGGCGACACCGCCACCCCGACGCTGCCGCCGATCATCACCTGGTGGCCCTGCAGTTCGAAGGTCTCGGCCAGGGCCTCGACGATGCGGCCGGCCAGACGCGTGGCGCCGGAAAGATCGGTCAGGCCGCACTGGACCACCGCGAACTCGTCGCCGCCCAGGCGCGCGACGGTGTCGCCTTCGCGCACGCAGGCCCGCAGGCGTTCGGCGGCGGTCTTCAGCAGGGCGTCGCCGATCGGATGGCCCAGGGTGTCGTTGACGGTCTTGAAGCGGTCCAGGTCGATGCAGTGCACCGCCACCAGGTCTTCGCGGCGCGCCGCGCGGCTGAGGGCCGCGGCCAGGTCCTTCTGGAACAGCAGCCGGTTGGGAAGATCCGTCAGCGGATCGTAGTGCGCCAGCCGGGCGATCTGGGCCTCGGCCCGCTTGCGCTCGGCGATGTCCTCGGAGACGCCCAGCAGGTATTCGGCCGCGCCGTCGGGGCCGGGAATGGCGATCTTCTTGGTGCGCAGCAGGGCCAGGGAGCCGTCCTTGCGCGGCACGTGGTCCTCCTCGATCACCCGCACCTCGCCCGAGGAGATCACCTCGGCGTCGCGCTCGCGATAGATCGCCGCCTGTTCGGCCGGGTAGAAGTCGGCGTCGGTGCGGCCGATCATGTCGGCGCGGGCGTGGCCCAGGATCTTCTCGCCGGCGCGGTTGAGGAGGACATAGGTGTGGTCGTCCGCCCGCTTGACGAACACCATCGACGGGATGGCCTCGACCACCGCGGTCATGAAGGTGCGGGCCTGCTCGGCGGCGGCCTTCGCCGAAGCCAGGGCCTCGACGCCCCGGCGGTTGGTCTCGTTGGCGGCCTGCAGCAGGCCCAGCACCGTGCCGACGCCCAGATAGCGGCCGCCGTCGGTGACGATGAAGCCGCGCAGCAGGTCGCTGGCCCGGTACGACAGGCTGTCGCTGGTGAAGGCCGCCAGCTCGACGTCGGCCTCGACCACCAGGGGGTCGTTGTCCATCAGCACCGAGATCGGCCGCAGGGCGTAGAGGGCGCGGCCGTATTCGGCGGCCATGCGCAGGAAGAAGGCGTTGCGCTCGACCAGGCCGATCGGCCGGTCGTCGGCGTCGAGCACCGGCACGATCAGGGTGTCGGGCTCCTCGCGGAACCGCTCGTACAGGGTCTTGCCCAGGCTGTCGGCGCGGGCCGGAACCAGGGAAGAAACGGTGTCTCGCAGGGTGAACATAGATACGCCTCCACTCGCGGGTGGAGGGACCATTTCTGACCTAACGACTGGCTAATCTGTGGGCCGAAGCGTTGCTATTTCGCGAAAACTTCACGTTGCTGTCACAGTGTTTGCGGGGGCGTTTACCGTGACCTTGCGCGGCGCTAGACGCCCCCTCCGTCACGATGCTGCGCATCGCGCCACCTCCCCCGCGATGCGGGTGAGGAGGAGGGCGGTCCAGCTTCCTCCTCACCCGTGAAACGGGGGAGGTGGCATGGCGCGAATACGCGACATGACGGAGGGGGCGTTCCGCGTAGCTAGGAGACCATCCCCGCCAACCGCCCGCGGATGATCTCCTCGGCCTCCGACACGATCCGGTCGATCAGCTCGCGCACCGTCGGCACGTCGTGGATCAGGCCCTGGACCATGCCGGCCGACCAGACGCCGTGGTCGGTGTCGCCGCCGATCAGGCCCTCGCGGCCGCGCGCGCCCTTCACCAGATCGGCCACGTCCTCGAACTTGGCGCCGCCGGCCCGCTCGATGGCCACGACCCGCTGGCTGATCGCGTTCCTGGCCACGCGGGCGGTGTTGTGCAGCGTCCGGAAGATCAGGTCGGTGGCCCGCTCGTCGTTGGCGACCATCTGTTGCTTGAAGTTGTCGTGGATCGGCGCCTCCTGAGTGGCGCAGAAGCGGGTGCCCATGTTGACGCCGTCGGCGCCCAGGGCCAGGGCCGCGACCAGGCCGCGCGCGTCGCCGAACCCGCCCGAGGCGATCATCGGGATCTTCACCTTCTCGGCCGCCACCGGGATCAGGATCAGGCCGGGGATGTCGTCCTCGCCGGGGTGGCCGGCGCATTCGAAGCCGTCGATGCTGATGGCGTCCACGCCCATCCGTTCGGCCGACAGGGCGTGGCGGACGGCGGTGCATTTATGGATCACCTTGACGCCGTGGGCCTTGAACTCGTCGACATGCTCCTGCGGCTTGTAGCCGGCCGTCTCGACGATCTTGATCCCCGCCTCGATGATCGCGGCGCGGTACTCGGCGTAGGGCGGCGGCTTGATGGCCGGCAGGATGGTCAGGTTGACGCCGAACGGCTTGTCGGTCAGCTCGCGGGTGCGGGCGATCTCTTTGGACAGGGCCTCGGGCGTGGGCTGGGTCAGGGCGGTCAGGAAGCCCAGGGCCCCGGCGTTGGCCACGGCGCTGACCAGCGGCGCGGTGCCCACCCACTGCATGCCGCCCTGGGCGATCGGATGCTCGACGCCGAACATCTCGGTGAAGCGGGTCTTGATGGCCACGGGCGTGCTCCCTCTGTGTTTCGCGGGAGTATGGCCGGGTGACGTTGGGGACGGGCAAGAGGGGAAAGTTCATCCTCCCGAAGTCCCTCCCCCTGTGGGGGAGGCGGTCCGAAGGACCGGTGGGGGGAGTTTTAGGCTCGTTCGATCCAGACGCGGGCCGACTGCCGATCACTCCCACCACCGTCGCCTTCGGCGACACCTCCCCCACAGGGGGAGGAATTTAGTGCACCGACACGCCCAGGCGGTTCCACAGGTTGATCATCGCGATCACCGTCGTCAGGGCGCTGGCCTCGACGTCGCTGAAGTGGGTCCGCAGGTCGGCGCGCAGCGGGCCGAGATCGGTGTGGACGGGCAGCTGGGTCAGGGCCTCGGTCCAGGCCAGGGCGGCCTTCTCCTTGGCGGTGAAGTCCGACACGTGGCGCCAGACCACCAGGCGGTCCAGCCGCTCGTTGGTCTCGCCGTCGTCGCGGGCTTCCTTGGAGTGCATCTTCACGCAGAAGGCGCACTGGTTCAGCTGCGAGGCGCGCAGCTTGACCAGGTGCACCAGGTGGCCGTCGACCCCGGCGCCCACCGCCGCGGTCTCGGCGGCGATGAAGGCCTGGTAGACGGCCGGAACGTTGACGTCGTGGCGGAAGGGGGCGGTTTCGACGCTCATGGTCTTGTCCTCGATTTGGCCCTGCGATCGGGCTTTCGGAACAAGACGAGGTTAGGCGGCCAGACGTGACATAGGGTCGGCGATTTTATCGGCGCCCGCCGAAAAATCTCTGCCAGGCAACGAAAACCACCGCGCAGAGACCTAGGACGGCGACGATGGGCAGGGCCAGCCAGCCGGCGTTGGACAAGCCCGCGTCGAGACCCGCGCCAAACCAATTATTGTCCGATTGCTTCCGCCGCCCGCCGACTTCCGCTCCGAGCAGAGGGTCGCGCGGGCCTGGATCGAACACTACTGCAGCCCCTCGCGGCCGATCGCGTAGAACCGCGCGGCGCGCTGCTTCTTCAGCTCGGCGGGCGACAGCTTCATCAGCTTCTTCAGTTCGTCCTCGACCGCGTCGCCGACGGCTTCGATGGCGGCGGCCGGGTCGGAATGGGCCCCGCCGGCCGGCTCCTCGACGATGCGGTCGACGATCTTCAGCTGGATCAGGTCCTGGGCGGTGATCTTCATGTTGGCGGCCGCGTCCTTGGCCCGGGCGCCGTCGCGCCACAGGATCGAGGCCGCGCCCTCCGGCGAGATCACCGAATAGATCGAGTGCTCGAGGATCAGCACCTTGTTGGCGCCGGCTAGGGCGATGGCGCCGCCCGAACCGCCTTCGCCGACGATGGTGGCGACCATCGGGGTGCCCAGCACCAGGCCGCGCTCGGTCGAGCGGGCGATGGCCTCGGCCTGGCCGCGCTCCTCGGCGCCCAGGCCCGGATAGGCCCCGGCGGTGTCGACAAAGGTGATGACCGGCAGGTTGAAGCGCTCGGCCATGTCCATCAGGCGGACGGCCTTGCGATAGCCCTCGGGGCGGGCCATGCCGAAATTGTGCTTCAGGCGGGTGGTGGTGTCGTGGCCCTTCTCGTGGCCCATCACGACCACCGGGACGCCGCGGAACCGGCCCAGGCCCCCGACGATCGCCTGGTCGTCGGCGAACTTGCGGTCGCCGCGCAGCTCGACGAACTCGTCGATCAGGCCGGCGACATAGTCCTTCAGGTGCGGACGCTCGGGATGGCGGGCGACCATGGTCTTCTGCCAAGCGTCGAGGCCGGCATAGGCTTCTTTCCGAAGCTGCTGGGCGCGGTCGCGCAGGGCCTGGATCTCGGTCTCGAACGCGCCGGGACCCGCCGTCTCGGAGAGCCGCGACAGCTCCTCGATCTTGCTTTCCAGATCGGCGATGGGTCGCTCGAAGTCGAGATAATGCGCGGCCATGGGTCTCTAACGTCGCCGTTACGGAAAGGTGGCGAACCTAGAGCGCGATAACCGAAAACGAAACCGCTTTTGGCGGTTCATCGCCTCGAAATCGCCAAACCTCGCCTTGTACGGGACTCACGCCGGACTCATTGGGGTTCCAGAAGGATACGCGGAGCCCTGGCCTGCGACTTGTCGTCGCAGCGACACCATGACTCGGCCGGAACCCCTGCGAGGCTCAGGGATTCGTCTTCGTGAGAGTCCTGTGGAGAGTCTTGTATCGAAACCCGCGCTCTCTGGTTAATCGCCAGGTTCTCACCTATATCCTTCTAGTCGGCTGAGAATCCAGCCGACGCCCGCGGCCCCGCCCATCGAATATGGACCCGGTCCCGCCTGATGCGAACGGATGTTCCCATGCAGGTGTTCACGTTTTTCTGTGTCGAGTCCGATGGCTCGGTGCCGCGTTTCGATGTCACCCCTTGCCCCGACGACCAGGCCGCGCGCCGTCGCGCCGAACAGCTGGTCGGCGTCCATCGCGGCTGCGACACCGTCGAGGTGTGGCGCGGCGCCACCCGCCTGTTCGAGGTGACCTCGCACCAGGTGGCGGCGGCCTAGTTCTTTCTCCCCCTCGAAGACTGTCATCCCGGACGTAGCGCAGCGAAGATCCGGGACCGACGCCTGAGCGCCGGCGCTTCCGGCGGTCCCGGATCGGCGCGCTACGCGCTTGTCCGGGATGACAGCGGAATAGAGCGATAAATCCGTACAAGACGGCCCGGCTTCACGGTAGCAAGTGGGACGCCAGCCGGAGTCCGCCCCATGATCGCCGTCCCCGCCCGCCCTTCCGCCATCGCCGACGACAGCGGCCACGGCGGCGTGCAGATCCTCGTCACCGCCGGCCCCATCCGCTTCGCGGCCGATCTGGGCCCCTTGGACGGCGGGCTCGACATCGGCCCCAATCCCCATGACCTGGTGGCCGCCGGCCTGGCGGCCTGCACCACCCAGACCCTGCGGCTCTACGCCCGGCGCAAGGCCTGGCCGCTGGGCGCGGTGCATGTGGAGGTGACCTGGCGGCGCGACCCGTCCTCGCAGCCAGCCGATGTCTTCGAGCGCGTGATCACCCTGGGCGGCGACCTCGATGACGCCCAGCGGGCGCGGCTGATGGAGATCGCCGAGGCCTGCCCGATCCACAAGATGCTGGTGGCGGGGTCGCGGGTGGTGACTTCGGCGGCGTAGGTTCGGCGAACACTTGCCCCCTACGGGTCGCTTCGCGACCGTCTTCCCCCACAGGGGGAAGAGGCGCGTCCTCCGCCCCCTATGGGGGCGGACAGGCGGCGAAGCCGCCAGGTGGGGGCAAGTCCGTGAGCCTCAGAACCCATAGAGCGCCGCATACTCCGCATCCTTGGCCGCGATCTGCCTGGCGCAGTCGACCATGACCTTGGCCTGTTTCCAGGTCGCGTCGTCCTGCATCTTGCCGTCCAGCATGGCCACGCCAGTGCCGTCCGGCATGGCCTCCAGGATGCGCTTGGCGAAGATCACTTCGTCCGGCGCCGGGCTGAACACCGCCTTGGCGATGGCGATCTGGCTGGGGTGCAGACTCCAGGCCCCGGCGCAGCCCATCAGGAAGGCGTTGCGGAACTGCTGCTCGCAGGCGACCGGGTCGTCGATGGCCCCGAACGGACCGTAGAACGGCTTGATGCCATGGGCCGCGCAGGCGTCGACCATCTTGGCGAAGGTGTAGTGCCACAGGTCCTGCTGGACGGAGACGCGGGGCGAACCGTCAGCGTGCGGGTCCTCGATCACGCGGTAGCCGGGATGGCCGCCGCCGACCCGGGTGGTCTTCATGGCGCGGCTGGCGGCGAGATCCGCCGGGCCCAGGCTGATGCCCTGCATGCGCGGGCTGGCCCCGGCGATGGCCTCGACGTTCATCACGCCTTCCGCCGTCTCGAGGATGGCGTGCAGCAGGATCGGCCGGGTGACGCCGTGCTTGGCCTCCAGCGAGGCCAGCAGCTGGTCCATGTAGAAGATGTCCCACGGCCCCTCGACCTTGGGGACCATGATCACGTCGATCTGGTTTCCCGCCTTCTCGACCAGGGTGGCCACCTCGTCCAGGTGCCAGGGCGAGTTGAGGCAGTTGATCCGCACCCACAGCCCCACGCCCAGGGCCTTGAAGTCGGTCTCGCGGGCCATGGCGATCGCGCCGGCCAGGGCCGCGCCCTTGGCGTCGGCGGGGATGGCGTCCTCCAAATTGGCCAGGATCACGTCGACGGTCGGGGCGATCTCGGGGACCTTGGCGCGCACCTTGTCCAGGTGCGGCGGCACGAAGTGGATCATCCGTTCGACCCGGGCCGGCGGTTCGCGCCACGGGGTCGGCGCGCCGATGGCCAGGGGTTTGAAAAAGCCTCGGGGGGTCTTCATGCGCGCTTCCCAGTTCGTTTCTTATTTCGCAGTTGCGAGAAGATTGCGGCGGCGCGGTAGCGGGGTCAAGACTGACGCGAAGGGAAGGGTCACGGTCCAACCTCAGGGCTTGCTGGGCGGCCCCTGGACAGGCAACGGCGGCTCTTCGGGATCCTCGCGCTTGAGATCCTCGGCCGCGTCGTTCTTCGAGGCGTGGGCGGCCTTGGCCTTGGCCTTGCGGCCGGCCCGGGTCTCCAGGCGCAGGGCGGCGCGGGCGTCGTCGCCCTCCTCGCCGAACAGGCCGCGCAGGCGCACGTCGCGCTGCGGATAGGGGATCTCTATGCCCGCCCCGCGCAGGGCGTCGTCGATCGCCCAGGTGTAGGCCGCCAGGATCGCCGCCGGCCGGCGCACCGACTCGATGGTCGGCCAGACGATCAGCTCGAACTTCAGCGCGGACTCGCCAAACCCCACCAGCCAGACCTGGGCCTTGCGGGCGCCATCGTCGGGCGCGGTGAACGACACCGAATGGGCCGCCTTCAGCACCGCCTCGCGCACCTTCTCCTTGTCGACCCCGAAGGCGGTGACGAACGGCACGCGGATGCGGCGGGTGCTGTGGTGCAGGGTCCAGTTGACCACCTGCTCGTTGACCAGCACCGAGTTGGGCACGATCAGGTCGGTGCTGTCGTTGGTGCGGATGCGGGTCGAGCGCGGGCCGATCTCGTGCACCACGCCGCGCGCGCCGTTCTGCAGCTCGACGAAGTCGCCCACCGCCACCAGGCGCTCGAACATCAGCGACACCCCCGAGGCGAAGTCCTTGACCAGGCCCTGCAGGCCCAGGCCCACCCCGACGCCCAGGGCCCCGGCGAACACCGCCAGCGAGGTCAGGTTCACGCCCATCACCGACAGGGCGACCAGCAGGCCGATGACGCGCAGGCCGTAGGTGCTGAGCTTTTCGACGATGTACAGCGACGGGGCGGCGACCGCCGACCGTTCGCGGAGCCGCCGCAGACCGGCGGCCACCAGCTTCGACAGGTAGATCGAAGCCACCACCACGACGATCGCCGCCGCCACCCCGCCCAGGGTGATCGTGGTCTTGCCCAGCTTGACCAGTTCGATGGCGTCGGGGCGGTTGAACAGGTTTTCGGCCATGGCGGCGAGTGTGGGGGCGCCCGAGCACGGCGGGCAAGTCCCCAAAACCCTCTCCCATGGGGAGAGGGAGGGGCCCGCGCCGACAGGCGTGGGAGGGTGAGGGGGTGGTGAGTCGACGGCGCGCCGGCAGGGAGCCCGAGCGAAAATCGGTGAGGGCGTAACCCCTCACCCTCCCACCGCTACGCGGCGGGTCCCTCCCTCTCCCTCTGGGAGAGGGTGATCAGCGCCCCACCATCGCCAAGCCGGCTTCGCTGTAGCGCGCGCCCACGACCGCCGTTTCGGGCGCCGCGGCGGCGATCCTGGCCAGGTCGTCGGCGGACAGCACGACGTCCACCGCGCCGACGTTCTCCTCCAGCCGGCCGATCTTGGTCGTGCCGGGGATCGGGGCGATGTGGTCGCCCTGATGGAGGATCCAGGCCAGGGCCAGTTGGGCCGGGGTGACGCCCTTGTCGGCGGCGATCTGGGTCAGGGCCTCGACCAGCGACAGGTTCTTGGCCAGGGCCTCGCCCTGGAAGCGCGGCAGGCCGCGGCGGAAATCGTCCTTGGCCAGCGGCGCGTCGGCCTTGATCGCCCCGGTCAGGAAGCCTCGGCCGAGCGGGCTGTAGGGCACCAGGCCGATCCCCAGTTCCCGCAGCACCGGCAGGGTGGTGTGCTCCAGGTCGCGGAACCACAGCGAATACTCGCTCTGCAGGGCGGCCACCGGCTGCACGGCATGGGCCTTGCGGATCGTCTCGGGACCGGCTTCCGACAGGCCGAAGTGCTTGACCTTGCCCTCGGCGATCAGGTCCTTGACCGTGCCGGCCACGTCCTCGATCGGCACGTCGGGGTCGACGCGGTGCTGGTAGAACAGGTCGATCACCTCGACGCCCAGACGCTTCAGCGACGCCTCGGCCACTTCGCGGATATGCGTGGGCCGGCTGTCGGTCCCGCGCATGCGGGCGTAACCCTCGCCCGCGCCTTCCGGGGCGATGTCGAAGCCGAACTTGGTGGCGATGACGATCTTGTCGCGGAAAGGCTTCAGGCCCTCGCCGACCAGCACCTCGTTCAGATAGGGGCCGTAAACCTCGGCGGTGTCGAAGAAGGTCACGCCCAGCTCGACCGCCCGGGCCAGCACCTTGAAGGCGTCGGCCTTGTCCAGGGCCGTACCGTAGACCTGGCCCATGCCCATGCAGCCGAGGCCGATGGCCGAGACTTCCAGCCCGTCGCCGAGTTTGCGCGTCTTCATGGGGAGCTCCTTGTGTCTGTTTTCGCGTGGGAAGGTCCGCCTTCCGCCTGGAAGATGGGCGCGGGTCGCCGCGACTATAAGGCCCCCAAATCGACCGCGCAGGAATGGGCAAGACGTTCGCCGGATCGGGCAAACGTCATGACCAGAGCTGGGCCTGCGCGCCGAGAAGGTCACGGCTTTCCGTTGGGCGACCTAGCCCCGAAGCGTCCGTGCCAGGCTGACTAGAGCTATCGACATTCACGCTCGTTGCGTGGTCCTCGTCCTTCGACAGGCTCAGGATGAGGACCATTTACAGGCTCGAGCTTTAGAAAAACCTCATCCTAAGCTTGTCGAAGGACGAGGTTTTCGTCTCAAACGCTGACCGTCGATACGCCCTAGGCGGCCGCTCGCGCGGCGAACCACGGCGTGATCCGCCGCAGGGCCTCCTCGACCTCCGCCGTCGAGACCGCGAAGCTGAAGCGGATGAACCGTCGGCCGTCGACCGGGTCGAAATCGACGCCGGGCGCGGTGGCCACGCCGGTGTCGCGCAGCAGGGCCTCGCAGAAGGCCAGGCTGTCGTCGGTCAGATGGCCGATGTCGGCGTAGATGTAGAAGGCCCCGTCCGGCGGGGCGATCGAGGCCAGGCCCAGGGCCGGCAACGCATCGAGCAGCAGGGCGCGGTTGGCGCGGTAGACGGCCACGTGGCCCTCCAGCTCGTCCAGGCAGTCCATGGCCACCAGCCCCGCGTGCTGGCTCAGCGACGGCGGGGTCAGGAACAGATTGCCCATGAAGGCCCGGGCCCGCTGGATCTGCTCGCTCGGCACGACCGTCCAGCCCAGCCGCCAGGCGGCCATGCTGAAGTACTTCGAGAAGCTGTTGACGATCAGGGCGTCCGGCGCGAACGCCAGCATCGAGCGGGCCGGCTCGCCGTAGCTGAGGCCGTGATAGATCTCGTCGGAGACGACGCGGATCCCCCGCGCGCGGCAGACCTCGGCGATGGCCTCCAACTCGGCGGCGGGGATGATGGTGCCGGTCGGATTGGCCGGGCTGGCGATGATCACCCCGGCCGGGGCGGGATCCAGGGCGGCGAGGTGGGCGGCGGTCAGCTGGAAGCGGCTCTCGGCCCCGCACGCGATCTCGACCGGGACCAGGTTCAGGGCCTTCAGCGTATTGCGATAGGCCACGTAGCCGGGCCGGGCCAGGGCCACGCGGTCGCCCGGCTGGAAGTTGGACGCCAGGGCCAGAACCAGGGCCGGCGAGGCGCCGCAGGTCAGGATGATCCGCTCGGGATCGACGCTCACCCCGTCCAGCGTGGCATAACGCTGGGCGATCGCCGCCTTCAGCCGCGGGCTTTCCCAATAGCCCATGCCGTCGGTGTCCAGCACATGGTGCGCCGTGGCGATCGCCGCCTTGGGCGCGCCGGTCGAGGGCTGGCCGAACTCCATGTGGATGATCGATCGGCCCTCGGCCTTCATCTGGTGGGCCAGACGGCTGATGGCGATGGCGTGGAAGGGTTCGATCTCGGAAGCGGCCATGCAGCGTAACTAGTCGGCGCGGCGTCCGGCCGCAACGACCCGTCTCGAACCTTGTCCATCGCCTCGAACCGCCTTAGCGATCTTG
The DNA here is from genome assembly GCF_001427165.1 of Caulobacter sp. Root487D2Y. Lineage (NCBI taxonomy): Bacteria > Pseudomonadati > Pseudomonadota > Alphaproteobacteria > Caulobacterales > Caulobacteraceae > Caulobacter > Caulobacter sp. Root487D2Y. The sequence goes on from NZ_LMFD01000010.1 coordinate 115,644, forward strand.
AGTGTTTGGGGAACGGCATGACGATCATTGAGGCTCCGAGGCGGCTGGCGGGCCTCGTCATCGCCGCGACCTGGATGTTCTTCGCCGGACGGCTCCTAACGTTCAGTCTGTTCGGGGCGAATCTAGCATTGCTGGTCGGAAAGCCGCCGGAGGCCTTCCCATACTTAGCCTTCGCCCAAGTCCTGAAGCTTTCAACCAACATCGCCTTGTTCACCCAGGCTGTAGCCGGCGTCCTCGCCCTGATCTGGATTTACCGCGCCAGCCGCAACGCCCAACGCCTAGCGAATTACGGCCTGCCAATGTCAGCCGCTTGGGCGGTCGGCTGGTACTTCGTGCCGATCGCCGCGATCTGGAAACCCTTCGAGGGCATGGAACAGTTGTGGAAGGCTAGCACCGCGGGGACCGCATGGCGCTCGGTCACGACCCCCGCCCTGCTCCGCTGGTGGTGGGGCGCATGGCTGGCGGGCGGCGGCGTCGGCGGCCTGCTCGGCGTCCTCAAGCAGGTCGGCATTCATGACCGCGCGCTGCTCACCGGCATGATCATGCTGGGCGGCCTGGTCGTGATGGCGCAGTGCGTGCTGTTCAATCGGATCGTCCGCCACGTCACCGACCTGCAAGGCCGGGTCACCGACACGAGCGTGTTCGACTAGGACCTCGGCGACATCGGTCGCCCCTGGGCGGCGGTTCGTCGAAAAGCGCGGGCCGATGTCGGAACGGACGTGGCTTGATCGTCCTGGGTTCGACACCCGCTCAACGGAGGACGCCCCATGCCCAAGATCACCCCGTTCCTGTGGTTCGACACCCAGGCCGAGGAGGCCGCGAACTTCTACGTCTCGCTGTTTCCCAATTCGAGGATCACCAGCGTGGCGCGCTATCCCAGCGACTCCCAGCCGCCGGCGGGACCGCCCGGAACCGTCATGACCATCGGTTTCGAGCTGGAGGGCCAGGAATACACCGCCTTGAACGGCGGCCCAATGTTCCCCCTCACCGAGGCGGTGTCGTTCGTCATCCACTGCGCCGACCAGGCCGAGGTCGACCGCTACTGGGACGCCCTGCTCGCCGACGGCGGCCAGGCAAGCGCGTGCGGCTGGCTGAAGGACAAGTTCGGCCTGTCCTGGCAGATCGTGCCGCAGGCGCTGCTCGACCTCTATTCCAGCCCCGACAAGGCCGCCGTCGGCCGGATGTTCGCCACCATGATGCAGATGGTGAAGCTGGACATGCCCAAGCTGAAGGCGGCGTTCGAGGGGGCATAGGCCTGGGCCCTCCCCCCGTGGGGGAGGCGGCCGAAGGCCGGTGGGGGGAGTTTAGGATCGTCGATCCGGGTTGTGGTCGTCCGCCGATCACGCCCCCCTCCGTCGGCTTCGCCGACACCTCCCCCACAGGGGGAGGGACTAGGCGCCCTTAAGCCTTCTTCACGAACTCCACCCGCAGCACCAGGCCGCGCACCTTCTCGACATTGGCCTCGATCTCGTCGGTGTCGCCGGTCAGGCGGATGTTCTTGACCAGGGTCCCGCGCTTGAGCGTCACGCCGCCCGAGCCCTTGACCTTGAGGTCCTTGATCAGGGTGACGTTGTCGCCGTCGGCCAGGATCGTGCCGTTGCTGTCGCGGGTTTCGTCCGACATGTCGTTCTCCTGAAAAGGTGTGGGTGCTTAGCAGCGCGCGCGCCCAATACAAACACTGTCATCCCGGACAAGCGCGCAGCGCGCAGATCCGGGGTGACAAAACTATTTCCGCCCCAGCGGATGCTTGGACTTCACCACCTGGGCCAGGTGATCTCCCGCCACGTGGGTGTAGATCTGGGTGGTGGCGATGTCGGCGTGGCCCAGCAGGGTCTGGATCACGCGCAGGTCGGCGCCGCCCTCCAGCAGGTGGGTTGCGAAGGCGTGGCGCAGGACGTGGGGGCTGACGGTCTCGCGGTCGATGCCGGCGGCGATGGCGGCGTCCTCGAGCAGCTGCGAAACCCGCCGCGCCGTCAGCCGGCCGCCCTTGCCGCGCGAGGGGAACAGCCAGGGGCTCTCCTTGACGCCCTTTGGCAGGAATTGCGGCCTTGCCTCCAAATAGGCCTTCACCGCCGCGCGGGCCGCGTCGTTCAGCGGGGCCAGCCGCTCCTTGCCGCCCTTGCCCTTGACCATCAGGAAGGCCGGGTCGCGGGCGAGGGCCGCCAGCGGCAGGTTCAGCAGTTCGGAGATCCGCAGGCCCGAGGCGTAGAGCAGCTCGATCATGCAGGCCAGGCGCAGGCCCTGCCCCCCGTCCTTGGCGGCCGCCGCCGCGATCAGCCGCAGGACCGCGTCGCGCGACAGCACCTTGGGCAGGGGCCGGCCGGCCTTGGGCGCCTCGACCCGGCGCGAGGGGTCGTCGTCGCGCCAGCCCTCGCCCAGCACGAAGCGGTAGAACTGCCGCAGGGCCGAGCGCCGGCGGGCGGCGGTGGCCGGCGACAGGCCGCGCGCGCCCAGGTCGGCGAAATAGGCCTCGACGGCCTCGGCCGAGGCGGCGTCGAGATCGCCGCGCGAGGCCAGGAACAGCCGGGCGTCGGCCAGGTCCTTCTCATAGGCGGTCAGGGTGTTGCGGGCGGCCGCGCGCTCGACGGCCATCATCTCGAGGAAGGCGTCGATCCAGCCTGATGCCACGCTGCTCATTTCAGCTGCAGCGCCAGCAGCCCCTCCACGGCGAAGGCGCGGGCGTCGGCTTCCAGCCCGGCCTTCAGCAGGGCGCGGACCAGCCGGGCGCGATCGACCGGCCCCGGTCCGGCGGGCCCGGCGTCGGCGGCGATCGACAGGGCCAGCAGCGCCGCCTCGCCCTGGCGGCCGGCGGCGGCGGCGGCGTCCAGCACGATCAGTCGTCCGGCCGGCGCGGCGGACTTGCCCGGGTCGAAGATCGCGAACGACGCGCGGGCCTCGGGGCTCATGGGGCCGCCGAACGCGGCCAGGATCAGGGCGGCCGCCTGGGCGGGCGACTTGACGCCGCCCTGGACGCCGCGCTCGATCAGGCCGTCCAGGATCTGGCTGTCCTTCTTGCCCTCGGCGGCGGCCAGGGTCGCGTCCAGCAGGGCGAGATCCAGAGTGGTCGCCCCCGGGATGGTGTCGCCGGTCAGCTTGCCTCGGATCGCCTGGGCGGTGGCCAGGTCGCCGGCGGCCAGGGCGGCGCGGGCCAGCGGCACGGGGTCCTCCAGCGGCGCGGCGCCTTGGGCCAGGGCGGCGACCGCCGGCTGGGCGGCCTTGGCGGCGTCGGTGAAGGCGACCAGGCCCTTGGCGCCGCGCAGGGCGGCCAGGACCTGGGCCTGGGCGGCGGCCGGGTCGGTCGGCGCGGCCGCGTCGGCGGGCTTGAGCATCGCCTTCAGCGCCGGCGAGGCGCTGGCGACGGCGGCGGCCGACCCCACGTCCAGTCCCAGCTTGCGCGACAGGGCGTAGTTGATCCCGTTGGCCAGGTTGGCCGGCCCCGCCGGCGCACCGGACAACAGGGCGCTCATCAGCCGGGCGTAATCGGCGTCCTGGCCCTGGGCCAGGCTGAGGGTCAGCTGGGCCGCGGCCTTCTCGCCGGCCAGGGCCTGGCAAAAGGCTCGCAGCCGCAGCCAGTAGGGCCCGCCGCGGTCGACGGTGAGCGCCTCGCCGATCTTGCAGGCCTTGTCGTCGGCGCCGGAGATCAGGGCCGCCTCGGCCGCCGCCAGCGACAGCGGGGCGCTGCCCGCCACGCCGGGCGCGCGGTCCAGCATGGCGTCGGCCCCCTTGGCCTCGCCCAGGGCGATCAGGGCCAGGGCCCTCATCGCGCCCAGCTCGGGGTCGTCGCCGATGCCGGGCGGGGCGTTGGCGCCGGTGGCCAGCACCCGCCGCGCCAGGCCGGTCGCGGCCGGCGACAGCGGCTTGGTCGCCAGCTTGGGCAGGGCTTCCTTGGCGACGCCCGGCGAGGCGTCCTTCCAGAGGTCGCCCGTCAGGTCCGTCTGCGCCGCCGGCGTCGAGAACAGGTCCGGGGCGGCCAGGGGCTGGACCTGCACCTGAGCCAAGGCCTGAACGGGGGTGGACGTGGCCGCGAGCACCGCCGCCAGGACGATGGCCGAAAGGGTCGTGAGTCGCTTGCAAGGAGCCATGGTTCAACTATGCCGCAGGACAGGGGTTGGCGAAACTTTTCGCCCTCCGCGACACCCTGGACGCGGCTTTGGTCCAAACCTTGGCGGGAGGCCTTGCGCTCGTGTAAACCGCGAGCAGGCCATGACCGACGATCCCGCCCCTTCCCGCCCTGACGTTCGAGCCCCTGAATCCCAGGGACCGGACCCGAGGGCCGCCCTGCGCCGCAAGACCATCGTCCTGGTGGGGCTGATGGGCGTGGGCAAGTCCAGCGTCGGCCGCCGCCTGGCCACGGCGCTGGACCTGCCGTTCCGCGACGCCGACAACGAGGTCGAGGCCGCCGCCGGCCGCTCGATCCCCGAGATCTTCGCCGAGATGGGCGAGGCGGCCTTCCGCGACGGCGAGCGGCGGGTGATCGCCCGGCTGCTGGACGAGCCGCCGCACGTGCTGGCCACCGGCGGCGGGGCCTTCGTCAACGCCGAGACCCGCGCCCTGATCAAGTCCAAGGCCGTCGCCGTCTGGCTGAAGGCCGACCTGGAGCTGCTGGCCCGCCGCGTCAGCCGCAAGGAGGGCCGGCCGCTGCTGAAGGGCCGCGACCCGATGGACGTGCTGCGCGAGCACGCCCAACTCCGTTACCCCGCCTATGGCGAGGCCCATCTGACCGTCGAGACCGGCGACACCGCCCATGGCGTGGCGGTCGAGGCCGTGATCCAGGCCCTGCAAAAGTACCTGAAGTCCGAAAGCGAGCTGAAGTGATCACCACCATCCCCGTGGGCCTGGGCGCGCGCGCTTATGACGTCGTGGTCGGAACCGGCCTGATCGATCGGGCGGGCGAGCACATCGCCCCGCTGCTGAAGCGCAAGCGGGTGGCCATCGTCACCGACACCATCGTCGGCGAGCACCATGGCGAGCGGCTGGCCAACGCGCTGGAGCACGCCGGGATCGCGACCGACGTGATCCTGGTGCCGCCGGGCGAGGAGACCAAGAGCTTCGAGGGCCTGGCCGACCTGAGCGACCGCCTGCTGGCCCTGAACCTGGAGCGCGGCGACATGGTCGTGGCGTTCGGCGGCGGGGTGGTCGGCGACCTGACCGGCTTCGCGGCGGCGATCTACAAGCGCGGCATCGACTTCATCCAGATCCCCACCACCCTGCTGGCCCAGGTGGATTCGTCCGTGGGCGGAAAGACCGCCATTGACACCCCGCGCGGCAAGAACCTGATCGGCGCCTTCCACCAGCCGCGGCTGGTGCTGGCCGACCTCGACATCCTGGCCACCCTGCCGGCCCGCGAGCTGGCCTGCGGCTATGCCGAGATCATCAAGTACGGCCTGCTGGGCGACTTCCCCTTCTTCGAATGGCTGGAGGCCAACGTCCAGGCCGTGCTGGAGCGCGACACCTCGGCCCTGGTCCGCGCCGTCGGGCGCTCGGTCGAGATGAAAGCCGAGATCGTCGCCGAGGACGAGAAGGAAGTCGGCCGCCGGGCCCTGCTGAATCTGGGCCACACCTTCGGCCACGCGGTCGAGGGCGAGATGGGCTTCGGCGACGCGCTCAAGCACGGCGAGGCCGTGGGCCTGGGCATGGCCCAGGCCTTCCGCTTCTCGGCCCGCCAGGGCCTGTGCTCCAGCCAGGACGCCGTCCGCGCCGAGGCCGCGATCAAGGCCGCCGGCTTGCCGACCAGGCTGTCGGACATCCGCCCCGAGCCGTTCAGCGCCGACGCCCTGATCGCCCACAGCGCCCAGGACAAGAAGGCCGAGGGCGGACTTTTGACCTTCATCCTGGTCCGCGGCATCGGCGACGCCTTCGTGGCCAAGGACGTGGATCGGGACGAGCTGCGGGCGTTCCTGATCGAGGAAGGCGCGGTCTAGGGGCCGTCCTGACCTCGCCCCGCCTGAGGTCATGACCTCCGGGGTCATGGTTCCGCTTACGCCGCCATGCCAGCTTGCCCCGTCCGCTCAAGCGTCACGGAGCCCCCACCTTGCGCCCTCGTCTCACCCTCTCCGCTCTCGCCCTAACGCTCGGCCTCGGGTCGCTCGGCCTGGGTCCGCCCGCCGCCCAGGCCGCCGCGCCCGCCCCCGTCGACAAGCTGGACCACGCGCTGCTGTGGGGCCGCGACATCGACCAGGCCTCGGCGGTCCTGGCGGTCAAGCTGGGCTTCCAGGTGCGGCCCGGGCGCAACCCCGGCGGCGTCGCCAACCGCTATGTGCGCCTGGCCGACCAGGGCTATCTGGAGCTGCTGGGCATCACCCGTCCCAATCCGGAGCTGGACCCCGGCATGCAGGCCGACCAGGCCTCGCTGCACGGCGGATCGGGCGCGCGGGCGTTCGGCCTGCACGCCTCGGCGCTCGACAAGGCCCAGGCCGACCTCAAGGCCCAGGGCCTGCCGGTGACCCCGATCTTCACCGCCGCCGCCGACGATCCCGACGGCCAGGGGCCGGGCAAGCCGCCGCGCTGGCGGCTGTTCGCCTTCGAGCGCCCGGTGCTGTCCAGCAGCGTCTTCCTGATCGACTACGCCGCCCCCCGGTCCGACCCGGTCAGCGTGGCGGACGACAAGGCCGCCCGCCAGCACCCGAACGGCGCGCGGTCGCTGTCGGCGTTCTGGCTGCTGTCGGCCGACGCCAGCGCGGACAAGGCGAAGCTGGAAAAGCTGGGTCTGGCCGGGGCGGTTCCGGTCCGGGTCCCGCAGGTGGCGGCCAAGGGCTACTGCGTGGCGGTGGGTCCGAACGCCCTGCTGGCGCTGGAGCCGGACGGGCCGGGGATCGCCGCGGACGCCCTGCGCGAGGGCGGCCCGCAGGTGCTGGGCGTCAGCCTGGGCGTCGCCGACCTGGACGCGGCCAAGCGGCGCGTCGAGCGCGGCTACGAGCAGAGCCTGGCCGGCTATGACGGTCTGTCGGGCGCCGCGTTCCTGGCCCCGACCCGCGCCGATCTAGGCCTGCTGATCGAATTCCACGCGGCGTCCGCCAAGGGGCCGTGCGAGGGGGTGAAGGGCTGAGGCCTATCGACATCCAGTCGCCGTGCTTGGTCCTCGTCCTTCGACAAGCTCAGGATGAGGACCATTGTCTAGGCCTGAGCGGTAGAAGACCTCATCCTGAGCTTGTCGAAGGACGAGGTTTTCGCATCCGGACCAACGCTAGGCGTCCGCCTCGGCCAACCGCGCGCACACCGCGGCGGTGTGCTCATCCGCCGGGAAGGCGCATTCGATGCGCATCTCGTCCAGGGTGACGTCGCGCGGCAGGGCGAAGGTGGTGATCGTCTCGAAGAACCGCAGCTCGCCCTCGGGGCTGCGGAACCGCATGGTCTGGATCGGCGACGGGGCCTTGTCGACGTCGCGGAACCGCCAGCGGGTGGGCACGTCCGGATAGCGCAGGATCTCGTCCAGCAGCTGCTGGGCGCGCGGGTCGGCGGGCGAGGCGGCGATCTGGTGATGCAGGTGACCGATGAAGCCCTCGGCCACCTCGTGCCAGTTGGCGATCACGGGGCGGAAGTCGTCGGGGTCGAACACCTGGTGCAGCAGGTTGGTGTGGCGGCTCGGCCGTCCCATCGTCAGCTGGTCGATGCGCGCCGTGGCCCGGTTGATCCGCAGCACGTCGAAATGGCGGTTGATCACGAAGGCGGGGTACGGCTCCTGCTTGGCCAGGATCAGTTCGATCGCCTTCTGCATCTGCTCCAGCTCGGGCGTGTCGAGCGTGGTCTCGGGATATTTCGGCGCGTAGCCGGCGGCGGTCAGCAGGGCGTTGCGCTCGCGCAGCGGCATGGCCAGGGCGTCGGCCAGGCGGGTCAGGATCTCGCGGCTGGCCTGGGCCTTGCCGGTCTCGATGCAGCTGAGGTGGCGGGTCGAGACCCCGGCCTCCATCGCCAGGTCCATCTGGCTGAAGCGCAGCGCCGCCCGCCATTCCCGCAGGAGCCTGCCGATCGGCGGCTGGACGGCCAGAGGACGCGACGCGACGGACGAAACGCTCATTCTGACCCTGTAAGCGAGGAAGAAGGCCTATCCGGCAAGCTGGCTATCCGGTCCATGACCTCCAAGGTCATGACCGGATGATTTGCAGCGTAGTTGAGAAGGCGGGGGCGATCTCCTTACATCGGCTTCATCATCGGTGTGTCGGTCGCGGGGCGTTGGAATGTTGAGGCGTGAGGTGTTGGCGGCCGGCGCGAGCCTGGTCGCCGTGGCGGCCGGTCCGGCTCTGGCCGCGCCGACGGAATGGACGGCCGGCCAGTTCCACGCCGCGCGGCGCTTCGTCGATCTGGAGGTCGGCAAGATCGCCTATGCCGAGCGCGGCCGAGGCCGGGCGGCGATCTTTCTGCACGGCTATCCGCTGAACGGCTTCCAGTGGCGCGGCGCCATGGCCCGGCTGGCCGATCATCGCCGCTGCATCGCCATCGACCTGATGGGCCTGGGCTACAGCGACGTGGCGGAGGACGCCGACCTGTCGCCCCCGGCTCAGGCCGCGATGGTCGTGGCCGCGATGGACAGGCTGGGCCTCCTCGAGGCCGATTTGGTCTCGAACGACAGCGCCACCGGCGTGGCCCAGCTGATCGCCGCCCATCATCCCGAGCGGGTGCGGTCGCTGCTGCTGACCAACGGCGACGTCGACACAAACAGCCCGCCGCCGCCGTTCATGGGCGCCATCGAGGCGGCGCGGAAGGACCAACTGGTCGGCTGGTTCGGCAAGCAGTTGGACGACAACGCCTTCGCGCGATCGCATGACGGCATCGGTCGCGGCTATTCGCGGCCCGACCAGGTGCTGAGCCCGGCCGTGGTCGAAACCTACCTGCGGCCGCTGGTCGGCCCGGACAAGCGTCGCCGCCAGGGCCAGGACTACGCGATCGCCATGCTGCCCAACCCGTTGCCGGCCGCCGCGCCCGCCCTGCACGGTTTCGACAAGCCGGTGCGGATGGTCTGGGCCCGGAACAACGAGCTGTTCGGCGACGAATGGGCGTTATGGTTGGACCATACGTTCCCCAAGTCGCGCGGCGTGCGCTTCGTCGAGGACGCCAACCTGTTCTTCCCCGAGGAGCGGCCCGATCTGATCGCCGAGGAAGCCCGCAAGCTCTGGGGCGTCTAAAGCTCCACTCCCCCGCCGGGCGCTCTCCCTGATTGGCCAGACGTGGCGTAAGAAGGATCCATGATCCTGACCGCCATCCTCGGCCTCGCGCCGATCATCATCGTCCTGCTGGCCGTCTCGGCGCTGTTCTCGGCCGCCGAGACCTCGCTGACCGCCGCCTCCCGGGCTCGCATGCACCAGCTGGAGCGCGAGGGCGATCGGCCGGCCAAGCGGGTCAACAAGCTGTTGGCCGACCAGGAAACGATGATCGGGGCGGTGTTGCTGGGCAACAACCTGGTCAACATCCTGGCCTCGGCCCTGGCCACCCAGGTGCTGACCGCGGCCATCCCCGGCCCCTGGGGCGTGGCGGCGGCCACCGGCGCGATGACCGTGCTGGTCCTGGTGTTCGCCGAGGTGCTGCCCAAGACCCTGGCCATCCTGAAGTCCGACGACGTGGCCCGCTTCCTGTCGGCCCCCACCCTGGTCGTGGTGCGGGTGTTCGGGCCGATCATCTACACCATCCAGTGGGTGGTGCGGCGCACGCTGCGGCTGTTCGGCGTCAAGCTGGACATGGGGGTCGACGTGCTGGCCGCCCACGAGGAGATCCGCGGCGCGGTCGAATACCACCACTCCGAAGGCGGGGTCGAAAGCGGCGACCGGCGGATGCTGGGCGGGGTGCTGGACCTGTCGGACATGGATGTCTCGGAGATCATGGTCCACCGCAAGTCGATCACCCTGATCGACGCCGACCTGCCGATCCGCGAGCTGGTGGCCGAGGCCCTGGAGGCTCAGCACACCCGCATCCCGCTCTATCGCGAGAACCCGGACAACATCGTCGGCGTGCTGCACGCCCGCGACCTTCTGCGGGCCCTGGCCGCCGCCAACGGGGCGATCGACGACATCGACGTGGCGACCATCCAGCGCGAGCCGTGGTTCATCCCCGACACCACCAACCTCAAGGACCAGCTGAACGCCTTCCTCAAGCGGCGCAGCCACTTCGCCCTGGTGGTCGACGAGTACGGCGCCTTGCAGGGCCTGGTGACCCTGGAGGACATCCTCGAGGAGATCGTCGGCGAGATCGAGGACGAGCACGACACCAAGGTCGAGGGCCTGCGTCCTCAGGCCGACGGTTCGGTGCATGTCGACGGCCATGTCACCGTCCGCGACCTCAATCGGGCCATGGACTGGCGCCTGCCGGAGGGCGACGCGGTGACGATCGCCGGCCTGGTGATCCACGAGGCCCAGACCATTCCGGAGCCGGGCCAGATCTTCATCTTCCACCACCACCGCTTCCAGGTGCTGCGTCGCCAGCGCAACCAGATCACCGGCCTGCGGATCAGCGGACGGCTGGATGAGAGCGTCCGCTAGCGGCTTTGTCGACAACCCGACGTAACCGCTTGTTTTGACGGCTTTCCGCAACGAACCCCTTTGAGGACGCCGTGGTCCGGCGCAGGATGAGCGCAACGGAACCATCAACGTGGCGGCGCGTTGGTGAGCGCGCACGACAACGGTGACGCTCGGGAGACGGGGGATCAAGGGTTGGTCAAGGCTATGGGCCGTGTCGAGGAGGACGGGTTCGAGAGCCTCGTCGCGCGCCTCGCGGCGGCCGAAGAGGCCTTGGCCGAGGAAGTGCGCCGGTCGCGCGCCCTCAACCGCATCGCCGAGGCCATCGGAGCCGGCCACGACGCCGGGAGCCTGGTCCAGACCGTGGTCGACGGCGGCGTCGAGCTGACCGGCGCCCAGTTCGGCGCGTTCTTCTACAATGTCGTCGACGAGGCGGGCGAAAGCTTCATGCTCTACAGCCTGTCGGGGGCGCCGCGGGCGGCCTTCGAAGCCTTCCCGATGCCGCGCAACACCGCCGTCTTCGCCCCGACCTTCAACGGCGAGGGCGTGGTGCGGTCGGACGACATCACCCAGGACCCGCGCTATGGCCGCAACGCGCCCCGCCGCGGCATGCCCGAGGGGCATCTGCCGGTGCGCAGCTACCTGGCCGTGCCGGTCATCACCCGCGAGGGAACCGTGCTGGGCGGCCTGTTCTTCGGCCATTCCATGACCGGCCGCTTCGACGCGCGGGCCGAGACCCTGCTGGTCGGCCTGGCCGCCCAGGCGGCGGTCTCGATCGAGTCCGTGCGGGCCCAGGAAGCCGCCCGCGCCGAGCTGGCCCAGCGCCGCGACGCCGAGGAGCGCCTGAAGTTCGCCCTGGATTCCGGCGGCCTGGGCTCGTGGGAGCTGGATGTCGAGACCCGCGCCTATCTGGCCTCGGACATCTGCAAGGCCAATTACGGGCGCGGCCCCGACGACGACTTCGGGTTCGCCGACCTGGTGGCCTCGGTGCATCCGGGCGACCGCGCGCGGATGACCGCCGCCATCGAGGACGCCATCCTCCACGGCGCGGAGTACGACATCGAATATCGGGTGCGCACGCCGGACGGCGACACCCGCTGGGTGCACGCGCGAGGCCGCGCCGCCCAGACCGCCGATCACGGCGGGGCGCGGCGCATGGCGGGCGTGTCGCTGGACGTCACCGAGCGCAAGCGCGCCGAGGAACGCCAGAGGCTGCTGGTCAACGAGCTGAACCACCGCGTGAAGAACACCCTGGTCTCGGTGCAGTCGATCGCCAGCCAGACCCTGCGCACCACCGAAACGCCCGAGGCTTTCCGCGACGCCTTCGAGGGCCGGATCATGGCCCTGTCGCACACCCACAACCTGCTGACCGAGCAGAACTGGGAAGGCGCCAGCCTGCGCGAGATCTTCGATTTCGAGCTGGAGGCCTTCGCCGCCCGCGACCGCATCGGTTTCGACTATGTTCGCGACCTGCAGCTGAGCCCCAAGGCGACGGTGGCCCTGGGCATGGCCGTCCACGAACTGGCGACCAACGCGCTGAAATACGGGGCCCTGTCGGTTCCCGGAGGCGCGGTGCGGGTGGTCTGGGCGCTCGATCCGGACGAAACCGGCGACGGACCGCATCTGCGCCTGACCTGGACCGAACAGGGCGGCCCTCCGGTCGCCCCGCCGACGCGCCACGGCTTTGGCGTCCGTCTGCTCGAAAAGGGCCTGGCGGGCGAACTGTCCGCCCAGGTCAACCTAGCCTATGATAGCCTCGGCCTCGTATGCACCATGAGGTTGCCGATCCGTGCTCTGGAGCCCTGAACAATGAAGACCCTCGCCGCCCTTAAGGTTCTGGTGGTCGAAGACGAGGCGCTGGTCTCCATGTTGGTGGAAGACATGCTCAGCGACCTTGGCTGCATCGTCGTCGGCCCCGCCGCCGAGCTGGAGGAAGCCTTGCGCCTGGCCGGCAGCGCCGACATCGACGCCGCCTTGCTGGACGTCAATCTGGGGGGGCGTCCGATCTTCCCGGTCGCCGACGCCCTCAGGGAGCGCGGCGTGCCGTTCGCCTTCGCCAGCGGCTATGGCGAGGCCGGCCTGTCGGAAGGCCACAAGGGCGCGACGGTGCTGCAGAAACCGTTCCGCGAAGCCGACCTGCGCAGGGTTCTGGAAGGCCTGGCCGCCCAGGTCGCCTGACGAGGCGCTCTAGGCGTACCCCAACAGGGCGCGCAGCCCCGGGGCATGAAAATCGACCAGGCGCTTCTGGATGTCCGGCAGGGTCCTGGGAAATTCCGCCGTCAGGTTGAGGTTCTCGCTGGCCGTGCGGCTTTCGCGGCGGTCGGCGCCGGCCTCGACCCGCTCGCGCCAGTCGGCCGGCAGGTCCAGCCCGCAGTCGTTCAGCAGCCTGGTGAAGAACGCCTCGGCGCGCCGGGAGTCCAGGTCGCTCAGGGCGTCGACGATGTCCTCGTAGCGGACGATCACGGCGTGCGTGCCCATCCAGGCCGCGGCGTTGTAGGTGTAGATGTCCAGCAGGGTCGGAACGTGGCCGTTCACCCCCAGGATCATCATGTTCATGACGTCCTCGGGCGCCACGGCGCCGCCCTTGATGTGGTTCAGCGAGCCCTGGAACTCGTCGGACACGTAGAACCGGGCCCGCGCCAGCACCCAGTCATAGGGGTCGCGGACCAGGACGATGTGCCGGACCCGGCGCAGCGCGATCGCCGCCTCGTCCGAGAACAGCAGATGCCCCCAGCTGAGGAACGGCTTGTCCGGCGAGAACGCCGCCAGGCTGCGGCGCAGCAGGCCGTGCTGGATGTACTCGCTGGGCCAGTGCTGTTCCTTGACCACGAACATCCGCAGGATGTTGCGGATCAGGTGGGTTCCGGCCTTGGGAACGCTGTTGAGCAGGACCGGCTGGCTCAGCGCGGCCCGCTCGAAACGGGCGCCGATGGCGTCGAGATTGTCCGGCTTTCCACGGATGACGGCGTTCACGCGAGACGGATCCTGTGACCTGGCCGCGCCCTCCGGGGATGGAAGGGGCGACCGCAAGAAAAAAGCGGCGGATCGCTCCGCCGCTTGAACCTAGCGCCTGACGATGGACCGCGAAACGCCTTGTTGGCGCCCCGCGGTCCGGCCAGGTCTAGAACTTCGCCGTCATCCGCACGAACAGGCGGCGGCCGACATAGTCGTACTGCGAGGCCAGCACCGAGCGGCCGACCGTGTTGTAGTTGCCCTGGGCCAGGGTCATCTGCGGGGGATCCTCGCCGAACAGGTTGGCCACGCCGCCCAGGAAGGTCCAGCGGTCGAACTCCCGCTGCACCGAAAGGCTGTGATAGGCCGTGAACTCGGTGTGGATCTTGTAGAACGTGGTGCCCGCGGCGTTGTGGTCCGCCTCGGTCTCGGCGTCGGAGGCCTTGCCGATCATGTCCACGCGCCAGTAGCCGGTCCAGTCGCCCTTCTCGAGGGTGAAGCCCAGTTGGCCGGTCCAGTCCGGATCGCCCACGAAGCCGTTGGTGTCCTTCACGTCGTCGGCGAACAGGGCCGTGGTGTCCTCCAGCTGCCAGGTCGATTGCAGCTCGACCGACAGCTTGGTGTCCCACGGCAGGTCGTGCGCGTAGTTGATCGTCAGATCGATGCCGCGGTTCTTCTGCGAGGCGATGTTCAGGTAGTTGTCGGTGACCGTGGTGATCAGGTGCGACGGACCACGCTGGAACAGCGAGCACAGCTTGTCGGTCGGGAAGGTCGTCGAACGATAGCAGCCGCCGATGATCCGGCTCGCGCCCAGCTGGGTGATCTCGTTGTTCACCTCGATGTCGAAATAGTCCAACGCCACGTTCAGGTCCGCGAAGCTGGGGGTCCAGATCACGCCGTAGGTCACCGCGTCCGAGGTTTCGGCCTCGAGCGAGCCCGCGCCGCCGCCCGAGGTGATGGTCGCCGTGGCGCCGGCGCCGGTGTAGGCCGGCGGAATGCCGTCGGCGGCGCAGTTGTCGGCGACGCGCTGGGTGATGTTGCCGGCGGTCAGGTTCGACTGCCAGCGGATGCAGGGGTCGATCGAGCGCTGCGACGCGAAGCTGGTCTCGGCGTTCTTGTAGAGCTCGAACAGGGCCGGGGCCCGGAACGAGGTGCCTTTGGTGGCGCGCAGGCGCAGCGAGGAGATCAGCTGCCAGTTCAGGCCGACCTTGTAGGTCTCATCGCTGCCGTAGGAGTCGACGTCGGTGTAGCGGCCCGACAGCGACAGATCGACCTTCTGGGCCAGCGGCATATCCCTGAAGATCGGCACGCTCAGTTCGCCGTAGATTTCCTTGGTCTTGTCGCTGCCGGCGGTGATGCCGGCCGTCGACGAACCCCAGATGTTGCCCGCCATGGTGATGGGACCGGGGGTGTCGTTGATCTCGTCGCGACGATAGGCGGCCCCGAACGCGGCGCCGACCGGGCCGGCCGGCAGCTTGAACAGGTCGCCCGAAACCGAACCTTCGACGGCCAGCTGCTTGTAGATCGTCCGGCCGGTTTCGGTGTCGAACAGGAACTTCTTTTCGGCGTCGGTGTACTTGCCGGCCAGGAAGTCGGCCGACATCCAGTTCACGTCCACGCAGTCGCGGTTGCTGATCGGCGTCTTGTAGCCGACGCAGGAGGCGGTCGGGCGCGGGATCGAGTTGGCGTTGCCCAGACCGAAACTGCCGAAGTCGCTGCGGCCGTCGGCGCTCTTGACCGCGTCATCCAGGATCACGTCCTGCGAGTACTCGCCCTTGGAGTGGCTGTACTGGGCGAAGATGTCCCAGTCCCAGCCCTTCAGGAAGTCGACGCCGCCGAAGTCGCCGCGCAAGCCGCCGACATAGCGCTGGTAGTCGACCTTCTGACCGTCGCGGTTGAAGTTGGTGACCGGGGTCGGGCTCAGGACGAAGTCGCCGGTGAAGCCGGCGCTGAAGGGATCGCCGAGATCCTCGGTGTAGAGATAGGTCCAGAACTGGCGGTAGCCGTTGGTCTTGCTCGCCCGACGGTTCAGCAGCACCTCGCCATAAGCCTCGACGCTGCTGGTGACGTCGAACGAGCCCTGGGCGAAGATCGTGTTGCGCTCGGTGCGCGGGGTCAGCGACTTGGCCAGGTTGTAGGGGCTGTTGTAGTCCAGCACGCCCATGTCCGGATTGGCCGGGTCCAGGCTGTCGCCGACGATGAAGAAGCCCGGAGGGATGCCCGGATAGCCGCCGTCGACCGGATTGGTCGGCGTCTGCGGGATGAACTGGCCCATCTTGCCGGAATAGTCGTACTGGATCTTGCCGTTCCGGCCGTTGAAGTCCGGGTAGTCATAGAGCCAGACTTGATCGTACAGCAGGTCGCGGCACTGGATCTGGCCGGTGCGCGGATCGATGGTGTCCTTGCGCTTGCCCTGGGCGTCGAAGATGTAGGACTGGCCGCAGCTGGTGTAGTCCCGCTGGCCGTTCGTCTGCTCTTCTTTCTTGTAATAGTCGTAGGTGATGTTGAAGAAGCCGCGCGAGAACGTCTTGCCCCAGTTGGCGCTGGCGTGGAACTCCTCGCCGCCCTTGTCCTGGGGCTGGCTGACGAACATCTCCAGATTGACGCCGTCGGTGTCGCGCTTGGTGATGATGTTGACCACGCCGGCCACGGCGTCGGAGCCGTAGATCGACGAGGCGCCGTCCTTCAGGATTTCGACGCGGTCGATCGACGACAGCGGCAGCACGTTCAGGTCGAAGGCGGACACGCCGCCGCGCACGCCGGCCGGACCGGCGCGACGGCCGTTCAACAGCACCAGGGTGCGGTTGGCGCCCAGGCCCCGCAGCGAGATGGTTTCCGAACCCGGGCCGCCGTCGGTGACGAAGGCGCTGGAGATCGCCGAGGTGATCTGCGGCGAGCCCGACGCGATCGTCGACGACTGCAGCAGGCCCGCGGTGCTGGCGATGCCGGCCAGCTGGCCTTTCTCGGCCGAGATCACCTGGATGGGATCGGGGCTGGTGAATTCATTGCGCTTGATGCGCGACCCGGTGACGACCAGGGCCTCCACCTCGGAATTGTCGGCCGGCGGCGGCTGCGCCGTCGCGGTGGAAGCGGCCTCCTGCGCCAGGGCCGCGGCGGGCGCGCCGATGGCGGCCGCGATCGCCATGCCCGCGAGCACGGTCGTGTTGAGCAGATATTTCCGGCTGACAATCATGAAGCTGTGTCCCCATAACCACGAACATGTGGGGCCGTCCGATCCCCTCAGACCAACGGCAAGTCACAAGCTGACCATGCGTTGATCAAAACACGCAACATTGCTGACGCCGTTTTGTCGCATTTGCGCCAAACTGTGTCGTCCAGCCCTCACTTTAGGCAAAACCCCTGCAAAGCTTGACCTTGTCGGCTGGAGGGAACGTCGTTCGCCCTCTTTCTGGCTGAAACAATGCTCGCTAAGGTCGCGCGGGCGTCGCGGGACGCTATTGAGGGCGCCCTCGGTCGGCGGCGTATTCGTGTGGGGCAACAGATGACGATTTCGATAGCCGGCGGCCTGCGCGCCGCGGCCGCGGTGCTCGCGCTGGCGTTTTCGGGCGCGCCGGTGATCGCCCGGGCCGGCGATCCTCCCTCCGCCTTCGCGCTGGTCCGCGCCCCGGCGATCTCGGACGTAAGCATCGCGCCGGACGGCAAGCACCTGGCCGCCCTGACCTCGGCCGACGGCAATGTCGTCACCATCTCGGTGTGGAACACCGACGATCTGAGCAAACCCTTCGCGGTGATCGGCGCGGGCAAGGTCCGCATCCAGGGCGTGCGCTTCCTGAAGAGCGACCGCCTGATGATCGACACGATCCAGGTCTTCACGGAAGACGACGACCGCGGCCACCTTCGCCGCTCGTTCGTCTCGGACCTGCAGGGCAAGGAATGGACCGGCCTGCTGGCCCCCAGCCACGCCCGCTCGGCGGTCGACGAATACGTCGCCAAGTTCGACAACGCCATCTTGCTGGACAGCCTTCCGCAGGACCCCAGGCACGTCATCGTCCTGGACCGGCGCCTGCGCTCCAGCGGCGACATCCTCAAGCTCGACCTCTACAGCGGTGAGACCACCAAGCTGGAAAGCGCCTCGGAGAAGTACTTCTCGTACCGCGCCGACCTGACCGGCCAGATCCGGGCCCGCCAGTCGGCCGACTTCGAGGACGGCAAGCTCTATGTCGCCCAATGGTTCAAGGACCCGGCCACGGGGCAGTGGAGCGAGCACTTCCGCAACTACGCCAAGAACCGCGAGAACATGGACGTGGTCGGGTTCTCCACCGACCCGAACATCGTCTTCGTCCGCTCGTCCATGGGGCGCGACAAGGCCGGCGTCTACGAATACGACCTCAAGCAACGCAAGATCACCGAGCCGCTGTTCGAGCATAAGGTGTTCGAGGCCGGCGGCGTGCTGATCGACCGCACGCCCGCTCGTCTGGGGCAGATCCTGGGCTTCACCTACCAGGGGCCCAGCACCTCCATCTACTGGACCGACGACAAGCTGGCCGCCCTCGACAAGGGCGTGCGCGCGGCCCTGGGCGTCAAGACCGTCGCCATGACCTGGACCGATCCGGGCTCGAACGCCCAGGTCAAGATCGGCGTGCCGTCGGGCGCCAACGCCATGGTGATCTCGCGATCGGACGACCTGAAGACCGTGATCGTCGAGAAGAGCGGACCGCGCCAGCCGTCCGAGTTCTACAGGCTCACCGATACGGGCCAGCTGAGCCTGCTGGGCAGGGCCGCCGATCCGGCCCTGGACCTGTCCACGCTCGGCGACACGACCCTGGTCGAATATGCGGCGCGGGACGGCCTGATGATCCCGGCCTTCCTGACTAGGCCGCCGGCCGACAAGTTCGGCCCCGGGCCCTATCCCGCCCTGGTCGCCCCGCACGGCGGCCCGTGGGCGCGCGACGACCTGGGCTGGGACCCCACCGGCTGGACCCAGTATTTCGCCAGCCGCGGCTACGCGGTGCTGCAACCGCAATTCCGCGGCTCGACCGGCTGGGGCCAGAAGCTGTGGCGCGCCGGCGACGGCGAATGGGGCCAGAAGATGCAGGACGACAAGGACGACGGCGCCAAGTGGCTGATCGACCAGAAGATCGCCGCGCCCGACCGTGTCGCCATGTTCGGCTATTCCTACGGCGGCTACGCGGCCCTGGTCGCCGCCATCCGGCCCAATGGTCTGTATCAATGCGCTGTTTCAGGCGCCCCGGGCTCGCTGGCCAGCTTCAAGCGCGAGACCTTCAACAACCGCCAGCTGCGCGAGCTGCAGCGGCCGACGGTCGAGGGCCTGGACGCGGTGGCCCACGCCGGCGAGGCCAAGATTCCCGTGCTGCTGTATCGCGGCGACCGCGACGTCAACCAGGCGGTGTCCGACGGCGGCGAGATGAAGGGCGTGGCCGCCGCCATCAAGGCGGCGGGCAAGCCCTACCGGGCGTTCGAGATCAAGGACATGGGCCACACCCTGGACACCTGGACCCCCGCCATGGCGGTGCAGCAGCTGACCGAGATCGAGAGCTTCCTGGCCAAGGACTGCGGCCCGGGCGGGCTCTAGAACCCCGGCCTGATTGCATCAGGCCGGGGTTCTAGATCTTTGTTTCGGGCATTTTCTTCACGCGAACCGGAGGCCACTTCGCTTGAAAATGCTCTAGCCGAGGTCGCGGGGCCCGAACGAGTCGGGCAGCAGGCTCCAGAACGGCGTGCGGCGCGTGGCCTTGCCGCCCTGGACCGAGACGATCTCGCAGGCGCCGGTGGCGAATTCGGCGATGCGCTGACGGCAGGCGCCGCAGGGCTGGACCACCGCGTCGGAGCCGGCGGCGATCAGCACCTTGGCGATGCCGCGCCCGCCGGCCGTGACCATCGCCCCGATCGCCGTCTGCTCGGCGCAGGTGCCGGACGGATAGGCGGCGTTCTCGACATTGACCCCCAGGTGGGCGCGGCCGTCCGCGTCGATCACCGCGGCGGCCACCGTGAAGTTCGAATAGCGGGCGTAGGACCGCGCCAGCAGGGCCGGCAAGGCTGCCGCCAGGGCGGCTTCGCTGTCCTGGTCCAAAAAGATCGGGATCGGGGTGGAATTCTCTGTCGCGCTCATGCCGGCCTCGTTCGCCGGCGTTTCCTGCCGTTTTGCAGGGCCGCGCCGGGCGGAGAGGCAATCAGTCGCGGGCCGCCCTGGCAAGCCCGTTTTCGCACGAAGGGATCAGGCCTCGCCCGGCGCCTTGGCGACGATCGAAAGGGCATGGACCGGGCCCGCCATCTCCTCGGCCAGGGCCTGGAAAATCAGCCGCTGGCGGGCCACCCGGGCCTTGCCCGCAAAGGCCTGGGCCTCGATCAACAGGTTGAAGTGGCTCTCCCCGCCCTCGCGATGCCCGGCATGGCCGTGGTGGCGGTCGCTGTCATCGACGACCTCCAGCCTGGTGGGCGAAAAAGCGGTGGTCAGTTTGGCGGCGATGGCATCGGCGACGGCGCCCATGATGGCTTCCTTGCTTGTCAATCCTTGAACGGAAATAGCTGCGGCTTACTCTAAGCGCCATGAGCGCCGACTTCGAATATCGCCCCAAGTTTTTCGACATCCGTGTCCGCCCCCCCAAATCGCCGGAGGAGGCGGCTCGGGAGAACGACGTCTTCGCCCTGAAACCGGGCGAAGTGCGCTGCGATCACCCCGAGTGCCGCTCGGCCGCGACGGCCAAGGCGCCCAAGTCACGCGACATGCCGGGGGTCTACTACAATTTCTGCCAGCGGCACGCGGCCGAGTACAACAAGAACTGGAACTTCTACGCCGGCATGAGCGAGGGCCAGATCCGCTCGCAGCAGGAGCAGGAGAAGATGACCGGCGGCCGACCGACCTGGTCGATGAAGGCCGATTCGCGCTCGCGCGAGGCCGCCGCCGCCGCCGCCCGCGACGCCCGTCACCTCAACGACCCGTTCGGCCTGTTCCGCGCCCAGCAGCGCAAGGCCGAATCGGCCTCGGCCGGTCGCGCCCTGGGCAAGCTGGAACGCCAGGCCCTGGCCGACCTGGATCTGGAAGCCGGCGCCGACGGCGCGGCGATCCGCGCCAAGTACAAGGACCTGCTCAAGCGCTGCCACCCCGACATGAACGGCGGCGACCGCAGCGCCGAGCACAAGCTCCAGCGGGTGATCAAGGCCTACAAGACGCTGCAGAAGTCCGGGCTGGCGAAGTAGGCCGCCCGAACCCGCCGCCGGCTACTCCCCGGCGCGGACGCATTCGACAAGGCGAAAGCCGTCGCAGGTCGGATCGGCGCAGATCGCGCCGGTGGCGATGATCACCGTTCTGCCGATGTCCGGTCGCGGCTGAATGTGATCGGCCCGCGCATGGCCTTGCGCTCGACAGAAGGCGTCGGCCGCGGGCTTGCCGCATTCGCTCCCGTAGTCGCGGCACCAGTCCAGAGGGGCGGTTTCTCCCGTGGCGGCGGTGATCTCCGGATTCCGATAGATGACGCCGGTCATCTGGGCGACCGGCACATGGGTCGTGGGCGGCGGCGGCGCGGGCGCGGGGGATGGGGATGGCGTCGCCGACGGCGTCACCGAGAGCGGCGGGCGAGGCGTGAACACCGATCCCGGGCCGGCCGCCTTGCCGCATTCGATGCTGCGGAAGCCGTCGCAGGTCGGGCCGCAAATGCGACCATCGGCGATGACCGCCGTCACGCCGATCCGCGAGGCGGGCTCGAACGCCGTCGCCACCAGCTCGTCATGGGCCCGGCAGAAGGCGTTGGCGGCCGCCTGGCCGCAGTTGGTCCCGAACTCGCGGCAGAAATCGAGGCTGACGTCGTCGCCGCTGGCCGTGCGGATGGTCGGGCCGGTGTAGAGCCTGGTCCCATGCCCGGTGTCGCGGCTCGTCATCGGGGGCGACGGACCAGGGGCGAACTGGCATTTGAGGTCGACCTCGGCGACATGAGCCCGGCCGACCGCCACCGAGATGCCGATCGCCAGCTCGCGCGAGCCGCAACCGTGGAAGGTCGGTCCCGAACTGGGCGTCGGCGAACCGCCTTGGCCGAACTGCAGGCGGCCGATCTGGACGATGTCGCGCGGCGGCAGGATGGTTCGGCATTGCGGCGCGACATATTGCAGGAACATGTCCTCGCCCTGGGTCACGTGGCGGATCTCGATGCCGCTGACGGCCGAGCCGCGCGGGCAGATCGCCACGCCCTCGCCGCCCCCCGGGACGCCCTGGGTTTGGCCGTTGCGGGTCGGGCCCGCGGTGCTGGTGGCGGGGTTCCAGCTTTGGCAGACCGGGCGGATGGCGTTGATGAAATCCCCGCCGCGGCCGCTGACGCCGACCATGTATTCGCCGGCGCCGCAGGTGGCCGGCGTCAGGCCGATCAAGTTGGCGACCGCGGGCGTGCGCATCAGCACCGCCCCGAGGACGAGCGCCGTCACGAAGACGGCCGTGGCCAGCTTTCGCATTTTCGCGCTCCCGCCGCCGGCGGCCGATCTCGACCAGGAGGGGCGCGAAACCATAACACCATCTTTACGATAGCGTCAGGGCGCGTTCGTCCCACGCGGGGAAATCGCCGGAGCGCCGAACCGCCGCTCCCACGCCCAGGCCGCCACCCAGCAGGCCATGGCCCAGGCCGCGCCCAGGCTCCAGCCGGCCAGCACGTCGCTGGTCCAGTGGACGCCCAGATAGATTCGCGAGGCCCCGACCAGCACGCTGAGCACCACCGCCGCCCCCAGGGCCAGGGCCTTGATCCGCTTGAGGGGCGCGAACCGGGCCGCCAGGGCGCCCAGGGTCAGGAACACCACGGCCGACAGCATGGCGTGGCCGGAGGGGAAGCTGGGATTCGCCGCCTCGACCGCGCGATAGACCAGATCCGGCCGTTCGCGCCCGAACAGCTGCTTGAGGCCCTGGCTGATCGCCACCCCGCCGCCGGCGCCGACCAGCACCACCAGGGCCTCGCTCCAGCGCTTGAGGCAGAGCATCAAGGCCAGCGCCAGGACCACGATCAGCCCCAGCACCGTCACCGAGCCCAGGGCCGTGATGTCGGTGGCGGCGACGTGCAGCCATTTGGGCCCGATCAGGCTGTTGGGATCGCCCGGCAGCCGCAGCGCCTTCAGCACCGCCAGGTCGAAGGCGCGGGTGTCGCCCTCGGCCACCTCGTCGGAGACGTGCAGGAAGGCCAGCAGCCCCCCCGCCACGATCAGCAGCGCGGCGACCGCGCCCAGTTCGCTCCGGGCGGCGCTTAGCAGTCGCGGCAAATCCCGGCGAGGCTGAAAGAAGGACAAATTCATCATGTGCAAGTGAACGCACAAAAATCGATTTCGCGCCGCACAAGTATTCCCCGTGGCTCACCAAATGTTGCGGCCCTGAAACAGGATGAACCATTCCTGACCAGCGCCGTTCATGTCCGGTCCAAACCACTCTCGCTAGTGTCGGACTATCGAAGAGGTTCGGCAGTGTCGGACTGCCACACAACAGGAAAGGACCTCGTTATGAAGCGTCTGATCATCACCACCCTCGCGGCGACCCTGCTGGCCGGTACGGCCTTGTCGGGCACGGCCATGGCCGCGGGCCAACGCTATGACGACCGCGGCCGCTACGACCAGCGTCAAGACAGCCGCTACGACCAGCGTCACGACAGCCGCTACGACCACGATCGTCGCGACTATGGCCACGACCGTCGCGACTACAGCCACGATCGCCGCGACGCCCGCCACGAGTATCGCCACTGGCAGCGCGGCCAGCGCCTGGACGCCCGCTACCGCGACCACCGCTACTATGTGACCGACTATCGCCGTCACGGCCTGCGCGCCCCGCCCCGCGGCTATCGCTGGCAGCGCGTGGACGACAGCTACATCCTGGCCGCCGTGGCCACCGGCCTGATCGCCTCGGTGATCATCGCCAACAACTAGGCCCTTTCCCAAGGACCTCATTCGAGCGCCCCGGACGGTTCCGCCGTCCGGGGCGTTTGCATTTTTCAAGCCTGAAAGGGCCCTCGCCCCTTCCCCTCCCCTGGGTCAAGGCGGTAATCCACAAAGCATGCCCGACCTGACCGACAGCCACGCCGCCGATCCCCTGATCACCCTGGCCCCCGACAAGTGGGTCACGCTTCGCGACGCGTTCGGCGTCGACAGCGACATGAAGGTTCCGTACTTCAGCCACAAGGACAGCCACGTCCCCGAGATCGACACGGCCTACAAGTTCGATCCGCAGACGACCAAGGCGATCTGCGCCGGCTTCGCCAACGACCGGCGGGTGATGGTCCAGGGCTATCACGGCACCGGCAAGTCGACCCACATCGAGCAGATCGCCGCCCGGCTGAACTGGCCGCTGGTGCGGGTCAACCTCGACAGCCACGTCTCGCGCATCGACCTGGTCGGCAAGGACGCCATCGTCCTGAAGGACGGCAAGCAGGTCACCGAATTCCGCGAAGGCATCCTGCCCTGGGCCCTGCAGCGCCCGATCGCCCTGGTGTTCGACGAATACGACGCCGGCCGCCCGGACGTGATGTTCGTCATCCAGCGCGTGCTGGAGGCCGGCGGCAAGCTGACCCTGCTCGACCAGAACCGGGTGATCCGCGCCAACCCCTATTTCCGGCTGTTCTCGACGACCAACACCATCGGTCTGGGCGACACCACGGGGCTCTATCACGGCACCCAGCAGATCAACCAAGGCCAGATGGACCGCTGGAGCATCGTCACGACGCTCAACTATCTGGACCACGACGTCGAGGCCGGCATCGTCCTGGCCAAGAACCCGTCGTACGACACCCCGGAAGGCAAGCGCACGATCGCCGCCATGGTCCGTGTTGCCGACATGACCCGCAACGCCTTCATGAACGGCGACATCTCGACCGTCATGAGCCCGCGCACGGTGATCACCTGGGCCCAGAACGCCGAAATCTTCGACAAGGACATCGGCCTGGCGTTCCGCCTGACCTTCCTGAACAAGTGCGACGAACTGGAACGCCCGACCGTGGCCGAGTTCTACCAGCGGGCGTTCGGGACGGATCTGCCGGAGAGCGCGGCGCGGGTGAAGGTGGCTTAGGGTCGCCCTACTAGACGGGCCCTCTCTTCCTTCTCCTCACCCGTGAAACGGGGGAGGTGGCGCGGCGCCATCGGCGACGTGACGGAGGGGGCGTCTCGGGCAGAGGCCGATTCGCATCGCGCCACCTCCCCCGCGTTGCGGGTGAGGAGAAGGCCAGCCCCCCTCCCTTCAAGACTTCCCGCTTGGAACCGCGCCCTTCGAGGCGCAGTTTCTCTGAGCAACCCGAACGGAGCCGCGCCCATGACCGACATCACCTACATCATCGTCGAGCACGACGGCGGCTGGGCCTACAAGGTGGGCGAGGTGTTCTCCGAGACCTTCCGCACCCACGACGCGGCCCTGCACGCCGCCCAGCGCGCGGCCGGCGAGCAGCGGGTGGCGGGCGAGGAGACGGGAATCTCGTACGAGGACGAGCGCGGCCAGTGGCGCGAGGAACTGTCGGCCGGGGACGACCGTCCCACGACCCACGTGGTCGACGGCAAGAAATAGGGCTTCAGCGCGGCGCGACCTCGCCCGTATCCGCGAGGTCGCGGCCGACCGTGAACAGGCGGACGTGACCGTCCCAGACCTCGATCCGCGCGCAGCTGCGATGCTCGTCGAGCACCCCGCGGGCGTGGATCGCCGGATCCTCGCCGTTCTCGAACACGCGGATGTCGACAAACGGCGAACGGCCGTCCGCGCTCAAGCCCACGAAGGTGTAGGTCTTCCCCATGCTCGCCCGCCCCGAGCGAAGGGTCCGCCATGCCGACCAGCCATCGCCCGAGCGGAATCTAGCGCGACGGCGGATGCATCGTCGGTCAGCCAGCCGACACTGCCGTCGCGCGGGCCGGCCAGGCGCCCGGCCCATGGGGCGCCGCAAGGTCACACGACATTCGGCCCTAGGGCGCTGAACTGGCTCGCTTAAATCTTTATTCCCCGCACCCTTTCGCGGCGCCCGTATCCTTGTCTCACCTCGACGCAGGGAAAGGGCGCATGGCCAGCGACCGATGCGGCGGCGGGGGGCGATCGAGCGGGAAGCTCTGTCGGCGGTGTTGTCCGCGTGCGTAGGGACAGCAGCAGCAGGCGGACGGTGACACGTTCGCGGTCCGGGACCGGGGTTCGTTGACCTGGCCCGCCCGTCGGAAGCTTCAAGGCGGCGAGGCCCTAACAGGGCTCAGCGCCGCGGGCTTCCGGATAACGATGGCGCGGAGCGATCGGGCTTCGTCGAAACGGTATCTATTCAAAGTTCTCCGGACGGTGTCCGGCGCTCCGCGACCCTTTCCATCTCCTCAGCGGCTTGCCGCGTGAGAACGAGAGATCGTGCCCGCGAACACTTGCCCCAAACCTGACCGCTTCGCGGTCTGTCCGCCCCCAGAGGGGGCGGAGGATTGGGACTTCCCGCGCGATCCGTGCTAAGCGCGCGCCACCGAAGTTCACGAGAGATCCATGGCCCTTAAAGTCGCCATCGTCGGCCTGCCCAATGTCGGCAAGTCCACCCTGTTCAACGCCCTGACCCAGACGGCGTCGGCCCAGGCCGCCAACTATCCGTTCTGCACGATCGAGCCCAACACCGGCGAGGTGGCCGTTCCCGAACCGCGCCTGGACGCCCTGGCCAAGATCGCCGGCAGCAAGGAGATCATCCCGGCCCGGATCACCTTCGTCGACATCGCCGGCCTGGTGCGCGGCGCCAGCAAGGGCGAGGGCCTGGGCAACCAGTTCCTGGCCAACATCCGCGACTGCGACGCCGTGGCCTTCGTGGCCCGCTGCTTCGAGGATGGTGACATCGTCCACGTGGAAGGCCGCATCGACCCGATCAGCGATCTCGACATCATCGAGACCGAACTGATGCTGGCCGACCTGGAGAGCCTGGAAAAGCGCGTTCCCGCCCTGGAGAAGCGCGCCAAGACCGGCGGCGACAAGGACAGCGCCAACACCCTGCGCCTGGCCAACCTGGCCCTGGACCAACTGCGCGAAGGCCGTCCGGCGCGCGTCGCCAAGATCGACGCCGACGACGAGAAGGCCTGGCACATGCTGCAGCTGCTGACCGCCCTGCCGGCGCTCTATGTCTGCAATGTCGATGAAGGCAGCGCCGACAAGGGCAACAAGTACAGCGACCTGGTCGCGGCTCGCGCCGCCCAGGACAACGCCAACAGCGTGGTGATCTCGGCCCAGATCGAGAGCGAGATCGCCCTGCTCGACGCCGACGAGCGCAGCGAGTTCCTCGAGACCCTGGGCTTGGCCGAGCCGGGCCTGAACCGCCTTATCCGCGAGGCCTACAACCTGCTGGGCCTGCAAACCTATTTCACGGTCGGCCCCAAGGAAGCCCGCGCCTGGACCATCCACGTCGGCGACACCGGCCCGCAGGCGGCCGGCGTCATCCACACCGACTTCGAGAAGGGCTACATCCGCGCCGAGACCATCGCCTTCGACGACTTCGTCAAGCTGGGCGGCGAAAGCGGCGCCAAGGAAGCCGGCAAGATGCGGGCCGAAGGCAAGGACTACGTCGTCAAGGACGGCGACGTGATGCACTTCCGGTTCAACGTCTAGCGGCCTGATCCGCCGTCCTCGCCCGCCACGGCGCCGCGAGGACGGCCTCCGCCAGGATCACATCCCCGGGTTTTCCGTCGGCGACGCCCCAGGGCCGGCATTCCGACCTTGAAATCCGGCGCGCGACGAGTCTCGATAGCCGCCAAGCGTGGTGGGAGCCGCGCACGGCACAGTCACCTTGGGGGTTTTCATGAGAGCTTTGATCCTGTCGCTGGCGTTCGCCAGTCTCGCAACCGTGGCCATGGCGCAGGCGCCGGGCCTGCCGACCGCTTCGAACTACACCCAACGCGAGTTCACCGATCCGAACTTCGCCAACAAAATGAACGCCGCCGATGCGGCCGGGAAAGGCTTCCGCGAATCGGCCAACCCGCTGCAGCAGCGCGAAGCCCAGAGCCTGGCGACCGAGGCCGGCGTGGCCTGCGAACTGGTGGACGCCGGGTTGATCATGAACGCCAACCGCGCCGGCGTGCGCACCGTCAGCTACGAGGTCGCTTGCAAGAACGACTTCGGCTGGGTGGTCACCAAGACCGGCGCGGCGTTGACGGCCTATGACTGCGTGGCGCTGCTCTCCTCCGCCAAGGCCCAGAAGGGCCGGGGCCCGAAGCTGACCACCTGCCGCCTGAAGGCCAATGTCGGTTCGACCGACGGCCTGGCCTCGCTGACCAAGAAGGCCGGCCTGGCCTGCAAGCCGACCCAGGGCGCCTATCTGGGCGGCGGCGGCGATCCGGCCATCTCGCGCTACGAAGTGCTGTGCGACGGCGGGTCCGGCTATATCATCGACGCGCCCCAGCCGCGTTCGAAGGCCGGCCTTCAGGCCATGAGCTGCACCGAGGCCAAGGCCGCGGGCCTGGCCTGCTCGCTGAAGCCCGGCAAGGGCTGAGGACGGCCGTCGCGGAGGCTCGGGCCTCCGGAACAGAGACGATTGGTGTAGATCCCGGGGGTCGCGCGTCAGCGTGGCCCCCGATCGGTATCCGGAGCGCTTCCATGGCCCAGACGACGACCCTGACCTCCGCCCTCGACGGCTTTTCGTTCACCGCCGCCCATGCCGAGCCCGAGGGTGAGCGTCGGGGCGGGATCGTGGTGGTCCAGGAGATCTTCGGTCTGGATCAATATGTGCTGGCCGACGTGGCGCGCTGGTCGGCCTTGGGCTTCGAAGTGCTGGCGCCGTCGCTCTTCGACCGCGCCGCCCCCGGCTATGCCGCCGACCACGAGCCGGCCGCCTTCCCGATCGGGATCGGCCACGTTCAGACGATCGGGCTGGACAAGATGCTGTCCGACATCCAGGCCTGCATCGACGCCCTGGCCGCGCGCGGCCCGGTGTTCGCGGTCGGCTACTGTCTGGGCGGTTCGCTGGTCTGGCTGGCCGCTGGCAAGCTGAAGGGCCTGGCGGCGGGGGCGGCCTATTACGGCAGCATGATCGCGGCCAACGCCGAGCTGCCGCTGAACGCGCCGGTGATCGTCCATCTGGGCCGCAAGGACGGCCACATCCCCGCCGAGGCGGTGAAGGCCAAACTCGCCGCGGCCCACCCCGAGGTTCCGGTCCACATCTACGAAAACAGCGGCCACGGCTTCAACAACGACGGCCGGCCAGACTCCGACCTCGAGGACGCCAAGCTGGCCCGCCGACGCAGCCTGGACCTGTTCGCGGCTCACGGAGCGGCCTGACCATGGCCGGCGCCCGCATTGTCCTGACGACCGCCGACGGCGAGGCGGTCTCGGCCTACCACGCCCCGCCCGGCGAGGCGCGGCGGGGCGGGCTGGTGATCCTGCACGCCATCTGGGGGGTCACGCCGCACATCCGCGCCCTGTCCGACAGCCTGGCCGAGCAGGGCTACGAGGTGATCGCCCCCAGCCTGCTGGACGCGGCGGACGCCCCCTTTCCGGCCGACGACCTCGACCCACCGAACCTGGACGCCCGCATGGCCATGGGCCTGGCCAGCGGCTGGGGCGCGGCGGCCCTCCCCCGGGTGCAGGCGGCGATCGACCTGCTGGCGGACAAGGGCAAGGTCTTCGCCATGGGCTTCTGCTTCGGCGGCACGACGGCCTGGCTGGCCTCGGCCCGCTGCACCGGCCTGACGGCGGTGTCGTGCTTCTACGGCGGCGACATCGCGGGTTACGTCGACGAGCAGCCCAAGATCCCGACCATCCTGCACTTCGGCCGGACCGACCCGCTGATCCCGCCCGCCGACGTCGAGACGATCACCGCCGCCCACCCCGACCTGCCCGTCTGGCTCTATGACGCCGGCCACGCCTTCGTCGCGCCCAACGGCTATCACGCCGACAGCGCCAGCCTGGCGATGCTGCGGACCCTGCAGCTGTTCCAGCGGGCGGGCGGCGCGCGGGGCGAGGCCTAGTTCGGCGGGATCGCGCCCGCCGCCGGCCAGTCGCTGTCGCCGATCCGCTTTAGGGTCATCTCGAAGAACGCCATCGGGGGCTGGCCCTCGACCACCCGCTCGCCGACCTCATGCCAGACGCCGTCCTTGGCGGTGATCGTGTAGCGGATCGTCGCCGGCCCGGCCGGGATCGTCCAGACCGCGCCCGTCGGGGTCAGGGTCATCGGGAAGTCGCCGGCCTGGCCCATGGCGTAGGAGCGCATGCTGTAGGCGTCCTTGTCGGGGTCGTAGGAGATGATCCCCAGGGCGTTGAAGCCGGTTGAGCCATCGGCGTTGTAGCCGCGTCCCTCGACCACGTGCACCGCGCCGCCCAGCAGCGGCCCGCTGCGTTCGGTCTGGGTGATCGTGACCTTGACGCCGCCGGGCCGGGTAGTCATCGCCGGACCGCGCCAGACGCCGTCCATCCAGGACAGGGCCTTCATCGCCGCCTGCTGCTTGGCGACCCGCGCCGCCGGGTCGGGCGGGCTCTGGGCCAGGGCGGGCGCGGCCGCCGCGGCCAGGGTCGCGGCAAACGTCACGGGGAGGACAAGGGCGGACAGGACTCGCATCGGACGACCTCTTGGTTGGAGCGGCTTATACAGATTACTCTGATATACAGAGTTCTCTGAGTCAAGCCTCACACGGATCGCGCGCGGCGGTCGCCCGCCACGCAAACCTTGGCTAGGATCGGATCATGCGTCGCGTCGTCCCCCTGCTGTTCCTGAGCCTGCTGGCGGCGCGCGGCGGCCCCGCCTTGGCGGGCGAGACCGCCTGCTGGTTCGAGAACGGCGCGGTGGTGGCCCCGGCCGCGGTCGGCGAGATCGCCGGCGACTACGTGATCGACCTGTCGGCGCCGCGCACCCTGCTGCACCTCGACGTCGCCCAGGCCGCCGGCCATGTCGAGACCGCCCTGACCCTGCCCGTGCGCCTGGCCGGGCAGCGGGTCGAGACCGCGCCCATCGTGGTCCAGAGCCTGGACTATCGCGCCGTCGGCTTCTCGACTCCGATCGTCGGGGTGATCGGCGCCGACATCCTGGATCGCTATGTGGTGACCCTGGACTTCTCGCCGTGCCGCCTGCGGCTGGAACGCCCAGGACCGGCCGTGGACGGCCAGAACGGCGGCTTGCCAGTGACCATGATCGGCGGCGTGCCCACGATCCTCGCGGCGGCCTCCGACGGCCTTGAGGGGGTCTCCGGCCCCTTCACCCTGGACACGGCCTCGGGCGGCGGGGTGCGGGCTCGTGGGGCCGCCGACGGACCGCGCCAGAAGCCGGCCGGAATCCTGCGCGGCCTGTCGCTGGACGGTGTTCTGCGCCAGGACCTGCCGGCCGTTGTGGCCGGCGACCTGCCCGACGGCGTGGTCGGGGGCCTGGGCGTCCAGGTGCTGGCCGGCTATCGCCTGCGGCTGGATCCCCAGGCCCTGCGCCTGTGGCTGACCCCCGCCCCGGCGCCCCCGTAGACGGACAAAGAAAAAGGGCCCGGCGTCACCGCCGAGCCCTGATCTCTTCAGACTGTTGAACGGGTCAGTGCGACTCGTTCTTCCAGACCTTGCGGTAGCTGGCGTAGAGCAGGCCCGCGAACAGCAGCAGGTACAGCAGAACGGCGAAACCGGTCTGCTTGCGCTCTTCCAGCTTGGGCTCGGCGGCCCACATCAGGAAGGCCGAGACGTCCTTGGCCTGCTGGTCCAGCGTCGACGGGGTGCCGTCGTCGAAGGTCACCTGGCCGGCCTTGAGCGGCGGCGCCATGGCGATGAAGCCGCCCGGAGGCACGTGCTCGTGGCTGCCCGACCAGTACGAGGTCAGGTCGCCCGCCATGTACGGGTTGTAGTGCGACGTCGGATCGACCTTCAGGCCGGCCGGCGGCGCCACGTAGCCGGTGACGATCGAATAGATGTGGGCCGGACCGGCCTCGCGGGCCTTGGCCAGCAGCGACATGTCCGGCGGCAGGGCGCCGCCGTTGCTGGCGCGGGCCGCGGCCTCGTTCGCGAACGGCGCGGGGAAGCGGTCGGCCGGGGTGGCCGGACGCTTGATCGCGTCGCCGGTCTCGTTGTCGATGTCGGCGACCTCGTAGTCCTTGGCGATCGCCTTGACGTACGGGTTGTCGTTCGAGTTCGGGTACTTCTCGTCGTAGAACGGACCGCCCTTGTCGCCGAGGTTGCGGAAGCTGACCAGGCTCATCGAGTGGCAG
The DNA here is from genome assembly GCF_001427165.1 of Caulobacter sp. Root487D2Y. Classification (NCBI taxonomy): domain Bacteria; kingdom Pseudomonadati; phylum Pseudomonadota; class Alphaproteobacteria; order Caulobacterales; family Caulobacteraceae; genus Caulobacter; species Caulobacter sp. Root487D2Y. Next base: position 147,125 of record NZ_LMFD01000010.1, read on the forward strand.
GCCGAGCAGACCTCCCGATAGACCTTGTAGCCCCGTTGCAGCTGGGCCTGGTCGAACCTGCCGAACGGACCTTCGAACGACCAGTGGACGTCCTTGGCTTCCAGCGGGCCGTGGCCGGCCAGGGCCGGACCCGCGACGCCGGCCGTCAGGAGACCGGCGACCGCTGCGATGACGGAGAGTTTGCGCAGCATCGGGATCAGCCCTTCATTTCAGGCGCGGCGGTCGCTTCGACCGGCGCGGCGGCCGGATGCGACAGGGCGGGAGAGGCGATGGAGTCCGGCACCGGCAGGGTCTTTTCCGACAGCGGCAGGAACGGCATCACGATCACAAAGAAAGCGAAATAGTAGGCGGCCGCGACACGGCTGAGCCAGACGAAGCTGTTCAGGTCCGATTCCATCACCTTGAACGTGGTCAGGCCAGGAATGATCTGATCGTCCGGCAGCTTGGCGCCGCAGACGCCCAGGATGCAGCAGGCCACCACGAAGATGAAGAAGTGGATCCTCGCGGTCGGGCGGTAGCGCATCGAGCGCACCTTCGAGCGGTCCAGCCACGGCAGGGCGAACAGGCAGGCGATGGCGCCGAACATGGCCAGCACGCCCATCAGCTTGTCGGGAACGGCGCGCAGGATCGCGTAGAACGGCAGGAAGTACCATTCCGGAACGATGTGCGACGGCGTCACCAGCGGGTTGGCCGGGATGTAGTTGTCGGCGTGGCCCAGGGCGTTGGGCATGAAGAAGACGAAGAAGGCGAAGAGGATCAGGAAGACGCTCATCGCGAACCCGTCCTTCACCGTCGCGTACGGGGTGAAGGGCACGGTGTCGGCCTTCGACTTCGGCTCGACGCCGGTCGGGTTGTTCTGGCCGACCACGTGCAGCGCCCAGATGTGCAGGATCACCACGCCGGCGATCATGAAGGGCAGCAGGTAGTGCAGCGAGAAGAAGCGGTTCAGGGTGGGGTTGTCGACCGCGAAGCCGCCCCACAGCCAGGTGGTGATGCTCTCGCCCACGACCGGCAGGGCGCCGAACAGGTTGGTGATCACGACCGCGCCGTGGAAGCTCATCTGGCCCCAGGGCAGGACGTAGCCCATGAAGGCCGTGGCCATCATCAGCAGGTAGATCACGCAGCCCAGCAGCCACAGCACTTCGCGCGGCGCCTTGTAGGAGCCGTAGTAGAGGCCGCGGAGCATGTGGATGTAGACGGCGATGAAGAACATCGACGCGCCGTTGGCGTGCATGTAGCGGATCAGCCAGCCGTAGTTCACGTCGCGCATGATGTGCTCGACGCTGGCGAAGGCGTGGTCGGCGCTCGGCGTGTAGTGCATCACCAGGATGATGCCGGTGATCAGCTGCGAGGCCAGGCACAGCGACAGGATGCCGCCGAAGGTCCACCAGTAGTTCAGGTTACGCGGCGTGGGGTAGTCGACGAAGCTGTCGTAGCCCAGGCGCACGATCGGCAGACGGGCGTCGAGCCAGCGCTCGAAACCGGTCTTGGGTTCGTAGGTCGAATGTCCGCTCATCTCGCTTAACCGATCTTGACCTTGGTGTCGGACAGGAAGGCGTACTCCGGAACGATCAGGTTCTTCGGAGCCGGGCCCTTACGGATGCGACCCGAGGTGTCGTAGACCGAGCCGTGGCACGGGCAGAACCAGCCGCCGTAATCACCGCCGCCGAAGGTCGGGACGCAGCCGAGGTGGGTGCAGTTGCCGCCGACGATCAGCCATTGGGCCTTGCCCGGCTTCACGCGCGCCGAATCCTTTTCGGGATCCTTCATCGACGCATTGTCATCCGCGACCGCCTTGGCGATCTCGGCCTTGGTGCGGTTGCGCACGAACAAGGGCTTGCCGCGCCACTTGACGACGACCTGCTGGCCTTCGCCCACCTTGGTCACGTCGAACTCGATCGAGGCCAAGGCCCGCGTATCGGCGGCGGGGTTCATCTGGTCGATGAACGGCCACGCGATCGCGGCCGCGCCGCCGGCGGCGACCGCCATCGATGCGATGTAGATGAAATCCCGGCGGCTGGGGTCTTCCCCATGCGCCGGATCTGTTTTTGCGCCCACGGCGGTGTCGGCCACCCAAGTCACCCTTCGATGCCGCCGCGCCGCCAAAGACGGCCCGGCCTGGAGAAACGCCTGTCGGCGCATACTGTCTGGACCCGCGAACGGGTCTTCGCCACAAGAGGCAAAAGCGGATCGTCCTATCGGACGCGCGGACGAAGTCCGCAAGCCCTTTCGATTCGCAGCAAATGCCCCTGCTGGCTCTATGGTGGTTCGCTTAGAATGCGGCTCGCGCTTTTTCAACCCGGCATTCCGCAGAACGTTGGGGCGGCGATCCGTTTGGGCGCCTGCCTGGGGGTGGGTCTGGACGTCATCGAGCCCTGCAGTTTCCCCTTGGACGACAAGAGCTTGAAGCGCGCGGCCCTGGATTATGGTCCGTTGACCCACATGATCCGCCACGCCTCGTGGGAAGCGTTTCTCGCCGCGCCGGAACGTCGCGAGGGTCGATTGCTGCTGTTCACCACCAAGGCGACCGCCCCGTTCCATAAGTTCGCGTTCCAGGCGGGCGACACCCTGTTGTTCGGCAACGAAAGCCGCGGCGCGCCACCAGAGGTTCACGAGGCGGCCTTCTCGCGCCTGACGATCCCTCTGCGGCCGGAGGCCCGATCGATGAACCTGGCCACGACGGCGGCCATGGCGCTCGGCGAGGCGCTGCGGCAGACGGACGGGTTTCCGGAGGTTTAAAAGCCCTCCCCCTGGTGGGGGAGGCGGCCGAAGGCCGGTGGGGGGAGGTTTGGGATCGAAGATCGTAGGTCTGGCCATCTTCCGAACACTCCCCCCTCCGTCGGCTGGGCCGACACCTCCCCCACGGGGGGAGGACCTGGGACACACGGCTTCGTCGCCTTTCGGGATGGCCCGAAAGGATGATGGGGAGGCGCGGAGCGGTCCGGGCCCAGCCCGGATGACCGTGGGTTTGGATGTGCGTTTCGGCTAGACCTGACCGCTCCGCCGAACCGTTTTGACCAAGGGACGTCGATTGAGGGCCTGTTTCATCCCGATCGACGTTCCCCCTCGGACGGGCAGGATCAGGTCGCCCGGAAGGGGCCGTCGGCGACTCCGACTGATCCTGGAACAGGCCGGTTTGAACTTTCCGGCCCCGTCGACCCCGGCCGTCCGGCTTGCATCCACCCCGGGCCTTGGATCCTTCTGAGACCCGCTTCCCGCGACGATCCGCCCGCCAGGCCAGCCAGGCCCCGCTCGGTTCGATCTCCATCGCCTGCTTGGGCCGGTACCAAGAGCCCTCCCCCGCGATGGGGACGGGTTTATTGTGCGGGAAGTTTGAACCCTGGCGCGTTGGTGACGCTGATTATTTTCCAGAGCCTTGAAAGAGCTCGGTTTTTTCGCGTCGCTGGCGGGGATGGACGCGGCCGGGTCCCCCTAGACATTCCCAATCCCCCCAGTTGATCGGAAGCAAGGCGCGACGCGGTTGGCCTCTACGCGCTCCTGCGTATTTGCGCCGCGCGCGGCGAACGCTTAATCGGCTTGGCCATGACCGACGCCCTGAACCTCGACCAGAAAAAAGCCACGGCCCGCGCCTGGTTCGAAAGCCTGCGCGACCAGATCTGCGCGGAATTCGAACGGCTGGAGGACGAAGCCCCCGACGACCTCTACGCCGGCGAGCCCGGCCGTTTCGTCCGCAAGCCCTGGGACCGCGAGGCCGGCGGCGGCGGGGTGATGTCGATGATGCACGGCCGCCTGTTCGAGAAGGTCGGCGTCCACGTCTCGACGGTTTTCGGGACCTTCACGCCGGAGATGGCGAAAAACATGCCCGGCGCCGAGGAAGACCCGCGGTTCTTCGCCACCGGCATCAGCCTGATCGCCCACATGACCAATCCGCGTGTGCCGGCCGTGCACATGAACACCCGCTTCATCGCCACCACCAAGACCTGGTTTGGCGGCGGCGGCGACCTGACGCCCCTGCTCGGTTACCAGCGCCGGCAGGACTTTCCCGACGCCGTCGACTTCCACGCCGCCTACCAGCGGGCCTGCGACGCCCATGACCCGACCTGGCACGCCAAGTACAAGGCCTGGTGCGACGAGTACTTCTTCCTGCCTCATCGCAACGAGCCGCGCGGCGTCGGCGGGATCTTCTACGATCACCACGACAGCGGCGACTGGGCCCGCGACTTCGCCTTCACCCAGGATGTCGGCAAGGCGTTCCTGGAAATCTACCCCGAGCTGGTTCGCCGCCGGATGGGCGAGGCCTGGACGCCCGAGGAGCGCGAGCAGCAGCTGGTGCAGCGCGGCCGCTATGTGGAGTTCAATCTGCTCTACGACCGCGGCACGATGTTCGGCCTGAAGACCGGCGGCAACGTCGAGTCGATCCTCAGCTCGATGCCGCCCGCGGTGAAGTGGCCGTAGGGCCCTAGGCCTTAGGACATTTCGCGCCCGTATCGATCCAGGCCTTCACCAGTTCGCCGAACTGGGCCTGCGTCCCCGGCGCGGGCCGGCGGCCGTCGCCTGGATTCCAGGCCCAGCCGACCAGGTGGTCCTGCGCCATGTGGTGATGCAGCTCGGCCAGCGAGCGGCCGCCGTTCTTGGCCGGGTTCTTGATCTGGGCGCAGATCGCGCCCAGCGACTTGCCCTGCCAAGCCATCTCGACCGGGGCCAGGGCCCATTTCGGATCGCCGGGGATCGACTTGATGTCCTGGCCCCAGGTCGCGAAATTGGCCGGGCCGTGGCAGGACGCGCAGGACAGGCCGACGGGTCCGTGACCGCTCTGGCCGGCCACCATCGGCGGGTTGTGCGGATGGCGATTGTCGCCCTGGGTCGGGGCGCGCTGGACCGGATGGCAATTCATGCAGCGCGGGCTGTTGATCACTTTGCCAGCCTCGGTGAACAGGGCCACCGAGCGGGCGGCCGGGTCCTGGATCGAGGTGAAATCGGCGACGCTCTTGAGGGTTTCGACCGGCGCCGCGGGCGGTGCGGCGGGGGCGGCCGCTCCAACGCTGGACAGCAGCGCTCCGCCGACCATCAGCGAACCGGCGGCAAGCACGATGGCGACAGCTCTCATGGTCCTGGTCTCCCGCGTTTCAGCCGGAACGGCTGGCTAGCGGTCCAGGTTGCCTGATTTCAGGCCTCGTGGGCGAGAAAGGCCTCGATCCAGCCGGCGACCCGCGCCCGATCGTCGACGCCGCCCAGGCTGGCGATGGCCGCGTCGGCCTGGGCGTCGGTGAAGCGGCTGCCGCGCCGGGCCTCGATCAGGGCGCGGGCATAGGCCGGGTCGAACTCGGGATGGAACTGCATCGAGATCGCCGGCCGGTCGTCATAGACCAGCACGCCGGCCGGGGTGAAGGCGCTGCCGGCCACGGCCCGGGCCCCCGGCGGGATCTCGACCACCTGGTCCTGGTGCGAGGCGGGGACGGCGACCTTGGCGTCCCCATCCATTCCAAAGTCCATCCAGGGCTGGAACTCGGCGACATCGTAGACGTGCAGGCCAACGCCCCAGCCCTTGTCGGACTTCACCACCTTGCCGCCGAACGCCTCGGCCATGACCTGGTGGCCGAAACAGACTCCGACCAGGGGTCGGTCCCGGACCTCGACCAGGAAGGACTTCAGCGGTTCGATCCACGGCAGGTCGTCATAGACCCCCGCCGACGAGCCAGTGACGATATAGGCCTCGCACTCGGCCGGATCGGCGGGCAGGGCCCCCGCCTGCACGTCGTAGACGACATAGTCGTGACCGGGCCCCAGCAGGTCCTGGAACATCGCGCCATAGCGGCCGAACTCGGGCTGCAGCGCCTCGGGCGGTTCGCCGGTCTCGAGCAAGCCGATCTTCATGGGCATGGGTCTCCACCGGGGCTGACGGGCATTTGTGGTCACGCGCGACCCAGTTCAACCACCCTTTCAGCCGTCATTCCCGCCCTTGTGGCGGGAACCCCTGGTTCAGCCGACGGTGAAGCGCCTTGGCGCGCCGGCGCGCCCCCCCCCCTGCCCCTGCGACGGATGGAGGGTTTCCCGCCACAAGGGCGGAATGACGGCCCGTGGGAGAGGCTTGATCAGCCCCTCTAGAACGCCATCCCCTGGGCCACGGCCTTCAGCCGCTCGATGGCCGAGAACTTGTCCTCGATGAAGTCCTGGTCGATCCACCAGATCTCGACCTCGCGCATCACCTCGCCGACCATCGGGCCCTTGGGCACGCCGGCCTTGAGAATGTCCTCGCCGCTCAGGGGGAAGGCCGGGGGCGTCCAGCTCTCGCCCAGGGCCAGCAGGCCGCGCCATTGCGGCGTGGTCGCCGACCGGCTGGCGGCCGCCCAGGCCAGCTTGACCCGATCGCTGAAGGTCTTCAGGCCCAGGGCGTAGACCGCGCGGCGGATTTCGCGCGGGCTCATCCAGCTGACGACGCGCGGCGACTTGCCGACCGCCTCGACCAGCCGCTCCTTCAGGGCGTTGGACAGCCGCAACCGCTCGGCCATCTGCTCGGCGATCTTGGGATCGTCGGGAATCAGGGCCGCCAGGCGCAGCTCGGGATCGTTCTCGAACAGCTGCTCGGTCTCGATGGCCATCAGCCCTTCGAAACGGGCCAGGGACTTCACGAACGGCAGGATCGAGGACAGCACGCCGGTGGCCGCCATCAGCCGCAGCGCGGGGCGCGGATCCTCGGCCGCCAGCAGCTTCAACAGCTCCTTCTGGGTGCGCTCGGCGGCGCGGCCCTCGACCATGCCCTTCAGCGCCTTGCAGGCGGCCAGGGCCTTCTGGTCGGCGTCGCCCTTGCCGTACCAGGCGTGGAAGCGGAAGAAGCGCAGGATGCGCAGATAGTCCTCGCGGATCCGGGTCATCGGATCGCCGACGAACACCACCCGCCCGTCACGCGCGTCGTTCACCCCCTCGCCGGTCGGATCGTAGAGCCGGCCGTGGATGTCGACATAAAGGGCGTTGAAGCGGAAATCGCGGCGCTCCGCGTCCTGGTCCCAGTCCTGGGTGAACGACACCACCGCCCGGCGGCCGTCGGTCGAGACGTCGCGGCGCAGGGTGGTGATCTCGTAAGGCCGCCCACCCGAGATGGCCGTGACGGTGCCATGGTCGACGCCAGTGGGGATGGCGCGCAGCCCCGCCTCGCCCAGCGCCTCGATCACCTGGTCGGGGGTCAGGGTGGTGGCGATGTCGATGTCGTCGATGGGCTTGCCCATCAGGGTGTTGCGCACGCAGCCGCCCACGAACCGCGCGCAGCCGGGGAAGCCCCGGGCCTCGAGCGCGGCGATCACCGCCTGGGTCTCCGGCAGCGCCATCCACGGCGCCACGCCTATTGTCTCGGTGCTCACGCTAGTCCCCCGCGGTACGCAACATGCCCCGGCATTCGGGGCGAGGCATTTCAGACGATTATCGCGGGCGAACAAGCCCGTTGATAAGCTTAACTATAGATTCTTCCGTGGTTTACGCTGCGGAGGCCTTGGCGGGACTAAGGGGAATCCGGCGTTTCGTCCGGCGCGTGCAGGCGTTCGTACAGCCCCCGCAGCATGCCCGCCGTCGCGCCCCAGATGAACCGCTCGTTCCACGGCATGGCGTAGAAGAACCGCCGCTCGCCGTCCGGCAGGTCGCGGTGCTGGCGCTGGTGGTTGCCCGGATCCATCAGGAACGCGAACGGCGTCTCGAACACGTCGGCCACCTCGTCGGGGCAGGGCTCGAAGGTGGCGGCCGGGTCGATGAAGCCCACCACCGGCGTCACATGGAAGCCGGTCACCGTGCGATAGCCGTGCAGCAGGCCGGCCAGGGTGACGAAGGACGGGTCGAGGTTCACCTCTTCCTGGGCCTCGCGCAGCGCGGTCTCCCACGGCGTCTCGCCGGGATCGCAGCGGCCGCCGGGAAAGGCGATCTGGCCGGTGTGGCTGCGCAGGGTGTCGGATCGGCGGGTCAGCAGCACGGTCATGCCCGCCTCGCGCTCGACCAGCCCGACCAGCACCGCGGCCGGCCGCAGGGCGTGGGGATTGTCGGGCCGCAGGCCGGGATTGAGGTCGAAGTCCGAGCGGGCCGCGTCCAGGCTGGGATCGTAGCCGCCGATCGGATCGAGTTTGCTGACGATCCAGGCCCGACGCTCTTCACGGCTCAGGGTCATCCGCGATGCGCCCCGACCGGGGCGATCGGGAACCAGGCGCCGTTCGAGGTCACGCCCAGGCGCGGCCCGTCCGGCGTGTCGCGCTCGGCGGCCAGCTCGGCCAGTTCGTAGAACACCGGCCGGGCGATCAGCGCCTCCAGCCCGCGCCGCACGTGCAGATAGGGCCGGGGCTCGCCGGTCGCCGGGTCGGTCTCGACCCGGATGGCGTTGTCCGGTCCCGCCTCGACCACGTCGCCGACATTGGTCTCGAAGCGGAGCGTATCGCCCACCCCGTCCTTGCTTGGCAATGCGTCCACGCGAGTGGCGATAAAAGGCGCGTCCTCGACCTGGATCTTCAGCTTCTCGACCGGGGTGACCAGGTGATAGCCGTCCGGATCGAGCCGCAGCACGGTCGAGAACAGCCGCACCAGCGCCTCGCGGCCGATCGGCGTGCCCTCGTGGAACCAGACCCCGTCCTTGCGGATGCGGATGTCGATGTCGCCGCAATGGGTCGGATGCCACAGATGCACCGGCGGCAGGCCCCGCTGGCCCGCTTCCTTGGCGGCGGCGGTGACGCCCGCGAGGCCGGAAGATGTGGGATCGACGGTCATGGGGTTCAGGTAGGCCAAGCCGGGCTCGGGCTCAAGGCTCGCTTGCCCTCCCTCGCGGGGGGAGGACCTAGGGAACCTTCAGCGGATGCGGATCGGCCCGACCAGGCCTTGATCCCCGCCCTCGACCAGGGCCTTGACCAGAACCCGGCGCTGGTCGGCCGGTCCGGGCATGACCGCGCGGGCGGCGGGCGCGGCCGAGAAGCCGACGCGGCCGAAATAGGGGGCGTCGCCGACCAGCAGCACCGCGCGCCAGCCGGCCTTGGCGGCGGCCTCGCAGGCGGCTTCGACCAGGGCCTGGCCCAGGCCGTGCTTGCGCTCGTCGGCGTCGACGGCCAGCGGGCCGAGGAAGGCGACGGGCTGGCCGCCCACCGTGACCGGCCAAAGGCGCACGCTGCCGATCACCCGGCCTTCGTGCAGGGCCACGAACGAGCAGTCGTCGAGCTTATGGTTGCCCTCGCGCAGGCGCTCGGAGGACTTGGCGAACCGGCCGGGGCCGAAGGCGCGGTCGACCAGCACCTCGACGGCGCGGGCGTGCTCGGGCCGCTCGATCAGGAGGGAGGGGGCCAGGCCGGGAGGCGGCGGCGAAGAGGCGACGGCGGAAAACGACATGGGCGCTAAACGATCCAAGACACGAAAAGGGGCATAGCCCCGGATCGTGACGCGGCCGAGACGGCCGCTTCCGGGGCGTTCAGACGCGGACTCCGGTCCGCGCGGCGCAGGTTCGTCGCAGGCGTCGCATGGCGGCGCTTCCTTCCGTTCAGAGGGGCGCGAAATAGGGCCTGGGGCGCCTGGCGTCAATGAAATCAACTGTCGCATCAAACAAACTCGATTGCGGTGACGCTCGCTCGGGGACATGGTCCGCGCCGATGACCGACCTCCCCCCCGACCCCGACTCCGTCCCTTCGGCTCTCGAAGTGGCGGACACCTCGATGCGCGCCCTGCTCAAGCAGACCGACTTCGTGTTCTTCTGGGCCGCGCGCTTCGTCGCCACCCTGGCGGTGCAGATCCAGGCGGTGACGATCGGCTGGCAGGTCTACACCCTGGCCCGCGAGACCGGACACAACGAGGGCCAGGGGGCCTTCCTGCTGGGCATGGTGGGCCTGGCCCAGTTCATCCCGCTGTTCTTCCTGACCCTGACCGCCGGCGAAACCGCCGACCGCCATGACCGAAAGATGATCGTGACCGCCGCGATCGGCGTCGACGTCCTGTGCGCCGCGGGCCTGGGGCTGCTGGCCTGGTCGGGACACACGGCGCTTTGGCCGATCTTCGCCATCGCCGTGCTGTTCGGGGCCGGCCGCGCCTTCCTGTCGCCGGCCTCCAGCGCCATGGGCCCGATGCTGGTGCCGCGCCCGCTGCTGCCGCGCGCCATCGCCTGGAACTCGCTGTCCTGGCAGAGCGCCTCGATCATCGGCCCGGCCCTGGGCGGCCTGCTGTGCGCGATCTCGCCGGCCACGGCCTTCGGGGCGTCGGTGGGCCTGTTCCTGCTGGGCGGCCTGCTGCTGACCTTCATCCGCCAATCGACCAAGCCGGTCGTGCAGCCGGGCTCGCGCTGGACCCTGATCAAGGAGGGCCTGGCCTACACCTGGGACAACAAGATCGTCTTCGGCTCGATCTCGCTGGACCTGTTCGCCGTGCTGCTGGGCGGGGCCACCGCCCTGCTGCCGGTCTTCGCCCGCGACGTGCTGCACGTCGGCGCCGAGGGCTTCGGAATCCTGCGCGCCGCCCCCGCCGTGGGCGCGACCCTAGTGGCGGTCTTCCTGGCCAGCCATCAGATCCGCCGCCGCGCGGGCCTGCTGATGTTCGGCGCCGTGGCCGTGTTCGGCGCGGCGACGGTGGTGTTCGGCCTGTCGAAATGGACCTGGCTGTCGGTGGCCGCCCTGGTCGTGCTGGGCGGGGCCGACATGGTCTCGGTCTATATCCGCCAGACCCTAGTGCAACTGGTCACGCCCGACCCGATGCGCGGCCGCGTCGCCGCCGTCTCGGGCCTGTTCATCAGCGCCTCCAACGAGCTGGGCGAGTTCGAGAGCGGCGTCGCGGCGCGGTTCCTGGGCCCGGTGGGCGCGGCGGTGTTCGGCGGCGTCGGGGCGCTGATCGTGACCGGGGCGTGGGCCAAGATGTTCCCCGAACTGCGCAAGGCGGACCGGCTGGCATAGGGCTAGACCCCCGCCAATCTCCGCAACGCCTCGCCCGTCATCCGCCGCACGATCCAGTCGTCCATCGCCGCCGCGCCCAGGCTGTCATAGAAGGCGATCGACGGGGCGTTCCAGTCCAGCACGGCCCATTCCAGCCGACCCAGCTTCTCGTCCAGGCAGCGTCGGGCCAGGCCGGCCAGCAGGGCCCTGCCCGCGCCGGAGCCTCGCGCCTCGGGGCGCACGAACAGGTCCTCCAGATAGATCCCGTGCCGGCCGACGAAGGTCGAGAAGTTGTAGAACCACAGCGCGAACCCGACAGGCTGGCCGTCGATCTCGGCGATGTCGCAGAAGACCCTGGGCGTTTCGCCGAACAGAGCGGCGGTCACGTCGTCTTCCGTGGCCTCCACCGTACTGAGTAGTTTTTCGTATTCCGCCAGATCGCGAATGAACCGATAGATCAGAGCGCTGTCTGTCGCGACGGCGGGGCGAATGGATACAGGCATGGCGGTCTCTTCGGACTATCTGGATTTCGTGCTCGAACAGCTGGCCCCGGTCGGACCGCTGACCTCGCGCAAGATGTTCGGCGGAGTCGGGCTCTACGCCCAAGGGCTGTTCTTCGCCCTGATCGACGACGACACCCTGTACCTCAAGGGCGACGACGCCCTGCGTCCTGACTTCGAAGCCGCCGGCAGCACCCAGTTCGCGCCGTTCGGCATGAGCCCGATGGCCTACTGGACCGCCCCGGCCGAGGCGCTGGACGATCCGGACCTGATGGTCGACTGGGCGCGGCGGTCGATCGCGGTGGCGGCGGCGCGGAAAGCGCGCAAGCCGAAATAGATCCCAAAAAATCCGCTCATCCCGGCGAATGCCGGGACCCAGATCCCATGACGGTGTGGCGGATTGGAAAAGCTCGGCGCCTTTGGCGTCAGCCTTAAAGCCATTCCATCTGGGTCCCGGCATTCGCCGGGATGAGCGGAGAGTGGGTTACCCGATCACCACCCCCGGCGGCGGGACGCTGTCCTCCGGCACGAAGAAGTCGGGCATCAGGGTGGCGGTCGGATCGACGCGGTACGGGTCGAAGTCGCGCACGCCCTCGCCGTACAGGAACGTGTCGTCGATCACGAACTGGCCGGTGAATTCCCGCGACGGCTTGCAGAAGATCGCGTGCGCCGCGTCGGCCATGATCTCGACCGTGCGGCAGTGCTTGAGGCCTTCCTCGCCGGTCAGGGCGAACTGGATGGCGGCGGTGGCGATGGCGGTGCGCGGCCACAGGGCGTTGCAGGCCACGCCGTCGGCGCGGAACTCCTCGGCCATGCCCAGCATGCACAGGCTCATATTGTACTTGGCCATCGAATAGGCGACGTGCGGCGCGAACCAGCGGGGCTTGATGTCCAGCGGCGGCGACAGGGCCAGAATGTGCGGGTTGGCCGCCTTCTTCAGGTGCGGCAGGCAGATCTTCGAGGTCAGGAACGTGCCCCGCCCGTTGATCTGGTGCATCAGGTCGTAGCGCTTCATGTCGGTCGACAGGGTGCCGGTGAGCGAGATCGCCGAGGCGTTGTTCACGCAGATGTCGATGCCGCCGAACGTCTCGACCGCCTTGTCGACGGCCGACTGGACGCTGGCCTCCTCGCGCACGTCGACCACCAGCGGCAGGGCCTTGCCGCCGGCCGCCTCGATCTCGGCGGCGGCGGTGTAGATGGTGCCCGGCAGCTTGGGATGGGCCTGCGCCGTCTTGGCGGCGATGACGATATTGGCCCCGTCGCGGGCCGCGCGCAGGGCGATGGCCAGGCCGATGCCGCGCGAGGCGCCGGTGATGAACAGGGTCTTGCCGGAAAGGCTGGTCATGCTTCTGCTCTCGATGCGGTTCTGGCCAGGATGACGCCGGCGGCGACGAAGCCCAGGGCGAAGCACCAGCCGGCCAGGCGATGGGCCAGACCCTGATCCTTCAGCGCCAGACCGGCAAGGCCAATGACGAAGGCGGCGATCCACAGGGCCGCTGGCGCGCGGAACGGTCCCTTCCCGGCCAGCAGCGCCGCCCCGACCACGACCATGCCGATCGACCAGACCGCCGAGGCCACGGTGTAGGACGCCGCGCCCCAGATTCCGGCCGCCGAACTGCGGACCAGCAGGACGCCGCTCACGGCGATCACGAAGCCGACCAGCCCCGGCCAGCCCATGACCCGTCCGGCCACCGACTGCACCCCCAGCATGCCGAACAGCAGCAGCACGTCGATCAGCACATAGGTCGACAGCCGGACCGGCTCGGCCAGGTGCGGATAGAGCAGCGGGCCGAACAGGTCGATCGTCCCGCCCAGGACGGCGGCCAGGCCGGCCAGCCGCCAGATGGTCTGCTGCCGCATCAGGCCCCCGCGCCGGTGGTTTCGACCGACAGGGTCCAGAGGCGTTCGGCCGCCTCGGGGTCCAGGGCGTGGGGCATGACGCCCGCCCAGGGATGGTCCTTGCTCCAGGGAGCGGCCTGGGCCAGGTCCTCCAGATAGAGCCCGCCCCGCCCCTCCAGCTCGTCGCCCACGGCGGCCCAGACGCTGGTCGAGGCGCCTTGCTCGGGGGTCTTGAAACCCGCGCGCGGCTTGCCGTCGTCGTCGAGCCAGCCCATCGCCTTCTGCTCCTCGATCGGCAGGTGGCGCTGCAGCGGGGTGAAGATGCCGCCCGGCATCACCGCGTTGGCGGTGACGCCCTGGTCCTTGAAGCGCCTGTTGAAGCCGACGGCGAAGAGGGCGTTGGCGGTCTTGGCCTGGCCGTAGCTCTCCCATTTCTCGTACGGGTGCGAACGGAAGTGCGGGTCGTCGAAGTTCATCGGCGCGCGGCGATGGCCGATCGACGACAGCGACACCAGGCGCGAGGTCTTGCCCGACTGTCTGGCCCCGGCGACCAGGTTCGGGGCCAGGAGCACCGACAGCAGGAAGTGGCCGAAGTGGTTGGTGCCGATCTGCATCTCCAGCCCGTCCTCGGTATAGGCGAGCGGGCAGGCCATGACCCCGGCGTTGTTGATCAGGATGTTCAGCGGCCGGTCGCCCCAGCGTTCGGCGAAGGCGCGGATCGACTTGAAGCTGGAGAGGTCCAGCATCGACCACGACACCTCGCCCTTCGCGGTCTTCCGGATGTCGGCGACGGCCGCCTCGGCCAGGTCCGGCTTGCGCACGGCGATCACCACCTCGGCCCCGGCCTCGGCCAGGGCGCGGGCGGTCTCGACGCCGATGCCGGTGGCCCCGCCGGTGACGATGGCGACCTTGCCGGTCAGGTCGTGGCCGGCGACGACGGCGCGCGCGTCCGTGAAGGCCCCGAAGGGCGATTTGATGCGGTCGACCATGTGTTCGCTCCCTTTGATTTTATCGTTGTGACCTTGTGGTCGTGACTGGGGCTACAGCTGCAGGATCAGAAGCCCCAGGGCGATCGCCAGGCACAGCGGCCCGTAAGCGCGGCGGTTGAGCGTCGCGAACGGCGTGCCCTCGGCATAGCGGAAGACGGGCGGGACGTAGGTCGCCAGGCCTCGACCGGCGAACACCGCGAACAGCCCCCAGCGCGCGACCTTCAACGCCGTGTCCCACGGGGTCGAAACCAGGGTCGCCGCGACCAGGGCGCCGCCCGCCGCCAGGGCCAGGGCGACCGCGACGCCAGAGGCCAGGCTCGGCGCGCGCATGCCGCGCGTGCGGCCGACGACATGCTCGACCATCGAGGCCTCGTCATGCCCTGGCCACCGTCCGCCGAACGCCCAGTAGAGGTGGATTCCCGCCAAGGCGAACAGCGCCGCCGCCAGGATCAGGGCGAGGGCCAGGGCCACTTCAGCCGACCTTGCTGAAGTCCGGCGCGCGGCGCTCGGCGAAGGCCATGAAGGCCTCGCGGGCCTCGGCGGTCTGCAGACGGGCGGCGAACAGCTCGCCTTCCTTGTCCATCAGGGCCGAGATCGTCTCGGCGTCGCGCATCAGGCTCTTGGTGACGGTCAGGGCGCCCAGCGGACGCTTGGCCAGCTGGTCGGCGGCGGCCCGGGCCCTGGCGCGCAGGTCGGCCAGCGGCACGCAGGCGTTCGCGAGGCCCCAGGCGGCGGCCGTCTCGCCGCTCACCGCCTCGCCCAGAGCGAACATGGCGTAGGCGCGGGCGTGACCGATGCGGGCCGGCAGCAGCAGGCTGGAGGCGGCTTCCGGCACCAGGGCCAGGTTGACGAACGGCACGGTCAGCCTGGCGTCGGGGCTGGTGAACACCAGGTCGCAATGCAGCAGCATGGTCGTGCCCACGCCCACGGCCTGGCCCTGGACGGCGGCGACCAGCGGCCGGGTGGCCTTGGCCAGGTTCTTCAGGAACCGCATCACATGGCGCTCGCCGGTGAAGGCGCCGGTGGCCTGGGCGGTGAAGTCCTGCAGGTCGTTGCCGGCGCTGAAGCTGTCGCCGTCGGCCTGGAACACCACCACCCGCACGGACGGATCGGTCTCGGCCCGCTCCAGGCTGTCGGCCAGCACGCCGTACATGGCGTTGGACAGGGCGTTCTTCTTGTCCGGACGGGCCAAGGTGATGGTCATCACGCCGGCGTCCACGGCGACTTGGACGTAGTCGGTCATGAGGGGTCTCCTTTGGGGAACTTCGATTGCAGGCTGGCCAGCCAGCGCGACACCACGGCGATCTCGTCGTCCGTGAAACCGTCGGTGAGGTGGGCGTTCAGGCCCTCGACCCCCGCCTTGGCCTCCTCGCGGGCCGCCTCGCCGTGGGGCGTCAGGTGCAGGCGGAAGGCGCGGCCGTCCTTGGGGTCGGGCCGGCGCTCGACCAGCTCGGCGCGGACCATGCGGTCGACCAGGCCGGTCATGGCCGAAGGGGCCAGGTCCAGCGCCTCGGCGGCCTCGCCGATCAGGGCGCCGTCCTTCTGGCCCAGCACGAACAGGGCCCCGGACTGGGCGGCGGTCAGCCCGCCCTTGGCGGCCATCTTGGCCTCGACGTAGCGCTGCACCCTGCGGTGCGCGACGTTGAGCAGGAACACCAGGCGGCGGTCGGGAGGCGTGGTCATGGGGCGAGGTTATAATTCGCGCACGAAATATCAAACGAATGTTTCGACTTTGATCGGAAATTATTCAACCGATCGGTTGACTCTCTGACGAGCGCCCTACACATTCAACCACATGGTTGAATTACTCACCCCTCAATTGGACAGCGTCTTCCACGCCCTCGGCGACGCCACCCGCCGCCGGATGCTGCGCGAACTGGCGAACGGCGAACGGACCGTGGGCCAGCTGGCCGAGCCGTTCTCGATCTCGCTGGCGGCCGCCTCCAAGCACATCAAGGCCCTGGAAAGCGCCGGCCTGATCCAGCGCGAGATCCGTGGCCGCACCCACCTGTGCCGCCTCGAACCCGGCCCGCTGGCCGGCGCCCACGAGTGGCTGAACTTCTACGAGCACTTCTGGACCAGCCGTCTGGACGTGCTCGACCGGCTCCTTCGCGAGGAGGACGCCCGCAAGACCCCGCCCCCCAGACAAGGAAACGATCAATGACGGAACTCGCCACTCTGGACGCCTATGGCGACCTGATCGAGCCCATGACCCTGCGGATCCAGCGCCTGCTGCCCGGGCCGGTCGATCGCGTCTGGGCGTATCTGACCGAGAGCGAACTGCGCCGCCAATGGCTGGCCGCGGGCCAGATGGACGTGAAGGCCGGCGCGCCGTTCACGTTCACCTGGCGCAATGACGAACTCAGCGACCCGCCCGGCCGCCGGCCCGACGGCTTCGCCGCCGAACACAGCATGGAAAGCCGGATCCTCGACCTGGACCCGGGCCGCAAGCTGACCATCGCCTGGAACACCGGCGAGGTCTCGTTCGAGCTGGAGCCCGCCGGCGACAAGGTCTTGCTGACCGTCACCCACAAACGCGCGCCCGACCGCGCCACCCTGCTCAATGTCAGCGCCGGCTGGCACACGCACCTGGACATCCTGGCCGCGCGGATCGGCGGCAAGCCGCAGACGACGTCCTTCTGGGACGTCTGGAGGGGGCTCAAGGCGGAATACGACAAGCGCCTGCCGGCCTGAGGCCGTCCGCGACGCCGTCGGGACAGGCGCCTGCGCCTGTCCCCGACTAGCCGGCCGCCCGGTACCAGTTCACCCCGTCGCCGTCGGTCTCGCGCGTGGCCAGCCCCCGGCCGATCAGGCAGTTAAGGTGGGCCAGCGCCTCGCCGGTGGCCATGCCCAGCAGATCCGGACCGATCGGCCGGGCGAACAGGGCGCCGAACACGTCGACCGCGCGCTTGGGTTCCGACAGCTTGCCCTCCAGCCGTCCCAGGCCGCGCTCATGGCCGCCGATCAGGTGATCGATGCGGGCGTGCAGTCCCCGGAACGGGTCGTTGTGGGCCGGCAGGACCAGCACCGTGTCCGGCACGGCCGCCTTCACCTTGGCCAGCGAGGTGATCCAGTCGGTCAGCGGGTCGGCGTCCGGCTCGGTCGGATGCACCGAGACGTTGGACGAGATGCGCGGCAGCACCTGGTCGCCGGAGATCAGCACGTCCAGGTCCGGACACCACAGACAGGCATGATCGGGCGAGTGGCCCTGGCCGGTCACCACCCGCCAGTCGTGGTCGCCGATGCGGAAGGTCTCGCCGTCGCTCAGGCGGCGATAGCTGTCGGGCATCTGGTAGATCGCCTTGCCGAAGCCGCCGAACCGGGCCTTGTAGTTCTCGATCGCGTCGTCATCCCAGCCGGCGGCGTGGAAGAACCGCACCCCGTCCTCGGGCGCCTCGCGGCCGGTGTCGGCCACCAGCATCCGGCACTGGAAATATTCCAGCCGGGTCATCCACAGCCGGACGTCGAACTTGCGGGCGATCCAGCCGGCCAGGCCCACATGGTCGGGATGAAGGTGGGTGCAGATCACCCGGGTGACCGGCCGCCCGCCCAGGGCTCCGGCGAACGCCGCCCGCCAGGCCTGCGAGGTCTCCTTGGTCTGAAGGCCGGTGTCGACCACCGCCCAGCCCTCGCCGTCGGCGATCGCCCAGACATTGATGAAGCCCAGCGACCCGCCCAGCGGCTGGCGCAGCCACAGGACGCCCGGCGCGACCTCGATCGCCTGCCCCGACCCCGTCTCCGGCGCCGCTTCGAACGGATAGATCAGCCGCGGCCTGTACGTCTTCTCGGGCGGTTCGGGCGCGTCTTCCTCGATCCCGTCTCGCATCTGGTCCTCCGCTACCGGCCGTCGTCATGATTGCGCCCCCGTCGGACGACATCTTGACCCCCGATGCAAGCGGGCCTTAAGTCCGCGCGAGGAATTTACCCCAGGAGACATACCCCCATGAGGCCCATCGCGATCGGCCTGACGGCCGCCCTCGCGCTCGCCGCGCTCATTCCGGCCGCCGTGATCTCGGCGCCGAAGGAGAAGGCCGCCGCCCCCGCTGTCGACGCCAAATCCCGCGAGGCCGGCATGAAGGCCGCGCCGGATCTGATCAAGACCGCCGGCGTTTCGTGCACCGTCACGGACGCCCGCCTGATCGGCAACGACAAGAAGACCGCCACCGACTATTACGAAGTCGCCTGCCAGCAGGGCCTGGGCTTCGCGGTGCTGGCCAAGAAGGACACGGCTCCGCAGACCTACAGCTGCCTGGAGACCGCCGCGGCGGCCGCCGACGGCAAGCCCAGCGCCCTGGCCTGCATCCTGCCGGGCAACGCCAATCCCAAGGCCGGTCTGGCGCCGTACCTGGCCAAGGCTCAGACTCCTTGCGACATCGAAAACGCCCGGGCCATCGGCGCCGGCGCCAAGAACGCCTATTTCGAGGTCGCCTGTAAGGGCGGCGCCGGCTACATCGTCCAGACCTCGGCCCCGATCAATGTGGACCAGGAAGTCACGGTCAACAGCTGCCTGCTGTACGACGAAGGCGGCAATGTCAGCTGCAAGCTGACCGACAAGGCCACCCAACTGGCCGTCGTCGACACGCTGAACGCCGCCGCGGGCAAGAACTGCGCGATCAAGGACAAGCGCTACATCCTCAGCACCAAGACCGACAACTACTTCGAGGTCGCCTGCCAGGACGGCAAGGGCTACGTGCTGCAACAGGCCGCCGCCGGCGGCGCCTTCGTCAAGGCCATCGACTGCGCCCAAGCCGGCTTCGTCGGCGGCGGCTGCACCCTGAGCGACGCCGTGGCCGCCCAGACCGAGCAGGCCGGCCTCTACACCAAGCTGGCCACCAAGGCCGGCTTCGACTGCAAGGTCGAGAAGTACGGCATGCTGCCCAGCCCCGATCCCCGCAAGGAGATCGTCGAACTGAAGTGCTCCAACCGTCCCGACGGCGGCATCGGCATCTTCACCGCCACCAGCAACACGGTCTACGACTGCATCACCTCGGAAATGAACGGCTACCGCTGCAGCTTCACCAAGCCGGACGCCGCCTTCTCGCGCCTGACCAACGACCTGAAGGGCCTGGGCAAGGGCAGCTGCACCGTCTCGGGCGCTCGCATCATCGGCCAGACCGCCACCGACGGCTATGTCGAGGTGGCTTGCTCGGACGGCCTGCCCGGCTGGGTGATGGCCTATCCGCTCGCCACCACCGCCCCGCACGCCAAGGAAGTGCTGTCCTGCCTGCAGGCCAAGGGCGTGGGCGGCGGCTGCAAGCTGCCGACCAACAAGACCAAGAGCTGATCGGGCGCACAGCCTGAAACAGCAAGCCCGCCGGGAGCGATCCCGGCGGGCTTTTTCTTTGTTTCGAATTTAGAGACCTAGAGCCCCGCCCCGACCTTCTCCAGGCTCGAGGCCATCTGCTTCAGGCGCTTGTCCAGCTCCGCCATGGTGCGGTTCAGGGCGCCCTCGTCGTCACGCCAGACCTGCAGGGTGCGGCCCCAGACGGCCGACATCGCGGCCAGCCGAGCCGGCGTGGCGTCGACGCCGGCGGCTTCCAGTATGGCGCGGGCGGTTTTGGGGAAGCGCAGGGCCGAGATCACCAGGCTCTCGGAGCGGCTGATGGCGATCAGGGCGGCGCGGTGCGGCTCCATCGCCTCGATCCGGGCCATGGCGGCGTCGAACAGGCGGTCGTGGGTGGTGGCGTCCTCGGCCGAGACGGTGGCCAGGGCGGCGCGGTCGAAGCGGGCGGCCAGATGGTTCAGCACCGCGCCCTTGCCGTCGGCGCGCGCATAGAGCTCGGCGAACGGGACCTCGGCCTTCAGGGCGATGTCGCGCAGGCTGATCTGAGTCCACGGCCGGTCGGCGGCCAGGGACAGGGCCGCGGCGGCGGCGCGATCGAGGATGTCTTCGGCGGCGGTCATGGCTGCTGAAATGGCGGGTTCTAGCCGCGCTTACAAGAACCCTCTCCCGTGGGGAGAGAGCCCGCCCCTACCCGCCCAGCTCCACCGACCGCTTCACCGCCGCCTCGAGCGCGCGGGGCAGCAGGTCGCCAAATCCCCCCTCGCCCATCAGCACGGCCAGCGCCGCGGCGGTCGTCCCGCCGGGCGAGGTGACCTGCTTGCGCAGTTCGGCCGGCTCCTCGCCGCCCTGCCCCAGCAGGGCCGCCGCCCCGACGATGGTGGCCCGCGCCAGCTTGGCCGAGGCGGCGGGGTCCAGGCCCTGAGCGGCGCCCGCAGCCTCCAGCGCCTCGATGAAGGCGTAGAGATAGGCCGGGGCCGAGCCGGACACCGCGGTCGCGGCGTGCATCTGCTCCTCGTCGTCGAGGTCGACCGTGGTGGCCACCGGGTCGAGCAGGGCATGAGCCCGGGCGCGCGCCTCGGCGGTGTCCGCCACGATGCTGGCCGTGCCCAGGCCGATGGCGACGGCGGTGGTCGGCATCACCCGGGCCACGGCGCGGCCGTCGAACGCGGCGGAAATGTCGGCGGCGCGCACCCCGGCGGCGATCGAGACGATCACCGCGTCGGGCGCCAGGCGCGGGACGACGTCGGCCACGGCCTGCCGCCAGATCTGCGGCTTGACCGCCAGCAGCACGGTCTTGGCGGCGGAGAGGGCATCGAGCGGCGGATTGACGCTCGCGCCGGGAAAGGCGGCGGCGTCGACATTGGGATCGCGGACGATCAGGTCGGCGGCGGAAAAGGTCGCCGCCTTGGTCCAGCCCTCGATCAGGGCCCCGCCCATGCGTCCGGCGCCGAGGAGGAGGATGGGGGTCATGGCTGGATCTCCGCTCTACCTGATCCTTCTCCCCTTGCGGGAGAAGGTGTCGCGAAGCGACGGATGAGGGGTCGCGCGGCGGTAGGCCAGCGACCCAGCTCAAGCGTCCGAGAAACCCCTCATCCGACCCTGCTTCGCAAGGTCCCCTTCTCCCGCAAGGGGAGAAGGAAAGTCCAGTCCTAAGCCTGGCCCACGGTCTCGAACATGCAGGCGGCCATGGCCTCGTCCGGGGTCTTGGCGCCGTGCAGCAGGAAGTCGAAGGCGGGATAGAAGCGGTCGGCGGCCTCCACCGCGGCGTCGATCATCGAGGCGGCCTGGGCCATGGTCGGGCGTTCGCCGGCCGGCAGGGCCAGGGCGTGGCGGAACACCACCTCGCCGTCGTCGGTCCAAACCTCGAAATGGCCCAGCCAGACGCGCTGGTTGATCATCGACAGCAATTCATAGGCGCTGGGGCGTTTGGTCTTGGCGGCGCGCAGGTCCAGCGACAGGCACAGCTGCAGGCAGTCGGCCTCGGGCCGCCAGGCGAACCACAGCTCGTAATCCTTCCAGTCGCCGGTCAGGGCGAAGGCCAGGTCGCCGTCCTCGGTGCGGTCGAACGTCAGGTTCTCGGCCGCCAGGACATGCTCGACGACCTCGAGGGGATCCATCGCCAGCAGGACGTCGTCTTCTTCCGGTTGGGTGTCCATAAGAACCTTTGGCCCCCGGGGGAGAGACGGGTCGTGGGACCCGACCAAATCACCCACTCGAGGGAGTCTAATCTGCTTCGCGGGCGGCGTCACAACCGCCTTCACGTCGAACGGGAACGAAACTCGCCTATTCGGCCGCGTTATCGCTGCCAGCGGCGGACTTCTTGGCGGGCGTCTTTTTGGCCTTCAGCTCGGCGATTTCCGCGCGCAGGGCGGCGACCTCGGCCTTCAGGGCCTCGAAATCGTCGCGCCGGATCAGGTCGAACTCGGCGGCCAAGCGGTCGGCCTGGGCCCGCATCGCGGTCTTGGCCTCCTCGCCGGCGGTCTGGGCGATGCCCATGGCGGCCTGGGTCAGCTTGGCGAATTCGTCGAGGAAGGGGTTTTGGCTGTGCATCGAGATTCCCAGAGCGCCTCGGGAGGCGCGGCGCGGTTCGTCGCGGCCCTTATATGGGAAAGGAAGGATGAAAGCGAAGAGCGAACGCGGTACAGGTGCGACCATCTGTCCGTCCGGAGCGCTCGCGGCGTGATCTTCCCCGACATCGACCCCATCGTTCACATCGGCCCCTGGGCGCTGCAATGGGGCCCGCTGGCCCTGCGCTGGTACGCCCTGGCCTATGTCGCCGGCATCCTGCTGGGCTGGCAGTACGCGATCCGGCTGGTCCGCGACGCCAAGCTGTGGGGCGGCCGCAAGCCGACCGCCACCCCGGCGCAGATCGACGACCTGGTGCTGTGGATCACGCTGGGCATCATCCTGGGCGGGCGGATCGGCTACGTGCTGTTCTACATGCTGATGAACGACGATCAGCGGGCCGGACTGGCGGAAAACCCGCTGAGCGTCTTCAAGGTCTGGGAGGGCGGCATGTCCTTCCACGGCGGCTTCCTGGGGGTGTGCGCCGCGGTCGTGCTGTTCGCCCGCCAGCAGAAGATCGACATGCTGAAGCTGGGCGACCTGATCGCCCCGGTCGCGCCGATCGGCCTGTTCTTCGGCCGCTGCGCCAACTTCATCAACGGCGAGCTGTGGGGCCGGGTCACCGACCATCCGTTCGGCATGATCTTCTGCAACCACACGATCCAGAAGGCCAACAACGGCTTCTGCCCCGCCGGGCCCGAGCCGCGCCATCCCAGCCAGCTGTACGAGGCGGCGCTGGAGGGCGTGGTGCTGTTCCTGATCCTCAACTTCGCCGCCCACAAGCTGAAGTGGCTGCAGCGCCGGGGCGCGCTCGTGGCGACGTTCCTGATCTGCTACGGCCTGTTCCGCTTCTCGCTGGAAGGCGTGCGCAACCCCGACCGCGGCATGCCGGACTTCCCGCTGGGCCTGACCATGGGGATGATCCTGTCGGCGCCGATGCTGCTGGTCGGCCTCTGGCTTCTGTGGCGCGCCCTGCGCGAGCCGGTTCCCGCGCCGCTCACGGAAGACCATGAGCCTGCTTGACCGCCTGCGGGCCCAGATCGCCCAGGACGGCCCGATCAGCGTCGCCGAGTACTTCACCCGCTGCCTGCACGACCCGCGCGACGGCTACTACGCCACCCGGCCCGCGCTCGGGGAGGGCGGCGACTTCCTGACCGCGCCGGGCGTCAGCCAGATGTTCGGCGAGCTGATCGGCCTGTGGCTCCTGGAGACCTGGACCCGCATGGGCCGACCCTCGCCGGTGCGGCTGGTCGAGATGGGGCCGGGCGACGGGACGCTGATCTCCGACATCCTGCGCGCCGCCCGGCTGTTGCCCGAATTCCTCGAGGCCGCCGACCTGTGGCTGGTCGAGGTGTCGCCGCCGCTGCGCGCGGTCCAGGCCGCGACGCTGGCGAACGCGCCCCTGACGCCGCGCTGGGCCGACCGCCTGGAGGCCGTGCCGGCCGGCGCGCCGCTGCTGCTGGTCGCCAACGAGGTGCTCGACTGCCTGCCGGCCCATCAGTTCGTGCGGACGCAAAGCGGCTGGGCCGAACGCGTGGTGGGATTGGATGCGGCTGGGGCGTTGGCGTTCGGGCTGAAACCCCTGGGCCCTCCCCCTGTCGGGGAGGCGGCCCGAAGGGACGGTGGAGGGAACCTGCCGAGTCGGCAAAATCCCCCCTCCGTCGATCTTCGATCGACACCTCCCCCACAGGGGGAGGACCTGCCCATTGGAACCCTCGTCGAATCCTCTCCCGCCCAGGCCGCCCTCGGCTCGGAGATCGGCCACCGCGTCGCCCGGGACGGCGGCGCGGCGTTGCTGATCGACTATGGCCGCGACGCGCCCGGGGCGGGCGACACCCTGCAGGCCCTGAAGGCCCACACCAAGGTCTCGCCCCTGGCCGAGCCGGGCCAGGCCGACCTCACCGTCTGGGCCGACTTCCCGGCCGTGCTGGCCGCCGCCGCCGAGGCCGGCGCGGCCGTGGGACCCATTCTGACCCAGGGGGCGTTTCTCGCGGGACTGGGGATCGAGGCCCGCGCCCAGGCCCTGGCCGCCGCCCAGCCCCAGGCAAACCAGGCGGACAAGCTGGCAAGACAGCTTGATCGCCTGACCGGAGCGGCGCAGATGGGGCAGTTGTTCAAGGTCGTCTGCCTGTCCGCGCCCGGCCTTTCTCCTCCGCTGTTCGAGGACCCGTGACGATGCACGACCTGCCCACCGTCCAGTCGCCGCTGCTGGCCGCCGTCGCCGGGGTCCGGCACGCGTTCTTCACGCGCCAGGGCGGCGTCTCGACTGGACTCTATTCCAGTCTCAACGTCGGCCGGGGCAGCAAGGACGAGCCGGCCGACGTGGCCGAGAACCGCGCCCGGGCCGCCGCCTGGTTCGGCGCCGCGCCGGAAGACCTCAACACCTGCTTCCAGATCCACTCGACCATCGCCATCGTCGCCGACGGCTCGTGGGGCGAGGTTCGCCCGGAGGGCGACGCCGTCGTGACGAAGACCCCGGGCGTGGTCTGCGGGGCGCTGCACGCCGACTGCGCCCCGGTGCTGATCGCCGACCCGGTCGCCCGGATCGTCGCCGCCGCCCATGCCGGCTGGCGCGGGGCGCTGGACGGCGTGGTCCAGGCCGCCGTCGACCAGATGACGGCCCTGGGCGCCCAGCCTTCTCGCATGGTCGCCGCCGTCGGCCCCTGCATCGGGCCCCGGTCCTACGAGGTGGGGCTGGAGTTCCTGCACCGCTTCGAGGCCGACAGCCCCGGCTCCGGCCGATTCTTTTCACCGGGTGAAACCGACGATAAGCGCCTGTTCGACCTTCCGGCTTTCGTCCTGGACCGCCTGGAGACGGCGGGCGTGGGCCAGAGCGAATGGGTCGGCCGCGACACCCGCGCCGAGCCGGACCTGTTCTTTTCGAACCGCAGGGCCTTCCTGGACGGGGAGTCCGACTACGGACGACTTCTCTCGGCGATCGCGCTTGAGGCATGAGCGGGTCGAATAACGAGACTCAGTGGAAACACGGGGTTGTTCCCGCGCCCGGGACTGCTAGAAGCCCCCGCAACGGCGACACCCCTCTCCGAGACCAAACCATGAAGCTGCTGTCAGGCAATTCGAACCGCACCCTGGCCCAGGCCATCGCGGAGTATCTCGACATGCCGCTGACCCGCGCCCAGGTGCGCCGGTTCGCCGACCTCGAGGTGTTCGTCACGATCGACGAGAACGTCCGGGGCGAGGACGTCTTCGTCATCCAGTCGACCAGCTATCCGGCCAACGACAACCTGATGGAGCTGCTGATCTGCATCGACGCGCTGAAGCGCGCGTCGGGCAAGCGGATCACGGCCGTGCTGCCCTACTTCGGTTACGCCCGCCAGGACCGCAAGACCGGCGGCCGCACGCCGATCTCGGCCAAGCTGGTGGCCAATCTGATCACCCGCTCGGGCGCTGACCGGGTGCTGACGATGGATCTGCACGCCGGCCAGATTCAGGGCTTCTTCGACATCCCGACCGACAACCTGCTGCCCTCGCGCCTGCTCGCCGACGACATCCACAAGCGCTACAAGATGGGCGACGACCTGATGGTCGTCTCGCCCGACGTCGGCGGCGTGGTGCGGGCCCGGGCCCTGGCCAAGCGCCTGAACGACGCCGACCTGGCCATCGTCGACAAGCGCCGCTCGGCCCCCGGCGAGAGCGAGGTGATGAACATCATCGGCGACGTGAAGGACCGTCGCTGCATCCTGTTCGACGACATCGTCGATTCGGCCGGCACCCTCTGTAACGCCGCCGCCGCCCTGATGGCCCACGGCGCCAAGTCGGTCTCGGCCTATGTCACCCACGGGGTGCTGTCGGGCGCGGCCGCCGACCGGGTCGCCGCTTCGGTGCTGACCGAGCTGGTGGTCACCGACTCGATCGAGGCCTCCGACACCGTCAAGGCCTGCAAGAAGATCCGCTACGTCTCCTGCGCGCCGCTGATCGGCGAGGCCATCCGCCGGATCGCCAACGAGGAATCGGTCTCCAAGCTGTTCGACTAGGACGCCCTGGGAAAGCACCCAATAACGCCTCGGAGGGGAACCATCCGGGCTTCGAGCGCCTTTTCGATGGCGCCGCTTGTCAACAGGGGGTTAACGGGCTGACTGTCACAATCTCGCCCGCGCGCCGGTGCTAATGGCTGGCGCTCTATCATTGGGGATGTTTCCGGGATGCTTTCCACCACGCGTACGCGCGCCGCGCTGACGGCCATCGCCGTGGTCGCCGCCACCTTGCTGGCCAGCTGCGAAACGCCGCCGCCCCCGCCGCCCGTGGTCGCCGCTCCGCCCGCCCCGCCGCCGATCACCCTGTCGTCGAGCATCGTCGAGAAGGCCAGCGCCTTCCGCGGTTACATGCAGCGGGCCGGCGCGATCGGCGCCACCTTCGAGAACGGCGAGCAGATCCAGAGCTCGCTGAAGATCGCCGTCGCCTACGAGCCCAAGCGGTTCCTGTCGGGCGCCACGGCCTACGCCGCCGTCCTGGCGCTGCAGGATCCGACCTATGTGGCCTCGGTGCGCGCGTTCGCCGCCGATCCGACCCAGCGCCAGCAGGTCATCAACCAGATCATCTCCGACCCGGCCTACGCCGTCGGCTTCAAGGGCAGCGACACCGCCGCCGGCCTGATCATCGACACGCTCGGCGCCGACGGCCTGAAGGTCTACACCGCCGGCAAGGCCGTGAAGCAGGCGGCCTATGACGTCCAGCGCTCGAAGTGGTCGACGCTGCCGGTGCTCGACCGCGACGGCCGCCTGGCCTATGCCAAGACCATGTCGGCCACGCCCGGCCTGGCCGACAGCGCCGACATCGCCGTCCTGCAGCAGGCCTCGAGCGGCGCCGTTCCGCTGGTCATCACGCCCCGCTCGGCGCCGCCGCCCTACAAGCCGCTGGTCATCCGCGGCCTGGCCGTCGCGGCCCTGGCCGCGCTCGGCTATGCCGGCGACGACAAGCTGACCCTGATCGACGCGGTGATGGCCGAGCCGGCCAGCGCCATGTGCCTGAACATGGCCAAGCTGAACCTGTACCAGTGCCTGGCCGTGGCCAAGCCGCACTACGAGGACGTGTTCTGCCTGGGCCAGCACATCCTGATCGACACCGGCATGTGCGTGATCAAGGCGTCCGGCGCCGAGATGCCCTACGAGCCGCCGCCGCCGCCGCGCGCGATCCCCGTCAAGGAATCGATCTCGGCGGGCGGCGCGGGCCGCAACTCCAAGAAGGCCAAGGCCGCCGCGGCCAAGCCCGCCGCCAAGAAGGGCTGATCGCCCCACCCAGCGGCCCGCCGTTGCATCGGCGGGCCGTTCTGTGTATTTAGCCCCACCCCAAAACCACCGACCGGGCGAGACAATCCAGTCTTGTGCGGCGGTTTCGCATTTCGAGAGCACGGGGCTCTCCAGAGAGACAAGACATGGCCGAGATCATTCTCAACGTCGAAATTCGTGACCGCGCCGGCACCGGCGGTTCGCGCGAAACCCGCCGCCAGGGCAAGATCCCGGGCGTGCTGTACGGCGGCCCCGAGGCCCCGGTGAACATCGCCGTGAAGGGCAACGAATTCCGCAAGGCGCTCTACACCGGCAAGCTGCTCGGCCACCTGGTGACCCTGCAACACGGCGACAAGAAGCAATCGGTCATCGCCAAGGCCGTGCAATTCCACCCCGTCACCGACGAGCCGCTGCACTTCGACCTGTACCGCGTCGACGAGCACCAGCTGATCAAGATCGAAGTGCCGGTGCACTTCAAGAACCACGACATCTCGGTCGGCCTGAAGAAGGGCGGCACGCTGGAAATCATCCGCCACACCGTCGAGCTGGCCTGCCCGGCCGACAAGATCCCCGAAGAGCTGGTCATCGACCTGGCCTCGCACGACATCGGCGACACCATCCGCATCTCGGAAATCAAGCTGCCGGAAGGCGTGCGTCCGGCCATGGACCGCGACTTCGTGATCGCCAACCTGAAGGCCTCGGCCGCTTCGCAATCGAACGAAGGCGACACGGCCACCACCGAAGCCTAAGCGCTTTGGTCGGGTCTCCGATCTGATAAGCGAGAACGGGCGGGCTTCACGGCCCGCCCGTTTTTCGTTGCCCCGTTCTTCGCCATGGGCGTCCACTCTGGGTCTTACGCGATGCTGATCCTCGCCGGCCTCGGCAATCCCGAGCCGAAATACGAGAAGAACCGCCACAATGTCGGGTTCATGGCGGTCGACGCCCTGGCCCGCAAATGGGGCACGGCGCCGTGGCGCTCGCGCTTCCAGGGCCTGGCCTGCGAAGGTCAGGTTTCGACCCCGAACGGCCCGGTCAAGCTGCTGCTGCTCAAGCCCAAGACCTTCTACAACGAGAGCGGCCGCGCCGTGGGCGAGGCGATGAAGTTCTTCAAGCTGGCCCCGACCGACGTGATCGTCTTCCACGACGAGATCGACATGGCCCCCGGCCGCTTCCGGATGAAGGCCGGCGGCGGGGCGGCGGGCAACAACGGCGTGCGCTCGATCACCAGCCAGATCGGCGACACCTTCCGCCGCGGCCGGATCGGCGTGGGCCATCCGGGCCACAAGGACGCGGTCATGCACTACGTGCTGGGCGACTTCCACAAGGTCGAGCACCAGTGGCTGGACCCGATGCTGGACGCCCTGGCCGACGCCCTGCCCTTCGCGGCGGCCGGCGACGACGAACGCTACCAGGCCGAGGTGCTGCGCCTGGCGCCCGCCCCCAAGGCCGATCCCAAAAAAGCCGCGCGCCAAGCCGAGTAGGTCCGGCCGATTGACGGCGCCGGCTCCAGCCCACACATAGCGCTAAGCTTGGAGCGCCTCTTCCGATGATCCTGTTAGGCCTGTCGCTGATCTTCTCGATCGCCTTGTGCGTCCACGTGGTGCGCACGGGCCAGCAGATGTACTGGCTGATGATCATCCTGCTGTTTCAGCCGCTGGGCGGCCTCGTCTATCTGCTCGCCATCGTCGCGCCGGACTTCCTGGGCGGCGCCAAGGCCCAGAAGGCCCGGCACGCCGCACGGCAGGTCCTCGACCCGCAGCGCGAATACCGCGAGGCCGGCCAGGCCGTCGAGGATGCGCCGACCGTGGCCAATCGCAGCCGCCTGGCCGTGGCCGCGGCCGGTCTGGGCCGGCACGCCGAGGCCGAGCGCCTGTACGCCGAGGCCCTGCAGGGCATGTACGCCGACGATCCGCAGCTGCTGCTGGGCCGCGCCAACGCCCTGATCGAGCTGAACCGTTCGGCCGAGGCCCTGCCGCTGCTGGAGGGCCTGAGCGCCCAATCGCCCGCCGCCCGCACGCCGAACGTCGCCCTGGCCATGGGCCGCGCCTATCACGCCCTGGGCCGCCAGGCGGACGCCGACACCGCCCTGCGCTGGGCGGCGGCGCACCTGCCGGGCTTCGAGGGGATGGCGCGCTACGCGGTGTTCCTGGCCCAGACCGGCCGCAAGGACGAGGCTCGCGAGGCGCTGGTCGAGATCGACAAGCGCCTGGCCAAGACCCACTCGCACTTTCGCAAGGAAGCCCGCGGCTGGCGCGACCTGGCGGCGGCGGCGGTGGGGTGACCCCCAACAATCGTCATCCTCGGACTTGTTCCGAGGGTCCCTGCTTCAACCGCGAAGAAGGTCGATCCGGGAAGCGGTGAGATCGCGGTCCAACCCTCGCCGACAGCTCTACTGATAGAGGGGTCCTCGGAACAAGTCCGAGGATGACGGGCGATGGTTGTTAGGCCCGCTCCCGCCCGTCGCCGATCAGCAGGTGGCCCAGCCAGCTGACCACGCCGACCACCAGCGAGCCGAAGACTCCCGCCCACAGGCCGTCGACCACGAAGCCGTCCAGCATCAGGCCGACCAGGCCCAGCATCGCGGCGTTCACGACCAGCAGGAACAGGCCCAGCGTCACCACGGTGATCGGCAGGGTGAGCACGAAGACCACCGGCCGGACGATGGCGTTGACCAGTCCGAGCAGCACCGCGGCGATCAGCAGGCTCGTCCAACCGCCCGGCACGGCGATGCCCGGCACGATCTCCGACGCCAGCCACAGGCCCAGAGCGGCGATCAGGGCTCGGATGATGAAGCGCGTCACGGGAAAGCCTCCTTGGCGTCAAGCGCGACCATTAGATGGGCATTGCCCCCATCTGGGCAAGCCCGCCGGGCCGCCTTCGCATGACGTAGCGTCGCACGGCATTTTGCGCTTGAAATTCTGAGAATGAACGTTCATTCTCACTTTCGAAGCGCCAATACCCGAGTCCGGGTGTCGGACATTACAAATACGTTATCGACCTTACCTTAGCCGCAACCCATTCCTATCTGACCCATTCGGTGGGGATGATGGCGCGCGGTTGACGGGCGGGTCCACACCAAGGGGATGGTTTTCCATGGCCGTGAATTCACTATCGGTGATGTCGCCGGATGGCGGCCTGTCGCGTTATCTCACCGAAATCCGCAAGTTCCCGATGCTGGCCAAGGACGAGGAGTTCATGCTCGCCCAACGCTGGAAAGAGCATCAGGATTCCGAAGCCGCCCACAAGATGGTCACCAGCCACCTGCGTCTGGTGGCCAAGATCGCCATGGGCTATCGCGGCTACGGCCTGCCGATCGGCGAGGTGATCTCCGAGGGCAATGTCGGCCTGATGCAGGCCGTCAAGAAATTCGAGCCCGACAAGGGCTTCCGCCTGGCCACCTACGCCATGTGGTGGATCCGCGCCTCGATCCAGGAATACATCCTGCGTTCGTGGTCGCTGGTGAAGATGGGCACGACCGCCGCGCAGAAGAAGCTGTTCTTCAACCTGCGCAAGGCCAAGAGCCAGATCGAGGCCTTCCAGGACGGCGACCTGCGTCCCGACCAGGTCAGCGCCATCGCCACCAAGCTGGGCGTGCTGGACAGCGAGGTCATCTCGATGAACCGCCGCCTGGGCGGTCCCGACGCCTCGCTGAACGCGCCGCTGCGCGCCGACGGCGAGAGCGAGTGGCAGGACTGGCTGGCCGACGAGGACCAGGTTTCGCAAGAGACCGTGGTCGCCGAGAACCAGGAAAAGTCGCTGCGGATGAGCCTGCTCGAGGAGGCCATGGTCGAGCTCACCGATCGTGAGCGCCACATCCTCACCGAGCGGCGCCTGAAGGACGACCCGACCACCCTGGAAGACCTGGCCTCGCAATATGGCGTCAGCCGCGAGCGGGTCCGCCAGATCGAGGTCCGCGCCTTCGAGAAGCTGCAGAAGTCGATGCGCGAAGCCGCCATCGCCAAGAACATGGTCGAAGCCTAGAACGGCTTGAACCCTAAGAACTGGAGCGCCCCGGACCGCAAGGTCCGGGGCGTTTTTCGATGATCGATCCCCGGCCCCAACTCCTGCTCCTGCCCGGCCTGCTGAACGACGCCGAGCTGTGGCGCGACCAGGTCAGCGGCCTGGCCGACGTCGCCCGCTGCCAGGTTCCCGACCTGACGCGCGGCGAGAGCCTTCGCGAACTGGCCGAGCAGGTGCTGGCCGACGCCGAGCCGACCTTCGCCCTGGCCGGGTTCTCGATGGGCGGCTACGTGGCCCAGGAGATCGCCCGCCTCGCGCCCGAGCGCATCGAACGCCTGGCCTTGATCGACACGGCCATCCGCGCCGACACACCCGAACGGGCCGCCCAGCGCCGGGCCGTCAACGCCGCGGCCGCCCATGAGGGCGCCTTCCTGGGCGTCGCCGACCGGCTGATGGCCAGCTATGTCGACGCCTCGCGGCTCGAAGACAAGGACCTGACCGGCCGTATCCAGGCCATGACCCAGCGGCTGGGCCGCGAGGTGTTCCTGCGCCAGAACGCCCTGCCCCGCGAGGACGGCGCGGCCGCCCTGCGGGCCCTGCGCTGCCCGATCGTCATCATCTGCGGCGAGCACGACGCCATCACCCCGCTGGCCGGCCAGCACGAGATGGCCCACGCCATCGGCTGCTCGCACATGGTGATCATCCCGAACGCGGGCCACATGACGCCGATGGAAGCGCCCGAGGCGGTCAACGCCGCCTTGCGCCGCTGGCTGGCGCGCTAGAGACCGCTTCGGCGCCGGTCGCGCCCAGACTCGCCACGCCCTGGCCGCCCGGACCATCAGGGCACAGATTTCCTCAACCCTCACAAAACCGCAGCAAAAGCTTCAGACAAACATCACTGGAAGCCCAAGCACGGCGAAACTATGCCCCTTCGCGTGAAAACACGCGGACGACCCCGAAATCGGGACGCCGTGAGGGGGATGTCTCGATGAAGAAGACCGCACTGTTCGCCTTGGCCGCGCTCGCGCCCATGACCCTGGCCGCCGGAGTCTCGACGACCGCTTGGGCCGCCGACGCCGACGCGCCGATCGCCACGGCCGCCGAGGCGCCGACCATCGCATCGGAACTGGTCGTCCAGGCCCAGATCGCCTATCGCAACCGCACCGACCAGGCCGCCCCGGTCCTCGACTACGGCCTGGACTACTTCCAGCGCTTCGAGCCCCTGACCGCCGGCGACGCCCTCAAGCGCGTGCCCAGCGTGGCCTTCCTGTCGGACGTGCTGGAATCGGATGGGGTGCGCCTGCGCGGCCTGGACCCCGCCTACACCCAGATCCTGATCAACGGCGAGAAGGTCCCCGGCGCCGGCTCGGGCTCGGGCGCGTTCGGCTCGGGCGCGGACTCGGCCTTCTTCGTCGACCGCATCCCCGCCGAACTGATCGACCGCATCGAGATCGTCCGCAGCGCCTCGGCCAACCGTAGCGGCGACGCCGTGGCCGGCGCGCTGAACATCGTGCTGCGCGACGCCTACGCCCTGGACGGCGGCTTCGTGCGCCTGGGCGCCCTGATGTTCGACGACAAGCGCATCCGCGAAACCGTCGGCGGCGTCTGGGGCGGCCAGGTCGGCCCCGGCCGCCTGCTGGTCGGCGCCAACATCCAGGGCCGCCGCAACCCCAAGAACAAGCTCAGCCTTCGCTATGACGAACCGGGCGCGCCGATCAACAACAGCGAAGTCCAGACGGACGTGCGCAACGGCACCGACTACTCGTTCAACGCCAGCTACCAGACCCCGCTGGCCGGCGGCGACCTGGACCTGAGCGGCTTCTATGTCCACACCGACCGCTACCAGAACGAAGACTCGATCGAGTACAACAAGGGCATCCGCACCAACGCCAACCTATCGACCCTGAACGACAACGACGTCGACATCGATCAGGACAGCTACTCGATCAACGGCAAGTACAGCCACGAGATGGCCGGCGGCACGACCAGCGTGAAGCTGGGCTACGCTTCGTTCAAGGATCAGGAGGCCGAGTTCGAGGACGAAACCGAGTACCTGCGCGACGCTACCCCCTATCCGGACGGCGACCGCATCACTCGCGACAAGTCCAGGACCGACCTGGAGGACACCGAGTTCTCCGCCAAGCTCGAGCACAAGCGCGACCTCTCCGAAGGCGTGCGGCTGCAGTTCGGCGTCCAGTACGAGAAGAAGCAGCGCGACCTGCTGGTCACCGAGGTTCCGCGCAACCGCTACAACCTGCCCAACGCCAATCCGCCGCCCTTCGGCGCCTATGCGGCGATCGACGGCGGCGACGCGGCGTTCGAGCAGACCCGCCTGGACCCTTATGTGATGCTGGACGGCAAGTCGGGCGCGCTGAAGTGGGAAGCCGGCCTGCGCTACGAGACCACCGACGTCAGCCTGCAGGACCGCACGGTCCCCTCGACCACCGACACCGACTACAACGTCCTGCTGCCGTCGGCGTCGTTGCGCTACAACCTCACCGCCGACGATCAGCTCTACGTCTCGGGCGCGCGCACCATCCGCCGTCCCAGCTTCGACTACCTGTCCCCGGCCCTGCTGACCGCCGAGCTGGGCGACAATGACTTCATCGGCAATCCGCAACTGAAGCCGGAAACCGCCTGGGGCCTGGACGTCGGTTACGAGCATCGGATGGACAAGCAGGGCGTGGCCGGGGTCAACGTCTTCTACCGCAAGGTCTCGGACCTGATCGAACTGAGCAACACCGGCGCGCAAGGCGACGAGGGTCCCGGCACGTTCGTCTACTCGGCCCGCAACACCGGCGACGGCAAGGTCTGGGGCGTCGAGTTCGACCTGTCGACGCCGCTGACGGCGATCGGCCTGGAGAATACCGGCGTGTTCCTGAACTACTCGTGGCTCGACAGCGACGTGAACGACGAGTTCGGCTCACGCAAGTTCAACAGCCAGTCGGACTACGTGCTGAACGTCGGCTTCATCCAGGACATCCCGACGTGGGGCGCGGCGTTCGGGGCCACCTATCGCAAGCAGGGCAAGGCCTACAGCCGCGTCGTGGGCGAGGAAGTGACCACCACCTATGACGGCGACCTGGAGATCTTCCTCGAAAAGCGGATCGGCAAGGACCTGACCATCCGCCTGACCGGCTCCAACCTGCTGGACGCCGAGAAGAAGGAGACCTTCAACAAGTTCACCACCATCGAAGACCAGACCGACCGCGGCTTCGACGAGTACGAAATCGAGCGCGAGAACGCCGGTCCTGTGTTCCAGCTGATCGCCCGCCTGGCTTTCTAACCCGCGGCGCGATCCGGAACGACGAAGGGCGGCGTCCGCGGACGCCGCCCTTTTTCGTGGTCGATCCCCAGGGCGCCGCCGGAATTCTTGGACGGTCTCAGGCGACCTCGAGGGTCGCACGGCCGCTCTTGCCGTCATCGATCAGGAAACCCATCACGACGTCGATGCGCTTGACCAGTTCGACCCGCGCCGTACCGCCGGTCATGCAAGCGCCCAGGGCGGCGGCGGCCTCGACCAGACGCGCGTCCTTCAGCGTTTCCCCGACCTTCTTGAGCTCCACGGCCTGGGCGGCCAGGGCGCGCCGCGCCTGGGCCGGATCGCTGTCCAGCGCCTGGGCGGCCGACTTGACGATGCGCAGAGCCTGCGACAGGCGGGCCGCGGGGGCGCCGCCGGCGTCGGCCTTGCGCTTGCGCGGTCCATTGTACTCGGCCGAGTTGAAGCGGCGGCGATCGGGTCCGACATATTGCACCGCCTCGACCCAATCGCGGGGCTTCAGCGTCACCGCCTCGAGCCGGCGTTCCAGATCCTTGATCGTGAACGGCTTGCGCATGAACTCGTGGATGCCCGCGTCGCGAGCCCCGAAGATCGCCTCGGCCGTCGCCTCGGCGGTGCACATGATGATCGGGTTCTCGCGGCAGGCCAGATCGCTGCGGCGGATCTTGCGGGCCAGGGCCAGGCCGTCGCAGCCGGAGGAGGCATGCTCGACGAAGAACAGCATCGGGTCGATGGTGCGGGCCATGCCCCAGCCGGCCTCGATGGTCGGGGCGTTGAAGATCTGGATGTGGCCGCCCACGTGGCGCAGATGGTCGGCGAGCAGGCGCCCGGCGGCCGGGTGCGGGTCGACGATCAGCACGCGCTGCATCTTCGCCGCGATACGCTGCAGGGTGCGGATATTGCCGTCGAACACGGGACCCGGGCGCTCCAAAAGTCTTTCGTCCGCATCTTAGGCGGCCGATAGTAAAAATCCGCTTGATGGCGACATGTCGCGCCAGGGCGTTCGTCAGACGGCCAAATTGGCGCTCAGGCCCGAGTCGAAGTCCTGCAGGATATCGAAGGCATCGTCGATGTCGGCGATCAGCGGCGCGCCTTGCGGGAACCGATAGCGCCAGAAGCTGGCGATATGGGCGATCACCCCGACCCGCTCGCCCAGCGACAGGAATCTCTCGGGCGCGCGCTGCAGGAAATCACGGAATCCGTGGGGATTGCCCTCATCGATCAGGCCGTCGAAGGCCCGGTCATAGACGGCCAAAGTCCGCATGATCGCCTTGCGCTCGACGATGAGGCCTTGCCTTAGCCGCTTGCGAAGGTCGTCGATGGAGCGCTGGGCGTCGTCGTCGCGGTTGCCGTTGACCTTCAGCCGAGAGATCTCGTCGCCTACGGTCTCAAGTTCCGACCACAGCCGTGTCAGCGTCCATTTGTAGTAGAGGAAGCCCTTCCAGCTGAAGACGCCTTCCTTGAAGCTCTCGCCGTCCATGACCAGGGTCTTGCGCAGCGGCTCCAGCCGCTCGTCGACGTCGGTCGACAGCAGGGCCTCGACCAGGCGGGCGGCATGGGCCCCGGGCGCGACCCGGCCGGCGTGGCGAAAGGCCAGGTCGATGAGTTGCGAGATCTGGACCGACACGAAGCTCTGCATCTGCTCCATGTCCGCGCCCGACAGCGAAAAATAGCTGGGCGCCACCGACAGGCCGTGGCGGCGCAGATGCTCGCGCAGCAGGAACGGGTCCAGGGACGGAAGCTTGTCGATCAGGCGCAGCGTCGCGATATCGCGCGCCATGTCGGTGTGTTCGTTGCAGGCTTCGCGCAGCAGATCCGCCCAGCCGCGCTGCCCCACGAAGAACGACTGGCCGCCCAGGCCCAGGTCGCTGCGCTCGAACGGGATGATGACCTTGGTGGCGTTCGGCCGCACCTCGTCGAACAGGAAGATGTCGTCGGCCCGCAGGCGGTGTTTGACCAGCAGGGCGGAGTTGAGGATGCGGTTGCGGAACAACGGCGCCTCGGCGTGTTCCGGCCGGTGGCCGCTGCGGGTCTCGATGGCCAGCAGGTTGAGCACGCGGCTGGTCGACGCCTCGCGATCAAGCGCCCGCAGGCTGCGCGTCAGCCGATCCGCCTTGTTGGCGGACTTCATTAAACGACGCGCAACGGCCAATGACGGCGGACCTTCCCAAGAGAAGCCGCCGTCATAGGCCCGGGCCTGCTAAGCAATCGCTAATCGGACCCGAAATAGCTGGGCGGATCAGCCCTGGAACGGGTCGCGCATCAGGATGGTGTCGTCCCGCTCGGGGCTGGTCGACAGCAGGGCCACCGGGGCGCCGATCAGTTCCTCGACGCGGCGTACATACTTGATGGCGTTGGCGTTGAGGTCCTTGAACGAGCGGGCGCCGGCGGTGCTTTCGCTCCAGCCTTCCATTTCCTCGTAGATCGGTACCGCCGCGGCCTGGTCGCGCATGCCGGCCGGCAGATAGTCGACCTCGCGGTCGCCGATCTTGTAGCCGACGCAGATCTTCAGGGTCTTCAGGCCGTCCAGCACGTCCAGCTTGGTCAGGGCGATGCCGTCGATGCCGTTGATGGCCACCGACTGGCGCACCAGCACCGCGTCGAACCAGCCGCAGCGACGCGCCCGGCCGGTGTTGACGCCCACTTCGCGGCCCACCGTCGACAGGTGCTTGCCGACGTCATCATCCAGCTCGCAGGCGAACGGGCCTTCGCCGACCCGGGTGGTGTAGGCCTTGACGATGCCCAGCACATAGCCCGGCCCCTTGGGACCCATGCCCGAACCGGCGGCGGCCTGGCCGGCGACGGTGTTGGACGAGGTGACGAACGGGTAGGTGCCGTGGTCGACGTCCAGCAGCGCGCCTTGGGCGCCTTCGAACAGGATGCGCTTGCCGGCCTTGTGGGCCTGGTCCAGCAGGCGCCAGGCCGGCTGGGCGTAGGCCAGGATCTTCGGCGCGATCTCCATCAGTTGGTCGAACAGCGCCTCACCGTCGGCCTCCGGCAAGCCCAGGCCCCGGCGCAGGGCGCCGTGGTGGCTGAGCAGACGCTCGATCTTGGGTTTCAGGGCCTCGGGATCGGCCAGGTCGGCGACACGGATGGCGCGACGGCCGACCTTGTCCTCGTAGGCCGGACCGATGCCGCGGCCGGTGGTGCCGATCTTCTGGCTGGAGGCGGCCTCACGACCCTGGTCCAGGTCCTTGTGCAGCGGCAGGATCAGGGTGGCGTTGTCGGCCAGCACCAGCAGATCGGGGCCGATGATCACGCCCTGCTCGGCGATCTTGGCGATCTCGCCCAGCAGGTGCCAGGGATCGACGACCACGCCGTTGCCGATGACCGACAGCTTGCCCTGCACGACGCCCGACGGCAGCAGGGCCAGCTTATAGACCTTGCCGTCGACCACCAGGGTGTGGCCGGCGTTATGGCCGCCCTGGAAACGAACGACGACATCGGCCCGGTTGGACAGCCAGTCGACGATCTTGCCCTTGCCCTCGTCACCCCATTGGGCGCCGACAACGGTCACATTGGCCATGTTCAGATATGCCTTATCACCTGCCGAAAGGCGCCCGCGGCCCTTCGACAGGACTCGGCGGCGGACGTTTCATCTCTTGTGATCGGCGTGACGGCCCACCTTCGAAGGGGGCCGTCCGGTTCAGAACTTGTAGACCAGCCGGACCCCGGCGTCGTCAAGCCCCTGGTTCTTGCCTTGGTGGAAGACCTGGCCGTTCGACAGGTGGACGTAGCTGAGTTCGCCCGACCAGTGGTCGTTGAAGTCGTAGCCCAGGGCCAGTTCCGGCTCGAACAGCACCTTCGAACCGAAATCGATGCGGGTGTAGTAGAGCTCGGTGCGGCGGGCGCGCTCTTCCGGAGTCAGGTTCGGGGCGTTGGCGGGCGGCAAGCCGGCCTTGCCGTCGGTATAGGCCAGGCCCATGCCCGGACGCAGGTAGAAGCCGCCCGGCTTGCCCAGGTTGATCTTCCAGTCGAAGCCCGCGGCCACGAAGTTGGAGGTGTTCTCGCTGTTGACCGACAGCATGGCGTGCACCTGGGGCTTGCCCAGCCAGCGCAGGCTTTCGATCTTGTTGGTGCGATAGCCCAGATGGACGTCCACGCCGTCCTCGCGGCCCGCGGCGCCCAGGCCGACCGCGTTTCCGACGAAGGTGACGTCGTGCTTGTAGACGCCGATGAAGGCTTCCCCGGCGAAGGCGGGCGCGGCGACGGCCACGGCGGCGCAGGCCGCGGCGGCGAACAAGGCTTTCTTCACGGAAGGCTCCCCAGCGATATCGTGTGTCCTCTTATCCCGTGAACGACGCCGCTCGCAAAGGGTTTCGGCGCCGCTTTGGGGACGGTAGACGTTCCCGCATGAGCATCGACCTTTCCGACATCCAAGCCGCCGCCGCCCGCCTTGAGGGCCGGGCCGTCCGCACTCCGCTGATCGAGAGCCCGGCGCTGAACGAGCGCCTTGGGGGCCGGGTGCTGATCAAGCCCGAGACCCTGCAACGGGCCGGGGCTTTCAAGTTCCGCGGCGCCTACAACCGCCTGTCCCAGCTGAGCGACGACGAGCGCAAGCGTGGGGTGGTGGCCTTCTCGTCGGGCAACCACGCCCAGGGCGTGGCCCTGGCGGCCCAGCTGCTGGGCTGCCCCGCCCTGATCGTCATGCCGTCCGACTCCCCGAAGGTGAAGGTCGAGGGCACGCGCGGCTTCGGGGCGCAGATCCGGTTCTACGACCGCTTCACCGAGGACCGCGTCGCCATCGCCAAGGAGATCGCCGACGAGCGCGGCTGCGTGGTCGTGCCGTCCTACGACGACCCGCACATCATCGCCGGCCAGGGCACGGCCGGACTGGAGATCGTCGAACAGGCGCGGGCGTTGGGCGTGGCGCTGGACAAGGTGCTCTCGCCCGTCGGCGGCGGCGGGTTGATCGCCGGCGTCTCGACGGCGGTCAAGGCGCTGTCGCCGGCGACGGAAGTCTGGGGCGCCGAGCCGGCCGGCTTCGACGAGACCCGGCGTTCTCTCGCCTCAGGCAAGCGGGAAACCATCGACGAAGGGGCCCGCTCGATCTGCGACGCCCTGCTGACCCCGATCCCCGGCGAGCTGACCTGGCCGATCAACAGCCGTAACCTCAGCGGCGTCGTGGCGGTCACCGACGCAGAGGTGGCCGAGGCGATGCGCTATGCGTTCTCGACACTGAAGTTGGTGATCGAACCCGGCGGCTGCGTGGCCTTGACGGCGGCCCTGACCGGCAAGATCGACCTGAAGGGCCAGACGGCGGCCGTCGTCTGCTCGGGCGGCAACGTCGATCCGGCGTTGTACGCGCGAATCCTGAACGGCGAGCTCTAGAGGTCCAACGCGATCCAGGTCGGCGCGTGGTCGCTCGCGTCCTCCTCGCCGCGCGGCCAGCGGTCGACGCCTGCGTCGGCCAGCCGCTCGGCAAGGTCCGGCGTCAGCAGCAGGTGGTCCAGGCGCAGGCCTTTGTCGTTGGGCCAGCGGTTGCGCAGATAGGCCCAGAACGTCCACAGCGGCCCGTCGGGATGGACGGCGCGAAGAGCGTCGGTCCAGCCCTGGTCGAGCAGGGCGCGGTAGGCGGCGCGGACTTCCGGCTGCAGCAGGGCGTCGTCCTTCCAGCTGTGCGGCTGGTAGATGTCGGCCTCGGTCGGCACGACATTGTAGTCGCCCGCCAGCACGACCGGCGCGCCCGAGGCGCGCAGGTCGGCGGCGTGAGCGATCAGCCGCGTGAACCAGGCCAGCTTGTAGTCGAACTTCGGACCGGGTCGCGGATTGCCGTTGGGCAGGTAGAGCGAGGCGACCAGCACCCCGTTGACGGCCGCCTCGATATAGCGGGCCTGGCTGTCCTCGCGATCGCCAGGCAAGGCGGTGCGGGTAACGACCGGCTCGGCCCCGCGCGCCAGGATCGCCACGCCGTTCCAGCTGCGCTGGCCCTGCCAGACCGCGTGGTAACCCATCTGGGCCAGCGGCTCGGCGGGAAACCAGCCCCGTTCGGCCTTCAACTCCTGCAGGCAGACCACGTCCGGCTCGGCCTCGGCCAGCCAGGCGACGAGGTTGTCGAGCCGCTTGACGACGTTGTTGATGTTGAAGGTGGCGATCTTCACGGGGTCCAAACGCGGCACGGCGCGGGACGGTCCCTCGCGGCGTTTTCGGACGAAGTCGGAGGATGACGCGCGCGGCGCCTACGGCTAGGGTCCGCTCCAACGATCAAGATCTGCTCCAAAAGAGAGACCCGATGAAACGCCTGCTGCTCGCGACCGCCCTGTTCGCCGTTCCCATGCTGGCTTACGCGGCCGACGCGCCCAAGATCGACCCCGCCAAGCTGTCGGCCCACGTCAAGGTGCTGTCGTCGGACGCGTTCGAGGGCCGCGGCCCGGCCACGGCCGGCGAGACCAAGTCGGTCGGCTACATCGTCGACCAGATGAAGGCCATCGGGCTGGAGCCGGCCGGCGACCCCCAGAAGGACGGAACCCGCGCCTGGACCCAGGACGTGCCGCTGGCTAAGTTCGACATCAAGGGCCCGGTCGCCGCCCAGTTCACCGTCGGCGGCAAGGCCGTCCCCCTGGCCCAGGGCGAGCAGATCGCCATCCGCGCGGCCATGACCAATGTCGACAGCGTCGCCATCAAGGACGCCCCGATCGTGTTCGTCGGCTATGGGGTGAAGGCTCCGGAGCGCAATTGGGACGACTTCAAGGGCCTGGACGTGAAGGGCAAGATCCTGGTCGTGCTGATCAACGATCCCGACTTCGAAACGGGAACCGGCGACTTCGGCGGCAAGGCCATGACCTATTACGGCCGCTGGACCTACAAGTTCGAGGAAGCCGCCCGCCAGGGCGCCGCCGGGGTGCTGATCGTCCACGAGAGCGCGCCGGCCTCCTACGGCTGGGCGACCGTCAAGAACTCCAACACCAACACGATGTTCGACATCGTCCGCGAGGATCCGGCCAAGAGCCACCCCAGCCTGGAATCGTGGATCCAGCGCGACGTGGCCGTCGACCTGTTCAAGTCGGCCGGACTCGATTTCGACGCGTTGAAGACACAGGCCCAGAGCCGCGACTTCAAGCCGGTGGAGCTGAAGGGCGCGACCTTCTCGGCCGCCTACGCCGTCGACCATTCGGTGATCGTGTCCAAGAACATCGCCGGCCGGATCAAGGGCTCGGCCCGGCCCGACGAGACAGTGATCTACAGCGCCCACTGGGACCACCTGGGCGTCGGCGAGCCGGACGCCAAGGGAGACAAGATCTATAACGGCGCGATCGACAACGCCGACGGGATCGCCGCCATCCTGGAACTGGCCCGCGCCTTCAAGGGCCAGCCGGCTCCGCAGCGCTCGATCCTGTTCCTGGCCGTCACCGCCGAGGAGCGCGGCCTGCTGGGCTCGGAATACTACGCGGCCAACCCGCTGTTCCCGATCTCCAAGACGGTCGGCGACCTGAACATCGACGCGCTGTCGGCCGCCGGTCCGGCCAAGGACGTCACCACCTCGGGCGACGGCAAGGTCGATCTGCAGGACCTGCTGGTCGCCAAGGCCAAGGCCCACGGCCGCTATTTCACGCCCGATCCCTCGCCCCAGGCCGGCCACTTCTATCGCTCGGACCACTTCCCGTTCGCCAAGCGCGGGGTGCCGGCCATCTCGGTCGGCTCCGGCGAGGACCTGGTCAAGGGCGGCAAGGAGGCCGGCCAGAAGGCCGAAGAGGACTACACGGCCAACCGCTACCACCAGCCTGCCGACGAATGGAGCGCCGACTGGGACCTGACCGGCCAGGCCCAGGACATCGGCCTGTTCTACGAGATCGGCGCCGACCTCGCCAATTCCAAGACCTGGCCGGAATGGCAGGCGGGCTCGGAGTTCAAGGCGCTGCGCGACGCGACCAAAGCGGACCGGAAGTAGCTTCTTTGTATTGTCATCCCGGGCGAAGCGAAGCGAAGACCCGGGACCGACGCGTGAACGCATGCGCTTCCGGTGGTCCCGGATCGGCGCGCTTCGCGCTTGTCCGGGATGACAGGATTTGTTGGCGCTCCTCCCCACGCGGGATGAGCGGAGTTTGAAATGACAGCCTCCGTCTTCGATCTGTTCAAGCTGGGCGTTGGCCCGTCGAGCAGCCACACCATGGGGCCGATGACGGCCGCCGGCCGGTTCGTCGGCCGCCTGCGCGAGGCCGGCAAGCTGCCCGACGTCGCCCGGGTCGAGACGCGGCTCTATGCGTCGCTGGCCCTGACCGGCCGCGGCCACGCCACCGACCGGGCGGTGATCCTGGGCCTGATGGGTTTCGTGCCCGCGCGGCTCGATCCCGACGCCGGCGAAGCGGCCCTGGTCGAGGCCGCCGCCAGCCAATGGATCCATCTGGGCGGCGAGAGCGGGATCAAGTTCGACGCCGAGCGCGACATCGTCTGGGCCGGCCACGAACGCCTGCCCCAGCACCCCAACGGGCTCACCTTTACGGCCTTCGACGCCGCTGGCGTCGTCCTCGCCGAGCGCACCTATTTCTCGATCGGCGGCGGCTTCGTGCGCGACGAAAGCGAGATGGGCCGCAACGCCCCGCCGGAGCCGGGTCCCGAGATCCCCCACCCGTTCGAGTCCGGCGCCGATCTGTTGCAGCGGGCCGCCGACGCGGGCCTGTCGATCGCCGGGGTGATGGGCGCCAACGAGCTGGCGCGGATGGACCAGGCCGAGCTGGACGCGGAGCTCGACCGCATCTTCCAGGCCATGGAGGCCTGCATTGATCGTGGGATGCGCGAGACCGGCGTGCTGCCCGGCGGCTTGGCGGTCAAGCGCCGGGCCCGCCAGATCCACCAGACCATCCAGGGCCGCATGGAGCGCCAGATCAGCGATCCGCTGGCGGCCATGGACTACGTCAACCTGTGGGCCATGGCGGTCAACGAGGAGAACGCGGCCGGCGGCCGGGTGGTCACCGCCCCGACCAACGGCGCGGCCGGCC
The DNA here is from genome assembly GCF_001427165.1 of Caulobacter sp. Root487D2Y. NCBI lineage: Bacteria > Pseudomonadati > Pseudomonadota > Alphaproteobacteria > Caulobacterales > Caulobacteraceae > Caulobacter > Caulobacter sp. Root487D2Y. The sequence continues at coordinate 190,553 of NZ_LMFD01000010.1, forward strand.
TGATCCCGGCGGTGCTGCGGTTCTACCACCGCTTCCACAACGGCACGCCGCAGGGGGTGCGGGTGTTCCTGCTGACCGCCGCGGCGATCGGCGCGCTCTACAAGCGCAACGCCTCGATCAGCGGAGCCGAGGTCGGCTGCCAGGGCGAGGTGGGGGTGGCCTGCTCGATGGCGGCGGCGGGCCTGTGCGCCGCCCTGGGCGGGACCAACGACCAGATCGAGAACGCCGCCGAGATCGGCATGGAGCACAATCTGGGCCTGACCTGCGACCCGATCGGCGGTCTGGTCCAGATCCCCTGCATCGAGCGCAACGCCATGGGGGCCATCAAGGCCATCGACGCCGCGCGCCTGGCCCTGCTGGGCGACGGGCAACACTCGGTGTCCCTGGACAAGGTGATCGCCACGATGAAGCGCACCGGCGAGGACATGAACGAGATCTACAAGGAGACGTCGCTTGGGGGCCTGGCGGTGGGGCTTTCGGTGAACCGGGTGGAGTGCTGACGACCTGACCGCCGCAAGGCCCTCCCCCACGGGGGAGGGCCTTTGAACCGGGGGGCGCCTCTAGACGTTAAGCCTCACCATTCCCAACGTCGGAGTCTTCCCATGCGTCTCGCCCTGACCGCCGCCGCCCTCGCCGCCCTCGCCGCCGGCTCGGCCCAGGCCTCGACGCCCGGCTCCTGGAACGACCTACGCGCCCGCTCCGACAAGGCTTGCATCGCCGCCGCCCAGGAACTGCGCAACGTCCGCGTCGCCGCCTATGGCGATACGTTCCAGTCGGTCACCGTCTCCAGCCTCGAAGGCGTCTACAAGCCCCGCCACATGAGGGGCGCGCGCGGCAAGGCCACCTGCGTGTTCGACAAGCGCACCGGCCGCGCCGAGGTGCGGGAACTGCAGGTCCGCCGCTAGCGACCCGCGTTTTCCCGCTTGCCTGTTCTCCCGCGCCTCGCCTAGGGTGCGCGAGAACAGGAAGGGAACACCCATGACCGGAACCATTCGCTGCGGCATCGGCGGCTGGACGTTCGAGCCCTGGCGGGGCGGGCCCTTCTATCCCGACGATCTCAAGCAGAAGGACGAGCTGAAGTACGCCTCGTCAAAGCTGACCAGCATCGAGATCAACGGCACCTACTATTCGACCTTCAAGCCCAACAGCTGGCAGAAGTGGCGCGACGAGACGCCCGACGACTTCGTGTTCGCGGTCAAGGCCAGCCGGTTCTGCACCAACCGCCGGGTGCTCTCCGAGAACAACGACTCGCTGGAGAAATTCCTCGGCCAGGGGCTGGAGGAGCTGGGGCCGAAACTGGGCCCCATCAACTGGCAGTTCATGGCGACCAAGAAGTTCGACCCGGTCGATTTCGAGGGCTTCCTCAAGCTGCTGCCCAAGGAGATCGGTGGTCGGCCGGCGCGTCACGCGCTGGAAGTGCGCAGCCCGACCTTCGCCGACCAGCGGTTCTACGACCTGGCCGCCAAGTACGGGGCGGCCATCGTCTACGCCGTCGACGACGAGGAGCCGACCTGGCCCTGCATCGACGAGCCGACCGCCGACTTCACCTATGCCCGCCTGATGTCCAGCAAGCCGGACGAGCCCACCGGCATGACCTCGGACGAACTGGACGGCATCGCCAAGCAGGCCCGGGCCTGGGCCAAGCGCGGCGACGTCTTCGCCTACTTCATCGCCGGGGCGAAGGTGAGGAACCCAGCCGCCGCCATGGCGCTGATCGAGAAGCTGAAATAGCGCCCCTCAAGGGGTGAGGGCGCACTCCCTCACCCCTCCACCGCCACGCGGCGGGCACCGCCCTGTCGCGCTGGGCGAGGGTTTTCCAAGCACCCCAGCGCCCACAGGCTTGCCCCCACCGCGAAGTCCAGCGGCGTGTGCGGAACCTCCCCCAGGAACGCCTGGAGCTTGCGGTCGTCCAGCACCATCGGTTCGCGCCACAGGTAGCGCATCTCGGCCATCTCGCCGAAGACCCGCACCACCGGCGACAGGGCCACGACCAGCCACCAGGGGAAGCCCATGACCGGCAGCTTGGGCTGCCCGGTCACCCGGCGCACCGAGGCCGCCATCTCGCCCCAGGCCAGCAGGTGGCCGCCGAAGTGAAAGACCTCGAAGGCCGCCAGGCGGTCGGCGCGGTCCAGCAGCCGAGCCATGGTCTCGGCCAGGTCCGGCAGATAGGCCCAGGCGTGGGCCAGCCCCTTGGCGGCGGGTTCGGTCACCGACTTCACCGGCGCGCCCGGCTTGATCACCAGTTGCCCGAACCAGTTGTTGCCGGCGTGCGGCCCGAAGAAGTCGGCGGCCCGGACGATCAGCACCGGCGCGCCCTGCGTCGAAGCCGCCTTCAGCCGCCGCTCCATCTCGACCCGGATCTTGCCCTTGCGGGTGGTCGGGACCTGGGGCGCGGTCTCGTCGATCAGCGGGAAGGTCTCCAGGCCGAAATTGTAGACCGTGCCCGGCAGCAGGATCCGCGCCCCCTCGGCCTTGGCCGCGGCGATGGTGTTGTCGATCATCGGCAGGACCAGCTTGCCCCAGTTCCTGTAGCCGGGCGGATTGGCGGCGTGGACGATCAGGCCGACGCCCCGCGCGGCGCGGGCCACGTCGGCGGCGACCATGGCGTCGCCTTGGATCCATTCGACGCCCGCCAGCTTGGTGTTTTGGGCCGGCTGGGCGCGACGGGTCAGGGCCCGGACGGTCCAGCCGTGGCGGACCAGGGCCGAGGCGGCTTCGCCGCCGATGCCGCCGGTCGCGCCGATCACCAGGGCGATGCGTCGTTCAGTCGTGGTCATGTCGGTCTCCATCGGGTCCATGAGGCGGGCTTGATGACGGGAAGATGCGTCGCGGCAAGCCAAACGGGAATTGACGAACCTTCTTGATCTGCCATGCATAAATGCATGAGTGATCCCGACTGGAGCCTGTACCGCGCCTTCCTGGCGGTGATGACCGAAGGCAGCCTGTCGGCCGCCGCCCGGGCCCTGGGCCTGACCCAGCCGACCCTCGGCCGCCAGATCGCCGAGCTGGAGCGCGCCCTGGGCGTGGCGTTGTTCACCCGCTCGCCCCAGGGCCTCAAGCCCACCGACGCCGCCCTCGACCTCGCCCCCCACGCCCAGACCATGGCCGGAGCGGCCAGCGCCCTGGTCCGCGCGGCGTCCGGGGCCGGCGACACCGGGCGCGGCGTGGTCCGCCTGACCGCCAGCGAGATCATCGGCGCCGAAGTGCTGCCGTCGATCCTGGCCGATTTCCGCCCCAAGCACCCCGGCGTGGCGGTCGAGCTGTCGCTGGACAACCAGCAGCAGGATCTGCTGCGCGGGGCGGCCGACATCGCCGTGCGCATGGTGCGCCCCACCCAGGACGCCCTGGTCGCCCGCCGCCTGGCCGACACTCACCTGGGCCTCTACGCCAACCGCCGCTATCTCGAGGCCGAGGGGGTTCCCGGCGCGCTCCATGATCTGAAGGGCCACGCCCTGGTCGGCTTCGACCGCGAGACGCCGTTCCTGCGCGGCCTGATGCAGCGCCTGCCTCTGAACAGGGACGATTTCATCCTGCGGGCCGACAACGACCTGGCCCAGCTGGCCGCCGTCCGCGCCGGATGCGGGGTGGGCTTCATCCAGCACGGCGTGGCCCGCCGCGATCCGGACCTGATCCCCGTCTGTCCCGGTCAGGTCGGCTTTCGCCTGGAGGTCTGGCTGGTCATGCACGAAGACCTGCGCGCCACCCCGCGCATGCGCGCGATGTTCGACCACCTGGCCGAGGGGCTGAGCGCGTTCCTGGCGACGTCGCAGCCCTGAGCGCCATGATCCGCGGCGCGACTGGACGTCGAGGACCGGATCACGCCACTAAGCCAGCCAAGGCGCCACGGGGCGTGGTCCGTCGGGGGAAACGGAATGAAGGTTTCGCGCGCGCTTGCGATGCTGCTGTCGTTGACGGCCGGATCGGCCTTGGCGCAGGACGCGCCGCCCGTCCAGCTTCCCGCCCAGGTGAAGGCGCTGGCGGGATGTTGGGGCGGCGCGGGAGAAGTGATGGGCAAGCCGGTCACGATCGTCCTGTCGGCCAAGCCGATCGTCGAAGGCGCGATGTTCCAGATCGAGGCGGAGAGCCAAGCCAAGGCCGATCCGGCCGACCGCTACGCCGCCCACCTGGTGATCGGAGCCCGCGCGCCCAAGGGGGCCTTTCCGGCGACGCTGACGGGCTATTGGGCCGACAGCTTCGGCGGCGACTACACGGCGACCGGCGCGGGCGCGGTCCGCGAGGACGGCTTCGAGATCGCCTATCCCTATCCGCCCTCCAGCTTTCTGAACCGCTGGACCCTGGCGGGGGACCGGCTGGACTGGCGGATCACCGCGCGCGAGGGCGACAAGGAAGAGCCCTTCGCCCACTACGAGGCGACGCGCATGGCGTGCCCCGCGGCCCAAAAACATGGTTAACCGAACCTCAACGCCGTCCCGCTAAACCCCTCACATGCGCCGCGCCCTCGCCAGCCTGCTGATCCTCGCCGCCCTGGCCGGCTCCGCCACGGCCCAGCCGGCCAAGCCCGCGCGCCTGTCGCCCGCGTCCGGCGGCGCCCCCGCCCAGAGCGACAGCCCCGCCCTGCCGCCGCCGTTGATCCCGTTGACCGGCGCATCCCCGAGCCGCGATCCGGACCAGTGCCGCTCGTCCTGCAACCGCACCTATTTCTTCTGCAAGGCCAACGGCGACGACGACGGTTGCCCGACCCAATGGATGCAATGCAAGTCACGCTGCACGGCGACCTATTCGCCGCGCGCCAACTGATCGCCCCGCTGACCCAACGGCAGTTTGACGCCTCGCATAACGCTGATACGTTCACCTGAACAACGATAAGTCAGGGAGCAGGCGATGACCTCGGCATTGCCAAAGGTCTGCATCATCGGCGCGGGCTGCAGCGGCTTCACCACCGCCAAGCGGCTGAAGGACGCCGGCGTCCCCTATGACTGCTTCGAGGCCTCCGACGACATCGGCGGCAACTGGTACTACAAGAACCCCAACGGGCTGTCGGCCTGCTACGAGAGCCTGCACATCGACACCTCCAAGTGGCGGCTGGCCTTCGAGGACTTTCCGGTTCCTCCCGACTGGCCCGACTTTCCGCACCACAGCCAGGTCCTGGCCTACTTCAAGGACTACGTGGCCCATTTCGGCCTGCGCGAGACCATCACCTTCAACACCAAGGTGCTGCGCGCCGAGCGCACCCAGGGCGGACTTTGGTCGGTGACCCTGTGGACCGGCGAGACGCGGCTCTACGACGTGCTGATCGTCGCCAACGGGCACCACTGGGACCCGCGCGTGCCCGAGTATCCCGGGACCTTCGACGGCGTCGCCTTCCACGCCCACGCCTATAGCGACCCGTTCGACCCGGTCGACATGCGCGGCAAGACCGTCGTCGTGGTCGGCATGGGCAATTCGGCCATGGATATCGCGAGTGAACTCGCCCAGCGCCCGATCGCCGGCAAGCTGATCGTCTCGGCCCGGCGCGGGGTCTGGGTGTTCCCGAAATATCTGAACGGCAAGCCGTCGGACAAGTCGGCCATGCCGCCGTGGATGCCGCGCGGACTGGGCCTGAAGATCGTCCGCTCGCTGATCCGCAAGCACGTCGGCAGGATGGAGGACTACGGTCTGCCCAAGCCCGACCACGAGCCGCTGGAGGCCCACCCCTCGGTCAGCGGCGAGTTCCTGACCCGGGCCGGTTGCGGCGACATCACCTTCAAGCCGGCGATCAAGGCGCTGGAGGGCAGGAACGTCCGCTTCGCCGACGACAGCGTCCTGCCCGTCGACGTGATCGTCTTCGCCACCGGCTACAAGATCAGCTTCCCGTTCCTGGACGACCCGGCCCTGGTCCCCGACGCGCACCACCGCCTGCCGCTGTTCAAGCGGATGATGAAGCCCGGCGTGCCCGATCTCTTCTATATGGGCCTGGCCCAGGCCCTGCCGACCCTGGTCAATTTCGCCGAGCAGCAGTCCAAGCTGGTGGCCGCCTATCTGACCGGCCGCTACGCCCCGCCGCCGGTCGCCGAGATGGCGAAGATCACCGCCAGGGACGAGGAGCGCCACACCGGCCAGTATTACGCCTCGGCGCGCCACACCATCCAGGTCGACTTCGGGGTCTATTGCGCCGATCTCAAGAAGGAGATCGCCGCCGGCCAGAAGCGGGCGCGGGCGTCTGGCGGCGTCTTGCCGGTTTCGGCGCGCGCGTCGGAATCCTTGCCTCTGGCGGCGGAATGAGGCTGAAATCGTGACGGGGCGTCATCTGGGCCTCGCCACGAGTCGCGTCCGATGTCGAACATCGCCTATTTCCCCGTCCGCCCGACCACCGACGACGCCCGCCCCGGCAAGCGCGAGCGCACCAAGGTCGCCAACCGCCAGGCGATCCTCGACGCGGCGCGCGCGGTGTTCGGCGAGCTGGGCTACGAGGCCGCCACGGTGCGCGACATCATCCGCCGCACGGGTTTGGCCTCGGGCACCTTCTACAACTACTACAAGTCCAAGGAAGAAGTGTTCGACGCCCTGGCCGACGATGGCGCGCGGCGCTTCCGGCCGATCCTGCGGGCCGAGTCCGACAAGGCGGTCGACTTCGAAAGCTTCCTGCGCGGCGCCATCCGGGCCTATTTCGACTTCCTGGAGGGCGAGCACGAGAGCTGGCGGATCAACCGGCCGGCCGGCGAGGTCTTCCCCCACGCCCGCGCCACGCCCGAGATCCAGGCGGTGTTCGACGAGGTCCATGCCGCCTTCGCCAAGGTGCTGGAGCACGACCACGCCCCGGCCGTCGATCTCGACTACTTCGCCGCCGCCTGCATCGCCGTGGCCCGCGAGGTCGGCGACAAGATGCTGGAGCGCCGGCCGATCGACGTCGACGGCGCGGCCGACTTCGCCGTCCGGATGATCCTGGGCGGCCTGCCCGCCCTGCCTCGCCCCTAGACCTTCCGCAAGAACAAGAAAGAGCCCGAATGGCCGACCCCGCCGTCCAGAAGTTCATCCTCAAGGTCCTGCTGTCGCTGCCCAGCCCGGTGCTGCGGATGATGTCGGGGGGCGGGACGGTCTATCGCGGCGGGCGGACCCTGGATCCGCGCTTCCAGTTCCTGGCCGCGGCCGCCGCCAAGATGCCGTCCCTGACCAGCCTGGCGCCCGACGAGGCCCGGGCCGCCAGCGCCCGGGGCCTGACCGCCATGAGCGGTCCGCCCGAGCCGGGCGTGCGCAACGAGAGCCTGTCGATCGACGGTCCTAACGGGGCGATCAAGGCTCGAGCCTATCGTCCGGCCGACCAGGACAGCAGCGCGCCCCTGATCGTCTTCGCCCACTTCGGCGGCGGCGTGATCGGCGACCTGGAGACCTGCCACGCCTTCTGCGGGATCCTGGCCCGGATCGCCCGCACGGCGGTGATCTCGGTTGACTACCGCCTGGCGCCGGACCACCGGTTCCCGGCCGGCCTCGACGACGTCCTGGCCGCCTTCCGCTGGGCCCGCGACAACGCCGCCCGATTCGGGGCCGCGCCGGGCGTGGCCGCCATCGGCGGCGACTCGATGGGCGGCAACTTCGCCGCCATCGTCGCCCAGGAGATGAAGCGCCTGGGCGAGACCCAGCCGGCCCTGCAGCTGCTGATCTATCCCGCTGTCGACGTGGCCAGCGAGACGCCGTCGATGACCACCTACGGCGACGCCTATCCGCTGAGCCGGCCGATCATGGACTGGTTCATGGGCCACTATATGGGCCCCGACGCCGACCCGGCCGATCCGCGCCTGTCGCCGGACAAGACCGCCGACCTGTCGGGCCTGGCCCCCGCCGTGGTGATCACCGCCGGCTTCGACCCGCTGGTCGACCAGGGCGAGGCCTACGCCAAGCGACTGATCGCGGCCGGGGTGCCGACCACCTATCGCTGTTACGACAGCCTGGCCCACGGCTTCACGGCCTTCACCGGCGCGGTGCCGGCGGCCGACGCGGCCTGCCGCGAGATCGCCGGGCTGGTGCGGGCGGCGTTCGACGCACGGACCTGATTTTTAGGTCCGCTTGGTGGGATTCATGACCGACACCATGCGCGCCCTCGTCGTCGAAAGCCTCGCCTCCGACTTCGCCGGCTGCGCGGTCCGCGACGTGCCCATGCCGCGAGCCGGCCCCGGCCAGGTGCTGGTCCGCGTGCGCGCCGCCAGCGTCAACTTCCCCGACCTGCTGATGACGAGGGGCGAGTACCAGTTCAAACCGCCCCTGCCCTTCACCCCGGGGCTGGATCTGGCCGGCGAGGTCGCGGCGCTGGGCGAGGGCGTGACGGGCTGGAGCGTCGGCGACGCCGTGGTCGGCGGGGCGCGGCTGGGCGGGTTCGCGGAGTATACGGTGCTGGACGCCGAAGCTCTCAAGCCCAAGCCCGCGCGACTGTCGTTCGCCGAGGCGGCGGCCTATGGCGCGGCCTATCTGACCGCCTATGTCGCCCTGGTTCGCCGGGCGCGGCTGGAGCCGGGCGAGTGGGTGCTGGTCCACGGCGCGGCCGGCGGGGTGGGCCTGGCGGCCGTCGACCTGGCCAAGGCCCTGGGCGCTCGGGTGATCGCCGCCTCGGCCTCGGACGAGAAGCTGGCGGCGATCCAGCGCCTCTACACCCCCGACGCCGTGGTCAACGTGACCGGCGGCTTCCGTGAGCGCGTGAAGGAGATCACCGGCGGAAACGGCGCCGACGTGATCTACGACCCGGTCGGCGGCGACGTGTTCGACGAGAGCGTCCGCTGCATCGCCTTCGACGGCCGGCTGCTGGTGATCGGCTTCACCTCGGGCCGCATCCCGACCGTCTCGGTCAACATGCCGCTGATCAAGGGCTTCTCGGTGATGGGCGTGCGGGCGGGGGAGTACGGCCGGCGGTTTCCGGAGAAGGGGCGGGAGAACACCGAGGCGGTGTGGAAGATGGCCGACGAGGGGACGATCCGGCCGCACGTGCATGCGGAGCTGGGCCTTGACCGTTGGCGCGAGGCGTTCGATCTGCTGGCCAATCGGCAAGTGATCGGCAAGGCTATCATTCGGTCAGATCTATAGCGGCGAGCACTTGCCCCCTACCGGTCGCTCCGCGGCTCCTCTTCGTCCTAGGCCCCCTATGGGGACGGACAGGCGGCGAAGGCGCCAGGTGGGGCAGGTTCGCACAAGCCCTTGGTTCGACTCATGTTGACAGCGACCGCCCCTTCCCTTATCCACCGCCCCTCACTCGCGGCGGCCCTCCGGCTGCCGCGTCCCATTATTATCGGAGCCACCTCGTGAAGCGGACATTCCAGCCGTCGAAGCTCGTGCGAGCCCGCCGTCACGGCTACCGCGCGCGTATGGCCACCAAGAACGGCCAAAAGATCGTCGCGCGTCGCCGCGCCAAGGGCCGCAAGCGCCTGACGGCCTAACAGCCTTCTACCCCGCTTCTTCGCAAGAACGGCGCGGGATAAAGACCATGATGGAAGCCGCCCTTTCCTCGAACCAGGCTCTGCGCCTGCGCCGGAAAGGGCGGCTTTTTTCATGACCGAAGCCCCCATCCCTTCTGGGCAGGTCATTCCCGTGAAGATCGAGCGGCTGAAGAAGCGCCCGGACTTCCTGAAGGCCGCCAAGGCGCCCAATCTGGCGCGCGGCGCGGTGTTCATGCAGATGCGCCCCCGCCACGACGACGACCCGTTGATCCGGGTCGGATTCACCGCCACCAAGAAGATCGGCGGCTCGGTCGAGCGAAATCGCGCGAAAAGACGCCTGCGCGAGGCCGCCAGACTGCTTCTCCCCCTTCATGGCCGTCCCAGTTGCGACTATGTGTTCATCGCCCGCGGCGGAACCGGCCAGCGGCCATGGGGGCGTTTGCTTGACGATGTTAAAACCGCGCTGATAAGCCTCGCCGCCGACCTCGATCGCGCGGGCCCGGGCCCTGAACCCGCTCCGCACGCCCCCGCCGCGTCCGATTCCTCCGTTTCTGGTTAAGTCATCTCATGCAGCCGAACGACTCCAACAAAAACACGCTGATGTTCCTCGTCTGCGCGTTCGCGATCCTGATCGGTTACCAGGTCTTCTACATGGGCCCGCAGCAGAAGAAGGCCGAGGCCGAGCTGCGCGCCAAGAAGATCGCCGAGGCCCAGGTCGCCGCCCAGCCGGGCATGACCCTCGGCGCCGACGGCCTGCCCCAGCCGCTGAAGCTGTCGCGCGACGAAGCCAAGGCCCAGAGCCCGCGCATCGCCGTCGACACCCCGGCCCTGGCGGGCTCGATCGCCCTGAAGGGCGCGCGGATCGACGATCTGTGGCTCAAGCGCTTCACCCAGACGGTCGACAAGAATTCACCGCCGGTCGAACTGTTCCGCCCCGAGGGCGCCGAGCACGCCTGGTTCGCCGACTTCGGCTGGGCCGGCATGACCGGCATGACCGGCCTGCCCACGCCCCAGACCGTGTGGACGGCCGCGCCCGGCCAGGTGCTGCGCCCGACCACCCCGGTCGTCCTGACCTACGACAACGGCCAGGGCTTGGTGTTCACCCGCACCATCTCGGTCGACGCCGACGCCATGTTCACCGTCGCCGACACCGTCCGCAACCAGGGCGGCGCGGCCGTGGCCCTGGCGCCCTACGCCTCGGTCCAGCGCCAGGGCATCCCGACCGAAGGCCCGCACGGCCTGGGCAAGACCCAGATCGTCTACGAAGGCGGCATCGGCGTGCTGGGCGGCGTTACCGACGAGAAATACATCCTTCAGGACAAGGCCAAGTACCCCAAGTGGAAGAAGGACAAGCCGGTCCAGAACGATCTTGCCTCCAAGGGCGGCTGGATCGGCATGACCGACAAGTACTGGCTGGCGGCCCTGATCCCCGAGCAGTCCGAGATGATCAAAGGCCGCTTCCAGGTCCAGCCGGTCAAGGGCGTCGACGTCTATGAATCGGCCTTCACCGGCGCGCCTCAATCGCTGGCGGCCGGCGCCACGATCACCAACACCACCCGCTTGTTCGCCGGCGCTAAGACCGTGCCGCTGCTGACCCGCTATCAGTACGGCGGCAAGCCGGTGGTCTGGTGGCAGTTCTGGAACCGTCCGGCCAGCGTGATCCCCAGCTTCGACAAGGCCGTCGACTGGGGGATGTTCTCGGTCATCACCCGACCGATCTTCAACATCCTGGAGATCTTCTACAAGCTGGTGGGCAACTTCGGCGTGGCGATCATGCTGCTGACCGTGACCCTGAAGCTGATCCTCTTCCCGCTGGCCGACAAGAGCTACGAGTCGATGGCGAAGATGAAGAAGATCGCCCCCGAGGTCGAGAAGCTGAAGGCCAAGTTCAAGGACGATCCGGCCAAGCAGCAGCAGGAGATGATGGGCCTGTACGCCAAGGAGAAGATCAATCCGATGATGGGCTGCGTGCCCATGCTCATCCAGATCCCGGTCTTCTACTCGCTGTACAAGGTGCTGACGGTGACCATCGAGATGCGGCACGCGCCGTTCTTCGGCTGGATCGTCGACCTGTCGGCGCCGGAGCCGACCACCCTGTTCAACCTGTTCGGACTGATCCCCTGGGATCCCGCCACCCTGCCGTTCCTGGGCGCCTCGATCGTCCACCTGGGCGTCTGGCCGCTGCTGTACGGCTTCACCATGTGGCTGACCACGTCGATGAACCCGCCGGCCGGCGACCCGATCCAGCAGAAGATCTTCCAGTTCTTCCCGATCATCTTCACCTTCACCCTGTCGGGCTTCGCCGTCGGCCTGGTGATCTACTGGTGCTGGAGCAACGTGCTGACCATCATCCAGCAGTACATCATCATGCACCGCTACAAGGTCGAGAACCCGATCGACAAGCTGATCGCCCGGCTGAGCGGCAAGACCGTCGGGGCCACCTGATGGACGAACTGGCCTATAGCGAAGAGGACATCGAAGCCGCCCGCGTGCTGTTCGCCCAGCCGGCGACCTTCATGATGGGCGCGGTCAAGATGGACGGCATGCCCGCGCCGAGCCTGCCCGAAGTCGCCTTCGCCGGCCGCTCGAACGTCGGCAAGTCCAGCCTGATCAACGGGCTGGTCGGCCAGAACCACCTGGCGCGCGCCTCGAACTCGCCGGGGCGCACGCGGGAGGTCAACTTCTTCGTGCTGGCCGAGAAGCTGCGCCTGGTCGACCTGCCGGGCTACGGCTTCGCGCGGGTCTCCAAGAGCGTGGCCGACAAGTTCCAGGACCTGGGCCGCGCCTATCTGCGCGGCCGGGTGAACCTCAAGCGGGTCTATCTGCTGATCGACGCCCGCCACGGGCTGAAGTCGGTGGACACCGAGGCCCTGGACGCCCTGGACGTCGCGGCGGTCTCCTACCAGATCGTCCTGACCAAGGCCGACAAGATCAAGCAGGCCGAGCTCGACGCCACGATCGACAAGACCCTCAAGGCCATCGCCAAGCGCCCGGCGGCCTTCCCGAAGGTCCTGGCGACCTCGTCGGAGAAAGGCTACGGCCTGCCCGAACTGCGCGCCGAGATCGCGCGGACCTGCCTGACCTAGGGGCCGCCCTCGTCCTTCGACAAGCTCAGGATGAGGGCTAATTTCGACCCCGAAGCGGCTGTAGAAATCCTCATCCTGAGCTTGTCGAAGGACGAGGATTTCAGCACCGTCGGCTCAATCCGATCCACAACATTCCATCCAGGCCTTAACCTTCCAGCCCGAACCGCCGGCCAAGGCCACGCCTCCCGTTTCCGAGAATCTCCCCATGACCCGTCACGAACTGAAGACCTGGCCCCAGTATTTCGCCGCCGTGCGGTCGGGCAAGAAGCGCTTCGAGATCCGCCGCAACGACCGCGAGTTCGCGGTCGGCGACGTGCTGGTGCTGCGCGAGTTCGACCCGGAGCAGGACGCCTATACCGGCCAGGTCGAGGAGCGGCAGATCACCTTCCTACTGTCGGAGGAAGACTACGGCGTGATCCACGGCTTCGTGGCCATCGGCTTTGGCGAAGTGGTCCATCACGGCGACCTGCCGGTCGACGGCGCGCTGACAGCGGAGAAGTTGGCCCACTGGCACGAGACCACCTCGGACAACGCCGCCCTGCGCGCCCAGGACGCCCGCAAGGTGGCCCAGAGCTACGCCGCCCCGACCACCGGCCGCGCGGCCATGCCGGTCGCCGCCGACCGCCACAACGCCGTGGCTGACGCCGCCGAGGCCGAGGCCGTCTTCCACGCCGCCGCCGCGAAGCTCGTGCGGGGGAAGTAGATCGGTTGGTGCCAGGCGCATGCGCCTGTCACCAGTCCGGGGTGCTGAATCAAAAAGGGCGGACCAGCTGGTCCGCCCTTTTTCGTTTCTCTGAAGCGCGGCCTACGCCGCCTGGCTGACCTGGGCCGGGAAGACGTCGTCCATGCGCAGATAGGTGATCAGGCGGCTGTCCAGCGAGATGATCGCCTGGATGAAGCGCAGCTCGTCGGCCCCCAGGTCCGGGGTCGGCTGCAGGTGGTCGCGCGACACGGTGAAGGTCTCGCTGACCGCGTCGACCAGGATGCCGGCCAGGCGGTCCTGGCACTCGACCACGACGATGACGTGGCGGGTCTCCGGAACGGTGACGCCCAGGCCCAGGCGGTTGCGCAGATCGATGACCGGCATGATCGCGCCGCGCAGGTTGATCACGCCCTTCAGGAAGGACGGGGCGTGCGGGATCGGGGTGGCCGGGGTCCAGCCGCGGATCTCGCGGACCGTCTTGACGTCGATGCAGAACTCCTGCTCGCCGATGCAGAACGAGATCAGCTCCAGGGCGGGTTCGGCGTGGTCGGTCATGGTCGGGTCCCGAGGCTCAAAAGGTCTTGCGGCGAACGCCGAAAGCCGGTTTCGCGTCACCTGTCACAAGAGCTCGACCGCCGTTTAATAACGGTTAATGCAAAGCTTACCGGACGGCGTCGAATTGTCGCGTCCGCCTGATCTTCACCCTGCGGGGGAGGATCAGGGCTCCGACGCCCCGACATCGCCCTCGTCGGTCAGGTTGAACTCGTACCAGACGCCGTTCAGCACCCCGAAGGCCAGCGCCAGGCCCAGGCCGAGGATCCAGGTGAAATACCACATCGCGAGATCTCCTCAGTACGGGCCGTTTTCAGTAGAGAGCGGGGTCGGTCTTCAGGGCCGCCGTGCTGGTCCGGCCCCACAGCACCTTGAACACCCAGGCGGTGTAGAGCAGCACGACCGGCAGCAGCACCACGACGACGACCAGCATGATGAACAGGGTCATGTGGCTGGACGAGGCGTTCCACACCGTCAGGCTGGAATGGGCGTCTATCGTGCTGGGCAGGATAAACGGGAACATCGACAGCCCCACCGTGGCGATGATCCCCGCCGCCGACGCCGACGAGCCGCCGAACGCCAGGGGCGCGGATCGCCGCCACAGGCCCAGCAGGGCCACGATCGCCCCGCCGAAGCCCAGCACCGGCGCGATCAGCATCCAGGGATAGCGGCCGAAATTGTCGAACCAGGCCCCCGGCGCGGCGACGGTCGCCGTCCGCAGCGGATTGGACGGCGCGGCGGGATCGAACGCGCCCTCGACGCGGAAGCCCAGGCGCATGGCCAGCAGACCGCCGACCAGGAACAGCAGCAGAGTGGCGACGCCGGCGCCCGTGCCGAACCTGCGGGCCCGGTCCTGGACCGCGCCGCCCTCCTCGGCCTTCACCCCCAGCCAGGCCGCCCCGTGCAGCACCAGCATGGCCACGGACAGCAGGCCGCAGACCAGGGTGAAGGGCGTGAACAGGGCGAAGAAAGCGCCGTGATAGGTGCTGCGCAGGTCGCCATCCAGCTTGAACGGCGCGCCTTGCAGCACGTTGCCCACGGCCACGCCGAAGACCAGCACCGGCACGAAGCCGCCGGTGAACAGCGCCCAGTCCCAGAACGCGCGCCAGCGCGGGTCCGGCCGCTTGGATCGGTACTTGAAGCCGACAGGCCGCAGGATCATCGCCACCAGCACCAGGAAGATGGCCAGGTAGAAGCCCGAGAAGCTGACGCCGTAGACCAGCGGCCAGGCCGCGAAGATCGCGGCCCCGCCGGTGATGAACCACACCTGGTTGCCTTCCCAGGTGGCGCCGACGGTGTTGATCACCATGCGGCGCTCCTCGTCGGTCCTGGCGACGAACGGCAAAAGCGCGCCCACGCCCATGTCGTAGCCGTCGGTCAGGGCGAAGCCGATCAGCAGCACGCCCAGCAGGCCCCACCAGATCAGGCGAAGCGTCGGATAGTCGAGGGGGAGTTCCATGATCCGGTTTCTCCTAGGCCACGGCTTCGCCGGCGGGGGCGAGCGGTCCGGATGGGAAGGCCTCCTGCTCGGCGAAGGGACCCTTCTTGATGGTCTTCAGGATCAGCCCGACCTCGACCACCGCCAGGGCGCCGTAGAGCAGGGTGAAGACCACGATGCTGGTCAGGATCTGGGCCACGCTCAGCGACGAGGGCGCCAGGAAGGTCGGCAGAACGCCCTCCACCGCCCAGGGTTGACGCCCGACCTCGGCCAGCACCCAGCCCAGCTCGGTCGAGATCCAGGGCAGCGGAATGGCCGCCACCGCGATCATCAGGAACCAGCGGGTGTTCTGCTTGCGCAGGCTCACCAGCACGAAGGCCGTGGCGAACAGGGCGATCATCAGGAAGCCGATTCCGGCCATGATCCGGAACGACCAGAACATCACCGGCACGTTGGGCACGGTGTCCCAGGCGGTCTTCTGGATCAGCGCCTTGTCGGCCGTTCGCGGGTCGGCGACGTGGCGCTTGAGCAGCAGGGCGTAGCCGAGGTCGCGACGGTGCGTCTCGAACACGCCGCGCGCCGCCAGGTCGGTTGGATTGGCCTTCAGGGTCTCCAGCGCGTCGTAGGCGACCACGCCGCTCTCGATCCGCGTTTCGGCCTGGGCCACCAGTTCGAAGATGCCGGCCACGGGCCGGTCGAAGCTGCGGGTCGCGATCAAGCCCAGGACGTAGGGCACCTTGATCTCGGCGTGGGTCTTGCGGTCCTTCAGGTCGGGGATGCCGAAGGCGGTCAGGCCGGCGGGCGCGGGCTCGGTCTCCCACATGGCCTCGAGGGCCGCGAGTTTCATTTTCTGGTTGTCGGTCAGGGCGTAGCCGCTCTCGTCGCCCAGCACGACCACCGACAAGGACGAGGCCAGGCCGAAGGCGGCCGCGACGGTCAGCGATCGCTTGGCGACGCTGACATACCGGCCCTTCAGCAGATACCAGGCGCTGATCCCCAGAACGAAGACCGCGGCGATGGTGTAGCCGGCGCTGACCGTGTGCACGAACTTGGCCTGAGCCACGGGATTGAAGATGACGGCTTTGAAGTCGACCACTTCCATCCGCATCGTGTCGGGATTGAAGGCCGCGCCGACCGGGTTCTGCATCCAGCCGTTGGCGACCAGGATCCACAGGGCCGACAGGTTGGTGCCCAAGGCCACCAGGAAGGTGACAAAAAGGTGGGTCACGGGCTTGAGCTTGTCCCAGCCGAAGAACATCAGCCCGACAAAGGTGGCCTCGAGGAAGAAGGCCATCAGCCCCTCGATGGCCAGCGGCGCGCCGAAGATGTCGCCGACATAGTGCGAGTAGTAGGACCAGTTCATGCCGAACTGGAACTCCATGGTCAGGCCGGTGGCGACGCCGAGCACGAAATTGATCCCGAACAGCGTGCCCCAGAACCGGGTGGTGGTCCGCCAGATCGGCCGCTTTGTCATCACATAGACGCTCTCCATGATCACCAGCATGAAGGAGAGGCCCAGGGTCAGGGGCACGAACAGGAAGTGGTACAGGGCCGTCAGGGCGAACTGCAGGCGGGAGAGGTCGACGACGGCGGGATCCATGCAGCGCTCCGGTTGTCGTTGGCGATCGGTCGCCTCAAGGACCCTCCACCTCTAGACGCGTCCTGGCTAGGGTGCGTTGATCCCAATCAAGGATTTCCCGTTCGCCGAGTCTAAACACGGCCGATGACAGTCAGTTTCACCGCCGAGCTCGACGCCGTCGCGCGACCCTGGCTGAAGACCCTGGGCAAGGCCGGCGGGACAGACGCCAGGACGGCCCCGCTGTGGCTGCTGGCCGATGTTCCGGCCGCGATCGCCTTCGCCGCCGGCCTGGCCCTGGCCCTCGACGCCCTGCCGCGCGGCCTGGCCGCCGCCGCGCCCTGGCTGGTCGTGCTCGCCCTGGCAGCCGCCGCGCGCGGACTGCTGGCCAAGCGCGCCGCCGAAGTCGGGGCCCAGGCCGCCGCCGGGGTGAAGGCCAAGGCGCGCGGCGACGCCGTCGCCTCGGTGCTGGGCGGCGCCCTGACCCAGGGCCGCGCCACCGGCGGCGAGGCCCTGTCGACCGTGGTCGAGGGGATCGAGGCCCTGGACGGCTATGTCGCCCGTTTCACACCGGCCCGACTGGCCTCCGCGGTCGCGCCCCTGCTGGTCATCGCCGCTGTCGCCGTCGCCACGCCCGTGGCGGCCGGGATCCTTCTGGCGACCCTGGTCCCGTTCGGCTTGGTCATGGCCCTCGCCGGCGGCGCCGCGGCGGAGGAGTCGCGGCGGCAGTTCCTGGCCCTGGAGCGGCTCTCCAGCCTGTTCCTCGACCGGGTTCGCGCCCTGCCTTTGGTGCTGGCGTTCCAGGCCGAGGGCGCGGTGACCCGCGACCTCGCCCTGGCCGCCGACGACCTGGCGCGGCGGACGATCCGTGTGCTGAGGGTCGCCTTCCTGTCGTCGGGGGCGCTGGAGTTCTTCGCCGCCCTGTCGGTGGCCCTGGTGGCGGTCTATTGCGGCTTCAACCTGCTGCGCCTGCTCCCCTTCCCCGTTCCCGAACAGCTGGATCTCAAGCGCGCCTTCTTCGCCCTGGCCCTGGCGCCGGAGGTTTATGTCCCACTGCGCCGTCTGGCCGCCGCCTATCACGATCGCCAGGCCGCCGAGGCCGCCGCCCTGACCCTGGCCGCCCTGCCCGCCCCCGCGCCCGCCCCGCCGGCCGTGATCTTCGCCGCGCCGCCGCCCATTCGCTTCCAGGCGGTGACCGTGACCTATGATCCCGGCGAGACCGCCGTGTTCGAAGGCTTCGATCTCGACGTCGCGCCGGGCGAGGTCGTCGCCCTGCTGGGGCCCAGCGGCAGCGGCAAGACCACCTTGCTGAACCTGTTGCTCGGCCTGGCGCCCCTGAGCGGCGGCGAGGTGTCGGTCGGCGACCAGCGCCTGTCGCATCTCGGCTCGATCGCGACATCGGTCGCCTGGGCCGGACAGTCGCCGGTGGTTCTGCCGGGAACCTTGGCCGACAACCTGGCCCTGGCCCATCCCGGCGCGACACGGGACGCTCTGGAACAGACGGCCCGCGCCGTCGGTCTGGCGGACGTGCTGGACGGCCGGGGCGGCTTGGACGCTCGGCTCGACGAGCGCGGCGCCGGCCTGTCCGGCGGCGAGCGACGCCGGCTGGGCCTGGCCCGGGCCATGCTCAAGCCCGCGCCCATCCTGCTGCTGGACGAGCCGACCGCCGATCTCGACGCGGCATCGGAGCAGGCCCTGCTGCCGATCCTTCGCCAAGCGGCGGCCGGCCGCACCACCCTGATCGCCACCCATTCCGAGGCCGTCGCCGCGCTGGCCGACCGGGTGGTGCGGCTGTGAGCTCCAGTCCCCTCGCCGTTCTGATCCGCCAACAGCGAAAACGCCACGCGGCCGGCCTGCGCCTGGCCGCCATCTCGGCCGCGGTCGTCGGGGCCGGATCGGTGCTGCTGCTGGGCCTGTCGGGCTGGTTCCTGACCGGCGCGGCGATCGCCGGCCTGGGCGGACTGGCGGCGGCCCAGGCCTTCAACGTGCTGCTGCCCAGCGCCGGCATCCGCCTGCTGGCCATCCTGCGCACCGCCTTCCGCTACCTGGAGCGCCTGTCGAGCCACGCCGCCGCCCTCAAGGCGCTGGCCGCCATCCGCCCGGCCCTCTACGCGTCCCTGGCCGCCGCCCCGCCCGCCCAGGCCCTGGCCCTGTCGCGCGGCGAGGCCTCGGCCCGGCTGGTGCAGGACGTCGACGCGGTCGAGACCCGGCTGATCCGCCTCTCCGCCCCCTGGGGCGCCGGGGCGGCGGTCACCGCCGGCCTGGCCATGACCGCGCCCGCCGGTTGGGGTCCGGCCCTGGTCGTCGCCGTGGCCGCGGCCGGCGCCGTGCTGAGCGGCCGCGCCCTGGCCCGCCGCCTGACCGCCCGCACCGGCCCCGCGATCCAGCAGGCGGCCGGCGACCTGAAGGACGCCCTGGCCGCCTACGCCGCCGCCGCGCCCGAGCTGCGGGTCTATGGCGTGCAAGACCGAGCGGCCGCCGAGATCGCCGCCAAGGGCGCGCGCCTGGACGCCCTCAGGCGCGAGGCCGTGGCGGCCGCCGGCTGGCTGATCGCGCTGCAGGGCGCGATCCTCGGCCTCGCCGTCGCCCTGGTCCTGGCCTTGGCCCGCGATGCCGCCACGCCCCTGGCGGCCATGGCCGGCCTGGCGACCGCCATGGCGCTGGAAGGCCTGGCCGGAGTCGGCAAGGCGTTCGAGCAGGACGCCGGAGCGGACGCGGCGGCCAAGCGGCTGGATACGATTTTGGTCCATGGACCGAACGCGGCGCGCGCCCAGGCCCCGCCGGATCGCCCCAGCCTCGACTTCGGCGGCCTCACCCTGACGGCGGGTTCGCGGCTGGTCCTGACCGGCCCCTCGGGTTGCGGCAAGACCACGGTGCTCGAACGGCTGCTGGGCCTGCGCGCTCCCCCAACAGCCGCTCATCCCGGCGAAAGCCGGGACAAACGGTTGTCATGCGGAGGCCAGGAGCCCGACGCACGAACCCGCGCCGCTTTCGCCCACGCCCCGCAGGACGCGGCGATGATCGCCGGGACCGTCCGCGCCAATCTCGCCCTCGCCGGAACCCGCGCCGACGAGGCCCTGTGGGACGCGCTGGCCGACGCCGCGCTGGAGGCCCGGGTCCGCGCCCTGCCCCAGGGCCTGGACACCTGGATCGGCGAGAACGGCGAGCGGCTGTCGGGGGGCGAGCGGCGGCGGCTGTCCCTGGCCCGGGCCCTGCTGCGGGACGCCCCCTGGCTGCTGCTCGACGAGCCTACAGAGGGGCTGGACGCCGCGACCGAGGCCCTGATCGTCGAGCGCCTGGACGCTCGCCTCAAGCGCACCGGCCAGGGCCTGATCCTGGTCAGCCATCGTCCCGCGCCGCGTGCCTTGTGCGATCTGAGACTGCCAATCGCCGCGCCAACGGCTATAGGGTAGCCGACCTTGCGCAGCGGAGACCGCTATCACGTGATGACCACGGTTTCGGCCGGCACGCTGCACAGCGATCTGCGGCCCCGGGCCTATCTGGCGGCCATGGCCACGGTCCTGGCCTGCGCCCTGATCCAGCTGGCCCTGCCCCCCGGCTTCACCGCCCCCTCGGCCTTCCTGTTGTTCGTGCCGGCCGTGCTGATCAGCGCCGCGGTCGGCGGCCTGGCGCCGGGCCTGTTCGCCACCGTGCTGGCGGCCGGAGCGGTCTGGCTGCTGAAGGTGCGCGGAACGCCCGACCAGGCCACGGCTCTGTCCAGCCTGGTGTTCGTGATGATCGGCTTCGGCATGTCGGTCGGCGGCGGCTGGTTTCACGCCGCCCGCTCGCGCGCCGCCGCCATGACCCATCACCTGCAGTCGATCCTCGACTCCGCCCCCGACGCGGTGATCGTCATCGACCCGGCCGGGGTGATGACCTCGTTCAGCCCCGCCGCCGAGCGGCTGTTCGGCTGGGCTTCGTCCGAGGCGATCGGCCAGAACGTCAGCCTGCTGATGCCCGAGCCGGACCGCGCCGGCCACGACGGCTTCCTGGCCAATTACAGCCGCAGCGGCGAGAAGCGGATCATCGGCACCGGCCGCGTGGTGGTCGGCAGGCGCAAGGACGGCACGACTTTCCCGATGGAGCTGGCGGTCGGCGAGACCCGGGGCTCCCAGCCGTTCTACACCGGCTTCATTCGCGACCTGACCGAGCGCCAGCACACCGAGGCGCGACTGCGCGACCTGCAGACCGAGCTGGTCCACGTCTCGCGCCTGACCGCCATGGGCGAGATGGCCTCGACGCTGGCCCACGAGCTGAACCAGCCGCTGTCGGCGATCGCCAACCTGCTGACCGGCTCGCGCCGCCTGCTCGACCGCGGCCGCCCCGAAGACCAGGCCAAGGTCCGCGACGCGGTCGACAAGGCTTCGGCCCAGGCCCTGCGAGCCGGCGACGTGATCCACCGCATGCGCGAGTTCGTGCGGCGCGGGGCCAGCGAACGCGCGCCCGAGAGCCTGTCCAAGGTGGTCGAGGACGCCGCCGCCCTGGCCCTGATCGGGGCGCGGGAGCATCTAGTGACCACCCGCCTGCAGCTGGACCCCGCCGCCGACGCGGTCTATGCCGACCGCGTGCAGATCCAGCAGGTGCTGGTGAATCTGATCCGCAACGCCGTCGACGCCATGGCCGACTCCCCGCGACGCGAACTGACCATATCGAGCCAGCGGCTCGACAACGGTTCCGTTCAAGTCAGCGTCACCGACACCGGTTCGGGCATTAGCGACGATTTCCGCGAGCGGCTGTTCCAGCCGTTCATGACCACCAAGGCCGAGGGCATGGGTGTGGGTCTGTCGATCTCGCGCTCGATCATCGAGGCGCATGGCGGTCGGATCTGGGCGGACCCGAACCCAAAGGGCGGGACGGTGTTTCACTTCATTCTGCCGCCCAGACGAGACAACGAGGACGTGATCGATGAGTGAAGCCGTGGTCCACGTGGTCGACGACGACGAGAGCGCCCGCGAGTCCCTGGCCTTCCTGCTGGAGGCCGCCGACTTCGAGGTGGTCAGCCACGCCTCGGCCCTGGCCCTGCTGGAGGCCCTGCCCCTGGACGGGGCCGGCTGCGTGATCACCGACATGCGCATGCCCGACATGACGGGCCTGGAGCTGGTGCGCGAGCTGAACGCCCGAGGCTCCCGCGTGCCGATCATCATGATCACCGGCCATGGCGACATTCCCCTGGCCGTCGAGGCCATGCGGGCCGGGGTGGCCGACTTCATCGAAAAGCCGTTCGGCGAAAGCCGCATGCTCGACGCCCTGAACCGCGCCCTGGAAGCGGGCCCGCGGCCGGAGGCCGCCAAGGCTTCCGACGAGGCGGCCGTGGTCCGCCAACGGCTGGAGACCCTGTCGGAGCGCGAGCGTCAGGTGCTGGACGGCGTCGTCGATGGCCAGCCCAACAAGGTGATCGCCCGCGAGTTGGGGATCAGTCCGCGCACGGTCGAGATCTATCGCGCCAAGCTGATGGCCAAGATGCACGCCGACAACCTGGCGGCCCTGGTGCGGATGACGCTTTCGGCCAGGCGCGGCTAGCCGCGCGGGACGATCGCGTCGTGCAAACCGTCCTAGGTAGTCCTCCTTAGGCGTAGGTCCCGACTGTACCGCTTGGCTCCGGCGAAGGAGATTGGGCGGGAGAGAGATCGGAGACCTTGATGCTGTCCGTGGCCCAGACTCCCGCGCCCACCGCCCGCCAGCCGGCGGCGATCGTGCTCGACGGCCTGCACCACACCTATGGTCGCGGCGAGACGATCTTCGATGAGGGCGAACCGGCCGATCGGATCTACCAGCTGATCTCCGGATCGTTGCGCACCTGCAGGATTCTGCGCGACGGCCGGCGGCAGATCGAGGCGTTCCACTTCGCCGGCGACGTGTTCGGCCTGGAGAGCGGCGAGACCTATCGCGTGGCGGCCGAGACGCTGAGCCCGACCATCGTGCGGGTGATGCCCCGCTCGGCCCTGGAAGCCCTGGCCTGCGAGCGCGGCGACGTCGCTCGACGCCTGCTGGAACTGACCACCGACAGCCTGCGCCGCGCCCAGGACCACGTGCTGATGCTGGGCGGCCGCGCCGCCTGCGAGCGCGTCGCCGCCCTGTTGCTGGACCTGGCCGAGCGCACGGGTGCGCGGGCCTTGCTCGACGTGCCCATGACCCGCCAGGACATGGCTGACTATCTGGGCCTGACCATCGAGACCGTGTCGCGCACCTTCACCCAGTTCCAGCACGACGGCCTGATCGCCCTGCCCACCACCCGCAAGGTGCTGCTGCGCGACCGCAGCGCCCTGGAAGCGATGGTGGACTGAGCCTAGTCCTCGGCCGTCTTCACGATCACGGCGTGGCCGTTCAGATTGTGCAAAGTCAGCGCGCCCCGCTGGGCCATGCGGTCGTTCACCAGCTGGGTGACCCCCGTGCAGGACGAAAAGCCGTAGTCGTCGAACACCACCACGCCGCCCACCGGCATGCGCGGCCAGACCCACTCCAGGACGTGCAGGGCGGAGTCGTAGACGTCGACGTCGATGTGGCAGAGGCAGAACCGCCGGTCGGCGACCTGGTCTCCGGTGTCGTCGGGGAAGATCCCCGTCAGCAGGCTGACGTTGGAAAGCCCGAGCTGGTCGGCGAGGTCCAGGACGATCCGCTGGGAGGTGTCGGCGTGCTCCCCGCCCTTGTAGTACCGGTCGGCCGGCCCGGCCTTCACCACGCCCGCGAACGTGTCGCAGAGATAGACCTTGGCGCTCGATCCCAGCGCCTGGACACGCTTGGCCATCAGGCAGCCGGTGCCGCCGCGCCAAACGCCCACCTCCAGGATGTCGCCCGGGACCTTCAACGCCTGATCGACCAGGCGCCACAGCTCGAAAGCCCGCATGTGGTCCACCAGGGTGTTGGGTTGGACGGTCTTGTAGACGGCCAGGAAATCGGGATCGTCCAGCCACGGCGCGTAGGTCGCCATGGGATGAATCGGTTCGTATCCAAACTGCATCGACCCAATCCTCGAAGCTGAACTCTCCTCCAATGCGGGCGCTCGCCGGGCGGCGTCAACCCGGATGGAGGCCGGTCTATGACGACGCCACGTTCATCCACACCGACGCCGTCTCGCCCGGCGCGAGGATCGCAATGCCGCTGTCCTCGCCGTTGAACGGATCGGGGCGGTTGGCGACCGGCTCGGCGCAGACGAAATCGGCGCCCGGCGGCGAATAGACATGCAGCCAGCGGCAGTCCGGCGAGGCGGTCAGGGTCGTGCCGGCGCCGCCCGGCGCCGACAGGGTCGCGACGCCGTTCCAGCCCGTGTAGCAATTGTCGATCAGGGCCGAGACCGCCGTCGGCGCGCCCGCCGCCCAATCCGAGCGCCATGGGCCCGCGACCTGGGCGGTGGGCAGGCAGTCGTCGTCGATCAGCCAGACGCCGGTCACCCCGGCCCGCAGGCGCTCGCCGTCGCGGGTCGGGAAATAGGGATGGAAGCCCAGGCCGGCGGGCATCGGTTCGGCGCCGGTGTTGGTCACCGACAGCGCTTGGCGCAGGCCGTGGTCGCCCAGGGTGAAGCGCTGCTCGGCGCGATAGGCCCAGGGCCATTCGCCAGGCGCGTGGTCGAAGGCCAGCACCGCCTCGGTCTCGCCGGCCGACACCACGCGCCAGGCTCCGCGCCAGGCCTGGCCGTGCAGGGCGTGCGGATGGTCGCCCAGGTTCGGCGACAAGGCCACGTCGTGACCGCCGAAGCTGAAGCGCCCGTCACGGATGCGGTTGCAGAACGGGACCAGGGCGAAATTTCCCGTGTCCAGCACCTCGGTCGCCCCGGCCGGCGCCGGCCGCAGCACGTCACGGCCGTCCCAGACGAACCGGCCGACCGAACCGCCCAGGGCGGGCAACAGCTCGACACGAGCGCGGGCGGCTTGCAGGACGACGGTCATGGGGGCCTCGAAGCAATAGCGCTGACGCGGCCTGCCTACGCACATCGTCCCCCTGAAACAAGCGCCCTTCCCCAACGTCGCCCTAGGCGCGACGGGACGCCCGTCGCATCATCCGTCCGAATAGAGGCGGAGCGGATGAACAGACCCCTGGACGGCGTGCGCATCGTGGCGGTCGAGCAGTACGCCGCCGGGCCCTACGGCACCCAGCTGCTGAGCGAGCTGGGCGCGCGGGTGATCAAGATCGAGGCTCCGTCCCTGGGCGGCGACATCAGCCGGAGCCTGGGCCCCTACTTCCTGGGCGACCAGGACAGCCAGTTTTTCCAGACCTTCTCGCGCGGCAAGCAATCGGTGGCGCTGGAGATCAAGACGCCCGAGGGGCGGGCCGAGTTCGAGCGGCTGGTGGCCGGCGCCGACGCCGTAGTCAACAACCTGCGCGGCGACCAGCCCGAGAAGCTGGCGATCCGCTACGAGGACCTCAAGCACATCAATCCCGCCGTCGTCTGCGCCCATCTGTCCGCCTACGGACGAGGCAACAGCCGTGAGGCCTGGCCGGGCTACGACTATCTGATGCAGGCCGAGGCGGGGTTCATGACCCTGACCGGCGAGCCCGCCGGGCCGCCGGTGCGCTTCGGCCTGTCGATGGTCGACTTCATGACCGGCTCGGTGTTCGCGCTCGGGATCGTCTCGGCGATCCTCGGGGCGCGGACCACCGGAGTGGGCTGCGACGTCGACGTGTCGCTGTTCGACGTGGCCCTGCACCAGACCTCCTATCCGGCGGTGTGGGCGATGAACGAGGGCCACCAGGTCGGCCGTCCGCCACGCGGGGCGCATCCCTCGATCAGCCCCTCGCAACGGGTGAAGACGAAGGACGGCTGGGGCATGCTGATGTGCCAGACCCAGCGCTTCTGGGAGGTCTGGTGCGACTTGGTCGGCCGGCCGGAGCTGAAGACCGATCCGCGCTTCCTCGACATGCCGGCCCGCCGCGCCCACCTAGACGCCCTGACCCCGATCCTCGACGCGATCATGGAGCAGCGGACCGGGGCCGAGTGGATGGGCTATCTGGGCGGCCGCGTGCCGTTCTCGCCGATCGCCGATCTGGCCGACGCCTTGGATAACCCGTTCGTCGCCGAGGTGGCCATGCGCGACCGCATCGACCATCCGGCCCGGCCCCAGGGCCTGGACATGCTGGCCTGCCCGATCAAGGTCGACGGCCAACGAATGCCCGCCGCCCGCGCCCCGGCGATGGGCGAGCACAACCACCTGCTGCTCGGACGGCCAAAAAGGCGGGAGGGAGCATGAAGCTCGACGGCGTCAAGGTTCTGGACCTGTCCCTGTTCCTGCCCGGTCCGATGCTGACCCTGATGATGGCCGACCACGGGGCCGACGTGATCAAGGTCGAGCCGGTCGGCGAGGGCGAGCCCAGTCGTCATATCGGCCTGTCGACAAACGATCTGACCGTCTGGTTCCGCAACACCCATCGCGGCAAGCGCTCGGTGCAACTGGACCTGAAGAGCGCCGAGGGCCAGGCGGCGTTCTGGGCCCTGGCCGGCGAGGCCGACGTGCTGGTCGAGGCCTTCCGCCCGGGCGTGGTCGACCGGCTGGGCGTCGGCTACGAGGCCGTGAAGGCGGTCAATCCGGGCATTGTCTACTGCTCGATCAGCGCCTTCGGTCAGACCGGCCCCTATCGCGACCGTCCGGCCCACGACCTGGCCGTCGAGGCCCTGGCGGGGCTGGTGGCGCTGAACGAGGGCCAGGACGGCAAGCCGGCCATGCCCGGCCTGATGGCCGCCGACGCCCTGGCCTCGCTGACCGCCTTGTCCGGCGTGCTGATGGCCCTGCTGCGGCGGGAGAAGACTGGCCAGGGCGATCATCTCGACGTCGCCATGCTCGACAGCCTGATGGCCTGGACTCCCAACGCCACCGGCCCGGTGTTCGCCGGGGGGCGCGCCAACCTCCCCAAGGCCGAACGCTCGTGGGGCGGGGCCGCGATGTTCAATCTCTATGAATGCGCGGACGGCCGCTGGATCGTGCTGGGCGGCTCGGAGGTGAAGTTCGCGGCCAATCTGCTGGAGGCCCTGGGGCGGCTGGACCTGCTAGACTACGGCAAGCTGTCGCCGGGCCCGGGTCAGGAGCCGCTGCGGGCCTTCTTTCGCGAGACCTTCCGCACACGGAGCCAAGCCGAGTGGGAAAGCTGGTTCGAGGGCCGCGACATCTGTTTCGCGCCGGTCCGCAGCCTGAAGGCCGCCTTCGATGATCCGGCCGTGGCGGCGCGCGGGATGATCGCGCGGGACGCCGATGGAAACGCCGTGGTGGGCACGCCCCTGGTGTTTCGTGAGGAACCCGGGCGCGTGGATCCCAGGGCGCCGGACCTGGACGAACATGCCGGCCAGGGATGGCATGCCGCCCGCCCGCGTCCGCCTAGATCGTGACAAGGCTGTCAGCGACAGTAGCGCGACGGCCGAACGCGGGGCACAACAGCGAGGCTTACGATTCCGGCGCCAGGAGCTTCGCCCGTGAACCCAGACTTCCCGATGACCCGTCGCGGCGCGGCCGCCGCGCTCCTCGCCCTCGCGGCCGCCCCCGCCCTGGCCCCGGGCTCGGCCAAGGCGGCGATGCAATCCTACACCGTCGTCGGCAAGGTCGAGCGCCTCGACCCGGCCCTGGACGCCCTGATCGACGCCGACGCGCCGGTCGAGCAGGTGCTGGACGGCTTCACCTGGAGCGAGGGCCCCGTCTGGGTCGGCGGCAAGGACGGCTTCCTGCTGGTCTCCGACGTGCCGGCCAACAAGATCATGAGCTGGTCGCCGGCGCGCGGCGGCGCGGTCTGGCTGTCGCCCTCGGGCTATGCGGGTCCTGAAACGATCAGCCTGCGCGAGGCCGGCTCGAACGGCCTGATCCTGGCGCGCGGCGGCCTGGTGATCGGCGACAGCGGCAATCGTTGCGTCTCGTTCATCGACCTGAAGACCCAGAAGAAGACGGTCCTGGCCTCCAGCTTCGACGGCAAGCGCCTCAACAGTCCCAACGACCTGGTCCTGGCCCGCGACGGAGCGATCTACTTCACCGATCCGCCCTGGGGCCTGAAGGGCGACTGGAGCTCGCCCTATCGCCAGACGGAGTATTCGGGCGTCTATCGCCTGGGGACCGACAACGTCCTGACGATGATCGACAAGACGATCGAGCCCAACGGGGTCGGCCTGTCGCCCGACGGCCGGACGCTGTACGCCACCGACCGCAAGTCGGGCTGGGTCGCCTGGGACCTGGACGCCAAGGGCGCGCCCACCGCCCGCCGGCAGCTCGTCGACCGCGCCGCGACCGGCATCGACGGCGGCGACGGCCTGAAGGTCGACCGCGCCGGCAACCTATGGGCCTCGAGCAAGGACGGGATCTCCATCTTCACCCCGGCCGGCAAACGGATCGGAATCATCCGGGCCGACGACGTGATCTCCAACTGCGAGCTGGCCGCCGACGGCCACCTCTACATGTCGTCCAACCACCGCGTGATCCGGGTCAAGGTGAAGGCCAGGAAGCTGGCGGCCTGAATCCCGTCGGCGCCCTTCGGCCTATTGCTGCACCTCGCGGCGCCAGGCCGCCGGGCTGGCGCCGACCTCGCGGGTGAAGACCCGGGTCAGGTGGCTCTGATCGGCGAAGCCGCAGCTGAGCGCCACGTTCGACAGCGGCATGCGGCACGAGCGGATCAGATCCTTGGCCGCGTCCAGTCGCCGCTGGACCAGCCATTGGTGCGGCGTGGTGCCGAACGAGCGCCGGAACGATCGCGAGAAGTGGCCCACCGACAGACCGCACTGGC
The DNA here is from genome assembly GCF_001427165.1 of Caulobacter sp. Root487D2Y. Classification (NCBI taxonomy): domain Bacteria; kingdom Pseudomonadati; phylum Pseudomonadota; class Alphaproteobacteria; order Caulobacterales; family Caulobacteraceae; genus Caulobacter; species Caulobacter sp. Root487D2Y. The sequence continues at coordinate 218,955 of NZ_LMFD01000010.1, forward strand.
GGGCGACCTCGGTCAGCGGCACCGCGCCGTCGAGATTGGCGGCGAGGATCTCCTTCGCCCGGCGGGTCTGCCAGGGGGCGAGCCCGCCGCGCGCGCTCCGCGACATCGCGACCATGCCGCCGTAGCGGGTCGCCACATGGGTGGCCACGGCCAGGATCAGGTGGTCGACGAACAGTCGATTATGGACCGCGCCGTCCCGGGCGTTGGCCAGGATCGAAGCGCCAAGGCCGGCGATCGTCGAATCCACCAGGCCGACCCCCGGCGTGTAGTCGAGATCGCCGATCGGGACGGCGTTGCATTCCGCGGCGATCGCTTCGAAGGCGGCGCGAGGGATGTGGACGTGCAACGCGTGATAGGGCTGGTCCAACAACAGCCGAGGATCGCGCCGCAGGTCGTGGAACAGAACCTCGCCCGCCGCCACGTCGCGAACCGGGGCCGCCACGCCGCCCTCCCAGCACCGTTGCCTGGGGTAGTCGCTCAGCTGCAGGCGGACCACCAGGGTGTCGGTCCGCGGGGCGGGGGACGAGACGTCCTGTGTCGGCCGCAGCCGGACCTCCGCCGCGGCGACCTTCCACTTGCCCACGCCGGGCGGGGCGACAAAGAGGCCGGCGAGCTCGGATCCAGCCATTTCCGCGACGCTACGGACAATCATGACGCGCTCCCAACACTGTTCGGACGTGGCCAGACGATCGGCCGAACATTGGCGCCGGTAAATCCCGGATGGGTAGGCGTCGGACGCCCGATCGGGTGGTCGCCCTAGTCGTCAAGCCGGATCACGCGCCGGCCGAACAGCCGCGCATCCAGCGAATAGGCGCCGCCCCCGGTCAGCACGAGTCCGACGATATGCAAGGCGTTGAGCGCCAGCACCGCGGAAAGCGTCCCGTCCGCCTTGGCCGCGCCGAACATCACCAGGACCGCGCAGGCCGCCGCCGCGAAGCGGGTCAGCAGCCCCGCCGTCAGGGCGGCCGCCAGGAAGAGGAGGGGCAGGGCCGGCCAGGGGGATTCCAGCGCGGGACCGCCCAGGGCGAACACCAGCACGGCCGCGGCGGCCAGGCGCCCGATCAGGAGCGTCACGCCGATCAGACCGCCTGGAAACATGGCGCCGAGAAACATGAGAAGCGTCCTGTTCGAAGCCACAGCGCTATCTCGATCGACACCCTTTCGTTAAGCTTCCAACGGGGGAGCCGCGCGTCACTCTTTCGAGATTTCGCGTGGGCTTGGCTCGTGAAAGCAAGGCTCGAACGTTCGCGGCCGGCGGAGACGATCAAGCATGAAGACGGCGGCCAGACTTCTGTACGCGATCGCCGTTCTTCTGGGCCTGGCGCTGGGCGGTCCGGCCCGGGCCCTGGACCCGGCCCGGACGATCCCCCAGTTCAAGCACACCAGTTGGACGGCGGAGGACGGGGCGCCGACCAACATCTGGGCCTTGGCCCAATCGGCCGACGGCTATCTGTGGCTGGGCGCGGCCAGCGGCCTCTATCGATTCGACGGCGTGACGTTCGAAGCCATCCCGCTGGCCGACGACCACTATTCGCACTCCCATCATATCAACGCCCTGCTGGTCACCCGGTCGGGCGAGCTCTGGGCCGGTTATCGTCGGGGCGGCGTCGCGATCTTTCGCGATGGCAAGCTGCGGGAATTTCCGCAAGCCGGCAGCGAAGGAATATTGACCATGACCGAGGACCAGGACGGCGCCGTCTGGGCCGCGTTCAGCACGCCCAAGCACAATCTGGCGCGGTTCGTCGGCGGCAAGCAGCAGGACGTGGACGCGTCGTGGAACCTGCCCGAAGGTTACATCATGGACCTGAGGGTCACCCGCGACGGCACCTTGTGGGTGGCGATCGACGGCAGCCTCTCCTTCCTGCGGCGCGGTGCGAGACGCTTTGAACGCACCGATGTGGTGATGGGGGCCGGCGCCGGTCTGACGGAAGACGCGGGCGGGCGTCTGTGGGTCTCGGATTCCCTCGGGGCCCGCCCCCTCCCGAATGTCGCCAAGGGCGAAACGGCCAGGCGCGGCGCGCCGGCGGGCTATATCGTGTCGGACTCCGCCCGGTACGCCCGCATCCTGTTCGACCGCGACGGCAGCCTCTGGGGCACGACCTTCTCGACCGGCGCCTTTCGCGTCGCCAAGCCGGACGTCGCCTTCGCGACCAACGAACGGACATCAAGGCCGCGCGCCGAAACCTACGAGGCCAAGGACGGGCTGAGCTCCAACAAGGCCGTGCCGATCCTGGAGGATCACGAAGGCAACATCTGGATCGGCACCTCCGCGGGCCTCGACCGCCTGCGCACGGCCAACGTCGTGGTCGAGCCCGGGATCGCCCGGTCCTCACGCTTCGGCTACATGCAGTTCGTCGACCGTGACGGCGCGATCTGGACGGCCGACAGCGACACGGTCTACCGGGCCTCGCCCGGCCAGGCGCCCAGAATGATCCGCGACCGCCTCGACAATCCGACGGCGCTTTGCCAGGACAAGGCTGGCGCGATGTGGCTCGGCGCGAACAACAGCCTGACGCGGCTGGGCGGCCGGCCGCGAACGGTCAAGCCGCCCGTCGCCCGAGACGATCCCTACTCCGGATGCGTGGTGGACGACCGCGGAGACCTCTGGCTGGCCCTGTTCGCGACGGGCTATGGCCGGCTTGACGCCAGGGGCCGATGGACCGTGTTTCCGCCGCTGGCCCCCGAGCTGGTCCACAGCAATATCACGATCGATCGTCAGGGCCGCCTGCTGCTGCCGACGCCGAGGACGCTGTCGCGGGTGGCCGCGGACGGCGCCGTTCAGACCCTTCGCCCCTCGCCCAAGCTTGCCGTGGGCGGCCTGCGCGCGATCTATCAGGGGCCGAAAGACCTGCTGATCGGTTGCGAATTCGGATTGCTGCGCCTGACCGGCGACCGGTTCCAGGCCCTGCAGGTCGCCCGCTTTCCCTGGGCCAAGGGCGTCCAGGGCGTCGTTCAGACCCCAAACGGCGAAACCTGGATCCTCGGCGCGCTCGGCGTCGTCCAGATACGGACGAAAGACCTCGCGCGGGCGTTCGACGATCCCGCGCGACCGCTGAACTACCGGCTGTTCGATCTGAGGGACGGGCTGCCTGGCCCGCCCCAGCAAAACGGGGTCAGGGACGTCGTCATGGGCGGCGACGGACGCATCTGGATCCTGACGCTCGAAGGCGTGGCCTGGATCGATCCGGCCCACATCGCCCGCAACGCCCTGCCGCCGCCCGTCTCGATCCGCTCCCTGACGGTCGACGGCCGCGTCTATCGCGACCCCCGCGACCTGACCCTGCCCAAGGGCGCGTCCAAGCTGCAGATCGACTATACGGCCCTGAGCTTGGGCATCCCCGAACGCGTGCGCTTCCGCTACCGGTTGGAGGGCGTCGACAAGGACTGGGTCGATGTCGGCGGCCGGCGGCAGGCCTTCTACACCAACCTCAAGCCCGGCCGGTATCGCTTCCAGGTCGTGGCGGCCAACAATGACGGGGTGTGGAACGACCAGGGCGCGGCCCTCGCGATCGAGATTCCGCCGACCTTCATTCAGACCAATCTGTTCCGGGCCCTTTGCATCCTGGCCTTGATCGGCCTGCTCTGGGGCCTCTACGCCTTGCGGCTGCGGCAAGTGTCCGATCGCATCCATGGTCGGCTGCAGGTTCGGATGGCCGAGCGCGAACGCATCGCCCGCGAGCTGCATGACACCCTGCTGCAGGGCATCCAGGGCCTGATGCTGCGCCTGCAGTCGGTCGTCGATCAGATCCCCGCCGACCTCCCGGCCCGCCAGGCGCTCGAGGGCGCGCTCGACCGCGCCGACGACGTCATCGTCGAGGGCCGCGACCGGGTGAAGAGCCTGCGCGCCGACAAGGCCGGCGACTTGCACGACATCCTGGCCGAACTGGTCGAGCGGCTCGGCCTGGAGCCGGCGATCAAGGTCCGCATGGTGGTCGAGGGCACGCCCCGCCGCCTGCACCCCCTGGTCCGCGAGGAGATCGAGCTGATCGCCTCCGAGGCCCTGTTCAACGCCCAGCGCCACGCCCAGGCCCGCGCGGTCGAGATCGACGTCGGCTATGGCCGCGGCGCCCTGAACGTGCGCTTCCGCGACGACGGGGTCGGCCTCGACCAGGCCGTGCTCGACAGCGGCGGGCGCGAAGGCCATTTCGGCCTGACGGGGATGGGCGAACGGGCTCGCAAGATCCAGGCGGAGTTCGAGATCCGCAGCCGTCCGGGCGCCGGCGCGGAGATCGAGTTGACCATCCCGGCCGGCGTCGCCTACCTCAGTCTCGGTCGCCGCGCATGGCCCTTCGCCGCGCGCCGCGCCCTGACAAGCGAGCGCTGACATGACCGCCGCCCCCGCCGGCCAGCCAATCCGCGTCTTGGTCGTCGACGACCACCCGATGCTGCGCGAAGGCGTCGCGGCGGTCCTGGCCCTGCAGCCGGACATGGTGCTGGTCGGGGAGGCCGAGAACGGCGCCGAGGCCTTGGCGCGCTACCGGGACCTGCGGCCCGATGTGACGTTGATGGACCTGCAGATGCCGGGAATGAGCGGCCTGGAGGCCATCGAAGCCATCCGCGCCGAGTTCCCGGCCGCCCGGATCGTGGTGTTGACCACCTATGCCGGCGACGTCCAGGCCCTGCGCGCCCTGAAGGCCGGCGCCACCGGCTATCTGCTCAAGGGCGCCCTGCGACGCGAACTGCTGGACACGATCCGAAACATCCACGCCGGCCGGCGCCACCTGCAGCCCGAGGTCGCCCACGAGATCGCCATCCACGCGATCGACGAGACCCTGAGCGAGCGCGAGATCCACGTGCTGCGCCTGGTCGCCGCGGGTCGGGCCAACAAGCAGATCGCCTGGGACCTGTCGCTGTCGGAAGACACGGTGAAGGCCCACCTGAAGAGCATCTTCGCCAAACTCGACGTCGCCGACCGCACCCACGCCGTCACCGTGGCGGCCAGACGCGGCGTCATTGAAATCTAACTCCAGACAAACCTGGGCCGGGCTAGTGTAAAATCCGGGGGCGAATTGAGAATTCTCCCGATTGGTTCGCGGCCCTTCCAGGCTCAGCTTGACGGGCACACGCGGAGAGACGCCATGGCCCGATCGTCCACGAAGTCCTGCTTCCTGACGTCGGGGGCGGCGGTCGGAGCAGTCTTCGTCGCCTTCGCCTCTTCCGCCCATGCCCAGGCCCTGGACGATCGCTATTGGTTGCAGGCCCAGGCCTTCTGGCCCGACATCGACACCACGGTCGCCGTGTCGAACAAGACCGGGACCATCGGCACGAAGATCGACCTGGAATCCGACCTCAAGCTGAGCGATCGAAAGTCCCTTCCGGCCTTCTTCGCCGGAGCCAGGATCGGCGATCGCTGGTCGGTCGTCGGTGAATATTACGCCCTCAACCGCAGCGCCTCGGCCACCGCTGGCCGGGACCTCACCTTCGACGACGTCACCTATCCGGCCGGGGTGACCATCGCCAGCGAGTTCAAGACCGACGTCTATCGGGTGGCGGTCGGCTATGCCTTCGTCCGCAACGACAAGCTCGATCTGGGTGGGGTGGTCGGGCTTCACGTCACCCAGTTCACGGTCGGACTGGAGGGCCAGGGCCATGTCGGAAACGCCGCGGTCCAGACCGAGGCCCGCCAGCGCGACGCCCTCGCCCCCCTGCCGACGCTCGGCGCCTACGGAATCTACCAGGCGACGCCCAAGCTGACCGTGGGCGGGCGGATCGACTATCTGTCGCTGAAGGTCTCGGACTATGACGGCCGCCTGATCAACGCCCAGGCCAGCGTCTCGTACCGCGTGTTCGAGAATGTCGGGATCGGCGTGATGTACCGCTATGTCGACTACGAGCTGGGCATCGAGAAGGAACGCTGGGACGGCGACGTGGCCTACACCTTCAAGGGCCCCGCCCTCTTCCTGCAGGCCGCCTTCTAGCCCGCCACGCCCTCAAGCAAAGTAGACACCGGTTCGCGTGAAGACCTAGAGCCCCGGCCTGATCCAATCGGGTCGGGGGAGGCTCTAGCGTCCGGCCCGCGGTCGCGCGTTGAGCGCCACGCTGGCGTCCATCCGCGCCAATTGCTCGGGCGTCGCCGGCGCCTGGTGGCGCGCCTTCCATTCCGATTGCGGCATGCCGTAGATCGCCTCGCGGGCCTGATCCCGGCTCAGCGCGCCCTCCGAGGCCTCGCTCACCCAGTCCCCCAGGCAGTTGCGGCAAAAGCCCGCCACGCCCATCAGATCGACGTTCTGGACATCGGTCCGCAGACGTAGATGCTCGACAAGCCTGCGAAAGGCGGCGGCGGCGAGATGGTCGTCGATCGGAAGGGTCATGGCGGCTCGCTTGGATTGTCCTGCGCCACCATTTGGCGGCTCACGGCCAGATCGGCAATCGCAGCCGACATCGCACGCCCAATGGAGCGGGATCCGTTTTCGATTTCCTGGAGGAAAGATGGCGCGCCCGGAACGATTCGAACGTCCGACCCTCAGATTCGTAGTCTGATGCTCTATCCAGCTGAGCTACGGGCGCGCACTGCCTTTCGGCGAGGCGGGGGAGATAGCCCGGACGATCCCGGGACGCAAGCGGCTTTTGATGCAGAATGCGCGAAGTTTGTGGAGAAGGGCTTGCGGGCCTTGACCCGCGAGGCTCCGCTCCCTTCTTGAGGAAGAGGGTCTGGCCGCGCGGGGATCGCGACGGCAAGCTCCCCGTTTCCGTGCCAGGCCTCCCATGACCGGGGTCCTTCGTCGAAAGTTCGCCATGCGCCTGATTGCTCCGCTGCTCCTCGCCCTGCTCGCCGGCTGCGCGCCGCTTTCGGCGGAGGCCCGACCTCCGGTCGCGGTTGCGGCGGCGGCCTACAAGCCGAGCGGCATGGTGGCGGCGGCCAATCCGCTGGCGGTGGAGGCCGGCCTGCGCGTGCTGCGCGACGGCGGCACGGCGGTGGACGCGGCCGTGGCGGTGCAGGCCGTGCTGGGCCTGGTCGAGCCGCAGAGCTCGGGCCTGGGCGGCGGTTCGTTCCTGATGTTCTACGACGCCAAGACCGGCAAGGTGACCGCCTATGACGGCCGCGAGAAGGCGCCGCAAGGGGCGACCCCGCAGCTGTTCATGGGTCCCGACGGCAAGCCGCTGAGCTTCGTGGCCGCCGTTCTTTCAGGTCGCTCGACGGGCGTGCCGGGGGCCGTGGGCATGCTGGCCCAGGCCCAGAAGGAGCACGGCAAGGCCGCCTGGAGCACGTTGTTCAAGGACGCCGAGGGCCTGGCCGACAACGGCTTCACGGTCAGCCCGCGCCTGGCGGGCATGATCAACAGCACCCGCATCCCGCAGGGCCAGGCGCCCGACGCGGTCGCCTATTTCACCAAGCCGAACGGCCAGCGCTACCAGGCCGGCGACACGCTGAGGAATCCGGCCTACGCCGCCACCCTGCGCGGCCTGGCCAGCAAGGGCCCCAGCGCCCTCTACGAGGGCCCGTTGGCCCAGAAGATCGTCGACCGGCTGCACCAGGGCGAACTGGCCTCCGCCATGACCCTGGCGGACCTGAAGGCCTACAAGCCGCGCTCGGCCGACGCCCTGTGCCGGCCGTGGAAGGTCTACACCGTCTGCGTGCCCAATCCGCAGTCGAGCGGGGTGTCGGTGATCCAGGCCCTGATGATGCTGGAGCACACCGACATCGCCCAGCGCGGGCCGAACGATCCGGTCGCCTGGACCCTGTTGGCGCAGGCCGAACGGGTGATGTACGCCGACCGCGACCGCTATGTCGGCGACCCCTCGTTCGTGAAGGTGCCCGTCGAAGGCCTGCTGGACCCGGCCTATGTCGCCGAGCGCGCCAAGCTGATCGGGCAGACCGCCGGTCCGGCCCCAAGCTTCGGCCAGCCCAAGGGCGCGCCGGTCGTCGGCCCCGACAAGACCCAGGAGCCGGCGGGCACGACCCACATGGTCATCGTCGATCCGATGGGCAACGTGGTGTCGATGACCACCACGGTCGAGAGCGTGTTCGGCTCGGGCCGGATGGTCGGCGGCTTCTTCCTCAACAACCAGCTGACCGACTTCAACTTCGACCCGCATGACGGCGACGGCGCGCCGGCCGCCAACGCGGTGGCCGGCGGCAAGCGGCCGCGTTCGTCGATGGTCCCGATCGTCGTCCTCGACAAGGACGGCAAGTTCCTGGCCGCGCTGGGCTCGCCCGGCGGCTCGGCGATCCTGTCCTATAATCTGAAGGCCATGGTCGGGGTGTTCGACTGGGGCCTGACGATGCAGCAGGCCGTGGCCTTGCCCAACCTGGTGGCGCGCGGCGACAGCTTCTCGGGCGACGTCGAGAAGTTCGGTCCGCAGATGACCGCGGCCCTGCAGGCGCGGGGCGTGGCGCTGAGGACCGGCCAGAACGAGAACTCAGGCCTGCACGGCGTGATCGTGCGGCCGGGCGGGGTTCTGGAAGGCGGGGCCGATCCCCGACGCGAGGGGGTTGCGAAGGGGCTGTAGTTCTTACATCCGCTCATCCCGGCATTCGCCGGGATGAGCGGTGATCTAGATGCCTAGGGCTTGGACTTGGCCTTGGGCTTCACCGGCTCGGGCGGCGCTTCCGGCAGCGGCTCGGGCGTCCCCGCCAGCGTCAGGTCGAACACCGAACCGCCCGGTCCGGTCTCGACCAGGGCCAGGTCTCCGCCGTGGCCCTGGGCTAGCTCGCGGGCGATGGCTAGGCCAAGACCCGTGCCGCCGCGCCGCACCGAGCCCACGAACGGCTGGAACAGATTGTTGCGCGCCTTCTCCGGCACGCCCGGACCGTCGTCGGACAGCCGCAGGACGCTCATGCCCTCGGCCCGGCGCAGCTCGACGAACACCCGGCCCTTGCCGCCCCGGTCGGGCGCGCCCTCGATGGCCTCGCGGGCGTTGCGCAGCAGGTTGGTGAGGATGCGGTGCAGCTGGTCCGGATCGGCGATCACCTGCTCACGGCTGTCGATCACGGTCTCCAGGGCCACGCCGGAGGGCAGCAGGCCGGCGTCCTCGGCGGCCATGTCGAGGGCGGCGCGCAACGGCGTGGTGCGCAAGGCCGGGGCCGGCTCCTTGGATTTGCCGTAGGCCATCACGTCGCTGGCCAGGGTGATGGCGCGGTCCAGGGCGCGTTCCAGGCGCGGCAGGGCCTGGGCCACCTTGGGATCGCCCAGGGCGGCCAGGCGGTCGGACGCCATCTGGGCGCTGGTCAGCATGTTGCGCAGGTCGTGATTGATCTTGGCCACCGCCTCGCCCAGGGCCGCCAGGCGGGCCTTGGCCTGCAGGGCGGTGATCAGGTCGGACTGCATCATGTCCAGCTCGCGCTCGGCCCGGCCGATCTCGTCGCGGCGACGCGAGACCACGACCCGGGCGGCCGGATCCTCGGGATCGGCGCGGAACCGCTCCATGGCCTGGGTGATGCGTTGCATGGGCCGCACCAGCAGGAAGTTCAGCGACAGATAGATCAACCCCCCGGCCAGGCCCGCCACGAACAGCGTCACGGCGGCCAGGCGCCCCAGGGTGGCGACCAGCTGCGCCTTCAGCTGGGCGTCAGGCAGGACGATCTCGACGAACTCGGCCTCCTGGCGGAAGCGCGGCTCGGCCATCACCCGCACCATGCTGCCCGGCGCGCTCTTCAGCGTGAAGAACGGGGCGGCCAGCCACGAGCCGGGGTTCTGGCGGCGCAGATCGACCAGATAGGGCGGCTTGATCTTCAGGCCGCGCGGTTCGGACGGCAGGACAAGGCGGCGGGCGCCGTCGACCTCCAGCGCCACGATCACCACCCCGGCCTGGTCCAGCAGCTGCTGGGAGACCTTGTCGGTCACCCGCCGCTCGGGATCGGCGTCGGCGATGGTCGAGGCCAGTTCGGCGGCTCGCACGCGGTCCAGCAGCCACTGCTCCTCGAAATAGGCCAGGGCGGGGGGCAGGATGACGGCGCCGGCCAGGGCCACGAACAGGGCGGTGAGCAGCAGCAGACGCGCCGACAGGCCGCCGGGCCATGGGAAGCGACGCCCTGGCTTGGCTTTTTCCGGAACGGACGGCGTGACCGGCTCGGTCATCTGTCTGGGTTACTTCAGGTCTGGGGCTTCGGCAACGCGTCGGCGTCGCCAATAGCGCCATAGCGGCGGCAAGAGAGCCAGGGCGCCCATCGCCGCGATCGGCAGATAGATGCGCGGCGAGAACAGGGTGTGCATCGTCACCGGCTCGCCGCTGGCGAAGATATGGCCCAGGCCCGCGCCGATGCCGGCATAGACGAACGAGCTGGGGATCATCCCCAGGAACGAGGCCAAGAGGTAGGTGCGCACGGGGATGTTCATCAGGCCCGAGGCGACGTTGACCAGCAGCAGGGGAAAGGCCGGAATCAGGCGCAGGGTCAGAAGATAGGAGAAGGCGTCGGCCTTGAACCCCTCCTCGACCCGGGCCAGCAAGGCGCCGGGCTTGCGGCGCAGGAAGTTGCCGAAGGCCGACCGGCTGACCAGATAGACCACGGTCGAGCCGCCGGTCGCGCCGGTCACCGCCGCCGCCCCGCCGCCGATCGGTCCGAACAGGAAGCCGCCGGTCAGGGACAGGATCAGCGCGCCGGGCAGCGAGATCGAGACGGTGGCGACATAGAGCAGGATGTAGATCGCGGCGGTCTTCAGCGGGTTCACCGCGGCGTAGTCCTGCAAGGCCTGGCCCTGGGCCTGCAGGGTCTCGAGGTTCAGCTTGCCCGCCAGGCCGGTGGCCAGGGCCACGACCAGCAGGATAAGCAAAGCGGCCAACGGCCCGAAGCGCCGCAGCCAGGCCAGGGTGGCGTCGGGCGTCATCCCGCGCCGACCGCGTCGGTCACCGAGGCGAAGCCCTCGGCGCGCAGCCGGGCGGCCAGGTCGGTCTTGATCCGCTGGACCAGGCCCGGCCCGCCATAGACCAGGGCCGAATAGAGCTGCACGGCGCAGGCTCCGGCGCGGATCTTGGCCAGGGCGTCGGCCCCGCTGGCGATCCCGCCCGCGCCGATCAGCGCCAGATGCCCGCGGTTGGCCGCGTGGAAGCGGGCCAGCATGGCGGTGGAGGCGCTCAGCAGCGGCTTGCCGGAAAGACCGCCGCTTTCGCCCTTGTGGGGCGAGACCAGGTCGGCGGGGCGGGCGATGGTGGTGTTGCTGACGATGACGCCGTTCAGGCCGTTGGCCGTGACCGTCTCGACAATGGCCTCGACCTCGCCGTCCTCCAGGTCGGGCGCGACCTTCAGGAAGATCGGATAGTCGACCGTGCCGGCCGCCTTCAGCAGACCGCGCGCCTCGGCGATCCTGCCCAGCAGTTCCTCCAGCGCCGCCTTGGTCTGCAGGGCGCGCAGGCCCGGCGTATTGGGCGAGGAGATGTTGACGGTGAAATAGTCCGACAGGCCCCACAGTCGCGTCAGGCCGGTGACATAATCGGCGATCCGGTCCGTGGCGTCCTTGTTGGCCCCGATGTTGGCGCCGACGACCACGCCCCCAGCCCGCCGGGCTTTCAGGGCCGACAGGCGAGCGGCGAACGGCTCCAGGCCCTCATTGTTGAAGCCCATGCGGTTGATCACCGCCTGGTCTTCGGTCAGCCGGAAGAGGCGCGGGCGCGGATTGCCGGCCTGGGCGAGGGGCGTGACGGTGCCGCATTCGACGAAGCCGAAGCCGGCCTGGGACATGGCGGCGGGGACCTCGGCGTTCTTGTCGAAGCCGGCGGCCAGGCCCACGCAGTTGGACAGCGGCAAGCCTGCGACCGTGCAGGCCAGGATGGGGTCGTCGACGTCCATCTGGCGCGGACCCAAACCCATCTTCAGGCCCTTGATCGCCCAGCCGTGGGCGTCCTCGGGGTCGAGCGCGTGCAGGGCGCGCGAGGCGATGTCGTGAAGGCTCATGCGGCAAGCTCGCCCAGCATCGGCACGCCGTCGGCGTCGAGTTCGAGCGCACGCTCGGCGATCACCTCGTCCGCCTTCAGGTCGCGGAACAGGTGCGGAAACAGGGCCCCGCCGCGCGAGGCCTCCCATTTCAGGGCCTCGCCCAGGTCGTCGGCCTCTACGGTCAGCAGCATCAGGCCGGCCTGGTCCTTGAAGTAGAGCTCGGCGGTTCGCTGAGCGGTGTCCGGACCGGAGAAGTGGATGAAGCCGTCGGCCAGATCGACCGCCGAACCGGCGAAGGCCCCCGCGGCGCGGGCGGCGTCCCACTCGGCTTTTGGAAGGATCTTGTAGATCTTGCTCATTCGCCGCCGTGCCCGCCGTTTTCCGAAGCATAGAACAGGTGGCTCAAGGTCGGGGCTCCGTCGGGATCGATCGAAAACACCGCGACGGTCGCGGTGGGAAACTTGCCGCGCAGCTGGGCCAGCTTGGCGGGGTCGGCCGGGCCGCCCATGGCCAGGCGCAGGGCCAGTTCGTGCAGGCCGGGATTGTGGCCCACGACCATGACGGTTCCGGTATCGGGCGCGTCGTCGCGAATCGCCGCCAGCACGTCCTGGGGCTCGGCGTGATAGAGATCGCGGCGGGTCTCGACCCGCGCCTTGGAAAAGGCCGGCGCGGCCGCCTCCCAGGTCTCCCGGGTGCGGCGGGCCGAGGAGACCAGGGCGAGGTCAGGCGACAGGCCCGCCTTGGCCAGGACCTTGCCCATCAGGGCGGCGTCGTTCTGGCCGCGCGACGCCAGGGCGCGTTCGAAATCGCCGCCCGAAGCGGCGTGCTGCTCGGCCTTGCCGTGGCGCATGAGGATCAGTCGGTCCATGATCCTCCATAGCCTTCACCGGAGCGCTCCGGAAGCGCGCGGTTGACACGGAAGGCGCCAAGCGGTCCAAGGCGGGCATGGCAAATCTCGATTTCGCCGGGGCTGTGCTGTCGGAGGGCGGAACCTGGCGGTTCCCGCCCCACCAGCCCTTGCGGCTCGACTCCGGCGCTCATCTGGAAAACCTGGAGATCGCCTACCGCACCTGGGGCACGCTGAACCCGGACGGCACGAACGCCATCCTGATCTGCCACGCCCTGACCGGCGACCAGCATGTGGCCGGAACCCACCCGGTCAGCGGCAAACCCGGCTGGTGGACCCGTCTGGTCGGCCCGGGCAAGCCGATCGACCCGGCCAAGCACTTCATCATCTGCTCGAACGTGGTCGGCGGCTGCATGGGCTCGACCGGCCCGGCTTCGATCAACCCGGCCACCGGCCAGCCCTACGGCCTGACCTTCCCGGTGATCACCATCGCCGACATGGTGCGCGGCCAGGCCATGCTCGTCGAAGCGCTGGGGGTGGAAACCCTGCTGGCCGTGGTCGGCGGCTCGATGGGCGGCATGCAGGTCCAGCAGTGGGCGGCCGACTACCCGGACAAGCTGTTCAGCGCGGTGATCGTCGCCTCGGCCTCGCGCCACTCGGCCCAGAACATCGCCTTCCACGAGGTGGGCCGCCAGGCGATCATGGCCGACCCCGACTGGAAGGCCGGGGCCTACGCCCAGGGCAAGTCGCGTCCGGAAAAGGGCCTGGCCGTCGCGCGGATGGCCGCTCACATCACCTATCTGTCCGAACCGGCCCTGCAGCGAAAGTTCGGCCGCGAACTGCAGCGCGACGGCCTGTCCTGGGGCTTCGACGCCGACTTCCAGGTGGAGAGCTACCTGCGTCACCAGGGGGCGACCTTCGTCGACCGCTTCGACGCCAACTCCTACCTCTACATCACCCGGGCGATGGACTATTTCGACCTGGCCGCCAGCCATGGCGGGGTGCTGGCCCAGGCCTTCGCCAAGGCGCGCCACGTGCGCTTCTGCGTGCTGTCGTTCACCAGCGACTGGCTCTATCCGACCGCCGAGAACCGCCACATCGTCCGCGCCCTGACCGCCGCCGGCTGCCGCGCGGCCTTCGTCGAGATCGAGAGCGACAAGGGCCACGACGCCTTCCTGCTGGACGAGCCGGTGATGGACGCGGCGCTGCAGGGCTTCCTGAGCTCGGTGGAACGGGAAAGAGGACTGTGATGGTTCGCGTGAACCAGGCCCTCCCCCTGTGGGGGAGGCGGCCGAAGGCCGGTGGGGGGAGTCTTCGGATCGTCGATCCGGGTTCCGATCACCTGCCGATCACTCCCCCCTCCGTCGGCTGCGCCGACACCTCCCCCATGGGGGGAGGAGCTTGATGATCCGCGAAGACTTCAAGGAGATCCTGCGCCTTGTCCGTCCGGGCTCCCGCGTGCTGGATGTCGGCTGCGGCGAGGGCGTGCTGCTGGACCTGCTGACGAAGGAAAAGCAGGTCGACGGCCGGGGGCTGGAGATCAGCGCCGAGGGCGTGGCCGCCTGCATGTCGCGCGGCCTGTCGGTGGTGCAGGGCGACGCCGACCAGGACCTGGACCACTTCCCCGACCGCACCTTCGACTACGCCGTGCTGTCCCAGACCCTGCAGGCCACGCGCCGGCCGCGTCACGTGCTGGACGAGCTGCTGCGGATCGCCGACCGGGCCGTGGTGTCGTTCCCGAATTTCGGCCACTGGCGCGTGCGCTGGTCGCTGCTGCATCGCGGGCGGATGCCCGAGACCGAGGCCCTGCCCCTGCCCTGGTGGGCGACGCCCAACATCCACCTGTGCACCCTGGCCGACTTCCTGGCCCTGACCGAGGACCTCGGCGTCCGCATCGACGCCTGCGCCGCCTTCGCGGGCAAGGGTCCGGCCCGGCAGATCGACCCGACCAAGGCCCTCGAGAACTGGCGGGCGGAAACCTGCCTGTTCATGCTCAGCCGCAATCCCGAGCCCGCCCAGCCTTTGTCATCGGCGGAACCTCCAGCGCCTTCAGGCGATCTCTTCGACGGATGAAGCTTCGTCTCATGACCTACAATGTCCACCGTTGCGTGGGCACGGACCGCAAGCTCGATGTCGAGCGGGTGGCCGAGGTCATCGCTGCGGAAAACGCCGACGTGGTGGCGCTTCAGGAGCTGGACGTCCGCCGGGCCCGCACCAAGGGCGTGGACCAGGCTCACCGCCTGGCCGAGCTGCTGAAGATGCGCTCGCACTTCCATCCGGCCATGGCGGTGGAGGAAGAGCTCTACGGCGACGCCATCCTGACCGCCCTGCCCGAGCGCAAGGTCAGGGCCGGCGGCCTGCCGCTGTATCCGCTCATTCCTGGCCTGGAGCCGCGCGGCGCGATCTGGGTCACCGTCGACGTCGGCGGCACGCCCGTGCAGATCATCAACACCCACCTGGGCCTGGTGCCCCAGGAGCAGAAGCGTCAGGCCGCGGCCTTGCTGGGCGAACAATGGATGGCGCACGAGGACTGGAAGGCTCCGGGCATCCTGCTGGGCGACTTCAACGCCACGCCCTATTCGGCCACCTACCGCTTGCTGAAGACCGTCCTGCGCGACGCTCAGACCCGGAGCGCGTCCTGGACCCGGACGCCGACCGCGACCTTCCCCTCGAACTTCCCGTTCATGCGCATCGACCACGTCTTCCTGACCAAGGGCGTGGAGACGGTGGGGGTGCGCTCGCCCTACGGCGCCCTGGCGCGGACCGCCTCGGACCATCTGCCGCTGGTGATCGACCTGGAGATCAGTCCTGCAGGTGACCCGGCAGCAGCGGCGACTGATGACCGTCCATCAGGCGGTGCAGCTCGCGCTTGAGGCGCTTGCGGCGGCCCCAGGGCCGCCAGGCGTCGATGGGCGAGATGGCGTCGCCCAGGCTCCAGTCGGCGATGAACTGCTGCACGCCGGTCAGCGCCTTGATCGGCACCGGGGCCAGGCGGCGCGGCGCCCCGCCCTTGCGATCCAGTTCGTTGATCGTCGCCGCCAGGCCGCCCAGGCGATCGTAGGTCTCGAGCACGTGCTCGGTCTCGTGGTCGAGGAAGTGGCCGATCAGCCGTCCCAGGAAGGCGCGAATCGCGGCGCGGCTGGTCTCGTCGGTTCCCTCGAAGGCGATGTCGCATTCGGTGTCGAGCCCGATCGAGCGGTTGTTGAGGTTGGCCGAGCCCAGCCGCAGCAAGCGGTCGTCGATGATCGTCACCTTGGAATGGACGATGATCGCCCCCCCTTTGGGCGTGCGGGCGCTGAAGGCCGAGAAGCGGCCGTGGGCGTCGACCTCGCGTAGGCGATTGATCGCCGAGGTGCGGGCGCTGTCCATGGTCATCTGGTCGAAATAGCTAGGGCTTTGAGCCGGCCCCACGGTCACCACCTCGGGGCCGTCCGGCTCGGCCAGGCGATCGGCCAGGGCTTCGACGATGATCGGCGAGGTCAGGTACTGGTTCTCCAGATAGATCAGGCGCTTGGCCGACCTGATGCTGGCCAGGTGCATCAGCATCGACTCGTTGATCTCCGGATCGCTCTTCCAGGCCGGCTGGGTGCGGCAGACGCCGACGGGCGCGTTGCGCAGGTCGGGGACCAGATAGTCCGGCCAGGGCGTCTCCTCGGGCTTTTCCGACCGCTCAAGCGCCTCGCCGGTCGAACGGTTCCAGCGGGCGATGAACAGGTCGCCCAGGGCCTCGGCCGCCTTGCCGTCGACCAGGGCCGCCACTTCGTGGCGAGCAGGATAATGATGGCCCGTGGGCAGGCGACGTCGCGGGTCGTTGTCCAGGTGCTGGGTGGTGTCCCAGCGGTCGACGCCGATGTCGCCGCCGCTGACCAGGGCCACCGAGCCGTCGACCACGACCACCTTCTGGTGATGGCAGGCGCTGGCCGGCAGGGTGTTGTCCAGGTGGTACTTGACCCGCGAGCCGGTGAAGAACACCTGGCCGCGATGCGGGCCGAACAGCTGCGAGGCGGCGATCGGGAACGGCATGTCCCAGACCAGGATCCGCACGTCCAGCGCCGGGTTCAGCGCCGCCTGCCGGCGCAGCAACAGGCCGATGCGGTCGACATGGGCCGGGTCGCGGCTCTTCCTGACCCGATCGGGGTCCAGTCGGGTCAGCGGGTCGAACACCCAGGCCAGGATCCAGATCGACTTCCTGGCCGACAACAGGATGGCCTTCAGGGCGTCGAACGCCTCGTCGTTGTCGATGAACAGCGCCAGCCGGTCGGCCTGCTCCACGCGCCAGCACGTGGCGCCCGGTCGGAGCAGCGTAACGGAAGTCAGCGAGGATGCGTCGTCGGCCATATCGCCCCTTGTGCCATGGAAATTCGTCAACGCGCGGACCCATGTTATGGCTCCGCTTGGATAGAAGTCTCCCGCATGTTTGTTGGACGCCCATGACAACCCAGACGCCCGCCCACCACGTCCTCGCCGACCGCCAGCGCCTGTGGGCCTTCTGGCTGGGCTGCCTGGTGGTCACCACGGGCGTCGTCCTGCACGTGCCGATGTACCTGATGGGCGCCGACATCGGCTACCAGCTGTCCGGGATGAAGATGGACCTGGGCATGACCGTGGGCATGCTGATCATTCCGCCCGGCTGCGCCCTGGCGGGCTGGGGCCTGCTGCCTCGGCGCGGGATCGACCACCACCTGGAGCACACGATCGAGGTCACCCCGCCGGAGGACGCCCCGCTGGGGCTGGCCCACTGGAGGTTGATGCTGGTGCTGGTCGTGGCCCTGATCATCGACATCATGAAGCCCGCCAGCCTGGGCTTCGTGGTGCCCGGCATGATCAAGGAATACGGAGTCAGCAAGGCCATGGTCGCCTGGCTGCCCTTCGCCGCCCTGAGCGGCACGGTGACCGGCTCGATCATCTGGGGCGCCCTGGCCGACGTCTTCGGGCGGCGGGCCTCGATCCTGCTGTCGGCGGTGATGTTCGTCGGCACCTCGATCTGCGGCGCCATGCCCGATTTCTGGTGGAACGTGATCATGTGCTTCATGATGGGCGCGGCGGCCGGAGGGCTGCTGCCGGTGGTCTACGCCCTTCTGGCCGAGACCATGCCCTCCAAGCATCGCGGCTGGGCCCTCGTGCTGGTCGGCGGGCTGGGCGCGGTGGGCGGCTACCTGGCCTCGTCCGGCTGTTCGGCCTGGCTGCAGCCGGAGTTCGGCTGGCGGATCATGTGGTTCCTCAACCTGCCGACCGGCCTGATCCTGATCGCCCTGTCCGGCGCGATCCCGGAATCGGCCAAGTTCCTGGTCACGATCGGCCGAACCGACGCCGCCCACGCGGTGATGAAGCGGTTTGGCTCGGTGGTCCGCGAGAAGGCCGACAACCCCGAGGATCATCATCACGTCCTGACCCCGCCGCCGGTCGAGCGGCGCTTCATCGGCAAGACGGTGGCGCTGAGCATCGCGGCGGTGGCCTGGGGCCTGGTCAATTTCGGCCTGCTGCTGTGGCTGCCGGCCGAGCTGGTCGCCGAGGGCCACAGCGTCGGCGTCTCGAGCCAGCTGCTGGCCAAGTCGGCCCTGATCGCCTTTCCGACCGTCTTCGTCTGCGCCTTCCTCTACAGCCGCTGGAGCACCAAGTGGGCGCTGGCGACGACTATCGCGATCAGCGCCCTGGGCGTGGCCGGGGTGCTGACCATCGGCCCCGGCGTCAGCCCGGTGCTGCCGGTCGCCCTGATGATCATCGGCACCAACGGCCTGCTGGCCATCCTGCTGCCCTATACGGCCGAGAGCTTCCCGCTGCGGATTCGCGGCCGGGCCACCGGCTGGGTGGCGGCGTGCAGCAAGTCGGGCGGGCTGATCGCCCAACTTCTGGGCATCCTGGCGGCGGTGCCGCCCCTGAAGATCGCCGCCCTGATGATCATCGCGCCGCTGGCGCTCGCCCTGGCGCTGGTCTCATGGTTCGGGACCGAGACCCGCGGACGGGACCTTCGGGAGCTGGAGGGGTAGGGGTAGGGGCTAGCCCGCGATCGCCGCGGCGTCGCGTTCGCCGGTGCGGATGCGCAGGGCCTGTTCCAGGTCCATGACGAACACCTTGCCGTCGCCGATCTTGCCGGTGTTGGCGGTGCGCTGCAGGGCCTCGACCACCGGCTCGACCACGTCGTTGGCCACGGCGATCTCCAGCTTGACCTTGGGCAGCAGCTTCACCTCGTACTCGGCGCCGCGGTAGACCTCCGTCTTGCCCTTCTGTCGGCCATAGCCGCGCACCTCGGTGACCGTCAGACCCGAGGCGCCCGCCTCGGTGACCGCCTCAAGCACGGCGTCCAGACGACTGGGCTTGATTACGGCGACGATCATCTTCATGGCGCGGCTCCCGCTGACGACGGCTTATTCTACGACCTGAGGCTAGGCCCGGGAATCGATGGCTCCAAGGGCTTTGCGGCATTTAGATTACGCGGCGCCTTTCGAACAGGCGCCGGACCGCCCGGCGAGGGCGAAAGCACGCCCGGCGCGAACACCCGCACCCGTTCACGGCTGCCGCGCGGCTTGACCGCGAAGGTTTGCTTGACCGCCTCCATCAGGATCAGGCCGGCGAAACGCGGCCACAGGCGGGCGCCCACCTGTTCGAACCCTTCGGCCCAGCGGGCCGCCACCGGCATGGGCGGGGCGTAGAGGGCTCTCGTCCAGCCGGCGGGCTCCAGGTCCGCCTCGCGCAGCAGGGCCTCCAGCTGATGGCGGCTGAACGGCCGGCCGTGGCCGAAGGGCGTGCTCTCGGCCCCGGCCCACAGGCCGTCGCGCGAGGCCACGGCGACGATCAGCCGGCCCGAGGGCGCCATGACCCGCCAGATCTCGCGCAGGACCGCGGCCGGGTCGTCGGCCTCCTCCAGGGCGTGGACGGCCAGGATGCGGTCGAACATGGCGTTGGCGAACGGCAGGGCGGTCTCTTCGACCAGCGTCGCGGCGTTGGCGCCGCCGCTGGGCCAGACCTCGACGCCCTGGGTGGCCGGCATGGCCGCCACCGCCCGGCGGGCCTGGGTGCGGGCCTTCTCCAGGAAGGGCGTGGCGTAGCCCAGGCCAAGGACGTCCAGCCCGCGCGCGTCGCCCCAGGCCTCCTCGACCTTGCGGCCCAGCATCTCGCGGGCCGCGCGTCCGAGCGGACTGGCGTAGAAGGCTCTGAGATCGAGCACGTCGCGGCGCATTGAGTCTCCCGATCGATCGCTTCATCTATGTAGGCGGGCCCGCCCTTCGCGTCACGCCCAACACCTAAAGAGCATGGCTGCCCCTAGTTCGGAGTCGAGAGCATGTCGCTGACCGTCCACCAGTTCGCCTGCCTGTCGGACAATTACGGCTTTCTCGTGCGCGACGACGCCACCGGAACCACGGCGACGATCGACACGCCCGACGCCGACGCCATCCTGACGCAGTTGGCCAAGCTGGGCTGGAAACTGGACCTGATCCTCAACACCCACTGGCACCCGGACCACGCCGGCGGCAACGCGACCGTGCAGGCGGCGACCGGCGCGACGATCGTCGGCCCGTCGGAGGTCACCCGTATCGCGCCGCTGGACCGCGCCGTCGGCCAGGGCGACACGGTGATGCTGGGCGACACGCCCCTGGCGGTGATCGACACCGGCGGCCACACCCTGGGGCACATCGCCTATCACGACGCCCAGGATCATATCGCCTTCGTCGGCGACACCCTGTTCGCCCTGGGCTGCGGCCGATTGTTCGAGGGCACGGCCGAACAGATGTGGGGCTCGCTGTCCAAGCTGGCCGCCCTGCCCGACGACACCACCGTCTATTGCGCCCACGAGTACACCGCCT
Organism: Caulobacter sp. Root487D2Y; assembly: GCF_001427165.1. Lineage (NCBI taxonomy): Bacteria > Pseudomonadati > Pseudomonadota > Alphaproteobacteria > Caulobacterales > Caulobacteraceae > Caulobacter > Caulobacter sp. Root487D2Y. The sequence continues at coordinate 239,416 of NZ_LMFD01000010.1, forward strand.
CGAACGCCCGCTTCGCCCTGTCGGTGGACGACGATCCGGCGCTCAAGGATCGCGCGGAGGCCGTGTTCGCCGCCCGCGAGCGCGGCGAACCGACCGTGCCGACCACCATCGGCCTTGAAAAGGCGACAAATCCGTTCTTGCGCGCGCCCCTGCTGCGTCCCCATCTGGCGCCCGCGGAGGCGTTCGGCGAGATTCGCTCCGCCAAGGACAGCTTCAAGGGGTGAGCATGTTGTCGGAAATCTCCAGCGACCTGAGCGGCAACGAGATCATTCGCCTGCTGGACCTGCAGCCGCACCCCGAGGGCGGGTGGTACCGGCAGACCTTCAAGGACATGCCCGCCGAAGAGGGCCGCCCGTCCTCGACCGCGATCTACTACATGCTGCAGGCCGAGGAGCGGTCGGCCTGGCACAAGATCGACGCGGTGGAGGTCTGGCACTATTACGCGGGCGCGCCCCTGTCGCTCACCCTGTCGCCCCCCGACGGCCAGGCCGCGGCCAGCCACATCCTGGGTCCCGACCTGCGAGCCGGCGCCCGCCCGCAGATCGTGGTGCCGACCGGCTGGTGGCAGACCGCGGCCAGCCTCGGAGCCTGGACCCTGGTCGGCTGCACCGTCGCCCCGGGGTTCGATTTCGACGGCTTCGAACTGGCGCCCAAGGACTGGCGACCCCACTCCCAGAAGCCGCGACGTCCCTAGGTTGGCGCGGCTCTAGGGGCAGGCGCAGATCAGCGGATAGTTGGTCGTGTCGGCGATTGTGGTCATGCCGTAGTAGTCGACCAGCACCGACTCCGCCGTGCAGAACGCCCCCTCCACCCAGGCCTGGTCATTGGAATAGGCCTCGCCGATGATGAACAGGTTGGCGGCCGGGGCGCCGTCCACCAGGCCGGTGGGCTGGCGAATCCGCTGCATCACGTCGCAGATGTCGTAGTGCGCCGCCCAGGCGTGGTAGCCGGCTCCGAACGGGTTGAACGAGAAGTCGTTGTACACCGCTGAGACCGGATACGGGATCTTGTAGGCGTCGTCGGGGCTGCCGTAGTGCACCTTGGCCAGCTCCAGCAGCACCATGCGGATCATGGTCTCGTTGGCCGGCGCCGGCGCGTGCAGGACCTGGTAGTCCTCTTCCAGCGGAATGGTGCGGCGCTCGTCGACGTGAAGCTCCAGCTCCTGCCAGAACTGCACGTACTGCATGTCGTCGTACGAGGCGAGCACGCCGTAGACCGGGTTGGGATTGCCGTCGCTGTTGTCGCCGAAATAGTAGACCTGGCGCAGGGGCAGGTCGGTGATGGTCGGGCCGAACGTGTTGGGCAGGCCGTCGCTGGTCAGGTCCGGCGGATAGGGGCAGTCCAGCCACCAGGGGCTGTCGAAGAACAGCATCACCCGCATCGAAGGCTGGCGGATCACCCCGTCCATATAGAGCTGCACCGGCCGGGCGTTCATGACGTCCAGCGTGCCCTCCGGCAGGTCGGCGTAGCGCGTGGCCTCGGCCACCAGGTCCAGCGAGGCCGGCGGCATGGCCAGGAAGGCGTTGGGCGTGGTCAGGGTCGCCCCGCCCTTGAACGGGTCGGCCGCGCTGGCCAGGCGGTAATGGATCACCCCGTCCGCCAGCCAGATCGAGTGCAACCGCGTATTGGCCTGCAGCGAGAACGCGACGCTGGCCGTCTGGGCCGCGGTCCGAGTCTGCTGGAACAGCTGGACGAAGACCTGGGAATAGCCGCCCTGCACGGTCTTGAACTGGCCGCCGGGCGCGAACTCGCTGTTGTAGACCGCGGCGTTGGCGGCGTTCCAGTTGATGACGTTGGACGTGTAGCCGCCGGCGTCGGAGGCGTATTCGTAGCCCTCGTTGCCGGCCTGGTCGTAGAAGATGTTCCAGTAGCCGATGTTGCCCGCGGTCGAGCGCGGCGCATAGACGAACGAGTTGAAGGTCGAGGGCAGGGTCCCGTCGCCATAGAAGGCGCACTGGGCCGTGCGGGTCGAGGGGGCCGGGACGCCGGTGATCAGGTTGGAGATGTTGGCGAACAGCGTCGCGGCCGGGGCGGCGTTGTTGCCCGGCGTGTTGTAGGGCGCGTTCTGGGTGGCCAGGTTCTTCTGGTAGATGTGCTCGCCGCGCAGATAGAGCAGCGGGTCGGTGGTGGTGTTGAACGGCACCACCTTGGGCGTCAGGCCCAGCATGTTGATCGTCAGGGTGACCAGCTGGTGGCCCTGGGTCCCGTCCCACTCGATGAACCGCATGCCGCCGGCCTCGACATAGGACTGGGTCGGGTCGTCGTCGCAGAAATGGGTCACGATCCGTCCGGCCGGCAGGCGGGTGCCCGAGCCCGGACCGTCGAAGGCGTAGTCGCCCCACTCGATCAGCTCGACGCTGTCGCCCGCCACGGCCTTGCCGCCGGTGATCAGCCGCCAGGCCGTGTAGAGGCCCGCCGGCCCCGCGCCGAAGATGGTGTAGGTGGTTCCCATGACGCCCTCCCGAGACGGCGGCTTCGCGCCGCTGAAGTCGACCCTAGCGTGCGCTGGCGAACATTTCGCGTCAACTTGGAGCTTGGGCGTCGGGCTTGAAAAAGGCCCCGGATCACTCCGGGGCCTTCGTCGTTAGGGGGCGATCGAGGCCGGCCCAGCGGCCGGCTCGGGGTTGGTGTCGTCCGAGCCGTGCGACCATTTCTTGAGGATCGGCGACAGGGCCAGGAACAGCACGCCGATGCCGATCGAGATCAGGCCGATGATCTTGAACACCAGCAGCGACTGGATCATGGCCGCGCCCGGATCCAGCACCTGGCCGCCGATGGTCTCGGACGAGGCGATCGCCGCGATCCAGCTGCCGAACAGGTTGGCCATGGCCAGCGCCATGTACCAGACCGCCATCACGAACGAGACGATCGACAGCGGCGACAGCTTGGTCATCTGCGACAGGCCGACCGGCGACATGAACATCTCGCCCGAGGTGTGCAGCATGTACATGACGACCAGGAAGATCAGCGGCATGCGGAACGCGCCGTCGGCGAAGTGGGCGCCGAGCAGCAGGATCAGGAAGCCCGCGCCGACCTGGATCAGCGACAGGCCGAACTTGATCATCGGGCCCGGATTGCGGCCACGTTTGCCGAGGACAGTCCAGAGGGCTGCGAAGACGGGGGCGAAGATCAGGATCCAGCCGGCGTTGATCGCCTGGGTCTGGGCGGCGTTGAACGAGGTGTTGACCCACAGCTTGCCGGACGTGCTCCAGCCCGCCGCGGCCAGTTGCTCGGGCGCGCCCAGCACGACCGCGCCGCCGAACCACTGAACCGGATGCGACAGCAGGACCAGGTTGACGTTGGTCGCCGCGAACAGGTTCAGCGACGAGCCGGCCTGCTCGAACAGGGTCCAGAACACCACCGCGCCCAGCACCAGCACCGTGGCCAGCAGCAGCCGCTCGCGCTCGACCTTCTCGCACTTGGCGAAGGCGAACCACAGGATGTAGCCCAGCGAGCCGAACATGCCGGCGATCAGGGTGACGTTCACCACGGGGGTGAATTGAACCAGGAAGAAGATCAGTCCGACCACGCCCAGCGAGGCGGCGTAGATCAGGCCCTCGCGATTGATCGGGCCCAGCACCGGGGCCTTCAGCTTGCCCATTTCCGGCGGCTCGCCCTTGCCCAGCAGCCAGGGCTTGCCCAGCACGAAGATGACGAAGCCGGCCAGCATGCCGATCCCGGCCATGCCGAAGCCCGCCGCCCAGCCCAGGTTGACGCCCAGCAGGCCGCAGAGGATGGCCGCCCAGAACGAACCCAGGTTGATGCCGTAGTAGTAGAGGGTGAAGCCCGGATCGCGGCGCGGGTCGCCCTGCGGATAGAGCTGGCCCACCAGGGTGGCGACATTGGCCTTCATGAAGCCCACCCCGACGATGATCAGCGACAGGGCCAGCCAGAAGATGTTCAGGTACAGCGGATCGCGGTCTTTCACGCCCAGCTTGTACTGGCCCTTGGCCAGGACGGCCGGCAAGGCGGCCTGGGCTGGCAGGTTCTTGATCTCGAAGTCGCCCTTGTCGTTGGCGGCGACCTCATAGGGCTTGTCGTCCACGACGATCCGGGCGACGCGGGCCTCGCCGCGGCCCTCGACCTGGAACTCGTAGGTCTGGTTGGCGTAGGTCAGCGTCTGGGTCGCCGGACGGCCCTCGACCGCCATGGCCAGGTGTCCCGCCACCAGCAGGATGGCGCCGAAGGCCACGGCCTTGCGGGTGCCCAGGTAACGGTCGGCCAGGAAGCCGCCGAGCAGCGGCACGATATAGACCAGCGAGGTGTAGGAGCCGTAGTGGCCGCTGGCGACCTTGGGGTCGAACAGGAAATGCTGCGTCAGATAGAAGATCAGCAGCCCGCGCATGCCGTAGTAGGAAAAGCGCTCCCACATCTCGGCCAGGAAGCAGATGATCAGGCCGCGCGGATGGCCCCGCAGCAGCTGAATAAGCACGGGAATACCGGTCACGAGGGTGACCAGGATGCCGGCGGCGACAACGATATTCATTCACGAACCTTGAAACGTACAAGTGGTCGGGCGACCGACAGGTGGTTTCGCCCTCCCCTCCCCAATTGGCGGGGAGAAGATCACGGCGCTTTGCGTTTCACAAGCAATGGCTTGCCGCTTCGGACCCGGGCTCCCCCGCCGCGCGTTTCCTAGGCGACGCCCCTGTCAGGCGGGAGATTCATCATGACCAATCCGACCCAGGACCATCCCATCACCTGCTCGCGCGAAGACGGGCGGGTGGAGGTGCTTTTCGAGGGCCACGAGATCGCCGACAGCGGCGATGTGCTGGTGCTCAAGGAGGCCGACTACGCCCCGGTGCGCTACTTCCCGCGCGCCGACGTGGCCATGGACTTCCTGCGGAAGACCGACAAGGTCACCTACTGCCCCCACAAGGGCCAGGCCAGCTACTACACGATCCATCGCGACGCCCAGATCATCGAGAACGCGGTCTGGTCGTACGAGAACCCCCTGCCCGGCGTCAGCCAGATCGCCGGTCGCCTGGCCTTCTATCCCGAGCATGTGGACTTCAAGCGCGCCGGCCTGACCGCGGCAGAAACCAAGGCCATCGACGTCAACGAGGTGGTCCGCCACACCGACAGCGGCTCCGGCGCCAGCCAGGCCGAGCACTGGGAAGCCAACGTCTCGATGCCCGACGACCAGGCCTGGGAGGGCGACGACATCCGCGAGGACGGACCCGGGACGGTGGCGCGGCCCTACGAGGGAACCGGATCGATCTGAGCCACGTTCCACCACCTGCAACTGTAAAGTGTTCGTTAACCTTTCAAGCGCTGCAATGGCCTGAACGCTGAAGCGTGAAGCCTCCCGCAGAGAGGCGCCCTGGGAGAAACGTCGTGGCTTACGTCGGTTATGATTCCGGTTTGCGGCCGTCGTCCGGCACGCTGTCACGCCCCGCTCGCGCGAAGCTGGCCTGGGGCCGGCTGGCGGTGGTGTTGACCAGCGTCCTGGCGTGGGTCGGGATCATCGCGGCGGTCCGCGCGATCTTCTGACCGCCGGGGCGCGCTCCCCGCGCCTCAGTACGCGAAGTCCTCGAACACCCGGTTGATGTCGCCGTTCCAGGCGCCGTTGTAGAGCGACAGCAGCCGCTCGGCCGGAGTGATCCCGCTGGCGGCGATCTCTTCGAGGTCGCCCAGATAGATCGTTTCGTCCAGGAAGCCGCCGTTCAGCTGGGCGCGCGACTTCAGGCCCGACTTGGCGATGGCCACGAAATCCTTGGCCACGTCCTGGGCCGTGCGGCCGGCCACCACGGCCTTCAAGCCCAGTTTCGGCACGTCGCGGCGCAGGCCGGCGCGGTCCTCGGCCGTCCAATGCTTGCAGAGGTCCCAGGCCGCGGCCAGGGCCGCGTCGTCGTAGAACACGCCCGTCCACAGGGCCGGCAGGGCGCAGAGACGGCTCCACGGCCCGGCGTCGGCGCCGCGCATCTCCAGATAGGTCTTCAACCGCACTTCGGGGAACAGGGTGGTGGTGTGGTCGGCCCAGTCCTTGATCGAGGCGTGCTCGCCCGGCAGTTCGGGGATCTTGCCGTCGATGAAGTCGCGGAAGTTGCGGCCCGCCAGGTCGATGTACCTGTCGCCGCGCTTGGCGAAGTACATCGGCACGTCCAGCGCGTAGCGGGCGTAGCGCTCGAAATCGAAACCGTCCTCGAACACGAAGTCCAGCAAGCCCGTGCGGTCGGCGTCGGTGTCGGTCCAGACGTTGGCGCGGGCCGACAGGAAGCCGTTGGGCTTGCCTTCCGTGAACGGCGAATTGGCGAACAGGGCCGTGGCGATCGGCTGCAGGGCCAGGCTCATGCGGAACTTGGCGACCATGTCGGCTTCGCTGGAGAAGTCGAGATTGGCCTGCACCGTGCAGGTGCGCAGCATCATGTCCAGGCCCAGCCCGCCGACCTTGGGCATGTAGTTGCGCATGATGACGTACCGCCCCTTGGGCATCACCGGCACGTCTTCGCGCTTCCACACCGGCGAGAAGCCCAGCCCCAGGAAACCAAGGCCCAGCTCGTCGGCCACGGTCTTGACCTCGTCCAGGTGCTGGCCGGTCTCCTCGCAGATATCGTGCATGGTCTTGAGCGGCGCGCCGGAAAGCTCGAACTGGCCGCCCGGCTCCAGGCTGACATTGGCGCCGTTGCGCTCCAGCCCGATGATCGTCGGACCTTCCATCACCGGTTTCCAGCCGAAGCGCTGCAGGCCGGTCAGCAGGGCGTGCACGCCCTTGTCGCCCTCGTAGGGCACCGGCGCGTGCGAGCCCAGGTAGAAGCCGAACTTCTCGTGCTCGGCGCCGACGCGGAACTGGTCCTTGGGCTTGGAGCCCTGCGCGAAATAGGCGGTCAGATCGTCCAGCGTCAGCGGACGCTCCTGGCTCATGGCTTCGGCCATCGGCTTCCCTCCCAAACACGCTTCAAGAAGGGAGGGGACGTCCCTCCGACCAGGCCGCGAACTATCGTGCTGCGCAGTTGGGCGTTTTCTTAGCGAACCTCAAGGGGGCCGCCCAGCCTTTCGCAACAGACCCTGCTACCGCCAGTCCCCGACCGCCGCCTGCCACAAGGTCATGGCGGCGATGGCGGCGGTGTCGGCGCGCAGGATGCGAGGGCCTAATGACACCGGGATGACGAAGGGCAGCGACCGCAGGCGCTCGCGCTCCTCCGGCGCGAAGCCGCCTTCCGGACCGATCAGGATCGCGGCGGGAGCCGACGTCCCGGCCAGGGCCTCGATCATGCCCTTGGCGTCGCCGCCCTCGTCGCAGAAGACCAGGCGGCGGGCCGGATCCCAGGTATCGAGGATCTTGTCCAGCTTCATGGGGTCGTCGATGGTCGGCACGTCCAGGCGGCCCGTCTGTTCGGCGGCCTCGATGGCGATGGCGTCCAGGCGGCCCAGCTTGAGGAAGTCGACATTGGTCCGCCGCGTCTGGGTCAGGCGCACCCGGCGCGCGCCCAGCTCGGCGGCCTTTTCGACGATCGTCTCGACCCGGCCGCGCTTGACCATGGCGATCACCAAGTCGAGGTCGGGGGCGTGGTCCTGCGCGCGGGTCTGGACCTCGCAGCGCAGCAGGCAGCCGCGCTTGCCGGCCTCGGTCAGGCTGCAGCGCCATTCGCCGTCCTGGCCGTTGAACACCAGGATTTCGTCGCCGACATTGAGCCGCATCACGGCGGTCAGGTAACGCGACTGGTCGACGGTGGGCGCGACGCCGGCGCCGGCCTTGAGCGGATGGGGAACGAAAAGACGGATCATGCCGCTCTTCTAGCGCAACTGAACCGTCCGGGGGTAGGCTCGCGCCATGAGCAAGTCCGAAGACTACGAAGCCGAGCTCCGCGATCTGCAGCTGGCGCTGATCGGCCTGCAGCGGCAGGCGATCAAGGAGGGCTGGAAGACGGTGACCCTGTTCGAGGGCCGCGACGCCGCCGGCAAGGATGGGGCCATCGCCCGGGTGACCGAACACGCCCACCGCCGCGCCACCCGCGTGATGTCGCTGCCCGCGCCCAGCGACCGCGAGCGAAGCGAGTGGTACTTCCAGCGCTATGTCCGCCACCTGCCCGCCGCCGGCGAGGCCGTGGTGTTCAACCGCTCCTGGTACAATCGCGCCGGGGTCGAGCGGGTGATGGGCTTTGCCACGCCCCAGGAGCAGGAGCAGTTCCTGCGCGACGCGCCGGCCTTCGAGCTGATGCTGGTGGAGAACGGGGTCAGGATGACCAAGTTCTGGCTCGACATCGACCAGGAGACCCAGGCCAAGCGCCTGAAGGCCCGCCGCGAGGAGCCGCTGAAGGCCTTCAAGGTCAGCGACCTGGACGCCGTGGCCCAGGCCAAGTGGGACGATTATACGGCGGCCCGCGACGAGATGCTGATGCGCACCCACTCCACGCCGGTCCCGTGGATCTGCGTGCGCGCCAACCACAAGAAGGCCGCGCGGCTGAACATCCTGCGCTGGATCCTGCATGTCGCGGCGCCCAAGAAGCTGCTGAAGGGCCTCAAGTCACCGGACCCAGAGGTGATCTTCAGCTTCGAGCCGACGGCGCTGACGGACGGACGGCTGGCGCGGTAGATCCTTCCCCTCTGGTCGAAGGCCTTAGTCCACGTCCCACGCGAACGCCGGATCCAGCCAGTTTCCCAGCCGTCCGTCCGGCCGGGCCAGGGCGAAGATCCGCGCCATCTCGGCGTCCGACAGGGCGAAGTCGAAGATGTCGAAGTTCTCGGCCAGGCGGGCCGGGTTGCGGGTCCGCGGGATGGTCGCGACGCGCTGCTGGACCTGCCAGCGCAGGGTCACCTGGCCCGGGGTCTTGCCGTGGGCCTCGCCGATCTCGATCAGCACCGGGTCGGTCGCCACCTTGCCCTGGGCCAGGGGCGACCAGGCGGTGATCGTCGAGCCCATCGCCTTGGCCTTGGCCAGCAAGGTCTTCTGCGACAGGTAGGGATGATACTCGACCTGGTTGGTGGCGATCGGCGCTTCCGAGGCCGCCTGGGCCTTGGCCATCAGGACCGAGGGAAAGTTCGACAGGCCGATGGCGCGGGCCAGGCCGCGGGCGTGGACGTCGTTCAGCGCCGCCATGGTCTCGGCCAGGGCCGGCTTGGGCTTGGGCCAGTGCAGCAGCAGCAGGTCGACCTGCGGCGCCCTCAGGCGCTTGAGGCTCCCCTCGACCGACCGCTGCAGGTCGCCCTGGGCGAACTGGTCGACCCAGACCTTGGTGGTCAGGAAGATCTGGTCGCGCGGCACGCCGGTCGCCGCCAGGGCCGCCCCGACGTCCTGCTCGTTGCGGTAGGCCTGGGCGGTGTCGATGTGGCGGTAGCCCAGCTCCAGCGCCTTCTCGACGATCGGCTGGGCGGCGCCATCGTCAAGCTGCCAGGTGCCCAGGCCGATGACCGGCATGGCCACGTCGCCCGCGCGGATGTCGGGGATGGAATGGGGCATGACGGATCTTCCAAGGGCGAGGGAGGAGGAGGTCTGCCGATATAGGCTCTCGCGCCTTCCGCGTCAGCCGCCCTTCGTCGCGTCCCGGGCCGCGTCGTAGGCCGCGAGCACCTTCTTCGGCGCCCGATCGCGCCACTGTCGCTCGAGGAACCGCTCCACCGTGGCGGCGTCGACCCGCGACAGACGGATCAGCACGTAGGGATAGCTCCGGTAGTGGTCGGTGACGAAAAAGGTCTCGGGCTCGGCCTCGATCAGCATCTCGCGCTCGTCGAACGTGACCCCCGGGCAGACCAGGGTGTCGCCATCATCCCACACGCGGGTCAGGAACTTGCCGTGCGCCTTCAGGCACGGATGGCCGTATGCCGTCCCGTCGGCCACGCCGGGCAGTTTGAAGGCGAAGGCGCGAACATCATCGAAGGTCATGACCAAAGTCCTGGGTCGCCGCTTGCGGCGCGACTATAGGGGAAAGATGGACGCTGAAACCCTCCCCTCCCCTTCCGGCCTGACCTCGCCCGTCCTGGTTCTGGGGGCCACCAGCCTGATCGGCGAGTTCCTGCTGGCGCGGCTGAACGCCGTGGGGATCACGCCCATCTCGCTGAGCCGACGGCCGCCCAGCGACGACGTCTGCTGGGTGGACGGCGACCTGGCCGACCCGAACCTGGCCGGCGAGCTGCCGCCGATCGCCACGGTGTTCTCGCTGTCGCCGATCTGGCTGCTGCCCCAGGCCCTGCCCGCCTTGAAGGCGCGCGGCATGACAAGGCTGGTCGCCTTCTCCTCGACCAGCCGCTTCACCAAGCAGGATTCGTCGGAGGCCTCCGAGCGGGCCGTCGCCAAGGCCCTGGCCGAGTCCGAGGCCAAGGTCGAGGCCTTCTGCGCCGAGCACGGCGTGGCCTGGACCATCCTGCGGCCGACCCTGATCTATCTCGAAGGGCGCGACGCCAATGTCAGCCGCCTGGCCGGCCTGATCCGCCGCTTCAAGGTGCTGCCGCTGTCGGGCAAGGGCGAGGGTCTGCGCCAGCCGGTGCACGCCGACGACCTGGCCGGAGGCGCGATCGCCGCCGCCAAGGCGCCGGCCGCGCGGGACAAGGCCTATGACCTGGTCGGCGGCGAGACCCTGACCTACCGGACGATGGCCGAGCGGATCTATGCGGGCCTCGGCCGTCGGCCGGCGATCCTGCCCCTGCCGGCCTGGCTGTTTCGCCTGCTGCTGACCCTGGCCAAGCCGTTCTATCCCGGCGCCACGGCGACCATGGGCGACCGCATGGCCCAGGACCTGACCTTCGACGACGCCCCGGCGCGAAGCGACTTCGGCTGGGCGCCGCGGGAGTTCAGGCCGCGGTTCTGAGGGGGCGATTGCGAGAAGTCGCCCCTCACGGTTGTCATCCCGGAAGCCTCGTAGAGGCTGTCCGGGACCTAGGGGGCTGGGCGAGTGCGGTGCGGTTCACCTGGGTCCCGGACAAGCGCCGCGCGCTTTCCGGGATGACAACCCAAGAAGCTAGGAGGCTTCCGCCGCCTCTACGTCGCTCAGCACCATGGCGAACGGGACCTTGTCGCCGTCCTTGTCGACATAGCCGCTGACCGGCTTGTGGTCGGGATTGAGCACGCCCAGGTCGACGTCCTCGGTGGGGAACATCACCACCCGGCGGTCGCCGATGCAGATCAGCAGCTCGTAGCCTTCATAGGCCCGCTGCGACATGGCCTTGAGCCGCGAATAGTAGGGCTCGCGCCGCCACGACGCCGGCTTGCCCGGATCGACCACCACGTTCAGCCGCTTGCCGTCGCGGTCGGGGTACATCAGGAAGCCGGCCTTGTCGGGCCGCCAGGCGGCGTCCAGCCTTTCCGAGGTCAGCCACAGGCAGTGGAAGCTCCGGCAGGCCTGGGGCCGGCCCTCGTAGTCGCCGCAGCCCGCGCCCTTGCGGAACACGCCGCACCACTGGCCGGCCGGCTTGTCCAGCTCGCTGATGTGCAGGACCTTGCAACACATCCCGCAGTCGCCGCAGGTTCTGGCTTGCGTCGCCTCGCCCACCGTCCGCCACCCCATAAACATCCGGAGACGGATTTATCGCGGTTTCGTGACGGTTTTTCTGTTGCCCTCAATACCGCTCATCCCGGCGAATGCCGGGACCCAGATCCTATCGCGGTGTGGCTGATGGGAAGAGCGCTGAGCTCATGGCGTCAGCCTCAAAGCCAATCCATCTGGGTCCCGGCATTCGCCGGGATGAGCGGGTTTTAAGTCTCGCTCCACACCGCCAGCTCGTTACCGGACGGGTCGTTGAAGTGGAAGCGGCGGCCGCCGGGGAAGCTGAAGATCGGCTTGGTGATCACCGCCCCCGCCGCCGTGACCTTGGCCAGCATCGCCTCGATGTCGTGGGCGTAGAGCACGACCAGCGGCCGGTCGGTCGAGCCTTCCTGCGGCGTGCAGAAGCCGCCGTCGGCGCCCTGCCCCTCGAAGGCCGCGTAGTCGGGGCCGTAATCGACGAAGCTCCAGCCGAAGGCGGCGGTGTAGAAAGCCTTGGTGGCCGGCAGGTCGCCGGCGGGCCATTCGATATAGTCGATCTTGCCGTCTTCGCGCATGGTCGCGCCTCCCGGTTTGTTCTTATTATGTTCTAGAACGCCGTCAGGGCAGAGTCCAGACGCTGGTGCGCTTGACGGCCATGTCCTCCAGCTCCCGGGTGGTCGGCACCTGGTATTCGGCCAGCTTCACCAGCCCGTCCTTGGGGAAGTAGGTGCGGCCGGGATCGCCGATCAGCACGGTGGCCCCCGCCGCCCGGCCCTGGGCCAGCCAGGCCATCACGGCCTCGGCCATCGGCCGCTCGTAGCAGATGTCGCCGGCCAGCAGCACTTCGGCGCCAGAGGGGGGACCGACGGGCGGCGGGGCGCCCAGCAGGTCGACCTCGGTGAAGGCCGTCGCCACGCCGTTGGCCGCCGCGTTCAGACCGATGGCCGCTTCGCAGAACACGTCGATGTCGGCCGCCAGCACGCTGGCCGCGCCGGCCTTCATCGCGGCGATGGCCACCAGGCCCGAGCCGCTGGCGAAGTCGATCACCCGCTTTCCGGAAACAATCGCGGGATTGTCGAGGATATAGCGCGCCAGGGCCTGGCCGCCGGCCCAGGCGAAGGCCCAGAACGGCGGCGGCAGGCCGATCTCGGCCAGGGCCTCCTCGGTCAGCCGCCAGATCGGGGTGATTTCATCGGCCAGATGCAGCACCAGTTCGGGCGTGTGCGGCGGGGCCTGGAGCCTTGTGTTCTCCAGGATAAAGGCCCGGCGGCCGGTCAGGGTCTGGTCGATGCTGGAGACTTTCACGTCGGATAGGTGACAACCAAAGGTCCTTGACGAACAAGCGTAACCGTTTAGCGGTTGCACGACAGCCAAGTTAGCGCTGTCATTGTTTTCGGGGGAAATACCATGAAGTTCGATACCCGGCTCGCCCTTCGGGCGGCCCTGTTGGCGTGCGCCGCATTCAGCCTCGGCGCCTGCGCCACCGTCACCCGCGGCTCCAGCCAAGCCTGGACCGTCGAGACCACGCCGGGCGGCGCGGCGGTCGCCACCACGAGCGGCTTCAAGTGCGACGCCACGCCTTGCACCTTCAAGATGAAACGCAAGAAGGAGTTCGACGTCACGATCACCAAGGCCGGCTACAAGCCCTACACCGCCAGCATCACCAACCAGATCAGCGGCAAGGGCGGCGCGGCCCTGGCCGGCAACGTGCTGGTCGGCGGCGTGGTCGGTCTCGGCGTCGACGCCATGACCGGCGCCAGCAAGGATCTGACGCCCAATCCGTTGAAGGTCACCCTGGAACCTGAAGCCAAGGTCGCGGACGCGGCCCCGGCGGCTTCGGCTCCGGCCAACTAGACCTGCTGGGCGGCGGCCGGCGCCTTGCCGGACGCCGCCTTCAGCACCGACAGATAGCCGGGCGCGGTCAGCATGCCGCCCGTCAGGCCCTTCTTTTCCAGCAGCCTATGCGCCTTGGGCAGGTTCCAGCACGGCATGTGCATGAACAGGTGATGCTCGGCGTGGAAGTTGACGTGGTAGGGCGCGATCAGGGCCCGTTCGATCCAGTTGGCCTGGGTCGTCCGCGCGTGGCGGAACGGGTCGGGCTCGTCCTTGGCCACCAGGGCGTGTTCGGCGATGTTGCGCAGCCGGGTGACCAGCGGGAACCAGGTCGCCATCGGCACGATCCACAGCGCCAGCCAGGCCCACCACAGGCCCGCCGCGCTCAGCACGATCAGCAGGCCCAGGTTCCACAACAGGAACGGCTTCTGCCGCGCCGCCTCGCCGGCGAACACCGCGCTTGCGGAGATTTTGGCCGACTGACCGTCCTCCCGCCCCTTCAGCTTGCCCAGCAGCGGACCGAACCGCTGCTTGAAGAAGGTCTGGCCGGTCAGGTCGCGGACGATCTTGCGGCGCAAGCTGGCGCGGGTGGTGGGGAACGGCGCCGACAGCACCAGGTCCGGATCCTCGGCCTGCTGGGCGTATTTGTGATGGGTCAGGTGATAGGGCCGGTACTTGGCCAGGGACGCGCCGGTCGGGGCGGCGCACAGCCACTCGCCGACCCAGTCGTTGATCTTGAGGTTTGGATGCAGGCCTCCATGCGCGGCCTCGTGCATCAGGATCGCCAGGCCCAGCTGGCGGGCCCCGATCAGCATCACCGCCAGGACGTAGGTCAGCGGGTTGGGCCAGATCACGAACACCGCGCCGGCCGCGACGATCACCGCCCAGGCGTGGGCGACCATCAGCAGGCCCTTCCAGGACGAGCGCGCCGACAAGGGCGCCCATTCGTCGGGCGTGAACAGTTCCTGCGGCTTGATCCGGGACGCGACGGCCATGGAACCATCATGTCACATTCAGCTTCCGGCTTACAGAATGACCCGACGTCACGTCCTTTCGGAGACCGCCATGCGCCTGCTTCTGTCCGCCCTCGTCCTGATCCTCGCGGTCCCCGCGGCGGCTCACGCCGCCAGTTATGACTGCGCCCGGGCAAGGGCGCCGGACGAGAAGGCGATCTGCGCCAACCTGCCCCTGAACGACAAGGACGTGAAGATGGCGCTGCTCTACGACATCAACAAGCACACCCTGGCCATGGGCGGCCGCGGCGCGCTGATGGACGATCAGCAACAGTGGCTGCGAGACCGCCGCAGGTGCGGGGCGAACCGCGCGTGTCTGAACCGCGCCTACGACCGCCGGCTGGGAGAGCTGGAGCGGAGCATGGAGCGGATCTATCGCAACGGGCCGTTCTGAGGCCGTGCGTCCTTCGAGGCCCGCTGCGCGGGCGCCTCAGGATGAGGAACCTTGTTGCTGAGTTCCTCATCCTGAGGTGCGAGCCCTTGGCGAGCCTCGAAGGACGCACGACGCCTAAAGCCCCGGCGGTTGCCACATCCCCGCCGCCAGGGCCAGGAACAGCACGAAGCCGGCCTGGGTGTTGGACTTGAACAGCGCCAGGGCCAGGGTCGGGTCGTCGGTCCGCAGCCGGGCCGCCTGACGCGACAGGTGGACGGCGAACAGGGCGGCCAGGGGCAGGAACAGCGGTCCCAGGCCGCCGACCCAGGCCGCCGCGATCACCAGCACGAAACAGGCGATGTAGAAGGCCAGCACCCCGATCCGCGTGTGCTCGCCCAGCCGCCGCGCCGACGACTTCACCCCGGCCAGGGCGTCGTCCTCGAGGTCCTGCACGGCGTAGATCGTGTCGTAGCCCAGGGTCCAGAAGATGCCGGAGGCGTAGAGCAGGACGGCGGCCCAGGTGAGGCCGCCGATGTGGGCAACCCCGAAACCCGCCCAGTGGCCAGTGGCGACCATGATCCCGCCGACGGCGTACATGAGAGTTGAGACCCCGCCGTTCGCCGCCGCGAACCCCAGCAGCGCCCCCCAGTTGAAGGTCAGGCCGAGCCAAGCCTGCGGCCACCAGGTGATGCGCTTCATGAACGGATAGGCCGCCACCAGGCCCAGCGACAGCACGCCCAGCAGCAGACACAGCGGGTTCAGGCACAGCAGGATCAGCAGGCTGACCAGGCAGCAGCCGATCACGAACGCCCAGGCCTGCCTGACGCTGATCAGGCCGGCCGGGATCGGGCGCAGGGCCGTGCGGCTGACCTGGGCGTCGAAGTCGCGGTCGACGATGTCGTTGAAGGCGCAGCCGGCCGCCCGCATCAGGGCGGCCCCGACGAAGAAGGCGATCAGCAGCCACGGATTGGGCCACTGGCCCTTGCCGGCCGCCGCCAGGGCGATGCCTTGCCAGCCGGGCAGCATCAGCAGCCAGATCCCCGCCGGCCGGTCGAACCGGCCCAGCTTCAGCCACGGCCGCAGGGCCGGCGGCGCATGGCGGTCGACCCAGTTGCCGGCGGCGGCGTCGGGCAGGATGGCGGTGTCGGGCGAACTCATCGCCAAGGCTTAGCCCCCGCCTCCCGTCTCGCGCAACGGGATCGTGTCCCCGCTAGCCCCCCGCCAGGCTCGGCGCCGCGACCGGCAGGACCAGGGCCAGGGCCAGGATCAGCAGACAGGCTAGAAGGAAAGCCGCCAGATAGGCGGCGACGACGATCCTGGCGGTCGCGGGACGCTCGATCCTCATGGGCCTCGGCTCCCGCCAGCAGGACAGTGGACGCCGGCAGGTTGATACCGGTCACGACAGCTCCACCATCAGGAGTTCCCTGGTTTTTCTCGGGTAAAACCCTGAGACCCCCGCGCGCGGTCAGTGGGGGCAAGGGGGTGGTCAGCGGCCCTCCGGTTCGCAGGCCGCCCGGATTCCGGCCAAGTCGCGCAGAATTCCCTGGATTCGAGCGTCCGACGCCCGGCTGGACATCTCGTAGGCGCTGGGCGACTCCGGATCCGGCAGGGCCGCGACCTCGCGTTCCAGGCGCGCGATCCTGGTCAGATTGTAGTGTCGGAGCTTGGCGGCCTCGAGAGCTTGCAGACGCGCCTGGATGGGGCAGCGCGGCTTGGGCTTGCGGTCTTCGGACATGGGCGTCGGTTCCTTCTAGATCCTCCCCCCGTGGGGGAGGCGATCGCGCGGCGATCGGTGGGGGGAGTGTTGGGGTCGCCGACGTGGGTCCGGCCATCGGCCGATCACTCCCCCCTCCGTCGGCTGCGCCGACACCTCCCCCACGGGGGGAGGGACTTGGATGCACGACTTCTCGTCCTCACGCGGAAACCCGCTGAGCTGGTGGGGAAGGTGCGAAGCGCCCGGGCCTCGCCCGGAGGATTTGCAGTTTGAATACCGTTTCGACGAAGACGAGCGCTTCGCGTGGAGCCGTTGTTCGGGAGCGGTCCGGCAGGCAGGGGTCTTAGCCCTTCTCCGGACGCTTTCGCTCGCGCCCCCGACGGGCGGGCCACAGACCGTCCCCGGCGGCCCTCAGGAAAAGCGTCGCGGGGCTGCGAAACCCCACGTCTTTGTCCTCAGCCCAGGCCAGCACGGTTTCCAGATCGCCAAACAGCCGAACATCCACCTCTCCACGCCGCCCGGTCGGCGTGACCACCACCTTCTCGATGAGTGCGCGAAGGGCCGTCGCCGCCTCGGTGCGGTCGGCCGGGTTGTTCAACGCCTCGACCAGCCGCTCGACCTTACGGCGGTAAAGCTCGGCGACATTGGGGTGAACGTCGGGCACGTCGCGCGGGGCCTCGGCCAGGGAACGCTCAATCGTCTCGACCTCGGCGTCCAGGCTCTTCAGGCGCTCCATGAGGGGGCGGGTATAACCGCCATCCTCAATGGCCGACACAATGCCCGCGATGGCCTTCCTGACCTTCTCCAGCCGTAGCCGGTCGGCCGCCTCGTTGGCCCGGCGATGGTGGTTGAGGCGGTTGGTCTCCTCGATGAACGCCCGCATGGCCTCGGCCATGACCTCGGGCGCCATCAAGCGCTCTCTGAGGCCGACAAGAACCCGCGCTTCGAGGCTGTCGCTGCGAACCGCGCTGGCGTTGGTGCAGCCCTGGCCCTTGATGTGGGCGACGCAAGCCAAGCGGTTGTTCCCGCGCTTGGCGACCGTGCCGCCGCACAGTCCACAGGTGATTAGGCCGGAAAGCAGGGTCTGGGGGCGGCGACCGGTGGCCGCCGCCTGGAAGCTCGGCGCGCCCTTGGCGACGGCGGCTTGATAAGCCCTGGCGTGATGCTCTTGGCGGGCCTTTGCCGCATTCCAGAGGTCATCGTCGATGATCCGCAGATGGGGCGCCTGGGCGTAGACCCATTCGCTTTGCGGGTTCACGCGGTGGCGCGCCCGACCGGTGTCGGGGTTGCGCACGTCCCGGCGCCGGTTCCAGACCATCTGGCCGATATAGAAATGGTTGTTGAGGATGCCGGACTGAATCGACAGATGGCCCCGGATGGTCATCTCGCCCCAGGCCCGGCCTCGGGGCGAGGCGACGCCCTCGGCATTCAGCTCGATGCAAATCTGGCGCGGGCTCTTGCCGGCGACATAGTCGCGGAAGATGCGGCGCACGATGTCGGCTTCATAGGGGATGATCTCCCGCTCGCCGGTGGTGACCTTGCCGGCCGCGTCGATCTCGCGAACGACCTTGTAGCCGTAGGAATTGCCGCCCGCGACCTTGCCGGCCTCCACGCGGCCCCGGTTGCCGCGATGGGTCTTGGCGGCCAGATCCTTGAGGAACAGGGCGTTCATCGTGCCCTTGAGGCCGACGTGCAGCTCGGAGACCTCGCCCTCTGAAAGGGTGACGATCGGCACGCCCGCGAACCGCAGCCGCTTGAAGAGCCCGGCGATGTCTTCCTGATCGCGGCTGAGCCGGTCCATGGCTTCGGCCAGGACGACATCGAACTCACCGGCCAGGGCGTCGCGCAACAGGGCCTGAACGCCAGGGCGAAGGATGACGGTCGAACCGGAGATGGCCGCGTCCGAGTAGGTCTCGACTACCCGCCACCCCGCCTTGTCGGCGTGCATGCGACAGATGCGGACCTGATCCTCGATCGAGTGGGCGCTTTGCTTGTCGTCGGAATAGCGGGCGTAAATGGCCACGCGGGTCATGACGATCTCCTGGCTAGCCCTGGTCGGTCTCCGATCGCGGGCGTTGGTCGTTGGCGGGCGCAAAGCTGCGCTGGAACTCTTCTCGGGCGATCTGGCGGCCGATCAAGCGGGCCAGGGCCAGAACCGCGTCTTGCTGCGGCGAAACCGTACCTACGGCGTAGAGGGCGGCGTCTTCGTTGGCGGGGCGGAAGCGTTGGAGCGCGGGGCGTGTGTCGTCGGTCATGGCGGGCGATTCCTGACGAGCGAAACGCCAAGCCTCGATCCAGACCCGCAAGGCCTCAACGACGGTTAGAGCGCGGCTCACCCGCTTTCACTCCCGTCCGGTACGGATCGACCAGTCGATCCAGCCCTCAAGCACCAGGGGGCGATGACAGTCGGGACAGCGCATGTTGGCCAGATCACGGGCCGCGCCAGCGATGAGGTTGTGGGCCTCTTCGTGGTCTTCGGGATCGACCGCCCTGGCGGCCACCGCGATCTTGGCGGCGACGCCGGTAGGGTCGTTGGCGGCAACGGTTGGCAGATCGGCTAGAAGCTTCCATCGCTGGTCAAACAGGCTGGAGAGCATCCGGTCAATCTCGGCCATTTCCCGGCCCTTGGGATGTGCCAACTGCTCTTGCTTCGACAGGTCGAACCAGCCGGGCAGCGCGAACGCCTCGCTCTCCAGATCACCCCAGCGGCGCACCAAGCGGCCTACCCTGATGTCGATGGCGACGAAGCTGGCGCAGCGGACAATGAGGTCGTCCGCCGCTGAGGCCTCACTGCCCGCGTTTGCTAGAACGGGCGCGGCGGTAGCAGCGCTGATAACAGATCGTCTGGTGAGGTCAGGCAGGCGCACGTCTTCGCCGCCCGTCTTTCGACGCGAGCCCATAGCGAACATCCCGGTTCAGTGGTTATCATTTTCATATCATTCCGAGTCGGCCAAATCAACACAAAACGATTATGACAGATCATAAAGTGATAATTTCATGCTGACCGCCGAGCAAATCAAGGCTGCGCGCGCTCTGGTGGATTGGAGTCAGCCTCAGCTTGCCGAGGCGTCGGGCCTGTCCATGCCCACCATCCGCCGCATGGAAGGGCCGCTTGGTCCGGGTCGCAGCACGGCGGCAAACGTCGATGCCGTACGCAAGGCGCTAGAGGGGGTGGGCGTCGTATTTATGGACGCTGGAGAGTTGAAGCCGGGTGGCCCGGGGGTGCGCCTCAAAGCCTAGATCGCGGTTAAGCCGCAGGCGCCTGGCGCCTGCTTCGGCTTAAACCGCATGCCGAGCCCTGGCCGGGCGGCAAGCTGACGGTCAAGGGTGCGCAAAGCGCATCGCCGTAGGCGACGGCGTAGCCGCCCTTGAGGGGCAGGTTGCCGTCCGGCACCTACGCCCGATCCGCGAGGCACTGACCGCGGACGTTTCGAAGTTCTGCCAAGGGTGGATCACAGAAGCCGGTCCGAGCACCGTCATGTCGCGCTAGCGGGTAGATCCGAACTCGGGCTTTGGCGCGTCGCTCGGCGGCGTGATTACCTCCAGCATGGCGGCGTTGCGATCAGTTCCGACCTGGGTCAGCTTGAACTCGCCACCGAAGGCCTTGAGCCGCGCGCTGCCATCGGGCAAGCGACGCAGGCTGCGATTGTCGATAAAGCCGTCTGCGCCGGGCGCATCGACGCTAACGACTACGATGGCATCGTTCGCGCCCCATTTAGCGAACTTGAACACCAACTGCATGACCGGCAGATCCACTGGCTTCCGCTCGACATCGACCACCGAAGCGGTCGGTGATCTCGTCGAAAACAAGAAGGAAGTGGGAAACAGGGGCTGAAGCGGTGATATCCAACGGTAAATGCCATCGTCGGCCTGCGGAAAACAAACCGCGTCCCACGCCGGCTTGTCTGGATGCGAAATGTCGGTGGGCGCGCACCAAGTGATGCTCTGCCTGAGATGTTCCGACACCGGAATCCCATAAACGACGGCTCCCGCAGGGATCGACGGTCGATTTGCGAAACCGGATTTCTGCGCCGCCTGGCGCAACACGCCCGTCAGCCCATGGGTCACGGGAAGGCCCACGATAACGTCGCCGCGTTTAAGCAGCCCCGCCGAGTGTACACTGGGCGCACCGACGGACTTAAGCACTGCGACGGCTTCAGGCGCCTGCGTCGATTCTTGCGCCATCACCGGCGCCGACGACAATGCGCAGATCGCTAGGGCTAGTCCGATCGATCGATGTCTCATGCAATTCCCCCGGCTCACAGGCGCAATCTAGAGAGGCGCGCGCGGAAAGTGCAAAAGGATTTACATCCGAAATTGTAGTGGGATTGTGCTAGCGTTCCCTTGGTGGATTCCCTAGAGCGGACAACCACAAGTTCCGCTCAGGGTCGGGTCCGGAAATTGGTCCCGTCGCCGACAGCGGACCTTGGACCTTGCCGCCCAGAGCGGACGCCCGGAAGGTCCGCTAGGGGTGGGAAGCAGCATTGCTGGCGCGCCATACCCAGCTCCATTAAACACCTAGCGTGGCCATTCATCTTCGCTTCGTTGTTAGCCAACTCGATCCTGACTCCGGACGACGCCAAGGGCTTTTCCAAGCCGCCGCTTCTCTGGAAGCTCGCGGGGTTCTCGCGCCGCACGAGATCGACGCTTACCAAGGCGTGTTGAACTGGTTCAGGGACAACCTGGAAAAGCCTGACCGGTTCTCCATCTCCAGTCGCCCTCACGCGAAAGGTCAGGCGTTGAGTTGGTTCAAAGCTGCTAGCGCCGTCCACATCGCCAAGATGCGTGATCTCCAGCGTGTGTTGGAGGCCCACGATGTCAGTGTCGATGTCCTGCGTACCGAGCGACCAGGCTACGTAATCTACGAAGACGAACACCAAGTCGCGGCCTACCCATTCGCCGACACGCCGACCTAGCTAACTTCTGCTCAGGGTGGAAGTTGGACGTCAGGGCCGCACCGGTAGGGTCGAAGTCGGAACCTATATTCGTGGCGTGCTTGCAGGCCACCGACCAAAAGCGAAAACCCATAGAGCGACAAAGTTCACTATCGGGACGAACACGAGCAACGCCCACCAAGGGCTATGACCGACCCTCGCTAGGATCATTGCACTGGGCACAGCGAGCAGCAGCGAAGGAACAATGGAAAGGATTGCAGCGATTGTGAGCAGGCTGTCGGGAAGTGCTTGCATAAGCCGTCTCGCTGAAATTCACCTCTAAGCTGCACCGCAGAACTGGATTCGGGCAAGCTCGCTTAGCGCTGAGAAGAGTCCGACTTGGGTCGGGAGGGGAAATTAGCCCACCGCCACAAAGCCGACCTTGAGCTGCGCGAGGCGGCGTGCCGCGAGCGTCCGGCTTCCGGAACGAGGTGATCTTCCGTTCCCGACCCCAGTCGGACCTTGTTCGTTTGCCGCCGTAAAAGCGCTACGTTGACGCGAACTCAGTCGACTTGCTTTCATCGAGTTACGAGGAGCCGTCCCCGATCATGAGAAAGCTGCTGGCTGACTTTTATATTGCTCGGGCGTCAAGGGCCCTTTCGCAGCAACGCTTTGGTAAGTCCCTGACACTTCTGAGGCGCGTCTTCCGAATATATGGCAGCACTGAACCTAGCGACGCAGCGCCAGTGCTCGCAAATGTCTTATTTGCTCAGGCTTCGCATGAGGCGGAGGAAGATGAACCTGCCTATTACGCATGTGAAGTGGCACTTCGACAGTGTAGAACGGCGGAAAAAGGGCCACGTCCGAAACGCGAGGATATCAACTACCTCCGGTTTCGCTGTAAGTGGATTTTGTCGCGCCTCTCCCGTTACCAGGACTCTCTGGCCATGAAGCTTGCGTGCAGCGTCACAGTATCTGCCTCGGACCTTTCTTTCGAGGAGGTCTCGCCTTTCCTTCGCTGGCAGTTTCCGACCGACCTAGATGCGGCGAATCAAGTGGACGCGTTTCTCTCTCAAAACTGCGAGAATGAGCCCGCGCACTAACGTCCTCCACCCCCCCTTGCGGACCTTGGCAAGGTCGCCTCTGCGCCCGCGTGGCATGCTAGTGCTCCCGCTCTGAAGAAAGAGGAGCTTGCTCATGCCCAAACCGCCTGCGGAGAGCCCTGACCCTATCGACGTGCACGTTGGGAAGATGATCCGCGCCCGGCGGCGTGCGATCGGCGTCTCCCAGCATGACCTGGCGCCGGCGATCGGCGTGACCTTTCAGCAGGTGCAAAAGTATGAGCTCGGCAGCAACCGCGTCAGCGCGTCCAAGCTCTTCGCCATCGCTCAAGCGCTAGGGGTACCGGTCGCCAGCTTCTTCAGCGACCTGGAGGAAAGCGGAGCTGACCCGTCGGTCCTTTCCGAGTTTGGTGATTTCCTGGTGCTCAATGGTTCAACAGAACTGGTGAAGGCCTATCGGACCCTGACGGCCGATCAGCGTCGTGTCCTTGTCGATTTGGCGCAGGTGATGGCGGCCTCCTGACGTATGGCACCATAAAAACCCTTTATACTCCAAAGACTTAGCGCTCAATGGCGCTAAATGGCTCCATTTCGGGAGCCATGGCGCCATTCTGGTGAAGCTAGAAACGATGTGCAGACAATGACTTACGGAGACACCCCTCTTGGGTGGTGCCGTAGCTTTATCTTGCCTTCCTAATCGCGGGTCTAAAGTCAACGATCGCCAAGCTTTTTCCGGCTGTCGGTCTCTTGGCTCAGTCATGGCCGTGCTCCTTTCTGCCCGCGTCCAGGCCGCGCGGGTTCGGTCATCGGCGCAGGCGGTCGGCTATCTCCAGGCGGGGTCCATGCGTTCCTTCGCGTTCGGCGCCAGGGCCGTCGCAGGCTCGTCGTCTGTGTAAATGACAGGGCGGTCCAAGCATTACCGCGCTCTCGTTCTCCGAGGAGGAAGGAGCAGGCAAGATGGCGGACATACCCTGTCTCGCGGCCCCGCCAGGGGACGCTCACCGCGCGCGCGGATCTCGGTTTTCGCTCCTGTTGGGCCAGGCGTCGGCGGGCCGGCGACCTGGCGAAGAGGGTTGGGGAAGCCGCCTCATGCCGGCTTCAACTTCAGTTTCTGGGTGATCTTGGCGCCCCGCAGCGGCTCGAAGTCGGCCTCGGCGATCCACATGCGATGCAGGATGCCGGCCAGCTTGCGGGCCATGGCGACGATGGCGCACATCGCGCCTTTTCGCTTGGCGATCCGCTGCCCCCAGGCCCGCAGCGCCGAGTAGCGTCTGACCCGGTTGAGCAGGCTCGCGGCGGCCTCGCACAGCGCCTCTCGCACCATCCGGTCGCCGCGTTTGCTGATGCGCCCCTCGATATCGATGGTGCCCGACTGGATGCGTCTAGGCGTCAGTCCGAAGTGGGCGGCGACGGTGCGTGATCGTCGGAATCTGTGCGGGTCGTCCACCCCCACCTTGAAGGCCAGGGCGGTCACCGGCCCCACGCCCGGGACGGTCATCAGCCGCCGGCAAACCGTGTCGTGCTGGACCACCAGCAGCAGGATTTTATGCAGCCGGTCATAGCCCTCCAGCACGCCCGCGCGCACGTCCAGCATGGCCTCGATCAGGCGGATGAAGACGTAGTCGGTGTGGGCGATCAGCTCGCGGACGCGACGGTCGTAGTCCTTGCGCCCGACCGGTCCGACCAGCATGCCGTAGGCCCGCAAGGCGCCGCGAATGTGGTTCTCCAGGTCGATCAGCTTGCGCTTGAGGAATTTGCGCTGGGTCAGCAGCGTGGCCAGCTTCTGGGTCTCGACGTTCTTCACATGGACGGCCCGGAACCAGCCCAGGCGCATCATCTGCGCGATGCCTCGGGCGTCGTTGCGGTCGGTCTTGTTGCGCATCGTCGAGAGCGACACGCTCATGTGCCGGGCCTCGGCCATCACCATCGGGAGGCCTTCGGCGTGCAGGCCGCGATAGAGCCAAAGGCCCAGCGACGAGGCCTCCACGCCCACCCGTCGCAGCTCGGCGGCGTAGGGCGCCAGCGCCTCGGCCGCGCCGGCCGGGTCGGTGGCGATCTTCCATTCTCGAATGGTTTTGCCCTCGCGGTCGACGAGGCAAATGCTCGTCTCGTTCAGGCCGACATCCAGTCCTGCGTACAGATCCATTTCAGAGCCCTCCTGTCGAAGATCTCTCGATCATCGCACCAGGCGCGGCGGGCCGCCGTTCAAAGGCCCTTGAGGTCCGCCGTGTCGCCGAGCGCGATTTGGCGAGCCCTAAGTTTTTGGTCCAAAAACCCTGCACTTCCAGCTATCCACCGCACGCAGGAGCGCAGAGGTCATTTCCATGCCCTGCGGGTGTTTAGCCTCTATGGTCACGACTCTATGTGTCGCTCGCTTCCACGTTGACCGAAGCACTGCGACTTCCCATGGTGAACGACAAGCTTCAGTGAGCGAGCCAAATGTCCGCGGACGACGCGACGGTATACGAGCAGCTAGACCTCCAAGGCCTTTCTACGGGGGTTGAGCGCGAGGAAACGGCACCGGACGACGCTGAAAAAATCGCCGAACCGTTTGACCCGGAGGACATCGACGTCGTCACCAAAACGATGACCGTCGACCTTCTCCTTTCGCGTACTCGCTCGGGGATGATCGATCTCCAACCCGATTTTCAACGCCGCTGGGGCGTTTGGGACTCAAAGCGTCAAAGTCGGCTGATTGAATCTCTTCTTTTGAGAATTCCACTCCCAGTCTTGTACGCAGCTGAAGACGAGGATGAGCGATGGGAAGTGGTAGACGGCATCCAACGCCTGTCAACGATTTCACGCTTTATAGATTCAACAATCATAAGCGAATCTCCACTCGTTCTAACCGGGTTGGAATACCTCGGCGTGTATGACGGGAAAAGATTCGAGGAACTTAGCCCTCGACTTCAGTTAAGATTGCGAGAGACGGAACTTGTTATCCACCTAATCCGCAAGGGAACTCCGGCGGAGGTCAAGTTCAACATTTTTGCTCGCATTAATACTGGTGGCATAGCTCTTTCCCCCCAAGAACTTAGGCATGCAATTACCCCAGGGGCGGCGCGAAATGTCTTGGAAGAATGGGCGTCCATGCCAGAATTTATCCAAGCAACCGATGGGAGCGTGCGCCCCATACGGATGGATGACCGAGAGCTGGTGTTGCGGTTCCTCGCATTCTTCGGCCTTGGGCTGGTGCAATATAAGCAGCCTGATATGGATGGCTTTCTCATAAAGGCGATGAAGGCGGTCAACGAACTCACCGCCGAGCAAATCACCTACAGCAAGTTAGTATTCCAGCGCTCGATGATGGCTGCGACGGCGATATTCGGAGATGATGCTTTTAGAAAGAGGTATTCTCCGAACGTGGGCCGGCTGCCCATCAATAAGGCTCTATTCGAAGCAATATCGGTCAATCTTGCGAATACAGACGACGCCACAATGACGCGCCTAATCGAAAATCGAGATGCTGTTCGATCCGGCTTTATGGTGCTTTGTGGCGATCGATCTTTCGATTCCGCGATTTCGCAAGGCACGGGTGATGTCGCGAAGGTAAATCGCAGATTCACTAGAATACAAGAACTTTTCGCGGGCGCGGTAGGATGATCGAAGCCCTTAGACTAAAGAATTTCAAAGCCTTTCGGGAAGCAACTATCCCGCTATCTCAATTAACACTGCTATCTGGGTTGAATGGCAGCGGCAAGAGCACTGTTCTTCAGGCGCTAGGATTGCTTAGGCAATCCTGGGATGGCGGGTTTTTGATGTCTGGCGATCTAATACTTAATGGCGATTTAGTTGAGCTGGGAACCGGCGCCGACATTCTCAACCATCAGTTTGATGATGCAGAAATAGCAATCGACGTATCAATTCGAAATGCTCTGGGGGAACACGTTTTACGTTGGTCTGCGCCGATTGATACGAGCGCAGATGTTCTTACGTGCTCAGATCGGCCCAGCCATGGCATATCTGGAGCTCACGGAGAGCTACAGATTTTCAATCTGCTGGATTCTGGATTCCAGTTTCTACGTGCTGATCGGATTACGCCCTCCGTAACATTTCCAAAGTCGCATCATGCCGTTAGGCATCAGAGATTTATCGGCCCTAGGGGTGATTTTACTGCTCATTACCTTCTCGAATTCGGCGACGAGAAGATCTCAAACTCAAAGCTGGTTCATCCTTCCGAGCCAGAGGCGCGTAGCCTTTTGGCGCAAGTGAACGCTTGGCTTCAGGAATTCAGTCCCGGTGTACGCGTAGAGCCCCATCCGGTGCCCATGACTGATTTCGTTCGACTAGCATTCTCCTACCGAGGCCAGGGCGTCAGCTACGGCGCACCACTCCGGCCAACAAACGTAGGGTTTGGCCTCACTCATGCTTTGCCGGTCATCACGGCATGCCTAGGCGCCGAGCCCGGCTCACTCATCGTTGTTGAAAATCCAGAGGCACAGCTTCACCCCAAAGGGCAGGTCGCTATCGGGCGGCTTCTTGCTTTGACCGCAGCAGGCGGCGTGCAGGTCATTGCAGAGAGCCACAGCGATCACGTCCTCAACGGCATCAGGTTAGCCGTGAAGGACGGCCATCTCGACGCAGCTGCGACAGCATTCCACTTCTTTCATCGGGAGCCTGGGGATCAGAGCACGTTTGAGACACCCAGCCTGACAAAAGAAGGGCGGCTCTCATATTGGCCGTCCGGTTTTTTTGACCAGTGGGAACGCAGCCTCGATCAACTTCTCGATTGATCTGCAAAATGTCCTTCGAGATTTTCCTCAACGACCTCTCGACGCCCGACGGCGCTATAGCGCTAGAACCTGCGTGTGAACACCTGAGATCTTTGGTCAGCGTCATACGAGAACTTCGAAAACTCAGCTCAGATGTGATCCTTAACAGCGATATTGAGCTGAATGCGATATCTATCGGCGAAACATACTCAATAGCGGCCTTAAGAAACGCAAGTATGTGTGTCGAGGAAGGGCAATTCCTCAAAAGGCTACAAGATCGATCGCCATTTGATAAAGTTGTGGAGCTTCTAGGTGCCCCTGACCAATCTATGGTAGAATATCGAATAGCAACAGGCGAGCATGAATTCGCCGGTAAGGAAGCGAAGGCGTTTGGACTGTCCTATTTGCTGGATGGGTTGGGCGTTAGCTTTGCTTCCCACCCATTTTGGTTCGCTACTTCCATTCCGCTCAATCGAATAGAGCTCGATTCAGATACAGGGGAAATTTCGGAAGCGATTGTATCCGCGAAGAATGTCGCACAATCGTCTGACGTCGTGACTTTTGCGGAGTTCTTGCGTGCTTCAGCAATCCCCGCATTCTCCGACGGCTCGGAGCTATGGGCACGTCGTGAAGAGATATTTCCCTACTTGCGGTTCATACCTAGGGTAAGAGCGCAGATAGAACAGTTGAAATTCGGCGACCGCGTTCTTGTTAGTGCCGCGAAACGCCTCAGTGACATAAATGACGATGTCGGCGCATGGTCGAGTAGTTCTGCCGGAGTGCCAACGTGGAAGTTTTTCGTCAGGCCAGAGAGTGGCACGCGGATCAACAAGGGCTTGGTGAATTTCAACGACGAGCAAGGAGAGGTCCAAACGTTCAGCGATCATGCTGATTTTGGCCCTGCCGAAGGGCGGATTCATTTCAAGTTGCAGACCGAACCTTTCCGTCACGCGCTAATTGGACACGTCGGTAGAAAACTCGGGATCGGATGACCGGTTAGGGCGCAGAGCCTACGTGACTATGATTTCAGCGAAAGCCGGGCTGGCCTTCTGAACCTACGTGGAGAGCAGCAGCAAGCCCCATAGCGAAAGACCCTAGGTTGGTCTGGGGAGTGAGCGGCATTCCAATTTCGCGCGTCTTGTCGCCGAGCCGGCCTAACGCCTTGGCAATTACGCTCGCGCTATCGCCATGCGCGACAGAGTTGCGTAGTCCGCCATAGGCGCCAATTGCATCTAGAACGAGATCGAGCCATGGGTCGCCCACGAGCGCTCGAAGCAGGCCCAATTGATGGTCCATGCTCAGTCTGGGCAATTTGCTGGGGCGGGTAAGGAACCGCTTCAGCACCTGGTCTACTTCCAGTTCTAGAGCTGTATGTGCGGTGATAATCGCTGCCGCCTGCGGGTGGATGGCGTTCAGTCGGTCCCGCAATCGCGCCATAGCGGCTGCTGGCGTGTCAGGATCGAATTCGTCGCCGTGGGGCAACTCGTACGGGCTATCGTCCATGGTCGCACATCTGCCCTGCAAATAACGCGATAGGTCAGCCCAATCGCGACAATAGGTTTGACGCTGCTTGGAGAAGAACGGTCAGCGCTGTGACACCAGCTGCCCAAGCATTCCAAACAGAGGAGGCTTTCATGGACTCGAGGACGTCGTAACCGTTTTCAGTGATTTGGAAGGGCGATTCATTGGGGCCAAGCTCGCCACGCGCTCTAAGTTTGGCGAGATGTTTATCGGAGCTTACTCTAACAACGCTCGCGCGCAGCCAGAGCAACGCTGCAACCAGTCCCAGAACGATGATGCTCCATGCCAGGATGGTTTGTGTCATCTTCTCCCCTCCCAAACCACGCCCCTTGAGGGAAGCGCCCGACCCGCGATAGCGGGCGCCATCCGCGCCCCTCGTCGGACCTCGATTGGCCTCGACAAAGCCTGCACCGTGCCTAGCGGGCGAACTGCCCGCGCGCTTTGTAGAGGTCTTCGTCCGCTATGCCGATGAAGCGGAGTGGATCGCTGCCTGGAGCATCGAGCGAGCCGAAGCCTAGGCCGATGGCGAAATTGCTTAGAAAGCCCCCCAGATAGCCGAACCCTGCGTCGTGGATGGATGCCCCATCCTCAAGCAGCATTCGGGTCGCCTGCGTTGCGAAAGCATCGGCGGCTGCGTACAGACTTGCCCGAGCGATAAGGTCGTGACCGCCGTTCCTGGCCTCTTTGACGAGCTGCTCCAACACCTCCCAGCGAATGGCCGTCATTCTCTTCCCCTATCTGTCGAGCGGTAAGGCCCAAGGTCCATCTCCGGCGCACGGCCGGCATTTCGCGCTTTCGACCCAAGTCGAGCGCCAAGTCTCAAGTATCTCTTGTGACCTCATCCCAAGGCAATCCATCGTATCCAATGACCCAATTGATTGCGTGATGCCGCTCTTGGGCGATCCCGATATTTACCGGGATGCGTGGCATCTTGCCGGTCAGCTTCGCGTTTCGGGCTTCCCAATGCTGCCGGAGAATTTCATCGGCTTTCGCGATGAGGTCGCCATCGGATCGCAGCTTTGCTCCAGCAATGAAGCTCGTCGTGTCTACATCAGCGAACGGGGGGAGAATTTCCTGAAAGGAACCTGTGTCACATTGTTCGTCGGGGCGCGGCAATTCGCCAACCTCGCATAGCGCCCAACAAAGCACGACGAGACGTTCAGACAACCATCCCGCATCGATAATTTCCCGCTCGGAAGGGGTTGGCGTCGCGATAAACCGTTCTTCGGAGGGTGCGAGATCGGTTCTAAGCCCGGTCCTATCCAGCCAGTCGATGACGTCCGACCTCGGAGCGCCAAGGGCGATGCCGACAATCGAGAACAGAGCAAGGGCTCTCCGAGCTACCTCTTCCGGCGAGCGAATAATGTCGGGTTCAAGCTGGTCTTCCATCAATGCATGGTGAAGCGCAGCGCAGTTTGAAGCAACGTCCGCCCCTCTACCCGTTGCAGACATGGTCCTCGATCCATAGCGTAGCTTCATGGTGTTCAGATGGTTGAAGAAATGGATAGCTAGAGGCAAGCCGCCTTCTTGGACGGTCACGGTCGTCGATGGCGTCATCGTGATCAACGATGGTCAGGGCACCGAACGCACGCTTCTGGCGAGTGAGATGCGGCGTGTCGTCATCGCCACGGACGACAGTGGACCTTGGGGCGAGGACGTCGTGTTCCTACTCTACGCCGAAGCCGCAGCGCCGACGGGTATCTTTCCCTTGGAAGCGAATGGGGTTCATGACTTTGTCGCCTGGCTGAAAGCGTTGCCCGGCTATCATGATCGCGAACTTGCGAAGGCAATGTCCTCCACCAAGGTCGCTAGGTTCGTCATTTACGAAGCGCCGGCTCAAGTCCGTTCCCCACCCTGAAAACGGCGGCCACTACCTCCGCTTCTTGGCATTAAATCGCCACCGAGAGCTTGTGTCGGTTCAGGAAGGCGTCGGACCGCATGCGTAACCCCCGCATGCCTGCTGGCCTGATCCGCCTACCCCAGGCGCCGGAGCTTCGTCGCGACTAAGGCGAACCTGCTCCGAACCGGCCTTGGGCGTCTTCCGAAAAAGACACGGCGAACAAGCCTTCCCGCTCGTCCACCCCTGAAGGCCGCATCGGTCGCCGTACGTGCGCCCTCCCCGTGCCTTCAGGTGGGATTATTATCAGGGCGGTTTGGAGGGGTGAGGACCAAATCGGGTCGAGAAAAATTAGAGCATTGAAAACACGGGGCTTTGCTCGCTATGCGCCGAGCGCAAACCCTTCCCTCCCCCCTGCGGGGAGGGTGGCCCTGGCAGCGCCAGGGTCGGGTGGGGGCTGCTGAATCAGCAGATAAGCCCCCCGTCCGACACCCTGCACCCGTCCCCCACCCGTCGGCTTCGCCGCCACCCTCCCCGCAGGGGGGAGGGAAACGCCATTTCGGAAACGCCCCTGACGATCCGGCCGCCCAGACCGCGAAAAGGGGGGTGGCGGCCGGCGCGTGCAGCCGCCACATTCCCCTTGATGACCGACGCCCCTCGTTCGCCCCGCAAGCGCCTGTCCCGCCCGATCCACTGGGTGCTGGACGGCCTGGGCGTCGCGCTGCTGGCCACCGGGGCGGTCGGGGCGGTCGTGCCGGGCATGCCGACCACGGTGTTCTGGATCGGGGCGGTGATGTGCTTCCTGAAGACCCGGCCCCACGCCGTGCGGCCGCTGCTGCGCACGCCGATCATCGGGCCGGCCATCCGCTGGTACCTGCGCTGGCGGCCGTTCGGCGGAGCGCGGCGCCGGGGCAACACTTCCCCGAAGGCTTGAGAGCCGCCGCTCGCCTCCAGGACGTCGAGCGCCTATCTACCCCCCACCATGACCGACGCGGCTGACCAAGATGAACACGGCGAACCTCGCCGCGCCCTGAGCAACGCCAGGGTGCTGGGCTTCATCGCGCGCTTCTGGCTGCGTCGGAAGGGCCTGTTCGTGGCCGGGGTGAGCCTGACCTTGGCGGCCATCGGCTTCGACCTGGCCCTGCCCTGGGCCTCGGGCCAATTGATCGACACCGTCACGAAAGGCCCGTCCGCCATCGACGCGGCCTGGGTCGCCTGGGCGGCCTTCGTCGGCGTCTATCTGGGCTTCTCGCTGATCCGCAACCTGGCCATGCGGTTCTGGATCCCGCTGGCCGCCCGCAACATGGAGGAGATGACCAACGAGGGTTACGCCCGCGTCCAGGCCTTCTCGTCCGACTGGCACGCCGACAGCTTCGCCGGGGCCACGGTGCGCAAGCTGACCCGCGCGATGTGGGGCTATGACAGCGTGACCGACGCGGTGACCATCTGGCTGGCGCCCAGCCTGATCGTGCTGGTCGGCCTGTCGGTGATGCTCTTGCTGCGCCAGCCCCTCGCGGGGGTCGTCGCCCTGGTGGTGGTCGCCGCCTACATCGCCGTGAACCTGGTGGTCACCACCGCCTATGTCCGCCCCGCCAACCTGAAGTCCAACGCCCTGGACTCCAGGATCGGCGGCAGCCTGGCCGACGCCGTCACTTCCAACCCCACGGTCAAGAGCTTCGGGGCCGAGGCCCGCGAGAGCGCCCGCGTGGCCGAGGTCACCGCCGCCTGGCGCGAGGCGGTGATGGTCACCTGGCACAAGTTCACCAATGTCTGGCTGGGCCAGAACCTGCTGCTGGTGCTGCTGCAGGGCGGGCTGACGGCGGCGATGATCCAGGCCTGGGCCAAGGGGACCGCGACCCCCGGCGACGTGGCCTTCGCCATCACCGCCTTCATGCTGATGAGCGGCTATCTGCGCAACATGGGCGAGAACATCCGCATGCTGCAGAAGGGCCTGGACGACACCGAGGACCTGGCCGCCTGGGAAGGCCTGGCCCCGCAGATCGCCGACGCGCCGAACGCGCCGGCGTTCAAGCGCGGGCCGGGCGCCATCGCCTTCGAGGACGTGACCTTCCGCTACAAGTCGGCCGGCGCGCCGCTGTACGACCATTTCTCGCTGAAGATCGCGCCGGGCGAGCGCGTGGCCCTGGTCGGGCCGACGGGCTCGGGCAAGTCGACCTTCGTCAAGCTGGTCCAGCGCCTGCACGACCTGCAGGGCGGGCGGATCGTCATCGACGGCCAGGACGTCGCCCACGTGACCCAAGGGTCGCTCCGCCGCGCCATCGCCGTGGTGCCGCAGGACCCGGCCCTGTTCCACCGCACCCTGCGCGACAACATCGCCTACGGCCGCCCCGACGCCACCGAGGACGAGATCGTCTCGGCGGCGAAGAAGGCCCGCGCCCACGAGTTCATCCTGCGCCTGCCCCAGGGCTACGACACCCTGGTGGGCGAGCGCGGGGTCAAGCTGTCGGGCGGCGAGCGCCAGCGCGTGGCCATCGCCCGCGCCTTCCTGACCGACGCCCCGATCCTGGTGCTGGACGAGGCCACCTCCTCGCTCGACGTCGAGACCGAGGGCCAGGTCCAGGAGGCCGCCGAGGCCCTGATGCACGGCCGCACGACCATCGTCATCGCCCACCGCCTGTCGACCGTGCGCGGCGCCGACCGCATCCTGGTCTTCCAGAACGGCCGCGTCGTCGAGGAAGGCCGCCACGGCGAGCTGAAGGCGGCCGGCGGGGTCTATGCGCGGCTGAACGCGGTCAGCGAGGGCGTTTAGTCGACGGGCCGCCCCGGCGTTCCGGCGGCGGCTGGACCTCCAGGTCGTCCTCGAACGCCTCGAGATCCTCGATCGGAATCTCGACCAGCAGTTCGCCCAGCTTGACGCCGGCCCCGGTCTTCTTGGGCGGGATCTTGGGCGCCGGGGTCTTCGGCGCGGTCTCGGGCGGCGGCGCGGGCGTCGACGGGGCGGGGCGCGCCTCGGTCTTGGGACGGACGATCAGCTCGATCAGCTTCTCCAGGTCGCCCGGGGTCAGGGGCCGCATGCCGGTGCGGATCAGATCGAGCAGGCGCGCGCGGAACACCTCGTCGACATTCGTGCCGCAGCACTTGTTCTTCAGCACGAAGTCGGCGGCCTCGGCCTCGCAGAAATCGACCACCTGGTTGCCGTCGAAGTCCTGGACGGTGATCACGAAGATCACCGTGCCGCCGTTCTTGAAGATCTCGGTGCAGGGCACGTCGATCGTGAACTGGACGTCGTAGCTGGCGTCCACCTCCTGGTCGTCGCGCTTGGGGAGCTTCGAGCCGGGATCGCCCGCCATGGTGATGCGCGGATAGGCCTGGGAGCCGGCCGGTCCCATGCTCTGCACCTGGATGAACCGGATCGGCTCTTCCTGGCAGACGACCTTCAATGAGAGCGTGAACTGGACGCTGTCGCCCTTGCATTCGGGCCGCAGGTTGTCGGTGACGAAGACGTCGGGGGCCAGGTCCTCGACCAGGTCGAACACGTCCTTCGGATGGCGGACGATCTTGCTGTACTTGTGCCCGCCCTGGTGCTCGGTCCGGTAGCGCTCTCCGCCGCCGACGAAGCGCTCGATCAGCCGGGCCAGAAGGTCGCGGGCCAGCGGGCCCAGCAGCTCCAGCAACAGCTTCAGCAGGTCGGGATCCAGGCCGGTGGCCCCGCCGGCCACGCCGCCGCCGAACTTGCCCAGGATGCGGCCCAGGGCGGCCGCGATATCGTCGGGGGTCGCACCGGCGCCGCCCGCCGGGTTCGCGCCGCCCGGTGGGTTGACGGCCTTCTTGAGGGTCTCGATCAGGTCCTCGACGGTGTCTTCGTCGAAGCCTTCCTTGAGCTTGGCGGCGATGGTGTCCCAGTCCATGGCTGTCCTCCCGGGGGTCGAACGCGCACGCTTCACCGGCCCCGCCGATGGCCGGGCCATTTCAAAGAACAGTGTTATCTTAACACAACCCGGACGCGCGGCTAGACGTCGAATCCCGCGAAGAGGGAGCCGAGGCGGCCAACGGCGAGCCTAAGCCGGCGCGGTCGGCGAGAGTCTTGGCTAGCGCTTGACGCCGCTCATGATCACCGCGTCTGTCCGGCCGCCGTCCTTGGCGCATGAGGGCGAAGGATCGATCCTCATCGACTTGCCGCCGATGACCAGGTCCTGGGCCGGCGCGGATGGCGCGACATGGACGTCGCCCGTCTCGAGCGCCTTGTCGAGGTCCCCGCAGAACATCGAGGTCTCGGCCGTCTTGGTCCAAACGCCGGCCGCATCGGCCTTGAAGATCTCGAAGGTCTGGCCGTAGGACAGCAGCACCTCGGCCACGCCGTCGCCGTCGGTGTCGGTCAACAGCGCCCGGCAGTCGAGATAGCCCGCGAGACAGGTGGGTTCATCCCCGCCGTTCCAGGTCTGGTCGACGAAGCCCTTGGGCAAGGCCTGGCCCTTCGGATAGATCTTGGTCTTCTTGAAACGGTCGGGGGCCGCGGTCAGCAAGGACGCATAGGGCTTGTTGTCGAGCTTGCCGACCTCGAGAGCCTTGGCCCTGATCGCCGGATTGGGATCACGCTCAAGGCTCTCCAAGGCCTTCCGGCCAAAGCGGCCGTCGTCGAAGCGCAGGGCGACGTAGTCGAATTGGTCGGCCGTGACCTTGCCGCTCTTCAGCCGCGCCACCTGGTCATTCACCGACAGCCGCCGGGGATCGGCGATCGGGGTGAACAGAGCCAGCAGCACGGCGATCACCACGAAGGCCATGGCGATGTTGACGGCTTCCAAGGTCTTCATCCAGGCGCCGGGCCGCACCGCGGCGATCCCGTAGCCCAGGGCGTAGCCCGCCGCGACCAGCACGCAGGCGGCGGCGACGATCCGGTCGGGGCTGAGGCCGTACTGGCCGATCCGCAAGCTCAGGCCATAGGCCGCCAGCACGGTGATCGGGATCAGCAGCAGGCCGGCCAGCCGCGCGGCCCATTTCAGGACCACCGCGGTCTTCTCGGTTCCGTCCTGGTAGGCGGCGTTGGCCAGCAGGATCAGGAAGGCGTCGGCGGTCAGCAGGATGGCCGTGGCGCTCTTGGTCTTCCACAGCGGCTCCAGGCCGGTGAACGGCAGGGTCAGCAGGAAGGCCGCGGCGATCAGCGCCATCAGCGGCAGCAGCCAGGCCAGCAGGGTCAGGGCGACCGTGCGCACGCCGCGCACCAGGTTGGCCCGCACGTCGGTCAGCTGCACGGCGGCGGCGAACATCAGGGTGGTGGCGGGGTAGGCGAACCACTCGTGCCGGATCAGCTTCTGGATGGCGTCGACGCCGATCAGCTTGAACAGGGCCGCGGCCAGGAACAGCAGCAGCCAGAAGGCGCCGGTGAAGCCCAGCGACAGCACCGCCTGCACCCCGTGCTTCCAGGTGACGTCGAAATAGGTCGGATAGCGGGCGATGCGCCGCCGTTCCATGTCGGCCGGCTGGACCAGGTGGTGGCCGATAAAGATCAGGGCGGCGACGGCCAGGAAGGTCTGCGGCCCCAGGCCGTCGACGCCCCGGGCGGCGGGATCTCCGCTCCAGACCCCATAGGCGCCCAGGCCGGCGGCGAGGATCGCGGCCACGACCTTCCAGACCGCCAGGGTGCGCAGACGCAGGGCCGAGACCCCGGCCAGCCCCACGAACGGCACGAACAGGACGACCATCAGGAAGGCGGCGTAGACCTCGTGCTGGGTGGCCGGCCAGACCTTGGACTTGTCGGCCTGCCAGAGGCCGTACAGCAGCAGACCCTGGATCAGGCCGGTGGCCAGGCGGAGGATCGTCGCCTGCCGCGCGGCGCGGGAATCGATGGTGTCGAGCGGGGCGCTGGAGGAAGCATCGGTCATCGTCGGACTCTTTCAACCTGAGCTGTCGGGGTGGACAGGATCACGTCGCGCGGGCGGCGCCTAGGGTTAAGCTTGCGGGGCCGCGCTTGCCGCGACGCGGGGCGGCCTCTAGGTTCCGCCGCGTTCAGGAGTTCCCCGGCATGGCCTATCGCTCGCTTCGCGAATTCATCGACGTCCTCGAGGCGAAGGGCGAGCTGGTGCGGGTGACCGAGCCGGTGTCGACCGTGCTGGAGATGACCGAGATCCAGACCCGGCTGCTGGCCACGGGCGGTCCGGCGGTGCTGTTCGAGAACGTGATCCTGCCCGACGGGACGCGCTCGCCGATGCCGGCGCTGGCCAACCTGTTCGGCACGGTCAAGCGGGTGGCCATGGGCGTCACCCTGGGCGGCGAGCCGCGCACCACGGCGGGCGAGCTGCGCGAGGTCGGCGAACTGCTGGCCTTCCTGCGCCAGCCCCAGCCGCCCAAGGGGCTGAAGGACGCCCTGGACATGCTGCCCCTGGCCAAGACCGTGATGGCCATGCGGCCGGGCACGGTGAAGAAGGCCCCGGTGCAGGAGGTGGTCCTGACCGGCGACGACATCGACCTGACCAAGCTGCCGGTCCAGACCTGCTGGCCGGGCGAGCCGGCGCCGCTGATCACCTGGCCGCTGGTGGTGACCAAGGGCCCGGGCAAGGACCGCGAGGACGACTTCAACCTGGGCATCTACCGCATGCAGGTCCTGTCCAAGGACCGCTGCATCATGCGCTGGCTGGCCCATCGCGGCGGGGCTCAGCACTATGCCCGCCACAAGAAGGCCGGAAAGCGCGAGCCCCTGCCCGCCTGCGCCGTGCTGGGCGCCGATCCCGGCACGATCCTGGCCGCCGTCACGCCGGTGCCCGACACCCTGTCCGAGTACCAGTTCGCCGGCCTGCTGCGCGGGGCCAAGGTCGACCTGGTCCCGGCCAAGACCGTGCCGCTGATGGTGCCGGCCCATGCCGAGATCGTCATCGAGGGCCACGTCCTGCTCGACGAGTACGCGGACGAGGGCCCCTACGGCGACCACACCGGCTACTACAACAGCGTCGAGAAGTTCCCGGTCTTCCAGGTGACGGCGATCACCATGCGGAAGGAGCCGATCTACCTGACCACCTTCACCGGCCGGCCGCCGGACGAGCCGTCCGTGCTCGGCGAGGCGCTGAACGAGGTGTTCATCCCGCTGATCCGCCAGCAGTTCCCCGAGATCGTCGACTTCTGGCTGCCGCCCGAGGGCTGCAGCTACCGCATCGCCGTGGTGTCGATGAAGAAGGCCTATCCGGGCCACGCCAAGCGGGTGATGCTGGGCGTCTGGAGCTATCTGCGCCAGTTCATGTACACCAAGTGGGTGATCGTCGTGGACCACGACATCAACGCCCGCGACTGGAAGGACGTGATGTGGGCGATCAGCACCAAGATGGACCCCGCGCGGGACATCACGGTGATCGAGAACACCCCGATCGACTATCTCGACTTCGCCAGCCCCGAGAGCGGCCTGGGGTCGAAGATCGGCCTCGACGCCACCGACAAGCTGCCGCCCGAGACCCACCGCGAGTGGGGTAACGAGATCCGCATGGACCAGGCGGTGATCGACGCGGTCAGCGAGAAGTGGGCGCGACTGGGGCTGCCGGGCGACGGCAAGCCGATCTGGAAGTAGCGGCCAGAAAATGTTATAACTCCGTTCTAACGGAGACGGCGTCATGCGATCCTCGGTGCGCAAGATCGGCAATTCGGCGGGGGTGATCCTGCCCAAGCCCTTCCTGGCCAGCATCGGCGCGGAAGCCGGCGACGCCGTGGACGTGACGATGGAGGACGACCGCATCATCATCGTCGCCGCGCCGAAGAAGCATCCTCGTGAAGGCTGGGAGGAAGAGGCCCGCGCCATGGCCGAAGCCGGGGCTGACGGGCTCGTCTGGCCTGAGTTCGGCAATGACTTCGATGTCGAGGAATGGGACGGCGAATGGTGACGCGCGGAGAGGTCTGGCTTGCCGACCTTGATCCGACCGTGGGCCACGAGATCCAGAAGACTCGGCCCTGCGTCATCATCTCGCCGGACGAACTCAATAAGGTCGTGCGGACCGTCCTCATCGCGCCGATGACCACCGGCGGCTGGACCACATCGTTTCGCGTGCCGGTCGTGTTCCAGGACCGGGACGGCCTGATCGTTCCCGACCAGATGCGATCCATCGATCGCCGGCGCCTGCGCAAGAAGTTGGGAATGCTGCCTGAAGACGACCTCCAGGCCTTGCTCGGCGTGATCCGGACCATCTTCGAAAACTAGTCGCATCCTGCCGTCCTCGGC
Source organism: Caulobacter sp. Root487D2Y (assembly GCF_001427165.1). Classification (NCBI taxonomy): domain Bacteria; kingdom Pseudomonadati; phylum Pseudomonadota; class Alphaproteobacteria; order Caulobacterales; family Caulobacteraceae; genus Caulobacter; species Caulobacter sp. Root487D2Y. Next base: position 277,908 of record NZ_LMFD01000010.1, read on the forward strand.
CGATGCACCGCCGTCACCAGCACGTAGCTGAGCAGCATCAGCAGATACCAGGCCCCCAGCTTGCCGATCGGCACCATCGTCCAGCCGTGGCGCTGGCTGGGATAGACCCAGGCGCCGGCCAGGGTGCCGAGGTTCTCGGCGAACCAGATGAACAGGGCCACCAGCAGACCGCCCAGCAGGAACGGCATGCGTCGCGCGACGCGGTCGGGCGTGAACAGGAACCAGGTCCGTCCGAAGATCACGACCGACAGCGCGAACAGGCCCAGGCGGATGTCGGGCCCGTAGTGGTGGGTGAAGAAGTTGGCGTAGGCCAGGATCGCCAGCACCCAGGTGGTCCAGATCGGCGGGTAGCGGACATAGGTCACGTCGAACAATCGCCAGATCCGCGCGATGTAGCTGCCGATGCAGGCGTACATGAAGCCGCTGAACAGCGGCACGCCGGCGATCTTCAGCAGGCCCGGCTCGGGATAGATCCACGAGCCGTGGGCGGTCTTGAACACCTCCATGATCGTGCCGACGATGTGGAAGACGCCGATCACCGCCGCCTCGTCCCAACGTTCCAGCTTCAGGGCCAGCAGCGAGGCCTGGATGGCGACCGAGGCGATGACGAGAAAGTCGTAGCGCGCCAGCGGCGCGCCAGCGGGCCACCAAAGATGCGTGCCGACGATCAGCGCCAGCATCAGGCCGCCGAACAGACAGGCCCAGGCCTGCTTGAGGCCGAACAGCAGGAACTCGTAGGCCCAGCCGTTCAGCCGACCGCGCTCGGCCCAGGGCCGCGCCCAGGCGTCCAGCGCCGCGACCCGTTCCTTGATCCACGCTTTGACGCCCGGCGAGGGGGCGCCATATGTGCGTCCATGACCACCTCCTCGATCTTCCCGCCCGCCGCCGACAAGACCGCCCTGGAGCGCGGCGCCGCCATCGCTCCCCGCTTTGATGGAAGCGGCCTGGTCGCCGCCATCGCCCAGCACGTCGACACCGGCGAGATCCTGATGTTCGCCTGGATGAACGACGAGGCCCTGAAGCTGACCCTCGACACCGGGATCGCCCACTATTTCAGCCGTTCGCGGGGCAGCCTCTGGAAGAAGGGCGAGACCAGCGGCCAGCTGCAGATCGTCACCGAGCTGCGCATCGACTGCGACCAGGACGCGGTGCTGATCAAGGTCCGCCCGCAAGGCGACGGGGGCGCCTGCCACGTGGGTTTCCGCTCCTGCTTCTACCGCGTCTGGGAGAACGGGGCGCTGGTCGAGCGCGAGGCGTAGGGCTCTTCTCATCCCGCCAGCCTGCCCCGCCCGCGTGAAGCCGGCGGCCAGGGCGTGTGCAGGCGGCGTCAAGACCCCCTGGAGAACGCCGGTCGACCAAAGTTGCGAACGAGCGGATTTGTGTCATCGTCCTTCGGGGTTTCGAGGGGGCGACACATGGCCGAAGCGGCTTTGCAGACCGATGCGCGGGCGAACGTCTCGCGCCAATTCTATTTCGCGATGGCGCTGACCTGCCTGATCATCGCCGTGCTCGGCTTCATGCCGACCTATTTCGTGCCGATGGTCGAGGGCAAGTTCAAGGGCCCGCCGCTGGTCCACATCCACGGCCTCGTGCTGTTCGCCTGGATGGCGTTTTTCTGCACCCAGACCTGGCTGGTGGCGCGGGGCAAGACCCTGGCCCACCGCACCTGGGGCGTGCTGGGCGTGTCCATCGCCACCGCCATGGTGTTCGTGGTCACCGCCATTGTCTCGCTGCGGATCTCCCAGGCCTCGCTGCCCGGCCAGCCGGAGGGATTGGCGCACGGGGTGCGGGCCTTCGCCTGGGTGAGCATCGGCGGCATCGGCTTCTTCATCGGCGCGTTCGCCCTGGCGATCGTCGAGGTCAGGCGGCCGGAGACGCACAAGCGCCTGCTGCTGCTGGCCACGATCTCGCTGCTGGGCGCGCCGATCGCGCGGTGGTTCCTGACGCTGCTCGCGCCGTCGGCCCCGCCGCCGCCGGCCCCGCCGCCCGGATTGCCCGCGGTGTTCGCGCCGCCGGTTTTCGTCGCCGTTCCTCCCGCCCTGATCGGCGACATTCTGCTGTTCGTCGCCATGTGGGTGGACTGGCGCACCCGGGGGCGGCCTCATCCGGTCTACCTGATCGGCGGAGGGCTGATGCTGCTGCTCCACATCACCCAGGTCCAGGTCGCGGAATCGCCGGCCTGGCAGGCGATCGCCGCCGCCATCGGCCACATCACCGGCTGACGGGCCAGGGCGGCCAAGTCCGGCTTGCGCCCGCCGGCCGGACGACGCACAGGATCGACATGACCACCGCCCAGGCCCTGATCGCCTTCGCCCTCGCCGCCGGCCTGCTGACCATCACGCCGGGACTGGACACCGCCCTGGTGCTGCGCACGGCCGCCGCCGAGGGCTGGCGGCGCGCGACCGCCGTGGCGGTGGGGATCGGGCTGGGGTGCCTGGCCTGGGGCGCGGCGGCGGCGTTCGGAGCCGGGGCCCTGCTGGTGGCCTCACACACCGCCTACACGATCCTGAAATGGGCCGGCGCGGCCTATCTGGTCTGGCTGGGCCTGAACCTGCTGCGCAAGCCGCGCGCCGCCTTCGACGCGGACGCGGGCGCGGCCCCGCCGGCCAAGGACTGGGGCGGAGGACTGGCCGCGGCGCTGGCCAAGGGTTTCTGGAACAACCTGCTGAACCCCAAGGTCGGGGTGTTCTACGTGTCGTTCCTGCCCCAATTCATCCCGACCGGCGCCGGCCCCGCCGCCTTCGGGCTGCTGCTAGCGTCGATCCACGTGGTCATGGGCCTGGCCTGGGCCGGTGGCCTGATCCTGGCCACCGCGCCGATCGCCCGGGCGCTGAGGAAGCCGGGCGTGGTCAAGTGGCTGGACCGGGTGACCGGCGGGGTGTTCGTCGCGTTCGGCGTGCGGATCGCGCTGGAGCGGCGCTAGGCCCGTTTCAAGGCAAGCGCGGCGCTAGGCCGGCCCGCGCTCCAGGCGGTCCAGATAGGCGCCGAACATGTCGGCCATGGCGTCGGCATAGGCGGCGATCTCGACGGCCGTGCGCGGCGTTTCCGAGAAAGCCTTGCCCACCTGGCTCAGCGTCGTCTTGATCAGGTCGCCAGCCAGATCGCGGACAGCGTCGGTCGCCATGGGCAGCGCCTCGCGCATGAAGTCGCGCACGATGTCGCCGCCGGCCGCTCGGACCTCCTGGGCCTCGGGCGCGTCGCGATAGAGCGGGGCCGCGTCGCTAAGCGCCACGCGCATGCCCGCCTCCTCGCATTCTGAGCGGACGAAGGCATGGACCAGGGTCCGCAGCCGATCCAGGGGCGGCCGCGCGACGTCGGCCAGGATGTCGCGCAGCAGGTCGGTGGTCTGGCGCCACTCGTCGCTCTGCAGCCGAAACAGGATCGCCGCCTTGTTGGGGAAGTACTGATAGACCGAGCCGACGCTGACCCCAGCCTTCTCGGCCACCCGCGCCGTGGTGAAGCGCCCGGCGCCCTCCTTGGCCAGAACCTGAACAGCGGCCTGCAGGATCGCCGCCACCAGCTCGTTGGAGCGGGCCTGGCGAGGCTGTTTCCGCGAGGAAATCCGGGGACTTGGACGATCGGTCATGGCGTGCGCGGGCAATGCGAATAGGAAACATGACGAATTAGTCGCATTTTTTGCCCGGCGCAACGACACGCGCTTTTGCATCTGGAAACGCCGATGAACACCCTGACCACCGCCCCGCTGGCGCCCTTGCTGGAGCGCCTGTTCGCGCAGGCCGACCAGACCTCGCCGATGGACCTGCCCGGCGCGGCCGCCCTCACGCCCGAGGACCTCGCCCGGCTGATGCGCAGCAAAACCGACTATGTCGACTTCTATGGCCAGATGAAGGACATGCCCCTGGCCGTCTCGCGCGAGACCGGCGTCCTGCTCTACATGCTGGCGCGCGCCGCCAAGGCTCGCACGATCGTCGAATTCGGGACCTCGTTCGGCATCTCGACCCTGCACCTGGCCGCGGCCCTGCGCGACAACGGCGGCGGACGCCTGATCACCAGCGAGTTCGAGCCGTCCAAGGTGGCGCGGGCCCGGGACAACCTGACGGCCGGCGGCCTGATCGACCTGGTCGAGATCCGCGAAGGCGACGCCCTGCGGACCCTGGCCGTCGATCTGCCCGAGACGATCGATCTGGTCCTGCTGGACGGCGCCAAGGCGCTGTATCCCGAAATCCTGGACTTGCTGGAAAGCCGCCTTCGGCCCGGCGCCCTGATCGTCGCCGACAACGCCGACCACGCGCCCGACTACCTGGCGCGCGTGCGCTCGCCGGCGGCGGGCTACCTGTCCACGCCGTTCGCCGAGGACGTCGAGCTGTCCATGCGGATCGGCTGAGTTCAAATCCGGGAGCGCGGCGCCTGGGCGCCGCGCTTCCAGCTCACCCCTCCGCCAGCGCCTTCACCCCGCCCTCGTCGCCCGGCGTGACCACGAACCGTTTCAGCACCCGGGTCTGGTACTGGGTGTCCAGGATCGTCGAAACGGCGACCAGCTCGCCCGTCGCCCGGCCGTGCTCGAGGGTCAACAGCAGGAAGCCCTTGGCGCCCTGGTCGGTGAACTTCACCTCCTTGTTGCGCGCCACATAGGCTTGGTCCAGCGGCGCGCCCGGCAGGTAGTCGCTGTAGCCCGGCGAGGTCACCGAGGTGACGCCGAACTCGGCGGCCACCCGCGTCGTCCCCGCGTCGTCCCACAGCTCGTTGGCCCAGAAGGCGTGGCTGTCGCCGGCCAGCACGATCGGCCGCGCCTTGCCGGCCTTGAAGATGTCGTAGACCCGCGAGCGGTCGGCCGGATAGCCGTCCCAGGCGTCCAGGTTGCCGGGCGCGCCGGCCAGGGACAGGCCCCGACTCTGCTCGACCGGCTTGGCGACATAGTCGGGCAGCTTGGCCAGCAGGGCCGCATAGGCCGCGTCGCCCATGGCCGCCTTCAGGTCGGGCGGGATCACCCGGGCCATGACCACCTGGTTGCCCAGCACCTGCCAGGCGGTGTCGGCCTTCATCGAGGCGTCGACCTCGCGGGCCAACCACTGCTCCTGGCCCTGGCCCATCATCCGCCGGGCCGGGTCGGCCAGCTTGACGGCGAAGGCCGCGAAGTCGGGCTTGCCGTCCTTCACCGGCAGGTCGCTGCCATAGTCCAGCTGGTGGCTGCGCGCCGTCAGCCGGGTCTCGGTCATCAGCAGGGTGGCGACGTCGCCGAACTGGAAGCGCCGCCAGGACGCCTCGGGCAGGGTCCCGGCCGCCGGCTCGCGGATCGGCATCCACTCGTAATAGGCCTTGATCCCGGCCGCCTTGCGCTTGGCCCAGTCGCCCTCGGTCTTGGGCTGATGGTTCTCGGCCCCGCCGATCCAGCTGTTGTCGGCGGTCTCGTGGTCGTCCCAGACCACGATCCACGGCGCGCGGGCGTGGGCGGCCTGCAGGGCGGGGTCGGTCTTGTACAGAGCGTGGCGGCGGCGATAGTCCTCCAGGGAGAGGAGTTCGCGCGGCGGGTCCGGCACGCGGGTCTTGGCGGTGGGCGAGGCCATGCCGTAGTCGTCGGGCGCGGCGCCATACTCGTAGATGTAGTCGCCCAGATGCAGGACGGCGTCGACGCGCGGCAGCCTGGCGATCGCGTCATAGGCGTTGAAATAGCCGTTCGGATACAGGCTGCACGAGGCCACCGCGAGGACGACGTCGCGGGTCGGGCCCTTGGGCAGGGTGCGGGTGCGGCCGCTCACGCCCTTGCCGGACGGCTTGCCGTTCTTCACGTGCCGGAAGCGGTAGAAATAGTCGGTCGCCGGCTTGAGACCCGTGACGTCGACCTTGACCGTGTGGTCGCGGGCGGCGACGGCCGTGGCCTGGCCCTGGCGGACGATGGTCTTGAAGGCCGGATCGGCGGCCACGTCCCAGCGCACGGCGATCGGGGCCGTCGTCGCCTCGGCCGTCGCCCGCGTCCACAGCACCACCCGGTCGTCCAGCGGGTCGCCCGAAGCGACGCCGTGAATGAACGCGACCCGGCCGGCGAACGGCGCCCGGGGCGTCGCCGCCATCGCCTCGCCGGCCGCGCCCGCGCCCCCCAGGCCAAAGAGGGCCAGGGCCCTGCGTCTGTCGATGGTCATGCTCAACTCCCCGGAAGGCTCACGGCGCCGCTTGGTCTTCTCGTGCGTTAGCCCCTAGAGACAACAGTAGGATGACAATGCATGTCCAGCGAAGGACTCCATGTCCCGCGAGAAAAGCTGCGCGGCAAGACGCTCAACCAGCACTACGCCATCACCTCGCTGATCGAGGAGTTGGAGGCGGTGGACTGGTATCGCCAGCGGGCCGACGACTGCGATGACCCGGAGCTGCGCAAGATCCTGCTGCACAACGCCCGCGAGGAGCTGGAGCACGCGGCCATGGTGCTGGAATGGCTGCGCCGCAGCGATCCGGAGACCGACGCGCAGTTGAAGGAATATCTGTTCACGGACGGATCGATCACCGGCCGCGAGGAAGAGGCGGAGACGTAGGGCTACGAACGGGGACACGCACTCATCCCACGATCCGCGCCCTAATCGCAGGGCGTCGGGTATGAGTGCGTGTCCCCGACGAAACCCCTACCGCCGCAGCGAGAACGTCACGCCGTAGTAGCGCGGGTTGCCGGCGATGAAGGTCGGGATGCCGAAGCCGTCGCCGGTGTTGCCCGCGTCCTTGACGTACTTCTCGTCGGTGGCGTTGGTCACGAAGGCCCCGACCGTCCAGTGGGCGAACGACGGCTGGTACTGCAGGCGCAGGTCCAGCAGGCCGTAGCTCTTCTGGAACTCGTCCTGCACCAGGTCGGGGATCAGATTGTTCTTCTGCAGGGCCGGGATGTCGTTGTCGTCGTCGAAGAACACCTTGGACTGCCAGGCGTAGATCGGCGTGAAGGTGAAGCGGCCGTTCAGCAGGTCGGCGTGCAGGCTGGTCCCCAGCGAGACCTTGTTGTCCGGCGACAGGCGGAAGCGGTTGCCGTCGCGGATGCCGGCCTTGAAGCGCCCGTGGTTGTAGCCGTAGGTCGCGAACACCTCGGCGAAGCTGGCCGCCTGCCAGGTGGCCTGGCCCTCGAAACCGTAGCTTTCGGCCTTGCCGGCGTTGGTGGTGATGATCTGGGCCCCTTCCTGCACCGACGTCTGGAAGTTGTCATAGGTGTAGTAGTAGACCGCGCCCTCGACATAGAGCGCGCCGCCCAGCAGCCGGCTCTTGGCGCCGGCCTCGTAGCTGTCGACGGTCTCGGCCGAGACCGGGGTGAACTTGCCCGGCGACATCGGCGCGGCGGGCGCGGCCGAGGACAGCACCTTGGGGCGGCGGCCGCGGGCGTAGGACGCGTAGAGGCTGGCCTCGGGCGTGATCTCGTAGCGGCCCACCAGGCGCCAGGTCAGGCCGTCGTCGGTGAAGTCCTGGGTCGAGATCTGACCGTTGCCGGTGGTCGGCTGGGCGAACAGGCCGAACATCGGAATCGGATAGCCGGCCGAGGTCGGGATGTTGGCCGCGCCCGGAACGGCCAGGGCGCCGAGAATGGCCTGCCGCGTCGCCGCCGGCTGGCTGAGCGCCCCGATCGTTCCGCCCAGGATCGAGCGCTGGCTGACCCGGGACGCGATCCCGCTGGACTTGTCGTCATTGGTGTAGCGCAGGCCGGCCGACAGCTCGAAGCGGTCGGTCACATGCCAGGTGGCGTCGCCGTAGACGTCCCACGACTTGGTCGTGCCGTAGTTGGTGAACTGCTCGGTGTGGACGCCCAGATTGTTGGCGATGCCCTGGGCCGTCGGACCGCTGGCCGCGCCGCCGGTCAGGCCGGTGACCAGGGCCGCCAGGAAGGTGGTGTTGGTCAACACCGCCGTCGGCTGCGGGTTGGGCTTGCTGAGCTGTCCGGTCAGCAGGGCCAGGGCGTAGCGCTCGTCGAACTGCAGCGGCACGCGAGTCCGGGCGTCCTCGTCGAAATAGCTGACGCCGCCGAACCAGCTGATCTTGCCGCCGTTGTCGTGGTTCAGGCGCAGCTCCTGGCTGTACTGCGTGCCGCGCGCGTCCTCGGCGAACACGAACATCGGCAGCGAGAAGCCGTCCGGGTCGAACACCTCGTCGCTGGCGAAGTGGCGGGCCGCGGTGATCGACGACAGGCTCCAGGCGTCGTTGAAGCGGTAGTCGACCAGGGCCGTCGCGCCCTGCACGAAGCGCTTGAGGCCCAGCGGCGCGCCGCCCTCGAAGCCGTAGCCGCTGGACAGGCCCGCCGGGCTGTTGGGGTCGCGGTCGCCCAGGGCCTGGCCCGTGGCGGTGTTGGTCGGGTTGAAGGCGTTGGACTTGAACGAGGTGCCCGTCGGATGGTCGGCCTCGTAGTTGAGGATCAGGTCGGCGTCGAGCTTGTCGGTCGGGGTCCAGCGGAACGACAGGCGGGCCGCGCCGGTGTCGGTCGAACCCAGGTTCCTGCCGCCCAGCACGTTCTCGATCGCGCCGTCGCGCTCCTTGTAGCGGCCGGCGAAACGGACCGCGAAGGTGTCGCTCAGCGGCACGTTGGCCATGCCCTCGAACAGGCCGTAGCCGTGGTCGCCCAGCTCGGCCCCCACGCGCCAGTCCAGGGCGTGCACGTCGGCCTTGTTCTGGATGATGTTGACCGCCCCGATCATCGCGCCGCGCCCGAACAGGGTCGACTGCGGGCCCTTGGCCACCTCGATGCGCTGGACGTCGAACAGCTCGACGTACGAACCGCGCGACTTGGAGATCGACACGCCGTCCTGGAACACCGACACCCGCGGCTCGACCGTGGCCTCGCCGCTGTCGGAGGTGATGCCGCGCATCACGAAGCCGGGGTTGTTGGGTGACTGGTTCTGGACCTGGAAGCCCGGCACGAAGGCCGACAGCTTGTCGAATTCCTGCACGCCCAGCCGGTCGAGCATGGCGCCCGAATAGGCCGTCAGGGCGATCGGCACGTCCAGGGCCCGCTGTTCGCGCTTCTGGGCGGTGACGATCAGCGCCTCGACCTGTTCCGGGGCGGTGGCGTCCGGCTCGGCCGCGTGGGCGACGCCGGCGCCCATTCCGGCGGCCAATCCGGCGCAGAGCGCCAGGCCGCTGACGGCGGTCATGAGCAAGGTGGTGCGGATCGCGCGCATCGACTATCCCCTTCGGACGCTAGGCTTGAACCTGAGCCGTTAGGCGCGGGCGATGTCCCCGATACGACATAGCCATGACGGAGCCGTGAAGACGCCTTGATCCAGCCGCCCGACCCGAGCGAGACGCTGATCGACGACGAGATCGACGATCTGGGCGCCCCCGAAGCGGCCGCCGGCGGCGACGTCGTGCGGATCGAGCTGGGCGCGGACCTGGCCGGTCAGCGGCTGGACAAGGCCCTGGCCACCGCCGCGCCCGACCTGTCGCGGGCCCGCCTGCAGGCCCTGATCGCCGCCGGCCAGGTTTCGCTGGTCGTCGAGGGCCGCGCACCGCGGGCCATGACCGACGGCAAGGCCAAGGCTCCGGCTGGCGTCTACGAGGTGCTGATCCCGCCCCCGGTCGCCGCCGAGCCCGAGCCGGAGAACATCCCGCTCAGCGTGCTCTATGAGGACGCCTACCTGATCGTCATCGACAAGCCGCCGGGCATGGCCGCCCATCCGGCCCCGGGCTGCGAGACCGGCACCCTGGTCAACGCCCTGCTGTTCCACTGCGGCGACAGTCTGTCCGGCATCGGCGGCGTCGCCCGGCCCGGCATCGTCCATCGCCTGGACAAGGAAACCTCCGGCGTGATGGTGGCGGCCAAGACCGACGCCGCCCACCAGGGGCTGTCGGCGCTGTTCGCCAAGCACGACATCGACCGGATGTACGTCGCCCTGACCCGCGGCGCGCCGCATCCGGCGGTCGGGACGATCGTCACCCAGCTGGGCCGCTCGCCCGGCGACCGCAAGAAGATGGCCGTCTTGAAGTCCGGCGGCCGCGAGGCGATCACCCACTATCGCGTCGAGAAGACCTTCGGGTCGTCGGGCAAGGCCCAGAACGCTCCGCTGGCGGCGCGCGTCGCCTGCCGGCTGGAGACCGGCCGCACCCACCAGATCCGCGTGCACATGGCCAGCAAGGGCAGCCCCTGCCTGGGCGACCCGGTCTACGGGGCCGGCGCGCCAGCCGCCCCGGTCAAGGCGGCGCTGACCGAGATCGGCTTCTCCCGCCAGGCCCTGCACGCGGCCGTGCTGGGCTTCGTCCACCCGATCACCGGAGAGACCCTGCGCTTCGAGACCCCCCTGCCCCCGGACATGGCGGCGCTGGAAGCCGCGCTCGAGGCGCTGTGACGCCGCGAGCTTCGGCTTGCGCCCTCCTTGTCTTGCTTAAGCGATACATTCAGGCCCTAATTCGGTTGCAGACCGAGCCCACTGTGGCGGGGTCGGAGGTTTCGTCCATGTTCGCGTCCCGCATCGCCCTCGCCGCCCTACTGGCCTTGCCGCTGGCCCTGCCCGGCGCGGCGCTCGCCCGTTCGGCCGACGACGAGGTGGTGACCACCGCCGCCGCCCGCGCCACCCGCCCGCCGACCGAGGCCGAACTGGCCAAAGCCAAGGCCGACGCCCAGGCCCGCGACGCGGCCGAACGCGCCAAGCCGGCCGTCGTCGACCCGCTCTCCGCCTGGATGGCCGACGCCCCGCCGATCCAGGGGGGCTCGATCGACTACGCCCCGCGCGCCGACCTCGACGTCAACGGCTACCCCCTGGACAAGGACGGCAAGCGCCAGGTCCACGGCGAGATGGGCGTCAGCGTCGGCACCGGCGGTTATCGCAGCGGCTATGTCTCGAGCCTGATCCCGATCGGCGAGACCGGAACCCTGGGCGTCGCCGTCGGCAAGACCGACTACGGCAAGCACGGCGGCTACGGTTACGGTGGTTACGGCTATGGCGGCGGCTATGGCTATGGCTGGGGACCGCGCGGCGGATCCTCCCAATCCCTGGCCCTGTCGCTGGACATGCGCGGCGGCGGCAAGCACGACAAGTCCGACACGCCGGACGGCTGCGCCCCCGGATTCCGCGACGGCGACCGCTATGTCGAGCCCGTGTGGGTCACCGAAATGCGCGGCGACAAGGGCTGCGCGGCGGCCGCGGAACGCCCATAGGTCTCACCCCTGAGACGAATCGCCTCGGGGGCGAGCAGGCTGGTCTTGTTCGCCGATACTTAAGAGCTTCCGGTCAAGGTGCCCGCCTCAGGGCGTCATCGGACCGATCTATGCAGCCGGAAATCACCGCTTTCCACCACCCCGCCACCGGACGGGTCACCTATCTGATCGCCGATCCGGCCACCCTGCTCTGCGCGTTCGTCGACCCCGTCCTCGACTACGATCCGCTGACCCAGGCGGTCGACACCCGCTTCATCGACGCCATCATCGCCGACGTCCGCGCCAAGGACCTGGGCCCGACCTGGATCCTGGAGACCGGTCTGCATACCGACCACCTGTCGGCGGCCGGCCACGTGAAATACGAGACCGGCGCCTCGATCTGCATCGGCGCTTCGGTGCTGGACAGCCTCAAGCGCCTGGTCCCCGTGCTCGGCGGCGACGGCGTCGACCTGGACGGCTGGGACTTCGACAAGCTGGCCCAGGACGGCGAGGCCCTGCCGATGGGCGGGATCGAGATCACCGCCATCGCCCTGCCCGGCCGCCTGCCCGGCGCCACGGCCTATCAGGTCGGCGACGTGGTCTTCGCCGGCTCGGCCATCCTGCCGCCGGACCAGGGCCTGGACGACAGCGCCGCCCCCGGCGCCGACCCCGCCGGCCTGCACGCCGCCGCCCGCCGCCTGCTGAACCTGCCGCCGGCGACCCGGATCCTGGTCGGCTGGACCGGCGACGTCATCGACGCCTGGAGCACCACGGTCGCCGAGCAGAAGGCCCGCAACATCGACGCCGGCGACGCCGTCTCGGCGCAGGCCTTCGTCGCCCGCCGCGCCGCCGTGGCGGCCGCGCCCGGTCCGCTGGCCGCCCCGGCCCTGCAGGTCGGAATCCGCGCCTTCCGCCTGCCGCCGGAGGGCGAGGACGGCAAGCGCTTCCAGCCCGTCGATATCAGTTCTATTTAAAAACGAACTTGCCTCGCCCCGTCCCGGCGCGTAGATGCTTCGCACGCGAAGAACTGGGCACGCGAAGGAGACGCCCCATGGCCGAAGACAACAGCGCCGCCCCATCCCCGCTCGAAGCCGCGCGGAACGTCGGCGACGGCGATCGCAGCGCCGCTCTGACAGCCGGCCAGAAGGGCCACCTGCCCGATCTGCTGGGCCTGGAATGGCTGGAAGCGGCGCCCGGCCGCGTGCGCGGGCGCATGACCGTGACCCAGCGCCACATGGCCCCCAACGGCTTCCTGCACGCCGCCAGCGTCATCGCCCTGGCCGACAGCGCCAGCGGCTACGGCTGCGTGGTCTCGCTGCCCGAGGGGGCCAGCGGCTTCACCACCATCGAGCTGAAGTCCAACTTCCTGGGCACGGTGCGCGAGGGCGGCGGCGTGGCCTGCGAGGCGACCCTGGTCCACGGCGGCCGCAACACCCAGGTCTGGGACGCCGTCGTCACCGCCGAGGCGACCGGCAAGACCATCGCGCTTTTCCGCTGCACCCAGATGGTTCTCTATCCCAAGGCGTAGGCCGGGCCCGCCCCGCGACGGGAAACCGCGCCCCGCGACACAAAAGCTTGTCACAGGCCCTTGCACTCTTTCGGCGGCGCCGCTAGGTATCCCGCCCTCACTCAAGGCCAGCCCCCGGGCAGGCCCCGAAGACCCCCTGGAGAGGTGGCAGAGTGGTCGAATGTACCGCACTCGAAATGCGGCGTGCCTGGAAGGGCACCGTGGGTTCGAATCCCACCCTCTCCGCCACCACCCCATCCCAGTCAGTGCCAGAACGCCCCCGGGCGTCCCGCAAATCCCTGAACCATAAGGGATAATCGCGAAAACGTGTTTCGACACGTCTCACGCGATCCAACACGCTCCGAGTCTCATTTGTGGGACGAAGTGTGGGACAAAATGGCCCGACTTTGGGAACGCCTGACGGCGCTGCAGGTCAAAAGGACGACACGGCCGGGAATGCACCCGGACGGTGGCGGCCTCTATCTGATGGTCCAGAAGGGCGGCGGTAAGTCCTGGGTCTATCGCTACATGCTCCAGGGCCGCGCCCGCGAGATGGGGCTAGGTCCGGCCCATACGATCAGCTTGTCGGAAGCGCGCGCGATGGCGCGCGACGCCCGCCGCCTGAAGTTCGACGGCATCGACCCGATCGAGCAACGTCAACTGGCTCGCACACGCTCCACGTTGGAAGCCGCCAAGGGCTTCACGTTCAAGCAGGCGTCGTCCGCGTATATCCGCGCGAACAAGGCCGGCTGGCGCAATGAAAAGCACGCCCAGCAATGGGAGAGCACCCTGACGACCTACGCCGGTCCGATCTTCGGAAGTCGCGGCGTCTCGGACATCGACACAGGGCTGGTGCTGGCCGTCCTAGAGCCGATCTGGTCCACCAAGCCCGAGACCGCCAGCCGCGTGCGAGGGCGCGTTGAGGCGGTGCTCGATTGGGCGACCGCCAGAGGGCTGCGCGAAGGCGAGAACCCGGCGCGCTGGAAGGGGCACCTTGAAAAGCTGCTGCCGGCGAAGTCGCGCGTCCATAAGGTCGAGCATCACGCCGCCCTGCCCTACGCCGAGTTGAGCGCATTCATGGCTGCACTGAATGACCAACCAGGCGCCGGGGCGCGGGCTCTTGAGTTCACGATCCTCACCGCCGCCCGTACCGGAGAGGTCATCGGCGCGGAATGGAGCGAGATTGATCTAGCTGGCCAAGTTTGGATCATCCCGGCCGACCGAATGAAGGGGCGCAAGGAACACCGCGTTCCCCTCACGGCGCCCTTGATAGAGATCCTTGAAGGGCGGAAGGCGGACTACGCCGCCGTGATCCGGCGCGTTCTCGAATCCAAAAGGCAGCCAATTCCAGACGATATACCACCCGTCGGCCCCCTCTTCTGGGGCACGCTGTTTGGTAAGAAGCTGAGCAACATGGCGATGCTGGCGGTGCTGAAGCGAATGAAGCGCGAAGACCTCACCGCCCATGGCTTTCGCAGCACCTTCCGCGATTGGGCCGCCGAGACCACCGAGTATCGAAGCGAGATTGTCGAGATGGCCCTCGCCCACACGATCGGGAACAAGGTCGAAGCCGCTTACCGGCGCGGCGACCTATTCGAAAAGCGCAAACTGCTGATGGACGACTGGGCCGTCGCCGCTGGCCGCGCACACCGGGCGGCGAAGCCTGCCCCAGGCGCACAGAGTGTGCCTCAAACCCACTCCGCCTGATCAGCTCCGGCTGTTCGTCACACGCTTGCTAAAGCCGTATCCGGCATCCGCGAACCACAAGCGATCTAGTGAAAGGTGGGGTTATCGCTACGCACCTTGTGAAAGGCCGTGCGCCGCGTCGCCTTTCATAAATGGCAGTGACACGCTGCCCCCCTTCCTGTGCGGCGATCCACTCGAAAACGCCAACTTCTGGCGGACCGCCGCCGCAAGCGGCGAGCAGGGTCTGCCTCATAGATCGGGATGGATCTCGACCCGCTTTCGTTCATTTCGTTTATTGCGTTTAATTCGATTAAGGGGTACAACCCGTCCTCAACCGGGAGCACCAAAATGACTATGCCTGCATTCGCCAAGGAGCTTGGCGATAGGCTTCCGTCTGCCGATGAGCGCGCCGCCGCCAACCAACTTCGCAAGATCCTGGCGGCGCAGGCGACCGGCGAAGCCGAGTCCACGCTACGTCTTCTCCAAGAAGATAAGACGACCTCTGAGGTCGTGCTCACTCCGGCGCTTTCGCGCCTGCTGATGGAGGTGCTTCGTCACGTCGGGCGTGGCGATGCGGTGACGCTCGTGCCCGTCAGCCAGATGCTGACGACGCAACAGGCCGCTGACATCTTGAATGTGTCGCGCCCTTACCTTGTCGGCCTCCTAGACAAGGGCGAGATCGCCCATTCCCTCGTTGGACGGCATCGCCGGATCAAGGCTGAGCATCTCTTCGACTACAAGCAAGGGCGCGACGGAAAACGAGCTGCGGCGCTGTCGGAGCTGGCTGCCCTGGATGCGGAGCTTCTGTAGTCCGTGTTTGCCAACCGCTTCACCGCACTTGTCGACGCATGCTGTTTAGCAGGCACGCTAAAGCGGAATCTGCTTCTGACACTTGCCGAAGCGGACTTCTTTCGGCTGCGCTGGTCGCAGGCCATTCTCGACGAAACGGAAAGAGCGATCGAACGCATTCTCGTCGCCCGAGGCGTGGCGGACGCGGCGGAGCGCGCGCGCCGCGCTCGCGGCGCGATGGAGACGGCATTCGAGGAAGCCGACGTCGGTGACTACCAGAGCATGCTTTGCGCCTGCGATACCCTGCCCGACCCCGGCGACGCCCATGTTCTTGCCGCCGCGCTGAAGACGCGCGCGGCGATCATCGTCACCGATAACCTGAAAGACTTTCCGGCCGACATTCTGGGGCCATTGAATCTTGAGGCGCGCTCAGCCGACGATTTTATCGCCGATACGATCGCGCTTGATCCCGGTCGCGCCGTGGCCGCAGTGCGTACGATGCGCGAGCGCTTCAAGCGACCCGAGAAGACCGCCGAGGTCTTGCTCCTCGACATGGAAGCCGAGGGCCTGACCGAAACCGTCGATGTCCTTCGACCCCATGTTGCCTCGCTATAGCTGCGGCTTGGTCGAGTCATTCCGCGCTGCGGGAATGGGAAGGCCTAGCTGGCCTCGTGTCGATATCCAACTGGGTCAGAGATCCAGCGATTGATCGACGACTCCCGCCACCCCGCGCCATGAGCGCTGATCGCAACCTGTTTGGGGAACGAGCCTTCGCTGATCTTCCGATAGAGGGTCGATCGGCTAAGGCCCGTGCGCGCAAGCACGGTCTTGAGGCGGACTATGCGGTCGAGGTCGGCCATCGTTGCAAGCTCCACAGACTGGGATCTCAAGGCATTCGATGAGCCAGAATTGGATCGGTGAGCGGCGGCCGCAAGGCCTCGCGGGGCCAAAGGGTACGGAAGCGTACTAAGACAGGCTCTGGGCGCCCTCTAGCGTAGGCTCAACGCGCCCCCGCGCCGGTGGTAGCGCTCTGATGATGTTGGCGGCGGTCCGCTGCGACGCGCGCGTTACTTCTTCAGCCGCACGCCTGGACCAGCCGCGTCGTCTGCCGAAATGAATATTACACCAGCGTCGTCCAGGGCCTTTCTCACGGCCTCCACGTTGCCGGCGGATCGTTGGCCGGGTCCAGATGGCCCCTCCATACGTCGGATACTCATCATGGAGAGACCAGCAGCTTCAGCGAGCTGAGGCTGGGACCATTCCAGGAGAGCGCGCGCGGCCCTGATCTGCGAAGCAGTAAGGAGCATTGTGAACGTTTCATGTTCCGAAGAGAACATTTTCTGTTGCTTCGGTGCGTTACGACGTGGTACGACACTGTTCTTACGTGAACAGAAAGGTTCAGGCCATGGACTCGCGCCGCAAGGCGGAGAGTGCGGATGTGCGCGCGCCGCAGTTATCACGGCGCTCTGTGCTCGCTGTCGGCTCCGCAGCACCCTTTGTGGCTGGGGGCACGGTCGCAGCTGATACTGACCCGTCAGTCGTCATCTGCCACCGCTGGCTGACCATCGAAGCCGAACAACGGCGCCTCCAGTTAGAATGGGGCACGCTCGAAGGCTGGCTGATGACCAAGCGCAACTGGTATCGCCTTTCACCGGACCAGCAGGCCGCGATCCCCGAAGGCGCCAGGCTTGCCAAGATCGACGCACGGCTCGACGTGCTTGAGGTCGAGGGGCACGCCCTCCTGAAGTCCATGCGGCCGAAGCCCGCAAAGAGCATCGAGGCGGTCGTTGCCAACCTGGCGGTGGCGGCCCGCCTGATCTTCGTGGAAGATCATCCCGAAGCCCACGGCCTGATCACCCGCGCGGTCCGCGACCTCGCGACGTTCTCCTCCGGTGGCAAGTGACCCACCGGGGTGCCCGGCGACGCGACGGCGCTGACCGCCCGCTGGCGGCGACGTTCCGCCGTAACGCGGCCGGCTTCCACAAAGCGGCCGAAGCGGCGCTGCCGCGACATCCCGAGGCAACCCGCTACTTCCTGGCCATCGCGATCGAACTGGCGCTCAAGGCGCACCTCCTGCACCGGGGGATCAGCGACGACTGGAACCGTGTCTATCTCCGCCACGACCTGAGCAAGGCGTTGAGGTTCGCAGGGCGCGCGGGGTTCAACGGCACCCCAGAGGCTCTTCCAGAATTGGCCGCGCTTCTTGGCCCGTACTACCAAGTCCATGCTATTTCACAGATGCCGCCCGAGGCCATCGCATCGGTCTGCTGGTCGCAGGCCTGCTCGACGGTCCGGGACCTGATCGACGCCATTGCCGTGGCCGGCGGACGCGAAGCTTCTGATCATGAGGGCACCGCGTGATGTTGCGCCTGCGCATGCCTTGGCCGCTTGTGGTCAGCCAGGGGTGGCGCTGGCGACATCCCTATCTCTGGCGTGGCCGTGTCTTCGATCCACACGACGCCCAGCAAGTCATGTCCTACGCGGTGCTCCGCCTTCGACGCGAGACGCGGGATGTCTTCCTGCTCAACAACATCGAGGCGCTCGACTACGCGCTGATCGCTCGCCACCTGGGACGTTCCGTCGGCAACGTTCAGGCGCGCCTGGCCGACGCGCTCTGCGAGATCTCCCGCACGGTCGATCTGATCGAGCGCGTCCGCCCTAAGCCCATCAACCTGTCCAACGCGGAGCATCCCGATGTCTGACGACAAGGAGCCCTTCGCCGTTTCCCGGCGCGTCGTCATCGGCGCGGCCAGCGCCGCACCGGTGGTCGCCGGGGCCGGTGGCGCCGCAGTCCCGGACGCGGCCGTTGCCCGCTGCGCCGAGTGGTTGGCGCTCGACGCGGAGATCGACCGTCTGGGTCTGCGCTGGTCGGACCTGGAAACCATCCTCGTGCGTCAGAAGCGATGGGAGCGCATGACGCCAGAGGAGCGTGGGGAATTGTTGCCCTCCGAAGAGATGGACGCCATCGACGAGCAGTTGAAACCGCTATTCGACCAACGCGAGGCATGGCTCGAAGCCCTGCCCAAAGTTCGCGCGCACGACATGCACGGCGTCGCCGCCAAGTTGGAGGTGGCGCTACAGGTCATGGTCCATCAGCAGGGCGACGGATACGAACTCTTCAAGGCGACGATGGATGAGCTGCGCATCGCGCGCTGTCCGCACTGCGGGGCGCCCGTTTGCAAGCGCTAGCCTAGCCACCCATGGCAGCCGCCTTGCCCTCCCCAACCTGCGGGAGCCAGGACCGGAACGGTCGGTGCTCGCCCTGGAGCGCTTGGAGAGCCTCTGCCGGGCGGGATGGTGCGGGTCAAGGGCGGCTTCGCCGTCGCTCCGCGATGCGCCCGCAGGGCGCACCCTTGACGCGCGCCAGCCCGTCCGGCCCTTGTTCCACCAAGCGATCCAGGGCGTCTTGTCTCCGAGCGAAGGTCGGCGGCGGCTGTCCGCTTCCGCAATGACGACAATCCGTTTTGGATTTTGGCGCCGTTACCCCGCCTCAGTCACCGCCCAAGGCAACCTCAGAAAGTTTGCTCAGCTTCTAGGGCTGGCCGCTTTCTCCAATCGTCAGCCAGCGTCCAGCCGCCCTTCTCCTGAATGTGCCAATCATTCCAGCCGTTACGGTTCGTCTCGGTAACTGCTCGAGAAGCGGCAGAGAAGGAGTTGAATCGACCTTCGATCCCATCGATCACAAGCGCGCCGCCCTCGATCCGACCAGCATAGGATTTGCCAAAATAGGTGAACCGGCAGGCGGTGCTATCGGCGGGCAAGCCTGAACGCTGAGCGGCTATGTCGGCCCACGCCGGAGATATTGGATTGATGCCATCTCGGCGGTCGGGAGCCTGCCAAATTTCACGGGCGATCTTAAAGAGCGCGGCGCCCCTCGCGGCGATTTGTTCCTCATTCCATACCTCATACCCGTTTAGCTCTCGGTTGAGCGCCAAGCTGGAATGCGAACGAACGGCGGGCATCTTGACCGAATAAGGTCCGTTGGAGACCGAAGAGTTGAGCGCCCCGGTGAGAAGGGTGAGGTTGCCGAGCTTATTGATCGCCCCCGTTCGTTCCATGTCGCGAGCAAGGCGTTCGGGATCCAGATCATCCAGATGATCGAGCCCAACTACGGGCCACGAATTATGCCAGCCCTGCGGCATGATGTGTTCAACCGTTAGCGCCGACTTGATTTCGATGTCCTCATTTAGAGCTGAGCGCTTTGCTTGCTCTATCGCTTGGAACAAGAAACGCAGCCTTGGCTGGCGAGCCCCCTTGTACTGATCCCGCCCAAGCCAACCTTGACGCCATTCCGCGTCATCCGGCCATCGATCCGTTTCAGAGTGTCGACTGGAAAGATAGGCGATGAGGGCATCAACCCGATTGCCTTCCGCCGCCCGAAGTCGGTCGATAATTCCAATGAAAAGGCGATTATAGTTCTTGGTCGTCAAACCACAGATGTCACGCCGGAGGATGTAACTTTCCAGCACGGCGAGCCCGCGTGAAAGTTCGCCGGCGCTGTCAGCGCTTGTCGCAAGATAGACGACAAGCGGCATTGCGGTGGAGACGTCGAAAGCGTCGGCGAACCGGCCGAAATCGCCAAGAGGATCACCTCTGACCTGTTCGAATAGGCGCTTCTCTACCGCCGCCGTTGCGGTGATGGATTCGAGTTCCGAAATGACCGTCGGAAACGGCGTCTCGTTCAAGATCCATCGCCGGTAGCCTTCAAACAGCGTTTCCACTGACACCAGGTTGCCTATGTGCATCGACAGGTGATCGGTCAGCATCCAATCCAGGCGCTGGCGGGATTGCCGCCCCCGGGAATCCACTTGGCTCCAAAACGCGCGATCCAGCGGCAACCAGTGCTTTTCGTACAGCTTGTCGACGACCAGCGATCCCTCGCTTTGTCCCATGCCTTTCGCGCGCTGAAAGATGAAGTTGCGCATGAGGTCGCCGGGGGTCAATTCGACGCCGCGACTGTTGAGTGTCTCGAAGATTGTCTGGGGGTCGTCACCACGCTCAAGCTCGATCGAGACGATGGCTAGGCCCTCTTTCAACGCCTCAAACAGCGTCTCTAGGCGGTGCTCCTCGAACACACCATCAAGCTGAACGTGCCCCTCAATCTGCGCTTTGAAATATGCGTGGGCGGCGACGGCGCGCCGGACAAATCCATCTTCGTCAGCCGGCCTTGGCGTTATTGCATCCAGATCGGTGGTGGGATCCACCAGCCCAACGAAAGCGCGACGATCCGTCAGCGAGGGCCAAAGCTTGAAACGCTCAGCTTCGGCGTTCTCCATCACACCATCGTTGAGCAAATACTTTTGAAGCTCGTCGGCATATTTCGATCCGTTCGCCGCTGCTACGTCACGTATCGCCGACAGCAGAAGCTGGAAGGTGGTGAGGCGTTGCTGGCCGTCGATGATTTCGAACGCTTGGACCTGCTTTCCAAAAGTCTTCATCTGCGCAATCACAATCGCGCCCATGAAATGCGGGGTGAGCGAGGCACGATCTGTGTTCACTCGACGAACCGCGCGCTCGATATCCTCCCAAAGCAGTTCAAGTTGCGGTTCAACTTTCCAGGCGTACTGCCGCTGATACAAAGGAATGAGGTAGCGCTTTTTGCCGTCGAACAGCTCGATTATCGATCGCGTATACGGCTTCATGCGCCTCCCCCAATTCAGACTTCAGGCGGAGACTATTCGCTAGGTCGCCCGTCACAACCATTTTCGGTTGAGCCGCGTGGTGCCTTCGATCCATCAACATCAAACTGGCGAGCCGTCGCAGGCAAGCTGCCCCGAGCAACGGTAAGGCACGGTCCCGCTGCTGCGCCGCTGGACGGTGTTCAAAATGACTCTGATCCAGTTTTGATGGAGTGACACACTGACGTCTCCGCCTCGAAGGCCCGCTTTCCGCCGCGCCGCCAAAGGGCCAGGGTATGTTCGCGGTCCTCGCCTTGGAGCATCATCGCCAGCGTCAGGAACGCGCCGTAAAGGGCGGCGCGATCGTCACCGGTCAGCTCGACGAGCTCGGCCTTTTGCACCAGGCCGCCCAGTTCGATCAGGTGGTGAGTCCGCTCCCGGCGTTGCATCACCCAGGCCCGCGTGTCCGTCCTGGCCCGTCGCGCCTCAAGCCGGTGTCGCGCCGCCGTGGTTCGCCGGGTCGCGTCATTGGTCGCCACCAGCATTTCGCGCAGGGTCTGCCTTCCCGCTGCGAAAGAACCCGGCACCCCGTTTGCGCCACTCCGCCTTGCGGGTCGCGTCACCGCTGTCGACTAGGCCGAGCAACCCGCCCGCCAAGGTTTCGACGTCCAGCGCGTCCGCCCCGGTGGCGATCACCAGTTCGCCGAGTTGCTTGATCTTCCGCTCCTTCAGCGTCCTGGCCTTGTCCCCTAGCGTCTTTAGCTCAGCGTCGAAGTCCCGAGGTTTGCGCATCGCAGTCTCCATGATGGCGGGGTGCGCTCAGGATAAAACAGCGGACCTCGGAATGCTGTAAGGTCGCCGGAACACATTGGGACGGTCCGGTCCCTCCCGAGATTTTAATCTTGGAGGGCGCGCTTATACGTCGTGCCGACGTGCGCTTAAGGCAGTAAGTGGTCTGTCGCCATGGCGATCTTCCACTTCTCCGTCAAAGTCATCAGCCGCGCCACCGGGGCCAGCGCCGTGGCCTCGGCCGCCTATCGCTCGGCCTCGCGGCTGCACGATGAGCGGCTGGACCGCGATCACGACTTCACCAACAAGAGCGGCGTCGTCCATTCCGAGGTCATGCTGCCGGACGGCGCGCCGGAGCACCTGGCCGATCGCGCGGCGCTGTGGAACACGGTCGAAGCCGGCGAGAAGCGCAAGGACGCCCAGCTCTCGCGCGAGGTCGAGTTCTCCATCCCGCGCGAGATGGACCAAGCCCAGGGGATCGAACTGGCGCGCGACTTCGTCCAGCGCGAGATGGTCGATCGTGGCATGGTCGCCGACCTCAATGTGCATTGGGACGTCGGAGCTGACGGCCTGGCCAAGCCCCACGCCCACGTCATGCTGTCGATGCGCGAGGTGGGCAAGGACGGGTTCGGTGCCAAGGTCCGCGATTGGAACCGCACCGAGCTGGTCGAGCACTGGCGCGAGGCTTGGGCCGACCACGTCAATGAGCGGCTGGCGCAACTCGACATCGACGCGCGGGTCGATCATCGCAGCCTGGCCGCCCAAGGCATCGACCTTGAGCCGCAGAACAAGATCGGTCCGGCCGCTGGCCACAGGGCCGACGAGGGCCTGGAGGCTGATCGGCTCGATGAGCACCACGAGATCGCGCGGGCCAACGGCGAGCGGATCATCGCCGATCCGAACATCGCCCTGGACGCTATCACCAAGCAGCAGGCGACCTTCACCCGCCGCGATCTGGCGATGTTCATTCACAGCCACTCGGATGGGAAGGAGCAGTTCGACCGGGCCATGGGGGCGGTGCAGACCTCCCCCGAAATGATCGCCTTGGGCCAGGACGGACGCGGCCAGGACCGTTTCACCAGCCGCGAGATGATCGCGGTCGAGGACCGTCTGCATCGCGCTTCGGCCGTGATGGCCGAACGCCGTGCGCATCGAGTCAGCGAGCTAGATCAGCGCCGCGCCCTGGCCCATGCCGCGCAACGCGGTCTTGTCCTGTCCGGCGAGCAGAAGGCGGCGTTCGAGCACGTCACCCAGGCGCGCGATCTGGGCGTGGTGGTCGGCTACGCCGGCACAGGCAAGTCGGCGCTTCTTGGCGTGGCGCGGGAGGCCTGGGAGGACGCGGGTTATCGCGTCCAAGGCCTGGCCTTGTCGGGTATTGCCGCTGAGAACCTGGAGGGCGGATCGAGGATTGCGTCGCGCACCATCGCCAGTCTCGAACATCAGTGGGCGCAGGGTCGCGAACTGCTGGACGCGCGCGACGTGCTAGTGATCGACGAGGCCGGGATGATCGGCTCGCGGCAGATGGAGCGGCTGCTGTCGGCGGCCGAGAAGGCCGGGGCCAAGGTGGTGTTGGTCGGCGATCCCGAACAACTTCAGGCGATCGAGGCCGGGGCGGCGTTCCGGTCGATCGCCGAGCGTCATTCTCATGTCGAGATCACCCAGGTTCGCCGGCAGCATGAGGACTGGCAGCGGGACGCCACGCGGCAGTTGGCGACGGGACGGACGGGCGAGGCGCTGGCCGCTTACGAGGCGCGTGGCATGGTCCATGCCGCCGTGACCCGCGACCAGGCGCGCGAGGACTTGGTCGAGCGGTGGGATCGCGATCGGGTCGCCGAGCCGGGCAAGAGCCGCATCATCCTGACCCACACCAACGATGAGGTCCGCGATCTCAATCTGACGGCGCGTGATCGGCTGCGCGGGGCCGGTGCCT
This sequence comes from Caulobacter sp. Root487D2Y, assembly GCF_001427165.1. Classification (NCBI taxonomy): domain Bacteria; kingdom Pseudomonadati; phylum Pseudomonadota; class Alphaproteobacteria; order Caulobacterales; family Caulobacteraceae; genus Caulobacter; species Caulobacter sp. Root487D2Y. The sequence continues at coordinate 301,274 of NZ_LMFD01000010.1, forward strand.
TGGGCGAGGACGTGACGGTCAAGGCCGAGCGCGGCGAGCGCGCCTTCGCGGCCGGCGATCGGCTGATGTTCCTGAAGAACGATCGTGGGCTGGGTGTGAAGAACGGCATGCTCGGCGAGATCGAGCAGGTCTCACCTACCCAGATGACCGTGCGGCTCGACGCTGGACGATCGGTCGCCTTCGACCTGAAGGACTACGCCCAGGTCGATCACGGCTATGCGGCCACCATCCATAAGAGCCAGGGCGTCACTGTCGATCGGACCCATGTGCTGGCGACGCCGGGGATGGACCGCCACGGCGCCTATGTCGCTCTGTCGCGGCATCGCGACAGCGTGCAGATCCACTACGGCCGAGACGAGTTCGAAGACCTGAGCAAGTTGACCCGCGTGCTGTCGCGCGAGCGGGCCAAGGACATGGCCAGCGACTTCGCCGAACGGCGCGACATTCATGTGCCGGCCTCGATGCGGCCCAAGGAGCCGCCGCAGCGCGAGCGCGGGATGTTCGCCGGGTTCCGATCGGCCATCCCAGCGCATCAACCGTTGGCGCCGGCGCGCGATGACGACCAGCTTGCGCAGCGCCGAGCGATCGAGCGCCACGCACGAGCCGCGGGCGACGTCATGCGCATGAACGACCGCGGCTTGCCGGTGCTGGCCCATCAGCGGCGGGCGCTGGAGGAGGCGCGCGAGGCCGTGGGGAAGATCGGTCCGCACGCGGCCAAGGATCTGGAGCGGGCCTATGTGCGCGATCCGACCTTGGCCGGCGAGACGGCTTCGGGCCGCACGCAGCGAGCGATCCGCGTCCTTCAGCTTGAGGCCGAGGTCAGGGCCGATCCGCGTCTGCGGGCCGATCGCTTCGTGGAGCGCTGGCAGGGCCTTGAGCGCCAGCGCTCGGCGCTTCATCGCACGGGCGACATGACCGGCGCCGGCCAGGTCAAGGCGCGCATGGGCGCGATGGCCAAGAGCTTGGAGCGCGATCCGCAGGTGGACTCACTGCTGCGCGCCCGACGGCCGGAGCTTGGGCTTCCTGCCGAGATGGGGCGCAGCGTGGGCCAGGGGCTCTCTGACTACCTCGGCATCGGGCGTGGCCGAGGACTTGGCTTGTAGGAGGATGGGATGGATCAGGACATCGGATCAGAAGCGCCAGTCGATCCGGCGGCGGTGGCGTTCGAGGCGTTGCGGCGGGAGGTGGCCTTGCTCAACGTGGCTCTGGCAGGGCTGGCCGCCGAACGCGCGTCGGCGCCAGACTACAGCGAGACGTTGGGGGAGATCGCTCAGGGCGTGAGGGTCGCAGTTGGACGGATAGGGAAGCTGGCGACGAGTCCGGCGTTGGCGGCTACGCCCGCTGAGATCGCGCGGCAGATCACGGCGGCCGGTGACGAGGCCCGGCGACAGGACCGCGCGACGTTGCATCAGGCCCAGGAGATACTTCAACGAGCAGCCGACGATCTTCGCGGCTGGGTCAACACCGCGCGGCTAGCGCGCCTCCAAAATCGCCGGCTCATCCAGATGGCGCTCGTTGGGATGTTAGCCGGTGGACTATTCGGCGGTTGGTTGCCTGGCGTTGTTGCTCGGGCTGCACCCGATCAATGGGCCTGGCCCGAGAAGATGGCTGCACGCACGCTTCGCCGGGATCTCTGGTCCGCTGGTGAGCGGCTGTTGGAGACTGCCGATGCTCGGAAATGGCAGGACAGCCGCGACGGTGCGGCGATCGTTGCGCAGAACCGAGACGTGCTCGCCAAGTGCGCGAGAGATTTGAGGCCAGCTAGACGTCCCCAGCGGTGTTTGATCCAGCTGGGTATCTGAGGTTCGGCAATTCCATTTCTCGCGAATGCCCAGGTTGAGGCGCGGGAGATAGGCCAGCAGCGACCTTCTGCGGAGATTAATGGCCTTATTCCCCGCACCATATGCGGTGATTAGTCGGCGCGAAGATCGCCCCCCGGGATTGTAATGCGCAGTCCTGACCCAAAGGCAAAGTTCCAAAAGTCCGCTTTGCGGCTATGGTCCTTCGCTAGCTCCGGGATGACACAGATCCATTTCCAGAGGCTCGTCGTTCGAAGTGTTAGCGGTGCATGTTCTGCGTTGTGGCGTCTGATAGGAATCCGATTGATCAGCGCTGGACGCAACTTTAGCGCTTGCTAGCTTAGCCTTGAGGGCTGAGCATGCGGAATCACCGAACTAGGACCTGCCGACGTAGTCTGCACCGACGCTAGTAAAAGCCGAGAACCAAAAACGTGTATAAATATAGATAGTTGGCAGGAATGATCACCGACTATCACTCAAAATATATTTCCAACGACCTGAGCCGCCGGCGCCCCTCAGATAGCAGCGACAAGCTAGCCGTCGCGGTCGCAGGTGCGCAGGTCGATATGAATCCGCATCAGGTGGATGCCGCGCTTTTTGCCTTTGCCTCGCCCCTGTCAAAAGGCGCGCTGCTCGCGGACGAGGTCGGCCTTGGGAAAACGATTGAAGCCGGACTCGTTATTTCGCAGCGCTGGGCTGAGAGAAAGCGGCGGATTCTGATCATCGCGCCGTCCAATCTCCGCAAGCAATGGCACCAGGAGTTGAACGAAAAGTTCTTCATCCCCTGCACGATCCTGGAGTCGAAATCCTACAACGCCGAGATCAAGGCTGGAAATTTCCGGCCGTTCGAGCAGTCCGACAGCATCGTGATTTGCTCGTATCAATTCGCACGTAACAAGGCGGCCGACGTGCGGGCCACTCCGTGGGATCTCGTCGTGATCGACGAAGCCCACCGGCTCCGTAACGTCTACAAACCGTCCAACATCATCGCCAACACGCTTAAGGGCGCTTTGGCCGAGCGCAACAAGCTCCTGTTGACCGCCACCCCCCTGCAGAATTCCCTGCTGGAGCTTTACGGCCTCATCAGTTTCATCGACGAGCACACGTTCGGCGATCTCAAGAGCTTCCGGGAGCAGTTCTCAAATACGTCGCAGGAGCGAACGTTTCAGATTTTGAAGGAGCGGCTCAAGCCGATCTGCCACCGCACGTTACGACGCCAGGTGACCGCTTACGTCCCATACACCAAGCGGCACGCGATCTTGGAGAAGTTCGATCCGGATGACGCGGAGGAACGGCTCTACAATCTCGTCACAGCCTATCTCCAGCGCGAAAATCTTCAGGCGCTGCCGCCCAGTCAGCGCTCGTTGATGACGCTTGTTCTGCGCAAGCTGCTGGCGTCATCCACCTTTGCCATTGCCGGCGCGTTGTCGTCCATTTCCAACCGGCTTCAAAAACGCCTCGACCAAAGCCAGCCTGCGTCACTCATCGACGAGTTGGACGAGGACTACGAGGCGCTCGAAGAGACTGCCGAAGAATGGTTGGATGACGACACCGAGGTGCTCACCGAGGCGGACCAACACGCGCTTGAGCTGGAGATCGCGGAGCTACAGGAGTTCGCAGCACTGGCGACCTCTATCGAGCAGAATGCCAAAGGCCGGGCGCTGCTAAAGGCGCTGGAGGTCGGCTTTGCGAAGGCGCGGGAATTCGGCGCGGACGAGAAGGCAATCATCTTCACGGAGTCCCGCCGCACTCAATCTTACTTGCTCCGGGTTTTGGCGGACAGTCCGTTAGCGGACCATATCGTCCTGTTCAATGGCTCGAACACCGACGACGAATCCAAGGCGATCTACAAAGCCTGGCTCGCGCGCCACGTCGGGTCGGACCGCGTCACGGGATCGAAGACCGCCGACATGCGGTCCGCGCTGGTCGATTATTTCCGTGACCAGGGCAAGATCATGATCGCCACCGAAGCGGGAGCAGAGGGCATCAACCTCCAGTTCTGCGCCATGGTCGTGAATTACGACCTGCCTTGGAACCCCCAGAGGATCGAGCAGCGGATCGGTCGCTGCCATCGTTACGGTCAGAAGCACGACGTGGTGGTTGTCAATTTCCTTAACCAGAAGAACGAAGCCGACCAGCGCGTCTACGAACTTCTCTCGGAAAAATTCCAACTGTTCGAGGGAGTCTTCGGCGCAAGCGATGAGGTGCTGGGCGCCATCGAATCCGGCGTGGACTTCGAGAAGCGCATCGCCGGAATCTACCAGCAATGCCGGAAGACCGGCGAAATCCGGGCGGCCTTCGACCAGCTCCAGCAGGAGTTGACCCTCGAAATCAACCAGGCCATGACGCATGCCCGCCGGAAGCTGTTGGAAAATTTCGACGACGAGGTGCGGGAGAAATTGAAGGTCCGCAACGCCGACACCAACCTGCATCTCAACTATTTTGAGCAGCAGCTGATGCGGCTCGCCAAGCATGAGCTGGATGGCCTGGCGGAGTTTGTCGACACCTCGTCCTTCCGGCTCCAGATCCTACCGGACTGGGTTGACCAAACGAGCGTTCCGACAGGGCTCTACGAACTTCCACGCCGAACCGGCGAGGCACATCTCTTCCGCGTCAACCATCCTCTCGGGGAGGCGATTATCTCCCGCTCGCGATCGCGCGCGCTTCCCACCGTCGAAATCGCATTCGATTACTCCCATCACGAGGGCCGCATCTCCCAGGTCGAACCGCTGGTGGGGCAGGCCGGCTGGCTGACGGCGTCGCTTCTATCCGTAGATGCGCTCGGTCAGAGCGAAGACCACTTGCTATTGTCAGGCGTGACCGACGCGGGTGTGCCGCTAAGCAATGAGATTTCTTCCCGGCTGATGACGGTCGGCGGTTCAGTAACGGCCGAAGCCGTTCTGTCAGACAGGGCTTCGACGATTCTGGGGCAGGCATTGTCGGAGCAGCAGGCCGCCATTCGCCGCAACATTTCCGAGCGCAATGCGCGGTTCTTCGAGGCGGAAGCGGACAAGCTCGACGGCTGGGCCGACGATTTGAAGGTCGGTCTGGAGCGGGAGCTGAAGGAGCTGGACCGCCAGATAAAGGAAGCTCGTCGCGCCGCGACTGTCGCCCTGACGCTCGAAGAGAAGCTGGCGGGGCAGAAGGCGGTTAAGGCGCTCGAAGCGGAACGGTCGGGAAAGCGCCGTTCCCTGTTCGATGCGCAGGACAAGATCGACGAACAGCGTACCGAGCTGATCGCCCAGATCGAAGGTAAGCTAGAGCAGAAAGTTGGTGTCGAGTCGCTCTTCACCGTTCGTTGGAGGCTGACATGAGCGGCAGTGGCGTTCCCTCTGAAGAGCTCGCGGCATTGACGGTGGACCGATTGATCAAGTCCGGCTTACTGCGAGCGGACAAGCGCGCCGCCCTCATTGAGAAGGTCGCTGCGGGCACCATGAAGGGCGAAGACTGGAAAAGTGAGATCGACCTCGCGTCGATGAAGGCGGGAAATTCATGACCGCGCCAGCGATGTTAAAATCCCTCACGCTTACGGCTTTTCGGGGCTCTGCAGCGACGTTCAATCTCAACTTCGAGAAGGGAAAAAAGCTCACCCTGATCTATGGCGAGAACGGCACCGGCAAGACTACAATCTGTGATGCGTTCGAGTTTCTGGCATTCGATAGAGTCGGCTCCATCGAAGACCGAGGCATGGGCAAGGGGCTGGACAAATTCTGGCCGACGGCCGGAAAGGCAGCCTCCGCTGTCCATGTGGCCCTGGAAACGAGCGCCGGCACCTGCACCGGCAAGATCGTCAGCAAGAAGGTGTTGGTGTCGCCGGAATCGGCACGACCGCGCATCGAGTTGCTGCGCCAGCGCCAGATCCTAGAACTGATCCAGGCCCAGCCGGCGGCGCGCTACGACAAGATAAAGCGCTTCATCGACATTGAGGCGTTCGAGCGTTCCGAGGAGGCGCTTCGGCAACTCGGCAAGACGCTCGGCACGGAGAAGCAGCAGGCCCTGGACGCCGAAAACGAAAACCTGGCGGCGTTACAGAATTTCTACGATGCTGCGGGTAATCCCGCCGGCCTCAACCCAGTTACCTGGGCGAAGAAAAAACTTGCCGAGCCCGCGACCAACCTTACCGCCGACATTGCCGCCATTGGCGAGCTGCGTACGGCGTTCGAGGCACTCAAGCCCTATCCTGATAAGTTTGCCACCGGTCGGGCGGCAGTCGCCACGACGGAGGGCGCTTTGCCGGCCGCGAACAAGGCTCTCGCCGAAGCACTCGCATTGGCGACCGAGGGTGCCGGGGAGGCGCTCGCGGTCCTGGAAGCGGGGAGTGTCTATCTGCACGCCAATCCCGATGCTGCTGAATGTCCCCTCTGTAGCAGTGCTGAGAACATCAGTGGGTTGAAGGCGTCCATTGGAGAGCGCCTCAAAAACCTCGCGTCGCTTAAGGCCGCCGACACGGCCAAGAAGAACAGCCAGGCAGCGCTCGCTGCCGCCCAGAGCAGTTTGGCGCGTGTCGAAACGGACTTCCAGACGGCGACCGCTGCGTTCGCAGCAGCCCTGACAGGACATAGCTGGAAGCCCGAAGTTAAACTGCCGACCACGTCTCCCACCGATCACACCAAGCTGGAACAGTGGCTGGCGAACAGCGCCGATATTGCGACTTCATGGCCTGCGGTGGAGGCGTCCTGGCACGAGGAGACGAAGTTCATCGCAGCCCTGAAAGGGGCCGCGGAGCGGTATGATTCCAACGTCACGCGCGGCAAAGAACTCGCGGCGTTGACGCCCAAGATCGAGTTAGCTCTAACCGAATGTGTCGAGGAACGTCAAAGGTTCACCGATGGCATCATCTCAGAGATCGCCCAAGACGTGGGCAAGCTCTACGAAGCCGTCCATCCCGGCGAAGGGCTGGACGCCATTGCGCTCCCCCTCGATCCCGCCAAGCGCGCGTCGATGGAGTTGAAGGCCAAGTTCGCCGGCCAGGATGCGCCACCACAGGCGTATTTCAGCCAGTCGCATTTGGACACGCTGGGCCTTTGCGTATTCCTCGCCTTGGCGTTACGCGATCGGCCCGAGGATACCATTCTCATCCTGGATGACGTGCTGGGCAGCATAGACGAGCCGCATGTCGAGCGCGTCATCGGCATGGTCTACGAGGTCAGCGGCAAGTTCCGTCATACCATCGTGACGACCCACTATCGTCCCTGGAGGGAGAAATACCGCTGGGGTTGGCTGAAGCCGGGCCAGCCATGTCAGTTCGTAGAATTGACGAACTGGGGCATTGACTACGGCATCCGTGTCACCAGCTCGTTGCCTGAGATCGACCGACTCAAGTCGCTCCTCGCCGCTTCGCCCCATGATCCGCAGGCGATTTGCAGTAAGGCCGGCGTGATCCTTGAAGCGGCGCTGGACTACCTCACTCAAAAATATGAATGCGCCGTCCCTCGCCGCCAGGGGGCCGCGTACACATTGGGCGACCTATTGCCCGCGATAAACAGCAAGCTGCGCGACGCGCTAAAGGTCGAAATTCGGGACGGCATCACCGACCCTGCCGCTCCGCCATCAGCTACGGTCGCCCTAAAACCGATCCTTGATGAGCTGGCTCGCATTGCGCAGGCGCGGAACGCTTTTGGCGCACATTTCAAAGCCATATCCTTCGAAATGCTAGACGCCGACGCGGTTGGCTTCGCCAAACAAGTCGAGCAGCTGGTGGACGCCCTAACGCACCGGGAACACGGTTGGCCTAGCAACGATAAGTCTGGCAGCTACTGGCGAAACAGCGCCGATTCGCGCCGTCTGCATCCTCTCAAGAAGCCGAGCTGAGACCCCCAAAATGGATCACACTCAGCAGTCGTTGCTCCGAACTCATTTGTCCGAAGTATATATCGGCCAGCTACCACCGTTGCTTAAGCCGTCGACAAATGCGCCACAGAACATTCAAAAAAATATCTCACGCGCTCTCAGTGCGTTCGCTCTTCATCAATTGTGTGGCGCGCCGTTAACTGACGCTTGCGCGTCAGTCGTGGACGATTTTGGCGATCTTGGCATCGACGCAATATTCTACAACAGGGACGACCTGACGCTGTATCTTGTGCAGAGCAAACTCAAGGCGTCCGATGAATTCTCCCAAGAAGAAGCCAATGGCTTTTGCCAGGGTGTTCGCAAGTTAATTTCCTGCGACTTTGAAGGATTCAACCAAAATATTATCGACAGAACGGCTGAAATTGAGGATGCATTAGATAATTGCGAAAAGATTCAGCTCGTTGTCGCTCATTTAGGCGACGTAATTAAGCAATACCCGGCCAATGCAATTGCCGACCTAATTGCTGACAACGCCCACGGCGAAGAGCGTTTCGTCAATCAGGTAAAAGACTTTTCTTCGAGCGAGATCCTGGCCGCACTCCGAGGCGTTCATGCCCACGAACACGTAAATTGTAACCTCCAGCTCCAGGACTGGGCCGGCACCTCCGGCAGCAGGAAAGCATACATAGGCTTTGCCAAATTGGGCGATCTTGCGCGCCTTCACCAACTTCATGGGCGCGCGCTATACGCAAAGAATATTCGCGCCTCTTTGGGTCACCGGACCGATGTAAATATAGCAATCGCTGAGACCCTGGCGCAGGAGCCTGCTCAATTTGAATTTCTCAACAACGGCGTAACTATGCTGTGTAAGCGAATCGAAGGGCGGAGGGGTTCTCGCGACACGAAGAACTTCAAAATCGATAGGCTTTCGATCGTGAATGGCGCGCAAACGGTTGCCTCCGCAGCCCGGTTTCTGGAACTTTCAGAAAGCGGAAATATTGATGCTGCGCGAGTTCTAGTTACCATTATTGCCGCCGATGAGGATGATGAATTTGGTCGAAGCGTGACTCGGTCGCGTAATCACCAAAACACGGTTAAGGCGGCGGACTTTACAGCTCTCGATCCAGAGCAAGAGCGTTTGCGTCGCGAATTGGCGCTCCTCGGTATTCGCTACGCCTACCAGGCCGAAGCCCAGGATCACGCGGACCCGGCCACCATTCGTGTTGAAGAGGCCGCACACGCGCTCGCTATGCGAGGTGTGGATCCGCGCCTACCGGTAATAGCAAAACGCAGCTCCGCCGCACTGCAGATGGTCGGTGAGTATCCCTACAACGCGATCTTTACCGGCGCGCTTTCGGCCTATCAAATTCGCAACGCGGTCGATGTATTTCGATACATCATGACCCGTATGAATCAGGAGGCATCTGCCGCTCAAAGTCAGCAAGAACGCCTCGCGTATAGGCATGGGGCCTATGTGCTAGCTTTCATTCTCATGAAGCGGTTTAGCGTTTCGATAGATGGTCAAGCTAGCGTCGAGCCCCACAAATTGGCTGCGGTCGCTGGACCGCTGCTGGATAGCCTTCGCCAGAGGTTGTGGGATGAAATCCAAGAATTCCTAGCAGAACGAGGCCCACTGGCCATTTTTCGAAATCAGGCAGATGTAACCGCAATCATTAGGGGGCTGATGGTTGCAGATTATGGGCTGAAAGAAGACAAGGCGTTAGGGCCTCTACTCGCTCTCAACACTGAACAACAGGCTTATCCAGAGCGACTATTCGGCTATCTTTCGAGCAAAGCTCCCCAAGCTGGCGATGTGACATGAGTAAAAAGCAGAAGCTCGAGCTAACGTGGGTGGGCAAGGAAAATCGCCCCCGGTTGGAGCCGCGCATACTTATCGAGGATGCCTCGAAGAGCTATCACGCTGCCGCGCAGGTGGGACCGGCCGACATCTTCGATAATGTTTTAATTCATGGCGACAATCTCCTCGCTTTGAAGGCCCTTGAAGCCGAATATACGGGTAAGGTGAAATGTGTCTTTATCGACCCACCCTACAATACAGGAAGCGCCTTTACACACTACGATGATGGTCTTGAGCACTCAATTTGGCTCGGCCTTATGCGCGACCGTCTTGAGATTATTCGGCGACTGATGTCTGAAGATGGTTCTCTCTGGATCACAATCGACGACAATGAAGCGCATTACCTCAAGGTAGTGTGCGATGAGATATTCGGCCGAACGAATTTCGTTTCTTCATTTGCCTGGGAAAAAGACCAAGGACGCCGGGGGGACACGGACATTTCGTCGGCACATGATCACATCCTACTATACGCCAAGAACCGCGAGATTTGGCGCAAGATAAGGAATCTATTGCCGCGAACAGCAGACCAGGAAGCTCGATATAAGAATCCTGATCAAGACCCGAGAGGTCGTTGGCTGCAAGGCGACAATGGAACAGCTAAGAGCGGTTCGGAGGGGGCGCGCTTTCCAATCACGCTCCCATCTGGCCGTATAGTTACCCCACCCTCAGGAAACTACTGGCGATTTTCGAGAGAGAATTTCGAAACCGCTCGTGCTGAGGGGCGGGTGCACTTCGGCGCCAAGGGCGACAGCATGCCTGTCATCAAACGGTATTTGACGGAAGTACAACAAGGCGTCGTTCCCAGAACATTTTGGACAGCAGCAGAGGCTGGAACCAATCAAAGCGCCAAGCGGGACCACCTAAGAAAATTGCTTCCGGATATCGAGCCCTTTTCTACACCGAAGCCCGAGGAGCTGCTTCAGCTCATCCTTCAGATCTCTACAAAGCCAAATGACCTCGTTCTGGACTCGTTCGCCGGATCTGGCACGACGGGCGCGGTGGCACAAAAGATGGGGCGCCGCTGGATTATGGTCGAGCTCGAAGAAACTTGCGACACACATACAGTCCCACGCCTGAAGAAAGTTATCGATGGCGCTGACCCAGGCGGCATTAGCAAAGTAGTGGAATGGAAAGGCGGCGGCGGCTTTCGGTACTATGAGCTTGCACCATCCTTACTGGAAAAAGACAAATGGGGCCGCGAGGTCATTTCGAAAGACTATAATCCAGCTATGCTGGCGCAGGCGTTGTGCAAGCTGGAGGGCTTCGCGTACGAGCCCAGCCCTGATGTGTATTGGCAACATGGCCACTCGTCGGAGCGAGACTTCCTTTATGTAACGACCCAATCGCTGGGGCCTGAGGAGCTGGCTGCGCTCAGCGAAGAGGTTGGGAGTGATCGCTCGCTATTGATCCTGTGCGCTGCATTCCGCGCGAATCCCGAACTCTGGCCCAACCTGACGCTTCGCAAGATTCCCAATCATATTCGCGCTCGATGCGAATGGGGTCACGATGACTACAGCTTAAATGTCGCCAATCTCCCACAAACGGAAGTGACGCGGGCGACCGCAGCCCAGCCGGGATTGTTCGATGACGGGGAAGCCTTATGAGCAACCTCCGTCATGTGAATGCCATTGCCGGGCGTCTGAGCCTGCGACCGCCGCAGCGCCGTAGTCTTGAGATTCTGGACCGAGTGACCGAGATCGTGTCACTGGCTCGGTCCAACGATCTCGCTACCGCTCACGATATCATCAGCAGCGAATTTCCTGGCGTACAGGACTTTGAACGGAGTTTTCCGTCGCTCTGTTTCGCGCTGGCAACGGGCGTGGGGAAGACGCGACTGATGGGCGCGTTCATCGCCTACCTGAAGCTCGCGCACGGCATCGACAACTTTTTTGTGCTGGCACCCAACCTGACTATCTACAACAAGCTGATTGTCGACTTTACGCCGAACACGGCCAAGTACGTCTTCAGAGGAATTTCGGAGTTCGCCATTTCGCCGCCTGTTCTGACCACAGGCGAGACCTATGAGCGGCAGATTGCATCGGGCGGCCAGCTCTTCCCGACCACCATCAACATTTTCAATATTGCGAAGATCTCGTCTGAGGTGCGCGGCGGCCGTTCGCCGCGCATCCGCTCTTTCCGCGAGGAAATCGGTGAGAGCTACTTCGACTATCTCGCAAGTCTGCCGGACTTGGTGCTGTTGATGGATGAATCGCACCGCTACCGAGCCACGGCGGGAATGCGGGCCATCAACGAATTGAAACCTGTCCTAGGCTTAGAGCTTACGGCCACGCCGTTTGTCGAAAGCCCGCGCGGTCCAGTGGCGTTTCGTAACGTCATCTTCGACTACCCACTCGCCCGTGCAATGGAAGACGGGTTCGTCAAAGAGCCCGCCGTCGTCACTCGCAAGGACTTCAATCCGGCGGGTAAATCGCCCGATGCCGTTCAGCTGATGAAGCTGGAGGACGGCGTTCGATTGCACGAAAGCGTAAAGGTCGATCTTGAGACTTACGCCCGTGAGAACGGTGAAAGGATCGTCAAGCCGTTTGTCCTCGTGATCGCGCGCGACACGACCCACGCCGCCGAGCTGATGGCGCTGATCCAATCCGATGCGTTCTTCCAGGGCCGCTACTCCGCCAAAGTTATCCAAGTGGATTCCAGCGTGAAGGAGGAAGAGACGGTCGAAAAGCTGCTGACCGTCGAACACAGCGACAACCCTGTCGAGATCGTCATTCACGTCAACATGCTGAAAGAGGGTTGGGACGTGACCAACCTTTACACAATCATCCCCCTGCGGGCCGCCAATGCCCGAACCCTGATCGAGCAAAGTATCGGCCGCGGCCTGCGCCTTCCCTACGGCAAGCGCACAGGCGTGACGTCCGTTGACCGGCTCAACATCATCGCACATGACCGATTTCAGGAAATTGTGGAGGAGGCGCATAACCCGAACTCGCCCATCCGCCTGAAGCAGTTGGTCCTCGACGCCGGCGACCTTGAACGCAAGACAGTGACGGTGGTCGCCGCCCCCTCGATCCTTGGAAGTCTGGGCCTGCAAACAGCACAGAGCGAAGGTGGCGCGGCGGTTGCCGGACTAGCACCAGAACTGGCCTTTGCCGACCCCGAAGACCTCCGCGTCGCACGCCTGGCCTATGACGTCTTCCGCAAACTGGCGCGCGAGCCCGACAAAGTGCCAAGCGTGTCCTACCTCTCGCGCCCAGCCGTGCAGGAGCAGGTCGTTCGCGAGGTGCAAGCCCAGTATCAGCCGGCGCAGATGGAATTGGAGGGGATTGCCAAGCCGATCCCCGACATGGCGGCGGTCATCGCCGCTACCGCAAAACTCATGGTCGAGCGCACGATCGACATTCCGCGCATCACGGTCATGCCGAAGGGCGAGGTCAAGGCAGGGTTTAAGCCTTTTGCACTCGACCTTGCGGGGATGCGCTATCCAGCGCCCAGCGCCGAACTTTGGGCCAAGCACCTGCGCACCGACCAGGTTGACGTTATCGGACTATCCCAAGCCAGCCTCGTGGAGCGACGGTTGGAGGACTATGTCGTCAGCGGTCTCATCGACTTCCCCGACATTGCCTATGACGACCACGCCGACCTGCTCTACGAGTTGGCCGGACAGGTAGTCGGCCACTTGCTCGGCTATCTCCCCGAAAATGAAGCTGGCCAAGTGCTGGCGCTGCATCAGCGGGAAATCGCTCGCGCCGTGCACGCCCAGATGCAGGATCATTTCTGGAAAGACGACACCGTAGAGTATCACCACGAGGTCAGGCAGGGCTTCACCGAGCTAAGAGAAAGCGCCTACACCGCGCTACGTGAAGCTCCTTTGGATTATCGTTTCGCGCCGGCCGACAAGAGCAACATGGCGCGCTACCTGTTCGGTGGGTTCACGAAGTGCCTTTCGACCGTCACAAAGTTCCAATCGGACTCGGAACGTAAGCTGTCCGTCATCCTGGAGCGCGAGTCGCTCAAATGGATGCGACCTGCGAAGGGGCAGTTTCAAATGTTCTATCGCAGCGGCAACGACCACCTCGAATACCAGCCGGACTTTGTCGCTGAGACCGAGGGTCGCATCTTGATGCTGGAACCGAAAATGGCGACGCAGATGAAGGACAAGGATGTTCTCGCCAAGAGGGACGTCGCCATACAATGGTGCGGCTGGGCGTCAGAGCACGCGAGATCCTATGGCGGGAAGACATGGCAATATGCCTTGATCCCCCACGACGCGATTGCTGAGAACATGACGCTCGACTTCTTAGTCAAGCAGTTCGCTTAGGCGATACTTAAATCGCCACGCGGAGCACATTTCGGTTTGAGGTGCCGCACGGCGGTGTGTTTGGCACCACTGACAGACAAACCCTTCCAGTGACGAGGACGTCGCTCAAGCATGAGACGGCCCTTTTGACAATCAAGTGCACGACCAGTAGGTCGCGCGCCATCGCGATCCTACTCAGCAGCATAACCTGAGACCTGCTCATATTTTGGAACTTTGCGGATCGATTTGTGGGACGAAGCCTCGCCAAAAGCAACCTAACCATTTGTAACTATTAATATTTTACGGAACTTGAGTGTCCACCCTCTCCGCCACCCCCTTGTTCATAGATGTTCGTAGACGGCCGTAGCCGTCTCGAAATCCGCTTGCCTGCAAAGGCTTTGCGGCGACCTCTAGCCGATGACGCGATCAACGTGGCTCGTGGGCGGCGTCAGGGCCGGAAACGCCAGGCCGGAGTCGGTCGTCTCGACCGACGAAAAGCATACGACGTCCGGCGCGCCGCCGGGGGCGGCCCGCATCGCCGACCATGGGCTGAACCTGGGTTCGACGTGACGCCGGCCTCAGCATTTCACCCTATGCCCCGCCCCAGCTAAAAATCGGACCGTCCACGCTCTAGAAGCCTTCGAAAGGTTCGGGGTGATGGCAAGCGACGTCGCGTCAGAGAATTCCAGTCCGGTTCCGCGATTGGACATGCGCGAACCCCCGGCCGGATCAGAGCGTCGCGCCTTCATGGCGCGCGGCGCCAGGGCCTTGTCGACCGGAGCCCCGACCGCCAAGGCCTCCCGAGGCGGTCTCGCCGTCTCCGTCAGGCTCGGCTGAGGCGGGCGATGGCGCGACCGATCGCCAGTTCGGGGCAGGAGCCCGGGTCGCGCGATCGCCGCGGACGACGGCGCGCGCGCCTGGGGCTTTCCATCGCGGTCGGCGCCCTGACGACGATGGTCGCGACCGCCGCCCATGCGCAGGCGCCCGCGCGGCCGGCCACGCCCGCCGAACTGGAACAGCAGGTCACGGCGGTGCGAGAGCAGCTTCGCGCCATGCAGGAACAGCAAAAGGCGCTGACGGAGACGCTCGACCGGCTGGAGCAACAGCTGGGCGGTCAGACCACGCCGGCGGCCCCGCGACCCGTCCCGCCGCCTGTCGCGGCCGCGGCGCCCGCGACAGCGCCGCTCCAGGTGGCGGCCTCGGCGCCGCCCGCCGCGACGGAACCGGAAGATTCAGTCACGCGGAAACTTGTCGACCGCTACCAGGACGGCATCGTCATCTGGGAGAACCCCGACGACGCCAAGGTCCCCTTCCTGCTGAAGTTCAACGTCAACACCCAGGTCCGGTACCTCAACACCACCTCGACCGACGAAACCTTCACCGATCATCTGGGCGTCGTTCGCACCGTCAATCCGCGCAACGACATCACCGTCAACCGCTCGATGTTCATCCTGGGCGGCTACATTTTTGACCGGAGACTGCGCTACAGCTCCACCGTGTGGACGTCCGCCGGGTCGGCCTCGATCGTCGTGGCGGGGAACATCGGCTGGCAATTCAACAAGGCCTTCACGCTCTGGGGCGGCTATACGGGCGTTCCCGGCAGCCGCTCGTTGGTGAACACCTTCCCGTTCTTCCAGTCGACCGACCGCACCATGGCGGACAACTTCTTCCGTCCTGGTTTCACCCAGGGGATCTGGGCCAACGGGGACCTCCCGCACGGCCTGCATTACCTGGCGTTCGTCGGCAACGGGCTCAACACGCTGAACATCTCGGCCGCCAAGATCGACACCAATCTGATGGGCTCGGGCAGCGTCTGGTGGGAACCGCTCGGCGACTACGGCCCGCCGGGCAAGTCGCGCAACATGTACGACGACTATTACGCCTCGTCGGATCTGCGCATTCGCCTGGGCACGTCGTACACGCGGTCGAGGGAAGACCGCTTCACCAACCTCGACCAGTCGAGCCCCGAGAACACGTCGATGTACAACTCGGACGGCGTGCTGACCTTCAGCACCGGGGCCTTCGCGCCGGGCGTGACCGTGGACAAGGCCACCTACGAAATGTGGGCGATCGACGGGGGCGTCAAACGGAACGGGTGGTCGCTCAACGGCCAGTACTACTTCCGCTGGGTGGATGACTTCGAGGCCGACGGTCCGATTCCCATCAAGCACATGTTCGATCACGGCTTCGAGCTGTCGGCGGCCACGTTCATCGCTCCCCAGAAGCTGATGGTGTACGGCCGCGGCTCGAGGGTGTTCGGAGAGTTCCGCGACTCCTGGGAGGCGGGCGTGGGCCTGAAGTGGTACTTCGTCCCGACCGAGCGCATGTGGCTGTCCGCGGAGCTGATGCGGACGGTCAACGTGCCCTACAGCGGCACCTTCACCCCCTACACGGCCGGCATGACGGCCTGGGTGCCGATGGTGCAGGCCATCATCGCGTTCTGACAAGGGAAAGGGGGCCGGCCCCCTCTGACCTCGGCGTCGAAATCGGTTAGCGTCGCCCGGGCCAGGCCTGGGAGAGACCGTTCGTGCGCGATGACCAACCGACACCGACCGCCGACACCGCCCTCGGGCGCCCCTGGTGGAAGGACGCGGTCGTCTATCAGATCTATCCGCGATCGTTCCTCGACACCGACGGCGACGGGGTGGGCGACCTGCCGGGCATCACGGCGAAGCTGGACTATCTGAAGGCTCTGGGCGTCGACGTGGTGTGGCTGTCGCCCCACTTCGACAGCCCCAACGCCGACAACGGCTACGACATCCGCGACTACCGCAAGGTGATGGCCCAGTTCGGGACCATGGCCGACTTCGACGCCATGCTGGCCGGCATGACCGCGCGCGGCATGCGGCTGATCATCGACCTGGTGGTCAACCACAGCAGCGACGAACACGCCTGGTTCGTCGAGAGCCGCAAGGGACGCAATAATCCGTATAGGGATTATTATATCTGGCGTGCCGGTCGCGACGCCAGTTTGGGTGGGGGCCCGCCCAACAACTACAGCGCCTTCTTCGGCGGGCCGGCCTGGACCTTCGATCAAAGCACCGGCCAGTACTACCTGCACTATTTCGCCGCCAAGCAGCCCGACCTGAACTGGGAGAACCCCAAGGTCCGCGAGGAAGTCCACGACCTGATGCGGTTCTGGCTCGACAAGGGGGTGTCGGGCTTCCGGATGGACGTGATCCCGTTCATTTCGAAACAGCCGGGCCTGCCGGACCTGACGCCCGCGGAGCGCCGCGCGCCGCAGTTCGTCTACGCCGCCGGCCCCAAGCTGCACGACTATCTGCGCGAGATGCGCCGCGAGGTCCTGGACCGCTACGACACCATGACCGTCGGCGAGGCGTTCGGCCTGCGGCCCGAGGACGCCCGCGACCTGATCGACAGCCGCCGCCGCGAGCTGGACCTGGTGATCAATTTCGACATCGTGCGGATGGACATCGACGGCTGGCGCAAGACGTCCTGGACCCTGCCCCGGCTGAAGGCCCTCTACACCGAACTGGACCAGGCCGCCGGGCCGTTCGGCTGGAACACCCAGTTCCTGTCCAACCACGACAATCCGCGCTCGGTCTCGCATTTCGGCGACGACGATCCGGCCTGGGTCGAGCGCTCGGCCAAGGTGCTCAACACCCTGATCCTGACCCAGCGCGGCACGCCGTTCCTCTATCAGGGCGAGGAGCTGGGCATGACCAACTATCCGTTCCAGACCCTGGACGACTTCGACGACCTGGAGGTCTGGGGCCGTTGGCGCGACGTGAAGCACCGGGTGTCGGAAGCGGAATACCTGGCCAACGCCCGCGCGATGGGCCGCGACAATTCCCGCACGCCGATGCAGTGGACGTCCGGGCCGAACGGCGGCTTCACGAGCGGCAAGCCCTGGCTGCCGGTCAATCCGAACGCGTCGACGATCAATGCCGAAGACCAGGCGGCGCGGTCGGGCTCGGTGCTGGCCCACACGCGCGCCCTGATCGCCTTCCGGCGCGGATCGGCCGACCTGCGCGAGGGCGGCTACCGCGACATCGACCCCGACCACGAACAGGTCTTCGCCTATCGCCGGGGCGAGCGCCTGCTGGTGCTGCTGAACTTCGGCCGCGAGACGGTGCGCTATGCGCTGCCCGACGGCCTGACGGTCGAGGGCGCGGCGTTCGGGGCCGCCGAGGTCGAAGGCCAGGTCGTGACGCTGGCGGGTTGGGCCTCGGTGATCCTGGCGGTTCGAGACGTCTAGCCGCGAAAACAAGGGGCGTATCGACATTCAAGCGCCGTGCACGACCTCGTCCTTCGACAAGCTCAGGACGAGGTCGAACTTAGAGCGTCTCGCTCCGTTGCAGGGCGTCCGCCATTCTCCTCATCCTGAGCTTGTCGAAGGACGAGGAGAACGCACGAAGCTTGAGGTTCGCCCCCCGCCCTAGGCCTTGATCCAGGCCAGCAGGTCCGGGTTCACGACCTCCGGGTGGGTCGTGCACATGCCGTGAGGCAGGCCCGGATAGGTCTTCAGCGTGCCCTTCTTCAGCAGCTTGATGCCGATCAGGGCCGAGTCGGCGATCGGCACGATCTGATCGTCCTCGCCGTGCATCAGCAGCACCGGCACGTCGACCGACTTGAGATCCTCGGTGAAGTCGGTTTCCGAGAAGGCCTTGATGCAGTCGTAGTGGGCCTTGGTCCCGCCCATCATGCCCTGGCGCCACCAGTTCTCGACCGTGGCCGGCGACACCTTCGCGCCCGGGCGGTTGAAGCCGTAGAACGGGCCGGCCGCGACGTCGTGGAAGAACTGGGCGCGATTGGCGACCTGGGCGGCGCGGAAGCCGTCGAACACCTCGATCGGCAGGCCGCCCGGGTTCTTGGCGGACTTGACCATGATCGGCGGCACCGCGCCGATCAGCACGGCCTTGGCCACGCGGCCCGGCTTGGCGCGGGCCACATAGTGGATGACCTCGCCGCCGCCGGTGGAGTGGCCGACATGGACGGCGTTCTTCAGGTCCAGGTGGTCGGCCAGGGCGATGACGTCGGCCGCGTAGGTGTCCATCTCGTTGCCGGTGTCGGTCTGGGTCGACCGGCCGTGGCCGCGACGGTCGTGGGCGATGACCCGGAAGCCCTCGGCCAGGAAGAACATCATCTGGTTGTCCCAGTCGTCGGCGCTCAGCGGCCAGCCGTGGTGGAACACGATCGGCTGGGCGGTCTTGGGACCCCAGTCCTTGTAGAAGATCTGCGTGCCGTCCTTGGTGGTGACGAAGCCGCTGCTCATGATGCTGTCTCCTGGAAGTTTGGGCGAGGCCTTGGGAGTCGCCGCCGACGATGTGGACGCGGAGAGGGACGGAAGCGCGCTCATCAGAGCCAGGCTCAGGCCGCTGGTGACCACGTGGCGCCGCGACGCCCCGTCTCGTTCACCCGGACCCTGTTCGCCGAAGCCCTGCTCGCGCGGACCCTGTTCACCGGAGGATGTGGCCATGCGTTCGCCTCGCTGTCGATCCGGCGCGTGTCGCCGAAATCCGTCGGAAGCTAGGCGTTTTCGCCAGCCCGGGCTTGGACATGCTTGCGGTGACTTGAAGGTTCCGCACGCCGGAGCGCCGCACGTCGCAAATTCATGCAACCGCGCGCGATTAGGCTGGCGGTCAGGCGGTCTCGAAGCGGAAGAAGGTGTTGGCCGTCAACCGTCCGCGACGCGGGTCGAGGCTGACGGGGCGGTCGGGCAGCACACCGGCGTGCAGCAGGTTGCTGGCGTAGACGATGATGCGATTAAAGGCCGGCGCGACCACGCCGGTCTGTTCGTAGAGGGCGTTGGACGCGACGATGTAGCCGCCGCCGTCGGTGGCCGGCGCGGCCTGCATCTCCTGGCGCAGGGCGGCGAAATAGGCCCCGCCACGTTCGGGGCCGACCGCCTCGAAGCCGGTGGCGCGATGGCGGTAGAAGGCGGTGCCGCCGTGCTCCGGACCGCACAGATAGTGCAGGATCGCCAGCTGACTGGGCGCGGTGGTGTCGATGTGCGGCAGACGCTGGGCCAGGCCGGCCTGGTCGGCCGGCAGGGTGGCCATCGACAGGGCGCAGGTGAGGTGGGCCTTGCCGCCCGCCGGCGCGCCGAACGTCTCCGCCAGATGCGGCCGCAGGGCGGTGATCAACGCCTGGACATAGCCCGGCGGAGCGGGCGCCCGGACGCCGGGATAGAAGTTGGCGGCGGCCTTGACCGGGGCCAGGACGGCCGTGTCGGCGGCGTAGTCGACCAGGCTTTCCGCGCCGGTCAGCAAGCCGTCGAGGATCAGCACCGGATGGGCCTCACGGCCGATACGCAGCAGCTCGACTCGGGGATCGAGACCCGGCGCGAAGGCGGCGGCGCTCACCGCCGCGGCGCCTCGCCGGCCTCGGCGGTGGCGAGGTCGGGAGCCTTGGTCGAGAAGCCCTTCGTATAGACGTCGGTCAGCAGGGCGCGATGGTCGGGCAGGCTGGCGGCGGCGCGCAGCCCCGCCTCGCGCACCCGGCCGAAGTCGGCCCGCGCCAGGTCGCCATGCACGTGGGCGGCCGGATCGACCGTCGTTTCGAAGCCCATACCGTACAGAATGTACTGGTAATTGAAGTACTTGAAGCTCTCGTGCAGGTTCGGGAAGTCGAACACGTTGGGCGGCCGGTGCTTCCACATCGCCAGGTGGTCCTGGAGACTTTCGGGGATCGAGGCCGGGTCGGCGTTGTCGGTCCAGAAGCCGTCGTCGGTGCGCCGGCTGAGGCAGTAGTGCAGCTTGATGAAGTCGATAGCCCGCAGGTAGCGGTCGGTCATCGCCGCGTTGAACTGGCGGGTAGCGGCCTCCATCCCGCCCCGGCGCGGCAGGTTGCGGGCCAGCATGTAGGCGGCGGCCTCGATCAGCACGATGCCGGTGGACTCCAGCGGCTCCAGGAAGCCGCCCGACAGGCCGACGGCGACGCAGTTCTTGATCCAGTGCCGGTCGCGGTGGCCGACCTTCAGCTTCAGCAGGCGCGGGCTCAGCTCCTCGCCCGCCTTGCCGACATAGCCGCGAAGGATCTGTTCGGCGCGATCGTCCGTGGTGTGACGACTGGAATAGACATAGCCCGTGCCTCGCCGGTCGGGCAGGCCGATATCCCAGGTCCAGCCGGCCTCGTGGGCGGTCGAGATGGTGGTGGCGGCCACCGGGGCGTCGGGGCGGTCGTAGGGGACCTGCAGGGCCAGGGCGCGGTCGACGAACAGGGTGTCGCCCTTGTCGATCCAGGCCGAACCCATGGCCTCGCCGATCAGAGCCCCGGCGAAACCGGTGCAGTCGATATAGAGGTCGGCGACCAGGTCGCCGTGCTCGCGGGTCGTCACCGAAGCGATGGATCCGTCCTCGGCCTTGTTGACGCTCAGCACGTTGCCCAGCACGTGCTTGACGCCGGTGGCCTTGCCGACGTCGCGCAGCAGGCCCGCCAGCTTGCCGGCGTCGAAATGGTAGGCGTAGGTCATCGGCCCGCCGTACTGCGGATCGTCCAGCCGCTTGGGCCCGCGCATCGCGTCGCAGACCTTGTCCTGTAGGGTGACGGCGTCGGAGAACGGGATGTTCCCCGCCTCGCCCATCAGCCAGTAGGGCGCCAGGTCCAGGCCGCCGTTCAGCAGCCGGGGCTGGGCGAACGGGTGGTAATAGTGGCTGTGGACCCCGTCCTGGGGCGCGGTCTTCCAGTCGACGAACTTGATGCCCTGCTTGAAGGCCGCCCCGGCCTCGCGCATGAACCGCGCCTCGTCGACGCCGATCGTGCGCATGGTGTTCTGGATGGTCGGGAAGGTGCCCTCGCCCACCCCGATGATGCCGATCTCGCTGGACTCGATCAGGGTGATGCGCACGCCGTCCGGCCGGGTCGAGCCCAGCCGCCGGGCCAGGTAGGCGGCGGTCATCCAGCCGGCCGTGCCGCCGCCGACGATCAGGATGTGGTCGATCGACGGCGCGTCGCTCATCGCGCCGCCGCTCCCAGAGGGGTGGGACGCCGGAAACCGCTGCGGTAGATCTCGTCCAGCAGGGTCCGATGGTCGGGCATGGCCGCCGCCGCCCGTCCCGCCGCGTTCTTCAGCCGCGCGAACTCGCGCCGCGCCGCCTCCAGGTGCGGATAGGCCGAAAGATTGGCCGAGAGGTCGGTCTTGAAGCCCATGCCGTAGAGAACATACTGGTAGTTGAAGACCTCGAAACTGTCATGGACGGTGCCGAAGTCGAACGGGTCGGGGGCGCGGGTCTTCCACATCTCCAGCAGGGCCCGCAGAGAGTCCGGGATGCTTTCGGGCCGCGCATTGTCGATCCAGAAGTCGTTGTCGGTGCGCTGGGTCAGGCAGTAGTGCAGCTTGATGAAGTCCAGTACGCCCTTGTAGCGCAGGCCCATCGCCTCGTTGAACTGGGCGGCGGTCGGCGCAAGGTCGCCCGAACGCGGGAACAACCGGCCCAGCATCCAGGCGGCCGCCTCGATCAGCATGATGCCCGTCGCCTCCAGCGGCTCCAGGAAGCCGCCGGACAGGCCGATGGCGACGCAGTTCTTGACCCACAGCTTCTGGCGATGGCCGATCGGCAGCTTCAGCTGGCGGGCGTTCAGCCCCTCGGCGGCCGGGCCGACATAGGCGCGCAGGACTTCCTCGGCGCGGTCGTCGCTGGTGTGGTTGTTGGAATAGACATAGCCGACGCCCCGCCGCTCAGGCAGGCCGATGTCCCAGGTCCAGCCGGCTTCGTGAGCGGTCGAGATGGTGGTGGTGGCCACGGGCGCGTCGGCCCGGTCGTAGGGGACCTGGATGGCCACCGCGCGGTTGACGAACAGCGTGTCGCTGTCGTCGACGAACGTCACGCCCATCGCCTCGCCGATCAGCTTGGCCGAAAAACCGCTGCAGTCGACATAGAGACCGGCGGTCAGCTCGCCGTGCTCGCGGGTGACGATCGCGGCGATCGCGCCGGTCTCATCCAGTCGCGCGCCCTCGACATTGCCGATCAGGTGGCGCACGCCCAGTTCCTTGCCGACGTCGCGCATCAGCGTCGCCAGCTTGCCGGCGTCGAAATGATAGGCGTAGCCCAGCGGGCTGGAATATTGCGGATCGTCGATCAGCTTGGGGCCCTTGCCGGCCTCGCAGACCGTGTCCTGCAGGGTCACGGCCTCGGAGAACGGCGCATCGCCCGCGCAGCCCAGCATCCAGTAGGGGGCCAGGTCCAGGCCGCCCAGCGTGTGGGGTCGGCTGAACGAGTGGTAATAGTGACTGTGCGAGCCGCCGACCGGCGCCGTGGTCCAGTCGACGAACTTGATGCCCTGCTTGAAGGTCGCGCCGGCCCCGCGCATGAATCGGGCCTCGTCGATCCCGATTTCGCGCATCGTCGTCTGGATGGTGGGGATCGTGCCCTCGCCCACCCCGATGATGCCGATCTCGCTGGACTCGATCAGGGTGATCTGGACCCCGTCGGGACGGTTGGCGCCCAGCTTGCGGGCCAGGTAGGCGGCGGTGATCCAGCCGGCCGTACCGCCGCCGACGATCAGGACTTCATTGATCGGCTTTGTCACGCCTTCCCCCTCAAAGTGGCGCCGCTTCCATCAACCCGGCAGCAGGCAGCGCACAGCGTCGCAGATTCGCTCGGCGTCGGGACCCAGCACCACGTGCACGGACCGCTCACCGACCCGAACCACGCCGCGCGAGTCCAGGACGTTGAGCGCCGCCTCGTCGACCCGGCCGCTGTCGCGGACCACCAGACGCAGGCGGCTGGAGCAGGCGCCCACCGCCTCGACATTGGTCGAACCGCCCAGGGCGAGAATCAGGGCCTCGGCCCTGCTGTCGTCGACGGCGGTCGGCAAGGCGGCGGCCTTGACCGCGACGGCGACCGGCTTGGCGGCTGGAGCCGGCGCACCCATGGCCGCGCGGATCTCGCCGGCCACGCCGTCGGCGATCGGGCCCAGCACCACCTGCAGGGCCTTGTCCGACGGCCTGACCACGCCGCGCGCGCCCAGGGCCTTCAGGGCCGGTTCGCTGACCGCGCCCTGGTCGACGACGATCAGGCGCAGGCGCGTGGTGCAGGCGTCGACCGACACCAGATTGCCCGTCCCGCCGAGCGCCAGAACGAAGTCGGCCCCGCGGCCGCCGCCGGTCGTGGCGGCCTCCACGGTGACCGCGTCGTCCGCCTCGCGCCCCGGGGTCTTCAGGTCGAACCTGACGATGAAGAACCGGAACAGGCCGTAATAGACGCCGGCGTACAGCGCGCCCAACGGCAGCAGCCATAGCGGATGGGTCGCCTTGCCGAAGTTCAGGACGTAGTCGAACAGGCCGGCCGAGAAGGTGAAGCCCAGCTTGATGTCCAGGGCGTTCATCGCCGCCATGGCCACGCCGGTCAGCACCGCGTGCACCGCGTAGAGCAGCGGGGCCAGGAACATGAAGCTGAACTCGATCGGCTCGGTCACGCCGGTCAGGAAGGAGGTCAGGGCCAGCGAGGTCAGCATGCCGCCGACCGCCTTTTTCTTCTCCGGACGGGCCGTGTGGTACATGGCCAGGCAGGCGGCGGGCAGGCCGAACATCATCACCGGGAAGAAGCCGCTCATGAAGCCGCCGGCGCTGGGGTCGTCGGCGAAGAACCGCCGCAGGTCGCCGGTGGCGCCGTGATAGTCGCCGATCACGAACCAGGCGATGTTGTTGAGGATGTGGTGCAGGCCGGTGACGATCAGGATCCGGTTCAGGAAGCCGTAGACCAGCAGCCCCAGCTCGCCCGAGCCGACGATGGCCCGGCTGGCCCCGTCGACCGCGCCGTTGATCCCGTCGTAGCCCAGGCCGATCAGCACGGCGATCAGCAGGCCGGCCACGCCGCTGATGATCGGCACGAAGCGCCGGCCGCTGAAGAAGGCCAGGTATTCGGGCAGCTTGAACGTCGAGAAGCGGTTGTAGAACACCCCGCCGACCAGGCCCGAGGCGATGCCGACCGGCACGCTGAGCTTGGCCAGGGCCTTGGCCTTGTAGGCGGCCGACGCGAGATCCGCATGGGCCTTGATCAAGCCGGCCGTGACGTCCGGCGGCACGTGCAACAGGGCCTTGGCGCCCTCGGTGGCGATCAGGAAACAGACCACGCCCGCCAGACCCGCCGCGCCGTTGTTCTCCTTGGCGAAGCCCACGGCCACGCCGATGGCGAACAGCAGGCCCAGGTTGGAGAAGATCGCGTCGCCGGCCGCGGCCATGAAGGCGATGTTCAGCAGGTCCGGCTGACCCAGCCGCAGCAGCAATCCCGCCACCGGCAGGACGGCGATGGGCAGCATCAGGGCGCGGCCCAGGGGCTGGAGGAATTCGAGCGGGGACTTCATCGCTTAGGCTCCAGCCTGGAAGGCTTTGCAGAGATCTCGGACGGCCTCGGGCGAGGTCTGGTCCAGCGCCTGGCGGGCCAGGGCCCGGCAGGCCTCGACATTCAGCGTCCGGACCAGGGCCTTGACCTCCGGCACGGTCGCGGCCGTGGCCGACAGTTCGGTGACGCCCAGGCCGATCAGCACCGGCACGGCGACGAGGTCGGAGGCCAGGCCCCCGCAGACGCCCACCCAGCGCCGATGCCTGGCCGCGCCGGCGCAGGTCTGGGCGATCATCCGCAGCACGGCCGGGTGCAGGGCGTCGATGCGGCCGGCCAGCTCCGGATTGCCCCGGTCCATGGCCAGCACGTACTGGGTCAGGTCGTTGGTGCCGATCGACAGGAAGTCGGCCTCGGCGGCCAGCAGGTCGGCGGTGACGGCGGCGGCCGGGGTCTCGATCATCACCCCCAGCTCGACGCGCTCGGTGACGCCCATCTCGCGCTTGGCCTCCTCGAGCACGGCGCGGACGGCGCGCAGTTCGTCGAGGCTGGCGATCATCGGGACCATGATCTTGCACTGGCCCAGCGGCTTCACACGAAGGATGGCCCGCAGCTGCGTCTTCAGCAGGTGCGGCCGCCACAGCGACACGCGCACGCCGCGCAGGCCCAGGGCCGGGTTGTCCTCCGCCGGGATCGGCAGGTAGGGCGCGGCCTTGTCGCCGCCGACGTCCAGGGTGCGGATGATCAGCGGGCGGCCGTCCAGGGCCGAGGCGATGGCCTGGTACTGGCGGGCCTGTTCATCCTCGTCGGGCGGGGTCTCGCGCTCCAGGAACAGGAACTCGGTGCGCAGCAGGCCGCTGCCCTCCGCGCCGTTGACGGCGGCGGCCAGGGCGTCGTTCAGCGAGCCGACGTTGCCGAACACCTCGATGCGCGTCCCGTCGGCGGTGCGGCTCTCCTGGTGGGCGGCGGCCTTGGCGGCGGCCTTGCGCTCGTGGCGGGCGGCGATGGCGGTCTGGGCGCTGGCCAGCTGGGCGGCGTCGGGGCCGACGCGCAACGTGCCGTTCTCGGCGTCGAGGATCAGGCCCGCGCCCTCGGTGACGTCCAACACGCCCGGGCCGGCGGCGACGACGGCCGGGATGCCCATGGCGGCGGCCAGGATGGCCACGTGCGAGGTCGGCCCGCCCTTGGCGGTGCAGAAGCCCGCGACCTGGCCGGCCTCCAGGCCCATCAGTTGCGAGGGCAACAGCTCGTCGGCCAGCAGGATGGCGCCGACCGGCAGGGTCCGGGCCTCGTCCTCCTCGCCGCTGAGGGCGCGCAGCACCTGGCGCTCCAGGTCGATCAGGTCGTCGACGCGCTCGGCCAGGCGGCGGTCGCCCAGGCCGCGCAGGGCCTCGACATAGCCGCCCACGGCGCGCCGCCAGGCAAAGCCCGCGCTCTTGCCGTCGGCGATCAGCCGGTGGGCCGAGGCGGTCAGTTCGGGGTCTTCCAGGAAGGCCAGGTGGGCGCCCAGGATGGCCTTGCGGGCGGTGTCGCCCTTTCCGGCGGCCTTCTCGATCCTGGCGCTCACCTGGGCCAGGGCGTCCTCCAGCGCGGCGCGTTCATGCCCGGCGCCCGCTCCGGCCTCGGTCACGACGATGTCGTTGGAGACGAAGCGCACGGCCTGGCCGATCGCCAGGCCCGGAGCGGCCATCACGCCGCGCAGCAGGCCGGGCTCGCTGGGCGGCGCCGCGCGGACGGCCTCGACCACGGCGGCCGGCGTGGCGGTCGGCGGCAAGGCCGCGCTCTCGCCCATGCCGCTCTCGATCAGCTCGACGATGGCGGCCACGGCGAAGTCGGCGTCCGGACCCGAGGCCACGACGCTGATGCGGTCGCCGTGGCGGATGGCCAGGGACATCACGCCGACCGGGCTCTTGGCGCTGGCCCGGCGGTTGACCGCGACCAGGGCCACCTCGGCGGCGAACTTGCGGGCGCTTTCGGCGATGCGGGCCGCCGGGCGAGCATGGACCCCATGCTGCAGCGGCACGACGACCTCGCGCGACACCTCGCCCTCGGCGATCGCCAGGACCGCGCCCGCGCCGCCCACCGGGGCCAGCTCCATCAGGAAGTCGCCGACGCAGGCGACGTGGTCCTGCTCGCGGCGGACGATCTGGAAGGCGTCGGGATTGGTGACCACCACCGGGGTGATCAGGCTCTTGGCGCGCTGCGACAGCAGGTCCAGGTCGAAGCTGATCAGCGTGTCGCCGGCCTTCACCGCGTCGCCGTCCTTGACGTGGACCTCGAAGCCCTCGCCGCCCAGGCCGACGGTCTCCAGGCCCACATGCATCAGGATCTCGGCGCCGTTGTCGGCCCGCAGAGTGACGGCGTGGCGGGTGGCGTGCACGGCGATCACCCGGGCGTCGCAGGGGGCGTGCAGGGTCGAGCCCAGCGGATCGATGGCCAGGCCGTCGCCCAGCATGCGCTCGGCGAACACCGCGTCGGGCGCCTCGTCGAGCGGGGCGATCCAGCCCTTGAGCGGCGAGGACAGTACGAGATTGGCCACCGGTACGCTTCCTGCTTCCTGGAGAGTCTAGTTCTTGGTCTTGGTCGGGGTCAGCGTGACCTGGTCCAGAACCAGCGTCGGCTCGACCGTGCGCGCTGTAAAGGTCAGGCAGAGGTCATGGACGCCGCCCCGCTTGGGCAGCACGCCCGACACCGTGGCCAGGCCCGGTCCGCGGGCGGCGGCGCCCAGCGGGATGGCGGCGATCCGCTGGCCCCCGCAGCCGTCGATCCGCACCTCCAGCTCGCCCTCGGGCGTGGCCGGCGCGCGCAGCGGGATCTTGGCCTTGTCGGCGCCGATCTGGAAGTTGAACGGCACCTGGCCGATGCGGGCGCTCAGGGTCAGGGGCGAGGACAGGTCCGCGCCCTTCCACACCCAGCAGGCGTTCATCAGGTTGACCGCGAACACGGCGCGAGGCCCGTTCACCGGCGCGTCGTCTTCAAGCGACAGGTTGATGCCGTCGCCGCAGAGCTCCAGTTGGTGGCTGTTGCGGGTGTTGGCCGCCAGCAGGCTGACGGGGTAGTCGCGGATCCGACCCAGGGCGTCGTCGCCCAGGAACGTCCGAGCCCGGACGGTCTTGCCCGGCGCGACGGCCAGGGCCGTTTCGTAGAGGCCGGACGCCTTGGTCGGGGCCTTGCCGTCGAGGGTGTAGCGGATTTCGCCCAGGCCCAGGCCAGAGGCCAGGGCGACCGAGACCCGGCCGCCGTCGGCGGGGCGCAGGGTGGCCTGAGGTTCGTAGGGCACGGTGTCGTGGGCCACGCCCAGCACGTCCAGCCGCGCGGTCTCGGCCGGCAGACGGTCGGAGAAGCTCTTCCAGTCGCGCTTGGCCTCCGGCGTCCAGCCATTCTCGGCCACGGCGATCAGGCGGGGGAAGGTCATCGTCTCCAGCCGGTCGTCGGTGCGCATGTGCTCGGTGAACGCGGTGGCCTGCAGGCCCAGGATGTGGGCGCGCTGGGCCTCCGTGAGCGCGGCGGGGGCGGCGTCGAAGTCGTAGACGTCCTTGAGGCTGACGATCTTGATCCGGCCGGGCGGCTCGTCGGCCGAGGCGCTCTGGCGGCGGTCCATGTAGAGCGTGCTGTCAGGCGCCAGCACCGCGTCGTGGCCCTGCGAGGCGGCGGCCACCGCCCCCTCGACGCCGCGCCAGGACATCACCGTGGCGTTGGGGGCCAGGCCGCCCTCTAGGATCTCGTCCCAGCCGATCATGCGGCGACCGCGGGCGTTGATGTGCTTCTCGGCCCGCTGGATGAACCAGCTCTGCAGGCCGTGCTCGTCCTTGACGCCCAGGGCCTGGATCTGGGCCTGGACCTCGGGACTGGCCTTCCACTGGTCCTTGACGGCCTCGTCGCCACCGACGTGGATGTAGGGCGAGGGGAACAGGTCCATGACCTCGTCGAGCACGTCGTTGAGGAAGCCGAACGTCTCGTCGCTGGGCTTGTAGAGGTAGGGGAACACGCCCCAGTCGCCCATGCTTTCGCGCGGCGGAGTCTTGGTCATGCCGAACTGGGGATAGGCGACCAAGGGCGCCAGGGCGTGGCCGGGCATCTCGATCTCGGGGACGATGGTGATCCCGCGCGCCGCGGCGTAGGCGACTAGGTCGCGCACCTGGTCCTGGGTGTAGAAGCCCTGGTACCGGATCGGCTTGCCGGTCTTGGGATCACGCCCCGCCGCCCCGGCCGGGACGCGCCAGGCGCCCTCGCTGGTCAGCTTCGGGTACTTCCTGATCTCCAGCCGCCAGCCCTGGTCGTCGACCAGGTGCCAGTGCAGGACGTTCAGCTTGTGGGCGGCCATGGCGTCGAGGATCGCCTTGATCGTATCGACGCTCTGGAAGTGGCGGGCGCTGTCCAGCATGAAGCCGCGCCAGGCGAAGCGCGGGGCGTCGTCGATGGCGACGGCGGGCAGTTGGGCGGGACCCTTGGCGGCGTCCTGCACGGCCAGCTGCCAGACGCTGACCGCGCCGTAGAACAGGCCGGCGCGCTTGGCGGCGGTGACGGTGACGCCGGTCGGGGCGACGCTCAGGGCGTAGGCTTCGGCCTTGTCGCTTGAGGTCGCGCCGCGCGCCAGGACGATGGCGGCCTCGCCGGCGGGCGGCGCGCCCTCCACTACGGCGGGCTTCAGGCCCCGGGCCTTCAGCAGCATGTCGGAGAGCTGGCCGGCCACGACGCGGGCCTCGACATCGCCCTTGGCGACGAAGATCCGGGTCCTGGCGGTCAGGGCGAAGGTCCCCTGCCCCATCGTCGCCTGGGCCGGCGCCGGGGTGAGGGTCAGGTCCGGTCCGTTCGTCGCGGGGGAAGCCGCGAACGCCGCGGACGCCAGGGTCAGCGCGGCGACGGACGCCGAAAGGACCGCCAAGGCTCTCAGGGCGCGCCCCCTGACGGTCGTCGGAGCGCATGGGGTCGGAAAGGTCATGAGGGATCGCTCACCCGCTGGCCGGCGGCAAAAAGCGGGCGGAGCGTTTGACCGCTCCGCCCCAGCTCCGTGCTTGCAGTCAGGAGGACTTTGGCTGCGATCGGCGGCGAGCAGGTCATGAGGTGATCCTGAACCATGCCGCCTCCGATGCAACGATCTCGGGAGGAAGGACGGGGCCTCCGGCGCGAACGCCGAAGGCCCCGGTACGCGGACTAGAACTTGAACCGGACGCCGCCGAAGACCATGCGGCCGTTCTTGTAGATACGGGCCGGACGGTTCTTGTCGTTGTCGTAGCTCTCGGTCAGCTTCTCGTCGGTCAGGTTGATCGCGTCGACGCTGAGCGAGATGTTCTCGGTCAGGTTGACGCTGGCCGAGGCGTCCAGCGACTTGATCGAGTCCGACCACAGCTCGCGGAAACCGCGCTCGGCGTCGTAGTCGACGAAGAATTTGGACCGGTAGTTGTACGAGAGGCGGGCGCTGAAACGCTCGTTCTCGTAGTAGCCGCTGACGTTGAAGATGTTCTTCGAGTTCGAAGGCACCGGCACGCCCGACGAGGACGAAGCGTCCGAGTAGGTGTAGTTGGCCAGCACGCCGAAGCCGTTCCAGACGGGCATCTGGAAGTTGATTTCGACGCCCTTGTTCTCGCCGCCGGCCACGTTGATCGGACGGCCGATGCGGTAGTTGCAGGTGTAAAGGTTGGTTCCGGTCAGCACGCAGTTGTTGGCCGGGTTGGTGATCCGCGCATCGGTCGGGTCGTTCAGCTGGAGCGGCTGGCGCTCCACGAACGCGCCCTGGACGATGTAGGTCGAGATGTCCTTGTAGTACAAACCGACCGCCAGGATCGACTGCGGCGCGAAGTACCATTCCACCGACGCGTCGTACTGGTTGGCGCGGTACGGATCGAGGTTCGGGTTGCCGCCGCTGCCGGTCAGCAGGGACTCGGTCAGCGAGGTGAACGCGGCCATCTGGGCGTAGTCCGGGCGCGACAAGGTGCGGCCAGCGGCCAGACGCAGGACCAGGTCGTCGCGCAGGTCGAACGAGAAGTTCGCGCTCGGCAGGACGTCCGTATACTCTTGGCCAGCGTCCACCGGAGCGATCAGGCCGAACGGGTTGTTGACCGCGCCCGGCGTGCCCGTCGGAACGCCGACCTTCCAGGCCGAGGTCTCGACCTTGGTCTGCACGACGCGCAGGCCAACGTTGCCGCGCCAGTTCTCGCCCTTGAGCTTGCCGAGGACATAACCGCCAACGGTCTTCTCGTTGAACGTGAAGCTTTCCAGCGGGCCGAAGTGGTCGCAGTTCAGCAGGCCGTCGCAGCCGGCGGCCTGGGTGGCGCCGATCGCGGAGTTCCACACCGCCGCCTTGGGCAGCGCGGCGTAGATCGCCTCGATCTTGTTCCTGTCGGCGGTCAGGTAACTGCTGATGACGCCCGGACCCTTGATGCCCTCCAGATAGTCGCTGGGGGTCAGGCCGCCTTGAACGTCGGCGAGCGAGCAGGGATGGCCGCCGCAAGCGGTGGCGCCCGGAGCGGTCCAGGGCAGGAGAGCGCGCCGCTGGCCATAGGTCTGGTCCACGTCGCGATCGTGGTCGGTGTATTTCAGGCCGAACTTGACCGAGGT
Source organism: Caulobacter sp. Root487D2Y (assembly GCF_001427165.1). Classification (NCBI taxonomy): domain Bacteria; kingdom Pseudomonadati; phylum Pseudomonadota; class Alphaproteobacteria; order Caulobacterales; family Caulobacteraceae; genus Caulobacter; species Caulobacter sp. Root487D2Y. The sequence continues at coordinate 332,780 of NZ_LMFD01000010.1, forward strand.
GAAGACGCTGCCTTCGATGAACTTCTCGCCGTCGACGAAGGTGTAGAATTCGTTGTCGTCGTTGGCGGTGGTGTTGGCCGAGGCCCAGCCCAGTTCCATCTCATCATCGGCGGTGGCCGGATTGATGCTGCTGAACGACACCTTGGGCAGGCCGCCCGAGAGGTCGTAGCTGACGCCGGTGGCCGCGCTGGTTTCCCAGAACGGCTGCAGGTCGGTGGCGCCCTCGGCGTCGGTGTAGCCAACGCGAGCGTGGAACGTCCAGTCGTCGGCCGGACGATAGGTGGTGTCTAGGTCGATCGAGCGGACCTGGGTGTGGGCGATGCGGTCGATGGCGTCGAACACAACGCCCTGGCCACCGATCGCGTTGAACGTGCCCTTGGTCGCGGTGCCGTTGCTCAGTTGCTGGATGTTGAAGTTGGCCCCGGCGGCGCCCAGGCCCGAGATCTTGTTGGTGATCCAGGCCATGTAGTTCTGGTTGATGTTGTCGGCGTCCATCTTCGAATAGAGGCCGGTCAAATTCACGTCGAGCTTGTCGGTCGGCGACCACTGGACACCGATGTTCGCGCCCTTACGCTCGCGCGTCTGCTTGAAGTAGGACGAACCGATCAGGCTGGGGGTCACCGCCGTTTGGCCGGCGGGCAGGCCCGTGACGTTGCCCGAGGCGTTGGTGACGTTCTCGTAGCCCAGCACCTCGATGCCGTCGCGGCGGATCTCGCGCTTGTCGTAGATCAGGCCGCCCAGAACGCCGAAGGTCTTGGCGTCGTTGTGCCAGCTGAGCATGGCCGAGGCGCTCGGGGTGGTCTTGTCCGACTTCTCGTCCCACACGCCCTGGACCGAACCCGAGATCGAGATCGGCGCCAGGTCCAACGGATTGCGGGTATGCACGTTGACGGTTGCGCCCACGCCGCCTTCGTCGATGTCGGCGACCGGGCTCTTGAAGACCTCGACCTTGCCGACGATTTCCGACGGCAGCATCAGATAGTTGAAGCTGCGGCTGGCCTTGAACTGGTCGAGAATGAACCAGTCGGCGGTGGCGACCGCGTGGCCGTTCAGCAGGGTGCGGTTGAGGGTCGGGGCGGTGCCGCGAACCGAAATGCGCTCGCCTTCGCCGAACTCGCGCTGGATGGTGACGCCGGGAACGCGCTGCAGAGACTCAGCGACGTTCTTGTCCGGGAACTTGCCGATGTCTTCGGCGGTGATCACGTCGATCACGGCGTCGGCGTTGCGCTTGGCGTCGACCGAAGCCTGCAGCGAAGCACGAATGCCGGTGACGACGACTTCATCGACGGTGGTGGGCTTATCCTGCGCGAACGCGGGCGCGGCCGCCATCACCGCCAAAACGCTGGCGGACGCTGTTAGAATGGTCTTGTGGAAATTTCGCATACCCGGCTTCTCCCCTTTTTCCGGACCCTTGGGCCCGGAGCCGAACCCCAAGCCCAATCTGATACCAATTATCTGCGGACATCCGTAGAATGCGGTACTTCTCGGGCCTCGGAAGGCGACTGTGACGGAAATTTATCGGATGACAAGGCCAAAAAAGAACCAATTACAGACCATGTTCTTATTGGTACGAAAATGGTCATATGCTATCCCGGTGGTCATGGGGTGGCGCGGATTTGCGCGGGGGTGCCGAATTGACGATGTTTTCTGAACGGATCGGAGGGCTGGACCCGCAGGGCCAGGATCACGCGCCGCTCTACAAGCAGCTGCAGCGCGCGCTGCGCGAAGCCATCCAGAAGAAGATCCTCGCGCCCGACGACGCCCTGCCCGCCGAACGCGACATGGCCGAGGAGTTCAGCATCTCGCGCATCACCGTGCGCAAGGCCCTGGACGGCCTGGTCAGCGAGGGCCTGCTGACTCGTCGCCAAGGCGCGGGCACGTTCGTCGCCGCCCGGGTCGAGAAGAGCTTTTCCAAGCTGTCGTCCTTCACCGAGGACATGATCTCGCGCGGACGCACGCCGCGCAGCGAATGGATCAGCAAGGCCGAGGGCTCGGTCACCCCCGAGGAGTCCCTGACCCTGGGCCTGTCGCCCGGCACGCCCGTCTTCCGCTTCGCCCGCATCCGCTACGCCGACGGCGCGCCGATGGCCTTGGAGTACTCCACGATCGCCGGCTTCGCCCTGCCCTCGGCCGAGGTGGTGGGCGTCTCCCTCTACGAGGCGCTGGAAGCCACTGGCCACCGGCCCGCGCGCGCCCTGCAACGGCTGCGCGCGGTGCTGTTCACCGCCGAGCAGGCCGCTCTGCTGGGCGTGCCGGTCAAGGACGCCGGCCTGCTGATCGAGCGCCGGAGCTTCCTGCCTGACGGCCGCACGGTGGAGGTCACTCAATCCTATTACAGGGGCGACGCCTATGACTTCGTCGCCGAGCTGAACGCCCTCTCCTGAGGGCCGCACTGAACGGGGTCCGCCCCGCGCGCTTATGTGAAGGAACGCGTCTTGGAGGCCAACGTCTTGACCCGACCCGCACCCCCCGCCGAACCCTCTTCCGGGCGTGGGCGGCTGACGGCGGAATCGACCCGCATGTTCCTCGAGGCCGGCCAGGCCTCGCAAGCCGTCGCCGCCCAGCTGAGCGCCAACGCCGCCCGCGCCGCCAAGATCGCCCAGCGCCTGCGCGCCAACCCGCCCCGCGCCGTCGTCACCTGCGCGCGCGGCAGCTCCGACCATGCCGCCACCTTCGCCAAGTATCTGGTCGAGACCCGCACCGGCGTTCTGACCTCCTCGGCCGCCCTGTCGGTCGCTTCCGTCTACGCCGCCCATCAGGACCTGGGCGACGTGCTTTATCTGGCCATTTCGCAGTCGGGCAAGAGCCCCGACCTGCTGGCCGCGGTGCAGGCCGCCAAGGCGGCCGGCGCTTTCGTCATCGCCCTGGTCAACGACACCGGCTCGCCCCTGGCCGCCCTGGCCGACGAAGTGCTGCCGCTGCACGCCGGCCCCGAACTGAGCGTCGCGGCCACCAAGTCCTACATCGCCGCCCTGGCCGCCATCGTCCAGTTGGTCGCCGCCTGGACCCAGGACGACGACCTGACCGCCGCCCTGTCCACCCTGCCCGCCCTGCTCGCCGAAGCCTGGGCCCTGGACTGGACGCCGGCCGTCGAACGCTTGAAACTGGCCCGCAATCTGTATGTGCTGGGACGCGGCGTCGGCTTCGGCGTCGCCCAGGAGGCGGCCCTGAAGTTCAAGGAAACCTGCGGCCTGCACGCCGAGGCCTTCAGCGCCGCCGAGGTGCTGCACGGCCCGATGGCGCTGGTGAAGACGGGTTTCCCGGTGCTGGTCTTCGCCCAGAACGACGAGAGCCGCGACAGCGTCGACGCCATGGCCAAGGGCGTGACCGAGCGGGGCGGCGACGTCCTGCTGGCCGGCGCCGGAGAAACAGGCGCCGGCGTGCTGCCCGCCCTGGCCGCCCACCCCGTGATCGAGCCGATCCTGATGATCCAGAGCTTCTATCGCATGGCCAACGCCCTGTCGGTGGCGCGCGGCTATGATCCCGACAGCCCGCCGCACCTCAACAAGGTCACAGAAACCGTCTGATGCAGTCTGTTCTCGTCAATGGCCGCATCCTGACGCCGGAAGGGATCGTCGACGGCAAGGCCGTGGCGATCCGCGACGGACGGATCGACGGCGTCATGGACAGCGCTGACACGCCGCCAGGGTCGTTTGGCGGCGCCCCGCGCCACGACCTGGGCGGCGGCCTGCTGGTCCCCGGCTTCATCGACACCCAGGTCAACGGCGGCGGCGGGGTGCTGTTCAACGATTCGCCCACCGTCGCGGCGATCGCCGCCATCGGCGCCGCCCACCGCCCCTACGGCACCACCGGCTTCCTGCCGACCCTGATCAGCGACGACCTGACCGTGGTCGACGCGGCCATGCGGGCGACCGAACAGGCCATCGAGGCCGGCGTGCCCGGCGTGCTGGGCGTCCATATCGAAGGCCCGTTCCTCAATGTGAAGCGCAAGGGCATCCACGATTCCAGCAAGTTCCGGACCCTCGACGACGAGGCCGTGACCCTGCTGAGCTCGCTCAAGCGCGGCAGGACCCTGGTGACCCTGGCGCCGGAGACCACCACGCCCGAGATGGTCCGTCGTCTGACGGTCGCCGGAGTGCGCGTCGCCGCGGGCCACACCAACGCCGCCTACGCCACGGTGCGCAAGGCGCTGGACGCCGGCCTGACCGGCTTCACCCATCTGTTCAACGCCATGTCGCCGCTGGCCAGCCGCGAGCCCGGCGTGGTCGGCGCGGCCCTGGAAAACCAGACCGCCTGGTGCGGAATCATCGTCGACGGCCGCCACGTGGATCCGGCCGTGCTGCGCATCGCCCTGCGCACCCGTCCGCTGGACCGGTTCATGCTGGTGAGCGACGCCATGCCGACGGTTGGCATGATCGACAAGAGCTTCGATCTTCAGGGTCGGCATATCCGGGTGGTCGACGGGGTCTGCGTCGACGATCACGGCACCTTGGCCGGCTCGGACCTCGACATGATCGGCGCGGTGCGCAACGCCATGTCGATGCTGGGCCTGTCGCTGGAGAAGGCCGTGTCGATCGCCTCGGCGACGCCCGCCGCCTTCCTGGGCCTGGCGGGCCAGCGCGGGACCATCCGCGCCGGCCTGGCGGCCGATCTGGTGCTGCTGGACGACGACCTCCAGGTGCGCCGGACCTGGATCGACGGCGTCTCCAACACCTAGGATTGCCGCCTGTCCGGCGGACGCCGGGATCGGCGGATCCAGAGAAGACAAAAAGAAGGGCGCTGGTTTTCACCAGCGCCCTTTGGTCGTTTCGGGGAGGAAATGCGACCTAGAACTTGTACTTCACGCCCAGATAGTACTGGCGACCGAAGTGCACGTACTCTTCCGAGATGCGGCGGACCGAGTCGTCCAGCTTGCTGTCGGCCTGGTCGGTGAGGTTGATGCCCTCGAAGGTGACCGTGAACTTGCCGAACTCGTAGCTGACCTGCGTGTCGACGTTCATGGTGTCTTCCTTGATCCGAACATCGTTGTTGTTCGTGGCCGCCGGGGCGACCTGGATCAGGTACTCGTCGCGATACGACGCCGAGACGCGGGCCTTGAACGGACCATTCTCGTAGTAGAGCGTGGCGTTGTAGGCGTTGGGCGACAGGTTCACCAGCGGCTGGGTGAGCAGCACCGCCGGGGCGGTCTGGACACGGGGCGTGCCGCCGTACGTCGGGTTCTTGATGACGTACTGGATGTCGCTCTTGACGTGGGTGTAGTTCAGGATGCCGCCGAACTTGTCGAACGGCGCCGGCAGGAAGGTGAACGGACGCTGGATGCTCAGCTCGTAACCCTTCAGCTTGCCGCCGGGGGTGTTGATCTGGGTCGTGACCGTGAACGGCGTGTCAGCCGTGTTGCCGTTCGACAGCAGGCTGTCGGGCAGCTCGGTTTCCGACCACGGCATGACGACGGCCGAAGTCTGGATGTAGGACTTGATGTCCTTCTGGAAGAAGCCCGCCGACAGCAGGGTTTCCTTGTCCGGATACCATTCGAAGCTGAGGTCCAGGTTGTTGGACAGCATCGGGTCCAGCTCGGGGTTGCCGCGCGTCAGGGTCTGGTTGGACTGGCTGATGCCGGTGTAGCCCGGGGTCAGGTTCTGCAGCTGCGGACGGGTCATCGTCTTGGCGGCCGAGAAGCGGATGAAGAAGTTCTCCAGCGGCTGAGCCGAGATGTTCAGCGACGGCAGGGTGTTGGTGTATTCGCGCGACGTGGTCTGGACCGCGTCGACGGGCACGGTTTCGTTGATGATCGTGCCGTTGCCGAGGGTGACCGGGACCGGCGCCGTGCTGCCCTTGTTGTAGTGGCCCAGGGCGTCCTGCTGGGTCTTCACGTAGCGCACGCCGAAGTTGCCGCGCACGGGAATGTTGAACAGGTCCTGGTCGAAGTCGGCCTGCAGGTAGAAGGCGTTGTCCTTCTCGGTGATTTCGCGCAAGGCGCCCAGCTGGTTCAGGACGCTCAGACGGAAGTCGCCGTAGTTGTTGATGCAGTCGCAGTTGTAGCCGTAGACCGACTGCAGCTTGGCCAGGTCGGGGGCGATCCACGAGGTCGGGGTGCCGGCCGGCAGATCCAGACCGCGGCCGAAGCCGGTGATCAGGCGCGAGACGTCGGCCACCGTGGCGCCGCCCGGCAGAGCGAAGCCCGCCTCGGCGGTGTAGGTGCTGCCGGTCGCGGCCAGGTTACGCGAATAGAGGCGCTTTTCCCACGAGTTGAAGCCGAATTCCTTCCAGGCCGCGCCGGCGCGCAGCTTCCAGCCGTCCATGACTTCGTAGTCGACGTCGGCGCGGAACGTCTTGAAGGTGTTGACCGCCTTGCTGGGACGCATGCGCAGCAGCGAAGCGTCGCCCTTGGCGGTGCTGTTGCTGTACTGGAAGTTGGCGGGATTGGTCGGATCGAAGCCGTAGTTGAACGACGGCAGCTTGTCGTTGGCCGAGTAGTCGTAGCTGTAGCCGTCGCTGTCGTAGCGGTCGAACGAGAAGGTCGTCTGGACCGGGTTGTCCTGGATCGAACGCGACTGGCCGTAGATGGCGCTGAAGTGGCCGCGATCACCGAACCGGGTGTCGTAGGTCAGGGTGAACTGGTTGAACTCGGTCGACAGATCGTCGTGGCGATACTCGACGCGGGCGTCGACGTCGTCGAACGTGCCCTTGATCAGGTTGCCCTTGTTGTCGCCCGCGAAGTTGACCACGTCGGTCTGGGGCAGACCCTGGCCGCTGCGGCTGAACGAGATGATTTCCAGATAGGTTTCGTCGCGGTCGTTGGTGAACTTGGCCAGCAGGGCGTCCAAGGTCAGGGTCGAGTTCTCGGTCGGACGCCATTGCAGCGAACCGGTCACGCCCAGGCGCTTTTGGTTGTACTCCAGGCGGCCGTAACGCGGAATGCGGGGGTGCCACAGATTGTTGGCGGTGCCAGTTTCAGCCGCGTCGGTGACAGTGGTGCCGCCGGTGACGCCGCCGATCTGGGCGCAGGTCAGCGGCGGACCGCTGACGGGATTATAATTGCCGTTGTTGTTGCAGACCGCCGGCGTGCCGGCCCCCGTCGAGCCGGCAGGGCCGGGGAACATGGTCGAGGAGTTGCTGCTGACGCTGGGGTTTTCCCAACGGCCGGTCGAGGAGCCTTCTTCCAGCGTCTTGCGCTCGGCGTAGGCCACCGAGATCAGGGCGCCGATTTCACCGATGCCGGTGTCCCAGCGGTTGCTGGCCAGGAAGGTGAAGCGGGGATCGGTCTTCCGCGACAGGTCGTTCCAGCCGAGCTTGGCGCCCATGCTCATGGCCGGGCCGCTGAAGTCGAACGGGCGCGAGGCCTGCAGGTCGATGATCGCGCCCAGCGAGCCTTCTTCGTTCGAGGCCGAGGTCGACTTGCGCACGGTGACGCTGTTGAACAGTTCCGAGGCGAAGATGCTGAAGTCGAACTGGCGGCTGCGGTTGGCGCCGCCGGAGCCGTCCTTGCCGCCCGTGGTGGCCAGGGCTTCCAGGCCGTTCAGGCGCACGACGGTGAAGTCGGCGTTCAGGCCGCGGACGGTGATGGTGCGGCCTTCGCCGCCGTCACGGTCGATCGACACGCCCGGCACGCGTTGCAGCGATTCCGCCAGGTTCAGGTCGGGGAAGTCGGCGATGTCTTGCGCCTTGATGACGTCGACGAGGTCGTTTTCGCGACGCTTCACGTCAAGGGCGTTGGCCAGGCTGGCCCGGAAGCCCGTGACCACGACCGCCTCGACGGTGTCGTCGGCGGGCGCGGGCGCGGGCGTTTCCTGCGCGGCGGCGGCTCCGGCCATCGCCAGCGCCATGAGCATGGCGCCGCTGGAAGCACCGAGCTTCAGCGCGCGAACGCGCTGCTTAGAGACCTGAGACAATGTATCCTCCTCCCGTGACCACGTTTCTTTTGAACGACGCTCTCGCATCGCCCGGCCGAGGGTGCGTACGCGCTTCACTTCCCGCGCGACCGCCCCCAGGCCGTCATTTTGACACCGGTGTCACATCTCTGTGAGATGTTGTCCTGACACCGGTAGCAATGTCAGCGGTATCAAATGAAACCGGTATTCACAAGATGGCTGAAGCGTGGCGAAACGTAGCGGGTCCGCGATCGTGTCGTTTCGGTCACATTCAGGCCAAGCTTGGCCCGCGGCCTAAAGCCCCTCGGTCGCCTTCGACCCGCGCTGGCTGACCTTGTTGAGCCCCTCGATCACCGCGCGCCGCTGGTCGGGACCCAGATCGGCCGTCCGCAAAAGCCGAAGCGCGTTGATGTGGACGTCGACGGCGTCCCAGCGCCAGGCGTCGGCCTCCGCGCAGTTGTCGACCAGCGCGCAGAACGAGATCGCCGCCTGATCGACGCAGGACCCCGGCAGGAAGCCCGACACGTCGATGATCCGCAGGGCCAGGGTGTAGAGGTCCTGATAGACGCCGGCGGCGCGGGTGGCCGCCGCCGACTTGCCGAACCGGCTCTCGATCTCGGCCAGGGCGGCGTCGAGCACCGCCAGCGATTCGGCGCGCAACGGCTCTAGCGCCGCGTCGGCGGCCGCCAGGGCGTCCTTGGCCATCACGCCGCCGTCGGCCCGGACCAGCATCGACAGCCGGTTGGGCGCTCGGAATTTGCGGACGGTGTTCATGGTTTCACTTTCTCGGGGTCGGCCCCGCCCTGGGCCTGCGCGGCCGGCGGCCGGAGCGCCTGCGGGGGATCCTCGCGACGGCGCCCCTTGGCGCCGGGCGGGGGCCCGTCGTTCTTGAACCGCCGGTCGGGGCCCAGATAGGTCGCGCATTCGATGAACTGGCGATCTTCCTTGGCCGCCCACAGGATGCGTTCCAGCACGATCTTGGGCGTGATCGGCTTGGCGATCGTGAAGTTCGCGCCGGCGTCGCGCGCCTTGAACACGTGCGACGGCGGGGTGTGGCCGGAAACCAGGATCACCGCCAGGTAGCGGTTGGCCTCCAGGGCGCCGCGGCGCAGCCATTTGACCAGTTCGTAACCGTCGACCCCGGCCATGTTGGTGGCGCTGATGACCAGGTCGAAGGTGCGTTCGCGCAGCAGGGTCTGGGCCGCCTTGGCGCTGTCGGCGCGCGTCAGGTTCGTGACGCCGAAGCCGACCAGCACCTGGGCCAGCAGGTTCAGGGACGGGACGCTGTCGTCGACGAGCAGCAGCTCGACCTTTTCGAGATTGATGCGGGTCGAAGCGTGAAGCGGTTCGCGCATGGTCTAGAAGAAGTCGAGTTCGCCGGCCTCGGCGTCCCAGCCCGAATGGTTTTCGGCGTCGCGAAGACGCACCACCAGATCAGCCAGGCCAAGCCCTTCGAGCAGCGGCTCGACGGCCATGCTCCATTCCCCGGAAGCGTGCTGGCCGATGCGGGTCAGGACGTCCGACAGGCCGTGCAGGCGCTGGCTCAACTCGTCCAGGGCCTGCAGACGCGACAGGTTCTCCAACGCCGCGCCGCCGCCGGCCAGATCGCCGGCGATGTGTTCGCAGTCGCGGCAGATCGCCGCCGCCGCCATCAGTTCCGCCGCCAGCCGACGCGACAGCTCGCCCACCCGCAGTTGCCCGGGGGTCTCGTCAGCATGAGGCAAGGCGCGCGGCTGGGCGGTCATAGGATCAGAACAGCTCCAGTTCGCCGCTGTGGGCGGCGGGGACGGGCATGGGCGCGGGACGACGGACTTCCATCGGCGCGTTGTCGACGGCGACCAGGCGCTGGCGAACCCGGCCGGAAGCCGGCCAGAACTCGACGCGCCGGGCCGACAGGCCGCCGGTGCTGGACGAGACGATCGGAATCCCTTCGTCGCGCAGGAAGCGCTCGGCGAACGCGGCGTTGCTGGCGCCCACGTCCGAAAGGCCGTCGAACAGCTTGCCGCCGCCGAAGATCTTGGCCTCGAGACGGTCGCGGCGCGCGCCCTTCTTCAGCAGGCCGTTGATCAGCAACTCCATGGCGTAGGCGCCGTAACGGACGGCGTCGCCATTGTCGTTGTTGGCGCGGCCGCCGGTGTCGGGCAGCAGGAAGTGGTTCATGCCGCCGATGCCGGTGGTCGGATCGCGCAGGCAGGCGGCGATGCACGATCCCAGCACCGTGGTCATCACCACGCTGGGGTCGGCCGACACGTGGCTCTCGCCCTGAGTGACGTGAACCTTGATCGCCGGACCCGCTTCGTCGGGGTGGGGATCTCGATGGATCATGTCAGCTGGCCAAAGACCTGTTCGATCTTTTCCTTCAGACCCTGAACAGTGAACGGCTTGACGCAGTAGTTGTTGACGCCGAACTGCACCGCGCGCTGCACGAGCTCGCGGTCGGCCCGGCCGGTCAGCATGACGAAGGCCGTCTGGCGGATCGGCGGGTGCGAGCGCACCGCGCGCAGCAGCGCCAGCCCATCCATCTTCGGCATGTTGAAGTCCGAGATGACCAGGTTGGCCGGCTTGGCCAGCAGGTTCTTCAGAGCCTCCTCGCCGTCGGGAGCCTCGCGGATGTCCTTGAAGCCGATCTGCTGCAAGGCGTTGCGGATCAACGCCCGCATGGTCAGCTGGTCATCGACGACGAGAACGGAAATGGTGCTTGCTTGGGGCATGGGTTCATCGCCTCGCGGAGGCCAGATCGAGAATGGTTTGGCCCATGGAGGACAGGGTGACCTGTTTCTCCACCGCGCCGAGTTCAAAAGCCGTACGAGGCATGCCGTAGACGACGCAACTCTGCTCGTCCTGGCCGATCGTGCGGGCGCCGGCCTTGCGCATGGCCAGAAGTCCCTGCGCGCCGTCGCGGCCCATGCCGGTCAGGATGGCGCCGACCGCCTTGTCTCCGACGGCCTGGGCCACCGAATTGAAGAGCACGTCGACCGAAGGCCGGTGACCGCTGACGGGGTCGCCCTGGGTCAGGCGGCAGCGCAGCCCGGCCGAGCGCACGACTTCCAGGTGGGTCGCGCCGCCCGGAGCGACATAGACCTTGCCCGGCTCCAGCAGGGCGCCGTCGACGGCTTCCTGCACCTTGGCGCCGCTGGCCCGGTCGAGCCGGGCGGCGAAGCTGGCGGTGAAGGTGGCCGGCATGTGCTGGGTGATCACCGTCGGCGGGCCGGTCTCGGGGTACTGGCTGAGGATCGACAGCAGGGCTTCCACCCCGCCGGTCGACGAGCCGATCGCCACGATGTCGCCCGAGGGCAGGTAGTTCTGACGGCGCGGCGTCGCCGGCGCGGCGTCGGCCTTGGTCCGCACCGAGGCGCGGGCGGCGGCCTTGACCTTGTCGGTCACCTCGGCCAGCGCCTCGGCCGTGCCGGTCGCCGTCGTGGGCTTGCCCACGCAGTCGACCGCGCCCAGCTCCAGCGCGCGCAGGGTCATCTCGGCCCCGGCCTGGGTGAGGCTCGAGACCATGACCACCGGCATCGGCCGCAGGCGCATGATCTTCTCGAGGAACTCGATGCCGTTCATGTTCGGCATCTCGATGTCGAGGGTGACGACGTCGGGGTTCAGGGCCTTGATCATGCCCCGGGCCTCGAACGGATCGCCGGCGGCGCCGACCACCTCGATCTCGGGGTCGCGGGTCAGGGCGGCCGTGATCAGGCCCCGCATGGTGGCGGAGTCGTCGACGACGAGAACGCGAATCTTGGCCATCAGCGACCTCCCACCTTGCGATAGGCGGTCAGGCCGGCGCTTTCGAACGCCGTGACCGACGCGCCCACGCGTTCGGAGTGGCCGACATAGAGCTTGCCGCCCGGCGACACCAGCGGCGCGAAGCGCTGCCAGACCCGTTCCTGGGTGGGTTCGTCGAAATAGATCACGACGTTGCGGCAGAAGATGGCGTCGAACGGGCCCTTCATCGGCCAGCTGGGGCCGTTCAGGTTCAGCTCGCGGAACGCCACCATCTGGCGGGCGGCCTCGCAGACGCGGAAGCTGCGACGGTCATCGGCGTCACGCTCGAAATACTGGCCGCGCATGTTGGGGGGGATGCCTTCGAGGAGTTGCTCCTCGTAGACAGCCGTCCGGCCGGTGGCCAGCACGTTGGTGTCGATGTCGGTGCCCAGGATCCGGATGTCCAGATCGGCGGCGTTCGGCCACACCGACAGCACGGTGAAGGCCATCGAATAGGGTTCCTGGCCCGACGAGCAGGCCGCCGACCACAGGCGCAGGCGCCCGCCGGCCCGCACCTTGTCGGCCATGGGCTCCAGGATGTTGGCGCGCAGGTCGTCGAAGTGATGCGGCTCGCGGAAGAACCGGGTGACGTTGGTCGTCAGCGCCCGGAGCATGTTCTGCTGCTCTTCGACATTGCCGTCCTGCGCGACGAACGTGCAGTACTCGGCGAAGGTCTTCAGGCCCAGGGTGCGCAGGCGCTTGGCCAGGCGCGAATAGACCAGCGTCGCCTTGCTGTCAGGCAGGCTGATGCCGGCCTGATCGTACAGCAGGGCCGCGATCCGCTTGAAGTCGGCGCTCGTGAAGGCGAACTCGCCATCGACGAGGGCCTCGCGGCGATCCGTGAAGGAGGCTGAGGGTGTGGTCATCTTAAGCGGCCAGGGCCTCGCGCTCGGGGAGCAGGCGATCCAGCGAGATTTCGCTGATCATTCGCCCTTCGATGGAAATGATGCCGCGCACGAAGTGACGAACGTTTTCGCACGCGATGTCCGGGGTCGGCTGGCACATCTCGTCGGTGATCGACAGGATGTCGGACACCGCGTCGACCAGCAGGCCGACCGTGCGGTCGCCGGCCTGGACGACGATGAACACGCTGCGCACGTTCGGCTCGGTGGTCTGCATGCCGATCCGGCACGCCAGGTCCATGATCGGCAGGACCGCGCCGCGCAGGTTGATCACGCCCCGCATGTAGGCGGGCGACTGCGGCAGGGTGGTCGCCGGGCTCCAGCCGCGGATCTCGCGGACGGCCATGATGTCCACGCAGTATTCCTGCTCACCCACGCGGAACGAGATCAGTTCGCGGGTTTCTTTGCTGGCGATGTGTGTGGGTTCGTTCATCGGGCTATTCCGCGGCGATGAGAGTGGGATCGGACGGAACCGGCGGGCCGCGGCGGCGCAGATTGATCACCGCGTCGACGTCGAGGATCAGGGCCACCCGGCCGTCGCCCAGGATGGTCGCGGCGGCGACGCCCTCGACCTGCTGGTAGTTTTGCTCCAGCGACTTGATGACCACCTGGCGCTGGCCGTGGATAGCGTCGGCCACCAGGGCGGCGCGCGAGCCGTCCTCGCCCTCGACCAGCAGCACCACGCCGTCGGTCGCCGGCGGCGAGGTCGTGCGGTAGTTCAGGGTCAGGCCGACATCGATCAGCGGCACGAAGCTGTCGCGCACGGCCAGGACCGAGCCCGTCGGGCCCAGCGGCCGGATTTCCTCGGCCTTGGGGCGCAGGCTTTCGACGATGCAGGCCAGGGGAATGACCAGGGTCTCGCCGGCCACGTCGACCACCATGCCGTCCAGTACGGCCAGGGTCAGCGGCAGGCTGAGGGTGAAGGTCGAGCCCAGGCCCGGACGCGAGGTGATCGAGATGCGGCCGCCCAGGGCCTGCACCGAACGCTTGACCACGTCCATGCCGACGCCGCGGCCCGAGACGTCCGAGATCTTGTCCGCGGTCGAGAAGCCGGGGAGGAAGATCAGGTTGTCGATCTCTTCGTCGGTCAGGGTCAGGTCGGGCGAGATCAGGCCCTTCTTGACGGCGATCGACAGCACCCGCTCGCGGTTGATGCCCTTGCCGTCGTCCTGGACCTCGATGACGATCCGGCCGCTGCGGTGCAGGGCGGCCAGGCGCACGACGCCTTCCGGATTCTTGCCGGCCGCCTTGCGCTCCTCGGGGCTTTCCAGCCCGTGGTCGATGGCGTTGCGCAGCATGTGGGTGATCGGATCGGCCAGACGCTCGATGACCGTCTTGTCGACCTCGGTGTTCTCGCCGTCCATCACCAGGCGGGCCTGCTTGCCCGTCATGTTGGCGACTTCGCGGACCAGGCGCGGCATGCGCTGGAACACCGACTTCACCGGCTGGGCGCGGATGGCCATCACGCTGTCCTGGATCTGCCGGGTGAGCTGCTCCAGCTCATCCAGACCCATGGCCAGGTTCGAGGACGGGGCGATGCCGTATTCGCCGACCCGCTGGGCCAGCATGGCCTGGTTGATGACCAGCTCGCCGACCAGGTCGATCAGGTGGTCGATGCGCTCGGGATCGACGCGGATCACCGACTGGCCTGGACCGGGGACGTCGATCTGCGCGGGCTTCGCCGCCGGGGCGGCCGGAGCGTTGGCGGCGACCGGCGGCGCGGCGGGGGCCGGAGCCGTGACGGGAGCCGCAGCGGCGGCCTCGACCACCGGAGCGAGCGCTTCGACGGGGGCTTCGATCAGGGCCGTTTCCGGCGCCGACGCGGTTTCGAAAGCCGTTTCGGGTTCGGGCGCCGGAGCGGCGACATTCAGCAGGCTCGCCAGCACGTCGGCCACCGGGGCTTCGCCGCGGGTGATCTCCAGATCGCAGTCGCCGTCGACGAATTCGAAGACTTCGCGGATGGCCTCTTCGCCCTGCTCGGTCTCGAGCCGGACGCTCCAGGTGACGTAGGCGGCTTCGGGGTCGAGGAATTCCAGGGCCGGCAGGGCGCTGTCGTCCAGCGTCGCCTGGACCGGACCCAGCCGGCTCAGCTCGCGCAACAGCAGGGCGGTCTCGTTGGCCTTGCGATAGAGGTCCGATTTCGGACGGATCGACACGGTCCAGACGTTGTCCTCGAGCACGGCGGCGTCTTCGGCCTGCGCGTCGAGGCTGATGGTCATCGGCTGGAAGTCGAAGCCCAGATCGTCGTCGTCCATGCCGTCGTCGTCCGCGCCGATGACGATCGGCGCGGCGTCGACATACTGGGAGGTTTCGACCGGCGCGGCGGCGGCGGGCGCCGGAGCGGCGTTGGGATCGGTCCAGATCTTCAGTTCGGCGGCCATGGCGGCCGAGGCGGCCATGTCGACCGTGCCCAGTCCGCGGGCGGCGCTGACATGGTCGGCCAGCACGTCCGAAGCGCGCAGCAGGACCGCGGTCAGGTCCGGCGTGCTGGGGATCTCATTGGAACGCAGCGCGTCGAGCAGGGTCTCGAACACGTGGGCGAAGCGCACCAGCGGTTCCAGGCCGAAGGCTCCCGCCCCGCCCTTGATCGAGTGCACGGCCCGGAAAACGGCGTTGACGGTGTCGCCATCGTCGTTGCCGTCCTGCATGGCCAAGAGCCCGCCTTCAAGATCCGCGAGGAGTTCCTCGCATTCCTGAAAGAAGGTGACCTTGATGGCCTCTAGCTCGTCCATTCCCCGACTTCCTACAAAGCGTCTTCAAAGTACCTAGAGCACTCGTGCGATCAGGCCGCGACGCGGCGGATCGCCTCAACGAGCTTTTCCGGGTTGAACGGCTTGACGATCCAGCCCGTCGCGCCGGCTTCCCGAGCCCGCTGCTTCTTGCTGGGATCGCTTTCCGTGGTCAGCACCAGGATCGGGATGGCGCGATAATCGTCGTCGATCCGCACCGCCTCGATGAAGCCGAAGCCGTCCAGCTTGGGCATGTTGATGTCGGTGATGATCACGTCCGGGCGATGGGCGGACAGAACTTCCAGCCCGTGTTCGCCGTCGACGGCTTCGACGACGTTGAATCCGGCGCCGGACAGGGCCATGCGCAGCATGTCCCGCATCGTACGCGAGTCATCGACCGTGAGGACAGTACGCGTCACGATGCAGCTCCTTGGATGTCAGTCTGAAGCAAAGCCCCTTCGGCCCCGAACAGACGGATGGTTTCCACGAACGCCTCGGAAGGCGCGGTGATCAGAAAGGGTTTGCCGTCCTCGTCCCACGCCTTGCGGGCGGCGAGCAGGACCTGAAGGCACAGGCCGCCGAGACGGCGGACCTGGTCGGCATGGACTTCGATGTCCTGGCCGCGGCGTTCGACGAACGCCTGCTTGAGCGGCGCCGACGCTTTCAGATCAAGGGTTTCAGGCAGAGCGATCGCGGTCGACATCAAAACTCCTCCCAGCCGTCGGCGGCGGGGGCGGTCGCGGCCCCGCCACGCCCGGGACGGGCGAAGGCGTTGAGGCGAGCGCGTTGTTCAGCCACCGGATTGGCGGCGGGGGCGTGCTGGGCGGGATCGGCCATCTGCGGACGCTCGTACGAGGCCGTCTGCTGGCGGCCGTCGCCGACCCGGAAGCGGCCGATCAGGCGCACCAGCTCGCCGGTCTCGCCCTTCAGCGAGTGGGTGGCGGCGGTCGACTGCTCGACCATGGCGGCGTTCTGCTGAGTGACCTGGTCCATCTGGTTGACGGCGGTGTTCACTTCGTTGAGGCCGGTCGCCTGTTCGGCGGCCGAGGCGGCGATCTCGGTGACCAGGGCGTCGATCTCGCCGACCTTGACCACGATCCGCTGCAGGGCCTCGCCGGTCTGGCCGACCAGGCTGACGCCTTGGCTGACCTGCTGGGTCGAGGACGAGATCAGCGTCTTGATCTCCTTGGCCGCTTCGGCGGAACGCTGGGCCAGGGCCCGGACTTCCTGGGCCACGACCGCGAAGCCGCGGCCGGCGTCACCGGCGCGAGCCGCTTCGACGCCGGCGTTCAGGGCCAGCAGGTTGGTCTGGAAGGCGATCTCGTCGATCACGCCGATGATCTGGTTGATCTGCTTGGACGAGTCCTCGATGGCGCCCATGGCCGAGACGGCCTCGTGCACGACCTGGCCCGAATGGGTGGCTTCGCCGCGGGTGCTGGAGACCACTTCGGAGGCCTGCTTGGCGCCGCTGGCGGTGCGGCGCACCGTGGCGGTCAGCTCGTCCAGGGCGGCGGCGGTCTCTTCCAGCGAGGCGGCTTGCTGCTCGGTGCGGCGCGACAGATCGTCCGAGGCGTGGGCGATCTCGTCGGCGCCGGTGCGCAGGCCGTCCGTCGAGGCCGCGATGACCTTGATGGTTTCCTGCAGCTGGGTGATGGCGGCGTTGAAGTCGTCCTTCAGCTTGCGGTAGTCGCCCGGGAAGTCGGCCTGGACGCGGAACGTCAGGTCGCCCTTGGCCAGGTGCTCCAGGGCCTCGGCCAGCGACGACACCACCAGGGCGTTCTCGCGGGCCGCGGCGGCGGCGGACTCTTCCTTGGCGCGACGCTCGTCGGCGGTCAGGGCGGCGTTCTTTTCCTGCTCGGCGCGCATCTGCTCGAGGTGGACCTGATTGTCGCGGAAGACCTTCAGCGAGCGGACGATGGCGCCCAGCTCGTCGCCGCGGGTCATCTTCTCCAGGTCGATCGTATTGTCGCCCTTCGACAGACGCTCGGTCGCGCCGGCGATGTCGCCGATCGACTTGCGGGTGGTCATGACGGTCATGAAGGCCAGGCCGGCGACCGCCAGCAGGGTGATCACCGACAGGACGATCGTGGCGCTCATCGCGGCGGCGGCTTCGGCCTGACGCTTGGCGGCCTGGGTCGTGGCGCGGGCGGCGGCGTCGTCGACGACCTTCTGCAGTTGGGCGGCCATCTTGACGTAGGTGTCTTCGAAGCTGCCGGCGAAGCTGTTGGCCATGCCGATGTCGACATCGATCATGCCGCTGACCGTGTCGATGGCGCTGCGGCATTCGTCGAGCGACTTGACCAGGGACTCGATCTTCGGACGCTCCGAGGCGGGCAGCTTGGACGAGAGGCCTTTGGTTTCCTTGCCCAGGGCGTCGAACTCGGCCAGCAGCTCGGTGATGCGGGGTCCGGCCGGCGGGGCCATCGGATCGGCCTTCGAGGCCAGGATCTGATAGAGCGTGCCGTGCGCCTTGGTGATGCGGCGCGACAGCGACTGGATCTCGCTGTTGATCCGCATGTCCTGTTCGACGACCTGCTTGAGCGCCGCGGACTGGCTCTTCTGGACGACGATCGCCCCTCCGGCCATCAGGGCCAGCATGAGCAGGGCGAACGCCGGCGCGAAGCCGATTTTGATGATCAATGGAAGATCGACGAGCCGGAATCGCTTCATCGGATTGGTCCCCTCTAGCGGTGGTCCGTGCGCACGGATCACCAACGTCGAGGGGGATCATCACGACATATTCCTAATAGTTCCTGACTTTGGTTAAGAGCCTTTGCCGCAGGGCCTGTCGCACCCCCCGGAATTTCCCGCCGTTCGCCGTCCTCCAAGCCCTCCTGGCCCTGGGAATCTGGAATGAGCCCGCGCGCGCGCGTGAGTCACGCTCGCGGGGGAGCGGAGTCTTAAAAGGCGAAATCAGAGTCTAGTTTCGAGTGAAACGAGCGTATTCGCCAAATAATCGTGGTTATCAATGAGTAAATAAAGCCATCTTTCGATGACTCAGAATATTTTAACTCGCTTATGCGAAAAAGCTCAGGCGTCCGGACGACGCGACCGTCCGAAGGGCGAGACAACACTACTAGGAGCAGCGGGATGAAATATCCGATCGCTATTGCCGCGGGAATCGCAGGCAGCTTTTTCGTCGCCCAAGCCGCCTCGGCGGCTGGTGGTTTCGAAGACCAAATGGGCCGTTGCCTGCAGCAATTCGCGAACACCCGCGACGCCGCTCAGGTGATGCTGGAATGCACCGCCGACGCGGGCAAGCTCACGGAATGCAAGGTCGTGGACAACAGCGCCGCGGGCAAGGGTTTCGACAAGGCCGCCATGTGCATCGCTGAAAAGCTGCCGATGGGCGCCAAGACCGGCACCGTGAAGGTGCCCTTCCGCTTCCCGGGCGGCGCGTAAGTTTTAAAGCTCCTTTTCCAGGCCTTGCTTGGGGGGACCTGAACACGCCTCCGCTGGCTCCGCCGGAGCGTCCTTACAGGGGACGTTCCGGCTAGGGGCCAGCGGGGGCGTTTTGCGTTTGGGGACCCCATCGGCGCCGATGGGGCGCGGCGAACGCTCGCCGGGCCGCCCGCCATTCGGCCGGGGAGAGTCCCCCGGCCGGACAAACGGGCGGTCGCGGTCTAGAATTCCTGCCACTCCTGTTTGACCGCGGTGTTGCCGGCCCGAGCCGCCGGGCGCGCCGTCGCGCCCGGGCGGGCCGTCGGTCGGATCGGCGCCGGTGATCGCGCCGCGGGCCGCCGCGCGGGGCTGGCCTCGGCCCGCTGGCCCACCGTGAACGCTCCGATCAGATTGACCAGCTCGGCCGTTTGACCCTTCAGGGAATGGGTCGCGGCGGTCGTCTGCTCGACCATGGCGGCGTTCTGCTGGGTGACCTGGTCCATCTGATTGACCGCGGTGTTGACCTGGGCCAGGCCCGTGGCCTGTTCCTGGGCCGAGGCCGAGATCTGCAGGATCAGGGTGTCGATCTCCGCCACCTTGTCGACGATCCCGCGCAGGGCTTCGCCCGTCTGCCCCACCAGGCCGACCCCGGCGGCCACCTGGGCGGTCGAGGCGCCGATCAGGGTCTTGATCTCCCGCGCCGCGTCGGCCGAGCGCTGGGCCAGGGCCCGCACCTCCTGGGCGACGACCGCGAAGCCGCGGCCGGCGTCGCCCGCACGAGCGGCTTCCACCCCCGCGTTCAGAGCCAGCAGGTTGGTCTGGAAGGCGATTTCGTCGATGACGCCGATGATGTTGCTAATCTCCCGCGACGAGGTCTCGATCCCGCCCATGGCCGCCACCGCCTGGTCGACGACGACACCCGAACGTTCGGCCTCGGTCTTGGCGCCGGCGACCACTTCGGAGACCTGCTTGGCGTCGGCCGCCGAGCGGCGGACGGTGGCCGTGATCTGGTCCAGCGCCGCGGCGGTCTCCTCCAGGCTGGCGGCCTGCTGTTCGGTGCGGCGCGACAGGTCGTCGGCGGCGGCGCCGATCTCGTCCGAGCCCGCCTGGATGCCGCCCGTCGCCGCGGTCACGCGGGACATCGCCACCTCGAGCGTATCGATCGCCGTGTTGAAATCGTCCTTCAGCTTCTGGAACTGCGGCTTCACCTCGGCCGTCATGCGGCCGACCAGGTCGCCCGCCGCCAGGCGCTCCAGGGCGCCGGCGAGCGCGTCGACCAGCGCCGTCTGGCTAGCCTCGTTCTCAAGCCGCGCCGCATCGAGTTTCTGGCGCTCGGTCTCGATGGCCTCGAGATAGGTCGAGATGGCGAAGTCCATGTCGAGCAGGGCCGCCTTCACAAGCGCGCCGACAGCCTCGCCAGCCTTGCTGGAATCGCCCTTCGACATCAGCCCCCGCGGCCAGAACGACTGGATCGTCGCCCGGATCAGGTGATCGACGACCACCGCGTAGCCGCCGATATACCAGCGCGGCTCCAGCCCGATCCGGGCGTGGACCTCGCCGACCGTGCGGACGGCCTGGATGTAGGAGTCGCTGAAATCGGCCTCGGCGATGGCGCCCCAGTGGTCTTGCTGGCGATCCTTGGCCGAGTCCATGTGGCGCTCGTCCTTGAAGAACGCGCGGGTCTCCGGCGTGTTCTGGACCTTGGCGTAGAACGCGGCGAGGGCCGGGCCGACCTCCTTCTGGATCAGCGGGCGAAGATCCCGCAACGCGGTCCTCGCCTTGTCGTCCAGGCCGATGAACGCAACCCTTTCACTGATCGTCCGGTCGTGCGTCATCGTCGGTCGTTCCCGTGCAAATTGGCGTGGGAGGAACCTCGGTCAGCATGGATAACGAGGTCTTAAGAATTCTCGCCACGCGCGCGGCAAGTCGACGCATTCACGAAAAGGTCGCGGCCGCACGGAGATCGGACCAGCCTACCCGCCCCGCTTGATCGTTTCCCGGGCGATGACCAGTTGCTGGATCTGGCTGGTGCCCTCGTAGATCCGGAAGATCCGCACGTCGCGATACAGGCGCTCGATGCCGTAATCGGCGACATAGCCGGCCCCGCCGAAGATCTGCACCGCCCGGTCGGCGACCCGGCCGACCATTTCCGAGGCGAACAGCTTGGCGGCCGCGGCCTCCAGGGTCACGCCCTCGCCGGCGTCGCGCTTGCGGGCGGTCTCCAGGACCAGCGCCCGGGCCGCCAGGGCCTCGGTCTTGCTGTCGGCGATCATCGCCTGGATCAGCTGGAAGCTGGCGATCGGCTGGCCGAACTGCTTGCGCTCGCTGGCATAGGCCACGCAGTCGACCAGCAGCCGCTCGGCCACCCCGACGCAGACGCTGGCGATGTGCAGCCGCCCCCGGTCCAGCACCTGCATGGCCACCTTGAAGCCCTCGCCCTCCTCGCCCAGCCGGTTCCAGGCCGGCACGCGGACATTGTCGAAGGTCACGTCGTGGATGTGGGCGCCCTGCTGGCCCATCTTCTTCTCGGGCTTGCTGACCGACAGACCGGGCAGATCGCGCGGCACCAGGAAGGCCGAGACGCCCGAACCGCCCTTGGCCTCGGGATTGGTGCGGGCCATCACCGTGAACAGCGAGGCCTTGCCGGCGTTGGTGATGTAGCGCTTGGAGCCGTTCAGCACGTAGTCGTCGCCGTCCAGCACGGCCCGGGTCTGGACCGCGGCGCTGTCGGACCCGGCCTCCGGCTCGGTCAGGGCGAACGAGGTGACGATCTCGCCCGAGGCGATGCCGGGCAGCCACTTGGCCTTCTGGTCGTCCGTGCCGAACATCACCAGCCCCTGGCTGCCGATGCCGACATTGGTGCCGAACGCCGAGCGGAAGGCCGGCGAGGCCCGCCCCAGCTCGATCCCGACCAGGCATTCCTCCTCCATGTTCAGGCCCAGGCCGCCGAAGTCCTCGGGGATGGACAGGCCGAACAGTCCCAGCCCCTTCATCTCCTCGATGATCTCGGCCGGCACGGCGTCGTCCTCGGCGACCTTGGCCTCGATCGGGCGCAGCCGCTCGGCGACGAACCGGCGCACCGTGTCGATCAGCTGCTCGCGGGTCTCGAGGTCCAGGGCCATGGCGTTCCTTCCGCTTCAAACACTTGTTTTGAGCAGACTGTAGCGGCGGAACGCCGGAAGGAAAGAGGTTAGGGCGGGTTCATCGCCAAGAAGCCGAACCCGCCCTGGCTTCTTGTTTGGCGCGGTTCCTCAAGCGAACCGGCGTCCACTTCGCTCGAAACGCCTCAGAACCGCGATCGCCAGGTCGCCAAGGCCCCGACCTCCGGCGCCGCATCGGCCTGGTGACCCGGCTGCAGGGCCAGGCTGGTGCGCACCACCAGCGAGCGCCAGGGGCCGAAGGCGCGCTCCAGGCCCAGGCTCAGATCGATCTCGCGACCGTCGGGCGCGGCGCTGAACCGGCGAGTCGAGAAGGTCAGCGGGTCGTCATAGGCCAGCGGCACGTCGGCCAGCATGGCCTGGAACCTGCCGCCTTCGATGCGCAGGGGCTGGGAGACGCCGAAGGTCAGGCGCGAGCAGGCCCAGCCGACCAGTCGGCAGTCGGCGCCGGCTTCCAGCCGCCAGGCGCTGCTGATGGCGCTGTCCAGCGACAGCAGGCCGCCCTCCACCCCCGTGCGGCCGATCGACAGGTCGGCGTGCAGCGTCAGGCCGGGGCGCGGATAGAGGTCCAGCGCCGCCGCCCCGAACCGGGTCTTGGCCGGCAGGGCCAGGGTGGTGCCGGGCGTCAGGTATGAGCCCAGCGGCCCCAGCGGCTCGTCCAGCGCGCCGCCGGTCAGGCTGAACAGGGCGTCGCCGACCTCCATCATGCCCGTGGCCGAGGTGTAGCTGGAGCCCTCGATCTCGACGATCTGCAGCGGCCGGCGCGGATGGGCCGAGCCCTGTTCGGCCAGCAGGGCGAACCGGCCCAGGCGCACGGCGGCCTGGGTGCTGCGGTCGGGCTGGGCGATGGTCTGGAACGCGTCGCGGCCCGCCGGACCGGCCGGGGCCGCCGCCCCGCCCTCGCCGCTCCAGCTGGACAGGCTCAGGCGGCCATAGGCGACCTGCATCCGCATCGACCGCATCGGTTGGGGACCCAGGGTCAGCGACGGCTCGGGCTCGTGGGCGCGCTCGTCGAAGATCGGCCCCTCGACCGACACCGCCAGGTTCAGCCCGCCCAGGGCCGGTCCGCCCAGCACCACCTGGCTGGAGGCCTGGATCGGCGGCGGGGTCAGCAGGGCGCCGCGCCGGTCGCCCGGCAGGCCGTCGGCCAGGTTGACCGAGAACAGGCGATTGTAGTCGTCGTGGATCACCGTGCGCAGGCCGTCGGCGCGCCGCAGGGCCGAGCCGAAGGCCGAGGCGACATTGCCGCCCACGCCGGGGGCGGTCAGCGTCGTCGCGCCGCCGTCGGGCAGGGACAGGCTGCTGGTCCCCACCGGCGCGAAGGCGCGGGCCAGGTCCAGACCGCCCCGGCCGTAGGTGGAGTCGGTTCCCGCCGTCCCCAGATCGCTGGCGGTGCGCAGCAGGATGTCGACCGCGTCGCGTCCCGAGAGATTGGGGAAGGCCTGCAGCAGCAGGGCCAGGGCGCCGGACACCTGGGGCGCGGCGTAAGAGGTGCCGGACACCAGCGAGCACCCCGAACCGTCGCATTCGGTCTGGATGTCGTCGCCGGGCGCGGCCAGATAGCCGTTGGCCGTCACGCCGGCCCGGTTGGAATAGCTGGCCATCGCCCCGGTCGAGGTCAGGGCGCCGACCGCGATCACCGAGCCGGCGTAGCGCGGATCGACGGCGTAGCGGGCCGGCCACTCCGGATCGGCGGCCCCGTCATTGCCCGAAGAGACGGCGACCACGGTCCCGGCGGCGGCGGCCCGGGTCAGGGCCCCCTCGAACTTCGGCCCCTCCGGACCATCGCCCCCGAGCGACAGGTTGACCACCTTGGCGCCCTTGGCCACGGCGTAGTCCAGGGCGTCGGCCAGGTCGTCGGAATCGAAGACGCAGTCGGGGCAGCCGGGGGTGGAGTTGCGGCTGTCGTCGGCCCGGATCGACAGGATGGTGGAGCCGTAGGCGACCCCCACGGTGCCGGCCCCGTTGAAGCGCGCGGCGATGATGTCGGCCACCCGCGTGCCGTGGCGGCTGGAGCCGACCAGGGCGCCGCGCCCGATGATGTCGGTGGAGTCCGACGACACCGCGCCGATCAGGTCTGGCTGGGTCGCGTCCACGCCGGTGTCGATGACCGCCACGGTGATCCCCTGGCCGCTGGCGCCCTTGGCGTAGGCGACGTCGGCGTTGATCGCCGAGAGGTTCCAGCCGCGCTGGTATTCGGCGGTTCCGGCGGTGGGATAGGCCGGCGGCGGCGGCGGAGGCGGCGGGGGTGGTGGCGGTGGCGGCGGGGGAGGCGGTGTGACGACGCCCGGAGACGGTCCCGAACCCCCGCCGCCGCCTCCGCCGCACGCGACCAGCGGAATCGCGGCGAGCAGCACCCAGACGCTGGGCCGCCAGATCCTGGGGCGATACAGTCGAGACCAAATCAAGCGTCGCAAAATCACCCCCGGGGTCTGTCGCGAGCAGCCTACCCCTTGCCGGCCTCGGCCCGCGCCAGGGCGCTGCGTCGCACCCCGTAGAGGAAATACACCGCCGCCCCGATCAGGTGGGCGTACAGGAAGTAGCGCTGGGTCTTGGCCGGCAGACTGTAGAACAGATAGAGACAGCCCAGGATGGCGCCGGGCGCCACCAATTGCCACAGCGGCGTGGCGAACACCCGCGGCCGGCTGGGATCGCGCACCCGCAGGACGATCACCGACAGGCCCACGGCGATGAAGGCCGCCAGGGTGCCGGCGTTGGCCAGCTCGGCGATGTCCTTCAGCGACAGCAGGCCCGACAGCAACGCCGACAAGGCCCCGGTCAGCAGGGTCATCAGCACCGGGGTGCCGGTCTTGGCGTTCACCCGCGACAGGGCCGGCGGCAGCAGGCCGTCGCGGGCCATCACGAAGAAGATCCGGCTCTGGCCGTACATGAAGGCCAGGATCACGGTCGGCAGGGCGACCACCGCGGCCAGGGCCACCAGCTGCGCCATCTTCGGATGCTGAAGGGTCTCCAGGATGAACACCAGCGGCGCCTCGCTCTTGGAGAACACCTCGGCCCGCGAGGCGCCGATCGCGACGGCGGCGACCAGCATGTAGATCAGGGTGCAGATCAGCATCGAGCCGACGATGCCGATCGTCAGGTCGCGCTTGGGGTTCTTGGTCTCCTCGGCGGCGGTCGAGACCGCGTCGAAGCCGTAGAAGGCGAAGAAGATCAGGCTGGCGGCGGCCATCACCCCGACCTTGATCGCGTCCGGTCCAGCCGCCCCCGCGACGGTATGGGCGGCGAAGCCCTGGGGCATGAACGGCGTGAAGTGGCCGGCGTCGAAGGCCGGCAGGCACAGGACCACGAACAGGGCCAGGGCCGCGATCTTGATCACCACCAGGACCATGTTGACCGTGGCGCTTTCCTTGGTCCCCAGGGCCAGCAGCCCGGCCACGGCGAACGAGATGATCACGGCCGGCAGGTTGACCAGGCCATGCGTGCCGTCGGCGAACTCGACGTGCGGTCCGGCCAGCAGGAATTCGGGAAAGCCGGCCATGCGGAACAGGCCGGTGGCGTGGGCCGACCAGCCCACCGCCACGGCGGCGCAGACCAGGGTGTATTCGAGGATCAGGCTCCAGCCGACGAACCAGGCGACCGGCTCGCCCATGGCCACGTAGCTGTAGGTGTAGGCGCTGCCCGAGGCCGGGATCATCGTCGACAGCTCGGCGTAACACAGGGCCGCGCAGGCGCAGACCGCCCCGGCGATCAGGAACGACAGCATCACGCCCGGCCCGGCCAGGCCCGCCCCGACGCCGGTCAGGGTGTAGATGCCCGTGCCGACGATGGCGCCGACGCCCAGCGCGATCAGGTGATACCAGCTCAGGGTCTTTTTCAGCGCGTGGGCGGGATCGCCGGCGGCGGTGTCGATCGCCTTGCGGCGGTTCCAGAAACTCATCAAGTCCTCCCCGGCTCCAGAGCGTGGCGGCCGAAAGCGGATGCCGGTTTCGGCGCCCGCCACGCTCTGAATGTTTGATTCGCGTCTGTCCCCTAGGGACAGGCGCGGGCGGGGACGATGGGCTAGGCGCGCCGCGTCGCCAAGGGGGAGAATTTGCTCCGCCGACGACGTTTCCTGACAAGCTTGTACAGCTGACGCTCACATCGGGGTCGGAAGCCGCCTCTCGATCGAGGCGGCGTCAGGTTGATGTCGATCAAGGCCTCGATCGCGGCGGCGCGCACCGTCAGTCACATCCAGCTCGCAAGACTGTTGGAAATCAAACAGGAGGACGTCCAATGCGCGTTTCCAAAATCGCCACCGGGGCGGCGATCGCCATGGCCCTGGCCGTGGCGGGCCTCGCCATCGCCCAATCCGGACCCGGCCTGGGCGCCGGGACTGGGGGCATGATGGGCCGCGGCATGATGGGGCGCGGCATGATGGGTCCCGGCATGATGATGCACAACGGGACCTGGTGCGCCGGTTGCGGCTACATGGGCCCCGGCTGGGGCGCTCGCCAATCAAGCCTGAACCTCGGCGCGGCCGACGTGAAGGCCTACATGGAGAGCTACCTCCAGTACCAGGCCAATCCCCGTGTCAAGCTGGGCGCCGTCAAGGAGACCGACGCCGACTCCATCACCGCCGACGTCGTGACGACGGAAGGCGGCGTTCTCGTGCAGCGCTACATCTTCGATCGCCGCACGGGGGCCTATCGTCCGGGCTAGCGGCGCCGCCTGAGCTCAGATCACCGCGTCGAAGGCCGCCCAGTTGGGAACCGGCGCGTCGGTCCCGGCCGACTTGCGGCCGCGATTGGCGATGCGGGTGTGGAGCAGCTTCACGCAGCGGCTGCCCGTGGTCTCGAACAGGAACGGGAAGATCCCGTGGACGAAACAGGCCAGGCCGCCCAGCAGCATCGGAAAGGCGAAGCTCCAGGCCACGGCCATGTGCTCGCCATAGGTCTCGTCGACCGAACGCGGATGGCGGGTGAAGGCGTCGAGCATCAGCATCCTCGGATTTGCGCCTTTCCATGATGCCGCGCTTCGAGAGAATGACATGGTCTGAAACACGGCTTCGTGGCAATTAGGGAGAATTGAATTCTCCAAATGGGCCGCGATATAGAATGATCTCGCTCGACCAGATCGACCGCCGCCTGTTGGCGATTCTGCAGCAGGACGCCACCGTCCCGATCGCCGAGCTGGCCGAACGGGTGGGCCTGTCCCAGACCCCGTGCTGGAAGCGGATCAAGCGGCTGCAGGATAGCGGCGTGATCACCGCCCGCGTCGCCCTGATCGACCGCGAGGCCCTGGACCTGCCGCTGACGGTGTTCGTGGCCGTCAAGACCGGCCGCCACGACGAGGAGTGGCTTGCGACCTTCGCGGCCGGCGCCAAGGCCCTGCCCGAGGTGGTCGAGTTCTACCGGATGAGCGGCGACGTCGACTATCTGCTCAAGGTCGTGGTCCGCGACATCGCCGCCTATGACCGCTTCTATCGCCGCCTGATCGCCACCGCTCCGCTGACCGACGTGTCGTCGAGCTTCGCGATGGAGCAGATCAAGTTCACGACGGCCCTGCCGATCGCGATGGGGTGAGGCGCGACCTTGTTACCGCCGACAACCCGGCTGAACGAGGGGTTCGGAACAAGTCCGAGGATGACGGTTCCAAAAATGGAGGCGCAAGCGCGCGAGCGGATGCGAAGCGGCTGCTCTGGATTAGCGGGCGCGCCGGTAATGCATGGCGACGACGCCGTTACGGAGCGGCGTGGCCGAGATCAGCTCGAGCCGTCGCGTGCCGGGCAGCCCGCTCTGGTGGAGGGTTGGACCGTGGCCGGCGATCCGGGGGTGGACGAGGAACTTGTACTCGTCGATCAGATCCAGCTGGTCCAGCTCGGTCGCGAGCTTGCCGCTGCCCAGGAGCACGCCGGCCGGGGTCGCGTCCTTGAGCCTCTGCACGCCCGTGCGCAGGTCGCCGGCGATGTGGCGGCTGTTGGTCCACGGGAAGGCCGTTCGCGTCGACGACACCACGTACTTCGGCTTGGCCTCCAGCTTGACCGCCCACTCGCGTATCGCCGGCGGCGCCTCCACGTCGCCGCGGGCGACCGCCGGCCAGTAGCTCTCCATCATCTCGTAAGTGACGCGACCCCACAGCATCGCCCCGCCCTCGTCCATGAGGCGGGTGAAGAAGGCGTGCGTCTCGTCGTCGGCGATCCCCTCCCGGTGGTCGACGCAGCCGTCCAGGGTGAGGTTGAGGCTGAAGGTCAATAGTCCCATGCGGCGAGTCTAAGCCATGCCATGGCGTACGCCAATTGCTCGGGGTCGATGTTGAACTTCCGCAACGGGTCGAAAGCAGTCCCCGGCCCCTGCCCCTGCCCCGAAACAGACCTCCCGCCCCAGCTCAGTCCGGCCACAGGTCCTGCACATCCCCCTTGCGGTTCAGCATGTGCGTGGCCCGCTTGATCAGCATCAGCAGGCGCTCGCGCCGCCCGTCGCTGTCGTAGGTCAGGGTCGTCCGCGCCAGGCCTTCCAGCATGAACCGCGCCAGGTCCCGGCTGGCCTGGAACCGAGGGCCCGCCCCGGCGTGGAGGATCTTCAGGAAGTGGTCGCCGGCCTGGGCGCGATCGAACTCGGCCTGGGCCGGGGCCAGCAGGGCCTGGACGGCCGGGTCGGTGCGGCCGGCGGCCTCCAGCTCGGCGAAGGCCAGGAACGGCACCGAATGCAGCAGGTCCCAGTAGCTGTCGATCGCGTGCTCGGTGACGTCGGCGCCCGGCGGCAGGGTGTCGGCGGCGGCGCGGAACAGGGCCGAGCGCTCGGCCTGGACGTGGGCCACGGCCGCCTCGACCAGCGCCTCGCGGGTGGGGAAGTGGTAGAGCATCGCCCCGCGCGTCAGGCCGGCGGCGTCGGCGATCACCGGATTGGCCGCGGCGTGATAGCCGATCTCGGCGATCAGCCGCATCGCGCAGTCGAGAATGCGCGCCCGGGTCTTCAGCGACTTGGGCGTATCCTTGGCGAGGCGAGCGGCGTCCATGATCCTGATCTAGTCAATGCGATGTTGCGCTGCAACAGCACAGCGCCGGTAAAGCTTTGCCTTGCTCCCCTTGATTTATCCAATGGTGAAATTTCGGGCGTTGGTGCGGCGCAGCGTCGCGCCTGGACGGGGGTGGGGGCGCGGAACGTCGTTTCACGAAAGCGACATGCAATCAGCTTAATCGCGGCCCATGCGCCCCCGACGGGACTTGGGGTCACCGCCGGTCCGGGGGGACCGGCGTCCGAACGCCGACCAGAACCGCCGGAGGGGCTAGCATGGTCACCGAAACCGACACCGAGATCCGCGGTTACCGCTCGATCTTCATCAGCGACGTGCACCTGGGCACGCGCGGCTGCCAGGCCGAGCTGCTGCTGGACTTCATCCGCCACGTCGAATGCGACAAGCTGTACCTGGTGGGCGACATCATCGACGGCTGGAAGCTGCGCAGCGGCTGGTACTGGCCCCAGAGCCACAACGACGTGGTGCAGAAGATCCTGCGCCTGGCGCGAAAGGGCGTCGAGGTGATCTATGTGCCCGGCAACCACGACGACCGGGTCCGCGACTTCTGCGGCGTGCATTTCGGCGGCGTGGTGGTGGCCCGCGACGTGATCCACGAGGCCGCCGACGGCAAGCGCTACCTGGTGGTCCACGGCGACGAATTCGACGGGGTGGTGCAGCACGCCAAGTGGCTCGCCTTCCTGGGCGATTGGTCCTATAGGACCATCCTGATGCTGAACACCTTGCTCAACCGCGCGCGTCGGAAGCTGGGGTTCGGCTACTGGAGTCTTTCGGCCTATCTGAAGGTCAAGGTGAAGAACGCGCTGCAGTTCATCGAGAATTTCGAAGCCGCGGTCGCCGACGAAGCGCGCCGGCGCGGCGTCGATGGCGTGATCTGCGGCCACATCCACAAGGCCGAGATGCGCGAGATCGACGGCGTGCTCTATGTGAACGACGGCGATTGGGTGGAAAGCTGCACCGCGCTCGTGGAACATATGGACGGACGGCTCGAAATCCTGGAATGGTCCAAGCTTAGGTCCTGGTCGGTGATCGACCGGGCAAGGGCGCTCACCATCGAGCCCCCCATTGCGGAGCCTGCCGCCGCCTGATGCGGATACTACTCGCCACCGATGCATGGGAACCGCAGGTCAACGGCGTGGTTCGGACCCTCACCAAGGTGATGGCCGAGCTGAAAGCCATGGGCCATGAAGTCGATGTCGTCAGCCCCGACCAGTTCCCCACCTTCCCGCTTCCGACCTATCCGGAGATCAAGCTGGCCATCGGCGCCTACGAGCCGGTGATGGAGCGCTTCAAGTCGTTCGAGCCCGAGGCGATCCACATCGCCACCGAGGGTCCGATCGGCCTGGCCGCCCGCCGCATCTGCCTGGAATGGAAGCTGCCGTTCACGACCAGCTACCACACGCGGTTCCCGGAATACGTCTCGGCCCGCCTGCCGCTGCCGCTGTCGGCCGGCTACACCTACATGCGCTGGTTCCACAAGCCGTCGGGCCGGCTGATGGTCGCCACCCCGACCATGCGCGACGAGCTGATCCGCCACGGCTTTCGCAACATCTCGCCCTGGACGCGCGGCGTCGACACCGACGTGTTCAAGCCCCGCGCGGAGGGCGACGCCGACGTGTTCGCGGGCCTGGCCCGGCCGATCTTCCTCAATGTCGGCCGCGTGGCCGTCGAGAAGAACATCGAGGCCTTCGCCAGCCTGGACCTGCCCGGCACCAAGGTCATCGTCGGCGACGGCCCGCAACGCGAGGAGCTGGCCGAGAAGTACCCGGACGTGGTGTTCGCCGGCGCCAAGTTCGGCGAGGAGCTGGCCCGCCATTTCGCCAGCGCCGACGTCTTCTGCTTCCCGTCCCTGACCGACACCTTCGGCCTGGTGATTCTGGAGGCCATGGCCGCCGGCGTGCCGGTGGCGGCGTTCTCGGCCCCGGGGCCGATCGACATCATCCCGGGCTCCGGCGCCGGCGCCCTGGCCCCCGGCCAGACCGACGGCCTGCGCGAGGCCTGCCTGGCGTGCCTGGACATCGACCACGTCGTGGTCCGCAAATTCGCCGAGGGCTTCTCGTGGCGCGCCTGCGCCGAGGAGTTCTACAAGAACCTGCAGCCCTATCCCGAGCCGGAAAAGACCCGATTCTGGCGGCGGCTGCGGCGGCTGGCGCGGTTGCGGCGCAAGCCGGCGGCTTAGCACCGGCTAGCACTTGCCCCCTGCGGGTCGCTTCGCGACCGTCTTCCCCCACGGGGGGAAGAGGAGCCCCGCGCGCGTCCTCCGCCCCCTATGGGTCGGACAGACCGCGAAGCGGTCAGGTGGGGGCAAGTGGGTGAGCCACCGTTCCCAATCCGTCTCACCACCGAGACACCGCCCCCTGGCCGACCTCCGCGTGTTCCCCTAGTCTGACCCGCTCAGGGGTGAGCATCTCCACGTGTTGAACACGGCCGAACAGGAAGCCTGGAGCTTTCTCAGCAAGGCGCCGCACTATGCCGCGCCCGACGAGGTCGAGGCCCATTTCGGCCGGGCGATCGCGGCGTTCGGCTATGATCGCTTCTGCGCCACCCTGATCAACGCCGAGCAGCTGGGCCGCGAGCCGCCTACCCTGGCCCGCAGGGACTTCGACGCCTGGGACGCCCGCTACTGGGGCGAGCGCCACGTGGTCCACGATCCGTGCATCAAGCTGCTGCGGAAATCCGGCCGCAGCTTCGCCTGGACCGACGCCAAGCCGCTGGGCGACAACCGGGCCCGGGCGATGTGGGGCGAGGCCTCGGAATTCGGCATGAACGACGGCTATGTGGTGCGGGTGTTCGGCCCGGCCGGCCACGAGGTGCTGATCCGCATGGCCACGGAGGCGACGACCACCGACCCCACCGCCCGCGCCGTGCTGGAAAGCCTGGCCACGGTGTTCGGCACCATCATGCTCAAGCACTGGGAGCTGCAGGACGACAACCCCGACTACGGGGTGATCTCCCAGCGCCAGACCCAGTGCCTGTACTGGGCCAGCCGGGGCAAGACCGACTGGGAGATCGGCGCGATCCTCGCCCTCTCGCCCCGCACCGTCCACCACCACATCGAGGCCGCCAAGAAACGCCTCGGCGTGATCAAGCGGCAGGAGGCGGTGATGAAGGCCGGGGAGCTGGGGCTGCTGGTGAAGGTGGGATGAGCGGATGGGGACATGCCCTTGCGGCGTGTCCCCAAGTCTTGCTCCGTGGATGCCGATGGGGACACGCCGCAAGGGCATGTCCCCGGCTCAGTTCGCCAACCCCTTGCTCCCCGACACCGTAAACCGCGCCTCGACGCCCGCCGGCTTGTCCAGCCCCGGCCGCGCCACGGGCTGGCCGCCGCCGATCCACAGGCTGACCGGTCCGGACGCGATCGACCGCGAACCGTCGGCCGCCACCACGCTCATCGCCGCGCCGTCGAGCTGGAAGCTCACGCGGCGCGTCTCGCCGGCCTTCAGGCGCACCCGCTGGAAGCCGTGCAGCGACCGCACCGGCGCGCCGGTCACGTCGCGCGAGACGTACAGCTGCACCACCTCGTCGCCGTCGCGCGCGCCGCTGTTGGTGACGGCGACCGAGACGCTCTGGCTGTCGCCCGCCTTGACCGCCGCCCGCGCCAGCACCGGCTTGCCGTAGGCGAACCGCGTGTAGCTGAGGCCATGGCCGAACGGATACAGCGCCTCGCCGGCGAAATAGCGATAGGTGCGGCCGGCCATGCCGTAGTCCTTGAAGGCCGGCAACTGGTCGGCCGAGCGGTAGAAGGTCACCGGCAGGCGGCCCGCGGGGCTGAAGTCGCCCGCCAGCAGGCCGGCGACGGCGCGGCCGCCCTCGCCGCCCGGATACCAGGCCTCGACGATGGCCGGCAGGTGGGCGTCGGCCCAGTTCACGCTCATCGCCGAGCCGTTCATCAGCACAAGGACGACCGGCTTTCCGGTGGTCCGCAGGCGCTCCAGCAGCCCCTCCTGGGGCGCGGGCAGATCCAGGCTGGTGCGGTCGCCGCCGACGAAGCCGGGGGCCCGCACCGACATCTCCTCGCCCTCGAGCTTGGCGGTCAGCCCGCCGACGAAGACCACCAGGTCGGCGTCCTTGGCGGCGGCCACCGCGGCGTCGGCGCCGCGGCTGGGCCGGCTCCACTGCAGGCGCAGCTCGCCCCGCTCGCCCAACTGGTTGGCCTCGACGACGATGGCGCTGGCCTTGCCGGCCGTCAGGGCGACCTCGCCGTCCGGCGCGGAGTCCCTGGCCCGGGTCCAGGCGTCGACGACCGTCCTGCCGTCGACGATCACCCGGTAGCCGCCCTCGCCGCTGACTGTGAACCGGTGGACGCCGGTCTCGGTCGGGGTCAGCACGCCGGTCCAGCGCATCGACGTCGTTCGCGCCTGGCGCTGGGGCCGGCCCCAGCTGAAGCTGGCGTTGGCCGCCGCCTCGGCGGCGCTGGCCGGTCCGGCCAGGTCCAGCCCCTGGAAGGTCTCGACCTTGAGGTCCTTCAGCACCGCGTCCGGCACGTCCTCGCGCGGGGCGGCGGTCCAGCCCGTGCCCTCGACGAAGTCGATCCTGGCGTCGGGGAAGCGCTCGCGCAGCCCGGCCAGCACGGTGACCGGCTTGGACGGCGTGCCGTTATAGTTGCCCACCAGGGCGTCCAGGCTGTCGGCGTTGGGGCCGATCACCGCGATGCGGGCGGGCGCGGCCTTCAGCGGCAGCAGGCCGTCGTTCTTCAGCAGCACCATCGAGGCCTTGGCCGCCTCCAGCGACAGGGCCCGGTGGGCGGGCGTGTCGTTGTCGGCGGCGGTGATCTTGAAGTACGGGACCTTGGCGGGCGGGTCGAACAGGCCCAGGCGCAGGCGGGCGATGAACAGGCGCTCGACGGCCTGGTCCAGTTCAGCCTGGCTGAGCAGGCCATGGCGAACGGCGTCGACGATCGGCGCGATGTCGCTGCTCTTGTTGGGTCCGAACTCGGCGCAGAACAGGTCTGTCCCGGCCTTGATGCTGACGGCGGCGGCTTCCTCGGCGGTTTTCACATAGCCGTGCGAGGTGGGTTGGAAGACGTCGGCGATCGCCGCGCAGTCCGACACCACATGGCCGGAAAAGCCCCAGTCGCGCCGCAGCCGGTCGACCAGCAGGGGCCTGTTGGCGCAGGCGGGCGCGCCGTCGACGGCGTTGTAGGCGCACATCACCGACTCGACCTTGGCCCGGGTCACCAGCGCCTTGAAGGCCGGCAGGTAGGTGTCTTCCAGGTCGTGAGCCGAGGGGTGGATGTCGTCGCGGTGACGATCCGCCTCGGGGCCGCTGTGGACCGCGAAGTGCTTGGCCGTGGCCACGGTCTTGTAATAGGTCGGGTCGTCGCCCTGCAGGCCGGTGG
Source organism: Caulobacter sp. Root487D2Y (assembly GCF_001427165.1). NCBI lineage: Bacteria > Pseudomonadati > Pseudomonadota > Alphaproteobacteria > Caulobacterales > Caulobacteraceae > Caulobacter > Caulobacter sp. Root487D2Y. The sequence continues at coordinate 366,851 of NZ_LMFD01000010.1, forward strand.
CGAAGGCCACGCCCATCTCGGCCGTCAGGTGCGGGTCCTCGCCCCAGGTCTCCTGGCCCCGGCCCCAGCGCGGGTCGCGGAAGATGTTGATGTTGGGCGACCAGACGGTCAGGCCGCGATACTGGGCCGAGCCGCCGTCGGGGGCGCGCTTCTCGACATATTTGGCGCGGAACTCGGTGGCGATGGTGTCGGCGACGCCATGGATCATCGGCGCGTCCCAGGTGGCGGCCATGCCGATCGCCTGCGGGAAGACCGTCGCCTCCCCCGCCCGAGCCACGCCGTGCAGGCCTTCGCTCCACCAGTTGTAGGCCGGCACGCCCAGGCGCGGGATGGCGGGGGCGGCGTGCTTCAGCTGGCCGGCCTTCTCCTCCAGGGTCATGGCCGAGACCAGGGCGGCGGCGCGGGCCGGCGGCGTCAGGGACGGGTCGAGGAACGCCGCCGGAGCCTGGGCGTGGACGCTGGAGGCCATGCCGGCGGCCGCCAGGGTCAGGGCCCAACCGGCGGCGATGACGAGCGCGCGGCTCGACGGATGGATCGCTGAAGCCTTCACGCGTTTCCCCTTGCCTCGCGACCCTTGCAGGGTCGTCTCTACCGGCGCGACACCGGTGTCAGGGGCATCTTAGACACAAGCCGCGCCTTGGGGACAGCGAAAAGGTACCGGTACCTTTAGGGTGAAGGCAGAGCCATGTCCGCGCCGCGTCCAGGCGCCCTTTGGGACCTTCGGCTCATCGGCGCATCGGCCGCCTTGGCCGCCGTGGCCGTCACACGGAAGAGACCGGCTCCTCTTCGCCCAGGGTGACCTTTTCCCGCTTTCCGGTGTTCGGATCCGTCCGGTGAAGATGGAAGGTCCGTCCCTTGAAGGGGCCGTTGATCAGGTCGAGCAACATGATCTGGGTCAGCTTGTTCTCGGGCGTGGCGAACGGCGAGATCAGTTCGACGAGCCAGGTCCGGTCTCCGGAGGTCCAGTCGGCGGGCGCCAGGGGCTCGCCCGCCTCGAGCTTGGCCTCGGCGGCTTGCGACAACCGGGCCCAGATCGCCACGCCCAGCGGCATGGTCTCCAGACCCTCCCGCGTCAGGCCGAACTGGGCGAACGAGGCCGGATCGGCGTCGCTCAGGCCCGGCGTCGGTCCGAACCGGAAGATCCGGAACTGTTCGCTGACCACGGCCGGCATGAACGACGATTCCAGAGCCTTGATCTTCAGCTCGCGGTGGAGGGACGACTGGCTGAGCAGCCAGACGATCTGGCCTATGGCTTCGGCGACCGTGCGCGGGGCGCCGTCATGCGGAGCCGCGGAGGAAAAACTCGTCATTGTCGTCCTCGAATGTCAGGCGACGCCGTCAGCGGCGCCGGAGATTGGGCAGGGCCGCGCCAGGGAGCGTCGGGATCGAAATCACGGTCATGTCGATCTACCTTATGGCTATCCAGCGGCGTGGAAAAATTAGTCGGCGGGGTCGTACGCGGGGGCGTCAAAAACGACCTTTACAGACAAATGCTTGTTCTCAACCTCAGAGGGATCTCCCCAGTTACCTCTATATATGGTCAGAACTTCTTCAATAATCGCTCTTCTATCGGAAGGACTCCCACCTCCACCGTCCGTAGGGACAAACCACGTAACAACGTCGCGACTCTTGGAGATAACCCCTCCGGATTGCGTGAACTTACTGTACGCCGAGAATTTTATGTATTCTTCGTTACTTTTATCGACGTAAAATGGCCTTACAAATCTAGTTTTCTCGACCCTAAGTACGAGATTCCGAGCGTCATCCCATATTCTAGGGGGATATGAGCTGTCACATCTCCACATAATATACCCCTGTCGGCTGTCGAGATTTTGCCAGGCCACCCGTAACTCTGCGATAGTCGTTCAACCTAGACTTCGTCATCGCTCCAGATCCGCCCCCCTCTGGACCGAGCCAGGCACAAGCCCGTTCAAGCGCCGAGCTGAGCGCGCTCGGCGTCCGCCGAACCGTGCCGCTGGAGAGCTAGGCCGAGGATCCGGCGTGGCGCCCGCCCCTACCGCTCCCTGCCCGCCTCCTTGACCCGACGCGCCAGGGGCGACAACAGGAACCCAATGATCCGGCGCTCGCCTGTCTTGATTTCGACCGTGGCCGACAGGCCCGGCGCCAAGGCGAGCCGGCGCCCATCCACCAGTATCCAGGGCTGGGTCAACTTCACCATCGCGGGAAAGACAAGCCCCTCCTTCTCGTCCTCGACCGCGTCGCGGCTGATATGTTCGATCACCCCGTGGACCACGCCGTAGCGGGTGAACGGATAGGCCTCGAGCTTGATCTCGACGGGCTGGCCCTCGTGGACGAAGCCGGCGTCGCGGTTCTGGACGCGGGCCTCGATGATCAGCTCGCCGCCGCGCGGCACCAGCACCATCAGGGGGTCGGCCGGCTTGACCACGCCGCCCAGGGTGTGGACCTGCATCTGCTGGATCACGCCGTCCATGGGGGCGGTCAGGACGGTGAGCCCGGCCTTGTCGCTGGCCTTGGACAGCTCCTCGCCGCGCAGGCGCTGGTTGGCCTGGGCCTCGGTCAGGGCGTCCAGCACCTCGCGCGAGAACTCGCCCTGAGCCTTGGCGATCTGCTGGTCGACCCCGGCCACGGCGGCCTCGGCCTTCAGGCGCTCGTCGCGGCGGATGGCCAGGTCCTGGCGCATCCCGACCACCTGCTGCTCCAGCTCCGAGACCTTCATGCGCGGCGCGTAGCCCTTGACGACCAGTTCGCGCATGCCCTTGAGCCGCTCCTCGGCCAGGGGGATCTGCTGGCTGAGCTTGACGATCTCGTTCTCGATCATGCCCAGCTCGCCCTGGCGCTGGAGGCGGTCCTGCTTCAGCCCGGCCAGGGTGGCGGCCTGTTCGCGGCGCTTGGCCTCGACGAAGGCGCGCTGGGTGGCCACCGAGGCGCGGTCGGCGCCCTGGGGGGCGCGGAACGCCGCGCCGCGACCGCCGGCGTAGTCGACCAGGGCGGTGGCGCGGGCCGCGTCGATGTCGGCGCTGAGCAGGGCCTGGCGGGCCTGGGCGACGTCGGCCGCGGTGGCGGTGGGATCGAGATCGACCAGGGGCTGGCCGGCCCGCACCGTCTGCCCCTCGACCACGTGCAGGGCCCGCACCACGCCGTAGTCGGCGGCCTGGATCAGCTTGACGTTGCCGCGCGGGATGATCTTGCCCGGCGCGGCGGCGACCATGTCGACCTTGCCGAGGATCGACCAGGCCAGGGCCAGGACGATGAAGCCCAGAATGGCCCAGAGCACGGCGCGGCCCAGCGGGTTGGGCGGGGTTTCCAGCACTTCGAGGGCGGCGGGCAGGAAGGCGGTCTCGTCGCGCGGCGTGCGGTCGCGCTCGGCCGCCCGCTGCAGGCGCCAGCTCTCGACGAGAACGCCCCAGTGGCGGGCCCAGTCGCGCCCCCAGTCGCGCAAGGCGGCGGCGATCATGCCCGCACTCCCATCTGCTTGGCGTAGAGCTGGGCGTAGCGGCCGCCCTGGCGCATCAGGGTCGCGTGCGTGCCCTGCTCGGTGATCCGGCCGCGTTCGATGGTGATGATCCGGTCGGCCTGGCGGACGGCCGACAAGCGGTGGGCGATGATGATCACCGTGCGGCCGGCGGTCATGGCCTTCAGATTGTTCTGGATGATCTCCTCGCTCTCGGCGTCGAGGGCCGAGGTGGCCTCGTCGAAGATCAGCACCTTGGGCCGTCCGGCCAGGGCGCGGGCGATGGCCAGGCGCTGGCGCTGGCCGCCCGACAGGTTGCCGCCGCGTTCGTCGATCTGGGTGTCGTAGGCCTCGGGCAGCTCCAGGATGAACTCGTGCGCCCCGGCCATCTTGGCGGCGGCGACCACGGTCTCCATCGGCATGGCCGGATCGGTCAGGGCGATGTTCTCACGGACCGTGCGGTTGAACAGGATGTTCTCCTGCAGCACCACCCCGACCTGGCGCCGCAGCCAGGCCGGATCGACCACGGCCAGGTCGACGCCGTCGACGAGCACGCGTCCGCGCTCGGGCACGTGCAGGCGCTGGATCAGCTTGGTCAGGGTCGACTTGCCCGAGCCGGACGGGCCCACGACGCCCAGCACCTCGCCCGGCTCGACCACCAGGTCGATCTCGGACAGGACTTCCGGGCCGTCGATCTTGTAGCGGAAGCCGACCTTCTCCAGGGCGATGCGGCCGACGATGTCGGGCAGGGCCGAGCGCGACGGCGAGGACGACGGCTCGGTCGGGCTGTTGAGGATGTCGCCCAGCCGGGCCACCGAGATCTGGGCCTGCTGGAAATCCTGGGCCAGCTGAGCCAGGCGCAGGACGGGGCCGGCGACCTGGCCGGCCAGCATGTTGAAGGCCACCAGTTCGCCGACCGTCAGCTTGTCGCCGACCACCAGGCGGGCCCCGAAGAACAGCAGCGCCACCCCGCCCAGCTTGTTGATCAGCTGGATGGCCTGCGAGCCCCAATTAGCCAGCATCCGGGCGTCGAAACTGGCCTTGATGTAGCCCGCCAGCTGGCGCTCCCAGCGCCCCTGCATCTGCGGCTCGACGGCCAGGGCCTTGAGGGTTTCGACGCCCGTCACCGCCTCGACCAGGAACGACTGGTTCTCGGCCCCGCGGGCGAACTTCTCGTCGAGTTTGCGGCGCAGGGCCGGCCCGACCAACAGCACCACCAGGGCGTACAGCGGCAGGGTGATCAGCACGATCAGCAGCAGCCAGGGACTGTAGAGCCACATCACCGCCAGGAAGATTCCCGCGAACAGCAGGTCCAGCACCGCGGTCAGGGCCGAAGAGGTCAGGAACTCGCGGATATTCTCCAGCTCGCGCACCCGGGCCACGGAGTCGCCCACCCGGCGGGCCTGGAAATAGGCCATCGGCAGCTGGGTCAGGTGCGAGAACAGCTTGGAGCCCAGCTCGGCGTCGACGCGGCTGGTGGTGTGCGAGAACAGGTAGGTGCGCAGGCCGCCCATGGCGACCTCGAACAGCGACACCACCAGCAGGCCGACGGCCAGGATCTCCAGCGTGGTCAGTCCCTTGTGGACCAGCACCTTGTCGATCACCACCTGGAAGAACAGCGGGGTGATCAGGCCCAGGACCTGCAGGAACAGGGAGGCGACGAGGACGTCGCGCAGCAGGTGCCGGTACTTGACCAGGGCCGGGATGAACCAGGTCACGTCGAAGGCGCGGGCCGCGCCGGCGACATGCTCGCGGGTGGTCATCAGCAACAGCTGGTCGGTGTGGACGGCGGCGAACTGCTCGATCGTCAGGGCGCGCGGGCGCTGCTCGCCGGGGTCGAACACCAGCACCCGGTCGGCGGCGGCCTGCAGGACGATCAGCCAGCCCCCGGTCACGCGGGCCATGGCCGGCAGCGGCTGGCGATGCAGCAGGGCCGGCGCGGCCTGAACCGCCTTGGCGCGCACCTGCAGGCGCTTGGCCAGCCTCAGCAGATCGTCGGCCGAGGCCTCTTCGGAGCCCAGCCCCAGGTCGTGACGGAGGTGATCCGGATCGGCCGGCTTGCCAAGAAAGCCCAGCATGGCGGCGAAGCAGATGAGCGCCGGCGCGCCCATCGGCGGCTCGCTGGCCGAGCCCATGGAGAGGTCGCCGTCAGCCCCCATGACGCGCGATCAGGTTCGCCGAACAGCTCACGGGCGGGAACGGGCGCCATACGGCGAAGACGATCGCCGCCTGGAAAACGGCTCGTCGACGCACTCTGTCGATACGCACTGAAACACACCCCCGAAGCCACCGACCCCATGTTGCAAATCGGAAATGACCGCCGCAACCACAATCTGACGATGATCGACGATAAGCTGTGCAATTCGCCCAGCGAGCGAGTCCGCGCGGAGCCAATGGTCCGGGCGGGCGCGATGGCGGTCGTGCGTGGCGCCGAACGTGCGGCGGAGGCTCGCCGAGCCATCCGGAAGCCGCTAGCCCGCCAGCCAGGCCGCGGCCCGCCGAAGCATGGCGACCAGACCCGCTCCGAACACCGCCAGCAGCACCCCGGCCGGGACCAGCAGCAGCAGGTTTCCCCAGTGCAGCCCGCCGCCGGTGCCGGTGGCGATCAAGGCCAGGGTCAGCAGCAGGGCGGCCACGCCCACCGCGGCCCACAGGCCCAGCCGCGCGCCGCCGGCCCGGCGCGGGACGCCTTGCCAACGCACGAGACCTCCGGTCCCGCGACCGCTCGCGATCCGCCTGCCCCCCTCGCTCGAGGCCCGCCGCCGTCGTCGTCCAGCCGAGGCGGTCATCGATGGTGCATGTCGATGACCCGGCAGCGAACGCTCCAGCCCTCGCCGCCGCGATCGGTGAAGTCGGTGACCACCAGCTCGTAGACTTCGCCGTCCTGGCTGAGCGTGCAGACGTCGCCCACCCGCATCGGCCGGGCGTCGCGCGAGCGGATATGGGCCTCGCGCAGGGTGACCAGGTTCTCGCACAGCAGTTCGTAGTCCTGCGACCCGAACGGCGAGACTGGAACGGGCGCGCGTTTGGCCATCAGCGGCGAGACTTGCGGGCCGCGTATTTGGCGTCGCGCTTGTCCTTGGCCTCGGCCTCGGTCGGGACCTTGGCGCGTTTGCGTTCGGCGCGCTGGCCGGCCACGGCGGCCGCGTCGGCGGCGGCCGCCGTGGCCGCCTCCTTCTTGACCGCCCTGACCGCCTGGCGTTCGGCGCGCACGGCCTTCAGCTCGACGGCTTCCTCGACGCCGCGCTCGGCGAACAGCGGATCGACCACCGCCGGCTTCGGCTTGAACTTGGCGAGCAGCGCCTGCTTGGCCTGCGCGGCGGTCTTCAGCCGATCGGCCAGCTTGGCGCCTTTGGTCTCGTTCATGGCGCGCTCTTAGGTCTTGGTGCCGCGCAGGGCGTCGGGATCGATCGGCCGGGGCCGCGAGGGCTGGCCGCCGGTCGAGCGGGGATCGTTCAGGCCCTTGGGGCCCGAGGGCCGGGTGCCGGGATAGGTCTTCATGGGGCTATTTCTTCTTGGAAAGCAGCGGGGACAGCAGGGTCGGCGCGGCGGCGGCGATCACCTTGGGCTTGGCGGTCTTGGGCTTGCGGACTTCGCGATTGCCTTTGGACAAGGGGCGTTCCTTCAGGGGGAGGACGCGCGCGATCAGGCGCTCGGGCCAGGCGGCCCGGCGCAACGCGCGCGGTGGAAGGCGATATCAGGTCCGTGAAGGGCGCTGGTCGTGGCGACTGACGGTCATGCGACCCCTTTCCGGGGTGCGTCGAGACGGCCCGCCAAGCGGACCGGCACTCGTCGACGGCGCGTCCTAGCGCCTTGGATTGACCCTATCACATCCGGAGGTCCGACCGGTGGAAATACGGCGGGGCCGCCCTACCCCCGCTTGAACAGCGTCGTGCGCTTGGCCATGAACGCCGCCACCGCCTCGCGGTGGTCGGCGCTGGCCACCAGGGCTGGCAGCTCCTTGTCGACCTGGGACCGGCCGTCGACCACCCGCTTGGTGGCCTCCACCGCCAGGGGCGCGCGCGAGGCGATCCATTCGGCCAGGTGGAAGGCTTCCGGCAGGAGCCGCTCGGGCGTGTGGACCGCCGTGACGATCCCGTCGGCCAGGGCCCGCTCGGGGCCGAACTGGGCGCCGGTCAGCAGATGGGCCTTGGCCCGCGCCACGCCGATCAGCCGGGGCAGGCGGACGACCGAGGCCATCAGCCCGATATTGACGCCGGACGCGGCGAACACCGCCCGGTCGCTGGCCAGGCGGATGTCGCAGGCCAGGGCCAGCTCCAGCCCGCCGCCGAAGCACCAGCCGTCGATGGCGGCGATGGTCGGCACGCGCAGGGCCTCGATCCAGTCCATCAGCTGGTTGAAGTTCTCCACCGCTGCCAGGGCCTTGCCGGCCGGCCGGCCGTGCGCCTCGCGCAGGTCGTCGCCGGCGCAGAACACCCCGCCCCGGCCGGTCAGCACCACCGCCCGGGTGTCGTTGTCGCCGGCGATCTCGTCGAGGATCCGCGCCAGTTCGGCCCTCAGGGGCAGGCCCAGGGCGTTGGCCGGCGGGGCGTCCAGCTCCAGCAGCAGGATCGAGCCGGTGGGACGGCTGACGTGGATCATCGCGCTCATCGCGCGAACGTGGCCGATGACGGCGGGAATGGAAAGCTGAGCCACGGCGGGCGCCACCGTCGCGACACCGGTCGTTTCACGCGCAACCATGCTGCGATGCAACAACTTTCCCCTTGCCAGAGTTAAACAGTTGTCACAGCTTAGGCGGCCTTCGGGACGGAATTTCCGCCGCGGAGCCCAAAACGATGGATCGACGCCGGGTTTCGACCCGCGCTGAACGGTCCACGGAGCGCAGAGAGCCAATCCGGCGTTTGTGTTGCAGCGCCGAAGACCCCGGGGAGTGAGATGAGCACAGCCACGCTGCAGAAGACCGAGTTGAAGGACCTGTACGAGATCGGCGAGATCCCGCCGGCCTTCCACGTGCCGAAAAACATGTACGCCTGGGCGATCCGCAAGGAGCGCCACGGCAAGCCGTCGGTCGCCATGCAGGTCGAGGTCGTGCCCACCTGGGAGATCGGCGAGGACGAGGTTCTGGTCCTCGTGATGGCCGCCGGCGTCAACTACAACGGCGTCTGGGCCGCCCTGGGCGAGCCGGTCAGCACGCTGGACGTCCACAAGCAGCCCTATCACGTGGCCGGGTCCGACGCCTCGGGCATCGTCTGGAAGGTCGGCGCCAAGGTCAAACGCTGGAAGCTGGGCGACGAGGTCGTCATCCACTGCAATCAGGACGACGGCGACGACGAAGAGTGCAACGGCGGCGACCCGATGTTCTCGGCCAGCCAGCGGATCTGGGGCTACGAGACCCCGGACGGCAGCTTCGCCCAGTTCTGCCGGGTGCAGTCGCGCCAGCTGATGATGCGCCCCAAGCACCTGACCTGGGAAGAGGCCGCCTGCTACACCCTGACCCTGGCCACCGCCTACCGCATGCTGTTCGGCCACAAGCCGCATGAGCTGAAGCCCGGCCAGAACGTGCTGGTCTGGGGCGCCTCGGGCGGTCTGGGCGTGTTCGCCGTGCAGCTGGCCGCCGTGGTCGGGGCCAACGCCATCGGCGTGGTCAGCGACGACGACAAGATCGACTATGTGAAGAGCATGGGCGCCAAGGCGGTGCTGAACCGCAAGGAGTTCAACTGCTGGGGCCAGCTGCCCAAGGTCAACGGCCCCGAGTTCAACGACTACATGAAGGAAAGCCGCAAGTTCGGCAAAGCCATCTGGCAGGTCACCGGCAACAAGGACGTCGACCTGGTGTTCGAGCACCCGGGCGAGGCGACCTTTCCGGTCTCGGTGTTCGTGGTCAAGCGCGGCGGCATGGTCGCCATCTGCGCCGGCACCAGCGGCTTCAACCTGACCATGGACGCCCGCTTCCTGTGGATGCGCCAGAAGCGCGTCCAGGGCAGCCACTTCGCCAACCTGATGCAGGCCAGCGCCGCCAACCAGCTGGTCATCGACCGCCGCGTCGACCCCTGCCTGTCGGAAGTTTTCCCCTGGGAAGACATCCCCGCCGCCCACGAGAAGATGCTGGCCAACCAGCATCTGCCCGGGAACATGGCGGTGCTGGTCTGCGCTCAGCGGCCGGGACTGCGGACGTTCGAGGAAGTGGTGGAGATCAGCGAGGGGCTGTGAGCCGAGACGCCCTTCCTCAACCCTCTCCCGGAGGGGAGAGGGAGGGACCCGCGCTGAAAGCGTGGGAGGGTGAGGGGTGACGCCCTCACCGGCTTCACACGAGCGCCCTGCCGGCACGCCGGCCGCTGTCCCTAACCCCTCACCCTCCCAAGGCTTCGCCTTGGGCCCCTCCCTCTCCCTCTGGGAGAGGGAATACGGTCAGCAGCCCCGCCACCGCGCCCGCCACGACCACCACCGGAACCAGCGCCCCGACCACCGCCGCGCCGGTCGCCCCGCCGCCGATCAGTTCGGCGGCGGCCAGGGGGCCGAGGATCGAACCCACCCGCCCGGCGGCGACGGCCGCGCCCACGCCCGTCGACCGCACGGCGGCCGGATAGTAGGGCGGCGTCAGGCCGTAGAGGGTGAATTGTCCGCCCATCAGCAGAAAGCCGGCGGCGAAGGCCAGGAAAGCGATCGTCGTCTCGTCGCTGGCCCCGGCCAACAGCACCAGGGTCGCGGCCAGTCCCGCGAACCCGGCCAGCAGCGGCCAGCGCGCCCCCAGCCGGTCGACGACCAGGCCGAACGCCAGACCCCCGCTCGCCCCGCCCAGATTGAACAGCGCCGAGACCAGGAAGGCCGAGGCCGGCGGCAGGCCGCGCGACACCAGCAGGGTCGGCAGCCAGTTGAGCAGCAGGTGCAGGGTCAGGGCGGCCAGGGCGTAGCTGACCCAGATGCAGGCCGTGGCCGGCCAGCGCCCGGCCCCGAACAGGGCGCGGGCCGCGTCGCCGCTCTGGCGGGCGGCGCGATCGGGCCGCCCGACCGGCAGCACCCGATACAGCAGCGGCGCGATGACCAGCGGCGCCAGGCCGCCGACCAGGAAGATCGTCCGCCAGTCGTCCAGGCTCATCGGCGTTCGCGCCACCAGCCCCGCCATCGCCCCGCCCAGCGGCATGCCGCCGGTGACCAGGGCCACCATGGTCGCCTTGCGGGCCGGGCTGGCCTGTTCGGAGGCCAGGGCGATCAGCATCGGCATGGCGCCGCCCAGGCCCAGGCCGGTCAGGAACCGCGCGGCCAGCAGCGGCTCGAAGCCGCTCGCCAGGGCCGTGATCAGCGAGAACACCCCGAACGCCGCCACCGAGGCGGTTAGAACGGGGCGCCGCCCGATCCGGTCGGCGATCACTCCGCCAAAGCTGGCCCCGACCATCAGCCCGATCAGGCTGGCGCTGAACGCCCAGCCGGCCTGGCCCGGGGTCAGGTGCAGGGCCGGCAGCATGCGCGGCGCCGCCACCCCCATCGACTGGATGTCGAACCCCTCGATCATCGCCGCCAGCAGGCAGACGAGCCACACGGGCCAAGTTCGTTTCATGAGCGCCTCCCCCTCTGGCGGAGAGGGTATCCCCTAACTTCACCCTCTCCCAGAGGGAGAGGGAGGGGCCCGCGACCGAAGGGCGTGGGAGGGAGAGGGGTTGCGTCCTATCCGATTTCACACACAAGCACCCTGCCGGCACGGCGTCGGACTCACCACCCCCTCACCCTCCCATGCTCACGCATGGGTCCCTCCCTCTCCCCATGGGAGAGGGCGTCTCGGATGGGCTTTATCGGCTCATCTCGTCCGCCACCGTCCGGGCCAGGGCCTCGTCGAAATCGGTGACCTCGCAATAACCCAGCTGGCGGCGGATCTTGGCGTTGTCGACGAACAGCGGGTAGCTGAGGTCGAGGCCCGACACCGCCTTGGCCAGGGCGCCGCGCGCCACGTCGGGGTGGGCCAGCTGGACCTCGCCGGGCCAGTTCAGATGCTCGGCGAAGCTGGCGGCCCAGGCGATGTTGGTCGGGGTGTTGGACCGGCCGAGGTTGTAGGTCTCGCCGCCGGCTCGGGGGTGCGTGGCGGCCAGGGCGATCCCGGCGGCCACGTCGTCGACATAGCCGAAGGTCGCGCGCCAACTGGCCCACGGATGGGGGATCACCAGGCGCGGCCGGCCCTGGGCCATCGGCCGGATCGCCCACGAGAACCGCCGCTGGCGGTCGCCGGGTCCGAACACCATCGGCAGGCGCAGGATGGTGCTTTCGAGCCCACCGGCGGCGCGAGCCGCCTCCTCAAGAGGTATCTTGTCGTAGTCGTCCATCCAGGCCTGGGGGTCGCTCGCGGCGCGCGGCTTGGCCAGGCGGTAGGGGAAGCGGCTGTCGCGCAGCGGCGCGTCCTCGGCCAGCCGGTCCCAGATCGGCGTCGGCCGGCCCTTGCGGTGCAGGCCCTCGTAGTTGCGATAGACGTCGACCGAGCTGACCAGCACGCAGCGGGCGACGCGGCCCGACAGGGCGTCGAGCAGCGGCAGGGTGTCGGCCTGGGTGTAGGCGATCAGGTCGATCACCGTGTCGACGCCCAGGTCCTTCACCGCCGCGAGCACGGCCGCGGGATCGCGGCGGTCCAGCACCACCGAGGCCGCCCCGGCCGGAACGGTGCGCGCGCCGTGATGCCCGACCGCCGTCTCGACGCCGTCGGCCAGCAGCCGCGCCACCGTCGGCCCGCCGATGAAACCCGTCCCTCCGAGCACCAGGACGCTCATGCCGCTCTCGCAAACTCCAGGTCGAATCGCAGGCGTCAGGCTATGCGGGAGGCGGGGTCACAAGGCAATGGAAGGACAGCCATGCCCAAGCACGACGGAGAGGTCTGGATCGCCCGGCGCACGGCCGAGTCCCGCGCCATGGTCGCCGACGTCCAACGGGCGATGCGCCTCACCCCGGTCCTCAACCGCCTGACCTTCGACGACGCGGACGAAATCCGGCGGCTGGTGGGCGAGCTGACCGGCCGGGACCTGGACGACCAGTTCCGCCTGCTGCCGCCGTTCTACACGACCTGCGGCAAGAACATCGCCATCGGCCGCAACGTGTTCATCAACCAGAACTGCACGTTCTACGACCTGGCGCCGATAAGCCTCGGCGACGACGTCCTGATCGGCCCCAATGTCAGCCTCATCACCGAGGGACACCCCGTCGCCCCGTCGCGGCGGCGTGACGGCGTCCTGGCGCGGCCCATCGTCATCGAGCGGAACGTGTGGATCGCGGCGGGGGTCACCATCATCGGCGGCGTCACGGTGGGCGAGAATTCCGTCGTCGCGGCCGGTTCGGTCGTCACCAAGGACGTTCCCGCCAATACGCTGGCCGGCGGAAACCCGGCCAGGGTCATCCGCTCCATCGCGGAGGAGTGAGCCCGCGCCGCATTCCCGCTTTTGGGATTGGCAGGGCCGCGATCGCATCGCACAGTCCCGCCAAACAAGCGTTCGCCTTAAGACGTCTCGGGGGAGTGAACCATGGGCTGGAAGAGCAAGACGGCGTTGACGGCCCTGGGCCTGGTCCTGGCGGTCGGGGCCGTGGTGGCGGTGAGGACGGCCACGTTCAAGGCGCCGGCGGCGGTCGACACCTCCAGCATCCGCCTGGCCTCGGCCCGTCCCTTCGACGCCGACCTGGCCGCCCGGCATCTGGGCGAGGCCGTGCGCTTCCAGACCGTCAGCCACCAGGACCCGGCCGAGGACCAGCCGGCCGAATGGGACAAGCTGCACGCCTGGCTGCAGGCGACCTATCCCGACGCCCACCGGGCGATGACCCGCGAGGTCGTGGCCGGCCACGCCCTGGTCTACACCTGGAAAGGAACCGACCCGTCCCTGGCCCCGATCGTGCTGATGGCCCACCAGGATGTCGTGCCGGTGACGCCGGGCAGCGAGGGCGCGTGGACCCATCCGCCGTTCGACGGCGTGATCGCCGACGGCGCGGTCTGGGGTCGCGGTTCGATCGACGACAAGGGCAGCCTGGTCACCCTGTTCGAGGCCCTGGACGGGCTGGCCAAGGCCGGCTTTGTTCCCCGGCGCACGGTGATCCTGGTCAGCGGCCATGACGAGGAGGTTCGCGGCGGCGGCGCGCGAGCCGCGGCGGCCCTGCTGAAGGCGCGCGGCGTCAAGGCCCAGTTCGTGCTCGACGAGGGCATGGTGGTGGTCGAGGACCATCCGGTGACGAAGGGCAAGGTCGCCCTGATCGCCACGGCCGAGAAGGGCTACGCCACCCTGACCGTCACCGCCCCGGCGGTCGGCGGCCACTCCTCGGCCCCGCCGGCCCAGACCGGGGTGACCACCCTGGCCAAGGCCGTGCTGGCCATCGCCGACCACCCGTTCCCGATGAAGTTCTCCGGCCCCGGCGCCGACATGCTGAAGAGCCTGGCCCCGCACAGCTCGACGACCATCAGGATGGCGGCGGCCAACACCTGGCTGTTCTCGCCGCTGCTGATCAGCCAGACCGCCAAGACCCCGGCGGGCGCGGCCATGCTGCACACCACCATCGCCCCGACCATGCTGAAGGGCTCGCCCAAGGAAAACGTCCTGCCGCAGGACGCCGAGGCCTGGATCAACTACCGCATCGCCCCCGGCGACACCTCGGCCGACGTGATGGCCCGGGCCAAGGGCGCGGTCGGCGACCTGCCGGTCAAGCTGGCCTGGGTGAAGACGCCGGACGAGCCCAGCAAGGTCTCCTCGACCACCTCGGACGGCTGGAAGACCCTGGCCGCCCTGGCCGGCGACGAGAGCCGCGCGCCCGTCGCCCCGGCCCTGATGACCGCCGCCAGCGACAGCCGCTACATGGGACCGATCGCCGACGACATCTACCGCTTCCAGCCCCTGCTGCTGTCGGTCGACGCTACCAAGATGATCCACGGCACCGACGAGCACATCTCGGTGGCCAATGTCGAGCGCATGGTGCGGTTCTACCAGCGGCTGGTGGAGACGGCGGCGCGATAGGTTTTTCAGGCGCCACAAACTCTTCACGCAACGCAGGCGGGCGTTTGCTGGACGGCAGCTTCACAATGAGGCCTAGTGAGCCCCGGGGAGCAGCTTGTCGCGAAATCCTGATCCGGGGGCCGCCTTCGGGCGGGGACGGATTTTGCGCGAACAGGCTGTAAAGTCGGACGACTTACATGGCTGACGACGCGCAACTGCTGGCCTCGCGGCCGGCGCCGAAAGCCGTGAAATTCGGCGAAGGCTTCGTCATGGACGCCTGGTACGTGGCGGCCCTGTCGCCCGAGCTGAAGCCGGGCAAGATGGAAAGCCGCGAATATCTTGGCGAGCCGGTCCTGATCGGCCGCACCAGGGCCGGGGCCGTCTACGCCCTGCGCGACGTCTGCCCGCACCGCGCCGCCAAGCTGTCGGCCGGCAAGGTCCGCGCCGACGCCGACGGCCGCGAAACGGTGGAATGCCCCTATCACGGCTGGCGGTTCCACACCGACGGGGCCTGCGCCAAGATCCCGTCCCTGACCGCCGACAACCCGCTGGACGTTTCAAAAGTCCGTGTACGGAAATATCCGCTGGTCGAAGCCCAGGGCCTGGTGTGGATCTGGATGTCGGCCGACCCGCGCTTCGACGGCGTTCCGCCCGAGCCGCCGCCGACGATCCCCGGCGTGGTCGGCGGCAAGCCCAAGCTGGTCGACCATCTGGACTACGACATCCATATCGACCACGCCGTGCTGGGCCTGATCGACCCGGCCCACGGCCCCTATGTGCACCAGCAGTGGTGGTGGCGCACCAGCGCCAGCCAGCACGAGAAGCGCAAGGCCTTCGCGCCGTCCGAGGCGGGCTTCACCATGGTGCGGCACGAGCCCAGCAAGAACTCCAAGGCCTACGCCATCCTCGGCGGCGAGCCGCTGACCGAGATCACCTTCCGCCTGCCGGGGCTGCGCTGGGAGCATGTGAAGGTCGGCGACCGGCAAGTGCTGGCCCTGTCGGCCATGACCCCGATCAACGCGAACAAGACCCGGATGAACCAGATCATCTGGTCCGACCACCCGGCCTTCAGCCTGCTCTATCCGGTGATCCGTATGGCCGCCCGCGCCTTCCTGCGCCAGGACGGCAGGATCGTCGAGGCCCAGACCCGGGGCCTGCGGGACAATCCGGCCCTGATGTGGGTGGGCGACGCCGACCAGCAGGGCCGCTGGTACCATCAGCTCAAGCGCGAATGGAACGCCAGCCGGCGGGAACGGCGGGCGTTCAGCAATCCGGTGGAGGAGACGACGCTGAGGTGGCGGACGTAGGGGCTTTCCCGGAGCCTCCCCACCTTTCAGCCGTCATTCCCGCCCTTGTGGCGGGAACCCCTCTCTCCACCGCAAGGGCGGAGGTGCGGCGCGCCAGCGCGCCAAGGCGCTTCACCATCAGCTGAACCAGGGGTTCCCGCCACAAGGGCGGGAATGACGGCGGGTATGGGAGTGACGAACCCGCCCGCAGCGGCGAGGCCGCGCCTTGAAACCTTGATGGCGAGCCTGCTCTGGCGTCTGGCCGTGTCAAGGACCGCCCCTGGCGGCCGCGTCGCGGCGGCGCGACGCGCCGTCCTTGACACGGCCAGACGCCAGAGCTCCGATCCACCAAGGCTTTAAGGCGTGGCCCCATCCGGGGCGGATGGGGTTCCCCATGAAGCCAGACGGCCAATAAAGTGGCCGATCACCAATACCGCGGTGAGCACCAAAGCGCTCATCCAGAGAGGCATCCACTCCCTCCGAAGCGCTGGATCCCGCAAGCTCGTCCAACTGTTCCCCACGATGATGACGACGCCTACACCCCGCCATACGTAGGAAAACACGAGCGCACAGTACGCATTTATCGCGTAGTACTGACGCCGCCATCCAGTCGGCTTGATGTCCGATCGCGGACGGCGCCAAGCCCGTTCGATCTCCTCCATCGTCGGCTCGCGTGATGCGCTTTCGAGATCGTCAGCCGCCACCCCCTAATCTTTCCGTACGCACCGCAAGATCAGCTTGTCGATCCGCGACCCATCCATGTCCACGACCTCGGCGTCGAACCCGCCCAGCTCGACGATCTCGCCCTCGCGGGGGATGCGGCCCAGGCGGTCGAGGACCAGGCCGGCGACGGTGTGGTAGCCGCCCTCGGCCTCGAAGTTCTCGCCCAGGGCGTCGTTCAGCTCCTGGATGTCCAGGCGGGCGTCAACCAGCCAGGTGCCGTCCTCGCGGCGCAGGATGCGGCTGTCGCTCTCGTCGTGGTCCTCGGGGAAGTCGCCGGCGATCATTTCCAGCAGGTCCAGCGGGGTGATCGCCCCCTGGATCGAGCCGAACTCGTCGACCACCAGGGCCATGTGCAGCGGCGTCTGCTTGAACACCGCCATGGCCCGCAGCAGCGACATGGTCTCCGGAATGGCGATCGGCTGCTGGACGTGGCTCTTGATGTCGATGACCTCGCCGCCCAGGCAGGCGTCCAGCAGGTCCTTCTTGAGGATCACCCCGATGTCGCCGTCCAGGTCGCCCTCGCTGGCCACCACGATGCGCGAATAGGGACAGTCACGGATTTCCTGGAGGATTTCCTCCTGGTTGTCGGTCAGCGAAATCCAGAACAGGTCGCGGCGCGGGGTCATGGCCACCCGCACGGGGCGGTCGCCCAGGCGCAGCACCTCCTGGATCATCGAGCGCTCCTCCGGCTCGATCAGGCCGGCGTCGGCCCCCTCGGCCAGGACGATCTCGACCTCCTCGGCGGTGATGTCGTTGGTGCGCTCGTCGCGGATGCCCATCAGCTTGAGAATGGTGGCGGTCGAGACCGTCAGCAGCGTCACGAACGGGCGCAGGACCACGGCGACCACCGCCAGGAACGGGGCCATGCGGCGGGCGATGGCGTCGGGGAACAGCAGGGCCAGGCGCTTGGGCACCAGCTCGCCCAGGATCACCGAGACATAGGTCAGGCCGATGACGACGACGATGGTGGCGATCGCCTCGGAATGGGCGCCCAGCACCGGCTTGTCCTTGAGCCAGACGTCCAGGGCCGCGGCGAGCGTCGCCTGGCCGTAGGCGCCGGCCAGGATGCCGATCAGGGTGATGCCCACCTGCACCGCCGACAGGAACCGCGTCGGGTGCTCGGCCATGGCCAGGGCCAGCTTGGCGCCCTTGTCGCCCTTGTCGGCATAGGTCTGGAGGCGGGCCCGCCGGGCCGAGACCACCGCCAGTTCGGACATGGAGAACACCCCGTTCAACAGAACGAGGAGCAAGACGACGACGAGCGCGAGGAGGATCATGGCCCTTCAGGGTTGGCGCGGCCCAGCGGGCGCGGTTGGGCCACTATACAAAAGAAAACGCCGCGGCCCACCAGGGACCGCGGCGTCGTCTTGTCGAAGCGGTGTTCGGCTTACTGAGCCGGACGCGCCATCGCCGTCTTGTTGGCGGCGATTTGCTTCTGAGCGTCGTGCTGGCCGGGGGGCAGCGGGATCAGGCCGCGGCCTTGCAGGTAGCCGCCACGACCGCTCGCCGCGTCCGAGGTGAACTCGGAGACGAACTCGGCCAGGCCCGGCGTCACGCCGATATTGGCCTTCTTGACGTAGATGAACAGCGAGCGCGACAGCGGGTAGGAGCCGTCGGCGATCGTCTGGGCCGAGGGCTTCACGCCGTTGATCGAGGCGCCCTTGATCTTGTCCATGTTCTCTTCGAGGTAGGACCAGCCGAAAACGCCCAGCGAGCCGGGGGTCTTGGTCAGGGTGCCGACAATGGCGTTATCGTTCTCGCCGGCGTCGATCCAGCCGTCGTTACGCAGCGGATCGACCAGCGACTTGAACTTCTTTTCGTTGTCCGAACGGATGGCGTCGGCGGTCGGGAACTTGCGGGCGCCTTCCTCGATGGCCAGTTCCACGAAGGCGTCGCGGGTGCCCGAGGTGGGCGGCGGGCCGTAGACGTTGATGCGGTTGCCCGGCAGGCCCGAACCGACCTCGTCCCAGGTCTTGTAAGGGTTGGCCACGAACTGGCCGCCCTTCAGGACCTGCTTGGACAGGCCCAGATACAGGTGTTCGCGCTTGAAGTTGTAGTCAGCGCCGTCCTTGTCGGTGGCCACGACGATGCCGTCGAAGCCGATCTTGATGGCGACGATGTCCTTGACGCCCTTGGCGGCGCAGGCGTCGAATTCCGACTTCTTCATCGGACGCGAGGCGTTGGCGATGTCGGGGAAGCCTTCGCCCGTGCCCGAGCAGAACAGCTTGATGCCGCCGCCGGTGCCGAGGCTTTCAACCTTCGGGGCCTTCTTGCCGGACTTCTTGGCGAAGTTTTCGGCGGTGCGGGTGGCGAACGGGAACACGGTCGAGGAACCGGCGGCCCAGACATAGTCGCGGGCGGCGTGGGCGGGGGCGGCGGCGAGGCCCGAGAGGGCGACGGCGGCGGCCGCGCAGGAAAGAAGCTTCTTCATGGAGGACTCCTGGAGTCTCTGGGAGCGTTGAAAGAAGAATCCGGGCCGATCCCGAAGATCGGCCCGGAAGGGTCTTAGAAGTCCATCTGCGCGCGCAGTTGGAACTGCTTGACGTCGTAGTCTTGGTTCAAGCCGATGTTGTCGACCTTGCCGTCGGTATAGTTCGCCTGGAAGCGGACATAACCGGTCAGGTAGTAGTTCGCGCCCAGGGTCCAGGCGGTGTATTCGCCGGCCTGCGAGGTCGCCGGCTTTACCTTCAGGGTGTCGTAGGCGTCGTTCAGGTCGGCGAAGTCGTAGCGGACGGCCAGTTCCAGACCGCCCCAGCCGCCGGCCGTGATAGGGTTCAGGATCTTCGGACGGCCGAACTCGCCGGTGACGCTGTTGTAGTTACGGGTTTCGCCCGTCGGCCAGAAGCTGACGAAGGCGTAGCCGACCTTCACGGTCGGATCGCTGCCCGCCGTGCCGGCGCGGGTCACGTCGATGCTCGAATATTCGCCTTGCACCGAGAACGGACCGTGCATCCAGGCGCCTTCGAGGGCCCAGGTGTTGTCACGGTTGCCGATGCCGCCGGTCGTGTACAGCGTGCCGTTGCTGTAGGCGGTGTTGGTGCGGCCGGTATAGGCGAACATGCCTTCGTCGCCGCGGTTGCGGTAGCGGTACGAAGCGCCCAGGTGGACCTTGTCGGTGTCGGTGACGATCGGCGCCCAGTGGCCGCGACCGGTGACGACCAGACGTTCCTTGGCGTCGGCGTTGGCGGCCGTCACGTCGGCGTTGTTGAGGCTGCCGCCCTGCACGCCCAGAGTGGCGCTGTAGTTCGGGCCGACATACTTGCCCACGACGCCCAGCTGGTAGCTGTCGACGCCGAAGTCACCGTACGGGCCGCGGTCCATGAAGGTGGTGAAGCGGGTCGAGGTCAGGTTTTCCAGGCCGGCGACCTTGACGTTGCCGAACAGCAGGCTGGTGAATTCGGTCGGCTTGACTTCGAGGACCACGTCGTCCCAGCCCCAGGCTCCGCCGTTCACCGCGCCGCCTTCGACCTTATAGGCCACGTAGTTGTTCAGCTTGCCCTCGACGCCGATGAAGGCTTGGCGGCCGCGAACGTTGCTGGTCTTGTAGTCACCGGCTGAACCGCCGTCCTTATCCACGTCTTGGAAAACGGCGTCGAGCAGGATCCGGCCGCGAACCTTGAAGTAGACGTCGTCGTTGGTCCATTGCGGCGCGCCTTTCCAGGCGACCGTGGTGTCTTGCGCGTGAGCCGCGACGCCGAGGCCGCAGGCGAGCATGACGCCCAGCGCCGCGCCGCTGACCAGCGAGGTCTTGTTCCGCATGTGAGAATTCCCCTTAAGGCTTTGCCCCCTGCCCGTTGGTCCGGATCAGGTAGAAGCGCTTTACGGGGGTCCCGTGACGGTTCCGCCACCCTTTGATGACAGACCGATGACAAGCCTTTTCAAGGTGTTAATTGTGGCCCGGAGGCCACATAAATGCACCTCAGAGGAGACGTGTGCGGATGATCTGTGAAAGCAGGTCAATCAGCGAGACGGCCACCACGATGACCAGGACGATGCAGCCGGTCTGGTCGTACTGAAAGCCGTTGATGGAATCGAGCAGCACCTGGCCGACGCCGCCGGCCCCGATCAGGCCAAGGACGGTGGCCGATCGGCTAGACGACTCGAAGCGGTAGAGCGCGTAGCTGGTCCATAGGGGCGCGACCTGCGGGATCACCCCCCAGACCACTTCCTGCAGCTTGACGGCGCCGGTGGCGCGCACGCCCTCGACCGGGCCCTTGTCGATCGACTCGACGGCCTCGGCGAACAGCTTGGCCAGAACGCCGCCGGTGTTGAACATCAGGGCCATGACCCCGGCGAACGGGCCCAGGCCCACGGCGGTGATGAAGATCAGCGCCACCACCAGGTCGGGCAGCGAGCGGATGATGTCCAGCACCCGGCGCACGGGCTGCTGGATCCACCACGGGGTGATGTTGCGCGCGCCCAACAGGCCCAGGGGGATCGCCACCAGGATGGCCAGGGCCGTGCCCCACAGCGCCATCTGGATCGTCTGCCACATCTTGCCGATGTAGAGCGGCCAGTCGGCGGCCATGAACGCCTTGGGATCGGTGAACGGCGAGAAGAAGCCGCGGCCGAACTCCTGCATCTTGCCGGCTTCGGTGACCAGCTGCGGGAACTTGTCGATCTCGGCCGGCTTGAAGCTGATCACCAGCAGGGCGATCACCCCGCCCCACAGCAGAAGATCGAAGGCGCGCGCCGAGATCGGCTTGCTGGGCGGGGGCGGAATGACGTCGTTCATGGCGGGTCGGTCGTGGCGGGTCAGTTGACCGGCGCGGCGAGGCCGGCCTTGCCTTCGGCGGCCACGCGCTCGGCCTTGATGCCGGCCAGGGCCGTCTCGGCCGCCGCCAGCTTGGCCGCATCGCCGGACTCGCGGGCCAGGCCCACGTGCTCCAGGGCCTCCATCTCGCGCACCACCAGCAGGTGGGTGTCGTCGGCGGCCTTGAAGCCGCCCATCGACAGGCGCTTGAGGTTGGCGCGCTGCTGGGCCGCGACCGGGGTGTCGCCCTGGCCGTAGGTCAGGAAGAACTGACGCACCTTTTCCTTGACCACCGGATCCAGGTCCTTGCGCCAGACGATCGGATCCTCGGGCAGGGTCGGCGATTCCCAGATCACCTTGACCTTGTCGGCCTGGGCGCCGCCCTTGGCCAGGCGGTTGAGGCTGAGGGCCGTGGAGTTGTTGGTCGCCGCGTCCAGCTTGTGGTTGGCCACCGCGAACAGGTTGGCGTCATGGCTGGCGCTGAGCACGGTCTTGAAGCAGGTCTCGGGCTTCTTGTCGGCCGGGATGAACAGGTAGGTCATCGGGGCCAGGGTGCCCGAGGTCGACTTCTTGTCGCCGATGCCGAAATCCAGGGTCTTGTCGCACTTGAGCAGGCCCTCGACCGTCAGCTTGCTGTCGGCCGGCACGATGATCACCGACTTGTAGCCGTCGGTCCCCGACGGGTCGAAGGTGCGGGCGAAGACCTCGCCGCCCGAACGGCGCACGGCCTCCAGGCCCGAGGCGTTGGAGAACCAGCCCACGTCGGTCTGCTTGGCGCCCATGGCCACGATCAGCGACGAGTAGTTGGACGAGAAGAACGGCTTCACCTTCATGCCGGTCGACATCTCCATGTCGGCCAGGATGGGCTTCCAGTAGCTCTCCATGTTCTGGGCCGACTCGGTCGACAGGATCGAGAACACGATGGTGTCCTTGGCGGCCGGCGCGGCGGCCTTCTTCTCTCCGCACGCGGCGAGCGTCAGGGCGGCGACGAGGCCGAGACCGGCGACCACTCGGCGCGAGATTAGGGTGCGGCGGATCATTGCGGAGCTCCTTCCCAGAATACGTCCTCGAATTCCGGGCCGTAGATGTCGATGAGTTTGTCGCGGCCCAGGCCGTTGGTCGGGCCGTCATAGACCTTCTTGCCGGCCTTCAGCGCCACCACCCGGTCGCAATAGCGCAGGGCGTAGTCGACCTGGTGCAGGGTGACGACCACGGTCAGGCCGTCGGTCTTGTTCAGATCACGGAGGATCTCCATGACCTTGCGCGCCGAGACGGGGTCGAGCGAGGCGACCGGCTCGTCGGCGAGGATGATCTTGGCCTTCTGGACCAGGGCGCGGGCGATGGCGCCGCGCTGCTGCTGGCCGCCCGACAGCGTGTTGGCGCGCTGGGCGGCGTAGTCGGCCACGCCGACCCGATGCAGGGCGGCCATGACCGCGCCGCGGGTCTCGGCCGGCCAGGCGCCGAACAGGCCGCGCGCGAAACCGATCCGGCCCAGCGAGCCGAGGGCGACGTTGGTGAACAGGGTCAGGCGGCCGACCAGGTTGAACTGCTGGGCGATGAAGCCGATGCGGACGCGCGCCTTGCGCACCTGGTCGCTGACCTTGCCCTTGGCCTGGACCGGACCGCCGAAGGCCGTGATCGTGCCTTCGCCGCCCTTCTCCTGGGCTGGCGCGTCGATGGTCTGCAGGCCGTCGATCGAGCGCAGCAGGGTGGATTTGCCCGAACCCGAGGGACCGATGAGCGCGATCATCTCGCCGCGACCCACGTCGAGCGAAACGGCGTCCAGCGCCCTGCGCGACCCGAAGGTCTTGGAGGCGGCGCGGATCGAGAGAACTGGGTCCGACTTCATGGTCGGGGCGAATCCTTAACGTGGTTTCGAGTGCTGGGAAATGCGTTCGTCGGTTTGGGGCACGGACGCAACGGATTTGTGACGGATGTTGGATCGATTTCCCCGCCCGCGCCGACCGACGGGGAACGCGAACCGCGCCGGAAGCTTGGCCGGGACACGGTTCGCGCCCCCGCGGGAACCCCGGATCCAAAAGACTCTTTACATCCTCGGGGTATGCCCCTATCTCGCTCGCTCCGGCGGACCCGAAGTCCTCATAAGCGCTGCTAACGCCGGCCTGGGTTTAACTTCTGCAGGGGTCTACGTGAATTGCACACGTACCATACTCCCCTGGACCTGGTCCGTGAGCGGTCACCGGAACGTCCCGTCGCACTCGTGCGGCCCGACGCGGTTTCCGTAGCGGCGCGCTGGTTCCAGGCTGAATTCAAAGGCGACGTCTTTTACGCGGTGAAGGCCAACCCTTCGCCGTGGGTGATCCGCGAGCTCGCGGACGCCGGCGTACGCTCCTTCGACGTGGCGTCGCTGAACGAGGTCGAGCTGGTCGCCCAGCACGCCCCCGGTTCGCGGATGGCCTTCATGCACCCGGTGAAAAGCCGCGTGGCGATTTCGGCCGCCTATTTCGATCACGGCGTGCGGACGTTCTCGTTCGACACCCATGAGGAACTGGCCAAGATCCTGGACGCCACCGGCCAGGCCAAGGACCTGAACCTGATCGTCCGCATGGGCGTGCAGGCCGAGGGCGCGGCCTATTCGCTGTCGGGCAAGTTCGGCGTCGAGCCGCACAACGCCCCGGCCCTGCTGCTGGCCGCCCGCCGCGCCACCCAGGACCTGATGGGCGTCAGCTTCCACGTCGGCAGCCAGTGCATGCGCCCCACCGCCTACCAGGCGGCGATGGCCCAGGCCTCGCGCGCCCTGGTGCGGGCCGGCGTGCTGGCCGACGTCGTCGACGTGGGCGGCGGCTTCCCGTCGATCTATCCGGGCATGGCCCCGCCCGAGCTGTCGGAATACCTGGCCGCCATCGACCGGGGCTTCAACGACATGATGGTCCACGAGACCACCGAGCTGTGGTGCGAACCCGGCCGGGCTCTGGTGGCCGAGGCCTCGTCCCTGCTGGTCAAGGTCGAGCTGAAGAAGGGCGACGCGCTCTATCTGAACGACGGCTCGTACGGCTCGCTGTTCGACGCGGCCCACATGAAGTGGCCGTTCCCGGTCAAGTTGTTCCGCAAGAACGGCGAAGTGGTGGAAGAGGGTCTGCGCCCGTTCCGCTTCTACGGCCCGACCTGCGACAGCGTCGACCACATGCCCGGCCCGTTCTACCTGCCGGAAAGCGTCGACGAGGGCGACTATATCGAGATCGGCATGCTGGGCGCCTATGGCGTGGCGATGTCGACCCGCTTCAACGGCTTTGGCGACACCGAAACCGTCGAGGTCCAGGACGCCCCGATGGCCTCGATGTACGGCCTGGCCAAGCGCTCGATCCCGACCCCGCGGCCCGAGGCCGAGGAGCGCAAGATCGTCCGCTTCTCGCGTCCCAAGGGCGCGGCCGGCAAGAAGCGCCGTCGTCGGTAATGAACCTGGAAGGGCGGAGGACAAAATCCCCGCCCTTCGACAGGCTCAGGGTGAGGATTTTGACTGAACCGCCGCTGCAATAGCCCTCATCCTGAGCTTGTCGAAGGACGAGGGCGAGCCCACGACGTCAAAACGTCACTAAGCACCGTGACAAATCTGAGTTAAACCGCGCGCCGCATCCATCGCTTCAGCGTTTGGATACGAACCGCATTCCCCATCGCCCCCGTCGGTCGCTCCGTCCTGACGAAGGGTTTGTTTTCACGACGGGCGTCCAAAGTCAGGGAAACCGAAGCGATGAACGCTCCCGTTCCGAACAACACCAAGGCCGAGCTGCTGCAGAACGTCGTCGAGCACATCGACATCACGTCGTTCGACGCCCGCCCGATCATCGACGCCATGCGCAAGATGTCGTTCAGCTCGCGCGACACCGCCCGCGCCGCCGACATCTTCAACATGGCGCTGGAGGACAAGTCCTGCTCGCCGTGGCTGATACTGGCCGGCTCGACCTCGGCCGGCGGCTGCATGCACGTCTACCGCGACATGGTGAAGAACGGCATGATCGACGCCGTGGTCGCCACCGGCGCCTCGATCGTCGACATGGACTTCTTCGAGGCCCTGGGCTTCAAGCACTATCAGGCCGCCGGCCCGGTCGACGACAACGTGCTGCGCGACAACTACATCGACCGCATCTACGACACCTATATCGACGAGGAAGAGCTCCAGAACTGCGATCACACGATCCTGGAGATCTGCAACCGCCTGGAGCCGCGCGCCTATTCCTCGCGCGAGTTCATCTGGGAAATGGGCAAGTGGCTCTCCGAAGGCAACGCCAAGAAGCCCGGCTCGCTGATCCAGACCGCCTACGAGGAAGGCGTGCCGATCTTCTGCCCGGCCTTCGTCGACAGCTCGGCCGGCTTCGGCCTGGTCAAGCACCAGAAGGAACGCATCGCGGCCAAGCAGCCCTATCTGATGATCGACGCGGTCGCGGACTTCCGTGAACTGACGGACATCAAGATCGCGGCCGGCACCACGGGCCTGTTCATGGTCGGCGGCGGCGTGCCCAAGAACTTCGCCCAGGACACCGTGGTCTGCGCCGAGATTCTCGGCGTCGAAGCCGACATGCACAAGTACGCCATCCAGATCACCGTAGCCGACGTGCGCGACGGCGCCTGCAGCTCCTCGACGCTGAAGGAGGCCGCCAGCTGGGGCAAGGTCAACACCACCCACGAGCAGATGGTGTTCGCCGAAGCCACCACCGTGGTGCCGCTGATCGCCTCGGACGCCTATCACCGCGAAGCCTGGAAGGGCCGCGAAAAGCCGCGCTGGCAAAAGCTGTTCGCCAAGTAAGGCGTCTTGATACGGATGCTTTGAGAATGCAGGGTCCCCGGAGTGCTTCCGGGGACCTTTTTTCATGCGCGCATCATGGATTGTCGCGGCGGCGGGTCTGGTGTTGGCGGGTTGCGCCGGTCTTGGCGGCGACGCCTACCTGACCAAGGGCGCCTATGACGGGCGCCAGGTCGTGCCGCCGCCGCCCGTCCGGGGCTCGGCCGTCGACGATCAGGACCGCCGGACGTTCCTGGAAACCCGAAAGCTGAAGGACAGCCCGCGCTGGTCCCTGGCCCAGCAGGACGCCCATGAGGCCCGGATCATGGACGCCTACAGCTGCGCCCTCGGCGTCACGCCCAGCCGCCAGACCACGCCCCGGCTGGCGGCCATGCTGCGCCGGGTCGGCCGCGACGTGCGGCCGGCCATCGCCGGTCCCAAGCGGCTGTACGACCGCAGGCGCCCCTACCAAGTGGACCGCGGCCCGATCTGCGCCCGCAGCGGCATGATCGTGGCCCTGACCCCGGACTACCCTTCCGGCCACGCCACCTGGGGCTGGACCGTCGGCCTGCTCCTGGCCAAGGCCCAGCCGCAGCGCGCCGACGCCATTCTCGAGCGCGCCCGGGCCTATGGCGAGAGCCGCGTGGTCTGCGGCGTGCACAACGCCTCCTCGGTGGACGCCGGCCGGATCAACGCCGCGGCCCTGGTCGACGCCCTGAGCGCCTCGTCGGCTTTCCAGGCCGACCTGGCGGCGGTCGGCGCCGAGCTGGACGCCGCGCGGGCGGCGGGGCCCGCCCCGGGCAAGGCCCGATGCGAGACCGAAGCCGCGCTGCTGGCCCAGCCGCTGCCCTGAAACCCTCCCCCTGTGGGGGGAGGCGATCGCGCGGCGATCGGTGGGGGGAGTTTTAGGATCGTGGATCGCATATCCGGCCATCGCCTCATCACTCCCCCCACCGTCGTCCCGTACCAAGTCCGGGACGACACCTCCCCCACAGGGGGAGGAACGGTTGCGCGAGGCCTTCCCGCCCTCTACCTCTTGGCCATGGCCCATCACGCCGCTTGCGATCACGATCACCACAACCACGGCGTCGCCGGCTCGGCGCTTGCGGCCGAACTCGCCGCCGCCGAGGCGCGCTGCGGGGCGGCCGAGCAACGCCTGACCGCGCCCCGCCGCCGGGTGCTGGAACTGCTGCTGCAAGCCGGCCAGCCGGTGAAGGCCTACGATCTGATCGCCAGCTTCGCCATTGATGGTCCGCCCGCGAAGCCGCCCACCGTCTACCGGGCCCTGGACTTCCTCGAGAAACAGGGCTTCGCCCACCGCATCGAGAGCCTCAACGCCTATGTCGCCTGCCGCAAGGAGGCCGACGGCCACGCCGCCGCCTTCCTGATCTGCGACTGCTGCGGCGCCACTCGCGAGATCGAGCCCAAGGCCAGCGCCGAGATCATCGCCGCCGGCGCCTCGGCGGGCTACACCCTGACCGGCGTGACGATCGAGGCGCACGGGCTGTGCGCCGATTGCCGCGACGCCTAAGCGCCTAGGCGCCCTCGCCAAAGTCTGTACACTTTTAACGATCGAAGACCCGCCTCACCGCCTTTTGGGAGAGCGAGATGACCGATCGTGAACCGGCCAAGACGCACTGGTGGCACAGCGCGCCCGTCGTGCTGAGCGCCATCGCCGGCCTGCTCACGGCGATCACGGGCCTGGTCGTCGGCCTGCACCAGGCCGGCGTGATCGGCGGCGGCGGTGCGGAACGGTCGGCCGCGGCGGCGGCCGCGCCAGCCGCCACGCCCTCGACGGCGACGCCCGCCGCCACCCTGGCCGCGCCCGCTCCGTCCGTCGCCGCCGCGCCGCCGAGCGGACCGCCCCTGACCGGACCGCCCGGCCGAAACCTGCTGTCGCCGCAGAATGGCGGGCGCCTGGTCGCGGCGCCGACCAAGGCCTGGTCGTCGGCCAATGATGATGTCCTGGCGGAAGGCACGACCATCACCTTCCTCGACGCCTTCGCCATCTTCGGCTTTCAGGACGACCGACCCGCCACCTTCGACCGCTTCGGCATCCTGGTCCCCAAGGCCGATGAAAATCCCGCCACCATCGAGATCGCCGTCGGCGACGCCATGACCGGTCCGTTCCGGCCGCTGGCCAAGGTGCAGATCCTGAACCTGTACGTCGCGGCGAATGACGGCTGGCAGTATTTCGACCTGCCCAAGACCACCGCCCGCTATGTCAGGATCACGACCAGCGAACGGCCCGACCATGGCGTCATGGGTTATCTCAGCGAGCTCAGCCTCGACGAGAAACCCTCGCTCGACGAGAAGCCCCGGACGAGGTCCAAGGACTAGGCGTCGGGGGTGTCTCTGGGGACACGCCGCGAGGGCATGTCCCCGGCGGAGATTGCGAACCTCGTACGAACCCCGGTAGACTCGAACGACCGTTCAACCCTCCCCGGAACCGCCGCCATGACGACCCAAGAAGCCGTCTTCCCCGGCGTCGAGATCTGGCGCGGCGGGGTGAACACCTGGGACTGCGACGAGATGGGGCACATGAACGTGCGCTTCTACGTCGTGCGGGCCATGGAGGGCCTGGCGGGGCTGGCGGCCGAGCTGGGCCTGCCGCACGCCTTCTCGCCCTACGCCAACGCCACCGTGGTGGTCCGCGAACAGCACATCCGCTTCCTGCGCGAGGCCCATGCCGGGGCGACCCTGCACATGCTGGGCGGGGTAATCGAGATTTCCGACACCGAGGCGCGGGTGCTGCAGCTGCTGGTCCACACCGCCACCGGCCAGCTGGCGGCCACCTTCCAGACCACCATCGCCCACGTCACCCCGCGCGAGGGCGAGGCCTTCCCCTGGCCGCGCGTCGTGCACGCGCGGGCGGCGGCGCTGAAGGTCGAGGTTCCCGAGCAGGCCCGGGCCCGCAGCCTGGACCTGTCGCCGTTCGAAACGACGGCCAGCCTGGAGCGCGCCGACGCCCTGGGCCTGAAGCGGATCGGCCTGGGCGCCCTGTCGCCGACCGATTGCGACGTATTCGGACGAATGCGCGCCGAGCAGTTCATCGGCCGGGTCTCGGACGGCATCGGGGCGTTCATCGGTCCGTTCCGCGACACCGTGGTCGCCCATGCCGAGACCAAGCCGGCGCGGGTCGGCGGCGCGGTGCTGGAATACCGGTTGGTCCAACTGGCCTGGCCCCGGACCGGCGACCGGGTCGAACTTCGCTCGGGCCTGGTCGGGACGCAGGGTCAGGCCATGCGCGTGGTGCACTGGATGCTGGACCCGACCACCGGCAAGGCCTGGGGCACCTCCGAGGCCGTGGCCATCACCTTCGACCTCGACGCGCGGAAGGTGGCGCCGATCTCGGACGCCGCACGCGCTGAGCTGGCGAAGTCGGCGGTGGCGGGGCTGGCGCTCTAGGCGCGAAGGTCCCGCCAGTAGCGGCTCGGATCGATCGCCCCGAGGTCTGAGAAGCGTCCGGACACTTCCAAGCCCGAGATCGCCTGTGTCAGGACCGGAGGCAGATCGACGACACCCCTTGGCGTTCGCGGCTTCGCGACCAACTCGTAGATGCCCCGCTGCCCTGCCTCCGTACGGTGGACGTCAGTCCAGTCGAACATGAAGACGCCGCGACGCGCGAGGTCGATAAAGGAAGCGGGGTTTGGCACATCGACGACGAACTCGACCTCCGAACAGATCTCCAGTGCATCGACGAGACCACCGAGATCATCCAGAGGCAGGCGCGAGCCTTCAAGGGCCAGCGCGGGGATGGGCCCCTCTCCTGCAGTTATCAGCATGGCCAGATGCCCAACCTCGTCCGAGACAAGCCAGCCGCAATCGATCTGGCTGGGATAGGGTTGCGTCGCGGCGTCCATCAGCGCGGTTCGCTGGTCGCCATCTCGAAGATCGCTTCCCGCGCCAGGTCCGGGCGCTCCATCGGCAGGAAGTGGCTGGCGCCCGCCACCGTCTCGACGCGGATCAGGGGATGGCGGCGCATCAGACCGGTTCCGCCGCCGACATGGGTGGTCGAGCCCTTCTCGGCCTTGAGGATGCGCGTCGGGCAGCGGACGGCGCCCATCGCCCGCCAGGGATCGTGGGCCTGGGCGCTGTAGTTGGAGGCCTCCCAGGCCGGGGCGCAGGCCAGCTCGACCGTGCCGTCGTCGCGATCCCGGAAGCCGCCGCCGACATAGTCGGCCAGCATCGCCTCGGGCCAGGTGCGAAACGCCCCGCGCCCGCGATAGGCGGTGAAGGCGGCCTCGCGGCTTTCGAACACGGCGCGGCGGCGCAGCGCGCCCTGCACCATCGGCAGGCGCCTCCACAGCGCGCCGGAGGTCCAGGGCATGTGGGCGTAGAAGGCCATGAGCCGGGGCATGATCACCGGGTCCAGCAGCACCAGGCCGCGCACGGCGTCGGGCGCCGCGGCGGCGGCCAGCAGGCTGACGGTGCCGCCCATCGAGTGGCCGGCCAGCACCACGGGCTGCGTCTGGTCCAGGGCGGCCAGCAGGGCCAGCAGGTCGTCGCGCAAGTCCAGCCAGTTGCGCCGGTGATCGGGGTCGGCCGCCAGGCGGCTGGAGCCGTGGCCGCGCTGATCGACCGCCAGGATCCGCAGGCCGGCCGACAGCGGGGCCAGCAAGGCGCGGTAGGTCTGGCCGTTGAAGCCGTTGGCGTGGACGAAGACCACGTCGACCGGGCGGTCGGTGGGCCCGAACTCCAGCACCGCCATCTCGCCGGCCCCGGCGCGGCTGGCGATCGGGATGAAGCGTCGGCGAGGGTCACGGAAGACGGCCGCGTCCATGGCGAGATGCTCCTGCTGCGGCCACTGGCTCCTAAGGTAGGCGCGCGGCGTTACCTCGTCCATGGAGAGCCCCATGAAACCGCCCGCAAGCCCGCCCCCTGGCCCCGTGGCCACCATCGGGTATGAGACCGACACCCTGGACGGCGTGATCGCCCGCCTGAAGGCCGCCGGAGTCGAGACGGTCGTCGACGTCCGCGCCGTGGCCGCCTCTCGCCGGCCCGGCTTTTCGAAGACCCTGCTGGGAAACAGCCTGAAGGCCGAGGGGATCGACTATGTCCACCTGCGGCCCCTGGGCACGCCCAAGGCCGGGCGCGAGGCGGCGCGGCGGGGCCGCACCGAAGAGATGCGCCGCATCTTCCACGCCCACCTCGCCGAGCCGACGGCCCAGGTGGCGCTGGGCCAGGCGACCGCCCTGGCGGGCGAGAAGCGGATCGCCCTGCTCTGCTACGAGACCGACGCCCGGTGTTGCCACCGGGCGATCGTGGCCGACGAGATCCAGGCGCGGCTCAAGTGCGAGGTGGTGGATCTCTGACGCCGTGCCGTGAACACTTGCCCCCACCTGTCCGCCCCCATAGGGGGCGGAGGACGCGCGCTCGGCTCCTCTTCCCCCTCTGGGGGAAGACGGTCGCGAAGCGACCCGTAGGGGGCAAGTGTTCGCTGACCTGATCTCGCCGAACTTACGCCGGCGTCAGCTGCCACTCGCCCTTGGTGTCCTTGCAGGCGCTGTAGCGCTCGCTGGTGGGCGCCGCGCCCTGGGTGCTGATCGAGGCCTTGATGATCCGGCAGCTGGGGGCCGGGCCGTAGCCGCTCTGGCTGAGCAGCCCGGCCGAGACGTAGCCGACGCCATAGCCGTCGCGGCCGATCAGCAGCCAGTTGCTGTTCGGCGCGCCGCCCAGCACCTGGACCCGATCGCCGGCCGCCAGCTTGCCGACCACCTTGCCGCTGGTCGAGGGACCCGAGCGCAGATTGGCGGTGGAACGGGCGGTGTAGTCGCCGCCGACGGCGTCGTAGCGGGGCAGCACCGTCACGCCGCGCCCGAAGCGCAGGCCGTCGCCGCTGATCGGCGGGCCGTACGAGGACGACACCACGTCGATGCGGCCCGAGGCGCCGGTGCGCGAATTGCTCCAGGTCTCCGACTGGCCGTTGTCGAGGGCCTTCTTGGTGGCCTGCTGGGCCATGGCTTGGTCGGTCGACTGCATGCGGCAGCCGATATAGGCCCCCGCCGCCGCCCCGGCCGCCGCGCCCAGCACCGTGCCGAGCGTCTTTTCGTTCTTGCTGACCTGGCGTCCCAGCAGGGCGCCGACCCCGGCTCCGATCAAGGCCCCGCCTTCCTGCTTCTTGCCCGAGCCCTCGCAGGCGAACAGCCCGCCGATACCTTTGGACTGGGCGGCCATCGCCGGCATCGGCGCGGCGATCATCGAGGCGAGAACGGCGCCGATCGAAAGGCTGGTGGCGATCGAATGTTTGACCATGGGGGAAGGTCTCCTTCGCAAGACTTAGAGCCCTCGGTTGAAGGCCCGTTGGCGCCCGACGCGCCCGTGATACAAAGTGATCAACGATAAGGGAGAAACGCGCGTGCAGGACAAGCCAGACTATAGCTGCTTCGATGTCGAGATCGAGACAGGCGTGGCGCATCTGCGCCTTAAGCGCCCGGAAGCCCTCAACACCATGACCCGGGCGTTCTGGAACGAGCTGCCGGCGATCATCCGCGACATCAACGATAACGCCCGGGCCCGCTGCATCGTCATCTCCTCGACCGGCAAGCATTTCTGCGCCGGCATGGACCTGTCGGTGTTCACCGACGGCGAGGGCGTGACCGGCGGCGAGCCGGCCGACCGCTTCGTGGCCGCCGAGAGCTTCCGACGCCATGTCCACCACCTGCAAGACACCTTCAGCTGCCTGGACGAGGCGCGCATGCCGGTGATCGCCGCCATCCAGGGCGGCTGCATCGGCGGGGCGGTCGACTTCACCAGCGCCTGCGACATCCGCTACGCCAGCGCCGACGCCTTCTTCACGATCCACGAGATCAATATCGGCATGACCGCCGACGTCGGCACCTTCCCGCGCCTGTGCAAGCTGATTCCGGAGGGCTGGGTGCGCGAGCTGGCCTACACCGGTCGCCGCCTGCTCGCCGCCCGGGCGCGCGACATCGGCCTGGTCAACGAGGTGTTCGCCACCCACGAGGAGGTGGTCGCCCACGCCCTGGCGACCGCCCGCGAGATCGCGTCCAAGTCGCCGCTGGCCGTGGCCGGCAGCAAGGTGATGATCAACTACGCCCGCGACCACACCATCAAGGACGGCCTGGACTACATCGCCACCTGGCAGACCGGCATGTTCTCGCCGCCGCACATGATGGAGGCCTTCCAGGCCAAGGCCCAGGGTCGCGAGCCGGCCTATCCGGACCTGGCGCCGCTGAAGAAGCGGATGTAGCGGGCGGGGCGGAGGTTCGTTTCGCCCCGCCTCCCTTCAAACCTTGTCCATAGTCGACGAAGCCTATCCACGGGTTTGCCCGCATTGGCGGGGCCCGCCGCACGGCTGACGCTTCCAGCGTCAAGGAGGCTAGGCCGTGCTCCGTTCCATCGCTGGCGCGCGCCAGGTTTCGAGAAACAACGGTTTCGCCCGCTCTTCAGCGGCGGCGATCGTGGCGGCCTTCGTGCTGTCCTCGGCGCCCGCCGATGCGCAGGTTTCGGACGTGGCGGACGCCACCGTCCTGGGCTGGTCGCTGAGCAACCTGCGCATCGGCCTGCGCTTCGCGCCCGATTACATGGGCTCGGACGACTATCGCCTGCGGCCAAGCGGCAGCATCAACATTTCGCGGCGGGGGCGACAGCCCACCTTCGGCGCTCCGGACGACGGCGTGAGCCTTGGTCTGTTCGGCGGCCAGGACTGGTCGGCCGGCCTGTCAGGGCGCTGGCGCTCCGGGCGCGACGACGACGGCGACCTGACAGGCTTCGCGAAGATCGATGGAACGGTCGAAGCCGGCGCCTTCGTGAACTACTGGCCCAAGGTTTGGCTGCGCCTTCGCGGCGAGGCCCGTCACGGATTCGGCGGCCACGGCGCATGGGTGGCCGACCTGGGAGCCGACTTCATATGGCGCGAGGCGCCGCTCGTCGTGTCGGTCGGGCCACGCCTGTGCTGGGGCGAGGATAAATTCATCCGCACCTATTTCAGCGTCGATCCGACCGAAGCCGCCCGCAGTCCGTTCGGGATCGCGCCCTACGCGCCCGACGGCGCCGCCTGGACCGCCGGCCTCGTGGTCAGCGCGGAGCGCCGCGTGAGCCGTCATTGGAGCGTGGCGGCCGTCGGTCAATATCGTCGGCTGCTCGGCGACGCGGCCGACAGCCCGATCGTCGCCGACCTGGGCTCGCCGGATCAGTTCAGCGCGACCCTCGGCGTCCGCTACACGCTGGGAAGGTGAGGGACCCGCATCGAGGGCGGATCCTAGACCTCGAACCCTTCCGGCAATTCGGCGCTGGTCAGGTCGCAGCCGTCGAGCTTGCACCGGGTCAGGTCCGCGTCGATCAGACGGACGCGGCGGGCGCCGGCGCCGGTCAGGTCGGCGCCGCGCAGCACGGCGCGGCTGAGGTCGGTGCGCAGGACGCGGCCCGGGGCGATGGCCAGCGGCCCCAGCTTGGCTCCGGAGAGGTCGGCCCGCGACAGCTGGGCGCCGACCAGCCGGGCGCCGCGCAGGTCGGCCCCGCGCAGATTGACCCCGCGCAGGTCGGCGTCGGCCAGGTTGGCCCCCTGCAGCTCGACGTTCTCCAGGTCCATGCCGAAGAAGATGGCCCCCGGGGCGGACAGGCCGGCCAGCCGTCGCTTGCGCAAGCGCTTCAGCGGCCGGAAGTCGACCATCGGGATCTTGGCGATCGCGCCGTCGGCGCCCTCGCTGGTCACATAGAGCTCGTGCGCCTCGAGCACCTCGTGCAGGGGCGCGTCGTCGACATAGATCAGCGGCGGCGGGGCGCGCAGCACCTCGGTCAGGTCGGCGCCGTCGAAGGTGGTTCCGGCTAGGTCGGCGCCGGTCAGCACCGCCCGGCGCAGCGACGCGCCGCTGAGGTCGGCGTTGTGGAGGTTGGCCTGGGTGAGGTTGGCGCCGTTCAAGGTCGCCCGGTTCAGCCGCGCGCCCTGCAGGCTGACCCCGGACAGATCCGCGTCGGTCAGGTCGGCGACCTGGGCGAAGCCCCCGCCCACCTGAGCGCCGTCCAGCTTGGCCCCGCGGATCACGGCATGGCCCAGCTCGCCGCGCCGGGCCCGGTGCTGCAGGATCTTGAAGCCTTCGACGCTGTCCTGGGTGGCGGTGACGCCCTCGCGCAGGTCGCAGCCGGAAAGGTCGGCGCCGCTCAGATTGGCCCCGCGCAGACAGACGCCGCGCAGGTCGCAGCGCGCGAGGTTGGCCTCGCGCAGGTCGGCGTCGCGCAGGTCGGCCCCGTAGAGCGTGGCCCGGGCCAGGACGGCGCGCGCCAGCAGGGCGCCGGACAGGCGGGCGCCGGTCAGGTCGGCCTCGGAAAGGTCGACGCCCTCCAGATTGACGTTGTCGAGATCGACATAGGAGAGGTTGGCCCGAGTCCCGGCCGGCAACCCCTTGAGGTAGCGGGCGTGCGCCTCGATCGCGGCCTTCAGCGCCTTGGGCGGAAGCGAACGGATCAGGCTCTGCGGGGTGGAGGGGACGGCGGACATGCGAAGGGCTCTATTTTCAGCGAGCCTGGCAGCACAGCTTTAAGGAAAGGTTCGGTTTGTCCCGAAAAGTCAAAGCCATCCGCGTCTTTTGAACCATAGCAGCGGCCCGGCCGCGGCGATGATCATCAGAAGCAGGGCGAACGGGTAGCCGTGCAGCCAGGCCAGCTCGGGCATGTGGACGAAGTTCATGCCGTAGATGCCGGCCACCAGGGTCGGCGGCAGGAACATCACCGAGAACACCGAGAAGATCTTGAAGATGGCGTTCTGCTCGATGTTGATCAGGCCCAGGGCCGCGTCGAGCAGGAAGGTGATGTTGCCCGACAGATAGCCCGAATGGTCGGTGATCGACACGACGTCGCGCTGCAGCGATTTGAGATGGTCGCGCAGTTCCTTTTCGCCGGCGAACTGGTCGGCCAGGGCGGCGAAGCTGAGCAGGCGGGCCAGGCTGACCAGGCTGTCGCGGGCCTTGGAATTGATGATCTGGGCTCGACCCAGGCGGTTGAGGATCGCCTCGAACGCCGTGCCGCGCGGCCGGCTGAAGATGATCCGCGACTGGGCCTCGACCTCGGCGGAGGTGCGCTCGAGGATGTCGGCGGTGCGGTCGATCATCGCGTCCAGCAGCCCCAGGAACGTCTGGGCGCCGCTGGGGCACAGGCTGGGCTGGCGCTCGGCCTGGGCGGCGAACACCGCGAAGGCCTTGGGCTCGACATAGCGGATGGTGACCAGTCGCTGGCCGGTCAGCACGAAGGTCACCGGCGCGGCCGTGGGCAGGTCGCCGTCGGCGTTGACCAGCACCGTGGCGGTCATGAACGTGCCGCCGTCTTCCTGGTAGAGGCGCGAGGAGGCCTCGATCTCGGACATTTCCTCGCGGGTGGGCAGCAGCAGGCCGATCGATTTTT
Source organism: Caulobacter sp. Root487D2Y (assembly GCF_001427165.1). Classification (NCBI taxonomy): domain Bacteria; kingdom Pseudomonadati; phylum Pseudomonadota; class Alphaproteobacteria; order Caulobacterales; family Caulobacteraceae; genus Caulobacter; species Caulobacter sp. Root487D2Y. The sequence goes on from NZ_LMFD01000010.1 coordinate 403,050, forward strand.
CGACCGCCACCTCCTCGGCGCGGGTCGGATCGACCAGCTCGATCCACACCGCGTCGGCGGGCAGCGCCCAGTCGGGCGTCAAGCCGCCGGGCTCGAAACCCGGCGCGCCGTGGCGCAGCACCCTCAGCATATGGAAATGGCCTTGCTCACGCGCTGGGCATGGCCCAGAGCGCGCACGGCGTCAACGCGCGGCTTGCGGCTTGTCGGTGTCTTGTGACGACGACTGGGATTGCGACTGCGCGATCAGGGCCGCGATGCGGTCGGTCGAGTCGGCGGCCTGGTTGATCATGTCCAGCGGCGAGCTGGCGCGGACCGAAGCGGCGACCTGGTTGGCGGCCGACTTGGCCAGCGAGACCGCGGCGTTCTGGGCCAGGGCCAGCTTGCTGGTCGCGGCGGCGATCGTGACCGCCTGGTTGTTCTGGTAGATGAAGCCGTGGGTCGGATAGACCGTGGTGCCCAGGTCGCGGATCGGATCGTACCAGACCTTGACCTCGCTCCAGTCGCCGGCCGGCGAGACGTCGACCACGGTGACGTCCTGCTCGACCTGGCCGCGGCCGCCGTCGATGATCGACCAGTTGGCGTGGGTCACCTGGATCACGCGGTCGGTCAGCACCTGGCTGACGAAGGCGACGTGGCCGAGGTTCATGCGGGCCGTGGGCTTGAAGCAGAGGACGGCCCCGGCGCGGGGGACGAAACCAGTGTCGTACTTGCCGACGGCCTGGCTCCACCAGGTGCGGGCGTCACCGAAGATCTGGATTCCCGACATTAGACGCGCGAACGGAACGCACTGCCAATACCCGTCAGCGACCGCGCCGGACATCGGCACAAGGCTGATCATGGCGGCAGCGGCCAGGGAACCCCAGAGGGCTCTCGTCCGTTTCGTCATGCTGTGGGTACTCCCCGCGTCACTAGGGTTAAGGGATAACCCTCGCAGGGAAAGATGAAAAGTCTGTTTATCCGACTTTCGCCGTGGCAGGTCGTCGCTCCCGCCAGCCGTTAGCCCAAGATTTCATTCGTTCTCGCGCCGGTTTCTCGACCAGATGGTACGAGATCGCCGACAGCGGAACGAGTGCAGCCACCACCGCCAGCCAAGCATAGAGCGGAAGCTGATCGCCCTCGATCTTCAAAAGCTTGAGCGCTGCATTGACCGCCAGGATCTTCCACGGGATGCAGATCATGTAGGTCGAGTAGCTGATCTCGCCCAGATACACGAGCGGGGCCTGAGTCGCGACGCGCGACCCGGTCGCGGCCAGGCCGGCCAGGGTCACGATCAGCCCGCCCAGCGTCATGACGATCACTTGATCGGGCGCGTTGAAGTGCACGGCCAGCAGCACGGCGGCGCCCGCCAAGCAGGCGCCCACCCCCGAAAAGCGGCCGGTGACCGCGCCCGAGCGCCACAGGGCGTGCAGGGCGCAGCCATAGGCGAAGCACGGCACGATCCGCAGGAAGCCCCAGCGGATGGTCGCCTCGGTCAGCGGAAAGCCCGCCAGGGTCTGAAAGACGGGATAGAGGATCGCGATCAAGGCCAGGGCCAGGCCGACGGCAAGGCGCGGCCGCGCCCGCAGCCGCCAGGCGGCCCAGCCGAAGGCCGGGAAGCAGAGATAGGCGAACCACTCGGCCGAGATCGACCACGACGGATGGTTCCAACCCGAGACCGGCGCGAAGCCCCAGGCCTGGACCAGCAGCAGATTGGCCGGCAGGGCGCTCCAGGCCAGCATGTTGCGGTCGACGGCGAGCCCGGCCAGGCCCGCGGCGGCGGCCATCAGCCCCACCCCCGCCAGGGTGACCAGGTGCAGCGGATAGACCCGCGCCAACCGGTTCCACAGGAAGTCGCCATAGCGGAACCGCCCGTTCCCGACGCCCTGCAGATAGACGTGGCAGAGGATGAAGCCCGACAGGGTGAAGAACGCCTCGACGCCCAGATAGCCCTTGCCGATCATCGCCGGCGGGACCGCCGCCGAGAGGTTTGGCCAATAATGGAACATCACCACCCAGAAGGCGGCGAAGAACCGAAGGGCCGTCAGGGGCTTGATATTGGCGGCGTCGGGCATCATGTCGACTCTCGGTTTGGCGAAGCCTGGGGGCTTCCGTCGCGTTCCTTGCATGAACGGCGCCTATCGAGGGGATAGGCGATGACGCGTTTTCCGAACCCGAACTTAGATCGGTCCGATGAACGAACTCCTTCTTCTCGCCGCGAGCCCAGCCGCCTGGGCCGCCCTGGTCACCCTGATCGTCATGGAAGTCGTGCTCGGCATCGACAACCTGGTGTTCATCTCCATCCTCTCCAACAAGCTGCCGCCCGAACATCGACAGAGGGTTCGCCGGATCGGCATCTCCCTGGCCCTGATCATGCGGCTGGTCCTGCTGTCGACCATCGCCTTCATCGTCGGCCTGACCGCCCCGGTGTTCGACCTGGGGATCGCCGGCCCGCTGTCGCACGGCGAACCCAGCTTCGAGACGGCCTTCTCGTGGCGTGACCTGATCCTGATCGCCGGCGGCGTCTTCCTGATCTGGAAGGCGACCAAGGAGATCCACCACAGCGTCGATCCCAACGCCGACGAGTCCGCGCCGGACGTCAAGACGGCGGCGATCTCCAATGTCGGCGGCGCGATCTTCCAGATCATCCTGCTGGACATCGTGTTCTCGATAGACTCGATCCTGACGGCCGTGGGCATGACCGATCACCTGGCGATCATGATCGTGGCGGTGATCGTCGCGGTCGGCGTGATGCTGCTGGCCGCCGACCCGCTGGCCAACTTCATCAACGCCAACCCGACCGTGGTCATGCTGGCCCTGGGCTTCCTGCTGATGATCGGCACGGTGCTGATCGCCGAGGGCTTCGGGGTGCATGTGCCCAAGGGCTACATCTACGCCGCCATGGCCTTCTCGGCCGGAGTCGAGGGCCTGAACATGATGTCACGCCGCAAGGGCGGGAAGAAGGGCCACTAGGAAGCGTCGCCCCTCCCCCTGTGGGGGAGGCGATCGCGAAGCGATCGGTGGGGGGAGTTTTGGGATCGTCGATCCGGGCGGCGGCCAACTGCCGACCACTCCCCCCTCCGTCGGCTGCGCCGACACCTCCCCCACGGGGGGAGGGCCGTTCCGGCTTGCGAACCGCCAAGCTCGCCCGCATGAAGCGGCCCAGTGACGTAAGTGGGAACAGCATGACCGCCCAGACCTTCACCGACACCGAGCGCCGGATGACCCTGGTCGGTCTGATGATCGTCTTCCTGCTCAGCGCCCTGGACCAGACGGTGGTCTCCACGGCCATGCCGCGGATCATCGCCGAACTGAATGGCCTGACCCTCTACGCCTGGGTGACCACCGCCTATCTGCTGACCTCGACGGTGATGGTGCCGATCTGGGGCAAGCTGGGCGACATCTACGGCCGCAAGCCGGTGCTGCTGGCCGGCATCGCCATCTTCCTGGCCGGCTCGTGGCTGTCGGGCCTGTCGGGCGAGTTCGGGACGGTGCTGGGCATGAGCGGCATGGTCCAGCTGATCGTGTTCCGAGCCCTGCAGGGGATCGGCGGCGGGGCGCTGTTCACCACCGCCTTCGCGATCATCGCCGACCTCTATCCGCCGCGCGAACGCGGCAAGTTCGCCGGCATCTTCGGCTCGGTGTTCGGCTTGGCCAGCGTGCTGGGCCCGCTGATCGGCGGCTATTTCACCGACCACGGGACGGTGCTTCTGGGCGGCCACGTGATCGCCGGCTGGCGCTGGGTATTTTACGTCAACCTGCCGCTCAGCCTGCTGTCGCTGTTCATGATCCTGGTGAAAATGCCGCCGCTGGAGCACCGGCGGACCGGCGCGGTCGACTATGTCGGCGCGATCCTGCTGGTCGCCGCCTTCGTGCCGCTGCTGCTGGCGCTCAGCCAGGGCGGGCACGACTTCGCCTGGAGTTCGCCCCAGAGCCTGGGCCTGTTCGCCTTCTCGGCCGTGGCGCTGGCTCTGTTCCTCTACGCCCAGACCAAGGTCAGCAACCCGCTGGTGCCGCTGCGCCTGTTCCGCAACACGGTGTTCGCCACCTCCAACCTGGCGGGCTTCCTGATCTCCATGGCCTTCCTGGGCGTGGTGACCTACCTGCCGCTCTACATGCAGCTGGGCCTGGGCGTGAACGCCACGACCAGCGGCCTGGCCATCCTGCCGCTGATGGGCGGGCTGATCGTCGCCTCGACCGCCGCCGGCCAGGTGGTCAGCAAGACCGGCCGCTACAAGCCGCTGATGATCGGCGGGGCGGTGCTGCTGCTTGTGGGGATCGGGCTGCTGACCCGGGTGACCGTCCACACCAGCCTGCCCGACCTGTGCTGGCGGATGGCCATCGTCGGCCTGGGGCTGGGGCCTGGCCAGAGCATGTTCAACATCGCCACCCAGAACGCCGTCGAGGTGCGCGACATCGGCGTGGCCACCAGCTCCAACCAGTTCTTCCGCCAGATCGGCTCGACGATCGGGGTGGCGCTGTTCGGCGCCCTGCTGACCCATCGCTTGGCCGACGAGGGCCAGGGCTTCGACCTCGGCTCCCTGCAGGGCCTGGCGCTGAAGGCCACAGCCCCCATTGGCGCCGGGGGCGCGGCCCGTCAGGCCGACGCGGGCCTGGCCCAGGCCCTGACCCACGCCATCACCGGCGTGTTCGCCGCCGGGTTGTTGGTGATCGCCCTGGGGCTGGTGGTGATCTTCCTGATCCCGGAGCTGCCGCTACGCGGGCGTCAGCCGGGACCGGAGCCGGTGCTGGAGAAGGAACCGGTTTAGGCCGGAGACGCGACTGGAGACAGGCGCGGTGCTTAGAGAAAACTGTACGGGTCCACGTCGAACACCACCCGCACGGAGTTCGGGACCTTGGCCCGCGCCCGCCAGGCGGCCAGGAAGCCCTGCAGGTCCACCGACCGATCCGCCCGCACCAGGAACCGCTTGCGTCGACGTCCACGCACCAGGGCCAGGGGCGCGTCGGCGGGGCCGAACACCTCCACCCCCTCGGCATTGGGCGTCGCGGCCGCCAGGGCGTTGCAATAGGCCTCCAGCGCCACGGGATCGGGGCCGGTGGCGATCACCGCCGCCAGCCGTCCGAACGGCGGCAGGCCGGCTTCCTGGCGCATGGCCATCTCGGCCTCGACGAAGGCGTCGCGGTCCTGGGCCTTCAGGGCCTGCAGCACCCCGTGCTCGGGGGCGTAGGTCTGGAGCAGCGCCCGGCCCGGCTTCTCGTGCCGCCCGGCCCGGCCCGCCGCCTGAGCCAACAGCTGGAACGTCCGCTCCCCGGCCCGCAGATCGCCGCCGCGCAGGGAAAGGTCGGCGTCGACCACGCCCACCAGGGTCAGGTTCGGGAAGTTGTGGCCCTTGGCGGCGGCCTGAGTGGCCACCAGGATGTCGATCTCGCCGGCCGCCATGCTCTCGACCAGGGCCCGCGCGCCCGCCGCGTCGAACACCGTGTCGGACGAGAACACCGCCACCCGGGCGTCAGGGAACAGGTGGCGCGCCTCCTCCTCGACCCGCTCCACCCCGGGTCCGATCGAGGTCAGGCTGTCCTTGGCCCCGCAGTGCGGGCAGGCGTCGGGCTTCTTCATCGAGAAGCCGGTCAGGTGGCAGACCAGGCGCCCGGTATAGCGGTGCTCGACCAGCCAGCTGTCGGTGTCGGGCGACTTCATCTTCTCGCCGCAGGCCTTGCACAGCACCAGCGGCGCATAGCCCCGGCGGTTCAGGAACAAGAGCGACTGCTCGCCGCGCGACAGCGCCACCGACACCGCCTTGACCAGCGGCGGCGACAGCCAGCGGCCGGGCTCCGGCGGGGTCTCGCGCATGTCGATCAGGTCGATGTCGGGCAGTTGGGCCGCGCCGTGGCGGGCGCTGAGCCGCAGCCAACGATAGCGGCCCTGCTGGGCGTTCCACAGGCTTTCCAGCGACGGGGTGGCCGAGGCCAGCACCACCAGCGCCCCCTCGATCTTGGCGCGGGCCACGGCCAGGTCGCGGGCCTGGTAGATGAAGCCCTCCTCCTGCTTGAACGAGCCGTCGTGCTCCTCGTCGACGACCACCAGCCGCAGCTTGCGGAACGGCAGGAACAGGGCCGAGCGGGCCCCGACCACGATCCGCGCCGCGCCGGTGGCCACGCCCTCCCAGGCCCTGCGGCGTTTGGGCGGCGAGACGCCCGAATGCCACTCGACCGGAGCCGCGCCGAACCGGCTCTCGAAGCGGGCCATCACCGCCTGGGTCAGGGCGATCTCGGGCAGCAGGATCAGCACCTGGCTTTCGGGATCGGCGGCCAGGGCGGCGGCCACGGCCTCCAGATAGACCTCGGTCTTGCCCGAGCCGGTCACCCCGTCCAGCAGGGCCGCCTGGAAGCCGCCGTCGCCCAGCATCTGCGTCAGCACGTCGGCCGAGGCCCGCTGGCTGGGATTGAGGGTCTGGGGCGGCAGGGACGGGTCGGGCTGGGGGAAGCTGGTGTCCGGTTCGATCCAGGTGACGGCCAGCACGCCCTCGTCGACCAGCCCCTTGACGACGCCCGTCGAGACGCCGGCGGCGGTCGCCAGGGCGCCGGACGCCATCGGGCCATGTTCGGCGGCCGCCAGCACCTTGAGCCGCGCCGGCGTCATCTTGGCCGGCTGGGTTCCAGTCAGGGCCAGGGCCTTGTCGGGCTTGGCGGGCGGATGACGCAGGCCGCGCAGGGCCATGGCCAGGGGCCAGCCGGGGATGTCGACCGAATAGCGCGCCGCCCACTCGATGAAGGTCAGGACGCCCGGCGGCAGCGGCGGGTCGTCCACCCGCTCCAGCACCGGCTTCAGCGGCCGGTTGCCGCCCGTCCCATCGCGCAGGGCGGTGACCACGCCGCGAATCACGCGCGGCCCCAGCGGCACGGTCACGTGGTCGCCGACTTCCAGCCCCAGGCCTTCCGGCTCGGCGTAGTCGAACGCCTCGGGCAGCGGCATGGGCAGCAGGACGGAGGCTATGCGGGGCATGGGACCTGACACGAAGGGACTTGGGTTCTGCCTCGGAAAGATCCCCAGGTCGAGAGGAGCCGTCGCCGGCCCATCAAGCGGCTGTTAACCGAACTGGGGCTTCATCGACCCCGTCCCCGGCCGTGACCGCATATGGGGACGAAGTGTGAACGGAGTAGGCCCGCCCCATGACCGACGCGACGCAAGCCAGGCAGCCCCTGCCGGTCGATCCCGCGATCATCCGTGACTTCCTGCTGGCCGAGCCCGACTTCCTGCACGGCGATCCCGACCTGCTCAGCGACCTGGGCCTGCGTCCAGACGCCAGCAACATCGTCGACTTCGGTCCCGCCGCCTTGGCCCGGGTCTCGGCCGCCCACGAGCGCGAGGCCCTGGTCCGCCGCCAGATCGAGGCCACCGCCCGCGCCAACTTCTCGGCCCAGGCCCAGACCCACGCCGCGGTGATCGACCTGCTGGACGCCCGCAACCATTCCGACCTGGCCCGCCGGGTCGACGAGATGGCCATCCTGCGCTTCGGCCTGGCCGCCGGCGTCGTCGTTCTGGAAGGCCCGGGCCGGGTGCCCGCCGGCTGGCACGGCCTGATCGCCGGCCAGATCGACATGACCATGGGCGACCACGGCGTGGCCCGCATGGGCTTCCACGCCCCCGCGCTGGGCCTGTTCGGCGAGCGCATCGAAGAGATCAAGAGCATGGCCCTGGTCCGCATGGCCCTGTGGGAGCCGTCGCGCCAGGGCCTGCTGGCCTTCGGCTCGGCCGATCCCGAAGGCTTCACGGCCGACATGGGTTCGGACCTGGTGGCCTTCCTGGCCCGCGTCGTCGAGCGCACGGCCGAGCGCTGGCCGATCCTGTGAGGTTGCTCCTCCCCCGAGAAACGGGGGAGGTGGCGCGTCGCTATCAGCGACGCGACGGAGGGGGCGTCCGCGCCTCCAACCCTCCTGCCCGCCCACGCCCCCTCCGTCACGATGCGTATTCGCATCGCGCCACCTCCCCCGCTTTGCGGGTGAGGAGATGAGCGCCCGCCAGGCCCTGACCGCCTGGCTGGACCACTTGGCCAACGAGCGGCGCGCCTCGCCGCGCACCGTGCGGGCCTATGGCGACAACGTCCTGGCCTATCTGAACTTCCTGGAGCGCCATCGCGGCGAGGCCACGTCGGTCGCCGACATGGGGACGGTCACGGCCGCCGAGCTGCGGGCCTATCTGGCCTTCCGCCGCGAGCCCTCGTCTTCAACGGCCCCCTCCTCTTCGAAGGCCGACGACGGCCTCTCCCCCCGCTCGCTGTCGCAGAGCCTGTCGTCGATCCGCGCCTTCCATCGCTATCTGGACCACCGCCTGGACACGCCCAACGCCGCCATCGGCCTGGTGCGCGGGCCGCGCATCAAGGTCGGAGCCCCGCGTCCGGTGTCCGAGGACCAGGCCCACGGCCTGATCGCCGAGCTGGCGCTGGATCCCGACCGCGAGGACTGGGAGGTGGCCCGCGACGAGGCGGTGCTGACCCTGCTGTGGGGCTGCGGCCTGCGGATCTCCGAAGGCCTGTCCCTGACCCGCCGCGACGCCCCCTTGGTCGAAAGCCTGCGGATCACCGGCAAGGGCGGCAAGACCCGGATCGTGCCGGTGCTTGATATCGTCCGCGAGCGAATCGACGCCTATCTGGCCGCCCTGCCCTTCACGCTGGATCCCGACGATCCGCTGTTCCGCGCCAAGCGCGGCGGCCCGCTGTCGCCGCGCCACGTGCAGGCGACCATGCAGAACCTCAGGAGCCGCCTGGGTCTGTCGGACCGCGCCACGCCCCATGCCCTGCGTCACTCGTTCGCCACCCACCTGCTGGGCGCGGGCGCCGACCTGCGTTCGATCCAGGACCTGCTGGGCCACGCCTCGCTGTCGACCACCCAGCGCTACACCCAGGTGGACGCGGCGGGCTTGCTGGCGGCCTATGGCAAGGCCCATCCGCGGGCTTGAGCCTTTAGATCCGGGGTTGAGCGGTGTTTAGAGATCCCGCGCTTCCAGCTCCGCCAGCAGAACCGCCAGCCGGTCGGCCTCGGCCTGGACCTTGGCCGCCACGAACGGTGACGGCAGGTCGGGCCGCGCGGTGGGCGGCGACCGCTTCACCTCGACCAGATTGACCGCCTCGTTGGGATCCAGGCGCAGGTCGTACATCTCCCATTCCTGATCCGCCTGGCCGGACGGATCGAAATAGCGGTTGAGCTTGTGGCGCGCGGTTCGCACCGAACGCACGTGGTTGGGCTGGCGCACCGAGCTGGGCGCCAGGTTCACGGCAGGATGGTCAAGGTTCACCTGCTCGACCACCAGGTTATAGACCTCGAACTCCTTGTCGCACTTGAGGTTGGCGGGATCGTCGTTCGAGGGCGAGGGGGCGGTGATCTCGTCGTCGGTGATGAACAGCACGCCCTGTCGCTCGCGGCCGTCCGGCTCGACCACCGTATCGGTCCGGCCCTTCAGCAGGCCCGACAAGTCCACGCCCGGCAGCGGCGGAACGGGGCGGTGACGGCCCAGGGTCTCGGCGATGGTCGTCCGCTGCTCGGGCGTGACCCCGGCCAGGCCCAGCACCGTGGGCAGGATGTCGATGTGGCTGGTCAGGGCGTCGATCTGGCGCGGGGTGAAGCCCAGCGGCCCGTCGGCCGCGCCGGGCTCGGACGGAACCTGAATCGAGGGCGGGAACCGCACGATCACCGGCACGTGCAGGGCCTCCTGATAGGCCGTGTGCCACTTCTCGATCATCTTGCCGTGCGCGGCGCCGTATTCTCCGTGGTCGGCCAGGAAGATGACGATGGTGTTGGCGGCCTGGCCGGTGTCCTCCAGCGTCTTCAGGACGGCGGCCACGTGAGTGTCGACCACGGCGTGCAGCCAGGCATAGAGCTGCAGGAACTCCAGAGCGTAGCGTTCCGGCTGGTCGCTCAGTTGGAAGGGGATCGTGCCCTTCAGGGCCAGCTTGGCCGCGTTCTCCAAGGCCCGCTCGTCGTTGTCGGGCAGACGGGGGAACTTGGCCTCCAACTGGGAGCGGGCGCCGTTGACGATGTTGAAGCCGGTCTTGGCGTTCAACGCCAGGCCCACCTTGTAGGCGTAGTCGTGCTGGCAGCTGGGCTTGTCGGCCAGGGACTCGTTCTGGGTGGGCGACGGCAGGGCGCAGTCCTGCGGGAAGCCCAGGGCGTTCAGGGCGATCTGGATCGTGCCGGTGGTCGGCGGCGGGCTCAACTGCCCCTGCAGCGGCACCGTCAGCGGACCGAAGATCGACTGCGTGCCCGAATTGTCGGGGGTCGGCAGAGCCTGGGCGATCACCGCGGGATAGGTGGCGATGTCGTGGGGGTTGGTGAACGAGGCCACCGCGAACCACGGCGGGATGTCGCCGGGATCGGGTCCGTTGGCGTAGGGATCCTGGGCCTGCTCGGTCGCGGTCGCGCGGTTATAGTTCAGCGCCAGGGCCTTGCGGCGGATGAACGCGCAGGCCTGATCGGTGAAGCCTGCGTCGCGATAGACGCCCAGATTGTTGATCGCCGCCCCGTGGGGCTCGGGATAGGATTCCTCCCAGTCGTCGAAGCCGTAGCGGTCCAGCGAATGCTCGGGCGGATTGCTGACGTGCCACTTGCCGAAATAGTGGGTGGAGTAGCCCGCCGCGCGCATCCAGGTCCCCAGGGTGGGAATCCCGTCGGCGGCCAGCCAGGGGAAGTTGTAGGAGTCCCCGCTCTTGAACAGGCCGTCGGTCTGGGTGACGCCGGTCTTGGTCCCGTACTGGCCGGTGTAGATCGTCGCCCGGCTGGGCGTGCAGGCGCTGGCGGCGATGGTGTGATTGCGCAGCAACGCCGCGTTCTGACGCAGGGCCAGCAGGCCGGGGAAGAACTTGGCGTAGGGATTGTCGCCGTCGTCCTCGCGCTGGAAGCCGAGAATCCGCTTCAGCGGCTCGGCGAATCCCGCCTCGGGTCCGTAGGAGAACCGCGGAAATCGGTATTGGTCGCAAGTGATCAGCAGGATGTTGGGCCGGGTCGCGTCGGTCATGTCCGTCTCCCCCAAAGGGCTTCCCAGGTCGGGCGGCGCGCTCGGCGCGGCTCGGCCTGATCATGCACTATTAGGTTGAAAGATGGATGTCGCAACCATCTATGGACGCAACTTGAGACCCCGCGCGCCGCCCCGACTGTGACATTCCGTCGCTCGTGGTCGGCCAAAGCCTTGCAGTTAACTGCGTTTTTACGGCGTTGGCGGCTTCTGGCCTCAAGACCGGCCCCCGCCTCCTCTTGGCGAGCGCTCCGGACATGGGGTTTGCGATGAAGTTCGACGATCTGAAGATTTCCACCAAGGTGGCCCTGCCGGCCGTCATCCTGACCGTGGTCGCCCTGGCCATCACGGGCCTCGGCGCCTGGCAATCGAAGGTGTCGGAGGCCGCCACCAAGGTGCTCGTCGAGCAGCGCGCCCCCGCCGAGCTGGAAGGCTCGCGGTTCAACCGGCGCGTCGCGACCATCGGCTACGCCGCCTATCGCACGATCGCCAACGACGCCGCCTCGCCGGAGGCCAAGCAGGCCAGCGACGAGATCGACAACGCCTACAAGGAGGGCAAGGTCGCCCTGGGCAAGATCAAGGCCGTCGACCCGACCGCCGCCAAGAAGGTGGCCGACTTCCAGGTTCGCCTGGACCGCATCTATTCCAGCGCCCGCCAAGGCGCGGACCTGGGCCTGCAGAGCGCCCCCGACGCGGCCAAGATGGTCATGGGCGTGATCGACCCGGACATCGCCAGCCTCAGCAAGGACGTCTCGACCTACACCAACACCCATAACGACCAGACCAAGGCCATGGTGGCCAAGGCCGCCAAGCGGGCCGCCGCCGGCACGATGATGTCGATGGCCTTCGGCCTGATCGTCTCGGCCGCCGCCCTGGTCTTCGCCCTTTGGATCGGCCGCTCGAAGATCTCGGCTCCGCTGAGCGGCCTGTCGCGCACCATGGAGGTCCTGGCCCAGGGCTCGGTGGACGTCGAGGTGGTCGGCGCTCAGCGCAAGGACGAGGTCGGCGCCATGGCCCGCTCGGTCCAGGTGTTCAAGGACAACGCCCTGGCCCTGCGCACCGCCGAGGCCGCCCAGCAGCGCGCCAGCGCCGAGACCGAGGCCGAACGCGCGCGCAGCCAGGAGGCCGCCGAGGCCGCCGCCCGCGAGCAGGCCTTCGTCATGGAGCACATCGCCACGGGCCTGACCCGCCTGGCCGAGGGCGACCTGACCTATCGCGTCGACGCCGACTTCCCGCAGGCCTACCAGCGTCTGCAGAGCGACTTCAACGGCGCCATCACCCAGATGGAAGAGGCGATGCGCACCATCGTCCACGCCGCCAACAGCATCGGTTCGGGTTCGGACGAAATCGCCTCGGCCGCCGACGACCTGTCGCGCCGCAGCGAGCAGCAGGCCGCGAGCCTGGAAGAGACCGCCGCCGCCCTGGACGAGATCACCGCCACGGTGAAGCGTTCGTCGGCCGGCGCCGTCGAAGCCTCGCGCGTCGTCACCTCGACCCGTTCGGACGCCGAACGCTCGGCCGTGGTCGTCCGCAGCGCCGTCGAGGCCATGAACCAGATCGAGAAGTCGTCGCAGTCGATCAGCCAGATCATCGGCGTCATCGACGAGATCGCCTTCCAGACCAACCTGCTGGCCCTGAACGCCGGCGTCGAAGCGGCTCGGGCTGGTGACGCCGGCCGCGGCTTCGCGGTCGTGGCCCAGGAAGTCCGGGCCCTGGCCCAGCGCTCGGCCGACGCCGCCAAGGAGATCAAGACCCTGATCTCGACCTCCTCGCAGCAGGTCAGCCAGGGCGTGTCGATGGTCGGCCAGACGGGCGACGCCCTGCAGGCCATCGTCGGCAAGGTCAGCGAGATCGACGGCCTGGTCAGCGAGATCGCCGCCTCCGGCGCCGAGCAGGCCACCGGCCTCAACGAGGTCAACGCCGCCGTCAACCAGATGGACCAGACCGTCCAGCAGAACGCCGCCATGGTCGAGCAGTCGACCGCCGCCAGCCATGCCCTGAAGGGCGAGGCCAACGGCCTGATGCAGATGATCGGCCGCTTCCAGGTCAACGGCGCCGCCATCGGCCAGACCGCGACGACCCGTCGCGCCGCGCCGCCGCCCTCGATGTCACGTCCGGCGCCGCGTCCGTCCCTCGCCCCGGCCACCTCGGCCAACCGCCCCGGCGCCAACCCGGTGCGCGCGGCCCAGGCCAAGCTGGCCGCCTTCGCCGGCTCGGCCCAGCCGGTCTCGGAAGAGTGGGAAGAATTCTAGGGTTTTAGTAAGCGTACCGCTCTCGCGTGACTGAGGGCGTCTCCTCCCCCTCGAGGACCTAGGAAGCCCCGCCGGTTGCCCCCGGCGGGGCTTTTTCGTGGGCGCGGCTGGTGGAGCCGGGAACAGGCCCATAGGCCTGTCCCCAATCAATCCGTCACCGCCCGGCCGGGCGATCCACGTTGTAGCGGACAGTCGACGACACCGGGCAGCCGTCGACGCTGCGCAGCACGGTCAGGGTGTGGTTGGCCGGCGGCAGGTCGCCGAGCTTCTTCACCTCGGCTCGGGTCGCGGGCTCGGTGTTGACCGCCAGCTCGACGCCCGACGTCCGGCAGGCCGCTCGCACCTTGATGGCGTCGCGAACCTCTTCCATGGAACGATCGAATGTCGTCTGGCCCGCGGCGCCCTGGTCGCCCAACGCGGACGGGTCCGGCGTCGGCGCGGCTTGAATGGCGGCGGCCAGCAGCAGGGCGGACAAAAGCATGGCGGGGCTCCGTTCTCGAAACCCCGCCACGCTACGCCGGATTGCGCCGAAGCGCTTGTTAACTCTCGGACAGAGGCCTTAGGCCTGCATCGTCCAGCCTTCGACGCCCATCGCGGCCTGGCGGAACGCCTCCGAGCGGGTGGGGTGCGGGTGGCAGGTGCGGGCGACGTCTTCCGACGAACCGCCGAACTCCATGGCCACGCAGATCTCGGCGATCATGTCGCCGACGTTCGGGCCGACGGCGTGGGCGCCCAGGATGCGGTCGGTCTTGGCGTCGGCCAGCACCTTCACGAAGCCGTCGGTCTCGTGGTTGATCTTGGCGCGGCTGTTGGCCAGGAACGGGAACTTGCCGACCTTGTAGGCGACGCCCGCGGCCTTCAGGTCCTCCTCGGTCTTACCGACCGTGGCGACTTCCGGCTTGGTGTAGATCACGCCCGGAATGATGTCGTAGTTCACGTGACCGGCCTTGCCGGCGATCAGCTCCATGCAGGCCACGCCCTCGTCCTCGGCCTTGTGGGCCAGCATCGGGCCGCTGGTGACGTCGCCGACCACCCAGACGCCCGGGGCGGTGGTCTTGAAGTGGTCGTTGGCGATCATGCCGCGCTTGTCGGGAACAACGCCGACTGTCTCCAGGCCCAGGCCCTGGGTGAACGGGCGACGGCCGATGGCCACCAGCACGTAGTCGGCCTCGAGGGTTTCGGCGGGGCCGCCGGCGACCGGCTCGACGCTCAGCTTGACGCCCTTGGCCGAGGCGGTCGCGCCGGTGACCTTGGAGGCCAGCTTGAACTTGAAGCCCTGCTTGCCGAGGATCTTCTGGAAGGCGTTGGCCACTTCGGTGTCGGTGCCCGGCAGGATGCGGTCCAGGAACTCGACCACGGTCACCTCGGCGCCCAGGCGCTTCCAGACCGAGCCCAGCTCCAGGCCGATGACGCCGGCCCCGACCACGATCAGGCTCTTGGGGGCCTCGGGCAGGCTCAGGGCGCCGGTCGAGTCGACGATGCGCTTGTTGTCGACGGTCACGCCCGGCAACGGGGTGGGCTCCGAGCCGGTGGCGATGACGATGTTCTTGGTCTCGAGCACGGTTTCCGCGCCGTCTTCACCTTTGACGACAACACGCCCCGGGCCATCGATGCGGCCCCAGCCCTTGATGTAGTCGACCTTGTTCTTCTTCATCAGGAACTCGACGCCCTTGGTCAGGGCTTCGACGCTCTCGGCCTTCTGGGCCATCATCTGCACCAGGTTCAGCTTCGGCTTGACCTCGATGCCCAGCTTGGCGAACTCGCCGCCGCTGGCGGCTTCGAACATCTCCGAGGCGTGCAGCAGGGCCTTGGACGGCATGCAGCCGACGTTCAGGCAGGTGCCGCCCAGCTTGCCGCGTCCTTCGACGATGGCGGTCTTCAGACCCAGCTGCCCGGCGCGGATCGCGCCATTGTAGCCGCCGGGACCGCCCCCGATGATGACGACGTCGTATTGAGCCATGGGTCTTCGCCTTGAGACGCGCCGCGTTCGGCGCCGGACAGAAAATGGGACCTGTCCCCCGGTTTCCCAAGGGTGACTTGCTTGGGAGGGTGACTGGGCGCGGGTACTCCTAGCGCCTCTGCCTTAAGGATCAACCCAAGAGCAGCGTTAAAGGCTCAGTTCGTGGCGGTCTTGCCTGATACCGACCTCAAGGATGCGGCGGCGAGCCCCCGTGGCGGGCCGCGAGAACGCGGGTGATCGGGCCTTCATTGGTGGCGAACCACAGGCCGTTCGCTTGCTGGAGGTCGCCGTCGCGCAGGTCCGGGTGGGCGAACGGCGCGGCCAGGATCAGGGTCGGCAGATTCTGATGCGCCTCGCCCAGCAGGTCGACCACCGGATGGCGCGGGCGCGCGTGGGGCAGGTAGGCGATGTCGAGCGCGTCGCGCACCGCCGGGTAGTAGCCGAGGAAGCCCTCCACCGCCGCGCAGGCCATGCAGAACCACGGCCGGTCCTGGTCGATCCAGTCGGGGCGGAGGAGGAAGAGGCGGTCACGAACGGTGGCGGTCATGGCTGGCTCCAGTCCTGGATCTCAAGACCCTCGACCCGCGCGAACTCGGCGGCGTTCGACGTGACCAGGGTCCAGCCCCGCGCCAGGGCCTGTCCGGCGATCAGCACGTCATAGGGTCCGACCGGGCTTCCGCGCGGCTTGAGCTTGGCCCTGACAAGGGCGGCGGCTGTCACGTCGTCTTCGTTCAGCGGCTCGATGATGACTTCTTCCAGGACCTCGGCCACGTTCAGGGCTTCCCCGGCCGGATCGCGGCTTAGCGCCACGCCGAACTGAAGCTCATGATAGACGATCAGCGAGGTCACCAGGCCTTCACCCGCCAAGATCGCCTTGTCCCGGCGCTGACGAATGATCGCCTTGCGTCCCCGAATGAGGTCGACAAAGACGTTGGTGTCCAACGCCAGAGTCACCAGAACTCCCGTTCCTGCTCGGGCGGCTGTTCGCGGTCGGGAAAATCGGCGCCGCCTCGCGCGTCGATGCGCGCCCACATGGCGTCGAGATCGGCTTGCGTGCGGGGCCGCTTGGCGGCGACCGGCTCGAGGATCACCGCATCGCCCTCGCGGCGAACGGTCACCTCAACGCCTTCGAACCGGAAAGCCTTGGGCAGTCGGACAGCTTGGCTGCCGCCATGTGTGAAGAGCTTGGCGCGGGGCAGCTGGATATCGAGCTTGGTCATCGCGACCTCTTGTATCTACGTCATATAGATACATCAAAGGCGCCTTCGCTTCAACTTAGCGGCCCGCACGAAAAAGGGGGCCGCTCGCGCGGCCCCCCTTCCGTATTCATTCGATCGCTTGGAGCGACTAGAGCTCCAGCAGCAGGCGCTGCGGATCTTCCAGGGCTTCCTTGACCTTGACCAGGAAGGTCACCGCGCCCTGACCGTCGACCACGCGGTGGTCGTAGCTCAGCGCCAAGTACATCATCGGGCGGACCTCGATCTTGCCGCCGACCACCATGGCCCGCTCCTTGATCGCGTGCATGCCCAGGATGCCCGACTGCGGCGCGTTGAGGATCGGGGTCGACATCAGCGAGCCATAGATGCCGCCGTTGGTGATGGTGAAGGTGCCGCCCTGCATGTCCTCGATGGCCAGCTGGCCGTCGCGGGCCTTCTTGCCCAGGGCGCCGATGGCCTTCTCGATCTCGGCCAGGCTCAGCACGTCGGCGTCGCGCACGACCGGAACGACCAGGCCTTTGTCGGTGCCGACGGCCACGCCGATGTCGTAGTGGTTCTTGTAGACGATGTCCTGGCCGTCGATCTCGGCGTTGACGTCCGGCACGGCCTTCAGGGCGGCGACCACCGCCTTGGTGAAGAACGACATGAAGCCCAGCTTCACGCCGTGCTTCTTCTCGAACACGTCCTTGTAGGCATTGCGCAGCGCCATCACCGCGCTCATGTCGACCTCGTTGAAGGTCGTCAGCATGGCGGCGTTGTTCTGGGCTTCCTTCAGGCGGCGGGCGATCGTCTGACGCAGGCGCGTCATCTTCACGCGCTCTTCGCGCTCGTGGATCGGACGCGGCGCGGCCGGGGCGGCGACCGGCGCGGGAGCATTGGCGCGGGCTTCCAGGGCGGCCAGGGCGTCGCCCTTGGTCACCCGGCCGTCCTTGCCGGTGCCCGCGACCTTCGAGAGGTCCAGGTTGTTCTCGGCGGCGATGCGGGCCGGGGCCGGGCTGACCGGCGCGGCGGCGGCCGGAGCCGGAGCCGGAGCCGCGGCGGGCGCGGGAGCCGGGGCCGGGGCGGCGGCGGGCGCCGGCGCGGCCTTGGCGGGCTCGGCGGCCTTCGGGGCGGCCGGAGCGGCGGCCGCGCCGCCTTCGGTCACCACGCCCAGCACGGTGCCCGGAACCACGGTCGCGCCTTCTTCGGCGGCGATCGAGGCCAGGACGCCGTCGGCGGGCGCCACGACTTCAAGGCTGACCTTGTCGGTTTCCAGCTCGACGAGCAGTTCGTCCTTCTTCACCGCCTCCCCGGCCTTCTTGGTCCAGCGGGCCACCGTCGCTTCGGTGACGGATTCGCCGAGGGCGGGGGTCATGATGTCGGCCATGTGGGGTTCCGATGTCTCTGTTTGGTCCGGGCGGGTAGGAGCGCCATTCGATCCGATCGGACCGGATGGCGCTCCAGCTCATTTTCTTAGCGCATTTTCGGACGACGAACCGATGTCCGCTTCGTCCGAAAATGCTTGGGCTCTGGACGAAGCGATCAGGCGAAGGCTTCGTTCAGGAAGGTCTCGAGTTCTCTCATGTGGCGGCTCATCATGCCGGCGGCCGTGGAGGCCGAGGCCGGACGGCCGACATAGCGGGCGCGCTTGGCCTTGACGTTCAGCTTGGCCAGGCTCAGCTCCAGCCACGGATCGACGAAGGTCCAGCCGCCCATGTTCTTGGGTTCTTCCTGACACCAGACCAGCTCGGCGTTCTTGAACCGGCCGAGCACGGCCAGCACCGACTTCAGCGGCCACGGATAGAACTGCTCCAGGCGCACGATGTAGATGTCGTCGCGGCCGGCCTTGGCCCGGGCGTCGATCAGATCGAAATAGACCTTGCCCGAGCAGGCGATGACGCGGGTGATCTTGTCGTCGCTCTTCAGCTTGACGCCGCCGACGTCGCAACCGGCTTCGGCGCCGTCGATCATCACGCGGTGGAAGCTGGAGCCCTCGGCCATGTCGGCCAGGTTCGAGACCGCCTTCTTGTGGCGCAGCAGGCTCTTGGGCGTCATGACGATCAAGGGCTTGCGGAACTCGCGGTGCATCTGGCGACGCAGGGCGTGGAAGTAGTTGGCCGGGGTGGTGCAGTTGACCACCTGCATGTTGTCTTCGGCGCACGACTGCAGGAAGCGCTCGAGACGGGCCGAGCTGTGCTCGGGGCCCTGGCCTTCGTAGCCGTGCGGCAACAGCATGGTCAGGCCGCTCATCCTCAGCCACTTGCGCTCGCCCGAGCTGATGAACTGGTCGATGACCACCTGGGCGCCGTTCACGAAGTCGCCGAACTGGCCTTCCCACAGGGTCATGGTGTTGGGGTCGGCCAGCGAGAAGCCGTACTCGAAGCCCAGCACCGCCTCTTCCGACAGGGCCGAGTCGATGACCTCATAGTGGGCCTGGCCGGGGCGGATGTTGTTGAGCGGCGTGTAGTGCTCTTCGGTCGTCTGGTCGATGATGTCCGAATGGCGCTGGGTGAAGGTGCCGCGCACGCTGTCCTGGCCGGACAGGCGGACGGGGAAGCCCTCGTCGAGCAGGGTGGCGAAGGCCAGGTGCTCGGCGGTCCCCCAGTCGATGTTCTCGCCCTTCTCGATCGCCTCGCGGCGGTTCTCGATCACGCGCTTGACGGTCTTGTGGGCGTTGATGCGGTCCGGAATGGTCGTGATCTGACGGCCGATCTCCAGCAGCTTGGTCTTGGCGACGTCGGTCTTGCCCTTGCGCTCTTCGTCGCCGGGCAGGGCCAGGCCCTTCCACTTGCCGTCCAGCCAGTCGGCCTTGTTGGCCTTGTAGCTCTTGCCGGCCTCGAACTCGTTGTCGAGGAAGGTCTCGAACTCGGTGACCCAGCCGTCGACCTCGGCCTGCGTGGCCACGCCCTCGCCGACCAGGCGCTGGCTGTAGAGTTCGCGGGTCGAGATGTGGTCCTTGATCTTGGCGTACATCAAGGGCGAGGTCATCGTCGGGTCGTCACCTTCGTTGTGACCGAACCGGCGATAGCAGAACATGTCGATGACCACGTCCTTGCCGAACATCTGGCGATATTCGGTGGAGACCTTGGCCGCGAAGACCACGGCTTCGGGATCGTCGCCGTTGACGTGGAAGATCGGGGCTTCGACCATCAGCGCCACGTCCGACGGATAGGGCGAGCTGCGCGAATAACGCGGGCTGGTGGTGAAGCCGATCTGGTTGTTGACGATGAAGTGGATGGTGCCGCCCGTGCGGTAGCCCTTCAGGCCCGACAGGGTGAAGCACTCGGCCACCACGCCCTGGCCCGCGAAGGCCGCGTCGCCGTGCAGCAGCAGCGGCAGCACATGGCCGCGGCCGGCGTCGGGCTGTTCGCGCAGGGTGAACGCCTGCTTGGCGCGGGCCTTGCCGATCACCACCGGGTTGACGATTTCCAGGTGCGAGGGGTTGGCGGTCAGCGACAGGTGGACCTTGTTGTCGTCGAACTCGCGGTCCGACGAAGCGCCCATATGGTACTTCACGTCGCCCGAACCCTCGATGTCCGAGGGGACGGACGAGCCGCCTTGGAATTCGTGGAAGATCACGTGGTAGGGTTTGCCCATCACGGCGGCCAGCACGTTCAGGCGGCCGCGGTGCGGCATGCCCAGGACGATGTCCTTCACGCCCAGGGCGCCGCCGCGCTTGATGATCTGCTCCAGCGCCGGGATGCAGGCCTCGCCGCCGTCCAGGCCGAAGCGCTTGGTGCCGGGGAAACGCTTGTGCAGGAAGCGCTCGAAGCCCTCGGCCTCGATCAGCTTCTTGAGGATGGCGACCTTGCCCTCCTTGGAGAACACGATCTCCTTGTCGCGGCCCTCGATGCGCTCCTGCAGCCAGGCCTTCTCGGTCGGGTCGGAGATGTGCATGTACTGCACGCCGACATTGTCGCAGTAGGTGCGGCGCAGGATCGACAGGATCTCGCGGATCGACGAGGTCTCCAGACCCAGCACGAAGTCCAGGAAGATCGGACGGTCGTAGTCGGCTTCCGAGAAGCCGTAGGTCGACGGATCCAGCTCGGGGGCCGCGGCCTTGGGCTCCAGGCCCAGCGGATCGAGGTTGGCGGCCAGGTGGCCGCGCATCCGGTAGGCCCGGATCATCATGATGGCGCGCAGGCTGTCCAGCGTGGCGGCGCGGACGGCTTCGGCGGAGGAGCCGGGAGCCTTGGCCTCGATGGCCTTGGTCATCTTGGCTTCGACGGCGGGGGCCACGGTCGGCCACTGGCCGTCGATGGCCGACAGCCACTCGGGACGAACGGCCGGCGCCTGGCGCGGCGTCCAGGCCGGATCCTGCGCGGCGCGCTTGACCTGGTCGGCCTGGTCCGAGAGCGTGGCGAAGAAGGCGCCCCAAGAAGGTTCGACCGATCCAGGGTTCTCCGCCCACCGGGCATAGAGATCTTCCACGAACGCCGCATTGGCGCCGTAGAGGAACGAGGTCTCGGTCAAGACCTGATTGATGATGCCTGCGTCGTCCGCCATCGTCTTTGCCTTACGATCCTTTTACGCCACCGCTAACCGCGTTGCGTAAATATAGTCTCTCAATCACCGGACGCCCGTATAACGAACGGGGCCCAGGTGATTTTTTCGGATCGTCGACTGGCGGTCGCAAAAAACCTGGGCCCCGCGCGGGGCGGGGTTTCGGTGTCGTGATTAGCCCTTGAGCACCTCGAGCAGGGTTTCGCCCAGCTTGGCCGGAGACGGCGAGACGCGGATGCCCGCGGCTTCCATCGCCGCGATCTTGTCTTCCGCGCCGCCCTTGCCGCCCGAAATGATCGCGCCAGCGTGACCCATGTGACGGCCCGGAGGGGCCGTGCGGCCGGCGATGAAGCCGACCATGGGCTTCTTGCGGCCGCGCTTGGCTTCGTCGGCGATGAACTGGGCGGCTTCCTCTTCGGCCGAGCCGCCGATCTCGCCGATCATGACGATCGACTTGGTGGCTTCGTCGGCCAGGAACAGCTCGAGGATGTCGATGAACTCGGTGCCCTTGACCGGGTCGCCGCCGATGCCGACGGCGGTCGTCTGGCCCAGGCCCGCATTGGTGGTCTGGAACACGGCTTCGTAGGTCAGGGTGCCCGAGCGCGAGACGACGCCGACCGAGCCGGCCGAGAAGATCGAGCCCGGCATGATGCCGATCTTGCACTGGTTCGGGGTCAGGACGCCGGGGCAGTTCGGGCCGATCAGGCGCGACTTGCTGCCTTGCAGGGCCTTCTTGACCTTGACCATGTCCAGCACCGGGATGCCCTCGGTGATGCAGACGATCAGCGGGATTTCCGCGTCGATGGCTTCCAGAATCGAGTCGGCCGCGAAGGGCGGCGGGACGTAGATCACCGAGGCGTCGGCGCCGGTGGCTTCCTTGGCTTCGCCGACCGTGTCGAACACCGGCAGGCCGATGTGGGTCTGGCCGCCTTTGCCCGGGGTGACGCCGCCGACCATCTTGGTGCCGTAGGCGATCGCCTGTTCGGAGTGGAACGTGCCCTGGGCGCCGGTGATGCCCTGGCAGATGACCTTGGTTTCAGAACCGATGAGGATGGACATGAGAGTTACGCAGCCCCTTTGACAGCGGCGACGATCTTCTCGGCCCCGTCCGACAGGTCGTTGGCGGCGATGACGTTCAGGCCGCTTTCCGAAATGATTTTCTTGCCGAGCTCGACGTTGGTGCCTTCCAGGCGCACGACGAGCGGCACCTTCAGGCCCACCTCCTTCACCGCGGCGATGACGCCCTCGGCGATGATGTCGCAGCGCATGATGCCGCCGAAGATGTTGACCAGGATGCCTTTGACGGCCGGGTCGGCGGTGATGATCTTGAAGGCCGCGGTGACCTTCTCGGTGGTGGCGCCGCCGCCGACATCTAGGAAGTTGGCCGGCTCGGCGCCGTACAGCTTGATGATGTCCATGGTCGCCATGGCCAGGCCCGCGCCGTTGACCATGCAGCCGATCTCGCCGTCCAGGGCGATATAGGCCAGGTCATACTTCGAGGCTTCGATTTCCTTGGGGTCTTCTTCGCTCTCGTCGCGCAGGGCGCGGATGTCCGGGTGGCGGAACAGCGAGTTGCCGTCGAACGACAGCTTGGCGTCCAGGACCCGCAGGTGATCGTCGGCGGTGACGATCAGCGGGTTGATCTCCAGCATGGCCATGTCCTTGGCCAGGAACGCCGTGTAGAGCTGACCCAGCAGGGTCGCGGCTTCCTTGGCCAGGGCGCCGGTCAGGCCCAGGGCCTTGGCCAGGGCGCGGGCGTGGGTCGGCCACACGCCGGTCGCCGGGTCGATCGAGAAGCTATGGATCTTTTCCGGGGTGGCGTGGGCCACGTCCTCGATGTCCATGCCGCCTTCGGTCGAGGCGACCACCGAAACCATCGAGGTCTCGCGGTCGACCAGCAGCGACAGGTAGAATTCCTTGGCGATCGCCGCGCCTTCCTCGATGTAGAGGCGGTTGACCTGCTTGCCCTTGGGGCCGGTCTGGTGGGTCACCAGCACGCGGCCGAGCATCTCGGCGGCGTTGGTCTTGACCTCTTCCACCGACTTGACGACGCGGACGCCGCCCTTGGCGTCGGGGCCCAGGCCCTCGAACTTGCCCTTGCCGCGCCCGCCGGCGTGGATCTGGGATTTCACGACGAACACCGGACCGCCCAGCTTTTCGGCGGCGGCGACGGCCTCCTCGACGGTGAAGGCGGGATAGCCGCGCGGAACTGGAGCGCCGAACTCAGCGAGGACGGCTTTGGCTTGGTGTTCGTGGATGTTCATGAGGGACCGGTCTCAACGACGGCTTCTGAAATTGTGGCCGGGTTATAGGAGCGTGATTTCGCAGGCGCAACCGCGCTTGGACCGATTGTTCGGCCTATCTGAAAAAGTGGGCCCAACTGGCGCAAGCCCGGAACTCCTTGGGCTTTTTCACCGAACAAGGAGTTCCCAAGGGTCAAGCTGACCCTTGGTCATGACGAAAGAAGGTACCGCTACCACTCGCAATCGCGAATGACAGCCTTGTCATACCCCGGGCCTGACCGTCGCGGTCGCCCGGCGCTCGAGTTTTCCCCACCCCACGCGCCCGCCGCGCGCGGCGGTCAGCACCGATTTGACCACCACGTAGTACATCAGCTGGCGGTAGCCGAAACGCTGGACGGGCAGGTACGGCAGGTCGGCCCAGGGCGCGCGCTTCTCCAGGGCCATGCCCAGGGCGCCGGCCGACAGGTCGACCAGGATGAACACCGCCCAGTAGAGCAGGCCGCGGATCGTGTCGTCGGGCGACCACTCCATCGGATGGGCGATCGCGCCGTAGAGGCCCGAGATCAGGCTCCAGACCACCGCCAGGTCGACCAGGGGCGCGGCGACCGCCAGCAGGATTTGGAACAGCCAGATCTGCGGCAGGGCCACGAAGCCGAGCGCGGGCGTTTTGGGGTTGAACAGGGCCGCGCGGTGCTTCCAGACGCATTGCAGGGTGCCGAACGACCAGCGGAAACGCTGCTTGAGCAGGCCGTTCACGGTGTCGGGAGCCTCGGTGAAGGCCTGGGCCGAGGGGTCGAAGGCCACCTTCCAACCCGCCCGCTGACAGGCGATGGTCAGGTCTTGATCCTCGGCCAGGGTGTCGGCCGGATAACCGCCCAGCTCGTCCAGCACGCTCTTGCGCCAAGCGCCGACCGCGCCGGGCACCACGGTCACCGCGCCGAGGGCCGCTAGGGCCCGACGCTCCAGGTTCTGAGCGGTGACATATTCCAGGGCCTGCCAGCGGGTGACCATGTTGATCCGGTTGCCGACGATGGCGTTGCCGGCCACCGCCCCGATCCGGGGGTCCTGGAACCAGCGTACGAGGCGCCCAATGGTCTTCGGCGGAAAAAGCGTGTCGGCGTCCAGGGCCACGACATAATCGCCCTTGGCCACGGCCAGGCCGCGATTGACCGCCCGCGCCTTGCCGCCGTTCTCGAAGCTGAGCAGGGTCACGCGCGGATTGTCGCCGTGGGTCCGGCGGACCTCGTCGGCGGTGGCGTCCGTGGACCCGTCATCGAGGACCAGGACCTCGATGTTCCTCCACTCCGACTCCAGGATCCGCGCCACCGAGGCGGCGATCACCTTCTCCTCGTTGAAGCAGGGGATCAGCACGCTGACCAGCGGTCCGGTCTCGGAATCCAGGTTCTCGGGGCTCTCGTGCGTCCAGCGATGGACCAGGGCCAGCCCCGCCAGGAACACCAGCCGCGCCAGGCCCAGGGCGATGGCGGTCAGGAACAGGGTGGTCAGCAGAACCTTCACGCCGCGGAACAGGCCAAAACCCACCCGGTCCAGACCCAGGGCCACCGGATCGCGGCCGCTGACCGGCATCGCCTGGGCCGGACTCATGCCGGCCAGCTCGCCGACGGTGACCAGCCGGTAGCCCCGCGCCCGGATGGCGTCGATCAGGCCCGGCAGGGCCGCGACCGTGCGCGAGCGGTCGCCGCCCGCGTCGTGCAGCAGCACCACCTGCCCCGGCCGGTCGCCCGGATGGTCCAGGCGCTGGAGGGTGCGGTCGATGATCGTCTGGGGCGTGGGCTTCTGCCAGTCGTCGGGGTCGATCCGCAGGCCGACGACCATGTAACCAAGGGTCTGGGCGATCACCAGCGGGGCCACCTCGTGCGGGGTCGACGGCTCGGCGTCGCCGAAGAAGGGGGGGCGGAACAGCCGCATCGAGCGGCCGGTGATCACCTCGAACAGCCGCTGGGTGGCGTTCAGCTCGACGTCGGTCTGGGCGATCGGCGTCTCGCCGATATTGGGATGGGTCCAGGTGTGGCTGCCGACGTCATGGCCCTCGGCGACCTCGCGCTTCACCAGGTCGGGCCGGGCCTGCATGTTCTCGCCGACCACGAAGAAGGTGGCCGGAGCGTTCTTCTTCTTGAGGATGTCGAGGATCTTCGGCGTCCAGCGCGCGTCGGGGCCGTCGTCGAAGGTCAGGGCCACCAGGCCCGGCTTCTGGCCATAGCGCTCGATCACGTAGGAGCTGGGCAGGACGTCGTAGGTCTGGTCGGCGATCAGGCCGGTGTCGGGGTCGAACGCCAGGGTCCGCTTGCCGGGCGTGGGCAGGGCCGAGACGCGCAGCACTTCGCCGCCGCCGTCGAAGTCGACGCTCGCACCGCTCGGGATGCGGGCCAAGCCGGCCGCCGAGGCCCGGCCGTAGGGCTTGCCCAGCACGCTCCAGACGCCCGGATCCTCCATGCCCATCCGCCACAGGCCATAGCCGCGCGGCTTCCAGGCGTCGGTGACCTTGACCTGGTTGAACAAGGTGGCGGCGTCCAGGAACCAGACCTCGTGGCTGTCGCCGCTGTCGTCGACATAGTCGTAGGTCGGGTTCAGCGCGTCGTCGTCCATGTCGATGGTCGCGCCGGCGTCCTGGGCGTTGCGGATCGCCTCGTGGAAGGTCGCCGGCGAGCCGGCGACGGCCTTGCCGGCCTTGTTCAGCGTCCAGTCGTAGCCGTAAGCGCCCAGGGCCAGGATCGTGCGGCCCGGATCCAGGTTGGCGAAGCGCTTGGCCAGTTCGCTCTCGTACCAGTCCTGGCCGGCGTTGGGCCCAGGATCGCCGCCGGCGTAGTGCTGGTCGTAGGCCATCAGGACCAGGGTGTCGGAGGCGGCCTGCAAGGCCTTCAGCGGCCAGCCCTGCGCGTCGAACGGCGCGGTGACCCAGACCTCGCGGCCCTGCGCCTTGAGGACCGCCCGGGCCTCGTTCAGCAGCTTGGAATAGTTCGCCAGGCCCTTCGGCGACAGGTTCTCCAGGTCGAAGACATAGCCGCCGTAGCCGCGCTTGACCGCCAGGTCGGCCAGACCGGCGATCAACTTGGCCCGGGCCTTCGGATTGGCCAGCAGGGCGTCGGCCAGCGGTCCGTTGAAGGCGGCGTTGGCCGAGTTGTGGACCAGGGGCAGCACGGCCGGATGGTTGGGGGCGGCGGCGATCCGGGCCACGCCTTGGGGATCGTCGTCGAGGGCGACGTCGCCGTCGGAACCCCTCAGCGCCACCCATTGCGGCGAGACCACGTCCAGCTTGTCGATGTTGCGGCGCAGGGACTCGCGGGAGTCCTCGTCCCAGCTGACATAGAAGCCGACGCTGATCGGCCGCACCTGGGCCGCGCCCTCGCCTTGGGCGGCGGCGGTCGGCCGCGGAACCTTGCGCCAGGCCAGCTCGGGCTTCAGCCTGTGGGCCGACTCCTTGTGCAGCGAGGACAGGACATGCGGGTCCCGCAAGGTCACCGACGGCAGGCGCGGCGCGAAGGCCAGGGTGGCCAGGAAGGCCGCGACGATGGCGGCCAGGGCCGACAGGATGATCCCCAGGATCAACCGCATCCTCCGGTCGCGCCGTCCGGTGGGGTCGTGGAAGATATGCCGCTCGTCACTGCCCATGGTCGCGGTCCCGCGTTCGTCAGCGGGCTCTTGAAACCTGAACGTGTCGGAACGGTGGCGTTTTCGGCGGCGGGTCTATTCGAACCCCGGCTCACTCCACCCAGTCGCGCGCCAGGCGGCGCGAGGCCAGGAAGAACAGCAGGGCCGCGACCAGGTAGAAGCCCATGCCGGTATAGATCGACCACCGCAGGGATTCCTGGCCGAACGCCGGCTTCAGCAGGTCCGAGACCAGGCCGAAATAATAGGTGCCGACCGCGATTCCCAAGAGGTTGTTGATCAGCAGGAACAGGGCCGAGGCCGTGGTGCGCATCGGCGCGGGGGCCAGATGCTGCACGGCCGCCGTGATCGGTCCCAGCCACGCCAGGTTCAGCCCCGTGGGGATCAGGAAGATCGCGAAGGCCAGGGCCAGGGCCGCGACGCCGCCCCCCTGGCCACCCAAGCCGCCGACCAGCGACCCGCTGTTCATCGCCAGCAGGAAGCAGGGCACCGAGATCAGGAAGGCGACGGCCGGGGTCAGCGGATAGCCGGCCTTGGACTTGGCCCCCAGCCGGTCGGCCACAGCTCCGCCCAGCCAGATGCCCATCAGCCCGCCGAAGAAGGCGATGCCGGAATAGTACCAGGCCGTCTCGCGCAGGGTCAGGCCCAGGCTGCGCATGAAGAACGAGGGCAGCCACAGGGCCACCCCGTAGCCGCAGACCGAGGATGAGGCCGCCCCGAACGCCAGCAGCCAGAAGCTGGGCTTGGCGGCCAGCACGCGAACCACCTCGCCCAGCGGCGCGGCTGGGGCCTGGACGGTGGTGGTGTCGCCGGCGGCCATGTCGGCCCCGCCGCGGCGCGGGTCGCGCACGACCAGGCGGAAGATCGGGGCCAGGGCCACGCCCAGCAGGCCCACCACGATGAAGGCCGTGCGCCAACCGAAATGCACGGCCAGCAGGCCGCCCACCAAGGTCCCGGCCGCCGTGCCCAGGGGGATGCCGAAGGCGTAGGCCGCCAGGGCCCGGGCCCGCTGAGACTTGGGGAAATAGTCCGACAGCATCGAATAGGCCGGGGCCACCCCGCCCGCCTCGCCAATGCCCACGCCCATCCGGGCCAGGAACAGCTGCGGGAACCCGCCGGCGAAGCCGCACAGGGCGGTGAAGCCGCTCCACAGGGTCAGGGCCGTGGTCATGATCCACACCCGGCTGAAGCGGTCGGCCAGCCAGGCGATCGGTATGGCCAGGGTGGTGTAGAGCAGGGCGAAGGCCAGGCCGCTCATCAGGCCGAACTGACCGTCGGTCAGGCCGAACTCCTCCTTGATGGGCTTGGCCAGGATGCCGAGGATCTGCCGGTCCAGAAAGTTGAGCGTGTAGACCAGGATCAGCATGGCCAGCACGACGTAGCGGTAGCGCGAGCCGCCGGCGGCTTGGATCTTGGTGTCGCTCATCGGGGTCCCGCCGAGATTCGTAAGGTGGACAAAGAAACGGCGGCGGCTCGTTTCAGCAAGCCGCCGCCGGTCAGTCGAGGGGTGGAAAGGATCTAGAACTTGACCTCGAGCGAGGCCGAGTAGGTGCGCGGCGGGCCGTAGAAGCCGATCACCGAGTTGTTGTAGGTCGCGCCGGCGAAGTTGTAGCCGCCGATCCGATAGCGCTCGTCGGTCAGGTTCTTGCCGGCCACCGAGATGCGGTAGCGACCGCTCTCGGGCGCCCAGCTGGCGGTCAGGTCGATCAGGGTGAAGGCCTTCTGGTCGAGCAGCGGCAGGGGCAGTTCGAACTGCTGGTAGCTGTCGCGATAGCTGACCATCGGCGTGACCGTCAGCTCGCCGCCGGCGAGGGCCCCGCGCCAGCTCAAGCTGACATTGCCCGTCCATTCCGGGGTGTTCTGGAAGCCGTAGAGATCGGCCACGTTCACGACCTGCCCGCCGGCCGGGATCGTCTGCGACGGGTCGATGGGATTGGGCGCGCCGGCCGGAACGAAGCGGTTGAAGGTGTCGTACTTGGCGTGGATGTAGCCCAGGGCCACCGTGCCCGAGAAGTGCTGGTCGAACACCGCCTTGGCTTCGAACTCGGCGCCGTAGAGCGTCGAGGCGCCGGCGTTGTCGACCGAGCTGGCGATGCCCGAGGGCACGACCACCTGGGTGGTGACCTGCTGGTCCTTGTACTTCGACAGGAAGATGGCCGAGGCGAACGACACCCGGCGGTCGAACAGGTTGCCCTTCAGGCCCGCCTCGTAGGCGTCGACCGTTTCGGGATTGTAGCCGTTGACGGTCTGGGGGGTCAGGAAGGCGTCGCCGCGCATGTCCCAGCCGCCGGACTTGTAGCCCTTCGAATAGGAGACATAGCTGTTCAGCTCGTCGGTCAGCTCGTACGAGGCCGACAGGCGCGGGGTGAATTCCGAAAAGGTCTTCTCGGCGCTGTAGTTGGTGCGCACCTGCAGGATCGGCCGCGGCGTGCCGCCCTGGAAAGGCGTGCGCGTGGCGCCCAGGTAGTAGTAGCGGAAGGTGTTGCTGCGCTTGTGGTCGCGCGTGCCGCGGGCGCCTAGCGAGATCTTGAAGCGCTCGGTGAAGTTGGCGCTGACGTCGAAGAAGGCCGCGAAGCTCTGGGTGCTGACCTTGCCGCCGTCGGCGATCGCCACGCCCAGATTGCCGGCGATGGTGTCGAACTCGCCCGAGGCCTGGCTGTTCATGTAGTAGAGGCCAAACACCCCCTGGACGGTCTCGTCCGAATAGACCGCCTGCAGTTCCTGCGAGAACGAGCGGTCGTCATAGGTGCCCGGAACGTCGAGGGTGTTCACCGGCGTGCCGTCGAAGTCGATGACGGTGTCGGTGTGGCCCTTGCGGCTGGCGGTGATCGACTTGAAGGTCAGGCTCTCGCTGGCGTGATATTCGCCGGTCAGCGCCACGCCCTCGGTCTCGACCGAGTTGTCGTCGCCAAAGCCGGCCTGGGTGTCGTAGACGTCCAGCACCTTGTATCCGCCGACCAGGGCCGGCACTTCGCGGTGGCCGTGGCGGGGATTGGAGTCGTCCTCCACCTTGTCATAGGCCAGGCGGAAGAACAGGTCCTCGGTGGGCTTGTATTCGGCGCTCAGACGGATGGCCTGGACGTCCTTGTTGTAGTGCTCGGCGCCGGTGGTCAGGTTCTTGCCGTAGCCGTCGCGCTTGTAGAGGGCGTAGGCGCCGCCCACCGACAGACCGCCGGCGACCGGGGTGTGGCCCTCGACCAGCAGGTCGGTCTGATTGTAGCTGCCGTAGGTGGCGCGAACCTTGCCGCCGGCCTCGTCGCCCAGGCGATTGGTCACGTATTTGATCGCGCCGCCGATGGTGTTGCGGCCGTACAGCGTGCCCTGCGGGCCGCGCAGCACCTCGATCCGCGAGACGTCGAACACGTCCAGCACCGCGCCCTGCGGACGATAGATGTAGACGTCGTCGACATAGAGGCCGACGCCGGGCTCGTAGCCCCACAGCGGATCCTGCTGGCCGATGCCGCGGATGTAGGAGATCAGGGTCGAGTTCGAGCCGCGCGCGGTCTGCACGGTGATGTTCGGCGTCGTCTGCGACAGGGTGGTGATGTCGTTGGCGGCCTGGCGCTCCAGGGTCTCGGCGCTGAAGGCCGAAACGGCGACCGGCACGTCCTTGAGGGTTTCCTCGCGGCGACGGGCGGTGACGATCAGTTCCTCGACCTGCGCGGCCCCAGCGCTGGTTGGGGCGCCGGCGGGCGCTTCTTGAGCGACCACGGTGGTCGCGGCGGCCGACCAGGCCGCGCCAGCCAGCAACGCCAGCTTGAGCATCGTTTTCATTGGGTTTCCCCTCCCCTATGCGTTCCGTCCCGTGCCGGATCGGCCCGTTGAACGGACGCATTTCCCGGCCTCCGCGAATTCATTTGTCCGCGAATTGGATAACACTGTCACCCAGACCGGAGCTTTGCGCCAGCTTTTTTTCATCATCTGATGAAATCAAGACGCAAGGCTGTTCAAGCTTTTGGAAAGGTTGAGAAATCAGCCCTGCGGCGCGCGGGCGATCACCGCCTCGAAGCCGGCGGCGCAGTAGGCGAACAGCCGGGCCCGCACCGCGGGGAGGTCGCTGGAATGGCACAACCCCTCCGACAGGGAGTCGATGCGGCCGGTCTCCGACAGGGCCAGCATCATCGAGCCGGTCAGGAACTGGTAGCTCCAGTAGAGGTCGCGATATTCCGCGTCCGGACGCACCACCTTCAGGGTCTCGACCAGGCGGTGGACGACGGGGTCGAAGAACCGCGCCATGGTCTCGCCGCCCCAGGCCGGGGTGTTGTTCACCTGGGCCACCAGGGCGAAATAGCTCTTCCACCCTTGGCCGCCGTCCTGGGAGATGCGCAGCAGCGGCTCGATGAAGGCTTCGATCACCCCCTCGACGGTCATCGTCCCGGCGTGGCTCTTCTCGTAGGCGTCCATCGACAGGCCGCGGGCGGTGTTGAGGATCTCGGCCCGACGCAGGAACACCGAGTCGAACAGCTCGCGCTTGGCGCCGAAATAGTAGTGGATCAGGGCGGTGTCGACGCCGGCCTCGGCGGCGACCTGGCGGATGGTGACGCCGTGGAAGCCGTGGCGCGCGAACAGCCCCTCGGCGGCGTCGAGGATGGTCTCCTTCAGGTCCCGCCCGGTGGCCTTGGAGGGTCGGCCGCGTCCGGCCGGCTTGGCGGTAAGGGCCGCTTGGGCGCGAGGGGCTCGAACTTGCGACGTCATGCTCTGTGGTCCGCGCATTGCTTGACCGTTCGTAGGCCTCCTATCGCGGACCTGGCAAGCGCGGCGCGTCCCGGCCGCCCATTGGACCTCTAGCCGAACACGACCTGCCACATCAGCCGGCCCGGCAGGAAGGCGAAGGCGCCGGCGATCAGCAGGCCGCCGACGAACAGCCCGGTCATCGTCCGACCGTGCAGGCGGACCTTGTGCTTGCGGGCGGCGAACACGCCCATGGGCAGGGCGATCAGGGTCCAGCCCGCGAACAGGTGCAGGAAGCTGAAGCTTCCGGCGTTGGCGCGATGGATGAACAGCGACGAGATCGCCGCCGTCGCCATCGCCGTCACCCAGATCCAGCCGAGCGTGCGGTGAACCGTATTGCCCTTCAGGCCCAGCATCAGGACGATCCCGATGGCCAGGGCCGTGGATACCGCCGCGACGTGAATCTTGATCTGGATCGGCGCGACCGCCAGCAGCCCGAAGTTTGGGGTGTGAAGTTGTCCCTTGAGATGCAGGAAGCCGGCCAGCATCGCGGCCGGCCCGTGACCTCGGGCCGCTCCCGCCGCCAGGATCAGGCCCACGGTGACGGCCAGGCCGACGACCACCATGCGCAGAAAGCGGGCCGGACCGATTGACAGGCTGGTGTCGGACATCTTGTTTCTCCCGAAGCGATCGCGCCGTGGTAGGGCGATCAAGGTCGGATCCGGCTTAGGATCGACGGCGGCAGGGGTCATCCGAAGGTGCGTGAGAAAGCGTCGGCAGTTCGTGAACGGCGGGCCGCCGCCAGTGGCGAAGCGCCAACGAACACGTCGGTCCCGGCCTTTCTGCAGATCTATGTCCGCCCGCTGGCCGTCGCCGTGGTCGCCGGCGCCTTCCTGGCGCTGATCGGCGCGCTGGGCACCCTCGACATGCCGCTGGGTCCGCGGCTGGCCTACTGGATCGGCCTGTCGGTCCTGGGCGCGGTGCTGGGCGCGACGACGGCCCAGATCGTCGGCCGCGTCTGGCCCGGCCTGGGCTCGACCTGGTGGCGGGCCCTGGTCATCGTGGCGGTGCTGACGCCGCTGTTCACGGCGCTGGTCTGGTTCGCCGGCGGCCACGCGCGCCTGACGCCGCGCGTGCTGGCGACCTATTTCGGCGTCACCCTGGTGATGACCAGCGGCATGACGGCCCTGATGACCCTGGCCACCCGTCGCCCGATCGAAACCCACGCCGCGCCGCCGGAGGCCCCGCCGCCGCGCTTCCTGGAGCGCCTGCCCCCGCGCCTGCGCGGCGGCGAGATCTACGCGGTCGAGGCCGAGGACCACTATCTGCGCCTGCACACCTCCAAGGGCCAGGACCTGATCCTGCTGCGGCTGTCGGACGCCGTGGCCGAGCTGGAGGGCATCGAGGGCGCCCAGACCCACCGCTCGTGGTGGGTGGCCAAGGCCGCGGTCCGCGACGCCAAACGCGGCGACGGCCGCGCCACCCTGACCCTGGCCAACGGCGTCGAGGCGCCGGTCAGCCGGGCCTATGCCCGGACGCTGCGCGAAGCGGGCTGGTACTGAGATAGGAAAAAGGCCCCCCGAGGGACATCGGGGAGCCTTCCGTCATCCGATCGTCGAGGGGACGCCGATCAGAATTCTTGCCACTCGTTGGCCTTGACCGCGGTCGCGGCGCCGCCCGACCTGCCGGGGCGTACGAAGGTCGCGGGCCGGGCGTGGGCCGAACGAGCGGCGGGCGGGCGCTTGGCCGGGGCCGCGGCGGACGCCTCGCCGACCTGGAAGCGGTCGACCAGGGCCGCCAGTTGGCTGGCCTCGTTCTTCAGCGAGTGGCTGGCGGCCGTCGCCTCCTCGACCATGGCGGCGTTCTGCTGCACCACCTGGTCCATCTGGTTGACGGCGTTGTTGACCTCCTGCAGGCCCGTCGACTGCTCGACGGCCGAGGCGGCGATCTCGGTGACCAGCTCGTCGATCGAGGCCACCTGGATGACGATGCGCTGCAGGGCGTCGCCAGTCTGGCCGACCAGGTCGACCCCGGCCCCGACCTGCTGGGTGGAGGTCGAGATCAGGGTCTTGATCTCCCGGGCCGCCTCGGCCGAGCGCTGGGCCAGGGCCCGGACCTCCTGGGCGACGACCGCGAAGCCGCGGCCGGCGTCACCGGCCCGGGCTGCCTCGACCCCGGCGTTCAGGGCCAGGAGGTTGGTCTGGAAGGCGATCTCGTCGATCACCCCGATGATCTGGCTGACCTGAGCCGACGAGGTTTCGATCTCGGTCATGGCCTGAACGGCCTGGGCGACGATCCGTCCCGACTTCTCCGCGTCGGTGCGGGCGGTGGCGACCACGGTGGAGGCTTCCTTGGCGCCCGATGCGGTCTTGCGCACCGTGGCGGTGATCTCGTCCAGCGCCGCGGCGGTCTCCTCCAGGCTGGCCGCCTGCTGTTCGGTGCGGCGCGCCAGGCTGTCGGAGGCGTCGGCGATTTCGTCGGAACCGCTGCGGACCCCGTTGGTGGAGACGATGATCGCCTCCATGGCTTCGCGCAGCTTGACGACCGCCAGGTTGAAGTCCTCGCGCAACTGGCGGTAGCGGCCGGTGAATTCGGCGTCGATGCTGCAGGTCAGGTCGCCCTGGGCCAGCCGCGCCAGGTTCGAGGCCAGCACGTCGACCACGGCGGTCTGCTCGGCGGCGACCACGCGTCGCTCGTCGTCATTGGCCGCGCGCTCGCCTTCGGCCGCCAGGCGGGTCTCCTCGGCGGCGGCTTCCAGGCGGATCTTGGCCAGGGCGGCTTCCTTGAAGGTGACCACCGCGGCGGCCATCTGGCCGATCTCGTCCTTGCGGCCGGTGGCCGGAATGTCGATCCCGTTGTCGCCCGAGGCCAGACGGCGCATGGCGGCCGTCATGGCCGACACAGGCGCGGCGATGGCGCCCGACAGCAGCAATCCGCCGCCAAAGGCGATGGCGATGGCGATGGCCGTGCCGATCAGCAGGGTCAGGCGCGCTTCCAGCGACGACTTCTTCTGGGCGGCGGCTTCGGCGGCGACGACGGCTTCCGAGGTGTTGACGATCGCCTCGATGGCGTCCTCGACCACCGAGACCGCCTGGTCGGCGACGCCGTCATGCTTGACCAGGTCGACGGCCTGCTGATGGGTGGCCGGATCGCGGGCCAGGGTCTCGCCCGGCTCGATGGCCAGCTTGCGGTAGTTGGCGTAGCCGTCCTCGACGGCGGCGATCCGGGCCAGCTGAGCCTCGTCGCCGGCGGCCAGGGTCCGCAGTTGGTCGACGGCGGCCAGGAACTTGGGCTTGTGAGCCTCTTCCAGCCGCTTGACGTAGTACTCGTCGCCCGAGAGCAGGAAGCCTCGCAGCGAGTTTTCCTGGCGGGTCAGGCGGAAGGCGGCGGTGTCGGCGGCGCGCAGCGCCTGGTGCGCGCGCTCCGTGCGCTGGACCGAGCCTTCGTATTCCATCTGGTTGACGAAGAGCACCACGCCCATCACCGCGATGGTCGCAAGCATCACGGCGAAAACCGCCAGCAGCTTATGCGGAATTTTCAGGTCGCCGAACTTCATGGCCGCGCTCCAGATTGGACCGCGACGCAAACTTGATGGACCACGAATTTTTAAGCCGCAGCCAGAAGCAAGCGTCGCACGGTTAACCAGTGAAGGCGGCGAGGTTTCCGCGACATTAACCGTGCTGTGGCGCAACGTCGCACCTGCGGAATCTATTCCTCAATAATAACAACGTTCTGCGAGTAACACTCACCCAAGATTGCACAGAGTCGGGGATAGAGCGCCTTCTCTCGCGCGATCCAACCTCAAGTCGCGCATGTCGCCGGGACGAAAAATTTCGACCCGGCGAGACTCGTCAGTGGGCCTCGTCCCAGTTGGCGGCGGCTCGGGCCTCGACCGTCAACGGCACGGTGATGGCCACCGCCGGTTCGGCCGCGGTCTCCATGACCTGGCGGGCGACGGCGCAGGTGGCCTCGGCTTCGGCCTCGGGCGCCTCGAAAACCAGTTCGTCGTGCACCTGCAGCAGCATGCGCGACGACAGGCCGGCCGCCTTCAGCGCGCCCGGCATGCGGACCATGGCCCGGCGCATCACGTCGGCCGCCGCGCCCTGGATCGGGGCGTTGATCGCCGCCCGCTCGGCGAACTGCCGGTGGGCCACCGACTTGCCGCCGATGTCGGGGATGTTGATCTTCCGCCCGAAGATGGTGGTGACATAGCCGTGCTCGCGCACGAAGGCCTTGGTCGCCTCCATATAGGCCTGGATCCCCGGGAAGCGCTCGAAATAGGTCTTGATGTAAGCGCCCGCCTCGCCCTGCGGGATCGACAGCTGGTTGGCCAGACCGAACGCGCTGATGCCGTAAACGATGCCGAAATTGATCGCCTTGGCCCGGCGGCGCACCTCGCTGGGCATGCCCTCGATCGGCACGTTGAACATCTCCGACGCGGTCATGGCGTGGATGTCCAGCCCCTCCTGGAAGGCCTTCTTCAGCTGGGGGATGTCGCCGATGTGGGCCAGCAGGCGCAACTCGATCTGGCTGTAGTCGGCGCTGATCAACACCTTGCCCGGCGCGGCGATGAAGGCCTTGCGGATCTTGCGACCTTCCTCGGTGCGGATCGGGATGTTCTGCAGGTTGGGGTCGGACGACGACAGCCGGCCCGTGGTGGTCGAGGCCAGGGCGTAGGAGGTGTGCACCCGGTTGCCGCCGCCCGGCGCGATCGCCGCGATCAGGTTTTCGGTATAGGTGCCCTTCAGCTTGGACAGCTGGCGCCAGTCGAGCAGCACGCGCGGCAGCTCGTGCTCCAGGGCCAGGGCCTCCAGCACGTCGCTGTCGGTCGACCACTGGCCGGTGGCGGTCTTCTTGCCGCCCTTCAGCGCCATCTCGCCGAACAGCACGTCGCCGATCTGCTTGGGGCTGCCCAGGTTGAACGGCCGGCCGACCAGTTCCTGCGCCCGGGCCTCGTACTGGACCATGCGCATCGAGAACTCGTTGGACAGCCGGCGCAGGGTCTCGGGATCGACGCGGATGCCGTCGTTCTCCATCGCCGCCAGCACGGCCGGCAGCGGGCGCTCCAGGGTCTCGTAGACCGTCAGCAGACCCTCGCGGGCCAGGCGCGGCTTGAGCACGTTGTAGAGCCGCAGGGTGACGTCGGCGTCCTCGGCGGCATAGGCGGTCGCCTCGTTCAGGCCCACGTGCTTGAAGCTGATCTGCGCCTTGCCGGTCCCGGCCACTTGCTTGAACGGAATGGGCTTGTGGCCCAGCCACAGCTCCGACAGCTCGTCCATGCCGTGGCCGTGCAGTCCGGCCTCCAGCACGTAGCTGATCAGCATGGTGTCCTCGATCGGACCCACATCGATCCCGTGACGGGCCAGGACGGCGATGTCGTACTTGGCGTTCTGGGCCACCTTCAGCACCGCCGGATCCTCCAGCAGCGGCTTCAGGGCGGCGATCGCCTCTTCCAGAGGAATCTGGACGAGGTCGGCGGCGGCCTCCAGGGCCAGGCCGTCCTTCTCGCAGTGGCCGACCGGGATGTAGCAGGCCTCGCCCGGCGCGATGGCCAGCGACACGCCGCACAGGCCGGCCGTGGCCGACGAGAGCGCGTCGGTCTCGGTGTCGAAAGCCACGATCCCCTTGGCCGTCGCCTTGGCGACCCAGGCGTTCAGGGTCTCGATGTCCTGGATGCGGACGTAGGAGGCGGTGTCGACGTTGGCCGGTTCGGCCACCGGATTGGCCGCCGCCCGGGCCGCGGCGCCCATGTAGGACACGCCGAGCACCGGCGCGGTCGGGGCGCTGGGCGGGCGATCGAGGGTGCGCGGCGCGGCGGCGGCGTTGCCGTCGCCGACCCGACGGGCCAGGGAGCGGAACTCCATCAGCTCCAGGAAGTCGGCCAGCACCTGCTTGTCCGGCTCGCGCACGACCAGGTCATCGATCGGCTCGGGCAGCGGGGTGTCGCAGTCCAGCTGGACCAGCTGGCGCGACAGGCGGATCTGGTCGGCGAATTCGATCAGGGTCTCGCGGCGCTTGGGCTGCTTGATCTCGCCGGCCCGGGCCAGCAGAGTGTCGAGGTCGCCGTATTCGTTGATCAGCTGAGCGGCGGTCTTGATACCGATGCCCGGGGCGCCGGGCACGTTGTCGACGCTGTCGCCGCACAGCGACTGCACGTCGACCACCCGCTCGGGATAGACGCCGAACTTCTCGAACACCTGCTCGCGGTCAATGCGCGCGCCCTTCATCGGGTCGAACATCGACACGCCCTCGCCGACCAGCTGCATCAGGTCCTTGTCGGACGAGACGATCACCGCCTCGCCGCCCAGATCGCGGACCCTGCAGGCATAGGCGGCGATCAGGTCGTCGGCCTCGTAGCCGGGCAGCTCGATGGCCGGAACGCCGAAGGCGCGGGTCGCCTCGCGCACCAGCGGGAACTGTGGGATCAGGTCCTCGGGCGGCGGCGGGCGGTGGGCCTTGTACTTGTCATAGAGGTTATTCCGGAACGTCTTCTCGGAATGGTCCCAGATCACCGCCAGGTGGGTGGGCGCGTCGCCCTGCATGTCGCGCATCAGCTTCCACAGCATGTTGCAGAAGCCCTGGACCGCGCCCACCGGCAGGCCGTCGCTCTTGCGGGTCAGCGGCGGCAGGGCGTGATAGGCGCGGAACAGATAGGCCGAGCCGTCGACCAGGAACAGCCGCACGGCGGGGCCGTCCTGGGTCAGCGGGCGGTCTGCTTCTGGCGGAGCGGCGGAATCGGGCGCGAGCGTGTCGGTCATGGTCGGGAAGATAGGCGGTCAGGAGCGAGGCGGGAACACCCGAGACGTACGTTGCCATACTGGCGCTCGCGACCGAGCCCCTTTAAACACGACCATGAGTTGGGAAGTCGCCTCGCGGGGTGCGTCGGAGCGCTGTGCGTTTGGGGGAATGATGCGGATTTGGATTCTGGCGGCGGTCGCGACGGCTGGAGCGAGCGGCGCGGCGATGGCCGAAGAGAGGGTCATGGCGCAGACGGCCCGCAAAGTGACCGACGCCGAACGCCAGGCGGCCTACCCCAAGGCCGCCTTCGACCAAAAGATTTCCGGCTCGGTCAGACTGGACTGCACGGCCGACGGGGAGGGCCGCGAGGTCGATTGCAAGGTCGCTGAGGAAGACCCCGTCGGCATGGGCTTCGGCGAGGCCGCCCTGACGCTGGTGACCAAGGAACGGGTCAAGACCCGCGACGCCATGGGCGTTTCGATCGTGGGCAAGCGGTTCGACAGCTGGTTCTCGTTCTTGGCGCCGGGCGATTCCAACGCCGATTGGGCGACCAAGCCCACGGCTTCGCAGCTGATGGGCGTCTATCCGGTCGCGGCGCGAAACAGGCCGCCGGCGAACGCCCGAGCCGAGATCAAGTGCAAGGTGAACGAAGAGGGCTTTCTGCGCGATTGTCAGGTCACTCTACAGTCGCCGGAGAACATGGGCTTCGGCGCCGCGGCCTTGGCGCTTTCGCCGCTGTTCCGCATGACGCCGAAGATCCGGGGCGGCAAGCCCGTGGAAGGCGAGGTCACCATCCCCGTCCACTGGGACGGCTTCGAAAACGCGCCCATGCCTAACGGCCCGGTGAACAGCCTAGTTCTGGATCCGCCGTGGACCAGCACTCCGACTAGCGCGCAGGTCCGCGCTGCCTGGCCCATCGAGGCCACGGGCGTCGCCAACGGTCAAGTGACGCTGCGTTGTGAACTGAACAGGACGGGCGGTCTGAAGTTCTGCCGGACCCTGTCCGAAATCCCGGCGGACAAGGGCTTCGGCAAGGCGGCGCGCTCCCTGGCGCCTGCCTTCGGGGTCGCCTTCGCCCCAGATCAGGTCAAGACCCTGAGCAGCTACACCGTCGATGTGCCCTTCCATTTCCGGGATCCGGCGGGTCCCGACACCCGCAAGATCACCAAGCCGAAATGGACTCGCACCATGACCGCCGAGGGCATGGCCCTGGCCTATCCCAAGGCGGCGCTGAAGGCCGGAGTCAGGACCGGCACGGGCGTGGTCGCCTGCGTCGTCGACATCCGGGGCGAGCTGACCGACTGCCAGGTTCGGCGCGAGGATCCTGTCGGCCTGGACTTCGGGGCGGCGGCCATGGAGGCGGCCAAGCTGATGGCGATGAACCCCTGGAGCAAGGAGGGCGAACCGCTGGACGGCCTGCCGATCGTGCTGCCGATCCGGTTCAACTGGCAGGACCCGCCCGCTGACGCGCCCTCAACCCCGCCCGCGCCCTCCGCCAAGCCTTAGCCGAACCGGTCGTTGAGGTCGGGCAGGTCCTTGCCCGAGGCCGCGAAACCGGTGGTGTCGCCGTCCTCCAGATAGGTCCGGGTCGCCGCCAGCATCGCGCCGTAGGCGGCGCGGAACGGGCCGGTGGCCGAGCTCAGGCGGCGCACGCCCAGCCGCGCCAGGCGGCTGGCCGAGGGCATGCCCGGGCGGCCCATGGCGTTGACCGGCAGGGCGATGCCGGCCGCCAGCTTCGACAGCAGGTCCTCCTCGACCGGCATCGGCACGAAGATGCCGCTGGCGCCGGCCTCGGCGTAGAGCGCCGCGCGGCGCAGAGTCTCGGCCAGGGCCGCCTCGCCCCCGGCCAGCCCCTTCAGATAGACGTCGGTGCGGGCGTTGATGAACAGGTTCACGCCCGCCTGGCCGGCGGCGGTTCGGGCGGTCTCGACCTTGCGGGCGTGAAGCGTCGGATCGCGGAGGCCGTCTTCCAGGTTGACGCCGACCGCCCCGGCCCCGACCACCGCCTTGATGGTCTCCGCCAGGGTCGGCAGGTCGTCGGTGTAGCCGCCCTCGATGTCGGCGGTCAGCGGAACCTTGATCACCCGGGCGATCCCGGCGACCACGTCGATCAGGACCGAGACCGGCAGGGCGTCGCCGTCGGCATAGCCCCGGCCCCAGGCCACGGCGGCGCTGGAGGTGGCGACCGCCCGGGCCCCGGCGTCCTCCATCAGTGCGGCGCTGGCCGCGTCCCAGGCGTTGGGCAGGACCAGCACGTCAGGACCGGCGTGCAGGGCGTGAAAGCGATCGGCGGTCGTGGTCATGACGGCGGCTCCCAGGGGATCAGGCGGCCGGATTATTGAGCAATCCAGCCCTAGTCGTCTCGCGGAAATCGGACCTTGATGACCCGCTGCTGACATCCGTTGGCGGCGGCTGCTCGCGAAGACGGCGTTCGGCGAAATGCGGCGAACGCGTCGTATTGCCGCCTTGGCGAGGTCGATTGCTTCACCTAGAGGCAGAGCGTCCGCCAGGGCTGAAAAACGGGAACCTCCTCCTCTCCCGGGCTTTGGTTTGGGCAACCAGAAAACAGCAGGATGTCCGTTTCCCATGGTTTCATGGAAGAAGATCCGTGTCGGTACGGCGCTCGTCGCCGCCACCCTGACCACCGCCGCCGTGCTGGCCGTGGCCCCCGTGCATCACGTCGCGCCGCCCGCGGACATGACCAGCGAGCCGGTCAAGCTGACCCCGCCGCTGATGCCCGCCGAGGCCGGCAAACCCCTGCCCAAAACCATCCTGACCTAGATTGCTCTAACTAGATTTTTGGCGGCTTTGGGCGCTATGGAGCGCCCATGCCGTTCACCGCCACCGTCCTGACCATGTTCCCCGAGGCCTTTCCCGGCCCGCTCGGCGTCTCGCTGATCGGCACGTCGTGGAAGGAGCAGGACCTGTGGCGATTGGAAACACTGGACATTCGGGGGTTTTCCAAGGATAAGCGCGGCTTCCTCGACGACACCCCCGCGGGTGGCGGCGTGGGAGCGGTGCTAAAAGCGGACGTCATCGCCGCCGCGCTCGACAGCGTGGAGGTCGGTGGGCGGCCGCTTTTGTACATGAGCGCCCGGGGTCGGCCCCTGACCCAGGCGCGCGTCAAGGAATGGGCCAAGGCTCCGGGCGTCATCGTCCTGTGCGGCCGTTTCGAGGGGGTGGACCAGCGGGTGCTCGACGCCCGGGGGTTCGAGGAAGTCTCGGTCGGAGACGCCGTTCTAGCCGGTGGCGAGGCGGCGGCGATGGTCGTGATCGAGGCGTGCGTTCGATTGGCTCCAGGGGTTCTGGGCAATTTCGAGAGCACGCAGGAAGAAAGCTTCGAGGACGGCCTCCTCGAGCATCCGCAGTACACGCGACCGCGGACGTTCGAAGGTTTGAATATCCCCGAGGTGCTGCTGTCGGGCGACCACAAGAAGGTGGCCCAGTGGCGGACCAGCATGCGTGAAGAAACCACCCGCGAGCGGCGTCCAGATCTCTGGGAAGCGCATCTCGCCAATCAACAGGCAAAAGGCGGCCCGAAAACGGGTAAGCCCAAAGGAGACTAGAGTTATGGCGATCAACATCATCAAGGAACTCGAGCGCGAAGAAGCCCAGCGTCTGCTGGCCGCCCGCGCCATCCCCGAGTTCGAGCCGGGCGACACCCTGCGCGTCAACGTCCGCATCAAGGAAGGCGAGCGCGAGCGCGTCCAGGCCTACGAGGGCGTCTGCATCGCCCGTTCGGGCGGCGGCGTGCACGAGAGCTTCACTGTCCGCAAGATCTCGTTCGGCGAAGGCGTGGAACGTCTGTTCCCGCTGCTCTCGCCGAGCATCGAAAGCATCGAAGTCAAGCGTCGCGGCGTCGTCCGTCGCGCCAAGCTGTACTACCTGCGCGACCGTCGCGGTAAGTCGGCCCGCATCGCCGAGCGTTCGAACGTCCGCAAGACCGAGGCCGCCGAATAGGGCTCGCTTCCAGCGAATTGAACGAGGCCCTGGCGGAAACGCCGGGGCCTTTTTCTTTGGGCGGTTTTTCGGCGAGCAGCCGGGGTTTGCATGGTCAAGCTTCAGTGCAACCGCACGAATA
This sequence comes from Caulobacter sp. Root487D2Y, assembly GCF_001427165.1. NCBI lineage: Bacteria > Pseudomonadati > Pseudomonadota > Alphaproteobacteria > Caulobacterales > Caulobacteraceae > Caulobacter > Caulobacter sp. Root487D2Y. Next base: position 445,263 of record NZ_LMFD01000010.1, read on the forward strand.
TATTGACAAAACATCGTTCTTTGGTGTTTGGTGAATGCACCCCCACCGCTCTGCGACGGGCTTATAGACCGCCCCCTTGCAAGGGAGTGGCCCTCTTCAGAAACGGCGTCATGGCCACTGAAGGAAATTTGATATGAGGGCGCGCCACAGAGCGCGCCCTCTTTCCATTTCAGGCCCCGTGGCGGTGTTCAGAGGCAAGAAACTGCGTCAAAACGTCCGCATGCGGCGCCCTTGGGGCAGGATTGATCGCGTCACCGGCCGGTGAACGTGAATTTTCGGCGTTCCTCGCTTTACGCGCCCGTCCCCAGGGCCTAGATGCGCGGGTATCATGACCCGCGCACGCAAGACCCTCTACGACAAGATCTGGGACGCCCACGTCGTCAGCGAAACCAACGGCGAGGCGATCCTCTATATCGACCTGCACCTCATCCATGAGGTCACCACCCCGCAGGCCTTCGCCGGGCTTCGCGCGGCCGGCCGCAAGGTGCGCCGGCCCGACCGCACGCTCGCCGTGGCCGACCACAACATCCCGACCGAGGGCCAGGCCCTGGGCGTCGACGCGGTGGCGGACGAGGAAGCGCGCCTGCAGCTGAAGACCCTGGCCCGCAACGTCCAGGACAACGGCATCGAGTTCTTCCCCATGGGCGACATCCGCAACGGGATCGTCCACGTGGTCGGTCCCGAGCAGGGCCGCACCCAGCCGGGCATGACCATCGTCTGCGGCGACAGCCACACCTCGACCCACGGCGCCTTCGGGGCCCTGGCCCACGGCATCGGCACGTCCGAGGTCGAGCACGTCCTGGCCACCCAGACCCTGCGCCAGGAGAAGGCCCGGAACATGCTGGTCCGCGTCGACGGCCGGCTGGGCCCCGGCGTCACCGCCAAGGACGTGGCCCTGGCCGTGATCGGCGAGATCGGCACGGCCGGCGGCACCGGTTATGTCATCGAGTTCGCCGGCGACGTGGTCCGCGACCTGTCGATGGAAGGCCGTATGACCCTCTGCAACCTGACCATCGAGGGCGGCGCCAAGGCGGGCCTGGTCGCGCCGGACGACAAGACCTTCGCCTATATCCAGGGCAAGCCCTCGGCTCCCAAGGGCGCGGCCTGGGACATGGCGCTTTCCTACTGGAAGAGCTTCGTCAGCGACGAGGACGCCCATTTCGACCGCACCGTGGTGATCGACGGCTCGGCCCTGGTTCCGATGGTCACCTGGGGCACCTCGCCCGAGGACGTCATCCCGGTGACCGGCAACGTCCCCGATCCGGAAAGCTTCGCCACCCCGGACAAGCGCGCCGCCGCCCACCGGGCGCTCGATTATATGGGCCTGACCGCCGGCCAGCCGATCTCGGAAGCCCGTATCGACCGGGTCTTCATCGGCTCGTGCACCAACAGCCGGATCGAGGACATGCGCGCCGCCGCCGCCGTGGTGCAGGAAGCCTTCCTGCATGGCCGCCTGGTGGCCCCGCACGTCAAGGCCATGGTCGTGCCGGGCTCGGGCCTGGTCAAGGAACAGGCCGAGGAAGAGGGCCTGGACGCCATCTTCAAGGCCGCCGGCTTCGACTGGCGCGAGCCGGGCTGCTCGATGTGCCTGGCCATGAACCCCGACAAGCTGCAGCCGCAAGAGCGCTGCGCCTCGACCAGCAACCGCAACTTCGAGGGCCGCCAGGGCCGTGCCGGCCGCACCCACCTGGTCTCGCCGGCCATGGCGGCGGCGGCGGCGATCGCCGGCCACCTGGTCGATGTGCGCACCCTGCTCGAGGAGACTGTCTGATGCAGGCCTTCACCCGTCTCGACGGCCGCGCCGCGCCCCTGTCGCTGGCCAATATCGACACCGACCAGATCATCCCCAAGCAGTTCCTCAAGACGGTCGAGCGCGAGGGCCTGGCCAAGGGCCTGTTCTACGATTTCCGCTTCGACGGCGAGGGCAAGGAGAACGCCGACTTCGTGCTCAATCGGCCGGAGTACAAGGGCTCGTCCGTATTGATCGCCGGCGACAACTTCGGCTGCGGGTCGTCGCGCGAGCACGCCCCGTGGGCGCTGATGGATTTCGGGATCATGTGCGTGATCTCGACCAGCTTCGCCGACATCTTCAACAACAACTGCTTCAACAACGGCCTGCTGCCGGTGGTGCTGAAGCCCGAGGAAGTCGCCCAGCTGATGGACGAGGCCAAGGGCGGCAACCACATGGTCAGCATCGACCTGGAAGCCCAGACCGTGATCTCGCCCTCGGGCAAGAGCTTCCACTTCGACATCGATCCCGTGCGCAAGGACAAGATGCTCAAGGGCCTGGACTTCATCGGCGAGACGCTGATGCACGGCGCCGACATCGACGTCTATGAGAGCAAGCGGGCGCTGGATCGTCCCTGGCTGGAAGCCTGATGACCCTCATCCTGGCCGGAACCATCCGCGTCGCGCCCGAACGCCTGGCCGACCTGCGTCCGCACTTGAAGGCCCAGGTCGAGGGCAGCCGGGGCGAGCCGGGCTGCCTGGACTACGCCCTCAGCGAGGATCCCCTGGACCCTGGCCTGATCCGGGTGTTCGAGCACTTCGTCGACGAGGCGGCACTGGCCTTCCATCGCGCCAGCCCGCACATGGCCGCCTGGCGCGCCTGCTTCCCCGAACTGGGCGTCCACGACCGCCGCATGGCGTCGTATGACGTCTCCGACTACCGCGAAATCTAAAGAGAGCCTTCCGATGTCCACGCTCCTGCTCCTGCCCGGCGACGGGATCGGCCCCGAGGTCTGCGCCCAGGTGCGGCGGGTGGCTGCCGCCCTCACGCCCGACCTGAACCTTGAGGAGCGGATCTATGGCGGCGTCAGCTACGACGCTCACGGAACGCCGCTGACCGACGAGGTCCGCGACGCGGCCCTGGCCAGCGACGCGGTGCTGATGGGCGCGGTCGGCGGCCCGCAATGGGCCAACGCCCCGCGCCACCTGCGCCCGGAGGCCGGCCTGCTGAACCTGCGCAAGGCGATGGACGTCTACGCCAACCTGCGCCCGGCCTATTGCTTCGAGGCCCTGGCCGACGCCTCCAGCCTCAAGCGCGAGCTGGTCTCCGGCCTGGACATCATGTTCGTCCGTGAACTGACGGGCGGCGTCTATTTTGGCCAGCCCCGGGGAATCGAAGACCTCGGCAACGGCCAGAAGCGCGGCGTCGACACCCAGGTCTACACCACCGCCGAGATCGAGCGCGTGGCCCGGGTGGCCTTCGAGCTGGCCCGCGGCCGCGGCAACCGCGTCGCCTCGGCCGAGAAGTCGAACGTCATGGAAAGCGGCCTGCTCTGGAAGCAGGTGGTCACCGACCTGCACGCCCGCGACTACGCCGACGTCCAGCTGGAGCACATCCTGGCCGACAACTGCGCCATGCAGCTGGTCCGCGCCCCCAAGCAGTTCGACGTCATCGTCACCGACAACCTGTTCGGCGACATCCTGTCCGACGCCGCCGCCATGCTGACCGGCTCGCTGGGCATGCTGCCCTCGGCGGCGCTGGGCGCGGCGGGCAAGCCGGGCCTCTACGAGCCGATCCACGGCTCGGCCCCCGACATCGCCGGCAAGGGCGTCGCCAATCCGCTGGCCGCCATCCTGTCGTTCGAAATGGCCCTGCGCTGGTCGCTGAACCGCGCCGACGCCGCCGACGCCCTGCTGGCGGCGGTCAAGGCGGCGCTGGACGGCGGAGCCCGCACCCGCGACCTCGGCGGCTCGCTGACGACGGTCCAGATGGGCGACGCGGTGCTGAAGGGGCTGTAAGCCCCTTCCCCAACAGCCGTTCGAAGCCCTAGGCTCCTCCCAACAAGAAAAGGGAGAGGCGCCCATGATCCCGGGCCTGATGCAGACCGCGCCGCTGCTGATCAGCGGCATCCTGCGCTATGCGGCCGCCGCCCACGGCGGGCGCGAGGTCGTGTCCCGGCTGATCGACGAGCCCGTCTGGCGCTACGACTATGCGGGCTTGGCCCGCCGCGCGGCCCAGGCCGCCAACGCCCTGACCCGGCTGGGGGTGAAGTCCGGCGACCGGGTCACGTCCCTGGCCTGGAACACCCATCGGCACCTGGAGCTGTTCTACGCCGTGCCCGGCCTGGGCGCGGTGCTGCACACCGCCAATCCCCGGCTGTCGGACGAGCAGATCATCTTCACGATCAACCACGCGGCCAGCGGGGTGCTGCTGTTCGACCGTAATTTCGCCGAGCTGGTGGCCCGCCTCGCCCCACGCCTGACCACGGTGAAGACCTTCGTCATGCTTTCGGACGCCGAGCGGACCCATGACGCGGGGGTCGGGGCGACCTCGTACGAGACCCTGATCGCCGGGGAGGCCGAGACCTTCGACTGGCCCGGGCTGGACAAGGCGGGGCTGGACGAGAACGCCGGGGCCTTCCTCTGCTACACCTCGGGCACCACGGGGGACCCCAAGGGGGTGCTCTATTCGCACCGCGCCGTGGTGCTGCACGCCATGGCCGGAGGCCTGGCCAGCGCGTTCGGCCTGACCGCCTTCGACGTGGTGATGCCCTGCTCCAGCCTCTACCACGCCACCGCCTGGGGCGTGCCGTTCACCGCGCCGATCTGCGGCTCCAAGCTGGTGTTGCCGGCCGACAAGATGGACGGCGCCTCCCTGCACGAACTGATCCAGGGCGAGGGCGTCACCTTCACCGGCGGGGTGCCGACGATCTGGACCATGTACCTGGCCTGGCTGGAGCAGACCGGCCAGCGGCCGGACAGTCTCAAGCGGGTTGTGATCGGCGGCAGCGCCGTGCCGCGCGCCATGGCCGAGACCTTCAAGACGAAGTACGGCGTCGACGTGCTGCAGATCTGGGGCATGACCGAGACCTGCCCGATCGGCGTGGTCGCCACCCCGACCCCGTCCCTGGCGGCGCTGGGCGAGGACGCGATGAACGAGGCGATCTGGACCCGCCAGGGCCGGCTGCAGTTCGGCATCGAGCTGCGGGTCGAGACCGAGGACGGGGCCGAGGCGCCGCGCGACGGCGAGACCTCGGGCGCCCTGAAGGTGCGCGGCCCCTGGGTGGTGCGCCGCTACTACCGCCAGGACGCCGACGCTGCCCAGGACGACGGCTGGTTCGACACCGGCGACATCGCCACCCTGGACGAGCACGGCTTCATGCGCATCACCGACCGCCAGAAGGATGTCATCAAGTCGGGCGGCGAATGGATCAGCTCGATCGACCTGGAAAACATCGCCGCCGGTTGTCCGGGCGTGAAGATCGCCGCCGTCGTGGGCGTGCCGCATCCCAAATGGGAGGAACGGCCGCTCCTGGTGATCGAGGCCCACGAGGGAGCGTCGGTGGCCAAGGCCGACGTGCTGGACTACCTGGCGCCCCGAATCGTCAAATGGTGGACGCCGGACGACGTGGTGTTCGCCGCCGTGCCGCTGACGGCGACGGGCAAGATCGACAAGAAGGTGCTGCGGGAGGCTTGGCGGGAGCACCTCATGGGCTAGTGCGGCTAGCACTTGCCCCCTACAGACCGCGAGGCGGTCAGGTGGGGGCAAGTGCGTGCGCCCCTAAGCCAGCGTCCGCACCTTCGGCTCCCGATCCCAGAACCGCTTGGCCGCCGCCGCGATGAAGTCCGCGCCCAGGCCGACCACGCCTTCGTCCGGCTCGACGCCCGCCTTGTCCAGCAGCGGCTTGGCCGCATCGGTGGCGCCGATCGCCTTCAGATGCCCGAAGGCGTCCATCACGAACTGCACGGCCGCCGCCTCCTTCAGCAACGCCGCGCAGCCGGTGTCGGACAGCACCACGGCGATGGCGTCCACGGTCACCGAGGGCGTCCCGGCCAGTTGGCCGTCGGCCGGGATCAAGACCCCGTCCGCGCCTTTGGCTCCGCCGATTTTCGGGGCGATGACCTTGGACACGGCGCCGGCCTTGCTGATCGCGGCCTTCAGCTTGTTGACCGCCGCGCCGTCCGAACCGTCGGCGATCAGGATCCCGATCACGTGGCCCTTGATGTCCTTGGGCGCGCGCGGGCCGTTGACGATCCGCAGGGCCGGAGAGGGGTCCAGGTCCTGCACGGGCGCCGCCGACTTCGAGGCCTTGGGCACGGGCATGTTCAGGCCCGCCCCGACTCGCGTGGCCAGGTCCGGATCGACATTGACCAGGTTGGACATCATCCGCGTGCGCACCGCCTCGATGCCGACCTTCGAAAGCTCGAACACCAGGGCCGAGGCCAAGTGGGCCTGCTCGGCCGGATCCAGCGAGCGGAAGAACAATCGCGCCTGGCTGTAGTGGTCGGCGAAACTTTCGGGCCGGATCCGCAACTTGTCGCCCTGCTCGCTGGGGCCGTCGGCCGTCTGGAAGGTCGTGAACCCCGTCATCGGGCATTCGCGCGGCCCGGTCACCTCGCCCGCCGTCTCGGCCAGGCTGTTGGGCTCGTAGTTGGCTCGGCCCTTGGGCTGCAGCATCTGCATCTGCCCATCGCGCTGGAAGTTCATCACCGGGCACTTGGGCGCGTTGATCGGGATCTGGTGGAAATTAGCCGTGCCCAGCCGGCTCTTCTGGGTGTCCAGATAGGAAAACAGCCGACCCTGCAGCAGCGGGTCGTTGGTGAAGTCGACGCCCGGCACGATGTTGGCCGGGCAGTAGGCCACCTGTTCGGTCTCGGCGAAGAAGTTGTCGGGCCAGCGGTCCAGCACCATGCGGCCGACGATCCGCACCGGCAGCACCTCCTCCGGAATGATCTTGGTGGGGTCCAGCACGTCGAACGGCAGGCCGTCGGCGAAGGCCTGGTCGAAGGTCTGGATGCCCAGCTCCCATTCGGGAAAGTCGCCGCGCTGGATGGCCTCGAACAGGTCGCGGCGCTGGAAGTCCGGGTCAGCGCCGGCCAGCTTCACCGCCTCGTCCCAGATCGTCGAGGCCACGCCCTGCTTGGGCTTCCAGTGGAACTTGACGAAGGTCGACCTGCCGGCCGCGCTTACGAACCGAAACGTGTGGACGCCGAAGCCTTCCATGGTCCGCAAGGACCGGGGGATGGTCCGATCGCTCATCGCCCACATGATCATGTGGGTGCTTTCCGGCATCAGGCTGATGAAGTCCCAGAAGGTGTCGTGGGCGGTGGCGGACTGCGGATAGCCGCGGTCGGCCTCCATCTTCACCGAATGGACCAGGTCGGGGAACTTGATGGCGTCCTGGATGAAGAACACCGGGATGTTGTTGCCGACGAGGTCCCAGTTGCCCTCCTTGGTGTAGAACTTCACCGCGAAGCCGCGCACGTCGCGCGGGGTGTCGACGCTGCCGGCCCCGCCGGCCACGGTCGAGAAGCGCGTGAACAGCGGGGTCTTCTCGCCGGCCCGCTGGAAGATGTCGGCCTTGGTCAAGTCCGACAGCGACTCATAGAGCTCGAAGAAACCGTGGGCGGCCGACCCGCGGGCATGGACGATCCGCTCCGGGATCCGCTCGTGGTCGAAGTGGAAGATCTTTTCGCGAAGAACGAAGTCCTCCAGCAGCACCGGGCCGCGCTCGCCGGACTTCAGCTGGTTCTGGTTGTCGGAGACCCGGATGCCCTGGTTGGTGGTCAGGTGGCCTTCGGGATCGTGAGGCCCCTTTTCCGGCACGCGCTGGTGGGTCTCGCCGCCGTTGCCGACGTCGGTCTTGAAGCTGTCCATGTCCGCCACTCCTGATGCGCCCGGGGTGACGGCCAAACCCGGCTCGGAGCGGATCGTTCCAATGTCGGAAAGGCGAAGAAGGGCGCGGCCTTATGACAACCGCAGCCGCCAGGTTTCCGAGATCAGTCCCTCGCCGAACCCGTCATAGGGCCAGCTGTCCTCAAGCACGAAGCCGGCTCGCTCGTAGAGGCGGCGGGCCGGCAGCAGGTTGCTCTGGGTCCAGAGCACCACCTCCCGGTAGCCGATCAATCGGGCGAAACCCACGCATTCGGCCACCAGCCTCTCGCCCACGCCCAGTCCCCGCGCCGAAGGCTCGACCAGCAGCAGGCGGAGACGCCCGACCGTGTCGCTTTCGCGGGCCAGCAGGATCGAGCCGACCGGCCTGCCCCCTTGTCCGTCATCGTGTTCGGCGATCCAGCAGGCTTCGCGCGCAGGATCGAAGCCCTTGATGAACTCGGCCACGACGCCGGCCACCAGCCCCTCGAACCGGGCGTCCCAGCCCTCTTCCTCCGCATACAGAACGCCATGCCGCTGGACGATCCAGCCATAGTCGCCGGGGCGGGGTCCTCGGAGGGTGATCATGCTTCCAGCAAAGCCTTCAGTCTCGCCAGGTCCTGGGCGACCATGCCCTGGTCGCGCTCGAACGCCGCGTCATCCATGCCCGGCGGGCGGAACAGGGTCAGGGTCACCTCGGCTCCGTCGCCGTTGGCCACGACCCGTAACGGGATGGACAGCTCCGTCCCGTCCGGCAGGGTCACCCAATGATCGAGGACGCCGTGGACATTCTCGGGCGAGAACCGCACCTGGACGTCGCCGTCCGGACCGTGGGCGATCCAGCGGTCGCCGTCGCGGGTCAGGCCCGCGCCGAGGCCGGCGGCCCACTTGGGAAAACTCTCGGGCCGCCGAGCGAAGGCATAGACCTCGGCGGCCGGGCGGGCGATCGATACGGTGATCGGACGGGTCTCGAACAGGGTCATGGCGGCGGCCTACGAAGCGTCCACCAGATCAATCGTCCGCGCCGAGCTTGGCCAGGAAGGTCTTGGCCTCGTCCTTGTGGCGCGGCTTGATGTTCTTGCCGAGGATGGCGATCAAGGCCGCGATGACGGCCGCGTCGTCCGTGAAGCCGATGGCCGGCAGCACGTCGGGAATGGCGTCGGTGGGCAGGACGAAATAGGCCAGGGCCGCCAACATCATGCCCTTGGCGGCGGTCGGAGTGGTCGGGTCCTTGGCGCACCACCACAGCGACAGGGCGTCGGCCGCGAACGGGATCTTGGACGCCACCTTGCGGATCTTCGGCCAGAAGCCGCGCGCCACTCGTTGCTCGTTGACCCGCACCGCGGCCGGCACGAGCGCCTTCTTCGGATCCAGCACCTCGCGGGCGTTGGCTTCGGGGTTGACGTCAGGGGATGGTTTGGCGTCGGCGCTCATCGGGTTAAACCGCTCCTCAAGGTTCAATTAAACGCAAGTCGTGAGGAAACGTCCATGAAACTCGATAGCACCGTCGCCGCCGTGGTCACTGGAGGCGCCTCGGGCCTCGGCGAAGCCACCGCCCGCGCCTTGGCCGCCCAGGGCGTCAAGGTCGCGATCTTCGACATGAACGAGGCCAAGGGCGAAGACGTGGCCAAGGCGATCGGCGGGGTGTTCTGCAAGGTCAACGTGACGTCGGACGCCGACGTCGACGCCGGCTTCGAGAAGGCCCGCGCCGCCCACGGCCAGGAGCGGATCCTGGTCAACTGCGCCGGCACCGGCAACGCCATCAAGACCGCCAGCCGCGACAAGGCCACCGGCGAGGCCAAGCACTTCCCGCTCGACGCCTTCAACATGATCATCCAGATCAACCTGGTCGGCACGTTCCGCTGCATCGCCAAGTCGGCCAAGGGCATGCTGGACCTGGAGCCGCTGGCCGACGGCGAGCGCGGCGCGATCGTCAACACCGCCAGCGTGGCGGGCGAGGACGGCCAGGTCGGCCAGGCCGCCTATTCGGCGTCCAAGGGCGGCGTCATCGGCATGACCCTGCCGATCGCCCGCGACCTGATGAACGACGGCATCCGCGTCAACACCATCCTGCCGGGCATCTTCAACACCCCGCTGATGAACGGCGCGCCCGAGAATGTGAAGGCCGCCCTGGCCGCCTCGGTGCCGTTCCCCAAGCGCCTGGGCAATCCGGAAGAATACGCCCAACTGGCCCTGACGATGATCACCTGCGGCTATTTCAACGGCGAGGACGTGCGCCTGGACGGCGGCATCCGCATGGCCCCGCGCTAAAAACGAAAAGGGCCTCCCCGCGAGGGGAGGCCCAAGATCGCGCCGTTCGAACTCGATCAGCCCGCCGGCGGGACCGGACGCAGGATCGTCGGAGCCAGATTGGTCATGATCTCGCGAGCGTCGTAGGCGCGCGGGTCCCCAGCGGGCTTGGGGCCCTTGTGGAGCAGGATCTCGGCGCTGGCCTGGAACTTCTCGATCGTGCGGATCTCGGTGGTCCCGCCCCAGAACGGGTCGCCCCACGGACCCCAATAGCCGCCGTAACCGCCGTAGTAGCCCCGCCAGGCCGGGCGCCAGTAGCCGTACGGATAGCCGCCGTAGCCATAGCCGTAACCGCCCCAGCCGTAGCCGAAGTTGTCGATCACGGCGCGGGCCGAGCGGTCGGTGCGGCGGTCGGCGGTCTCGAACCAGTCATAGCCCGCCTGCACGGTGACCTCGGCCGCCCGGTAGAGCAGGTAGCGCTCGACGGTTTCACGCGAGGTCACGCTGTTGCCGGCGAAATTGACCTGATAGCGGTCGCTTTCCAGCCGCCTGTCGGAGAAGCCGCCGGCGGCCTTCTGACCGGCGACGTTCGGCTGGTAGGGAGTAGCGGTGGCGCAGGCCGTCAGGAGGGCGGCGAGCGCCAAGGCAGCGACCAGCCTGGCCTTGCCGGCGATCGTCTTGCGAATAATCATGGCGCATCCCTTCACTAGGAAACTTGGCGAAAAGAGCCGTTTCGTCCCATCAGTATAAATGCATGGCGCAGCTTTGTGGTTTCGCCAAGGCCCTTGCGTTTCAACCTTGTGATCAACCGCGCGAGACGATCAGCCCGGCGGCGGTGATCAGCAGCACGCCGACGACAATCGCGAAGCCCTTCCGGAAGCCCGGCTCGTTCATCCGCGAGGCCAGCGCGGCGCCGCCCAGACCGTAGCTGCTCATGCTGATTAGATCCATGCCAATGGTGGCGGCGGCGAACATCACCAGCTGCGGGGCCAGCGGCCGATGCACGTCAATGAACGGCGGCAGGACCGCGGTGAAGAACAGCAGAATCTTGGGGTTGGCGATCTGCACGGCGAAACCGTCGCGGAACGCCGAGCGGCCCATGCGGAACGACCGGTGGGTTTCGCCCGCGCCGCCCTTGTCCTGTATTCCCGCGCGGATCGATTTGACGCCTAGCCAGACCAGATAGACCGCGCCGGCCAGGGCCAGCAGGTGGAAGGCCTTCGGGAAGGCGATGATCAGCGCGCCCAGGCCCAGGGCCGAACAGGCGAACCAGACCAGGGTGGCGACGTTCATGCCGGCCACGCCCAGCAGAGCCGCGCCCTTGCCCTTCTGCATGCCGGTGGCGATGGCGAACAGGTTGGCCGGCCCCGGCGTGATGGCCATGACGAACATCGTCACCAGGAAGGCGCTGTAGCGGGCGGGATCGACGGGAAGGGTCATTCTGGCGTCATAGCCAAGCCTCGCCCGTCGGGCCAGAAAGCGTGACAGCCGACGGTGGATGCCGGTTTCGGCTGTCACGCTCCAAGGAAGGTTCAGGCGCCGAGCGTCGCCAGCATCCAGATGACGCGGCCAAGGGCGCCGAACAGCAGGATCGCCGTCGCCAGGGCCTGGATGATGAAGCCGGCCTCGCGCTTGCCCGGATCGGCCACGTAGCCGAGGGCGTAGATGATCCGCCCGACGATCCAGACCACGCCGAGGATGGTGGCGGCCAGGTCGCTCCAGTAGATCGCGAACAGCCACAGCGACGGCAGGAACAGCGGCAGCCATTCCAGGGTGTTGGCCTGAACGCGGACATGACGCTCGAGGACGGGGTCCCCGGTCATGGTCGGCGCGTCGATCCCGCATTTGCGGCGCGCCCCGACGACGCCAAGCGCCATCCAGACATAGACGAGCAGGGCGACCAGCGTGACGACGGCGACCCAGGAATGCGGTTGCATGTGCGTTTCTCCCCCGGCTCCCGTGAAGCGGAGCCTTTCGCATCCGCGACTACAGCCCTGTTCGCGCGGGATTGCACCCTAAACAGGCGCCTGACGGGCCCCGGGGAACCGGCCAAGGCGGATACGCGCTTTTCCGTCTGAAACCGATCCTCATGCGGAGGCTTTCAGCCATGCGTGTCGACTCCACGGCGATCCGCCAAATCGACTACGAGCCCGAGCACGGCAAGCTCTACGTGACGTTCCACGACGGCGACGAATACGTCTATGTCGGGGTGCCGCCCCGGGTGACCGAGGCCTTCGAGCGCGCGCCGTCCAAGGGTCGGTTCTTCCAGCGGATGATCCGCGACCGGTATCCGTACAATCGGGTCTGACCGGGAACGGGCCGCTTCGCCGCCGCGTTCGGGCGGCATGGCCGCGACGGGAACCCACAACAGCTCGACCATGGTCGTCTACGCGGCCCTGGCCGGCAATCTGGCCATCGCCGTCACCAAGTTCGTCGCCTTCGCCCTCACCGGCTCCTCGGCCATGCTGACCGAAGCGATTCACTCCAGCGTCGACACGGGCAACCAGGGCCTGCTGCTGCTGGGCCTGGCCAGGGCCCGCAAGCCGCCCAGCGAAACCCATCCGTTCGGCTACGGCATGGAGGTCTATTTCTGGGCCTTCGTCGTGGCCTTGCTGATCTTCGCCCTGGGCGGGGCCTTCTCGATCTACGAGGGCGTGCTCAAGATTTTTCGACCCGAGCCCATCGAACGCGCCTGGATCAATTTCCTGGTCGTCGGCCTGGCGACCCTGTTCGAGGGCGGCTCGTTCCTGGTGGCCTGGAAGGAGTTCAGGGTCCTGACCCGCGGCACGCCTCTCCTGCGCGCCATCCGCCGCAGCAAGGACCCCTCGGTCTTCGCCGTGCTGCTGGAGGACGGCGCCGCCCTGGCCGGCCTGGCGATCGCGGCGCTGGGCGTGGCGGGTTCGGCGGTGTTCGGGATCCCCTGGGCCGACGGCGCGGCCTCGGTGGCGATCGGCGTCCTGCTGGTGCTGGTGGCGATCTTCCTGGCCAACGAGACCCGCAGCCTGCTGACCGGCGAGTCGGCCTCACCGCGCATCGTCGAAGAGGTGCGCCAGATGCTGGCCGCCGACCCGCGCGTCGACACCGTGGCCGAGGTGCTGAGCATGCATCTGGGGCCGCAGGAGATCCTGCTGGGCGTGACCCTGGACTTCCACGACGACCTGACCGCCGGCGAGATCGAGGACGCCGCCGACGACTTCGCGGTGCGCATCCGGACCATCGACGAGAGGATCACGCGGGTGTTCGTGCGCTCGGGCCGGGCCCGGGCGGCCTATGCGCGGCCGTTGGGAGCTTGAGCCCGCCGCGTCCTCCATTCGTCCGCGGTCTGCCCCCACAGGTGGATCTCGACGTCCTGGTAAGGCTCGGGCAGGTTTCCGGCTTCCAAGAAGCGCGAACCGATCCGTTGGGCCACCTTGATCGACGGCGTGTTGGCCGGGTCGATGCAGTGGACCAGCCGCGTCCAGCCCAGATGGTCGACGGCCCAGTCCATGGTCGCCGTCGTCGCCTCGACCGCATAGCCCTTGCCGTGGGCGCGGGGATGCAGGCTCCAGCCCACCTCGGTCCCCGGCCAGCCTTCGGGGCGCCACGGGCCCACGCGGCCGACCCATAGGCCGGTGTCCTTCTCGATCAGCGAGAACATGCCAAAGCCGTTCAGCGCCCAGGACCCGGCCATGGTCGCCATCATTCGCCAGGTCTGGGACCGGCTCATCTGCCCGCCGATGAAGCGCGCGGCGTCCGCATCGGCCATCAGCTCCGCCCAGCCGTCGAGATCCTCCGTGGCGGGAGGGCGCAGGATCAGCCGCTTGGTTTCCAGGGTCGGTCCGGGAGCGATCATGGCCTGTCCTTCCGCAAAACCTGTCATCCCGGACAAGCGCGTAGCGCGCCGATCCGGGATGACAACCGAAACTAAGCCACGCAGGCCGCCAGGCCGTCGCGGCGCACAGCACCCGAAGCCTTGCCGATCCGGCTGGAGCGCTTCTTCACATAGCGCCCCGGATTGACCGCCTTCCACTTCAGGGGGCTGGGCAGGATCGCCGCCAGCCGCGACGACTGCTGCTGGGTCAACCTGTCGGCCCCGACCTTGAAATAGGTCCGCGACGCGGCTTCCGCGCCATAGATGCCGGGGCCGTATTCGATGGAGTTCAGATAGACCTCCATGATCCGCTTCTTGCCCCAGAACGTCTCGATCAGCACCGTGAACCAGGCCTCCAGTCCCTTGCGGAAATAGGAGCGGCCCTGCCACAGGAAGACGTTCTTGGCGGTCTGCTGGCTGATGGTCGAGCCGCCGCGGATCTTTTTTCCCTTGCCGTTGTTCTCGTAGGCCTTCTGCAGGGCCTCGAAGTCGAAGCCGTGGTGGTCGCAGAACCGGGCGTCCTCGGCGGCGATCAGGGCGCGCGGCAGGGCTGGCGAGACCTCGCCGATCGGCCGCCAATGGTGGTTCCAGCCCTTGCCCTCGGCCAGGCGGATGACCATCAGCGGCGTCGCGGGCGGCGGCACGAAGCGATAGACGATCACCGTCAGCACCGGCCCGGCGACCAGCACGATGAACAGCGCGACCAGGATGTTACGCAGCAGAACCCGCACGAAATCTCCCGCTTGCCTTGACGTTGCGGCCGGATGCTAACCAAGCCTCTGTCGCGGGGATAGCCGCGCATCCGTTAGCGAGGCCTTGATGACCGACTTCCGCACCGTGTCCAAAGCCGTCCAACGCCGGATGTCGGTTCGCGCCTTCAGGCCCGACCCGGTGCCCGGCGCGGTGGTGCGCGAACTGCTCGAGGCCGCCGCCCGCGCCCCGTCGGGCGGGAACCTCCAGCCCTGGGTGGTGCACGCCCTGGCCGGCGAGCCGCTGAAGGAGTTCAAGGCCCTGGTCGCCTCGCGGCTGATGGACCGCGACGAGCCGGAATACCACGTCTATCCGCCCAACCTGTGGGAGCCCCTGCGCACCCGCCGCTACCAAGTCGGCGAGGATCTCTACGGCGCGCTGAACATCCCGCGCGAGAACAAGCTGGGCCGACTGCAGCAGTTCGCCCAGAACGCCGAGTTCTTCGGCGCGCCGGCGGCCCTGTTCTTCTCGGTCCACCGTGACTGCGGCCCGCCGCAGTGGTCGGACATCGGCATGTACATGCAGACCCTGATGCTGCTGGCGGTCGAAAGGGGGCTGGACACCTGCGCCCAGGAGTTCTGGTCGGTCTACGGCAAGCTGGTGGCGACGTTCATCGACCTTCCGGCCGACCACATGCTGTTCTGCGGCATGGCCCTTGGCTATCGCGACGAGACCGCGGCCGTGAACAACTGGCGCTCGCGGCGAGAGCCGTTTGGGGAGTGGGGGACCATGCGGGGATTTGAGTAACGGCCCTCCCTGGGCGCAACCTATCCACGCCCGAGGCCGCCCGGCCTCTAAGGCCAAGCTCTGCGGCGTTCTGTCGCCAATTTTGCGTAACGTCGTTCAGCGCCCCTGATCCTATAAATCCAAACGGTTGTTGGACGGGCGGAACGACATGCGAGCTGCGCAAATAGGGGATCGACTCCGAAGCGACCCCATCAAGCTCGCGCTGATCGGACACGCGCATCGCAACGCCTCGGCGACGATGGCGGTGCAGGCCGCCGCCGCGATCGGCGTCTGCGCGGTCGCGCAGCCCGCGGAGCGACCTTTCCGACTGGTCTGGCTGGCGGTGGTCCTGACCCTGCTGGCGGCTCGCCTCGTGACCGACCGGCTGCTGGGTGGAGCGCTTCGCGGGCGCTTCCTGGCCGACCACCTTTCGCTTCTGGCTCAAGTCCACAGCCTGGGCCTGATCCTCAGCGCGGGATTGTGGGCCTTGCTGGCCTGCGTGAGGATTCCCCTGGACAGCGTCGACGCGCGCTACGTGCTGATCATCGTGCTGTCCGCCCTGGCCGGCGGCGCGACGGGCGTCCTGTCGCCTCTGAAGTGGACCGGCCGGATCTATGTTTCCCTGATCCTTCTGCCCGCCTCCCTGACCCTGATCAGCGTGCGCGGCGTGGACGCCACCCTGGGCGTTCTCGGCGTCATCTTCTGGGTGGTCATGATGCTGGGCCATCGCAACAACCACGCCCTGCTGGTCGACGCCCTGCGCTTGCGCGACGAGAACCGCGAACTGCTCGAGGACATCGCACGCCGCAACCACCAGACCAACTGCCTCAATCAGAACCTCGAAAGCAGCGTCCGGGCCCGCACGATCGAGCTGGAGCGCATGACCGAGGAAGCCCAGGTCGCCAACCGCGCCAAGTCGCAGTTCCTGGCCACGGTGAGCCACGAAATGCGCACGCCGTTGAACGCCATTCTCGGCGAGGGCCAATTGCTGGCCCGGGAGGATCTCACCCCGCCGCAGAGAACCCGTGTCGCGAGCATCCAGACGGCGTCTCGGGTCATGCGGCAGCTGATCGACGACATTCTCGACATTTCGCAGATCGAAGCCGGCGCGCTGCAGCTGCGGCCGAACGTGTTCGCGCTCGAGACGTTCGTGAACGATCTTCGGCAGATCTTCCAACCCCTGGCCGACGCCCGTGGCCTTTCGTTCCTGGTCACCGTGCAGCCGGACATGGCGCCGTTCCGGCGCGGCGACCCGGATCGGCTTCGCCAGATCATCGGCAACCTCATCGCCAACGCCTTGAAGTTCACGCGCCAGGGCGGCGTGACCGTCAAGATCGGCGGCGACGACGAACATCTCACGGTCTCGGTCATCGACACGGGGATCGGCATCGCCGCCAAGGATCACGAGACGATCTTCCAGCGCTTCGTCCAGGTCGACAGTTCATCGACGCGCGAGGTCGGCGGCATCGGCCTCGGCCTGGCCATCGGCCGCGAGCTCGCCGAACAGATGGGGGGCTCGCTGCGCGTGGCGTCGGCGCGGGGCATCGGGGCGCGGTTCGACTTCAGCGCGCCGATTCCGGCCGTGGTCGGCTCCGCCCCGCTCGTCGAAGTCGAGGACGTCGTGGCCCAGGAGGGCGCGCCGGCCTCGCTGCTGGTGGTGGACGACAACCCGGTGAACCGTCGCATCCTCGCCGCCCTGATGGAGCCCTTCGGCGTCGAATGCGGCTTCGCGGCCAGCGGCAGGGAAGCGGTCGAGGCCTGGCGTCGCCAGGCCTGGGACGCGATTTTCATGGACGTCCACATGCCCGACCTGGACGGCGTCGAAGCCACCCGGATGATCCGCGCGGAAGAGGCGGCCGCCGGCCGCGACAGGACGCCCATCATCGCCGTCACCGCCAGCGTGCTCACTCATGAGGTGGAGGCCTATCGGCAAGCCGGCATGGATGACGTCCTGCCCAAGCCTATCGAGGCCTCGGCCCTGGCCGACATGTTGTCGCGCAGCGTGGCGGCCTAGACAGCCTCAGTAGAAGCTCTCCCCCGCCACCAGGCGGTCCTGCCGCGCCGCGTCGCACAGGGCGTAGCTGAAGCCCTTCTGGATCGACCAGGCCCCGACCTCGCCGGTCCTGCTCAGCGCCAGGAACCCCACCTGGATGTCCTTGGCCCGCGGCTTCTTTTTCAGGATCCGCGCCACGGCCTCCTTGCAGGCGTCCTGGGGCGAGCGGCCCTGGCGCATCAGTTCCACGACCAGGAAGCTGCCGACGTTGCGGATCACCTCCTCGCCGACGCCGGTGGAGGTGGCCGCGCCGACGTCGTTGTCGACATAGAGCCCGGCCCCGACGATCGGACTGTCGCCGACCCGGCCACGCAGTTTCCAGGCCATGCCGCTGGTGGTGCAGGCGCCCGACAGGTTCCCGTGGGCGTCGAGGGCCAACATGCCGATGGTGTCGTGATTGCCCTTGCCGCCGGGCGTGCCCAACTGGCCCGAGGTCTTGCCGTAGTCGCCGACCTCGCTGTTGGCCTTGGGCGCGTACTTGGCCTCCTTGCGCCAAGCCTCCCAGGCGGCGCGGGATTCCGGCGTCAGCAGCGCTTCGCGCGGGAAATCCTGCTCCTGAGCGAACTGCAGGGCGCCGGCCCCGACCAGCAGGACGTGCGGGGTCTTCTCCATCACCGCCCGAGCCACAGAGATCGGATGGGCGATGTGCTCCAGGGCGGCGACCGCGCCGCAATTGCCCTGCTCGTCCATGATGCTGGCGTCCAACGAGACGTGCCCGTCGCGGTCGGGATAGCCGGCGCGGCCGACGCTGTGGTTCTTCAGATCCTGCTCGGGGATGCGAGCGCCGGCCTCCACTGCGTCCAGCGCCCGGCCGCCCTTGCTCAGGATCGCCCAGGCCGCCTGGTTGGCCGGCACGCCGAAGTCCCAGGTGGAGATCACGCAGGGCTTGGTCAGTTGGATGCCGCCCGCTTCATCGGCGGCGCTCGCCGCGCCCACGCCGATGATGGCCGGTCCGGCAAGGGACGCGCCGATTAGGCCTCTGCGATTCAGCATGGGTGTGCTCCAAGAACGCCGTTTCCGAATCCCTAGCATGAGCATCGGAGAGGCAAAGATGTCCGACCGCGTGATCCTGGAAGTCTGTGTCGATACGCCCGCCGGACTGGCGGCGGCGATCGCCGGTGGCGCGGATCGCATCGAGCTGTGCTCGGCCCTGGCCCTGCAGGGCCTGACCCCGGCGCCCGGGCTGATGACCCTCGCCGCCGAGGCGGCGATCCCGATCTATCCGATGATCCGGCCGCGCAACGGCGACTTCGTCTATGGCGCCGGCGACCTGGACGCGATCTTCCGCGACATCGACGCCACGCGCGAAGCGGGCCTTGCCGGGGTGGTGATCGGCGCCAATCTTCCTACAGGGGAACTGGACGTAGACGTCCTGTCGATGCTGGTGGCCCATGCCGAGGGCCTGGGCGTCACCCTGCACCGGGCCTTCGATCTGACGCCCGATCCGTTCGCGGCGCTGGAAACCGCCATCGATTTGGGCTTCGAACGGATCCTGACGTCCGGCTGCGCCCTGAACGCCCTGGCCGGGGCCGAGACGATCGCGACGCTGGTCGAGAAAGCCGACGGGCGCATCGCCATCTTGGCCGGCGGCGGGGTCAATCCGTCGAACGTGGCCGAACTGGTGGCGCGGACCGGGGTTCGCGAGGTGCACGGCTCGTGCAGCGGGCCGATGGCCTACGGCCTGGGCCGGGGCCACGAGGACCGGGCCTACAAGCTGGGCTTCGTGCAGGACGGGCTGCGCGATACGGACGAAGAGACGGTGGCGGCGGTGGTGAAGGTGCTGAGCGCCCTCTAACGTCACCCCGCCTTCTGGAGCGTGAAGCCTAGAACCGCGTGTCCATCGCCGGGATCGCGATGATCCCCGCCTCGCCGTCCTCGTCGCCCCAGGCCAGACGCGCGCCATCCGGCGAGACCGCCAGCGCACTGATCGCCGCGCCTTTTTCGGCCTTCAGGGTCTCGATGCGGCCGGACCGCATGTGGGCGCCCCAGATCTTGCCGTTGTCCTGGCCGGCGATGGCGACCGGCAGGGCCTCGACGCCGGCCACCCGCACCACCATCGAGTCGCGGGAGAAGCCGATCTCGGCGGCTTCCTTGCCCATCGGACCGTTGGCCCCGGCGAACGGCCAGACCACCGCGCCGTTGGCGCCGGCCGTGACCATCAGATTGCCCTTGTCGAAGAAGCCGAAGCTTTTGATCTTGGAGGGGTAGCCGCCCATCCGCATGTCCTTGCCGTCGGCCAGGCGCCAGCCGTGCAGTTGGTTCTCCTGCATCGACGAGACCAGGAACTTGCCGTCGGGGCTGAACATCACGGCGATGTGGCTGCCGGCCCACTTCATGACCTGCGGCTTCTGCCCTTCGATCTTGGCCCACCACAGGCTGACGCCGCCGTAGCCGGCCGCGGCCAGACGGCGGCCTTTCGGGTCGAAGGCCAAGCCCGAGACGGTCTTGTCGTGGGCGAAGACGCGCAGGAACTTGGGATCGGCCGCGTCGCGGACATGGGCCTCCTTGCCGGCGGTGAAGGCGATCAGGCCGGAGGCGGCGCTGGCGGCCACGTGCTCGATCCAGCGGCCCTTGACCTCGGCGATCAGGGTGGCGGCGACCTCGTCGCCCTCGAGCCGGCTCCAGACCACGCGGCCGTCGTCGCCGCCGGTGACGATCCCGCGGCCCGACGGGTGGACGGCGGCGGCCAGGACGGCGCCTTGGTGGGCCTCGACGGTGACGAAACCGGGCTCTGCGCCGATGGCGGCCTCGAATCGGACCGTGCCGTCGCCCAGCGCGAAAGCGGCGCGGCCGGCGCGGTCGAACAGGGCGGCGGTGACATAGGCGTCGAAGGAATAGATCATCCGCGCGCCATACCGCGCCCCGATGCGGGCGCCTAGTCGCGCGTCAGTTCTCGCGGGGCGCGAGCCGAGATGGAAGAACCCGTCATCCGAACGCCGTTCCGCTAAAAAGACTCACAAAAGGGGTTGCCATCGCGCCGCGTCGTCGGGCTTTACTTCCGCGCCCGTCTGAGCCAGACGTGGCGATCTAACATTTTCGGGACCGCGACGGACGCGGCCCTTAGGAGACAGTCAGGCAATGGCGGCTAAACTCTCCGGCGGTGGCGGCAGCAAATACTCGCTGGGCCAGAATGCCGACATCAACGTCACGCCCTTCGTCGACATTCTGCTCGTGCTGCTGATCATCTTCATGGTCGCCGTGCCGATGGCGACCGTGGCGATCAAGGTGGACCTGCCGCCGGCGGTCCCGCCGCCGCCGAACGCGCCGAAGCCGAAGGAGCCGGTGTTCATCTCGATCCAGGAATCGGGCGCGCTGTACGTCGCTGACAAGCAGACCAGCCTGGACAACCTGCAGTTCGACCTGGAGGCCAAGTTCGTGGCCAACGACCAGGCCGGCCCGAAGGACGACCAGCGCATCATGGTCCGCGCCGACGCCGACGTGACCTATGCCGACTTCATGGGCGTGCTGAACGCCCTGCAGACCGCCGGCTGGTACAAGGTCGGCCTGATCAACGAAGACATCCACTAAGGGTCTTCGGCGATCGCCGGAAAATCAGGGGCCGGACGCTAGCGTCCGGCCCCTTTTTCGCGCCCGCGACTTGGCGCTTTACAAATGTAAGAAAGCTCGCAAACTACGCCTGTAACTTCAATCAACCCCAAGGGTTCGAAGAGGAGACAGGCGATGGGGGCTAAACTCGCGGGCAACAGCGGCGGGCGCTATGCGATCCAGCAGAACGCGGACATCAACGTCACCCCGTTCGTCGACATCCTGCTGGTGCTGCTGATCATCTTCATGGTCGCCGTGCCGATCGCCACCACCTCGATCAAGCTCGACATGCCGCCGGCTTCGGACAAGGTCGCGCCGAAGGAGCCGGTGTTCATCTCGATCCAGAACTCGGGCGCTCTGTTCCTGGCGGGCCAGCCCACCAGCCTGAAGACCCTGGCCCAGGACCTGAACGCCAAGTTCGCCGCCAACGGCCAGAAGGGCCCTCGCAAGGACCAGCGGCTGATGGTCAGCGCCCAGGCCGACGTGCCCTACGAGGCGCTGATGGGCGTGATCGACCGGGTTCACACCGAAGGCTGGACCCAGATCGGGATCATCAACGAGGATCTTCACTAGGGGCCTTTTAGGCCCTCTCCCACGGGGGGAGGGCCTGCGCCCCTAAGCCGCCGTCGCCTCGAAGCCGGCCTTCAGCTCGGCCTCGTCCAGATCGCGGCCGATGAACACCATGCGGCTGTAGCGGTTGTCCTTGTCGGTCCACGGGCGCTGGAAGTCGCCCTCCAGGATCATGTGCACGGCCTGGAAGACCAGGCGGCGCTCCTCGCCCTTGACGTCGATGATGCCCTTGGCGCGCAGGATGTCCGGGCCGCGACGGGCCAGCAGGTCGTTGAGCCAGACGGTGATCTTCTGGCCGTCGACCGGCCTGTCCAGGGTCAGGGAGATCCCCTTCACGCCGTCGTCGTGGATGGCGCTCTTGGCGTCGTGATGATGATCGTGACCGCAGTGTTCGTCATGCACGTGGCCATGGTCGTGGTCGTGGCCATGGTGATGATGGTCGTGGCCGCAGTGTTCGTCGTGCACGTGGCCGGCCTCGCCGTGGGCCGGGTTCAGGAACGCCGGCTCCAGCTCGGTGATCCGCTCCAGGTCGAAGCTGTGCTTGCCGATGATCGCCTCGAGCGGGACGTTCGAGCGCTGGGCGCGGTGGATCGGGGCCAGCGGGTTGATCCGCCGGATGCGGGCCTCGACGTGGCGCAGGTCGTCCTCCGAGACCAGGTCGGTCTTGTTCAGCACGATCTGGTCGGCGAAGGCGATCTGCTCGACCGCTTCCTTGCTGTCGCCCAGGCGCAGGAGGATGTGCTTGGCGTCGACCACGGCGGTCACCGAGTCCAGATAGGTGCGGGCCTTGACGTCGTCGTCGACGAAGAAGGTCTGGGCCACCGGGCCCGGATCGGCCAGGCCCGTGGTCTCGACCACGATGGCGTCGAAGCCGCCCTTGCGCTTCATCAGGCCCTGCAGAACCCGGATCAGGTCGCCGCGCACCGTGCAGCAGACGCAGCCGTTGTTCATCTCGAACACTTCCTCGTCGGCCCCGACCACCAGGTCGTTGTCGATGCCCACCTCGCCGAACTCGTTGACGATCACGGCGTATTTCTTGCCGTGCTCCTCGGTGAGGATGCGGTTGAGCAGGGTGGTCTTGCCGGCGCCGAGATAGCCGGTCAGCACGGTGACGGGGATCTTGCCATTTGCGGCAGGCGATGAGGCGGGAGCGGTGTTGGTCATGGGCGCTATTTAGGGCTGATGGGCCCTCTGTGAAAGCACCCCCTAAAAGAGCGCTCTCAGGTCTTCAGGAAAGCCACCGCCGCGCCGATGAAGATCAGGGCCGCGCCGAGGATCAGTTCCTCGTACTGCTCCAGCCGGTCCAGACCCAGGCGGCTGAACCCGGCCAGGCTCAGGCCGGTGAAGATCAACATGCCCGCCGAGGTCGCGGTCAGCAGCACGGCGCTCAAGGTGACGAAGCCGATCACCCCGTGCTCCATGCCCGCCAGATAATAGGGAAGGAACGCCTCGCACGGCGACAGGGTCAGCAGCACCACCAGGGCGGTGATCGCCGCCTTGTCCGAGGTGAACTTGCGGGTCCCGTCCATCGTCGCGTGCCGGTGGCGGCCGCGCACCAGATAGAAGACGCCGATCGCCGCCATCAGCCCGCCGACGATCCAATGGAAGGAACCGCCCACATGCGGCTGGGCCACCAGGCCCGCGGCCACCACCGCCAGGCCCAGCAGGATCGTCAGGCCCACATGGCCCAGGCCCGCCAGCAGGGTGACGCCCAGGGTGCGCACGGTCGTCCACTTCTGGGCGCGGCCCACCAGCACGAACGGCAGCCAATGCGTGGGCAGGGCCGCGTGCAGGAAGGCCACGGCGAAACCCGTGGCGGCGACGGAGGCGAAGAAGGTCGTGTTCACGCCCGACCCTTAGACTGTTATAGTGTAACACGCCAGCCCCGATATGACTCGCAAAGGTTGCCGGAAAGCCGCATCCGGCCGTTGACTCACAGGGCTTGGCCTGTATAAGTCCGCCCCCTCGCCCGCTGGGTTTCCTCGCGGGCGTTCCCTATTTTGCGAACGCACGTTTCTTAAGGCGCTAACCTATGTACGCGGTGATCAAAACCGGCGGCAAGCAGTACCGGGTCCAAGCCGGCGACCTGCTGGTTGTCGAAAAGCTCGACGGTGAACCGGGCTCGGAAGTCGCTTTCGGCGAAGTCCTCATGCTTGGCGAAGGCGAGGCCGTGACGATCGGCGCGCCCCTGATTGAAGGCGCGGTCGTGACCGGCGCCCTGCTCGAAACCCGCAAGGGCGAGAAGGTCAAGATCTTCAAGAAGATCCGCCGTCAGGGCTATCGCCGCACCCGCGGCCACCGCCAGACCGAGTCGGTCGTGCGCGTGACCTCGGTGGCCGGCGGGGGTAAGGAAACCAAGTGGGAAGGCGTCATCGACCTGACCCCGAAGGTGATCCTGAACGCCCGCGCCCGCGGCCTGGGTGACGCCGCCGTCCCGGCGACGATCCCGAGCATGCCGGTGAAGGCCGAAACCGCCGCCGCTCCGAAGAAGAAGGCCGCGCCGAAAAAGGCCGCGACCGAAGCTGCTCCGGAAGCCGAAGCCTGAGACCCTCGCGGGGCTCAACGAACGATTAGCTCGATCCAGGTCTCTTAAGAGAAACCGGGTCTAGGAACTAGGAGGCCACTATGGCTCACAAGAAATCTGGCGGCTCGTCCAGCAACGGCCGCGACTCGGCCGGCCGCCGCCTTGGCGTGAAGAAGTTCGGTGGCCAGAAGGTCGCCGCCGGCAACATCATCATCCGCCAGCGCGGCACCAAGTTCTATCCCGGCGTGAACGTCGGCATGGGCAAGGACCACACCCTGTTCGCCCTCATTGAGGGCGCGGTGGCTTTTGTCACCAAGCGCAACAACCGTACCTACGTGAACGTAGCCGCTCCGGCCCAGGCCGCCGAATAGCGCGAACCTCGTAGAAACCGGGTCGCGCTTTCCTCAAGAAAGACGATCCGGACAGACGAACCTAAGCGGGGAGTCCGGAACGCCGGGCTCCCCGCTTTTGTTTTGTCCGCTCGAAATTTCTCGGCCGCAAAAGAACCCCAGGCCTGAAATCCGAGCGTCACGGTCCCCACCTAGAAGGACCGAGAACGGGAGGCGCGCGATGTGCGTGATCGAGAAGAGTCCGATCATCGAGACGCGGCGGTTGACGCTGCGGGCTCCCAGGGTCGATGACGCGTCGCGGATCGCGGCGCTGTGCGGCGACTACGCGATCGCCAAGATGACCACCCGCATGCCCTGGCCCTACAGCCAGAGCGACGCCGACGGCTTCGTCGCCCGTTGCCAGGTCCAGGACAGGCGCAAGGACTCCACCTTCGTGATCGACCTGGAGGACGAGGGCGTGGTCGGGGTGCTGGGCTTCTTCACCCCGCCCGACGGTCATCTGGAGATCGGCTACTGGGTCGGCCGGCCCTATTGGGGCCGCGGCCTGGCGACGGAAGCCGCCCAGGGCGCCCTGGCCTGGGCCAAGTCCGACTGGCGCAAGAAGCTGGTCGTCGCCGGCCACTTCGCCGACAACCCCGCCTCGGGCCAGGTGCTGGTCAAGGCCGGCTTCCTCTATACGGGCGTCGTCGAGCACAAGCCGTCGACCGCCCGGGGCGAACCCGTGCCGACGCGGATGATGGTGTGGCTGGCTTGATCTGGCGCCCTTCCATCCCCCTTGTGGGGAGGGAAGGAAGACGTCAGGCCGCGCGGTGGGTGGCGACGACCTTTTGCGGGCCTTCGCGGAAGCGCTTCTCGGCGACGATGATCCGTTCGCACAGGGCGTCCAGGTCGCTGAGCAGCGAATAGGTCGCGTAGATCGGGATTTCCATCATCGCCACCTGGGCGCGCGGCATGAACTCGCAGTACTTCTTCCACGAGACATTGCTGTCGCGGGCGTTCATGGCCCGCTGGCCCAGCGGATTCCACAGGTTCAGGCCCATCAGCTCGTCCCGGCACTCCTTCATCACCGGCAGGGCGATGTAGAGGAACAGGAAGGTCGGGGTGGCGGCGCGGGCGAACTGCGGCTGCACCTGCATGTGCCAGATGCGGAAGGCCTCGAAGAAGTTGGCCTTGCGGGTCGGGTCCGGCGGCAGCCACTGCAGATTGGGATTGATCAGCTCCTGGGCCGAGCCCGAGCGCTTGATCAGTTCGTCGGCCGAGCGGCCCTCGGCCATGGTCTTGTTCAGGGCGTTGATCGGGATCGCCAGGCGCTTGGCCACTTCGGTATAGGCGACCTGGCGGCCGGCCATCGGCGTCCACTGACCGAAGTTCTGGGCGTTCGGGGCCTGGGCGCGCTTCATCGCCGCGGCCTGGTGCATCAGCTGGTGGGTTTCGCGGCTCTTGGCGGCCTGCTGACGGTCGAACTCTTCCTCGTGGGCGGCCTGTTCCTCGGCCGTCATCCAGCGGACCTTTCCGGGTCCGTAGGTGCGTTCGTTGCGGTTGAGCAGGATGAAGTTGTGTTCTTCGGTCGGGCGGCGGCCGATGGCGGTCAGGAAGGCGCGGAAGTCGCGCCACTCCGGGGCCAGGCCCGTGCCCCGGCTCATCAGCATGTTCCGATGGAGCGACGCCTCGTGGGTGTACTTGCGACACAGGGTCGGCAGCGTCAGATCCTGGAGGTCATGCGCAAATTCGGCGTCAGAAATCGTCGTCAACGCCAACCCTCCCCGCGCAATGGTCCTGTCGGTTTCCTCATGGGATCCAATGTCACATGATCTGTTTTAACATTTCGTCACGACGCCAAACGCGGTTAAGCGCGGCAAAGCGACGCCCTCACCACCGGATTCAGGCCTCCAGACTCCTGTAACGCTTGGCTTCCGGCCGGTTTCGGCTCGACGCGAAAGCCGCCTTGCGACAAAAGACGCTCATGAAATTCTTGGACCAGTGCAAAATCTATGTCCGCTCCGGCAACGGCGGCGGCGGCGCGGTCTCGTTCCGACGCGAGAAGTACATCGAATACGGCGGCCCCGACGGCGGGGACGGCGGCCGAGGCGGCGACGTATGGATCGAGGCGGTCGAGGGCCTCAACACCCTGATCGACTACCGCTACCAGCAACACTTCAAGGCCGGGACGGGCGTCCACGGCATGGGCCGGGCGCGCCATGGCGCGGCGGGCGACGACGTGGTCCTGAAGGTTCCCGTCGGCACCCAGGTGCTGGAGGAGGACAAGGAGACCCTGATCGCCGACCTCGACACCGTCGGCATGACCCTGCGCCTGGCCAAGGGCGGCAACGGGGGCTGGGGCAACCTGCACTTCAAGGGTCCGGTCAACCAGGCTCCGAAGTACGCCAATCCGGGCCAGGAGGGCGAGGAGCTGTGGGTCTGGCTGCGGCTGAAGCTGATCGCCGACGTCGGCCTGGTCGGCCTGCCCAACGCCGGAAAGTCGACCTTCCTGGCCGCCGCCAGCGCCGCCAAGCCCAAGATCGCCGACTATCCGTTCACCACCCTGACGCCCAATCTCGGCGTGGTCGACCTGTCGACCAGCGAGCGGTTCGTGCTGGCCGACATTCCCGGCCTGATCGAAGGCGCCAGCGAGGGCGCGGGCCTGGGCACCCGCTTCCTGGGCCACGTCGAGCGCTCGGCCGTGCTGATCCACCTGGTGGACGCCACGCAGGAGGACATCGCCGGCGCCTGGACCACGATCCGCGGCGAGCTGGAAGCCTATGGCGACGAGCTGGCCGACAAATCCGAGATCCTGGCCTTGAACAAGGTCGACGCCCTGGACGACGAGACCCGCGCGGCCAAGGCCGCCGAGCTCGAGGCCGTGGCGGGGATCAAGCCGATGCTGGTCTCCGGCGTTTCCGGCGAAGGCGTCACCGAGCTGCTGCGCGCCGCCTACAGCCAGGTGCGCATCCGCCGGGGCGACGCGATCGAGGAGATCGAGGACGACGAGGACCACGTCGAGGAGACCCCCGGGGGCTGGAACCCGTAATGAGCGCTTCGGGGGGAGCGCTTACACGCGCCAAACGCATCGTCTTCAAGGTCGGCTCGGCCCTGCTGGTCGACGCCGCCACCGGCGCGGCCGACCGGGCCTGGCTGGACGCCTTCTGCGCCGACCTCGCTCGCCTGCGGGCCCGGGGACAGCAGGTGATCGTGGTGTCGTCCGGGGCCGTGGCCCTGGGTCGCCGGCGTCTCGGCCTGACCGGACGCAAGTCGCTCACCCTGCCCGAGAAGCAGGCCGCCGCCGCCGCCGGCCAATCGGTGCTGATGCGGGCCTGGGAAGAGGCGCTGGAGCCGCACGGCGTCGGCGCCGCCCAGATCCTGCTGACCCGGGACGACACCGAGGTGCGCCGCCGCTGGCTGAACGCCCGCGCCACCGCCGAGACCCTGATCGCCCTGAACGTCGTGCCCGTGGTCAACGAGAACGACACGGTGGTGACCGAGGAGATCCGCTACGGCGACAACGACCGCCTGGCCGCCCGCGTGGCCCAGATGGTCGGCGCCGACCTGCTGGTGCTGCTGTCGGACATCGACGGCCTCTACACCGCCGATCCGCGCCGCGATCCGTCGGCGACCCATATCGAGCGGGTCAGCGAGATCACGCCGGAGATCGCCGCCATGGCCGAGGGGGCCAACGCCTCGGCCGGGGTCGGCACCGGCGGCATGGCCACCAAGATCGCCGCCGCCCGCATCGCCCGAGCCGCCGGTTGCGCCACCCTGATCACCCTGGGCTCGCGCCCCGCCCCGTTGCGGGCCATCGAGGACGGGGCCCTGGCCACCGTGATCGAGGCCGGCGCCTCGCCGGCCGCCGCCTACAAGGCCTGGATCGCCGGCTCGCTGGCCCCGCAAGGCTGGCTGACCGTCGACGCCGGGGCCGCCGCCGCCCTGGTCAACGGCAAGAGCCTGCTCTGCGCCGGGGTGCGCGCCGTGGAGGGTCCGTTCGACAAGGGCGACGCCGTCCGCGTCCGCGACGAGACCGGCCGCGAGGTCGCCCGGGGCCTGGTCCGCTACGACAGCGCCGACGCCCACCGCATCGCCGGCCTGCGCTCGGACGCCATCGAGGCCGAGCTGGGCTTCACCGAGGGCCCGATGATCCACGCCGACGACCTGGCGGTGGGCGGCTAGGATGCGAAACGCGCTGCTGCCTCTTCTGGCCGGCGCGACGCTGCTCTCCGGCTGCGCCAGCCTGGCGCCGGCGAGTTGTCCGGCGGGCCAGAACCCCGGCCGCGCCGTGGAGCTGTTTTTCGGCCGCAAGATCGGCGACCAGGTCGGCGTTTCCGAGGCCGACTTCGCCCGTTTCGTCGACGAGGAGCTGACCCCGCGCTTTCCCGACGGCCTGACCGTGCTCGACGCCGCCGGCCAGTGGCGCTCCAACGCCGGCCCGATCCTCCGCGAGCCGTCGAAGGTGGTGATCCTGGCCCTGCCCGGCCGCGCCGGCGGCGAGGACCGGCTGGACGCCGTGCGCGCCGCCTACCGCCAGCGGTTCTCGCAAGAGGCCGTGCTGGTGATCACCCAGCCGGCGTGCTTGGGATTCTAGGCGTCCGGCCAGCCTCTCCCGCTGGAAAATCGCCCGCTGATCAAACTTTTCGGCGAGCACTCTTCAAAACACAACCAAAGGACGCTATCGTCTCCCGACACAAGGGGAGGGCGACATGCTCGACAGACGCAAGATGCTGGGCGCGGGTCTCGCCGCGGCCGGAGTTTCCACGGGCTTGGCCGCGGGTCTGGGCGCCGATCAGGCGCGGGCCCAGTCGGTTCGCACGCGGGTCTCCTGGGCGCAGTTCGTGACGACGCCGTCCTACGCCAAGTTCGTCGCCGCCGTGAAGACGATGCGGGCCAACACCAACCCCAACGATCCCAACAGCTGGTTCTACTGGGCCAACATCCACCAGAACTTCTGCCCGCACGGCCAGCCCTATTTCCTGACCTGGCATCGCGGCTACATCTACCGGTTCGAGCAGCAGATCCGGGCGATCTCGGGCGACCAGGCCTTCAACCTTCCCTATTGGGACTACTTCGCCAACGCCAACCTGCCCAAGGAATTCACCACGCCGGGGGACGCCAGCAACCCGCTGTGGACCCAGCGCAAGAACACCAACGTGGCCGCCGCCCTGGGCTACGGCTTCACCCAGCCGCAATACGTCAACTTCCCGCGCAACTGGCCCTCGCCGATGGAGCCGCAGATCGAGAGCGTGCCGCACAATCCGGTGCACAACATCATCGGCGGCTTCATGCCCACCCTGCAGTCGCCGCAAGATCCGATCTTCTGGGTCCACCACGGCAATATCGACCGGCTGTGGGCCGCCTGGATCACCGCCGGCGGCGGGCGGACCATGCCGGCGACCAACGATCCCTACTGGAACGGGTCCTTCAACTACGGGGCCACCCCCGGCATGGCCAAGATCCAGACGCGGGACACCACCACGACCCTCGGCTACGTCTATGACAACCAGCGCCTGCCCCGGCCGCCCGCCCTCAAGACCCCGGCCCGGCCGCTGCTGCGCGCCGTGCCGATGAACGGCGAGAAGGCGATCGACGGGGTGATCTCGCTGGGCGACAGCCAGGGCGCCCTGACCCTGGACGATAAGTCGTTCAGCGTCAGCGTGCCCCTGGGCCCGCAAGGCAAGCTGAAGGCCGGGGCCCTGGCCGCCGCCCCACCCCGCGCGCTCGCCCCCACCGAGCTGAACGTGGTGCTCGACGAGGTCGCCCTGACCGAGGTCGGCAAGGACGGCGGCTATTTCTACAAGGTCTATGTCAACCTGCCGGCGGCGGGTGGCGCGCCCGAGGAACGCCACCTGATCGGCACGGTCGGGGCCTTCGAAATCGCCGGAGCCCTGCATCACGCCGACGGCGGGGACCAGGCGGATCACGGCGATCACGGCGGCAAGGCCAAGCTGGTCCTGCCCGCCACCGACGTCCTTCGCGGCCTCTCGGCGGGCCAGCTCAGCCAACTGGTGGTGTCCTTCGTCCGCGTCGACGGCGCCAACGCGCCCAAGGGCCCGGCGATCACCATCGGCGACTTCAGCGTCCAGGCGGTCACGCCGGCGCGCTGAGGGCGGGCGCCCTTCCCTTGTCCCCACGGAGGAAGGGCGCCTACTTCCCATAGGCGGTCATCGACATCGGCCGGTCCTTCGCCGCCGACGCCCAGGTCTTGTTCGGCGTGGCGCTCATCGTGAAGACCAGCTCGCCGCCGGTCCGGATCTCGGCGTCGCGGAGGAAGCTCCGCGTCAGCGGCTTGCCGTTCAGGCTCACCGCGCCGAGGTAAGGCTTGTCGTCCGACAGCCCCACCGTCCGCACCGTGAACCGCTTGCCGCCCTCCAGGTTCAGCACCGCCCGCTCCACGAACGGCCGGCCGATCACATACTCGTTCGAGCCCGGCGCGACGGGATAGAAACCCAGCGACGTGAACACCAGCCAGGCCGACATCTGGCCCAGGTCGTCATTGCCCGACAGGCCGTCGGGCGTGGCTTTGTACTGGCTCTTGATGATCTGGGTCAGCCGGGCCTGGGTGCGCCACGGGGCGCCGGCGTAGTCGTACATGTAGGCCACGTGGTGGCTGGGCTCGTTGCCGTGGATGTACTGGCCGATCAGACCGGCGATGTCCTCGGCGTGGGAGTAGTCGAGCTTGGAGTTGTCGAAGTCGAACATGGCGTCCAGCTTCTTCACCGTCGCCGCGTCGCCGCCCATCAGCCCGACCAGCCCGCCCAGGTCCTGCGGCGCGAACCACGAATATTGCCAGGCGTTGCCCTCGGTGTAGTCGCTGCCGTAGTTGATCGCCGTCGGGTCGAACGGCGTGCGGAACGTCCCGTCGCTCTTGCGGGCCCGCAGGAAGCCGGTCTTGACGTCGAAGCTGTTGCGCCAGTTGCCGGCCCGCTTCTCGAAGGTCGCGGCGATGTCGGCCCTGCCCATGGCCTTGGCCATGCGGGCGATGGTCCAGTCGTCATAGGCGTATTCGACGGTCTTGGAGGCGGCCTCCGGCTCCTTGTCGATCGGCACGTAGCCCAGCGTCATGTAGTCGCCGAGGCCGCCGTAGGGGGCGTAGGCGGCGCTCTTGACCATGGCGTCCAGGGCCGCGGTCTCGTCGAAGCCCCGGATGCCCTTCAGGTAGGCGTCGGCGATCACCGGCACGGCGTGGTAGCCGATCATCGTCCAGGTCTCCTGGCCGTGGAACTGCCAGACCGGCAGGATCCCGTACGGGCTCTCCTGCTGCGAGGCGATCAGCGAATTGACCACGTCGCTGGTGCGCTTTTCCGGCTGGACCAGGGTCAGCAGCGGATGCTCGGCGCGGAAGGTGTCCCACAGCGAGAAGGTCGAGTGGAAGGTGAAGCCCTTCCCCCCTGAAGTTTGAGCCGTATGCACCGCGTTGTCCGGCCCGCGATAGCGGCCGTCGACGTCGCTGAACACGCTGGGGGCCAGCAGGGTGTGGTAGAGCGCGGTGTAGACGCTGGTGCGCATCTCGGACGGCGCGGCGATCTCGACCGCGCCCAGGGCCTTTTCCCAGTCGGCGCGCGTCCGGGCCCGCAGGCCGTCGAAGTCGAAGCCCTTCTCGTCGCTGTCGAGGTTGAGGACCGCGTTGTCCTCGCTGACCGACGAGAGGGCGACCTTGGCCACCAGCGGCCCGTCGATCGTCCCGAAGTCGAAGACCCCGACCAGGGCCCGGCCCTCCATCTGGGCGCGGTCGAAGGGCGTGCGGCCCGGCTGGGCGAAGCCCTTGTAGGGGACGCTGTCTTCCTTGTTGTACAGCGCCTTGCCGACCAGAGGCTTGTCGAAGCGGATGGCGAAATAGAGCTGGCGGCCCGGCGCCCAGCCGCGGGTCTCGCGCATCCCCGTCACCGTGCCGTCCTCGGCGACGCGGATCCGCGACCACGAAACCTTGCCCGGATAGTTGTAGATCGAGGTGCGCAGATCGAGCAGCACCTGGGCCCGCGCGCCCTTGGCGTAGCTGTAGCGGTGGAGGCCGGTGCGCAGGCCGGCCGTCAGCTCGGCCCGCACCTGGCTGTCGGTCAGGGTCACGGCGTAGTAGCCCGGCTGGGCCGCCTCGCCATCGTGCGAAAAGCGCGAGCGGTAGCCCGAACCCGGCTTGTCGGCCTCGCCCGGCTCCAGTTTCGCCTCGCCGCTGACCGGGGCCAGCAGGATGTCGCCCAGGTCGGAGTGGCCCGAGCCCGAGAAGTGGGTGTGCGAGAAGCCCAGGATCGTCGGGTCGCTGTAGCGGTAGCCGGCGGCGCGGGCGTAGCTCTGCTTGAACGGCAGGATGTCGGTGTCGGGGCTCAGCTGCACCATGCCGAACGGGGCGACCGCGCCGGGGAAGGTGTGGCCGTCGCCGCCCGTGCCGATGAACGGGTCGACGGCCTCGTAGGGGGTTTTGTCCTGGGCGAAGGCCGCAGACGCCGACAGCGCCGCGATCGCGGCCAGCACCAGTCCAAGACGCATGGGATTCTCCTCCGACTTCGACCCGGACCCTAGCCGGAGGCGACGGGCGGCGTCACTCGATTTGGGAAGTTGGTTTCGTAAGTCCCCTCCCCTCCAGACCCTCCCCCACGGGGGGGAGGTGATCGCGCAGCGATCGGTGGGGGGAGTGTCAGGATCGTCGATCCGGGTAGTGGCCGCCATCCGATCACTCCCCCCTCCGTCGCCCTTCGGGCGACACCTCCCCCACGGGGGGAGGACCTTGAACCTCAGAACAGGGCCACGGGGATCATCAGCGCGACGAAGAAGACCAGGGCCTGGACCAGCGCCCAGACCGCGATCCCCGCCGCCCGCAAGGGGCCGATCGCCAGGCGGCCGGCGAACCAGCGGGTCTGGGCGGTCAGGAACCAGGCGATCCCGGCCAGCATCAGCAGCAGGCCGTAGACATTGGGGATGTCGTGGCGCTGGAAGATGATCCCGCCGCCGATCACGATCACCGCGCACGGCCCGGCTAGGTAGCACTGGGCGTAGAACGGCGGGCGCAGGCTCTCGCGCGACAGCCGGATCCCCTGGCGGCGCAGCAGGGCGACGGCGGCGACCAGTGGGATCAGGCTGAAGATCAGGGCGCGGAACAGGGCCGCGTTCTGCGGCGAGGCGAAGATCGCGTGCTGCAGCGTCCCGCCGCCTTGCGGCTGGGGCAGGTGCGCGGCCAGGGCGATCAGGTTCATCAGCACGACGGTGATCAGCAGGAACAGCGGCGGCGTCAGGCTGTCGTCGTAGCGCCCGGCCTCGTCGTCGCCTTGCTCGGCGTCGGAATAGCCCATGGTCTCCAGCGGCCGGACCAGCACCCGCCACAGGGTCAGCGGATAGAAGACCAGCCACGACGTCGCCTCGAACAGGAACTCCTCGAAGCTGCGCAGGAGTTTCATGAAATCCATGCGGGTTCTCGCGTGGCGCGGCGGGTCGGGGCCCGGCGGGGAGACTTTGGCGGGGATGGCGGCGGGCGGCAATCGGGGGAGAACCTTGGTTGCGGCGATCACTTGCCCCCTACGGACCGCTTCGCGGTCGTCTTCCCCCAGAGGGGGAAGAGGCTCCGCCGCCGGCCGGCGCCGGCGCAGTGCGCGCGTCCTCCGCCCCCTGTGGGGGCGGACAGACCGCGAAGCGGTCAGGTGGGGGCAAGTGTTCGCGGGCACGGCGTTGCAGGCTCACGCGGGAACCGCTGAGGTGATGGAAAGGGACGCGGAGCGCCGGACGACGTCCGGAGAACTTTGAATAGATACCGTTTCGACGAAGCCAGACGCTCCGCGCCACCGTTATCCGGAAGCCCGCGACGCTGAGCCCTGTTAGGGCCTCGCCGCCTTGAAGCCTCCGACGGGCGGGCCAGGTCAACGACACCCGGTCCCGGACCGCGANACCGTTTCGACGAAGCCCGATCGCTCCGCGCGGTCGTTATCCGGAAGCCCGCGACGCTGAGCCTTTGTTAGGGCCTCGCCGCCTTGAAGCCTCCGACGGRCGGGCCAGGTCAACGAMACCCGGTCCCGGACCGCGAGCCTTTCACAGCCCGCCTGCTGCTAGGTCAGCCCTCACGCCACGCCGTTTTAGTGTTCCATGCCCGGCCGGCCCTGGAGACGTGAGGTTTGACGAGGTCCCTACGCACGCG